>NZ_PGES01000001.1:3713642-4951523 GCF_002797895.1 Janthinobacterium sp. 67 | reverse complement strand
CGCCGGCCACGTCCGTCACGCTGCGGTTCATCTTGCCCGCCTCGTCGGCAAACACGCGGTAGCCGAGCAGCTTGGCCAGCAGGGCGTCCGCTTCCTTCTCCGTATCGCCCCGCTCGGCGCACACGAGCACCATCAGCCCGGCGTCGATGGCGCCGATGGTGGCGCCGGCGACATCCACCTTGGCTTGCGTGACGCGCTGCAGCAGCGCGATCATGCCGTCAAGGTGACGCGCGCAAAGCTGCGCTTGCCAACTTGCAACACGAACTGGCCGGCTTCCACTTGCAAGCCCTTGTCGCTGATGACGGTGCCATCGATGCGCACGCCGCCCTGGTCGATCTTGCGCATGGCTTCCGACGTGGATGGGCACAGACCGGCTTGCTTGAGCAATTGCGGGATGCCCAGCGGCGCGCCAGCCAGGCTCACTTCCGGAATATCGTCGGGAATGCCGCCTTTCGAGCGGTTGACGAAGTCCGCCAGCGCATCTTCGGCCGCCTGCTGCGAATGGAAGCGGGCAACGATCTCTTGCGCCAGTGCAACCTTGGCGTCGCGCGGATTGCGGCCTTCCTCGACTTCGCGCTTCAGCTGCGCCAGCTCGTCGATCGAGCGCCACGACAGCAGCTCGTAGTAGCGCCACATCATGACGTCGGAAATGCTCATCAGCTTGGCGAACATGGTGTTGCCCGGTTCCGTGATGCCGATGTAGTTGTTCTTCGACTTGGACATTTTTTCCACGCCGTCCAAACCTTCCAGCAGCGGCATGGTCAAAATACACTGCTGCTCCTGTCCGTACTGCTTTTGCAGTTCGCGGCCCACCAGCAGGTTGAACTTCTGGTCCGTGCCGCCCAGTTCCAGGTCCGATTTCAGGGCCACCGAGTCATAGCCCTGCATCAGCGGGTACAGGAATTCATGCACGGAAATAGGAATGCCGCCCTGGAAGCGCTTGGTGAAGTCGTCGCGCTCGATCATGCGCGCCACCGTGTAGTGGGAAGCGAGCTGGATGATGCCGCGCGCGCCCAGCGGATCGCACCACTCGGAGTTATAGCGGATTTCCGTCTTGCTGGCGTCCAGTACTAAAGATGCTTGCGCGAAATACGTCATCGCGTTAATCTCGATCTGTTCCTTGGTCAGCGGCGGGCGCGTGACGTTGCGGCCCGAAGGGTCGCCGATCATGGACGTGAAGTCGCCAATGAGGAAAATGACTTGATGGCCGAGGTTTTGCAGCTGGCGCATCTTGTTCAGCACGACAGTGTGGCCCAGGTGCAAGTCGGGTGCGGTCGGGTCCAGGCCCAGTTTGATGCGCAGCGGAACACCGGTTTTCTCGGAGCGTGCTAATTTTTGCGCAAATTCGCTTTCGATCAATAGTTCGTCGACGCCACGCTTGGTAATCGCGAGGGCTTCTTGTACTCTGTCAGACAGCGGAAGCGCGGTCTGAGCGGCGTTAGCCTTTGTAGGCGATGCGGTGGTGTTGATTTCCATAAAATTTGACTGTAGATCTCAAAATGGTAGTAGGTTTGCGGAGTTTGCTATAATGCTCGATCCCATCAATCTTGCCGTATGAAAACGAATCAAAATAACAATAACAAAGAGCGCTAGCTCAGGTCACGTTCAAGGGCAAATTTTAACTGATTGCATGAACCCTATACATAAAATCACAGGCTCACGCCTGTACACACAGCTGACGACGACCCGCAAGGCACGCATTATTGGTGCGTCCGCGGTGCTGCTCGCCGTGGCCGCCTTCGGCGCGGTCGCTGTGTCGCCCATGGCGCCGGACGCATCGGACCTGCCCGTCACGTCCATCGCCCAGAACCTGGAAATGCCGGACATCGCCTCGCAAATTTCCGCGATGGAACAGGTAGACCAGAATTTCACCCACGAAGAAAAAGTCCGCGCTGGCGATACCCTCGCCACCCTGCTGACCCGTCTCGGCGTGGATGATCAGGCGGCCGCCAATTTCATCAAAACCGACAAGATCGCGCGCGGCGTGATGTTGCTGAAATCGGGCAAGCGCGTACAAGCGCAAACCACCGAAAACGGCGACCTCAACTGGATGCGCGCCACCCTCGTCGACGGCACGGACAAATCGGTCAAGAACATCCTGATCACCCGCAAGGGCGACAAGTTCGTGGCCAAGGAAGTGGCAGCCCAGCTGGAACGCCGCGTTGAAATGCACGCGCGCAAGATTACCTCCACCCTGTTCGCCGCCACCGACTCCAGCCTGGACGGCACCCGCCTGCCAGACTCGATTTCCGCGCAAATCGTGGAAATGTTCTCCACCAATATCGACTTCCGCTCCGACCTGAAACGCGGCGACTCGTTTAATGTTGTCTACGAAACATTCTGGCAAGATGGCGAATTTGTCCGAGCGGGCCGCATCCTGGCCGGTGAATTCACCAACCGCGGCACGACTTACCAGTCCGTTTGGTTCGAAGACCCAGCCAGCAAGCAAGGCGGCGGTTACTACAGTTTCGACGGCAAGTCCCTCAAAAAAGCCTTCCTGAAATCCCCCCTCGAATTTTCCCGTATCTCGTCCGGCTTCTCCATGCGCGTACACCCGATTTCCGGCAACTGGAAAGCGCACAAGGGCATCGATTTCGCTGCAGCAACCGGTACACCTATCCGCGCTTCGGGCGATGGCGTGGTCGATTCCGTCGGCAGCCAAAACGGCTATGGCAATGTTGTCGTCCTGAAACACTGGGCCAACTACAGCACCGCCTACGCCCACATGAGCCGCTTCGCTTCGGGCCTGAAAAAAGGTCAAAAAGTCAGCCAGGGCGATGTGATCGGCTACGTCGGCACCACCGGCTGGTCCACGGGCGCGCATTTGCACTATGAATTCCGCGTCGGCGGCGTGGCACAAGACCCAAGCAAGCTGAACGTACAAGCACAGGCGCCATTGACGGCCGCCGAGCTGAGCCGCTTCCGCATGGTGTCGGCTGACATGATGCACCGCTTCACCCTGCTGCGTCCGAACGACACGGCACTGGCTTCGCGCTAAGCAACACTGCCTTCGGGCAATATATAAAGGCACCGCCCATGCAGATGGCCGGTGCCTTTGTTTTTCCCCGCGCGCTTTTGCGTACGGCACAAATACGGCACAATGCATCCCACCACTGAGCACTCAAGGAGTACCCCATGCTGTATATCGGTTTGATGTCGGGCACCAGCCTCGATGGCGTCGATGGCGCGCTGGTCGACTTTTCCGACGATGGCGGCACGCGCAGCCTGGGCGACGCCTACATTCCCTTCCCCGCCAGCCTGCGCGCCGACCTGATGGCCTTGCAAAGTGCTGGCCAGAATGAAATCGAACGCGAAGCGCTGGCGGCCAATCAACTGGTACGCCATTACGCCGATTGCGTCGCCATGCTCTTGAGCAAAGCGGGCATCGGCCCGGACGCCGTTGCCGCCATCGGCGCGCATGGCCAGACCATCCGCCACCGACCCGAGCTGGGCTTTACGCGCCAGTTGAACAACCCTGCCCTGCTGGCTGAACTGGCGGGCATCGACGTCATCGCCGACTTGCGCAGCCGCGACGTGGCGGCCGGCGGCCAGGGCGCGCCGCTGGTGCCCGCTTTTCACCAGGCCATTTTCAATCTGCCCGGCCACACGCGCGTGCTGGCCAATATCGGCGGCATCAGCAATATCAGCGTACTGCACGCGGACGGCACGGTGACGGGCTACGATACGGGGCCGGGCAATGCGCTGATGGATGGCTGGGTCTTGCGGCACCTGGGCCAACCCTATGACGCCAACGGCGCCTGGGCCGAGACAGGCCAGGTCATCCCCGCGCTGCTGGCAGATTTGCTCGATGAACCGTATTTTGACTTGCCGGCGCCGAAAAGCACGGGACGCGACCTGTTCCATGCCGACTGGCTGCAGGGCAAGCTGAGCAACTATGCGCAAGCCAATCCGGCCGACGTGCAGGCGACCCTGACGCAGCTGACGGCCGCCAGCCTGGCGCACGCCATCGCGCGCGACGGGGCGCGGGCGGAAACCGTGTACGTGTGTGGCGGCGGCGCGCAGAACGCCAGCCTGATGGCGGCGCTGGCCCGTGCATTACCGGGCATGGCGGTGGAATCGACGGCAGCGCTGGGCGTGGCGCCCAGCCAGGTCGAGGCGCTGGCCTTTGCGTGGCTGGCCTGGCGTTTTACGCAGCGCAAGCCGGGTAACTTGCCGGCCGTGACGGGAGCGCAGGGGCTGAGGGTATTGGGCGCGCTGTATCCGCGCTAAGCGGGCACAGAAACACAAATAGCGGATCGATGATCCGCTATTTTTACATTCCGATAAAACTACTTTATACCGAGAACGAGGAACCGCAACCGCAGGTGGAAGTCGCGGTAGGGTTTTTAATCACGAATTGCGCGCCTTCCAGGTCATCCTTGTAGTCGATTTCCGCGCCGACCAGGTACTGGTAGCTCATGGAATCGATCAACAGCTGGACGCCGTTCTTGACCATGGTGGTGTCATCTTCGTTGACGATTTCATCGAAGGTGAAGCCATACTGGAAACCGGAGCAGCCGCCGCCCTGCACGAATACGCGCAATTTCAGGTCGGGATTGCCTTCTTCTTCGATCAGCTGCGCGACTTTTTCAGCGGCGCTATCGGTAAAGATAATAGGGGAAGGGATCACATCTTGCATTTCAGCGACGGCATTCATATCAGGCACTCCTACTAGAAAACATTAAGTCATTATAGACTGTTGGCGCAAGTCGCGCTGCGGCCGCCGCTGACGCGGCAGGCCGGTGTTGTTCCTGCTCACATTTCCGACACGGCCAGGTGCAGCACCGGGTCTGCGCTGTCGTGCCGGCTGAGCTTGCCCTGCACCAATGCGCCGCTGTGCATTTCCAGCACCTTGTAATAGACCTCACCTACAATGCGGGCTTTTGGCTGGATTTCAAGCATTTCGGACACGTACACGGGACCATTGATCTCGCCGCTGACGACCAGGCTCGAGCAGCGCACTTCACCATCGATACGGCCCGCCTCGCCCAGCACCACATACGTGGGCTCGCCCGGCTCGCCCGTGACGTTGCCGCGCACATGGCCGTCGATGCGCAGGCCGCCGCAAAACAGCAGGTCGCCCTCGATCCGCGTGGAAGCGCCGATCAAGGTGTCGATGGGGTTTTTCGCGTTGCGCTCGAACATGAACGTCATCCTGTCGGGTAGGTGGCAGTCCAATTTATCACAGGTCCGGCAAAAAGGCGCCGGACCCGCGCAAGCACCGTCGCGTATCGTTACGGCATCACGGCGATGTGTTGCAAACCGGCCGCTTCTTTCAAGCCAAACATCAAGTTCATGCATTGCACGGCCTGGCCCGATGCGCCCTTGACCAGGTTGTCCTGCACTACCAGCACGATGACGGTATTGCCGCCTTCCGGACGGTGCAAGGCCAGGCGCAGCGTGTTCGAGCCGCGCGTGGAACGGGTTTCCGGATGCGAGCCGAACGGCATCACGTCGACGAAAGGCTCGTCTTTGTATTGCTCTTCGAACAAGGCTTGCAGCTCTTCATTGCTGACATCCTTGTTCAGCTGCGCGTACAGGGTCGAATGCATGCCACGTATCATCGGCACCAGGTGCGGCGTGAAGGTCAGCGCCACTTTCTCGTCCGTGAAACGCTGCAATTGCGCCGTCGTTTCCGGCAGGTGGCGGTGACCGGCCACGCCGTAGGCCTTGAAGCTGTCGCTGCTTTCCGAGAACAGGATGCCGATTTCCGCCTTGCGGCCGGCGCCGGACACGCCCGACTTGCAGTCGGCGATCAAACCGCCCGCGTTGACCAGCCCCGCCTTGAGCAACGGGTAAAAACCCAGCTGCATGGTGGTCGGATAGCAACCGGGGTTGGCGATCAGCTTGGCTTGCTTGATGTCTTCGCGGTTCAGTTCCGGCAAGCCGTACACGGCCTGCTCGATCAGCTCGGGCGCCGTGTGGGGAATCTTGTACCACTGCTCGAACTTGGCCTGGTCTTTCAGGCGGAAGTCGGCGGCCAGGTCGATGACTTTCACGCCGGCGGCCAGCAAGGCTGGTGCTTGCGCCATGGCAACGCCATGTGGCGTGGCAAAGAAGACCACGTCACACTGCTCCAGCTTGGCCTTGTCCGGCGACGTAAACGCCAGGTTGACATGGCCACGCAGGGAAGGATACATGTCAGCAACGGGCAAGCCATCTTCCTTGCGCGAGGTAATCGCCGTCAACTCGACATCTGGATGGGTAGCGAGCAAGCGCAGCAATTCCACGCCCGTGTATCCAGTGCCGCCGACGATGCCAACTTTGATCATGTTCTTTCCTTGTGTATAGATTGCATAAAGATGAAGGGAAACGCTACCCATGGGGTTTTCCGCGTATTTTACAGCGCAACGCCGAGTCACGCTGAAATGCAAAAAAGCCGCGGGACCGAAGTCCAGCGGCTTTTCGACCAGCACCCCGAAAGGTGCTGTAGCGTAGAAATTAACGCTTCGAGAATTGCTTTGCGCGACGTGCTTTGCGCAGACCAACTTTTTTACGCTCGACTTCACGTGCATCGCGGGTCACGAAGCCGGCTTTCGCCAGTTCCGGTTTCAACGCTGCATCGTAGTCGATCAGAGCGCGGGTGATGCCGTGACGAACTGCACCAGCCTGGCCCGACTCACCGCCGCCATGGACGTTGACTTTGATGTCGAAACGCTCGACATTGCCGGTCAGTTCCAGGGGTTGACGGATGACCATCAGACCCGTTTCGCGCGAAAAGTATTCGTTTGCTGGTTTGCCGTTAACAACGATCAAGCCTGTGCCAACTTTGATAAAAACCCGAGCCACTGCACTTTTGCGACGGCCGGTTCCATAATTGTAATTACCGATCATGTCAGTTCCTTAGAGAACAAGTGCTTTAGGTTGCTGAGCAGCGTGCGGATGGGAACCTTCCGCGTACACTTTCAGCTTCTTGATCATTGCGTAGCCGAGTGGGCCTTTAGGCAGCATGCCTTTGACCGCTTTCTCAAGCGCGCGACCTGGAAAACGCTGTTGCATTTTCTGGAAGTTGGTTTCGTAGATGCCGCCTGGATAGCCAGAGTGACGGTAGTAAATTTTCTCAGTAGCTTTGGTACCGGTCACACGCAGTTTGCCTGCGTTGATGACGACGATGAAGTCGCCGGTATCGACGTGAGGAGTAAATTCTGGTTTGTGTTTGCCGCGCAGTCGGAGTGCCACTTCGCTGGCAACACGTCCGAGGACTTTGTCCGTCGCGTCAACCACGAACCAATCGCGCTGGACTTCATGTCCTTTAGCGGAAAATGTTTTCATGTTGACTTCCTAATAGATTACACGCTCAAATGGTGGTTCCGACGATGTTGCTGTTCGGACTCTGCCTTATTTACTTTTCCTGAGCGAACGGAAAGCCGACAAGTATAAGCGGCTTTGCCTTGCCGCGTCAAGCCGCAATCGAGGCCGGCTGCGGCCCGGCGGGCGGCACATGGATGGGCATTCCTCTATTACAATACAAAACGCTTACAATTTTCGGAGAGTACGATGGAATGCAAAGTCAGCTGGAATGGCCCGTCGGGCATGAGTTTTCGGGCAGAAACGGGTTCCGGCCACCTGGTGACCATGGATGGCGCGCCCGATGGCGGCGGCCACAACCTGGCGCCACGCCCCATGGAAATGGTCTTGCTGGGCACGGGCGGCTGCACCGCCTATGACGTGGTGCTGATCCTGAAACGGGGCCGCGAAGCCGTCAGTGGCTGCGAAGTAACCCTGAAGGCCGACCGCGCCGACACCGATCCGAAAGTATTCACCAAGATCCACTTCCACTTCACCGTGCGGGGCAAGGCACTGAAACCGACGGCCGTGGAACGGGCCGTGGCCTTGTCGCATGACAAATATTGCTCGGCGTCGATCATGCTGGCGAAAACGGCGGAAATTACGCACTCCTTCGAAATCATCGAGGAGTAGGTCGGATTAGCGGGGCAAGGCCCCGCGTAATCCGACGACACCGCAAGCGCCAACAATGTTGTCGGATTACGGCCGGCGGCCTAATCCGACCTACCCGACCTGTCAGATGTAATAGGCGGTTTTTGTCATCACTTTACCCATCAGCCCCATCAGCGCCTTCACGGGCGCCGGGGTGTCGATGGCGCCCAAACGCTGGGCGGCGGCGCCGTGCTCCACCTCGTCGATGGCCATCTGTTTCACAATGGCGCGCGACTTGGCGTCCTGCGGCGGCAACTCTTCCAGGTGGCTGGCCAGGTGCGCTTCCACCTGGCGCTCCGTTTCCACCACAAAACCCAGGCTGCGGCCGTCGCCCATGCGCGCGGCAATGGTGCCCAGCGCAAACGAACCGGCATACCACAGGGGATTGAGCAGGCTCAGACGCGAGCCCAGCTCCGTCAGGCGCTGCGCCGTCCAGGCCAGGTGGTCTTCCTCTTCGCGTCCCGCTTCGTCGAACTGGGCGCGGATGGCCGGGCTGTGCGCATAGCGCGCCTGCGAGTTGTACAGGGCTTGCGCGCACACTTCGCCCACATGGTTGACACGCATCAAGCCGGCGCTGTGGCGCTGTTCGGCCGGACTCAGCTCCGCATCGGGCGCATGCGCGGCCGGCGTGGGGCGCGAGGCCGAGGCCACGCCCGCCATGACGCGCAGGGCCTTGTCGGCGCCGACAATCAAACGATCCAGGGGGTCAAAATGGCGGTTCGCGGTCATCGTGGCTATGCTCATGAGTAGTAAAGCATGAATTATAGGACGATAGCGGCCAGCCGTCCCCACGCCGCGCGCAGGGGGATCGGGGCTTTATTGACTTGTGCGCGCTTTTTCCTGCTCGATCCAGTCCACCACGGGGCCGACGGCGTCCAGGCCGGACAGGCTTTTCGCCACGCCCAGGTTCAGTGAAATCAGGAAGGAAATGCTGTCGACGGGAATGTCCGGGCAGTGCTGGGCAAACGCGGCGCGAAAACGCTCCGATTGGAGCACACGCAAGACTTTCTCGCCGCTCATGAACTGCAGCACGCTGGCGATGCTGTGCCCGCCACCTATCGAGTGGTAGATAAACCGGTTGTACTTCGCGTCGATCTGCTTGAAATCGAGCGTTTCCTCCGTCATCAGGCCGGCCAGGTAGTACAGCCCCAGGCTGACGCGGAAGAAACCGATGGCTTCGGCACTGGTCATGCCGGCGCGGGCCACGGCCAGTACCTTGTCCTGCATCGCCTGATCGATCGTTTGCATTGCACTCTCCCGCGCCGTCCTCGGCGCCCACCGGGCCAGCTTGCATGAAGATGCTGTTTTTTTCAATAGACCAAACGATATTTCCACCTTGCAAGTTACATTTTTTGCATGCTACTCTCGTCCTTCACCATTGAATGGATGAAGCACATGATAGAGGTCAAGCACCTGGCAAAACGTTTCCGCATGCCGCCCCACAAGGGCAAGGGCGTGCACGTCAGCGATCCGCGCGAACACGATGGCTGGTTCCACGCCGTGCGCGACGTCAGTTTCAGCTGCGCCCCCGGAGAAGTGCTGGGCCTGCTGGGTCCGAATGGGGCCGGCAAGACGACCACCCTGCGCCTGCTGTCGACGGCCTTGCAGGCGGACGCGGGCAGCGCCCTCGTCAACGGCGTCGATGTCTTGCAGCAACCGCTGGTGGCGCGTCAGAGCATCGGTTTCCTGTCCGGTTCGACGGGCTTGTACGGCCGCCTGACGGCGCGCGAAAACGTGGAATATTTCGGCCGCCTGCACGGCATGCCGGGCGACAAGCTGAAGCGCCGCTGCGACGAGCTGTTTTCCCTGCTGCAGATGGAGGAATACGGCGGCAAGCGGGCCGATCAATTATCGACGGGCATGAAACAGAAATGCGCGATCGCCCGCACCGTCGTGCACGAGCCGCAGGTGGTGATCCTCGACGAACCAACCACCGGGCTGGACGTGATGTCGGCCAAGATCCTGCTCGACTTCATCGCCAGCTACAAGGCGCTGCGCGTGCCGCTGATCTTTTCCACGCACCACCTGCACGAGGTGGAAAAGCTGTGCGACCGCGTCTGCATCATCAACCGCGGCACCACCGCCTTCAACGGCACGGTCAACGAACTGCGCCACCTGGGCGGCAGCGCGGACTTGTACGACGCCTTTGTCAGCGTCATCAACCAGGGAGCCTGAGCCATGTGGACCATTTATCTGAAAGAGTTGCTGGAACTCACGCGCGACCGCAAGACGCTGATTTTCACCATCCTCATCCCCATCTTCGCCATGCCACTGATCTTTGGCGGCTTTGCTTATGTTTCCAGCAATATGTTCAAGAACGCGAAAACGGCGGAAATGCGCTACGCCCTGTTCGGCAAGGACCATTCGCCGGGCTTGAGCGCGCGCTTTGCCCAGCAGCACAAGCTGCGCGAAGTGCCGCTGGCCAGCGAGGGCGACATCCGCCGCGCCATCGGCGACGACACGATCAAGTTTGCCGTCGTCATTCCGCCCCATTTTGAAGAGTCGCTGCGGCAACAGCAGCAAGCCAAGGTCACCCTGCATTACAACAGCGCCAGCACGGTCGACGTGACCCAGCAGCGGGTGCGCGAGATCGTCGAAGCCTACAACGCCAGCCTGCGCGAAAGCGCGCTGTCGGCACTGAACCTGAGTCCGGCCCAGCTGGCCTTTGCCCTGCACCCCATCGTGCTCGACAAGCAATCGACGGCCAACGAGCGCGAGCAGATGGGCGCCATCGTCGGCGGCATGCTGCCGTATCTGCTGCTGATGGTGTGCCTGACGGCGGCCATGTATCCGGCCATCGACCTGGGCGCGGGCGAAAAGGAGCGGGGCACCCTGGAAACGCTGCTGCTGGCCCCGGTGCCGCGCAGCGCCATCGTGGTGGCCAAGTTCCTCGTGCTGTTTACCGTCGGCATGACCTCGGCCGTGCTGATGGTGGGCAGCATGGGCGCCCTGCTGGCCATCTTCGGCAGTTCGCTCGAAGGCAACATGGCCGTCATGGTACGCAGCATCGGCTTGCCCGACCTGGCCATGGTGACCCTGATGCTGGTGCCAACGGCCGCCATCTTCGCCTCGATGCTGCTGTCGATCTCGATCTATGCGAAAAGCTACAAGGAAGCTGCCGGCATGATCACGCCATTGATGCTGTTCGTCATCCTGCCCACGGTGGCGGCCATGCTGCCAGGCGTCGAACTGAACTGGATGTGGGCCATGGTGCCGCTGACCAACGTGTCGCTGGCCATGAAGGAGCTGGTCAAGGGCACCATGGATTACCGCATGTTCGGCGTGATCCTGGCCTCGACGACGGTGATCGCGGGCGCGCTGCTGATGCTGTGCCGCTGGTGGTTCAATCGCGAATCCGTGTTGTTCCGCAATTAGGTGCGTGGCGGGGCGCCATCCACCCCGCCCGGCTGCACTCTGGGCACGCGAAAATGCCGTGTATCGCATGCAACTGCCCAGTACGTCTTAAATTCAATACAATGCCAGCATAGAGTAGCCTTGTAGCATCGGGCAGCAACGCATGAGTCAGGAGTTGTATGGAATTGCAGATCCGCAAATTGTCGAAAACCTACGCGAATGGCGTGGTGGCGCTGGATAACGTGTCGCTGACGATACCGCCCGGGATGTTTGGCTTGCTGGGCCCGAACGGCGCCGGCAAGTCGACCCTGATGCGCACCCTGGCCACCCTGCAGGAGTGCGATTCCGGCTCGGTCTTCTTCGGCGACTACGACGTGCTCGACGACAAGGACGAGATCCGCCGCATGCTCGGCTACCTGCCGCAAGACTTCGGCCTGTACCCGAAGGTGACGGCCTACGAGCTGCTCGACCACTTCGCCACACTGAAAGGGCTGTCGCAGCGGGCGCGCCGGCGCGAAGTCGTCGATGGCCTGTTGCAGCAAACCAATCTGTTCGACGTGCGCCACCAGCGCCTGGGCGGCTTTTCCGGCGGCATGCGCCAGCGCTTCGGCATCGCGCAAGCGCTGCTGGGCGACCCGAAGCTGATCATCGTCGACGAGCCGACGGCCGGCCTCGACCCGCAGGAGCGGGTGCGCTTCCATAATCTGCTGTCCGACATCGGCGAAGACAAGACGGTGATCCTGTCGACCCACATCGTGTCCGACGTGGCCGACCTGTGCGCCAACATGGCCATCATCAACAAGGGCCATTTGCTGCTATGCGGCAAGACCCAGGAACTGATCGACGAAGTCAGCTGCAAGATCTGGGCACGCTTTGTCGACAAGAAAGAACTGGCCAGCTTCCAGCAGCGCCATGCCGTCATTTCCACGCGTTTGCTGTCGGGCCGTACCCTGATCCACGTCTACAGCGACGACGACCCGGGCGACGACTTCGAGGAAGCCATCGGCGACCTGGAAGACCTGTATTTCGCCACCATTGCGGGGCGCCACCGCGTCGCCCCGCAGTGCGACTGAGGGGACGGCCATGTTTGCCATCGCCCGCTTTGAAGCGCGACAGCGACTCAAGCTGCTGTCGACCTGGGTGTATTTCGCCATGTTCCTGGCCTTGGCCATGCTGTGGATGGCGGCCGCCGGCGGCGTCTTCAAGGAGGCGAGCATCAGTTTCGGCGGCAAGTTCCTGATCAACGCACCACGCTCGCTGGCGTTCACGTGCAGCGTGCTGGGCTGCTTTGGCGCCGTGGTGGTGGCGGCCATGATGGGCCGCTCGGTGCAGCAGGATTTCGAATACGGCATGCAGCATTTCTTCTTCAGCGCGCCGATCAGGAAATACCAGTACGTCTTCGGCCGCTTCCTCGGCGCCTATCTGGTGCTGGCCGTGGTGTTTTCCAGCATCGTGATCGGTGCCTGGCTGGGCGCCTGGCTGCCCGGCATCGACCCGGAGCGGCTCGGGCCGCAACGGACGCTGGCCTACCTGATGCCGTATGTGTTTACCCTGCTGCCCAACCTGTTCATCTTCGGCGCCATTTTCTTCGTCATCGCGGCCCTGACGCGGCGCATGCTGCCCGTGTACATCAGCTCGGTGGTGATGCTGATCGGCTACCTGGTGGCGCCGTCGCTGGCGCGCGACCTCGACTACAAGACCCTGGCCGCCCTGATCGACCCCTTCGGCACGACGGCGTTGATACGCCTGACGGAATACTGGCCGAACGCGGAGCGCAACGCGCGCCTGGTGACCCTGGAAGGCGTGTACCTGCTGAACCGCGCCATCTGGTCGGGCTTTGCCCTCGTGGCCTTGCTGCTCGGCTACTGGCGCTTCCAGTTCCACGCAACGACGGACGCGGGCGCCGCCAGGCGCCGCAGCGAGGGCGAGGCGCCGCAGCGCCTGTCGAACGCCTCGCTGTCCACGCAGGAAGCGCCCGACTTCGCGCAGCGCAACCTGGCCACCCTGCTCTTCAAGATGAGCTGGCTGAACCTGCGCGAAACCATCAAGAACATCTATTTTGTCGTCATCGTGCTGGCCGGTGTGCTGACCATGTATGCGGGCGCGCTGGACATGGGTTCCATGTACGGCACGAATACCTATCCCGTGACGGAAAAGGTGCTGGACATGGTCAGCGCCTCGTTCGCCCTGTTCATGCTCATCATTACCACCTTCTACGCGGGCGAGCTGGTGTGGCGCGAACGGGAAGCGGGCACGTATCAGATGCTCGACGCCCTGCCCGTGCCGAACTGGCTGCCCCTGCTGTCAAAGCTGTTGGCGCTGGTCGGCCTGCAAGCCTTGCTGAGCCTGATCATCATGCTGTGCGGCATGTCGATCCAGGTCTTCAAGGGCTATTACCGCCTCGACCCCGGCCTGTACGTGGAATCGCTGTTCCTGTCGCACCTGCCCTACTATGCGCTGGTGGCCGTGCTGGCCATCTTCGCGCAGGTGCTGATCAATCAGAAATACCTCGCGTATTTCGCCATGATTCTGTACCACATCGCCAGCATCAGCTTTTCCTCGCTGGGCCTGGGCGACCCGCTGCTGCTGTACGGCAGCACGCCGGAAGTCGTGTATTCGGCCATGAACGGCGCCGGCCACTTTGTGTTGCGCGAGCGCTGGTACTTGCTGTACTGGAGCGGCGCGGCCGTCATGCTGACGGTGTTGTCGCTGCTGTTCTGGCCCCGCGGCGCGCAGGACAGCTGGCGCATCCGCCTGCGCCTGGCACGCCACGGCCTCACGCATGGCGTGCTGGCCAGCTTTGCGGGCGGGGCCCTGATCTTCGTCGGCGCAGGCGGCGTGCTGTTCTACGTTTTCCACGTGGCCAACGATTACCAGTCCGAATTTTCCCGCGATGCGGACCGCGCCAGCCTCGAGCGCCAGTACCGCAAGTTTGCCGCCACGCCGCAGCCGAGAATCACGGACGTGAAACTCGACGTGGCCATCTACCCGGCGCAGCGCACCCTGGCCGTCACGGGCCGCTACCTGCTGCAAAACAAGACCGGCCTGCCGATCAGCCACATTTTTGTGCAGCAAGACCCGACCGCCACCATGCGCCTGCGTTTCGACGCGCGCGTGCATCCGGGCCTCGACGACGGCAAGCTGGGCTTTTACAGCTACCGCCTGGCCGCGCCGCTGGCGCCAGGCGCCACCCTGGGCCTCGATTTCGACGTCCGCTATGCGCCGCGCGGCATCTTCGGCCTGGGCCAGGACACGCCCGTGGTGGCCAACGGCACCTTTTTCACGAATGCCGTGCTGCCGCACATCGGCTACCAGCCGCAGCAGGAATTGACGGACCCGCGCGACCGCAAGAAACACGGTCTGCCGGCGCGCGAACGGGCCTTGCCGCGCGATGATGCCAAGGGCCTGGCCGACAATTACGTGAGCAACGACGCCGACCGCATCAATTTTGACGCCACCGTCAGCACCGTCGACGGCCAGACGGCCATCGCGCCAGGCATGCTGGACAACGACTGGATCGCCAAGGGCCGCCATTACTTCCATTACACGCTGGACCAGCCCATCCTGAATTTCTACGCCTTCCAGTCGGCCCGCTACGCCGTCAAGCACGAGCGCTGGCAAGACGTGGCCATCGACGTGTACTACCATCCCGGCCACGAATACAACCTCGATCGTTTCGTGCGCGGCAGCAAGGAAGCGCTCGATTACTACACGAAGAACTTCGGCCCCTACCAGCACAAGATCCTGCGCATCGTCGAGTTCCCCCGCTACGCCACGTTCGCGCAATCGTTCCCGAACACGATCCCATACTCGGAAGGCCTGGGCTTCATCGCCAAGGTGGACGACAAGAACCCGAAAGACATCGACTATCCGTTCTACGTCACGGCGCACGAAGTGGCGCACCAGTGGTGGGCGCATCAATTGGTGGGCGGCAATACGCGCGGCGCCACCGTGCTCAGCGAAACCCTGGCCGAATATTCGGCCCTGATGGTGATGAAGAAAACCGTGGGACCGGCCAAGATGCGCCGCTTCCTGCGTTATGACCTGAATCAATACCTGATGGGGCGCAGCGAAGAACGCAAGAAGGAATTGCCGCTGGCCGAAAATGAAAATCAGACCTACATCCATTACAACAAGGGCAGCCTGGCCATGTATTTGCTGCAAGATATCATCGGCGAAGACAAGGTCAACGGCGTGCTGCGCGACCTGCTCAAGACCTATGGCCAGAAAGGCCCGCCGTATGCGAGCGTGACGGCCCTGATTGCCGGCTTGCGCCAGGTCACGCCGCCCGAGCAGGCTTATCTGATCGACGACCTGTTCGAGAAAATCGTGCTGTTCGACAATCGCGCCCTGTCGGCCACGGCCACCAGGCGCAGCGACGGCAAGTACGCCGTCACCATCAAGGTGCAGGCGGGCAAATTGACGGCCGGCGAACAGGGCGAGGAACACGACGCGCCCCTGCACGACTGGATCGAGATCGGCGTCGACGATGCGAATGGCCATCCGCTGCTGCGCGAGCGCCTGCGCATGACGGCCCGCCAGGCGAGCTATACCGTCATCGTCGGCAGCCGCCCCGGCAAGGCGGGCATCGATCCCGACAACAAGCTGATCGACCGCAAGCCGGACGACAATATGGTCACCGTCGAGCTCGAAGAACCGTGACGAACAATGGCCGCCTGTGCATACAGGCGGCCACTTCGGTATCGTTGGGAGTCAGGCGGCGGAGCGCGTCACCAGGCTCAGGCTGATGCCCATTTCCGTCAGGTGCTGCATGTCGGCCAGCGACAGGTCGAGCGGCGCGTCGACCGTGTCGTCGCCGTTCAATTCCAGTTGCAGCTCGGCCACGATGCGCGGCATCGTGAACGTCACGCCGCGCGAGCGGCATTCGGCCAGGTAGCTGCGTATGCGCGATGGCAACACTTGCGATTTGGGTGCCTGCGCGATCAGCACTTCAAAGCCGGAATCGAGATGCACGCGATTCGCGCCCTTCGCCTCGCCCTTGCGCCATTGCCGTTCCGGATCGGTGGGCAAGACTTCGAGGATGGATTTGAGCGTGGGGTCGTCCCCATGCACCGACAGCTTCGCCATATTCATAGTGCAAGACCTTCTAGTCAGATCAGACCGACAAGTCTACGCATGGGCGGCAAATATGTCCATACGGCAATATTTAATATCAAGCGCTCATTTGTGCTGCATCAACAACAGGCGGAACAGGATTGTTCCGCCTGCCACACACGCTACAGCGCCACGCCGCGCGCCTGCAGGGCGGTCCGCACGCCGGCGCCATAGGCTGGATCGGCCTGGTCGAAGTGCCCCAGTTGACGCTGCAAGGTTTCCGGACGCACCAGACTCAAGGGACCGGCCAGGTTGTCGAACAGGTTCTGCTTCGCCTGGTCAGACATCAAACGGAACAGATTGCCGGCCTGCGTGTAATCGTCTTCCACGCCGCGTCCATCGTAGCGCGCCGCGCCGCCATCGAGTGCCAGCGCCCCCTCGCCATGGCCCAGCCCTTGCGGCGCACTGCCCGCCGCCGCCACGTTCGCGTAATTGCGCGCCGCGCCGCCATTGTGGATCGCCATGCCGCCGTCGCGCTGCTGGTTATGGAAGGGGCAGCGGGCCGCATTCACGGGCAGGTGCTGGTGGTTCGTGCCGACGCGGTACAGCTGGGCGTCGTGGTAGGCGAACAGCCTGCCTTGCAGCATCTTGTCCGGCGAGTAGCCCATGCCCGGCACGGCGTTGGCCGGCGAAAAGGCCGCCTGCTCGACTTCCGCGTGGTAATTGTCCGGGTTACGGTTCAGCTCGAAAATACCGACGGGCAGCAGCGGGAAGTCCGCGTGCGGCCACACTTTCGTCAGGTCGAACGGGTTCCAGCCCGTGCGCTGCTCCCATGCATCGAGTTGCTCCTGCGTCGCCACCTGCAGCTTGACTTCCCACTGGGGGAAATCGCCGCGTTCGATGGCGCCGAACAGGTCGCGCTGGGCGTAGTCGGGGTCGGCACCGGCCAGGCGGCCCGCTTCCGCGGCCGGCAGATTCTTGATGCCCTGGCGCGTCTTGAAGTGCCATTTCACGTACACGCGCTGGCCGTCCGCATTGATCAGGCTATACGTGTGGCTGCCGAAGCCATCCATGTGGCGGTAGCCGTCCGGCGTGCCGCGGTCCGAGAACAGCATGGTGACCTGGTGCAAGCTTTCCGGCGCATGGCTCCAGAAATCGAACATCATTTCGGCCGATTTCAGATTGCTTTGCGGATCGCGCTTTTGCGTGTGGACGAAGTCGGGGAACTTGATCGGGTCCTTGATGAAGAACATGGGCGTGTTGTTGCCAACCAAGTCCCAGTTGCCCTCTTCCGTGTAGAAACGTACGGCGAAACCGCGCGGGTCGCGTTCCGTGTCGGCACTGCCGCGTTCGCCGCCGACGGTGGAAAAGCGGGCGAAGGTGGCCGTCTGCTTGCCCACTTCGGCAAACAATTTGGCCTTGGTGTAGCGCGAAATGTCGTGCGTGACGGTAAAGGTGCCGTAGGCGCCCGAGCCTTTGGCGTGCACGACGCGCTCGGGGATGCGCTCGCGGTTGAAATGCTGGAGTTTTTCGATCAGATGGAAGTCTTGCAGCAGCAGCGGGCCGCGGGGGCCGGCGCTGAGGGAATTCTGGTTGTCGGCGACGGGGATGCCCGAGGCGGTACTGAATGGCGGCTGTTGGCTCATGGCTGCTTTTCCTTCGTTGTTGACTAATGGAACTAGTGTAACGAGGTCAACAACAAAGGAAAAGCTAATTGATTTTATCGATCCGATAGCTATTTACAATGCGCACCCTTGCGCATCGCATACGCCGCCAAGCTGCGCCTGCAACTTCGCGGGCTGGCCCAAAAAGCCGCCGATATCGATCACGGACAGCTTGCCGCTGCCATCGTCGAGCACGAAGGTAGGAAAACCCTGGCCGCCCACCTGCGCCAGCAAGGCGCGGCTGGCGTCGATGTGCCGCTGCGTGGCGGCGCCCGCCTGCCGCGCATACTCGGCCTGGAAGGCCACCCCGTCCATGTCCAGCTCTTGCACCAGCGCCACCAGCACGGGCACGTCGGCGATGCGCAAGCCGTCCACGTAATGGGCACGCTGCACGCGCTGCAGCATGTCCAGGCCCTTGCCGGCCAGGACTTCAGCCGCCAGGATGGCCGTGATCGGCGGTCCGGAATCCATCATGGCCGTCGTGTCGTTCAGCAAACCATTCATATAAGCTTCGCCAAACGGCTGGCCCGACAATTGCTCGATGCGTCGGTCGTGCGGCAGCACGTAGCCGCGCCACTCGGGCGTGATCTGGCGGCGATTGCTGCCCGTCATCATGCCGCCGCCGTGGAACGCCACCGTCAGGCCGGGTACGGCGCGCGCCGCCTCGAGCAGCGGCGCGGCGCCGTAGCACCAGCCGCACAGCGGGTCGAAAATGTAGTGCAGTGTGGGCATGACTCTATCCTTTATAAAACTGAAACAGATGACTTGCAAAAACCGTAGCGAGCGGCGCTAGTTCTGGCAGAGAAGCGCAACTGTGCTAGAGCACAGTGAGCATCGCAGGCCGGAAATCGCGTCGCGCAGTAGGTTTTTACCATTTCATTTCGCCTTTGGCGACTTTTGCGCTAGTTTCCAGGGCGCCCTCCAGGCCCGCCTTCGGATAGCGCATTTTCATCGCCTCGATCAGGGCGGCCGAATTGGCGGCCTTGGCCGTTTCCGCTTCAAACGTCACCACGTAGTCGCGCGTATAGCTGATGCTGTCCGGCGTCAGGGGCGAGCCGACCTTGAAGTGGCCGGGCACGACGGTGACGGGGTTCAGGGCGGCGATGCCATCGAGAGTCTTGAGCCAGTCCTGGCGCGATTGGGCGCTTTGCGTATCGGCCATCCACACGTGCAAGTTACCAAACAGCACCACGCCGCCGACGACAGCCTTGATCGATGGAATCCACACATAGGTGCGCGCTGGCGTCGGGCCGGCGATGTCCAGCGACTGCCCTTCCAGGGCGATGCGCTTGCCCGTCAACGCTTCGGGAATGACGATGCTTTTCGGCGCATTGTCTTTCAGGATAGGGCCCCAGTAGGCGACCTTGGCATCGGCCTTGCGGCGGATTTCCGCCACGGTTTCTGGCGTGGCAACGATTTTCGCCTTCGGGAAGGCGGCCTTGATCACGTCGAGGCCAAAATAGAAATCGGGATCGCTGTGGCTGATGTACACGGTCGTCAGTTTCTTGCCGCTGGCGCGGATCTTCTCCACCAGTTTTTGCGCTTCGGCGCGCGAAAACTGCGCATCGATCAGCACGGCGTCATGCTTGCCCGCCACCAGCACGGAAGCGACGGGGAAGATGGCCTCTTCGCCCGGGTTGAATACTTCCAGGGTCAAGGGGGCGCTGGCGGCGGCCGAGGCGGCACCGGCGGCAAACAGGGTGGAAACAAGAACGCTGCTGATGGATTTGGAGAACATGATGTGCCTTCACAAGATGGTTGGGATGAGTGCATCTTACGTTGCTCGGTTCGGTAGAAAAACCCGATAAACCGCAATAGTTTGTTGCACAATTCGGTGCAATCGTCGATTCGGCAAGCGATGTCGGCTACGGCACGGTGTATTTTCCCGTCAATGACGTGCGCGAAAGCCACGCGGCCGGCGACAACGTGGCGCCGTTACAAAACGTGTCACAGCGTCATGATGGTGTCACATTGCATTGCTATCTTGCTAGCTCTTTCAAACCTAGCCGGATGAACCACATGACACGCAGAAAAATTTCCGTCGCTGGCTGCAGCGTCGCCATTACCCTGATGCTGGCCGCCTGCGGCAGCGATGCCAAAAAAGAAGACGTGGTGGCCGAAGCGCCGCCGAAAAACGTCATCTTCTTCCTTGGCGATGGCATGGGCCTGACCACCATGACAGCCGCGCGCATCTATTCGGTGGGCGAAGACGGCGCGCTGACCATGGACACCCTGCCGGAAACGGCCTTCGTCAAGACGTTCTCGAACGATGCGCAAGTGACGGACAGCGCGCCATCGATGGCCGCCTACATGACCGGCGTCAAGATGAACAATGAAGTCATCTCGATGTCGGCCAACACGGTCGCCATCGATCCGGGCACGGATGCAAACGGCAACAAGCTGGTCAACAAATGCGGCACCGGCAACGGCACGCCCGCCACCACCTTGCTGGAACTGGCCAAGGCCAAGGGCTTCGCCGCCGGCGTCGTCAGCACGGCGCGCGTGACGCACGCCACGCCAGCGGCGACTTACTCGCACATCTGCCACCGCGACCTGGAAAACGATATCGCCGCAGCCCTCGTGCCTGGCGGCACGGGCTACAACAGCGCGCTGGGCGCCACCGGCCTGGAAGTGGTCCTCGGTGGCGGCGCACAATTCTTTACGCCATTCAAGAGCGGCGGCAAGCGTTCCGACGACCGCGACCTGGTGGCCGAACTGAAGGCGAAGAGCTACACGGTCGCCAACAACGCCACCGACTTCAAGGCCGTCGATCCGGCCAAGACGGACCGCCTGTTCGGCGTGTTTACGTCCAGCCACATGAGTTACGACCTGGACCGCGATGCGGCCAAGGAACCTAGCCTGGCGGAAATGACCACCAAGGCCATGGACGTGCTAGCCAAGAACAAGAAGGGTTATTTCCTGATGGTCGAAGGCGGCCGCATCGACCATGCGCTGCACGAAACGACGGCCAAGAAAGCGCTGCAAGACACCGTCGCGTTCGACAACGCCATCAAGGCCGCCATCGAAAAAGCCAAGCTCACCGATCCGACCCTGGCCAATACCCTGATCGTCGTCACGGCCGACCATGACCACACCCTGGTGCTGAACGGCTACGCCAAGCGCACGGGCAAGACGGCTGCCGGCAACCCTGGCGTGCTGGGCGTGGTGAAGAACTACGTGACCGGCGCGGTCGAGAAAGACCTGGACGGCGCACCGTATTCCATCATCGGCTTCGGCAATGGCGAAAACCGTACGCAATCGAGCCGCGCCGCCATGGCCAGCCTCGACGAAACCGTCACCAGCGCCAATGCCTACCACCAGGAAGCGGTAATCCGCACCTCGGCCGGCAATGAAACCCACGGCGGCACCGACGTCTTCCTGGGCGCCATCGGCAAAGGTTCGGAAACCTTCCTGGGCACCATCGACAACACCAAAGTATTCGGCCTGGTCAAGACGGCCGGCGGTCTGTAATCATCAAGACATCAGAACTGGACAAGCACATGAAACATGCATTGAAACTCTCCTTGTTGACCACGCTCGTGGCCGCCAGCGTTGCCAACGGCGCCTACGCCGCCGACGCCAAGAACGTCATCTTCTTCCTCGGCGACGGCATGGGCCCGTCCGTCGTGACGGCCGCGCGCATCTACCAGTACAAGGAAGACGGCAGCCTGACGATGGACACGCTGGAACGCACGGCGCGCATCAAGACGTTCTCGAACGATGCGCAAACGACGGACAGCGCGCCATCGATGGCCGCCTACATGACCGGCGTCAAGATGAACAATGAAGTCATCTCGATGGCACAGGAAACGATCGCCAAAGAGCCCGGCCGCGATGCCAACGGCAACCTGGGCGTGGACAACTGCCCGGCCGGCGGCAAGAGCGTGCCGACCATCCTGGAACTGGCGAAAGCCAAGGGCAAGGCCGTGGGCGCCATCACCACCACGGAACTGACGCACGCCACGCCGGCGACGACGTTCTCGCACATCTGCAACCGCAATGCGCAATACGCGATCGCCGCGCAAGCGGTGCCAGGCGGCGCGGGCTACAACGCCGCCCTGGGCGATGGCGTCGACGTGCTGATGGGTGGCGGCCGCAACCACTTCACGCCTTGGTCGACCAGCAACAAGTATGGCCGTGCCGATGGCCGCAACCTGCTGACGGAATTTGCCGCCAAGGGCTACACCGTGGCCGCGACGAAAGCGGAAATGGCGGCAGCGCCAAGCGGCAAGAAATTCATCGGCCTGTACAGCACCCGCAGCCACCTGGAATATGAACTGGACCGCACGGCCACGCCACCGCTGGGCGAAGGCGCGACCCAGCCTAGCCTGTCGGAAATGACCCTGAAGGCCATGGACTTGCTGTCGAAAAACACGAACGGCTACTTCCTGATGGTCGAAGGCGGTCGCATCGACCACGCCTTGCATGGCATCAACGCCAAGCGCGCGCTGACGGACACCATTGCCTTCGACGACGCCATCAAGGCGGCCATCGCCAAGATCAAGGAAACCGATCCAAAGCTGGAGAACACCCTGATCGTCGTCACGGCCGACCATGACCACACCCTGGCCTTCAACGGCTATGGCAAGCGCGGCAATCCTATCCTCGACATCAACCGCGGCTACAAGGACAACCAGCCGAGCAAGGATGCCGATGGCAATACCTACACCACCCTGGTGTTCGGCAATGGCCCGAACCGCCCTGACCTGCGCAGCAATGTCGACAGCGCCACGGCACTGAAAGACAACTACCTGCAAGAAACAGGCGTGCGTCTGGCCAGCGAAACCCACGGCGGCGGCGACGTCAAGCTGCTGGCCACGGGCGCCGGCGCCAAGGCCTTCAAGGGCACCCTGGACAACACCAAGGTGTTTGACTTGCTGAAGGCGGCCTTCGGCTTCTGATCCACATCAACACGGTAACCCCACCGGGGCGGATGGCGTATGCCCTCCGCCCCTCTGCACGTAAAGGCCACACCATGAAATCGTCCCTGATCGCCGTCCTCCTCGCCGCCGGCTTTGCCGCCGGCGCGCAAGCCGCTCCTGCAACCCCTTCGGCTCCCGCCGACCTGGACCTGGGCATCACCTACTACAGCCGCGTCCTCACGCCGGAAGGCGTGACGCGCGAAAGCCGCTACGAAGAAAAGATGCTGCGCCGCCCCGGCCACGTGTGGGTCGAGCGCGTGCTGGCGCCGTCGACGGACGCGCATGCGGGCCACAACCACGGCGAGAACACCAAAGTGGCACTGAAGGCCACGCAGCATGAACACAAGCACTTCAATCCCGTGTTGATCCCCCGCCACGTGATGCTGGAAAAGAACACCGTGCGCGTGGAATACATCGATGCGCACGACAAGATCGTCGTCTCCATCCCGAAAGCCGAATACGAAAACGTCAATTTCGACGGGTCCTGGGAAAACAGTTTTTACCTGCTGGACCCAAAACTGGTGACCGCCATGCCGCTGTCGAAACAGGCGTCGAACGTGACGGGCGCGCGCTGGCGCGAAGTGGAAAAGAATGGCGTGTTCCAGCGCATCCTGTGGGATGAGCAAAAGCAGATTCCGCTGATCATCGAAAGCGGCGACCGCGCGAATACCTTCTACCGCCGGGTCGACGTCAAGCTGCAGCCGACCGTCAGCAAGGCGCAGCCGTGGGCGAATTTGCAGAACTACGCGCAGCGCGAGTATTCCGACTACCTCGACTAAGCGTCAGACTAACGCCAAGAAAATCGGGACGTAAAAAAAGCCAGGGACGTCCCTGGCTTTTTTGTGGCTGGCGCCCGATTACTCGGCCGCTGCCGCTTTCTTCGCCGGCGCCTTCCTGGCGGCCGGCTTTTTCACCGCCGCCGCTTTCTTCGCTGGCGCCTTTTTCACGGCTGCCGCTTTCTTCACGGCCGTTTTCTTCGCTGGCGCCGCGCCTTCTTCGCCTTCGACCTCGGCCGCCTTCGTCTTGGCGCCCGGCTTGGCCTTGCGCTCTTCAAACTCGAAGCTCACCTTGCCATCCTTGCCGCGCACGAGGAAAGCCTTGAACGGGCGACGGGTACGCTGGGATACAAAGCCCGGCAACAAATCCGTCTTGCCATCGTTGAGCAGTTTTGCCATTTGTTCCGGCAAGATTTCCTGCTGCAAGATGATGCGGCCGCTGCGGAAGTCGCACGTCTTCGGCTTGGCCACGCTGTGTTCGCACACATAGGCCAGGCCCATTTCATACACGCCGGCATTGCACTTGGGGCAAGGTCCCACGGGCGTCTGGCCCGTGAAATCGACGCCTTCGCCATCTTCGCTCTCGTCGTTCTGGCCGAAATCGAATTCCAGCTTGAAATTCTTGATCTCTTCATCGCGCACGATGCGCAAAATGGCGGCGAACGGACGGCCCATCTTCGAGCGGAAACCTTGCAGCGGGCCGATGGTGCGGTCCTTCAGCAATTGTTCCACTTCGGCGATTTCGAACTGGCGCGAACCCGGCGTCTTGCTCATCGAGAATTCGCACTTGGTGCAGGCGAAACGGCGGTAGTTTTCCTTCACCACGCCGCCGCAATTCGGGCATGGCGTTTCCAGGGTAGCGTAGTCGCCGGGAATCGTGTCGTTGTCGTATTCCTTGGCGCGCTTGACGATGATTTGCGTCATCTGCGCGATTTCACGCATGAATTCTTCGCGCGAAATCTTGCCTTTTTCCATCTGCGACAGCTTGTATTCCCACTCGCCCGTCAGCTCCGGCGCCGTCAATTCGTTGACGCCCAGGCCTTTCAACAAGGTCATCAGCTGCGACGCCTTGGCCGTCGGAATCAGTTCACGGCCTTCGCGGATCAGATAGCGTTCCGTCAGCAAACCCTCGATGGTGGCCGCGCGCGTCGCTGGCGTGCCCAGGCCCTTGCCGGCCATCGCATCGCGCAGCTCGTCGTCGTCGATCAGCTTGCCAGCGCCTTCCATGGCCGACAGCAACGTTGCTTCAGTGAAGCGCGCTGGCGGCTTGGTGACCAGGCCGTTGGCGCTGACGCTTTCCGTCTGCACTTTCTCGCCCTTGGCCACTGGCACCAGGTTGCCGTTGCCATTGCTTTCCTTGTCCGCGTCCGTCGACGCTTCCTTGCCGTAGATGGCCAGCCAGCCCGGATTGGTCATGACCTTGCCTTCAGTCTTGAACTGATGGCCGGACACTTCCGTGTAGCGCGTGGTGACCTGGAATTCCGCAGGCGGGAAGAACACGGCCATGAAGCGGCGCGTGACGAGGTCGTACAATTTTTGTTCCGGCTCGGACAAATTCTTTGGCGCGATCGTCGTCGGGATGATCGCGAAGTGATCCGAGATCTTCGTGTTGTCGAAGATGCGCTTGTTCGGCTTGACCCAGCCCTTGTCGATAATCTGCTTGGCGAACTGGTGGTAGTTGCTGTTTTCCTTGACCGTTTCCAGCGCCTGCAGCACGGTCGGCATATAGTCTTCCGGCAGGTGGCGCGAATCGGTACGCGGATACGTCAGCACCTTGTGCTTTTCGTACAGCGCCTGGGCCAGGCCCAGCGTGTTCTTGGCCGAGAAGCCGAAACGCGAGTTCGCTTCGCGCTGCAAACTGGTCAGGTCGAACAGGCCCGGCGCCATCGAGGTGGTCGGCTTCGATTCTTCCGTGACGGTGCCTTGGCGGCCGCGGCAGGCGGTGGCGATCGAGTCGGCAGCGGTCTTGCTCCACAGGCGCTCGGCGCGCTTCTCGGGATCGTTCTCGTCCTTCTTGAACTTCGTGTCGAGCCAGCGGCCTTCGTAGATGCCGGCCGCGCAGACGAATTCGGCGCGCACTTCCCAGAAGTCGCGCGGCACGAATTTTTTGATCTTGTCTTCGCGTTCGACGACGATGGAAAGCGTCGGCGTCTGCACGCGGCCCACGGTCGTCAGGTAGAAGCCGCCCTCTTTCGAATTGAACGCCGTCATGGCGCGCGTGCCATTGATGCCGATCAGCCAATCGGCTTCCGAACGGCAGCGGGCCGCGTCGGCCAGCGGCAGCATTTCTTCGTCGCTGCGCAGGTGCGCGAAACCGTCGCGGATGGCGCCCGGCGTCATCGACTGCAGCCACAGGCGCTTGACCGGTTGCTTGGCCTTGGCGTTTTGCGCGATCAGGCGGAAAATCAGCTCGCCTTCGCGCCCCGCATCGCATGCGTTGATGAGGGTGGAAACGTCTTTACGCTTGATCAGCTTGTTTAATACTTTGAGGCGCGCTTCCGTCTTCGGGATGGGATTGAGCGCGAAATACGGGGGAATCATCGGCAAGTGCGCGAAACTCCATTTGCCGCGCTTCACGTCGAATTCTTCCGGTACGGCGATCTCCAGCAAGTGGCCAACCGCCGACGACAGGACGTATTCATCCGATTCAAAGTACTCATCGTGCTTGGTAAAGCCGCCAAGCGTCTTCGCGATATCGTTCGCGACAGAAGGCTTCTCGGCGATGATGAGGGTTTTTGTCATATTTTTTAGTCTCGAAAAATGCTCTAGGATAGTTTCAGCATGCGCATCATACAGTGCATTGCCAGGCGCCGACGCTTTTGTCTGCGCAAGGCCTTGTGACTTGTGGTCTTGTCAAGCGGCCAATGATAAGCGCCTAATGAAGAATTCGGCAAGTTATCTGCAAGCAAGAATGCGCCAGCGCAAAAACAATGGCCTGGCGTGCGCGGTGTCGCAGCATATAGTAAGGGAGATGGCGCGGCAGTGGCGCCAGGTGCGGCCAGGGGCGTTGATATATTAGTGCAGCAGGCGCGGCGGGAGGTCTTCATCGTCGACGAACAGGTCGTCGAACATCAGCGCATCCGGTTCCTTGCCTTGGCTCCACAGCAGCATCAGCACGATGACTTTCAGCTTGCCCAGCGACACGGGCGCCTCGTCGAGCGCCAGCGCCCGTTCGATGACGATTTCGCGCTGCAGCGGCGAGAGCACCTTGGCGCTTTCGAGGAACTGGATGAAACCGATGGCGGCCGTGCCCAGCACGTCGCTTTCCTGCTGCACATAGAAACGCGTGCCCGTGGAACTGGCCGTCAGGGTTTGTTCGACGCCGGCCATGGCGTTCAAGTCCGTCAGCCACACGAGCGCTTCGGAAATCTCCACGTCGTCGAAACCGACGGCCGACAGTTTGCGCGCCAGGACTGCCGGCTCGGGGCAGGCATCGGGGCGATAGTAAGTCTCGTAGAGGTACACCAGGATATCGAACATGGCTCTACTCTAGCAGCTAAGTTCGCTAAGGCACAAGGGTGCGCACCGACAAAGCGCGCCCGTGCTGCAAGGCCGCCACACAAGTGACAAGCTGTCATTTGCAGCGTTGAAACAGTCCTCCCGGCAAGCGTTCCACCCTCCCCGCCAGCTCCAGCGCCAGCAATTCGCCCATCAGCGCGCCCATGGCCAGGCCGCTGCGCGCGGCCAGGGTATCGGCATCGACGGGATCGTGGCCCAGCGCGGCCAGCAGCGGCGTCTCGTCTTCCACCGCTGCCGGCACGGCGGGGACGCCACCCAGCCACTGCAGCTCTTGCAGCACGTCATCGGCCGACTCGACCAGCTTGGCCCCCTGCTTGATGAGCGCATGGCAACCCTTGGCCAAAGTCGCATGAATGGAGCCGGGCAAGGCATACACGTCGCGTCCCTGCTCGCCGGCCAGGCGCGCCGTGATCAATGAGCCCGATTGCGCGGCCGCCTCGATCACCAGCACGCCGTGCGCCAGGCCGCTGATCAGGCGATTACGGCGCGGAAAGTTCCCCGGCATGGCCGGCAAGCCCAGCGCGTACTCGCTGACGATGCAGCCTTGCTCGGCGATTCTTTGCGCCAGATCAAGGTTGCGTCGTGGATACACCAGATCGGCGCCCGTGCCGATCACGGCCACGGTCGCGCCCGCGCCGCGCAAGCCGCCTTCGTGCGCCTGCGTGTCGATGCCCAGCGCCAGCCCGGAAATGATGGTCAGGCCCGCCGTGCTGAGCGCGTGCGCAAACGCGGCCGCATTCTGCATGCCTTGCGCGCTGGCATTACGACTGCCGATGATGGCCACGCCGGGGCGCGACAGCAGTTCCGCCCGCCCCCGCACATATAACAAGAGCGGCGGATCGGCGATTTCCAGCAGCAGGGGCGGATACGCGGCATCGGCCAGGGTCAGCACGGCATTGCCGGGCCGCTGCAGCCACTGCAGGGTAAGCGCGAGCTGGCTGTTGGCCACCGGCTTGGGCGGCTGCACGATGGCGCGCGCCACGCTGGCCGGCACCACTTCGCGCAAGACCTCGAATGGAGCGGCGAAGATTTGCGGCGGCAAGCCGAAGCGGGCCAGCAAGGTGCGCGCCGCCACCGGCCCCACGCCGGGCAGGTGCTGCAGGCGCAGCCAGCCCGCCAGTTCCGTGGCCGTGTCCACCGTCGTTGCAATTGCATGCATGGCAACCTCGCTGTGTACTGTGCCATCCCATGCTAGCGCCATGGCACGGACGCGATACCGACGCGCGCAACAATGCGTGCAATGGCGCTGCAAAACGGCCCGCCGTCCACAGGGTAAGGGGCGTCTGTGATAAAATTTCCCTTTGCAGCAAACTAATCGACGCACTGGCAAACGCATCTGCCGCGCCGTTGCGCCATACGCGCCCAACCGTAGCGTACCCAAAAATAAAATAGCCCTGCCATCGTCCGCATGGCCCAGGCATGAATAATCCGGCGCACCGGCGCCCACCTTAACCAGTCGAATCCGTATGTCCATATTAAATATCCTGCGTTACCCCGATCCTCGCCTGCACACGGTCGCCAAGCCCGTCACCGAATTTGACGCGCGCCTGCAAACCCTGATCGACGACATGGCCGAAACCATGTACGACGCCCCTGGCGTCGGCCTGGCCGCGTCGCAAGTGGACGAGCATATCCAGATGATGGTGATCGACATCACCGAAGAGAAAAACCAGCTGCAAGTGTTCATCAACCCGGAAATCACCTGGGCCAGCGAAGAAAAGCAGGTCTACGACGAAGGCTGTTTGTCCGTGCCGGGCGTCTACGACGGCGTCGAGCGCCCTGCCCGCATCAAGGTGCGCGCCCTGGACCGCCACGGCAAGCAGTACGAACTGGAAGCCGATGGCTTGCTGGCCGTCTGCATCCAGCATGAGATGGATCACTTGCTGGGCAAGGTATTCGTCGAATACCTGTCGCCGCTCAAGCGCAACCGCATCAAGACCAAGATGATCAAGGAAATCCGTGGTCTCGAGCGCGAAGCGAGCTTGCGTGCGCAGAACCGCCGTTTCTGAAAACACCTGACCAAACCTACTGCGCGTCGCGACTTGCGGCCTGCGATGCTCACTGTGCTCAAGCACAGTTCCGCTTCTCAGCCACAATTCGCTTCCGCTCGCTACGGTTTTGTAAGGTGTTCAAGGAGTTTTTGCAGTACAGCTGATAGACTAAGCAGCAACAGTCGTCGTTACACCACGCCAGCCTGGCGCCTTCGGGCGCGGGCCTGCGCACCTCACGTCAAGGAACCATATGAAAGTGATCTTCGCAGGCACGCCTGAATTCGCCGCCACGGCCCTGAAAGACTTGCACGAAGCGGGATTCGAGATTCCGCTGGTGCTGACCCAGCCCGACCGCCCTGCGGGACGCGGCATGCAGCTGCACGCCTCGGCCGTCAAGCAGTATGCGCAACAGCACGGCATCGAGGTGCTGCAGCCGCTGTCCTTGCGCATGGACAGCAAGGACCCGCAGCGCGCCGCCGAAGCGAAAGCGGCCCACGAACGCCTGCTGGCCACGGACTACGACGTGATGGTGGTGGCGGCCTACGGCTTGATCTTGCCGCGCAGCACGCTCGACATCAAACCCTGCATCAATATCCACGGTTCCTTGCTGCCGCGCTGGCGCGGCGCCGCGCCGATTCATCGCGCCATCGAAGCGGGCGACGATGAAACGGGCGTGACCATCATGCAGATGGAAGAAGGCCTCGATACGGGTCCCATGCTGGCCATCGAGCGCATGCCCATCGAAGCGGGCGACTCCACCGGCACTCTGCACGACAAGCTGGCCGCCCTGGGCGGCAAGATGATCGTCGAGACCCTGCGCAAGATGCAGCAGCAGCCGCTCGAAGCCGTGCCGCAGCCGGAAGCGGGCGTCACCTACGCGGCGAAAATCGCCAAGGAAGAAGCGGCGCTCGATTTCAGCATGTCGGCGCTGGAACTGGGCCTGAAAATCCGCGCCTTCAATCCGTTTCCCGGCGCCTGCGGCCAGGTCGACGGCACCACGATCAAGATCTGGGCCGCCGAGGTAATCGAAGCGGACAGCAAGGAAGCGCCTGGCCAGGTGCTGGCGGCCGACGCCCAGCACGGCATCGTCGTGGCCTGCGGCAATGGCTCCTTGCGCCTGACGGAACTGCAAAAACCGGGCGGCAAGCGCCTGCCCGCAGCCGAGTTCATCAAGGGTTTCCCCCTCGAAGGCAAGCGTTTCGCTGAATAGCGGCAAGACGCGCCCATGGACCAGCTGACCGCCCTGCGCGCCCTGCGCCGCGTCGTGGAACTGGGCAGCTTCACGGCCGCCGGCGCCGCGCTGGGCATATCCCACTCCATCGTCTCGCGCCAGGTGCGCCAGCTGGAAAGCCAGCTGGGCGCCCAACTGCTCAACCGCACGACGCGCCGTTTCGCGCTGACGGCCGCCGGCCAGGAATACTACCTGGCCAGCCGCGACATCCTCGACGCCCTCGACGCGGCCGACCGCGCCGTCGCCATGCACCAGGCGCAGCCGTCCGGCAGCCTGCGCATCAATGCGCCGATGGCCTTCGGCACCCTGGAACTGGCCGCCTGGCTGCCCGATTTCAGCCGCCAATATCCGCACATCCACATTGATCTCGTCTGCAATGACCGCATCGTCGATCTGATCGACGATGGCTTCGACGTGGCGCTGCGCCTGGCGCGCGGCTTGCCCGATTCCACCCTGGTGGCGCGCCAGCTGGCCAGCAGCCGCACGGTGGCCGTCGCCTCGCCCGCCTACCTGGCCCGCCATGGCCATCCGGCCACGCCGCAAGACCTGGTCCGGCACAATTGCCTGATGTACACCTCCGGCGACAAGCCGGCGGAATGGTCATTCACCGATGGTGACGGCGCCGCCCACAAGGTGGCCGTGCGCGGCAGCCTGCAAGCCAACACCAGCGTGGCCTTGCGCGAAGCGGCCGTGGGCGGCATGGGGATTGCCGGCGCGGCCGCCTTCATCGTGCGCGACGCGCTGCGCAGCGGCCAGCTCGTGGAAGTCTTGCCCGGCTACACCTTGCGGCCGCGCACCCTGTACGCGCTGTATCCGCACAGCCGCCAGCTGTCGCCCAAGGTCAGGGCCTTCATCGATTTTTCCGTGCGGCACTATCAAGATCGCCACTGGGATTGATCACGGCTGCTGCAGCGCCTTGCGCACGGCGCGGAACTGCTGCGTCAAGCCGCCGTAGCCCCAGGCCGCCTGGCGCGCATCGTGCACGTGGATGTAGCTGACGTCATGCACGGCGCCGAGATACTGCTGCATGGCGGCGAACACGGCGGCGATATACGCGGCCTTTTCCGCCGCCGTATTCGTTTCATCGCTGATCAGGATATCGAGGAAAAAACTGGCCTTGCCATGCGCCTGCAAGGATGGCCCGCCGACGAACCAGTGCGCCGCGTCAAGATGGCTGATCGCCACCGACGTCAGTTCGGGCGCCTTGTGCAACAGTTGCGCCGTCAATTGGCTCAGGGTGGCGGCGATGGCGGCCGACTGGCGCGCATCGGGTGGCGTGGACAAACGCAGGTTCAGGATGGGCATGGGATGCTCCGCAAGTGGATGAAGCTCCATTCTAGGCAGGCGGAAGGTAAAACGGCAGCCTTCGCCTGGCACAGGATCTGTGCGGTTTATGCACCAATAAAAAAGGGCTTGCCGCGGCAAGCCCTTGTTGCATCGAGCGCCCTTGCTTAGCGGCGCTGCACCTTCATCAGGCGCCCACCCACGGACGACGACAGGCTGACCTCGAAGCGGCCGCCGGCCGGCAAGGCGCTCACGTCGACGCTGGCTTTGCCACCCGTCAAGTCACTGGCGACCACCGTCTTGCGGCCATCGGCGGCCACGTGCAGCACGGCGGCGTACGGTTCCGCCTCGGCATTCCAGACCAGCGCCAGCTTGCCGCCGCTTTGCGTCGCATCGAACGTGGCATCGTTGGCGGCCGCCTTGCTGCGCCGCGCCGGGCGCTCGAGCTTGGCCAAAGCCTTGCCATTTTGCAGCACTTGCACGTCGCTGATGTCGCCCGGGTTGGCGAAGCTGACGCGGAAATGGCTCATGGCGCTGCCGCCGTGGTCGGCCACGGAGACGCCATCGAAGGGCAAGTCGATAGTCTGTCCCGACACCGTCAACACGCGCAAGGTATAAGCATGGCCGCTGCCGCTGACAGCGGCACCGATGCGCACCGACGAGGCAACGGCGGGACGCAGGCCCACGCCAGATGGCGTGATGCGGCCGGAAATGGTCAGATAGCCATGCTCGGCCACGGACATGCTGGCGGCCAGCACATTGCTGCCGGCAATCTGCGTGCTGCGTTTTTCCAGGAATTGCTGTACCCGCACATAGCTGTAGTCCGAGAACCAGGCGCCGCTGCAATAGCTCATCACATCCTTCATCGGCGTGCTGCCATACACCGCCTTGCTCAACTGGCCGATGCTGCCCGCATAGCTGCTGTTGTACAGCGGTTGCGGGCCCAGGTCGCCATTTGCATACGGGTAGTCGGTGGCCGCGCCAGCCGGGCCGCCGCAGGCAACGTGCTGCAGCGAATGATTGTGGCCCAGTTCATGCACCAGCGTAGTCAGCCATTCAGGCCAGCTATTGCCGAACGGATCGACGGAGGCAATGCTGTTGAACCTGGCGTCCAGGCCGATCGCCGCCGTGAAATCGCCATTATCGGTGCGAGAATTGACGTACGCCAGGCCAGCGGCGCGCGTGGAAGACATTTTCGGCACGAAGCCATAATAAAAGGCGCCGCTATCTTCCTGGGCACGCTTGCCGTTCAGGGCTTCCAGGGTCGGGCTCCACCAGCTGTCGGCCGTGCTGCTGCCCGTTACGCTCAGTGGGGCGCGCGTGCTAATGCTGATATTTTCCGCCGCATACGGATACACGCGGGTCAGCGCAGTACGGATCACCTCGGCGTCCGGCAGTTGCCCCACGCCATCGTCGGTGCTCAGCGGTACCAGCACCAGGTGGATTTTCGCCGCGCTGGCCACGACGGGCGCCGCTTCCTGGCTCACTTGCGTACCGTCGTTGCCCACGGCCGTCACGCGCACGCGCACGCCGGGCAGAATCCAGCCGGAAGGCAGGACGGCGCTGAAATTGCCGTTGAAACTGTAATCGCTTTTCATTGTCGGCAAGACCGACGGGCCGCTCATGGTGATGCTGCCCAGGTTGCTGCCATTGGCGGCCGTCGCATTCAAGGTCACGGCCGGGCTGGCCTGGCCCGCCTGCGTGGCCAGCACGGACACGCGCACGGCGGCCGGCTTGCCGCGCGTCAGGCGCAAGGCGGCATCGCTGGCGTTCAAATTCAGTACCTGCGCGAAATCAATGCTGCCCAGGGTAAAGGCCGATACCGTGCCCGCATTCACGGCGATGCGCGAAGCGGCCGACAGCATCACGGTCCCCGTTGCCGACGCTGGCGCGGACAACACCAGCTGGCTGGCAGTGGCGCTGACGATGACGGCCGGCGTACTGCCCACGGTCGCCGCGCTGACCTGGTCGAGATTGCTGCCCTGCACCGTCACCGACAAGGTCGCGCCGTTGACGGCCGACGTGACCGACGTCACTGCCACGCTGGGCAAGACCGTGTACGGTTCGCTGCTGATGACGTCGTTGTAGGGACCGCGCACCGTCAGCGCTCCCGTTGCCGCGCCCGCAGGCACCACCACCGTCACGCTGCCGGCTGTCTGGCTTTGCGGTGTTGCCGCGGCGCCATTGCCGAACTGCACCGCCGTCACAGCGCCCATGCCGCCGCCCGCGATTGTCACGCTGGAACCGACGCCACCCGTCGCCGGCGCGACGCCGCTCACGCTCAATGGCAGGTACACGTTCACGTTATAGCTGGTGGCCGCCGTGCCGCTGGCGCTGACGAGGCTCAAGGCGCCCGTGACCGGCACGCCCGGCATGGCCAGGGTCACGCTGCTGTCGCTGCTGGCGCTGGCGGTCACGTTCACGCCGCCCACCTGGAAAGCCGTCACGCGGCTCAGATTGCTACCCGTCACCACCAGGCTGCCGCCCACGGCGACGTTCGCCGCCGAGACGGCCGTCACGGCAGGAATCACAGCAGGAATCACGACGGGATTGCCCGACGTGGTTGCCACCACGGTGTCACCACCACCACCGCCTCCTCCGCCGCAAGCGGACAGGCCCAGCATGACAAACGATGCTACGAGCAGATGGTTTTTCATGGCTGGCAACCATGTTGGTACAGCGCGAGGCCGGGGAGGACATGGGAGAAATGTGACATATTGGTGACTTTTGGTGAGAATGTAATTTCGAAGAACCAATATTATGGGTTAATTCGATTCCTAAAGACAACTATTAATGCTTTTGATTCAATTGGTTTTGATAATAGTTAAAGTATCTGTTTGGTAATCTTTATTTTTGGAATTATTCACGTCACTCTGTATTGTCTTAAATCAAAATTATTTTCCATTGCAGCTATTGCCATTCAAATCATTAAAAATATGCTGGGATGGCGCAAATAATGTGGAAATTTTTCCACAGCCTAGAGGCCATGTCTTCCTGCCAATTTTGGCGGAAGAATTAACGTTTTGAGTAAGATTTTCAGGAATGAAATTTTCAGAAGCTGTCGTGGCGGAAGGCAATGTGTTGCAAGAAGGCCAGCCGTGGGGCGGACGGCCGCTTTTGCTTAAAACCAAAGCAGCCTGATGCCGTATAATTTTAGACCCGGTGAAATCAGGCGATTGCCACCTTCTGCCCGGCCTACCCGGCCGGCACACTCCGTCAGCTGATCCCGCTGGCCTGCAACCGCCTCGTACAGTCTTGTCGCCGCGCCGCCGCCCGTTTGCCTATTGAAAGCATGAAATGAACGATACCGTGATCCCCGCCATGTCCCCGACCGAAGCCTCCTTGCGCGCCATCCTGGCGCAGCGGATCATGATCCTCGACGGCGCCATGGGCACGATCATCCAGCAATACAAGCTCGACGAAGAAGCGTATCGTGGCGGTCCCGCCGGCCGCTTCATCGATTTCGCCGCGCCGGCCGACAGCGGCGCGCGCGAACTGTTCGTCAAGGGCAACAATGAGCTGCTGACCCTGACGCAGCCGCACATCATCCAGGAAATCCATGAGCGCTACCTGGCGGCCGGCGCCGACCTGATCGAAACGAATACCTTCGGCGCCACGACGATCGCGCAAGATGATTACCACATGGCCCACCTGGCCTACGAAATGAACGTGCAGGCGGCCAAGCTGGCGCGCGCCGCCTGCGATAAATATTCCACGCCGGACAAGCCGCGCTTCGTCGCCGGTGCCCTGGGACCGACGCCGAAGACGGCGTCGATCTCGCCCGACGTGAATGACCCGGCCGCGCGCAACGTTACCTTCGATCAATTGGTGGCCGCTTACCTGCAGCAGACGCAGGGCCTGGTGGAAGGCGGCGCCGACGTGCTGCTGGTGGAAACCATTTTCGACACCCTCAACTGCAAGGCGGCCCTGTTCGCCATCGACCTGTTCTACGAGCAAAACCCCAGCGTCGTGCGCCTGCCCCTGATGATTTCCGGCACCGTCACGGATGCGTCGGGCCGCATTTTGTCGGGCCAGACCGTGCCCGCCTTCTGGAATTCCGTGCGCCACGCGAAACCGCTGACGATCGGCCTGAACTGCGCGCTGGGCGCCGCCCTGATGCGCCCGTACGCGGAAGAGCTGGCCAAGATCGCCGACACCTTCGTCTGCATCTACCCGAACGCGGGCTTGCCCAACCCCATGAGCGACACGGGTTTTGACGAGTTGCCTGCCGACACGTCCGCCCTGCTGCGCGAATTTGCCGACGCGGGCTTTTTGAACATGGCCGGCGGCTGCTGTGGCACCACGCCCGAGCACATCGCCGCCATCGGTCAATTGCTGTCGAAAAACACGCCGCGCACCGTGCCGGCCCCATCGCACGACTTGCGCCTGGCCGGCCTGGAACCGTTCGTCGTCAACGACGAGTCGCTGTTCGTCAACGTGGGCGAGCGCACCAACGTCACGGGTTCGAAAGCGTTCGCGCGCATGATTCTCAACGAGCAATACGACGAAGCCTTGTCCGTGGCGCGCCAGCAAGTGGAGAACGGCGCGCAAGTGATCGACATCAACATGGACGAAGCGATGCTCGACTCGCTGGCCGCCATGACGCGCTTCTTGAACCTGATCGCTTCGGAACCCGATATTTCGCGCGTGCCCATCATGGTCGACTCGTCGAAATGGTCGGTGATCGAAGCGGGCCTGAAATGCGTGCAGGGCAAGGCCATCGTCAATTCCATCTCGATGAAGGAAGGCGAAGAGGAATTCCTGCGCCAGGCGAAGCTGTGCCGCCGCTACGGCGCGGCCGTGATCGTCATGGCCTTCGATGAGAAGGGCCAGGCCGACACCTTCGAGCGCAAGATCGAAATTTGCGCGCGCGCCTACCACCTGCTGATCGACGCGCTGGACTTCCCGCCCGAAGACATCATTTTCGACCCGAACATCTTTGCCGTCGCCACCGGTATCGAAGAGCACAACAACTACGCCGTCGACTTCATCAACGCGACGCGCTGGATCAAGGAAAACCTGCCGTACGCGAAGATCTCGGGCGGCGTATCGAACGTCTCCTTCAGTTTCCGTGGCAACGATCCGGCCCGCGAAGCCATCCATACCGTCTTCCTGTACCACGCGATCAAGGCGGGCATGACCATGGGCATCGTCAACGCCGGCATGGTCGGCGTGTACGACAACCTGGACCCGGAACTGCGCGAGCGCGTGGAAGACGTGGTGCTGAACCGCCGCGAAGACTCGACGGAACGCATGATCGAATTTGCCGGCACCCTGAAGGCGGGCGGCAAGGCCGAGGCGCAAACCCTGGCCTGGCGCGAAGGCACGGTGCAGGAGCGCCTGTCGCACGCGCTGGTGCACGGCATCACGCAATTCATCGTGGAAGACACGGAAGAAGCGCGCCAGGAACTGCTGCACAATGGCGGTCGCCCCATCCACGTGATCGAGGGCCCCTTGATGGCCGGCATGGACGTGGTCGGCGACCTGTTTGGCCAGGGCAAGATGTTCCTGCCGCAAGTGGTGAAATCGGCGCGCGTCATGAAGCAGGCCGTGGCCCATCTGATTCCGTTCATCGAGGAAGAAAAGCTGCTGGAAGAACAGCGCACGGGCATCGTCGCCAAGCCGAAAGGCAAGATCATCATGGCGACCGTCAAAGGCGACGTGCATGACATCGGCAAGAACATCGTTACCGTCGTTCTGCAGTGCAATAACTTCGAGGTGGTGAACATGGGCGTGATGGTGCCGTGCTCGGAAATCCTCGCGCGCGCCAAGGTGGAAAACGCCGACATCATCGGCCTGTCGGGCCTGATCACGCCATCGCTGGAAGAAATGGCGTATGTCGCCAAGGAAATGCAGCGCGACGAGCATTTCCGCATGCTCAAGATTCCCCTGCTGATCGGCGGTGCCACCACCAGCCGCGCCCACACGGCCGTGAAGATCGCGCACAACTACGAAGGCCCCGTGATCTACGTGCCGGACGCCTCGCGTTCCGTGTCCGTCGCGCAGTCACTGCTGACACCGGAGCAGCGCGACAAATACGTGGAAGACATCGAACTCGACTACGCGCGCATCCGCGAGCAGCACGCCAACAAGAAGGCCCTGCCCATCCTGCCGCTGGCGCAAGCGCGCGCCAACCGCATGGTAGTACCCTTCGACGGCGCCTGCACGCCCGTGAAACCGAAGTTCATCGGCCGGCGCGTGTTTAAAAACGTCGACCTGGCCACCCTGGCCAACTATATCGACTGGGGTCCGTTCTTCCAGACCTGGGACCTGGCCGGCCCCTTCCCCGCCATCCTGACGGACGAAGTGGTGGGCGACGCGGCCACCAAGGTGTACGCGGAAGCCCAGGCCTTGCTGAAAAAACTCATCGACGGGCGCTGGCTGACGGCCAATGGCGTCGTCTCCTTGCTGCCGGCCAACAGCATCAATGACGACGATATCGAGGTGTACACGGACGATACGCGCAGTACCGTGGCGTTCACGTATTACGGCATGCGCCAGCAGGGCGTCAAACCCGTGGTCGACGGCGTGCAGCGTCCGAACCAGTGCCTGGCCGACTTCATCGCGCCGAAGGCATCGGGCGTCAAGGATTACATCGGCATGTTTGCCGTGACGTCCGGCCTCGGTATCGAGAAATACGAAAAGCGCTTCGAGGATGCGCACGACGATTACTCGTCCATCATGCTGAAATCGCTGGCCGACCGCCTGGCCGAGGCCTTCGCCGAATACCTGCACGAGCGCGTGCGCAAGGATTTGTGGGGCTATGTGCCGGACGAGCAGCTGGGCAACGACGACATGATCGCTGAAAAATACGTTGGCATCCGCCCGGCGCCCGGCTACCCGGCCTGCCCGGAACATACCGTCAAGAAAGAAATGTTCGAGGTCATGCAGGCCGAGGAAATCGGCATGCAGCTGACGGAATCGTATGCCATGTTCCCCGGCGCGGCCGTGTCCGGCTTCTATTTTGCCCACCCGGAGTCGAAATACTTCGTCGTCGGCAAGATCGGCATGGACCAGGTGGAAAACATGGCCAAGCGCCGTGGCGCCAGCATCGAAGACGTGGAACGCTGGCTGTCGCCGAACCTGTCGTAACGCCATCGCCTTGGCCTGCGGCGCGCGGAACTTTTCGCGCGCCGCGGCGCACTAACGCAGTATGCCGGCCGGCATGCTGCATGCCCGCTCCGGCCCGTTCCCTGACTGGCTAAGGAGGATATATGGCAACCAACTTCAAATTGAAACGCTGGCAGGATCAGGTGATCCTGTTGCTGGGCCTATGGCTGATCGTCTCGCCCTGGGCCTTTTCCTATCCCGAAGGCTCGCCGCAGATGATGAACGCCATTGTCTCGGGCCTGGTGATCGCCGTGCTGGCCGCCTTCGACTTGTACAAGACCTATTTCTGGGCCGTCGTCGTCAACCTGCTCGTCGGCGTCTGGGTGGCCGCCTCGCCGTGGGTATTGCGGCTGGCCGATCAGCGCGTCGTCATGTGGAACGAGCTGCTCGTCGGCATCGCCGTCGTCGTGCTGGCCCTGTGGGAACTGCGCACCGACCCCGAGCTGCACAAGCACTGGCCTGGTGCGGCAGCGTAGCGGCGTAAAAAAGCCCTGCTACGGCGTCGCCGTGCAGGGCTGTTTTTGACGGGTCGCGTAGGTCGGATTAGCGCTTGCGCGTAATCCGACACCACAGTCATCGCCAACAATGTTGTCGGATTACGCGTGGCCTGGCGGCCGCGCTAATCCGACCTACAGTGCGTAACGGACGACGTTATCGCTCCATTCGTAGGCCGCCATTTCCAGCTCCACCAGGTCATCCGGCGACATGGCCAGGTCGCGCAAGGTCGGGACGATCTCGCCTTCCATGTCTTCGATGCGCTCGATGCATTCGGCCAGGCGCAGCAGGTCGCCGTAGAAGCCTTCGCGCGACAGCAGCGCTTCGGCCACTTCGTCGATCACTTCGATCTGGTTCAGGATTTCCGACATCGGCACGCCGAACAAGGTATCCATCAGGGACATGATGCCGACCGTAAAGGCGATATCGGCCGAGTGGGCGTGGTTCGGGCGCAGTTTATGCGCGAGCAATTCGAGCAAACGGCCGCGCGTGGTGGCCAGCATCAGCAGCGGCGTCATGCTATGGCCGCGCTTGCTTGGTTCCGCGTACAGCATGATTTGCAGCCAGCGCTGCAGCTGGCGGCGGCCCAGCACGGTGACGGCCTGGCTCAGCGAATCGATGCGCTGGCGCGCGCCCACGGCTGGCGTATTGACCAGGCGCAGCAGGTTCAGGGCCAGCGACACGTCGCGCTTGATGGCGCGCTCGATTTCCATGTTGTCGGCGTCCGACGTCACCAGGGTCATCAGTTCCATGACGGCCAGTTGCGATGGCGACAGCTTCTTGCCCGTCATGATGGCGGGCTTGGCAAAGTAATAACCCTGGAAGTAATCGAAGCCCAGGTCCAGGCCCGACTTGAATTCTTCGCGCGTTTCGACCTTTTCCGCCACCAGTTTCTTGTTTTCCTGCTTGAAACGGGGTGCCAGCGCTGCCAGCACCTTCGGGTCGACCGTGCTCATGTCCATCTTGACGTATTGCACCAGCGGTAGCAGTTCCTGCACTTGCGACGTATCGGACACGACGTTTTCCAGCGCGAAGGTGAAGCCATGGCCCACCAGTTCGCTGATGCGCGCGCGCACTTCCGGCGTGACGGGCATCGATTCGACGATTTCCAGCACGACTTTTTCACGCGGCAGGAAGACGAAGATGTCGCTCATGATCACGTCGGCATCGACGTTGACGAAACCGAGCGCGTCGCCGATGACCTTTTCCATGCCCAGCTGGGAAGCGTGGGCGATCACGGACGCCGTGGCGGACAGGTCGCTGGTAATGTTGGCGGGGCCGACCGGAGCGTTGCGGAATAGCAACTCATAGCCGAACAGGGCCTGGTTGCGGTCGAGGATAGGTTGTCGACCCAGATAGAACTCGCGCACGCGCAAGGGTTTCGGGGTGATGTCGTTGCTGGAAATATCGATCATTAACTCTTCATCAATCACGTCGAGTGACACCGGCCGCGCCGCGCCCGCATCAAGGTTCACTATTGACAATACTTTAGCTGAATTCCGCCCGCGCTGTGGGTATTTTGGCAGCAATCCAGTTTATTGTCGTCAACAAATTAGGCCGCCGGCGTGTCTTGCACCACCCCGTCGACAAATAATTTCAATTCGCCGGGCGCAAACGCCGTCCATTGTTCATTCGTCGTCAGCGGCTGGGTAACGATCACGGCCACTCTGTCCTGGGGCGTCGTTACCTGGGAAAAGTCCACGCTCAGGTCTTCATCGGAGAGTTTAGCAGTTGGGAACGGATGTTGTCGCACCAGATAGTGCAAGCTGGTCGAGCAATGGGCAAACAGGGCCTCGCCGCTCGACAGCATCATGTTGAACGTGCCGTGGGCCGCGATGCTGGGCAACAATTGCGCCAGCGCCGCATGCAATTGCGGCAAGGCCGGCGGGGCATCGCCAAAGCGCGCATGCAGCTCCTGCAGCAGGTAGCAGAAGGCCAGTTCGCTGTCCGTGCAGCCGACGGGGCGGTAACTGCCCGTCAGCACGGGATGAAATTCCTTCAAATCGCCATTGTGGGCAAAGACCCAGTAGCGGCCCCACAGTTCGCGCACGAAAGGGTGGCAGTTTTCCAGCGCCACCTGGCCTTGCGTGGCCTTGCGGATATGCGCGATGACATTGCGCGACTTGATCGGATAGCGTTTGATCAGTTCGGCCACGGGCGAGGCGATGGCCGCCTGGTGGTCGACGAAATGGCGCACGCCGGCGCCCTCGAAAAAGGCGATGCCCCAGCCGTCATGGTGGGTATCGGTATGGCCGCCGCGCATGGCGAAGCCGGTAAAACTAAAGACAATGTCCGTGGGGACATTGCAATTCATTCCGAGAAGTTGGCACATGGTCTGTTTGCAGCTGGATAACACGGCCACCATACCACGCCATCTGGCGGATTGGTATGGCGGCGATGCCCATCACATTAGTGCAACAGGACCGGCTGGCTCATGAGGGAATCGTAGCTGCCCAAAAATTCATCGATCTCTTCCATGCTGGGTTCGCTGGCGATCAATTCCGTGACGTCGCGGCGAAAGTGTTGCGCAAGGATGCCGGCGATAAACGTTTCCCGCTTGCCCCCCTTGTCGACGATTTCATAGCCGCCGAAGCGCAGGGCTTCCAGGTCGCCATCGACGCCGAATTCCACGACGCTATATTGTTCGCTGTTATAGATCAGGTTCATTTTGCATCCTTCGCTCAAGCAAGAGAAACTCTTGCGGTTTCAGGACAGAGGTGGGGTCCCTACGCCGCCATTTCAAGCGACCGGGCCACCCTGCGGGCTACAGAGTTGTAACGAGATGCAAACTGCGACTGCGGTAAGACGATCAGGAAGCTACGTTGAGGAAACAAGCAAGTCTGCTTCCAGCGCCAGCAGGACATCGTAGGGACTGGCGGTCAGCCAGGTGCGCAGCTGTTCGATGTGCGAGGCGTCGGCCAGGCTGATGAACAGGCGCGCGGGCGGATGGCGCAGCAGACGATTTAATGTTACACGCAATACGAGATTGCCGCTGCAGCACAGGCAACCGGGCGCGATGCGCAACAGTTGCAGTGGAAACGATGGAGAAGGGGAATTTTGTCCGGCCAGGTCGGCCAGGATGGCGTTGCCGTCGGCGAGCCCCTCGAGGATCACGGCGGTCGCTTGGTCAGGCTGCAAGGCTTGCGCGATGGCCGCTTCGCGCTCGGCGGCGCGGCCACCGCTGACCAGGGTCAGCGGCGTCGGATGCCTTGCGGCTGCCGTCACAGGCCTTTCTTGGCCAGCTTGCCCGGTTCGACGCCCAGCTGTTTCAGCTTGCGGTACAAATGGGTACGCTCAAGGCCCGTTTTTTCCGCCACGCGGGTCATGCTGCCGCCTTCGCGGCCCAGGTGGTGTTCAAAATACATGCGTTCGAACGCATCGCGCGCCTCGCGCAGCGGCAAGTCGAATGACAGGTTGTAGCCATGGCCTTCGGCCACCGCCGGTACGGCGATGCCTGGGCGCACCATCAGCTGTTGCGGCGCGCTGCCGCCAAAGCTGGGCACGGGATGGCTGCTTTCCTCGGCCACCACGGGCGCCGCGGGACGGGGCGCCACGCTCGGCGCACGCACGGTTTCCTGTGCCCGCGTCAAGCCTTGCTGGACTGCTTTCAGCAGTTTTTGCAAGGCAATCGGTTTTTCCAGGAAGTTCATGGCGCCGATACGCGTCGCCTCGACCGCCGTATCGATGGTGGCGTGGCCCGACATCATGATCACCGGCATGGTCAGCAAGCCATCGCGCTGCCACTCCTTGAGCAAGGTGACGCCATCGGTGTCGGGCATCCAGATATCCAGCAATACCAGATCCGGCGCACCGGCGGCACGCGCTTCGCGCGCCTGCTGCGCATTTTCGGCCAGCTGGATAGCATGTCCTTCGTCGCCCAGAATTTCCGAGAGCAACTCACGGATACCCATTTCATCATCCACTACGAGTATGTTTGCCATTCGTGTCTTGCCTTCCTCATTTCGCCGGCCGACGCGCACAAGATGTACACGGCGGACAGCTATGATTTTATTAGTGTTTTAAATACTAAACCAGACCCTCACGCCAGGAATTCCTGGGCAGGAGTGTCGGGAGCTAACTTTAACAGCAAAATGACCACCGAAGCGCCATTGCCGTCGACCCGGTTCTCGATATCGATGCGTCCGCCGTGTTCATCGATAATTTTCTTTACCATCGCCAGGCCCAAGCCCGTGCCGCGGGCCTTCGACGTCACATAGGGCTCGAAGGCGCGCGCCAGGATTTTTGGCGCGAAACCAGGCCCATTGTCCGTGATGGCCAGCCGCACGGCGATATTCACGCCGCCGTCCGCACTGCGATAATGAATTGCTTCCGTCCTTACGTCAATCCGCGGATGCGCCGAGTCCGGCGGCAGGTCGGCCATGGCGTCCTGCGCGTTCTGCAGCAGGTTATGGATCACCTGGCGCAACTGGGTCGGATCGCCCATCACCATCGGCAGATTCGGCGCCAGCAGCGGGTGGATGATGTCGCCATCGTCGCCGCGCAGGTACAGGTTCAATATCTCTTCGATCAGCTCGTTCAGGCGCAGCGGTACGAGCACGGCCGGCGGCGTGCGCGCATAGTCGCGGAAGTCGTCGACCATGCGCTTCATCGCATCGACCTGCTTGACGATGGTGGTGGTGGCGCGGCTGAGCAAGTCGGCGTCGGGCTGCTCCAGCTTGCCTTCGAGCTTCATCTGCAGACGCTCGGCCGACAGCTGGATCGGCGTGAGCGGATTCTTGATTTCATGCGCCAGGCGGCGCGCCACCTCGCCCCAGGCGATCGAGCGCTGCGCGGAAATCACGTCGGATATATCATCGAAGACGACGATGTAGCCGCTGCCCGACTCCAGCGGCAGGCGCGAGCCGCGCGCCAGCAAGGTGATGTCATGCTCGTCGGCGCTGCTGCCCACGCGGCGCGGAATCTCGATCTGCCGCTGCCAGTGCAGGCGCTGCTGGTTGCGGCCCGATGCCGATTGCGCGCTTTGCGCCGTGAAGGCGCTGATGATGGCGCCGCCAAACTCTTCCATTCCAGCAATATGCGCCAGCGGCTGGCCCACCATGCTCATGCCCGAATGCTGGAGGATGCGCTCGACCGATTCATTGCAGGTGACCAGTTTGAAATCGCCATCGAGCACCATCACGCCGGCCGACATGTTCGCCAGCACCGATTCCAGATGGGCCTTCGCATTTTGCAGGGCGGCGCGGTTGCTTTCCACGGCCGTGCGCGCATCGAGCAATTGGCGCGTCATGATGTTGAACGACTGCGTCAGGGTGCCCAGTTCATCCTTGGTGGCGACGATGGGGCGCGGCGACAGGTCGCCCTCGGCCACGGCGCGCGTGCCTTCGGCCAGCAGCAGCAGGGGCTGGGCCAGGTTGCCTGCGATCAGGAAGGCGCTGCCGATGGCGCCAAAGATGGCCAGCAGCAAGGTCAAGGTGAGGATTTCCATGTACATCTTGCGCAGCCCCACGCGCGCGACGAAACGTTCCTTGTATTCGCTGTAGGCGGCGCGCAGCACCTCGCCGTTCGTCGCCAGCTTGGGCGGCACGGCCTGCAGCAGTTGCAGGTAGCGGGGCGAAACGGACGGGCCCGGCACGGCCACCAGCACGCGCAGGCGCAGGCTGGCCGCCGTTTCCAGCGACGCTGGCAGGCCCGAGCGGAAACCGCCGCCGCCCGATTCCGTGCCGTCGTCGTGCAATTCCAGCCCTCCTTCGGCCGAGGCATAGCCGGCCGGCGAGGCCGCCTGCACCAGCATGGCCGGCGTCGGCAAGTCGGCCGCGCTGTGCGGCCCCGCGCTGGCCAGCAGCACGCCGTCGCCGCTGACGAGCATGGCGTTTTGCATGCCCTCTTCGCGCAGCAAACTCGTCAGCACGGCAGGGCCGGCCACCGGGTCGGCGCCCATTTCTTCGACGGCCTTGTGGCCCCGGTGGTCGAGCTCGACCAGGGCCGCATCGAGGCCGGCACGGCCCAGCTCAATCCCCGATTCCAGCGCCGCTTCGATCTTGACGTTGAACCAGGACTCGATGGAGTGGGAAACGAATTGTACGGAGACGAGGAAAATCACGAGGCCGGGCAGGATGCCGACGGCGGCGAACAGCATCACCAGGCGCGTCATCAGCTTGGAGCCGAACTTGCCGCTCTTGTAGCGCGCATACAGGCGGCCCAGGGAAATGCCCACCAGCGCCAGCAGCGACACGGCAACGGCCGCGTTCAGCCCCAGCAGCCAGGTGTAGTAACGGTCGAAAAAGCCGGAATTGTCGGAAGCCGACGCGAGCAGGAACAGCAGGATACTGACAATGCCGCCGCCCACCACCAGCAGATAGCGCAATGCTTGACTCACTACTCCGCCGTATACAAGAAGGTTTTTTTATTCGAAGCCAGGCGCCAGTCGCTGTTATTGAAGGCATTGACCTGTATCGGCTTGGGCAGGTAGTCGCGGTCCATGCCCATGCGCAAGGTGACGTTATACGTCTGCCCCACTTTCAGCTCGCCGCGCCGCGCCACCAGCCAGCGGCTGGGACGGCGGATCAGGAACAGCGCATCGTCGAGCGTGGGAAAGCTTTGCTGCAAGCCCCCGCCCGAGACGTGATATTGGCGCGTGAGCACGTTGTACGACAGCTTGCTGGTCTGGCGCGCCACGATGGCTTTTTCATCGAACCAGTACCAGCGGGGCCGGGTCAGTTCGATTTCCGTCGTGAAATACAGCGGCACGCCGTGCTGCACGGCATCATCGAGGTCGTGATTGAGCTCGAACGAGTACGTGGCGGCCAGCTTGTAACCCTCTTCGCCAGCTTCGATGTAGGCACGGGTGATCTCGACCATATCGGCCGCATGCGCGCGCGGCATGGTACATGCCAGCATCAGCAGCAGGGCCAGGAGTCGGAAGAGTCGTGTTGTCACAAGTGTGCCGGTAGTGTCCGTAGGATAAGTATCGACGAATCGCTCAAGCCGCATTTTTTTGGAATAGCGCATAGAACAAACCGTCATGGTCCTGCTCCGCGCTGCCAGTCGGCAACAGCTGGCCAGGCGCTGTCAATCGGATCGCATTATTGCGCACCGCAAATGCCGCCGCCTGTGCCTCTGACTCCTGCGGCCACAATGAACATGTCACGAACAGCAATTTACCATCGGGGCGCAGCATCTGCCACAGGTTGTCCAGAATTTTAGATGAAAGTGTTGCAAGTTGGAACGCGTCGCCCTTGCGGCGCAACCAGCGAATATCGGGGTGGCGGCGCACGATGCCCGAGGCAGTGCACGGCACGTCGGCCAGGATGCGGTCGAACTGCTGGCCGTCCCACCACGCGCTCGATTGCGCATCCTGCGCCTTCAGTGTCGCGTCCAGGCCCAGGCGCTCGAGGTTTTCCGCGATGCGCGGCAAGCGCTTGGCGTCCGCGTCGATGGCGGTCACGTGTACATCGGCCAGTTCGAGGATGTGGCAGGTCTTGCCGCCCGGCGCGGCGCAGGCATCGAGCACGCGCATGCCGTCCTGCAAGTCCAGCAGCGGCGCGGCCAGTTGTGCGCCCGCATCCTGCACGGAGACGACGCCCTGCTCGAAGCCGGGAATCAGAGCCACGCCGATCGGCTTGTCCAGGCGCACGGCGAACGGTCCCACCTGGCGCGCGGCAATGCCCGCCTCGGCCAGCACGGCCAGGTACGCTTCCACCGTGCTCTTGCGGCGGTTCACGCGCAGGGTCAATGGCGGCACGGCGTTGCCCGCCGTCAGAATGGCTTGCCAGTCGCGCGGATAGGCCAGGCGCAGCGAATCGATCCACCACTGCGGATAATTCCATTGCGCCAACGGTTGCTGCAGGGCCGCTTCCAGCAAGGATTTGCGCTCGCGCAAGAAACGGCGCAGCACGGCGTTGACCATGCCCTTGGCGTGCGCCAGGTCAGGGTGCGAGGTGGCGACCGTGACGGCCTGGTCGACCACCGTGAATTCTTCGTACGGCTGTTCGCCCGGTTCGGCCGACATCAGGGACAGCGCGCAGCACAGCAGGGCCGCCAGCATGGGCGGCTCGGGCGCCTTCGACGTCATCAGGCCGACCAGGGTTTCGCTGCGGCCCAGCTGGCGCATGGTGCGGTAGGAAATATCCTGGATGGCGCCGCGCGCCTGCGGGCTGGCGTTCGATTGCGTAAATACCTTGGCCAGGGCCTGCGGCAGGGCCGTGCCCGTGCGCACTTGCGCCACGGCATTGGCCGCGCCCAGCAGGCAAAACGCCAGCGAGTCGGCACGCAAATCGGGTTGGAAGCCTGGCTGCAAGACCGGTTTCAGGTCGGGATGGTAGCTGGGACGCAACTTCGGCGCGGCAGGAGCCTGGCCTGGCGCCGGCTTGGTTTTCAATTTCAGCGTGGGGCGCTTGTTCATAGTTATCCGGTGTGGCTGCGCGCGGCGGGCTGCATGAAGGCAAAGTCGCGGCCGCGCGTCATCAATAAAGGGTCGATTGTAGCGTTTGTGGCGCCCTCTGACCCAGGCGATTGCAGCGATACCTGTAAATTGCAGCAAAAAACTGCATATATACAAGCAGAATGCGCCATGCTGATGTTTTCGTGCACCAACATGGGCATGCTGTCCTGATAATATCGTGAAACACGCCGGCACGGGAACACTGCCGGCTGGCGTATTGTTCCCGGCGGCAAACCAGTATAATTAACGCAGTCTGGGCGGCAATGTCATGGCCGTCCGTTTTGCTTTTCGATACATTCTATTCATTCTTAACGCGGTTCCACCGCCATCCTGCTCATGCTCGCCCAACAGAAACAAGAAATCATCGCCCTGTTCCAGGCCGCCCTCGCTCCAGTCCTGGCCGGCACTACGCTCGAGCCTACCGTGGTGCTCGAGCGACCACGCGATGCATCGCATGGCGACGTCGCCTGCAATATCGCCATGCAACTGGCCAAGCAGCTGAAACAGAATCCCCGCGAACTGGCGCAAACCATCGTGACGGCCGTACTGGCCAATCCGGCCGGCAAGGGCCTCGTCGAGGCAGTGGAAATCGCCGGTCCCGGCTTCATCAACGTACGCGTGTCCGCCGCCGCCAAGCAGGCCGTGGTGAAAACCATCCTGAGCGAAGCCGACGGCTATGGCCGCAGCGCTGCAGGCGCCGGCAAGCAAGTGATCCTGGAATTCGTGTCGGCCAACCCGACCGGTCCGCTGCACGTGGGCCACGGCCGCCAGGCAGCCCTGGGCGACGCCCTGTCCTCGCTGTTCGACGCGCAAGGCTACCAAGTGACGCGCGAGTTCTATTACAACGACGCGGGCGTGCAGATCCAGACCCTGGCCAACTCCGTGCAGGCGCGCGCGCGCGGCTTCAAGCCCGGCGACGCCGAATGGCCCGAGTCCGCCTACAACGGCGACTACATCGCCGACATCGCCAACGACTTCAAGGCCGGCAAGACCGTCTCGGCCAGCGATGGCCAGCCTGCCACGGCCAATGGCAACGTGGAAGACATCGATTCGATCCGCCCGTTTGCCGTCACCTATCTGCGCAACGAGCAGGACATCGACTTGCAGGCCTTCGGCGTGAAGTTCGACAATTACTACCTGGAATCGTCGCTGTACGCGGACGGCAAGGTCAACAGCGCCGTCGACACCCTGATCAAGGCGGGCCACACCTACGAGCAGGATGGCGCGCTGTGGCTGCGCACCACCGACTTCGGCGACGACAAGGACCGCGTGATGCGCAAGACGGATGGCACCTACACGTATTTCGTGCCGGACGTGGCCTATCACTTGGTGAAATGGCAGCGCGGCTTCGTGCAGGCCATCAATATCCAGGGCAGCGACCACCACGGCACCATCGCGCGCGTGCGCGCCGGCCTGCAGGCGGTCGACATGGGCATCCCGCAAGGCTACCCCGACTACGTGCTGCACAAGATGGTCACCGTCATGAAGGACGGCGAAGAGGTCAAGATCTCGAAGCGCGCCGGCTCCTACGTGACCGTGCGCGACCTGATCGAATGGTCGGGCGGCGGCGACATCGCCAAGGGCCGCGACGCCGTGCGCTTCTTCCTGATCTCGCGCAAGGCCGACACGGAATTCGTCTTCGACGTCGACGTGGCGCTGAAAACCACCGATGAAAATCCCGTCTATTACGTGCAGTATGCGCATGCGCGCATCTGCCGCATCCTGGAAAACTGGGGCGGCGATGCAAGCACTGTCGCCAACGTCGACCTTTCTCCACTGACGGCGCCGACCGAAGCGACCCTGCTGGCGACCCTGGCCGCCTACCCGGAAATGCTGGCGCGCGCGCAAGCGGAACTGGGACCGCACCAAGTCGCCTTCTACCTGCGCGACCTGGCCGCCAACCTGCACAGCTTCTACTTCGCCGAAAAAGTACTGGTCGAGGACGAAGCCGTCAAGATGGCCCGTCTGGCTCTCGTCATCGCCGCGCGCCAGGTACTGCGCAACGGCCTGGCACTGATCGGCGTGTCCGCGCCAAACAAAATGTAATCGCGAAGGTCAAACCGTCAATGAGTCACGCTTCCCCTAATGTTTCCCGCTTCTCTTCGACCCGGCGCCAGCAGGGCAATACCCTGGTCGGCATCATCATCGGCCTGGTCATCGGCCTGGGCATCGCCGTCGTGGTCGCCCTGGTGATCACCAAGGGCGCCTCGCCGTTCACCGACAAGTCGGGCAAGGCCGGCAAATCGGCCGAACCGACGGCCGGCCAGATCGCCGACCCGAACAAGCCGATGTACGGCAACAAGGAAGCGGCCAAGGAAGCGGCGCGCGACTTCTCCAAGGAGCCTCGCGAGATCGTCACGCCGACGCAGCCGGCCGCACCGGCGCCAGCGCCCGCTCCAGCGCAGCAGCCGAAGGCGCCGCCACCGGACGCGCTGCAGGAATTGATCGGTACGTTGAAAGACAAGCCGGCGCCGAAAACGCCGGCCGCGGCACCCGCGCCGCAAGCGAAGGCCGACGTGAAAGAGGCCAAGGCCGATGCAGCCAGCGACAAATGGATTTATTATCTGCAGGCCGGCGCCTTCCACGACATGTCGGATGCCGAAAGCACGCGCGGCAAACTGGCGCTGCTCGGCTTCGAAGCGGCCATCAGCGACCGCAGCACCGATGCCGGCGTGCTGCACCGCGTGCGCATCGGGCCGTTCAACCAGCTCGAAGCGATGAACCGCGCGCGCACCAAACTGTCTGAAAACGGCATCGATGTCGCCGTCGTCCGTAACCAAAAATAAGGAACCAGCATGCGTTTTCTGAAGAACATCCTGATCGCCGCCGCACTGTGCACGGCCGCCATGGGCGCATCGGCCTCGCCGGCCGACCCGAAGAACGGCGTCGAGTACGAAACCCTGCCTACGCCGCAGGCGACGGAATCGGGCAAGAAGATCGAAGTGACGGAGTTCTTCGCCTATTACTGCCCGCATTGCAACGTGCTCGAACCGCAACTGGCGGCCTGGGTCAAGAAACAGGGCGACAACATCGTCTTCAAGCGCGTGCACGTGTCGCGCGACGAGAGCGTGGCGCCGCAGCAGCGGCTGTTCTTCACCCTGCAAGCCATGGGCCTGGTCGACAAGCTGCACACCAGCGTCTTCCACGCCATGCACGTGGAACGCAACCGTCTGAACACCGACGACGCCGTCTTCGACTTCGTCGCCAAGCAGGGCGTGGATCGCCAGAAGTTCATCGACACCTACCGTTCCATGGGCATCTCGGCCCGCGTGCGCCGCGCGGACGCCATGATGCAAGGCTATAACGTGACGTTCTGGCCCATGATCGCCATCGATGGCCGCTACATCACGTCGCCTTCGCAAGCCGACCAGGGCAGCAAGTCGGCCAAGAACGAAGAGCAGCTGAACGCCCAGGCGCTCACCGTGATGGACGTGCTGGTCGCGAAAGCCAAAGCGGAAAAGAAATAAGCATGGCCACTTCCCTGGCGCGCCCGGGCATCGCCTGATGCAACGCGTGCTTTACAGCGTATTCATCACGGGCGCGTCGAGCGGACTGGGCGCCGCCCTGGCGCTGCGGTACGCGCACCAGGGCGCCCAGCTGGGCTTGCTGGCCCGCCGCGGCGACACCCTGCAGCAACTGATCGCTTCCCTGCCCCACCCTGAACGCCACCGCGCCTACGCCGTCGACGTGTGCGACCACGCCGCCCTGAAAAGCGCGGCCGATGACTTCATCGCCCATGCCGGCGGCATCGACGTCGTCATCGCCAGCGCCGGCGTATCCTACGGCACCCTGAGCGAACACGCGGAAGACCTGGACGCCTTCGCGCGCCTGATCGCCATCAACGTCACGGCCACCGTCGCCACCTTCGCGCCCTTCATCGCCGCCATGAAAAACCAGGGCAGCGGGCGCCTGGTGGGCATCGGCAGCGTGGCCGGCATCCGCGGCCTGCCCGGCGCCGAAGCCTACAGCGCCTCGAAGGCGGCCGTCATCAGCTACTGCGAATCGCTGCGCCTGGAATTGAAACCGGCCGGCATCAAGGTCGTCACCATCACGCCCGGCTACATCGACACGCCGATGACGCGCCACAATGCCTACCGCATGCCCTTTTTGATGCCGGCCGAAAAATTCGCCGCACGCGCCGCGCGCGCCATCGCCGACGGCGACAGCTACCGCGTGATCCCGTGGCAGATGGGCGTCGTCGCCAAGCTGCTGCGCGCGCTGCCCAATGCCGTGTACGACCGGGCCTTCGCGAATGCGCCGCACAAGGCACGCAACTGAACTGACCATCATGACGAAGCACTCAGACTTGAACAGCGCGGCCATCGCCGCCCATTGCGCCACGGGCGCCTCCCATGTGGCCATCGAAGTGGTCGACGAAACGGGATCGACCAACGCCGACCTGCTGGCGCGCTGCGCCACCCTGGCCGGCCCCACCCTGCGTATCGCCGGCCAGCAGACGGCCGGACGGGGGCGCGCCGGACGGCCGTGGGTGTCGCAGCCGGACGCCAGCCTGATGTTCTCGCTGGCCTGGCGTTTCAAGGGACCGCTGCACCAGCTGGTGGGATTGCCGCTGGCCGTCGGCGTGGCGCTGGCCGAAACCATGTCCTCGCTGGGCGTGCCGGTGCAGCTGAAGTGGCCGAACGACCTGCTCAAGGATGGCCATAAACTGGCCGGCATCCTCGTCGAGACGCAGCAGGCGGCCGATGGTGCCGTGTGGGCCGTGATCGGCTGCGGCATCAATCTGCTGATGCCCGATGCGCTGGAACGGCAGATCGGGCGCAGCGTCTCGGCCGTGCCCTGGCTGGCGCAGATGGAGCGCAATACCCTGGTGGCGGCCCTCTTGAGCCGCCTGGCCGGCGTGCTGGCCGAATTCGACGACACGGGCTTTGCGCCGTTCACGGAGCGCTGGAATCTGCTGCACGCGTGGCAGGGCCAGCACGTGAAAATCCTCGACAACGGCCAGTTGCTGCAGCAAGGCGTGGCGGCCGGCGTGGATCACCTGGGCCGCCTGCTGCTGCGTACCGATGGCGGCCTGCAGGAAGTCGTGTCCGGCGACGTATCCTTGCGCCTGCTGGGGGAGTAAGCGCATGCTGCTGCTGATCGACGCCGGCAATACGCGCATCAAATGGGCACTCGTGGCCCCCGATAGTGCCGCCGGCGGCTGGCTGGCCAGCGGCGCCGTCGCACATGCGCAGATCGACACCCTGGCCGCGCAGTGGGCGCCACTGGCCATCCATGAAGCGCTGCTGTCGAACGTGGCCGGCGCCAATATCGGCACGCGCCTGCGCGCCATGCTGCCCGTCGCCGCCCGCGACTTTGTCTCGCTGCCGCAGCTGGCGGGCCTGACAAATGGCTACCGCGCGCCGTCGCAGCTGGGCTGCGACCGCTTTGCCGCCGCCATCGGCGCGCAGGCGCTGGCGCCGGGCCAGGCCGTCATCGTCGCCAATTGCGGCACCGCCACCACCATCGACGCCGTCACGGCAGATGGCGTTTTCCTCGGCGGGATGATCTTGCCGGGACTGGGACTGATGGCCAGTTCGCTGGCGCGCAACACGGCGCAGCTGCCGCAAATCGCCAGCGACGCCGCCCTGCCGGCCGGCTTTGCCGACAACACGGACGACGCCATCCTTTCGGGCTGCCTGGCGGCCCAGGCGGGCGCCATCGAACGGGCCGTGCGCATGCACGGCGCCAGCGCCTGCCTGCTGTCGGGCGGCGCCGCGCCGCGCATCGCGCCGGCCCTGGCGCTGGCGGTACCGCTGCACCTGGTCGACAATATCGTCATGCTCGGCCTGCAGGCGGCCGCGCGCGCCGGGGCCGCAGGAACACAAGGAAACCACGTATGCTGAAATTCGTCTTCTGGCTGCTGGCCGGCGTCAACCTGCTGGTGCTGGCCATCGGCCAGGGTTATCTGGGCAGTTTTCGCACCGAGACGCGCGAGCCGGCACGCCTGAAAAACCAGCTGCAGGCCGGCAAGCTCACCTTGCTGACGCAGGAGCAGGCCACGGCGCCCGCCGCGCCGCCAGCGGCCGACCAGGCGGCGAAGCCGGCAGCGGCAGCACCTGCGGCGCCGACATCGTACGCGTGCACGGAAGTGGGCAATTTCCTGCTGGCCGATGGCCGCCGCTTCGAAGCGCAAGTGGCCGCGCTGGACCTGGGCGACCGCCAATCGCGCCGCAACGTGGCCGGCCAGGATATCTCCAGCTACATGGTGTACATCCCGCCGCAGGGCAGCAAGGAAGGCGCCGACCGCAAGGCCGGCGAATTGAAGCAGCTGGGCGTGACGAACTATTTCATCATGAACGAAAGCAGCCCGCTGCGCTGGGGCATTTCACTGGGTGTATTCAAGTCGGAAACGAGCGCGCAGAACCAGCTGGCATCGCTCAACAAGCAAGGCGTGCACAGCGCCCGGGTCGCGCCGCGCTACAGCGCCAGCAAGCAGTTCGCTTACCAGTTCCGCGACCTCGACGCCGCCACGCGCGCGCGGCTAGAAAAAATCAAGGCGCAGTTTCCGGAGCAGGAACTGCGCTCCTGTAAATGACAATCGCGTCGGATTACGGCGCCTTGCGCCTCATCCGACCTACGCTTATCTTTCGATGACGATCGGTTTGACACCCGCCGACGCCGGCAGGCTGGCCGCCGCGCGCGCCGCATCGGCGCGGCTCGTGAACGGTCCGCCGTACAGGCGGAACAAGGGACCGGCCGGCACCACATCGAGATGGCCCAGCGTTTGCGCATACGGCGCCAGTTGCGCGCGGCCCGCTTCCGCATTGTCCGCACGCGAATAGGCGCCCAGCTGCAGGTAGAAGCCGGTGGCCAGCGCCGCTGGCGCGGGCGCGGCCACGGTGGCATCGACCGCTGACAGCGCAGTGATTTCAGGCTGCACCACGGCGCGCATTTCCGGTTCGCTGTCGGCCGGCGTATCGATCGACCTGGCCACCACCGACGGCACCGGCTTCGGCGCCGCGCGCGCCGCCAGGATGGCGTCGATATCGGCCGGCAGCAGCCGTTCGACGACCACCTGGTGGCTGCCCTTGCCGAGGAAGCCCAGTTTCAGCGCCGCCGTGTAGGACACGTCGATGACGCGCGTGGCGTGGAACGGGCCGCGGTCGTTGATGCGCACGATCACCTGCTGGCCGCTGTCGATGCTCGTCACGCGCGCATACGACGGAATCGGCAAGGTCGGATGGGCCGCCGTCATCTTGTACATATCGTAGATTTCGCCCGACGAGGTGCGCTGGCCGTGGAATTTCTTGCCATACCAGGTGCCCGTGCCCGTCTGCTTGAACGGCTCGTTGTCGGTGATCGGGGTGTAGGTCTTGCCGAAGACGACGTAGGGGCGGTTCGAGCGTGTCGAATACGGCTCGTTGCGCACTTCCGCGTCGGGCACGTCGCGCAGGTTGGCCGGCGGATTGTCGCCCGGACCGTCATCCTTGTAGTAGCCGCCGCGCCCGGAGCCGGCCGCCGGCAATGCCGGCAAGGTGGGATCCTGGCGCACGGGCACCTTGACCTTGCCGCCGGACGGCAGCGGCACGTTATGCGATGCGGGCTTTTGCGGCGTGGTGCCGCAGGCGGCCAGGGTCAGCAAAGCGGCCAAGCTCAGCCCGCGCATGGCGAAGGTGTCGAAAGGCGCCCGCATCAGGTTTGCACCAGCTTGCGGTGGCGCTGAATGCTCATCAGGATGCCGGTGGCCACGCCCAGGGTCAGCAGCGCGGTGCCGCCATAACTGAGGAATGGAAGGGGCACGCCGACCACCGGCACGATGCCGCTGACCATGCCCATGTTTACAAAGGCGTAAGTAAAGAAAATCATAGTTATCGCTCCTGCCAGCAGGCGAGTGAAAAAACTGGGGGCGTTGGCGGCGATCATCATCCCCCGTCCCACCAGCAGCAAATACATCAGCATCAGGATCAAATTACCGACCAGGCCGAATTCCTCGGAATATACGGCAAAAATAAAATCGGTCGTGCGCTCCGGAACGAATTCCAGGTGCGCCTGCGTGCCATGCGTCCAGCCCTTGCCCGTCATGCCGCCGGAACCGATGGCGATGATGGACTGGATGATATGGAAGCCCTTGCCCAGCGGGTCTTTGGTCGGGTCGATCAGCATCATCACGCGGTCGCGCTGGTAATCATGCAGGTGCGACCAGGCGATCGGCAGGCAGGACACAAAGGTGATCAGCAAGCCGGCCAGCACCTTCCACGACAGGCCGGCCAGGAAGATGACGGTAAAGCCGGCCGCCACCACCAGCAGCGCCGTGCCCAGGTCGGGCTGGCGCGCGATCAGGTACACGGGCACCAGCAGCAGCACGGCCGCCATCAGGAACGATTTCCAGCGCAGGGCGCCCGCATTGTGCTGGAAGAACCAGGCCAGCATCAGCGGCGTGGCGATCTTCAGGAATTCGGAGGGCTGGATATCGATCACGCCGATATGCAGCCAGCGCCGGGCGCCGAGCTTGATGGTGCCGAACAGCGCCACGGCCACCAGCAGGATCACCGATACCGTGTACGCGGGCACGGCGATGCGCATCATCATCTGCGGCGTGATATTGGCCGCCACCCACATGACGAAAAAGCACAGCAGGATGTTGCGCAGATGGTCCTCGATCTTGCCGGGGATGCCGATGCTGGCCGAATACAGGGTCAGCAGGCTGGTACACAGCAGCATCAGGATGATGATCATCAGCGGCGGATCGAACACCGCCAGATAGGGTTTGGCGCGCCGCCACAGCGAGCGCCTCTCGTTAATGGGCATGTGCTTCCTTATTGCCTGGCAGGAGCCGCCGGGGCGGCCTGCTCGTCCGTGATTTCTTCCAGGGTGCGCACTTCGTCGACATCTTCCTTGGGCACCTTGGTCGTGTCCTTTTCCTTGTCGCTCGGGCGCTTGCCCAGCAGGTAGTAATCGAGCGCCTTGCGCGCGATCGGCGCGGCCACGCCGGCGCCGAAGCCCGCGTTTTCCACCACGATCGCGATCGCGATGCGCGGCTTGTCGGCCGGCGCGAAGGCCGTAAACAAGGCGTTGTCGCGCAGGCGCTCGGCCAGCAGCTTGGCATTGTACTTCTCGTTTTTCTTGATGCCCACCACCTGCGCCGTACCCGTCTTGCCGCCCACCGTGTACTGCACGCCGGTGAAGATGCGCGCGGCCGTGCCGCCCGCCTCGCTGGTCACGCCCACCATGGCGCGCTTGATGATGTCGATGTTTTCCTGCTTGAGCGCGATGCGGTAGCTTTCCTTGGGCACCGTCAGGGTGCGCGCGCGCGTGGCGGCGTCCTCGATGATTTTTACCAGATGCGGCTTCATCACCACGCCATTGTTCGCCAGGTTGGCCGTCGCGTGGGCGATCTGCAGCGGCGTGTAGGAATTGTAGCCCGAGCCGTTACTCACCGAAATCGTGTCGCCGCCCACCCATTTTTTCTGCTGCGGCGTCTTGAAGCGGTTGCGCTTCCATTCCATCGACGGCAGCACGCCCGTCTTTTCGTTATTCAGGTCGATGCCCGTCAGCTGGCCGAAACCGAACGGCTTCATGAAGTCGTGAATGGCGTCGATGCCCATGTCGCGGCCCAGCTGATAGTAATAGGTGTTGCACGAGACGACGATGGATTTGTGCATGTCCACCGTGCCATGACCGCCCACCTTGTCATCGCGGAAGGTGTGGCCACCCAAGATGAAGAAACCGGGATCGGAAATCGACTGGCTCGGCGTGCGCTTGCCCAATTCCAGCGCGGCCAGCGCCATGAAGGGCTTGAAGGTCGAGCCGGGCGCATAGGTGCCGGACAGGGGACGGTTGACCATCGGCCGGTCCAGCGAGGTATTGAGTTCGTTCCAGCTTTGCTGGTCGATGCCGTCGACGAACAGATTCGGGTCGTAGCCGGGCTTGGACACGTAGGCGAGGATGTCGCCCGTGGCCGGGTCGATGGCGACGGCCGCGCCGCGCCATTCGCCGAACGCTTCCTCGACCACTTTTTGCAGTTCGATGTCGATCGACAGGATCAGGTTATTGCCGGGCGTGGCCGCCGTGCGCGACAGGGTGCGCATGGCGCGCCCGCCGGCAGACACTTCCACCTCTTCGTAGCCGGTGGTGCCGTGCAGCTGCTTCTCGTAGCTTTTTTCCAGGCCTTCCTTGCCGATATGGTCGGTGCCGTTATAGTTGGCCGCGTCCTCGCCCTCTTCCAGCGCCTTGGCTTCGTTGCGGTTGATGCGGCCGATGAAGCCCACCACGTGCGAAGCCACCTCGCCCATCGGATACTGGCGGAACAAGCGCGCCTGCACTTCCACGCCGGGGAAGCGGAAACGGTGCGCCGTGAAGCGCGCCACTTCCTCGTCCGTCAGGCGCGTGCGCAGGGGCACGCTGACGAAATTCTTCGATTCTTCCAGCAGCTTCTTGAAGCGGCGGCGGTCCTTGATGTCGATCTGCACCAGGGTCGACAACTCGTCGATCACGGAGTCGAGGCTGGCACTGAGCTTCGATGGCGTCACTTCCAGCGTGTAGGCCGAGTAATTGCGCGCCAATACGACGCCATTGCGGTCGAGGATCAGGCCGCGCGTGGGCACGATGGGCACCACGGCGATGCGGTTGTCCTCGGCCTTGGTCGCATAGTCTTCGTGCTTGATCACCTGCAGCCAGATGAAGCGCGCCAGCAGCAGCGAAAAGCAGACAAACACGAGCGCGCCCAGGACGGTCAGGCGCATCCGGAAGAAATGCAGTTCGCGCTCGTTATTCTTCAGTTCAGTCATGGCAGGCGCTCGTCAGATCGGCCGGTTATGGTCGCGGTCCACGGCGCGGCGCTGTGGCGCCAGCAGAATCCACGTCACGAAAGGCCACAGGGCGACGGCGACGAAGCTCTCGATGAAATTGAGCCAGCCGGGGAAGCGGCCCGAGACGATCAATCGCGTCAGCAATTGCAGCGCCTGCGTCAGCAGCAGCAGCGGCAGCACGTGCAGCGCCTGGGTCATGATGGGGAACCACAGCACGCGCCGGTGCATCATGATGGCGAAATACGACAGCAGGGTGTAGGCCAGCGCGTTCTCGCCCAGCAGGGTCGAGTCGTGCACGTCCATCATCAGGCCCATGAAGAAGGCCACGCCGATGCCGACCTTGCGCGGCTGGTGGATGCCCCAGAAGACCAGCACCAGGGCGACGAAATCGGGCACGCCGACGAACTGCCCCCATGGCAGCAAATTCAGCAGGAATGCGCACAGCAGGGAAAAGCCGATGAACAGGGGGCTGACCGGCAGCAGGATGTAATGCGGGCGGTTCATCGTGTCGCTTCCTTCGGTGGCACGGCGGCAGGTGTTGGTACGGGCGTTGCTGTCGGTGCAGCCGGTTTCGGCGCGGGGCTGGCAGGCGGTTTCGCTGCCGGTGCGGCGGGCGCGTTGGCGGGCGCGGCAGCGGCAGCGGCTTCCTTGGCAGGGTCCTTGATCGGCGCCATCTTGCCGGCGATCTTGCGGCCCGTCTTGACGTCTTCGGCGGGCGGGCGCGGCGGAATCTCGGGCGACGTCATCAGGATGAGCAACTGGGTATTGCGTTCGATGCCGGCCAGCGGCTGGCACACGACGCGGCCGAACGGGCCGTGCGCATTGCGCTCGACCAGGGTTACGCGCGCCACGGCCAGGCCGGCCGGATACAGGCCGTCGAGACCCGAGGTGATGACGATGTCGCCAATCTGGATGTCGGCGCTGGGGGCCGTGAAGCGCAGTTCCATGGTGCCGGACTTGCCGCGCCCGATGGCCACGCTGCGCACGCCATTGCGCAGCAGCTGCACGGGAATGGCCTGCTCTTCATCGGTCAAGAGCGTCACTTCGGAAGTGAACGGGAACACGCGCGTGACCTGCCCCACCACGCCCAGGTTGTCGATCACGGGGCGGCCCAGTTCCACGCCATTCTGGATGCCGCGATCGAGCACGATCTTGCGCGTGGCCGAATCGCGCGTGTCGTACAGCACTTCGGCCATCAAGGTCTTGACGGGCACGCGCTCGCGCGCTTCCATCAGCTTGCGCAAGTGATTGTTTTCAACGATGTTGAGCTGCGCCTGCTGCAGGATCTGCGCCGAGGCGATCTGTTCGTGCTTCAGGTCGCGCACCTGTTTTTCCAGGGCGGACAGCGAAGAAAAGTAGTTGCCGACGCCAAGCGCCACGTCGCGCGGCACCAGGGCCGCCATCTGCACCGGATACAGCACTGTGCCGACTGCCTGGCGCACGGCGGTCAGCGCGTGCATGCGCGAATCGACCAGCAGCAGGGCGATAGAAATGCCGGCGAACACCATCATCTTGACGCGGGCGGAGGCGCCTTGTTTGAAAAGTGGCGGAGGACTGTATTCCATGACTTCCAATGATCAGGCCAGGCGCAGTGCGCCAACGTGCAGGCCCCGGTCAAACGCCGGCGCCAAAACCAAAAAAAGGCCGGAATGGTTTCCGGCCCTTCTGTCAGATTATTCGTAGGAGAAGATCGAGCCGAGCTTGTCCATACGTTCCAGTGCCATCCCGGAACCGCGCACCACGCAGGTGAGCGGGTCCTCGGCCACCAGCACCGGCAGGCCGGTTTCCTCCATCAGCAGGCGGTCCAGGTCGCGCAGCAGTGCGCCGCCGCCCGTCAGCATCATGCCTTTCTCGGCGATGTCGGCGCCCAGTTCCGGTGGCGTCTGTTCCAGCGCGTTTTTCACGGCCGAGACGATGTTGTTCAGCGGGTCGGTCAGCGCTTCGAGGATCTCGTTGCTGGAGATGGTGAACGAACGCGGGATGCCTTCGGACAGATTGCGGCCCTTGACTTCCATTTCCTTCACTTCCGAACCAGGGAAAGCCGAACCGATGGCCTTCTTGATGGCTTCGGCCGTCTGTTCGCCGATCAGCATGCCGTAGTTGCGGCGGATGTAGTTGACGATGGCTTCATCGAACTTGTCGCCGCCGACGCGCACGGAACCCTTGTAGACCATGCCGCCCAGCGAGATGATGCCCACTTCCGTGGTACCGCCGCCGATGTCGACCACCATCGAGCCGGTCGCTTCGGACACGGGCAAGCCCGCGCCGATGGCCGCGGCCATCGGTTCTTCGATCAGGTACACCTGCGATGCGCCGGCGCCCAGGGCCGATTCGCGGATCGCGCGGCGTTCGACCTGCGTCGAACCGCACGGCACGCAAATGATGATGCGCGGCGATGGACGGAAGAATTTCGAGTCGTGCACCATGCGGATGAATTGCTTGAGCATTTGCTCGGTCACGGTGAAGTCGGCGATCACGCCATCTTTCATCGGACGAATCGCTTCGATATTGCCCGGCACCTTGCCCAGCATCTGCTTGGCTTCCTTGCCGACTGCCTGAATGGTCTTCTTGCCATTCGGACCGCCTTCCTGGCGGATGGCGACGACGGATGGCTCGTCCAGGACGATACCGAGGCCGCGTACATAAATAAGGGTGTTGGCCGTGCCCAAGTCAATGGCCAGATCGGTGGAGATATACCTGCGTAAAAAACCAAACATGAGTGTCCTGTAGCGCATCGAGCTGCGCAAAAGCTGTTTATGGGGAGTTTCAAAGCGGGCGCTTTCAGGCACCCTGAAAATCCGTGGAGGCGATTTTTTCGGGTTTCGCTTGGCGCTTGCGCAATCTTTTCTATGCTGCGGCAGCGGTCCATCAGCGCCGGCAACGCATTAACCCGCCATTCTACCTTATAATTTGAATGCGATTTGCCCAAAAACCATGGAAAAGTGCGACTCTTGCAGCCGCAAGTTACGCGGCATTCCTCGATTTTTGTGAGCAAAATAGCAGTAAATACCCGCGTTTTATCAAAACGCCAACTTAATACTAATGCGCGGCACTCCGCGCCATTCGCCATGTCCCTGACACTCTCCGATGTAAAACGCATTGCCCACCTGGCACAACTTGACATGGCCGACGACCAGGCCGTCACCTCTTTGGCCCAATTGAACAAGATTTTTGCACTGGCCGAACAAATGCAAGCCGTCAATACCGATGGCGTGGCGCCCCTGAGCCACCCGCTGGCCGCCCACATGGACAATATCGCCCTGCGCCTGCGCGAAGACCAGGCCACGGAACAGAACCGCCGCGACGCCTACCAGGCCGTGGCGCCGAAGGTACAGGATGGCCTGTATCTCGTGCCAAAAGTGATCGAGTAACTGCGCCGCTCCATGCTGTTGCCTTCCCGTCGAATATCAAAATAGAAACGCCATGCATACAAAATCCATCAAACAGCTGTCCACGCTTTTGCAGAACAAGGAAATTTCCGCCGTTGCGCTGGCGACGCATTTCCTCGACCGCATCGAAGCGGACAAGTCGAACGCCTTCTTGCACGTCGACCGTGCCCTGACCCTGGCGCAAGCGGCCGAAGCGGACGCCCGCATCGCCGCCGGCACGGCCACGCCATTGACGGGCGTGCCCATCGCACACAAGGACTTGTTCGTCACCAAAGGCTGGCGCACGACGGCCGGCTCGAAAATGCTGGCCAACTACGCCAGCCCGTTTGACGCCACCGTCGTGGAAAAATTCCAGGCGGCCGGCATGGTCACCCTGGGCAAGGTCAATTGCGACGAATTTGCCATGGGCTCGGGCAATGAGAACTCGGCCTTCGGCGCCGTGCGGAACCCGTGGGACAAGAACGCCGTGCCGGGCGGCTCGTCCGGTGGCTCGGCCGCCGCCGTGGCGGCCGGCCTGACGCCGGCGGCCACCGGCACCGACACGGGCGGCTCGATCCGCCAGCCAGCCGCTTTTTGCGGCATCACCGGCATCAAGCCCACGTATGGCCGCGTCTCGCGCTTCGGCATGATCGCCTTTGCCTCGTCGCTGGACCAGGGCGGCCCGATGGCCCGCTCGGCCGAAGACTGCGCCCTGCTCTTGAGTGCCATGGCCGGCTTCGACGAACGCGACTCGACCAGCCTGTCGCCGGAACAGGGCGGCGTGGCGGAAGATTTTTCGCGCGAGCTGGGCCAGCCCCTGACGGGCCTGCGCATCGGCGTGCCGCGCGAGTACTTCGGCGAGGGCCTGGCCAAGGACGTGGAAGCGGCCGTGCGCGGCGCGCTGGCGCAGTATGAAAAGCTGGGCGCCACCCTGGTCGACATCTCGCTGCCGAACACGGCCCTGTCGATTCCAGCCTATTACATGATCGCCCCGGCCGAAGCGTCGTCGAACCTGTCGCGCTACGACGGCGTGCGCTACGGCCACCGCGCCGCCGAGTACAAGGACTTGCAGGACATGTACAAGAAGTCGCGCGCCCAGGGCTTCGGTCCCGAAGTGCAGCGCCGCATCATGGTCGGCACCTATGTGCTGTGCCACGGCTATTACGACGCCTATTATCTGAAAGCGCAAAAGATCCGCCGCCTGATCGCGCAGGATTTCGAGGCCGTCCTGAATGGCCCGAACGCCGTCTGCGACGTCATCATGGGACCGGTCGCGCCGACCGTGGCCTGGGACCTGGGCGACAAGACGGACGACCCGGTGGCGAACTACCTGGCCGACATCTACACCCTGTCGACCAGCCTGGCCGGCCTGCCCGGCATGTCGATCCCTTGCGGCTTCGGCGAAGGCGAGAAAAACGGCAAGCGCCCTGTCGGCCTGCAAATCATCGGCAATTATTTTGGCGAAGCCAAGCTGCTGAACGTCGCCCACCAGTTCCAGCAAGTGACGGACTGGCATACGCGCAGCCCGGCCGGTATCTAAGAACAAACGCGCCGCCACTGGCGGCGCCACCAAATTAAGCGAGAACACTATGCAATGGGAAGTCGTCATCGGTCTTGAGAACCACGTGCAGCTCACGACCGAATCCAAAATTTTCAGCGGTTCGCCGATCAAGTACGGCGCCGAAGCCAACACGCAGGCGAGCCCCGTCGACCTGGCGCTGCCAGGCGTACTGCCCGTGATGAACAAGCAAGCCGTCGACCGCGCGATCCGTTTTGGCCTGGCCGTGGGCGCCACCGTGGCGCCGCACTCGGTCTTCGCGCGCAAAAACTATTTTTATCCGGATTCGCCGAAGGGCTACCAGATCAGCCAGTTCGAGGACCCCGTCGTCATCGGCGGCGCCCTGACCTTCGGCTACGAAAAGGATGGCGAATTCGTCACCAAGACCGTCAACCTGACGCGCGCACACCTGGAAGAAGACGCCGGTAAATCCCTGCACGAAGACTATGCGGGCATGAGCGGCATCGACTTGAACCGCGCCGGCACGCCGCTGCTGGAAATCGTCTCGGAACCGGAAATCCGCAGCGCCGCCGAAGCCGTGGCCTACGCCAAGGCCCTGCACTCGCTGGTCATGTGGCTGGGCGTTTGCGACGGCAACATGCAGGAAGGCTCGTTCCGCTGCGACGTCAACGTCTCCGTGCGCCCTGTCGGCCAGAAGGAATTCGGCACCCGCTGCGAAATCAAGAACCTGAACTCCTTCCGCTTCATCGAAGAAGCCGTGCACGTGGAAGTGCGCCGCCAGATCGAACTGATCGAAGACGGCGGCAAGGTCGTGCAAGCGACACGCCTGTACGATCCGGATCGCAAGGAAACGCGCGAAATGCGCAGCAAGGAAGACGCGCAGGATTACCGCTACTTCCCGGACCCTGACCTGCCGCCGCTGGTCATCTCGCAAGCGTGGATCGACACCGTCAAGGCCTCGATGCCGGAACTGCCGGCCGCCATGCGCGCCCGTTTCATCAGCGAATACGCGCTGCCGGACTACGATGCGCTGGTGCTGACGCAGTCGAAAGCCATGGCGACTTACTTCGTCGCCGTGGTCGACAAAGCCGGCAAGGAAAACGCCAAGGCCGCCGCCAACTGGCTGATGGGCGACGTGTCGTCGACCCTGAACCGCGAAGGCGTGGACCTGGACGACGCGCCCGTCTCCGCCGCGCAATTGGCCGCCATGCTCAAGCGCATCGCCGACGGCACCATCTCGAACAAGGCGGCGAAAGAAGTCTTCGCAGGCATGTGGGAAGCGAAGTCCGACGACGACAATCTCGTTGACACCATCATCGATGCCAAGGGCCTGAAACAGATCTCGGATACTGGCGCCCTGGAAGCCATCGTCGACGAAGTGCTGGCGGCCAACGCCAAGTCGGTGGAGCAGTACCGAGCCGGCAAGGAAGCAGCGATCAACGCGCTGATCGGCCAGGCGATGAAGGCATCCAAAGGCAAGGCCAACCCGGCCCAGCTGACGGAACTGCTGAAGGCCAAGCTGGCGGGCTGACCGTCCGCTTGAAAAAAAAAGGACGCCACGGCGTCCTTTTTTTATGCGCAACAGGCATGTTTTCCGTCTTTACGACACACCAGCTGCAACTGCATCAGCCGGCTTGCGGCAGAAGAAGGAACTGAACACCGTGGCGACGTCCCGGCACACCATGAGTGGCAAGGCTTGCTGCGTATCGTCGTCATGCACACTGACACCGCAGCCTCCCAGAGAGAAGAACCCGCCTGCTTTGTCATCCGTCCGCAAGGTGTATTTGTGCCCTTCCTGCAGCTGGGCAGCAAAGGAAATCGAACACTCGTGGGATGACCCCAAAGGATAATTCACGAAAAAATGCGACACGCCAGCCGGCAGCCTGGTTACCACTGGCTTGGATTGGTAATCCTTATTGAAACTGGCCAACGTAAAACTGCGCTGGGCAGCCCATTTCCCGTCCGCGGCAAAATCGACCTCGTTACGCCACACGACAGCCACTTTCCTCGATCCCGTGAAAATGGGCTTGATGGCCAGCGTCGTCGAAGGTTGTACCGGATTCGGCAATTTATATTGGGGGTGCGGCGCCGTATTAATGCATCCTGCCAGAAGCAAGGCACAGCTTGTCGACAGGATTGCTGCTTTGATTGTCATGGGAAGAGTTGGGCCTGGGTCAGCGAGGCTTCATAAATAGATGGATTAACAGGCAACGGCCAGATAGGGCAAACTGTACTCTTGGTGAAATTGGCAATGATTATATAGTAATTTCTCAAATGCAACCAATTTCTGTCATTCTGTCCAATGACTTGCGTCCCACGCCGCTGCCGGACAGGAACTATACCAGTATGTCTAGTTCATCTCACGCTTAAAAACAGCACTTTTTTCCAATCTGAAAATTAAAGTATACATTTTTGTCTACAAGGTTTAATCTAGCCCTATTGAATTTCAGGCAAGAGGAAAACCGCATGGCCAAGACACCCGACATTCCGAAACCGACGGCAGCCGAACTCGATCTGCTGCAGGCACTGTGGCCGCTGGGCGCCGCCACGGCCAAGCAGGTGCACGAGGCGATGGCGCTGGCCAAACCGGCCATCACGTATGGCACCGTGCTGCGCCTGATGCAGATCATGCACGGCAAGGGCTTGCTGATCCGCGACGAAAGCCAGCGCTCGCACGTGTATGCGCCGGCGCAGGCGCAGGACAGCCTGCAGACGAACCTGCTCAAGGAATTGATGCAGAAGGCCTTTGCCGGTTCCGCCAAGGCGCTGGTGCTGGCGGCGCTGCGCACGGGCGTGTCGCGCGCCGAACGCGAAGAGATCGAAAAAATGCTCAAGGACGATCAGTCATGAGCGGCTTCGTGCCAGCGCTGGGCTGGACCCTGCTGCACTTCCTGTGGCAAGGCTTGCTGATCGGCTGCGCCACGGCGCTGGCGTGGACAGCCCTGCGCAATGCGCGTCCTGAAGCGCGCTACGCCGTCGGTTGCGGCGCCCTGCTGGCCTGCCTGGCATGGCCGGCGGCGGGCTTGTATCTGCGCCTGGCCGGCGGTGATATCACGGGCGCCTTGTACTCCAGCGCTTTGCTGCCCGCCGCCCTGCTGGCGCCCGACAGCCTGCCCGACCTGGACCTGCTGCTGCGCGCCGTCGTCGGCGTGTGGGCCCTGTGCGCCGCCATGCTGGCCGTGCGCATGGCGCTGGGCATGCTGTGGATAGAACGCAGCGCCAGGAACACGGGCACCACGCATGGACAACTGCAGACCAGGCTGTCGCGCATGGCGCACGATGCCGGCGTGACGCGGCCCGTGCGGCTGCGCGTACTCGATGGCATCGCCAGTCCGCTCACGGCCGGCATCTGGCGTCCCATGGTGCTGGTGCCCGCCGCGCTGTTGACCGGCATGCCGCCGCACCTGCTCGACGCGCTGCTGGCGCACGAACTGGCGCACATCCGGCGCCACGATTATCTGATCAACCTGCTGCAAAACGCCATCGAGGCGCTGCTGTTCTTCCACCCTGCCGTCTGGTGGATTTCACGCGGCGTGCGCCTCGAACGCGAACATATTGCAGATGATTTCGCAGCAAGACAACTGGGCGAACCGCGGCGTCTGGCTCTTGCACTCTCGGAACTGGAACGTCTCCAGTTCTCAACCCACCACCTGGCCCAGGCGGCCAACGGAGGAGATCTCATGTCACGTATCACACGATTGCTGCGCCCCGCACCACAAACCCTGAACTGGAAGGCGGCCGTGCCGCTGCTGGCCCTGGCCGGCGCCTGCCTCGGCATTTACGGCCAGGCCGTCGCCGCCGACAGCGCGCCCGTGCTGGAACGCCGCCCCATCATCGACTTTGGCGTCTGCGGCAAACCGGTCTGGCCAGCCGCATCCCTGAAGGCGAAGGAAGAGGGCACGGTCACCATGTCCTTCGACGTCGATGCCGCCGGCAAGGTAACGGATTCGAGCGTGGTCAAGAGCAGCGGCCATCCGGCCCTCGATGAGGCGGCGCGCAGCGGCATTGCCAAGTGCACGTTCAAGCCGGCCCTCGCTGGCGGCAAGCCTGTCGGCGCCAGCGTGAAGGTGCAATACGTCTGGCGCCTGAAGTAATGTCTGGGCGGCGGCAGCGCAGCAACATCGCAGCAGCGCTGCCGCCGCCCGCTTGCGGGTATGATCATGGATTCTTCCACGCACCTGTGAACACGCCATGAACAAGATCAAAACCGGCCTCGTCGGCTACGGCTTTGCCGGCTCCACCTTCCACGCTCCCGTCCTGTCCGCCATCGATGCCCTGGAACTGGCGGCCGTCGCCTCCAGCAAGCCGGAGCTCGTGCACAAGGATTGGCCGAACGCCACCGTGCATGCGCAGCCCGCGCAGCTGTTTGCCGATCCATCGATCGAACTGGTCGTCATCGCCGCGCCCAACGAAGCGCATTTCAGCCTGGCGCAAGCGGCCCTGCAGGCAGGCAAGCACGTGGTGGTCGACAAGCCATTCACCATTTCCAGTGCCGAGGCGCAGAGCCTGATCGCGCTGGCGAAAGAACGCAAGCTGGTGCTCAGCGTGTACCACAACCGCCGCTGGGATGGCGACTTCCTCACCCTGAAAACGCTGCTGGCGCAGGGCACCCTGGGCCGCATCGCCAGCGTCGAATCGCATTTCGACCGCTTCCGCCCCGAGATCCGCCAGCGCTGGCGCGAGTCCGGCGCGCCCGGCGGCGGCTTGCTGTACGACCTGGGTCCGCACATGCTGGACCAGGCCATGCAGCTGTTCGGCCAGCCGGAAAAACTGTACGCCGATATCGCCCTGCAGCGCGATGGCGCGCAAGCCGTCGACTACATGCACATCGTGCTGTACTACGACCGGTTGCGCGTGGTGCTGCAAGCGGGCTGTCTGGTGAAGGCGCCGACGGCGCGCTTCGCCGTGCATGGCGACAAGGGCAGCTTCGTGAAGTTCGGCCTCGATCCGCAGGAAGACGCCCTGAAGGCGGGCGGCACGCCTGGACAGCCCGGCTGGGGCGTGGACCCCGTGCGCGGCGCGCTGCATCTGGGCACGCAGCCGGACGGACATTTCGAGCACCTTGAGATGCAGGCGGGCCGCTACCAGGACTTTTACCAGGGCATGGCCGACGCCATCCGTCACGGCGCAGCGGCGCCCGTGGCGGCCGAAGATGCGGCGGCGACGATACGCCTGATCGAACTGGCGCTGCAAAGCGCCGCCGAAGGGCGCGTGCTCGCGGTCAGCTAATCTAATTCAGTTGATGACGAAGGCCAGCACCACGGCGCCCAGCGCCAGCAGGGCGAGGCCGCAAATGAACAGCAGCTCGCCCCACCATTCGTAGCGCTGGCGCGACTGGCCGGGGCGCAGCGACATGAACGAGAGCACGGCGCTGACGAGAAAGACGATGGCGTCGACAGCGAGCAGCTTGTCGATGGCCACGCGCACCTCGCCGCGCGGCGCCAGGTGCCCGATCGACAGCACCGTCATGCACACGCCGACCATCGTCGCCGACGTGGGCAGGATATGTGCCGACAAGCCCCTCGCCGACAAGCCCTGTTCAGGCGCCTTGCCGTCGCCCGCTATCAAGGCCGGCCCTGGTTCGTTCCCGCCGGCCAGACCAGCTCCACGCGCGCGGACGATCCCGCCTTGATTTGCACCTTGCGTTCCAGTGTCTTGCCGGCCAAGGTGGCGCGCAGGCTGTAGCTGCCCGGCGCCAGCTTCGCCAACAGGAACGGTCCGCTGGCCGTCGTTTCCAGCACCGAAGCCCCCTTGGCGTCGCGTATTTCCAGCTTCACGTCCGAGGCAAATTCCGCCTTGTCCGCCGCCTGCACGGAAAACTCGAGGCTCAAGGGCCACTGCCGGCTGGCGCTCTTGATGGCCGTCGACTCGTCGAGGCCAATGCCGCCGCTCAGGTATTCCACCGCTCCGCTCTTCTGCACGGGCGGCAGTGCGCTGTCGGCTTGGGCCTGTGCCGCACTTCCCAGCAACAGCCCGGCGGCCAGCATTGCCGCCGCCAGGCCCAGGGTACCGCGTCTGTCTGGTGCCATCTCACTCTCCTCATGTCGGTCGAATCAAGATAGGAAGCGCAGCTTAAACAGGACTTAGACCCACATCAGCGCCGGCGCATGGCCTCCGCGATTTTCTGGTCCGTCTTGTACTGGCTCAGCGCATACACGGCCCAGATCGTCGCTGGCAGCCAGCCGATCAGGGTGATTTGCAGGATCAGGCAAATGATGCCGGCGATCGGGCGGCCGATCGTGAAAAAGGTCAGCCACGGGAGTATCAGGGCAATCAGCAAGCGCATCGTTCGTTCCTTGAGTATTCCCCTGTGCCGCGGGGACCGGGCCGGCATACCGGCGGTTAATTCAGTCTAGCCGATTATAACGATACCGGCGCCTCACGCCGGCACGGGTGCCAGCAGTTTTTCCATCCACGCCAGGATGGCGGCAAAGATGACGTCGCGGTTCACTTCATTGAAATTCTCGTGATAATTGGCCGGATAGTAGTGATAGTCGAGCAGGCCATCGGGCACGCTGCGCAGCATGCTTTCCGTGGCGCGGCTGTCGGCCAGCTTGTCGTCGCCCGCCACCACGGCGAACAGGGGGAAGCGCCAGTCCGACAAGCCGCCCGCCAGTTCCTTTTGCGCCGACGTCAAGGCATGGGCGAAGCGCACCGAGGCCGCACTGGCGCGGATGCCATCGCGCTCGTCCTGGAAATGGCGCGCCGTAATGGTTTGATCGTGCGTCAGCAGCATGGTCAGGTTCCCCAGCGGCACTTTCATCGTGGGGAAGCGCCGCGCCAGCCAGCCCGACAGCATCTGCAGCACCTTCGGCACGGGTATCGCATTCACGTAATACGGCGACGAGATAATAAAACCCTTGATGGCCGCATCGTCCGCAAAACGCCCCAGCCCCAGATGGGTGGCGATCAGGCCGCCCATCGAGTGGCCCATGACGAATACGGGCAAGCCCGGATACGTTTGCTTGATCCAGGCCAGGAACAGCTCCGCGTCGTCGAGGAAGGCGTCGAACGAGGGAATGTCCACCTTGCGCTGGCCATCGTGGCCCACCATGTCGAAGCTGACGGTGGCGATGCCGTGCTGGCGGAAGTAGAGCGCCGGCGTGACGTAGTCGCCCGCATGCGCCATGCCGCCGTGGATCGCCAGGATCACGGCGCGGGGATGCTCGGGCTGCCAGATGTGGATGGGCCGCTCGACCTGATCGCTGCACAGCAGGCTGGCCATCTTGTCTTCTGAAAAACGCATCGCTGCTCCTGTCATGCCCTGTCACGCCTTCAGATGATCGATCAACTGGCGCGCATACAGGGGTAATTCACTGAACTGGCGCACGCAAATGGTGAGATTGCGTACCGACCAGGGATCGGATAATTCCAGGCAGCGCAGCGCCATCGTCTGCTGGCAGCGGCTGGCCGCCGCCAGCGGCACGACGCTGATGCCCACGCCGCTGGCCACCATGCGGCAGACGGCATCGAAGCTGCGCAGCCGCACGCGCACCTTCAATGGGCGTCCCAGACGCGCCGCATGCATGCCCAGGTATTGCTGCATCGCGCTGTCGTCGGCCAGACCGATGAAATCGTGATCCAGCACGCTGGCAAAATCGACGACGCCATCCTGGCCCAAGGCACGGTGGTGCACGCCATCGGCCGCCGCGATGACCACCAGCCGGTCGGGGCGAAACAAAAACGTCTGCAAGCCGCGCATGTCGACCGAGTCGGACACGATGCCCATGTCGGCCAGTCCTTCCGAGACGGCCTTGACGATATCGTAACTGAGACGCTCTTCCAGGTCGATGGTCAGGTTCGGATGGCGGTCGAGAAAAGCGCCTAGCGCCTCGGGCAAAAATTCGCTGAGCGCGGCCGTATTGCACAGCAGCCGCAACTGCCCTTTCAAGCCGCGCGCAAATTCGCCAAGTTCGCCGCGCATTTTCTCCATTTGCAGCAGCACCAGGCGCGCGTGATGGAGCAAGGTCTGGCCCACGGGCGTCGGCTCCACGCCACGCCGCCCGCGCAGCAGCAAGGGCATGCCCAGCATCTCTTCCATGCCGCGCACGCGTGCGCTGCTCGACGCCAATGCGAGATGGCTGCGCGCGGCGCCCGCCGTCAGACTCCCCGCCTCCACAACGTTCACAAACAGCTGCAAATCGACCAGATCAAAGCGCATGGCGGCTCTCCTTTGCGCCATCTTACCAGCCTTCGCTTTTAACTTAGGCTGACTCAAAATAATCCGCCTTGGCGAAAGTACGTGCGACGCGCAAAATCCACGCACACTCATTCTGCAATCAAAACATGGACATCGTATTTTTGCTGGCGGTCGGCGCCAGCTTTCTGGCCGCTGGCTTCGTCAAGGGCGTAGTCGGACTAGGCTTGCCGACGGTGGCCATGGGCACGCTCAGCCTCGTCATGCCGCCCGTGCAGGCGGCCGCCCTGCTGATCGTGCCATCGATGGTGACGAACGTGTGGCAACTGGCGGCCGGCCCCGGCCTGCGCGCCCTGCTGCGCCGTTTGTGGCCCATGCTGGCCGCCGTCATGGCCGGCACTGTGGCGGGCGGCGCCCTGCTGCCGGCCGACAGCGGCGCCTGGGCCGTCGTCGCGCTGGGCGTGGCGCTGATGCTGTATGCGCTGGCGGGATTGTTATCGCTGCAGCTGCGCGTGCCGGCGCGGCACGAAGCGTGGCTGGGGCCCGTGGCGGGAGCCGTGACGGGACTGGTGACGGCCGCCACGGGCGTCTTCGTCATCCCCGCCGTGCCGTATCTGCAGGGCCTGGGGCTGGCGCGCGATGCGCTGGTGCAGGCGCTGGGCCTGGCGTTTACGGCATCGACCGTGGCGCTGGCGGCCAGCCTTGCCCTGCACGGCAACTTCAGCCTCGGCGCGGCCGGCGCTTCCGCGTATGCGCTGCTGCCGGCGCTGGCCGGCATGCTGGCCGGTCAATGGCTGCGCGGACGCATCGCGCAGCAGGTATTCAAGCGCTGCTTTTTTGCCGGGCTGTTTGCCCTGGGCTTGCATGCGGCGGTCAAACCATGGATGGCGTGATGCAGATCGACTGGCAAGGAGACAGCGCGCTGTGCGCGTGGATCGACGGCCAGCAGGTGGCCATGCTCGACATCAGCCGACACGCCGATGAAGTGACGGTGAACATGCTGTTCGTGAAACCGCCATTCCGCCGGCGCGGCATCGGCGGCGCACTGTTGCGGCGGCTGTTGCAATGCCACCCGCAAGCTGCCACCGCCTGCAGCGACCCGCGGCTGCGGGCGCTGCTGGAGAGAACTACTTAAATACCATACCGATTGCGGTATGCGGAGACGGCTTCTTTATATTTCAGCAATTCCGGATCAGCGCCCGCGCCATTCAGGTAGCCGAACAGATCGTCCAGGTTGCCGATCGAGATGACGGGGATGCCATACTGTTTCGACACTTCCTGCACCGCCGAACTTGGTGACAGCTGGCCATCCGGGCCGGAACGCTCCATGCGGTCCAGGGCGATCAGCACGGCGCATGGTTCGGCGCCAGCGGCGCGTATCATGTCCACCGATTCGCGCACCGAAGTGCCGGCCGAGATCACATCGTCAATGATGACGACTTTGCCATGCAGCTTGGCGCCAACGATGGTGCCGCCTTCGCCATGGTCCTTGGCTTCCTTGCGGTTGAAGGCGAACGAGGTGTTGCGGCCCTTGCCGGCCAGCGCCACGGCGGTGGCCGACGCCAAAGTGATGCCCTTGTAGGCGGGGCCGAACAGCATGTCGAATTCCACGCCCGAGTCGAGCAGGGTTTGCGCGTAGAACTGCGCCAGTTCGGCCAGGGTGGCGCCGTCATGGAACAGGCCCGCATTGAAGAAGTACGGCGACTGGCGTCCGGCCTTGGTGGTGAACTCGCCGAACCGCAAGACTCCCTTGGATACTGAAAACGCGATAAACTGCTGGCGTAAATTATTCACATTAGCCTCATTTTTTAAAAGTGCCTGTATTTTAATCCGCGCGCACCGGCGAGACAATCGCCATGCCGCGCCCGCCGGCCCCGTACAACGCCCTTTTCACTCTCGACCTATGCCAAAAATTATTTCCGCCAATCTGAACGGTATCCGTTCCGCCGCCAAAAAAGGCTTTTTCAACTGGATGGGCACGCAGACGGCCGATTTCATCTGCGTGCAGGAATTGAAGGCGCAGCTGCCCGACATGACGCCGGAATTCCTCAACCCGCACGGCTACCATGGCCATTTCCACTATGCCGAGAAAAAAGGCTATTCGGGCACGGGCGTGTACAGCAAGGTCGAGCCAGACGCCGTGCATATCGGTTTCGGCAGCCCTGAATTCGATGCCGAAGGCCGCTACGTGCGCTGCGATTTTGGCAACCTCTCCGTCATTTCCGTGTACTGCCCGTCCGGCTCGTCCGGCCCGGAACGCCAGGAAGCCAAGTTCCGCTTCATGGAGCTGTTCCTGCCGCACCTGCTGGAATTGAAGTCGCTGGGCCGCGAAGTGGTCATCTGCGGCGACTGGAACATCGCCCACCATGAAATCGACTTGAAGAACTGGAAGGGCAACAAGAAGAATTCCGGCTTCCTGCCCGAGGAACGGGCATGGCTGACGCGCGTCTTCGACGAAGTGGGCTTCGTCGACGTGCACCGCGGCCTGGACAAGCGCGAAGACCAGTACACGTGGTGGAGCAACCGCGGCCAGGCCTACGCGAAGAACGTGGGCTGGCGCATCGATTATCACGTCGCCACCCCCGGCATCGCGGCCCAGGCGCACACGGTCAGCGTCTACAAGGACGAGCGTTTTTCCGACCATGCACCGTTGATCATCGATTACACGGTCAAAGGTTGATTTTATACGTCCGTGGTGGCGTCGGATTAGGTGGGGCCGCCGAGGCCGCAGGGCCGTCATCCGACGACATTGTTGGCCGCGCCAGTGGCGGTGTCGGATTACCCGAGCACGCGCCGGCTTTCAAAATGGCGCGGCTCGCCCGTCAACGGGTCCGTAAACTCGATGGCGCGCGCCAGCAGCTGCAAGGGCTGCGACATGTCGTCTTCCTTGCACGGCAGGGCCACGGGATAAAACGCATCGTTGACGATGGGGATGCCGAGCGACGCCAGGTGCACGCGCAGCTGGTGCTTGCGCCCCGTGTGCGGCTGCAGCCGGTACAGGGCGACAATGCCGCGCTCCTCGATGACGTCGACGACGGTTTCCGAATTCGGCTCGCCCGCTTCCTCGCGCATCAGGAAAAACTGCGCGCCCTCGACCATGCGGCTGCGGTAGGTGAACGGGAATTCCCGGCCCGCCAGCACGGGCGCCAGCGCTTCATACGTCTTGCGCACTTCGCGGCGCTGGAACAGCGACTGGTAGGCGCCCCGGCTCGACGGCTGGCGCGAAAAGATCACCACGCCGGCCGTCTCGCGGTCGAGGCGGTGAATCGGCGTCAGCGCGGCGCAGTCCAGTTTTTTCTTCAGGCGCGTCAGCAGGGTCTCCTGCACGAAGCGCCCGCCCGGCGTCATGGGCAGGAAGTGCGGCTTGTCGACGACGATCAGATGCTCGTCCTGGAACAGGATGGCTTCCTGGAAGGGAATCGGCGTTTCCCGTTCCAGTTCGCGGTAGTAAAAAATGCGCATGCCGCGCTTGTACGCGCTGTCGGGCCCGAGCACGGCGCCGTCGCCATTGACCACTTCGCCGCGCGCCATGCGATCCAGCCATTGCGCCGCGCTGATCTGCGGGTAGCGTTCGAGCAGAAACGACAGCATGTCGGGCCACTGCCCTTCCGGCAGCCACAGATAGCTGGGCGCCACGCCGTCGCGCATGGGCAAGGGTGCGGCGGCGTGACGGGCCGGCATTCTAGCGCTGCGCGATGGCGTTGCTGCGGTAGGGCGGCAAGGCGTCCACGCTGACGCCCTTGCTGCGCGCGTACAGCGGCAGCACTTGCGCCATGTGGCTGTTCATCTGCGAGATGCGGTCCTTGCCCGACGGGTGGGTCGAGAGGAATTCCGGCGGCGCGCCCGCGCTCACGGCCGCCATCTTCTGCCACAGCACGACGCCGGCGCGCGGATCGAAGCCGGCGCGCGCGGCCAGGTCCATGCCGATCAGGTCCGCTTCGCGTTCATCGTCGCGCGAGAACTTCAGCATCACGCCCTTGGCCGCCATGTTCGTCGCCGTGCTGGTCAGATTCGGGTCGACGCCGAGCCAGGCCGACAGTCCCGCGCCGGCCAGCTTGGCGCCGACGGCGGCCAGGTTGCCCTTGCCGGCCTGCGCCTGCGAATGCTCGCGCAAGGCGTGCGAAATTTCATGGCCCATGACGATGGCCACTTCATCGTCGGTCAAATTCAATTTGGTGATGATGCCGCTGTAAAAAGCGATCTGCCCGCCCGGCATGCAAAAAGCGTTGACCTCGTCCGAGTTGAGCAGGTTGACCTGCCAGTTCCAGCTGGCCGCCGCCTCGTTCCAGCGCGTGGCGAACGGGATGATGCGCTGGGCGATGGCGCGCAGGCGTTTGACTTGCGGATCGCTGTCGGGCACCAGCGCATTCTTTTCCTTCGCCTCATTGACCAGCTGCGTATATTGCTGCTTCGATTCCGCATTGAAATCGGCGCCGCCGGCGAAGATGCGCGTGGTCGACAAGGGACGCACCTTGATGCCATCCTGTACCGTCGCCTGCTGGGCGTGGGTGGAAAGGGGCGCCAGCGCGGTGGCCGCGCACAGGCTGGCCAGGACGGTGTAACGTTTAAGGGATATTGGTGCCATTGGCAGACCTCCATGGAGCAATTTTAGGCAGCATCATCATGGCCGGGAAGGCCAGGAAGAAGCACACGATGAAAAACGAGAACCAGCCCAGCTCGGCGACCAAAAAGCCCACCGAGGCATTGATCAGGGTACGAGGCACGGCGCTCAGGCTGGAAAACAAGGCATATTGCGTGGCCGTATAGCGCGGGTCCGTGCTGCGCGACAGGAAGGCGACAAAGGCGGCCGCGCCCAGCCCCAGGCTGGCGAAAGCTTCAAAACCGATCACGGCGCTCAGTAGCATGGTATTCGGTCCCACCTGCGCCAGCCAGGCGAATCCCAGAATGGCGATCGCCTGCAGCGCGCCGAAGACCCACAGGCCCCGGTTGATGCCCAGCTTGAGCATCCATACGCCGCCCACCACGCCGCCGGCCAGGCTGGCCCAGAAACCCGTGGTGTTGGCGGCCAGGCCGATCTGCGTCATGGAAAAACCCAGGTCCAGATAGAACTTCGTCGCCAGCGCCGTGGCCATGCTGTCGCCGATTTTGTAGAGTAATACGAAGGCAAGTATCCACATTGCGTTACGCCAACCATCGCGCGCGATGAATTCCTGGAACGGCAGAATGATCGCTTCGCGCATGGTCTTCGGCGGCGAGCCGTACACGGTCGGCTCCTTGATCAGCAGGGTGCAGACAAACCCCGGCAGCATGAAGGCGGCCGTGATCCAGAAGACGGGCTGCCACGGCATGCGGTCGGCCAGGATCAGCGACAGCGCGCCCGGCACCATGCCCGCCACTTTATACGCATTGACGATGACGGCCGCGCCCAGGCCCTGCTCGTTATCGCTGAGGATTTCGCGCCGGTAGGCGTCGATGACGATGTCCTGGCTGGCAGACAGAAAGGCCACGCCGCCAGCGGCCGCCGCGATCAGGCCGATCTGCGTGAGCGGGTCCAGCATGCCCATGCCGCCGATGGAAAAGAACAGCGCCACTTGCGTGAGCGCCATCCAGCCGCGCCGCCTTCCCAGTCCCAGGATGCGGTAGCGGTCCATCAGGGGCGCCCACAGGAATTTCCAGATGTAGGGGAACTGCACCAGGGCGAACAGCCCCAGCGCCTTGACGTTCAGGCCCGACTTGGCCAGCCACGCCTGCAGCAGGTACAGCAGGATGAACAGGGGCAGGCCGGAACTGAAGCCCAGCACCAGCACGGCCAGCATGCGGCCATTGGCATGGGAACGCCAGCCAGGCGCCGGGCTTTTGCTCATCAATGCACCGCTTTTTTACGCAGGCGGAAGACGGCCAGGTCGCCACGCAGATTCGGCAGCACGGAAACCATCTTGCCTTCGGCCAGGGCCACGCATTCGATCACTTCCAGGCCGCATTCCTCGGCCAGTTCGCGGAAGTCGTTGATGGTGGCGCAGCGCACGTTCGGCGTGTCGTACCACTGGTAGGGCAGCGATTTCGACACGGGCATGCGGCCTTTGAGCAGCGCCACGCGGTGCGGCCAGTAGGCGAAGTTGGGGAACGAGACGATGGCCTCGGCGCCCACGCGCACGATGTCGCGCAGCAGCGGCTCGACCTGCTTCATCATCTGCAGGGACGACAGGCACAGCACCGTATCAAAACTGTTGTCGCCAAAAATCGACAGGCCCTTTTCCATGTCCTGCTGGATCACGTTCACGCCACGGCGGGTGCTGGCCAGCACCTTGTCGTCGGCAATCTCGATGCCATAACCGCTGCATTCCTTGTCGCTTTGCAGATACTGCAGCATCACGCCTTCGCCGCAGCCCACGTCCAGCACGTGCGCATTGTTCGGCACCCAGTGGGCGATGAAGGCCAGGTCGGGGCGCAGCGCGCTCAATTCGTCAAAAGTCATGCGGTCTCCTTCGCGCCCTGGCGGACGGCGGTGTTCTGTACTGCGGCGGGCGCACCCGCCCCGATGTCGTTCCATACCTGGCCGTAATAGGCGCGCACCATGTTCATGTAGCGCGCATCTTCCAGCAAAAAGGCGTCGTGGCCGTGCGGCGCGTCGATCTCGGCATACGTGACCTGGCGGCGGTTGCACACGAGCGCCTCGACGATTTCGCGGCTGCGCTCGGGCGAAAAACGCCAGTCGGTGGAAAACGAGGCGAGGAAGAACTTGGCCTTCGTGCCCGACAGGGCCTTGGCCAGGTCGCCGCCATGCGCGCGCGCCGGATCGAAATAATCGAGCGCCTTGGTGATCAATAAATACGTGTTGGCGTCGAAGTATTCGGAAAACTTGTCGCCCTGGTAGCGCAGATACGATTCGATCTCGAAATCGATGCCGAAGCCGAATTTGTAGTCGCCCGTCTGCGTCGCGTCGCGCAGCTTGCGGCCGAATTTTTCGGCCATATCGTCATTCGACAGGTAGGTGATGTGGCCCACCATGCGCGCCACGCGCAAGCCGTTCTTCGGCACCACGCCGTGCGCATAGAAGTCGCCGCCATGGTAATCGGGGTCGGACAGGATGGCCTGGCGCGCCACGTCGTTGAAGGCGATGTTTTGCGCGGACAGCTTGGCCGTCGAGGCGATCACCACGCAGTGGCGCAGCCGCTCGGGGAACATGATGCTCCACGCCAGCGCCTGCATGCCGCCCAAAGACCCGCCCATCACGGCGGCGAACCGGGTGATGCCCAGTTCATCGGCCAGGCGCGCCTGCGCACTGACCCAGTCTTCCACCGTGACGACGGGGAAGGCGGCGCCATACGGCTTGCCGGTGGCGGGATTGGTGTGCATGGGGCCCGTCGAGCCGAAGCAGGAACCGAGGTTGTTGACGCCGATGACGAAGAATTTGTCCGTGTCGAGCGGCTTGCCGGGGCCGACCATATTGTCCCACCAGCCCGTGCTTTTCGGCTCGTCGGCGTAGACGCCGGCCACGTGGTGCGAAGCGTTCAGGGCGTGGCAGACCAGCACCGCGTTCGATTTGTCGGCGTTCAGGGTGCCGTAGGTTTCATACATCAACATATAGTCCCGCAGCGATGCTCCGCTTTGCAGCTGCAGGGGTTGCGCAAAATACATGGTTTGCGGCGAAACGATTCCAATGGATGACATGTGTGTCGGTTTATAAAAGGGGGGCGGCCCCACGGGCCATGGTCGATGCAGCACCGCGATGATAGGTGCTGCAACTTTAGCATCAGCACACCTCTTGCCACGCGCGAGGTGTCCTGATGCCGATAAGGTGACAGTTTACATGAGCTGCAGCTGCTGGACGGCTTCGGCGATCACATTTGGTTCCATGGAACGCATAATTTTGCGCATTTGTGGCGCAATCAGGCCCAGGTCGCTGTTGAGGATCTCTTGCTTGACCGCCAACAGCTGGGCCGGATGCATGGAAAACTCGCGCAGTCCCATGCCCAGCAACAGGCGCGTGAGCTTCACGTCGCCCGCCATCTCGCCGCAGACGGCCACGTCGATGCCTGCCTTGTGGCCGGCCGCGATCGTCATGGAGATCAATTGCAGAACGGCCGGGTGCAGCGGATTGTACAAATGCGCCACTTCGTAGTCGACCCGATCGATGGCCAGGGTGTACTGGATCAGATCATTCGTGCCGATCGACAAGAAGTCCATGCGCTTGACGAACATGGGCAAGGCCAGCGCGGCGGCCGGAATCTCGATCATGGCCCCCACTTCGACGTCATCGTCGAACTTGACGCCCTCCTCGCGCAGGCTGGCCTTCGCTTGCGCGATCATGGCCAGCGACTGGTCGATCTCGAATGCATGCGCGAGCATGGGGATCAGGATGCGCACCTTGCCGAAGGCCGAGGCGCGCAGGATGGCGCGCAGCTGCGTCAGGAACAGCTGCGGCTCGGCCAGGCAATAGCGGATGGCGCGCAAGCCGAGGGCGGGATTCAGGGCCGTATGGTCTGCCTGGTCGAGCGGCTTGTCGGCGCCGATGTCGAGCGTGCGGATGGTCACCACGCGGCCCTTCATCGACTGCACCGTGTTGCGGTAGGCCTCGAATTGCTCGTCCTCGGTGGGGATCTTGTGGGCGCGGCCCATGAACAGGAATTCGGAGCGGAACAGGCCCACGCCGCTGGCGCCGGACTCCAACGCAAACGCGCAATCCTCGGGCAATTCGATATTCGCCAGCAGGGTGACGGGCGTGCCGCATTTGGTGACGGCCGGCGTCTTTTTCAGCTTGCCCAGCTTCTTGCGCGCGCGCTGCATGGCCACCTGGCGCTCGCGGTACTGTTCCAGCACCAGCGGGCTGGGGTTGGCGATGACGACACCGGCGTCGCCGTCGATGATCAGCCAGTCGTCCTGCTCGATCAGCATCGACGCCTGCGACATGCCGACGGCGGCCGGGATATCGAGGCTGCGCGCGACGATGGCCGTGTGCGAGTTCTGCCCGCCCACGTCGGTGATGAAACCGATGAAGGAGCGGTCGCGGAACTGCAGCATGTCGGCCGGCGAAATATCGTGGGCGACGACGATCATCTGCGCCACCAGCTCGTCCGCGGTGGCTGCCTTGGGCAGCAGCTGTTCCGTGCCCAGCAAGACCTTCAGCACGCGCTCGGCCACTTGCTGGATGTCGGCCTTGCGCTCGCGCAGGTACGGGTCTTCGATTTCGTCGAACTGGGCCGACAATTCATCGATTTGCGTCAGCAGCGCCCATTCGGCGTTGTAGTGGCGCGAACGGATGATGTCGAGCGGCGCTTCGGCGATCATCGGGTCCGACAGGATCAGCGCATGCACGTCGATGAACGCGCCCAGTTCCGTGGGGGCGTCCTTCGGCAGCTCGTTCCACAGGATTTGCAGTTCCTTGTGGACGGTGGCGATGGCGTTTTGCAGGCGCTGGACTTCGGCTTCGATCTGCTCCTGCGCCACCAGGTAATGTTTGACGTCAAGGGCGGCCGGCGCCAGCAGGTGCGCGCGGCCGATGGCGATGCCGCGGGAAACCGGGATGCCGTGGAGCGTGAAAGATGCCATGGGGTGACCTGTCGGAATGCGGCTGCGGCTGCGTTCGGCGGGCATTACTCGCCTTCGCCAAACCTGTCATTAATCAGGGCGGTGAGCGCATCGACACATGCCTGCTCGTCATCGCCCTCGGCTTCCAGGGTCACTTTCGCGCCCTTGCCGGCGGCCAGCATCATCACGCCCATGATGGACTTGGCATTGATGCGGCGCGCATTGCGGGTCAGCCAGACGTCGCTCTTGAACTTGGCGGCGAGCTGGGTAAATTTGGCGGAGGCGCGTGCGTGCAGTCCCAGCTTGTTGATGATTTCGAGTTCTTTTTGAATCATTTTTGTATGGTCTCTATCCCTGAATGCACTGCATTGTTGCCAGCCCTGCTATAAAACCCGCCGCCGTCAGGGCGGCGGCCATGTCACTCTTTACTCGCCCACGCGAATGCGGTTATCGACGCGCACGGCGCCGCTTTGCGCACCGGCCAGCGCCATCTCCACCACCACGTCGAGCGTGTCGCGGCGGTACGTGATGGCGCGCAGCAGCATCGGCAGGCTGATGCCGGCGATGACTTCCACCCTGCCCGCGTCGGCCAGCTTGTTGCAGCAGTTCGACGGCGTGCCGCCCTTCACGTCGGTAATCACCAGCACGCCGGAACCGTCGTCGAGGCGGCAGATGGCGTCCGACGCCAGCTTCTGCACTTCCGCCAGGTCCTGGTCGGCGACGACGTCGATGGCTTCAAACCGTTCCGTTGGCCCCCGGAACACGTGCGCGCAGGCGGCGATGAATGCCTGTCCCAGCGGTGCATGTGTCATGAGCAAAATCCCTACCATAGTCATTCCACCTTTTAGCGCTGCTGCGCTTGCGCAACGCCATGCTCGACGGCGTCGACAAACATGGCGGCCACGTCAAAACCCGTCTGCTGCATGATTTCCTGGAAACAGGTCGGGCTGGTGACGTTGACTTCCGTCAGGTAGTCGCCGATCACGTCCAATCCTACCAGCATCAGGCCGCGCGCGGCCAGGATCGGGCCCAGCTTTTCAGCGATTTCCAGGTCGCGCGCCGTCAATGGCTGCGCCACGCCCGTGCCACCGGCGGCCAGGTTGCCCCGCACTTCGCCCGCTTGCGGGATGCGCGCCAGCGAAAACGGCACCGGCTTGCCGCCGATGACGAGGATGCGCTTGTCGCCCTTGACGATGTCGGCGATGAAACGCTGCGCCATGATGGTTTGCGCGCCGTTGTCCGTCAGCGTCTCGATGATGGCGCCCAGGTTCAGGCCGTCGGCCTTGACGCGGAAGATGCCCGTGCCGCCCATGCCGTCGAGCGGCTTGAAGATGACGTCCTGGTGCTTGGCGTGGAAGGCGCGCAGGCGCGCTTCGTCCGACGTCACCAGGGTCGGCGACGTGAATTCGGAAAACTGGGCGATGGCCAGCTTTTCGTTGTTGTCGCGGATGGCGGACGGCCTGTTGAAGACGCAGGCGCCCTGCTTTTCCGCCAGTTCCAGCAAATACGTGCCATACACGTATTCCATGTCGAACGGCGGGTCCTTGCGCTCGATGATGGCGTCCAGCGCCGACAAGCGCACTTCTTCGGTGGAGACTACCTTGTACCAGTCGTGCTCGTCACCCGTCAGCTCGATGTGTTTGACCCTTGCCGTGACGATGCCCTCTTCCAGCGCCATGTCCTTCTGTTCGAAGGCGTAGACGGCGTGGCCGCGTTTGGCCGCCTCGCGCATCATGGCGAAAGTGGAATCTTTGTAAGTCTTGAAGCCTGCCAGCGGGTCGGCAAGGAATGCAATTTTCATGGTGCGTCCAATCGGGGAGCCTGGATAAGGAATGCTTGATTCTAGCCGAGATCGCCAGGCGCGGTAGTCGCCGCGCCCGGCAAGTCTCGTCGGTGGCTCAATACACCTCGGGATTCGGGTCCGTGCGCTCCATTTCCAGCGACGCGGCCAGCAAGGCCAGGCGCGCCACCACGCCATACACATAGAAGCGGTTCGGCGCGGCCGTGCCCGGCTTGGCCTTCAAGTCCGGCACGGCATGCTGCTGGGCAAACGCCAGCGGCACGTACTGCGAGCCGGGCGCGTTCAGGTTCTGGTCCACGCCTTTTTCAGCATGCACGCGGTAGAAGCCGCCCACCACATAGCGGTCGATCATGTAGACGACGGGCTCGGCCACGGCATCCTTGATGCTTTCAAACGTGGGTACGCCTTCCTGGATGATGACGTCGGTCACCAGCTGGCCATCCTTGACGATGGACATTTTTTCGCGCTGCTTGCGCGACAGGTCGCGCACTTCGCTCGCGTCGCGCACCGTCATGATGCCCGTGCCATACGTGCCCGCATCGGGCTTGACGATGACGAACGGCTTTTCCTTGATGCCGTATTCCTTGTATTTCTTGCGGATCTTGGCCAGCAACACGTCGACGCTGGCGGCCAGCGCATCTTCGCCCTCGCCTTCCTGGAAATTGACGTCGCTGCACTTGGCGTGGAAAGGGTTGAGCATCCACGGGTCGACATCGATCATCTTGCCGAATTTTTTCACCACTTCATCGTAGGCCGTGTAGTGGTTGCTCTTGCGACGCAAGGCCCAGCCAGCGTGCAAGGGCGGCAGCAGGCTTTGCTCATGAATATTTTGCAAGATATCGGGTATACCGTCCGACAAGTCGTTATTCAGCAGAATCGTGCACGGGTCGAAATCCTTCAAGCCCAGACGGCGGCCATTGTTCAGGCGCACGAGCGGCTCGATGACGAGCATGTTGCCGTCCGGCAGTGCCAGCGGCGTGGGTTGGGTAATCTCGGGCGACCACGAGCCGAAGCGCACGTGCAGCCCCGTCTGGCGGAAGATTTGCATCAATCGCGCCACGTTTTGCAGGTACTGCGGCGTAGTGTTGTGCAATTCCGGCACGATCAGCAGATTACGGGCATCCGGGCAATACTTGTCGATGGCGGCCATGGCCGCTTGCACGGACAGGGGCAGCATTTCCGTGGCCAGGTTGTGAAAACCGCCAGGGAACAGATTGGTGTCGACGGGCGCCAGCTTGTAGCCGGCGTTGCGCAAGTCTACCGAGCAATAGAAGGGCGGCGTGTGCTCTTGCCACTCCATGCGAAACCAGCGCTCAATGGCCGGCGTCGCGGCCAGAATCTTTTTTTCGAGGTCGAGCAGCGGTCCGGTCAGGGCCGTGACGAGATGGGGAACCATAGTTACATCCTTAAATTATGTGCAGTATTCAAAAAAGCACACAGAACTGCCGACTATATTACCGTGTAAGTACCCCAAATCGGGGCAAAAGCCTTGTTTTAAAGACCTTTTACATTCCCACAACGAAAAAAAGGCACCTCAATGAGGCGCCTTTTCCAGCCGGACATGCCGCGCCGGAGCGCTGGCATGCCAGATAATTACTATTTAGCCATGATACGCCTGCTCGCCATGGCTCGTGATATCGAGGCCTTCGCGCTCTTCTTCTTCCGGTACGCGCAGGCCAATGACGATGTCGACCAGTTTATAGGCGATGACGGAAATGATGGCAGACCAGAGGATGGTGGTGCCGACCGCTTGCGCCTGCACCCACACTTGATGGCCGATCGAGTACGGATCCGCCGACATCTTGTTGGTGACATAGTCGAAGATGCCCTGGCCGCCCAATTGTGGTGCAGCAAACACACCCGTCAGCAAGGCACCGAGGATGCCGCCCACGCCATGCACGCCGAACACGTCGAGCGAATCGTCGGCGCCGATCAGGCGTTTCAGGCCATTCACGCCCCACAGGCAGACAATACCTGCCAGCAAGCCCATGACCAGGCCGCCCATCGGGCCGACAAAGCCGGCCGCCGGGGTGATCGCCACCAGCCCGGCGACGGCACCCGAAGCGCCACCGAGCATCGATGGCTTGCCTTTGCTGATCCACTCGCCGAATACCCACGACAGGGTGGCGGCGGCAGTGGCCAGCAAGGTATTGACGAAGGCCAGCGCAGCCACGTCGCCCGCTTCCAGCGAGGAACCGGCATTGAAACCGAACCAGCCCACCCACAGCAGGGATGCGCCTATCATGGTCATCGTCAGCGAGTGCGGCGCCATCGATTCGCGGCCGTAGCCGACGCGCTTGCCGATCATGATCGCGCCCACCAGGCCGGCGACGGCGGCGTTGATGTGCACGACGGTGCCGCCGGCGAAGTCCAGCGCGCCTTTTTGCCAGATCCAGCCAGCCTTCAGGGCTTCGCTGGCCGAGGTGGCGGCGTTGGTGATCAGGTCAGGACCGGTCCAGAACCACACCATGTGGGCCGCTGGCAGGTAGGCGAACGTGAACCACAGCACGACGAAGGCCAGCACGGCGGAAAACTTGGCGCGCTCGGCAAAGGCGCCGACGATCAGTGCGCAGGTGATGGCGGCAAACGTGCCCTGGAAGGCGACAAACACGAACTCGGGAATGACGACGCCCTTGCTGAAGGTGGCGGCGGCGGCAAACGTGCCCTTGGCCGGGTCCCAGATACCGTTCAGGAACAGGCGGTCGAAGCCACCGAAGAAGGCGGTTTTTTCCGTGAAGGCGATCGAATAGCCGTAGATGCACCACAGCACGACGACCAGCGCGAACACCATGAACACTTGCATCAGCACCGACAGCATGTTCTTCGAGCGCACCAGGCCGCCGTAGAACAGGGCCAGGCCGGGAATCGTCATCAAGATCACCAGCAAGGTGCTGATCATCATGAAGCTGGTATCGCCCTTGTTGGCGACGGGCGCGGCGGCTGGCGCGGCAGCGGCCGGGGCCGGAGCGGCGGCAGCCGGCGCTACTGCGTCAGGCACCGGCGTGACGGCGGGGGTGGCGACGGCCGTGGTGGTGGCCGCCTCCGTCTTGGCAGGGGCATCGGCAAAGCTCGGCGTGGCAACGCCAAACGCACACAGACAGGCAAACCCAGCTAGCAATTTTGTTATATTTTTACGCATCAATATTCCCCTTAGAGCGCTTCGTTGCCGGTTTCACCGGTACGGATGCGGATGACCTGTTCCAGGTTGTAGACGAAAATCTTGCCATCGCCGATTTTACCGGTACGCGCGGCGCCTTCGATCGCTTCGATGGCCTGGTCGACAATGGCGTCATCGACGGCCGCTTCAATCTTGGTTTTTGGCAGGAAATCGACGACATACTCGGCGCCACGGTAGAGTTCCGTGTGACCTTTCTGGCGGCCGAAACCTTTGACTTCCGTGACAGTAATGCCTTGCACATTGATAGCCGACAAAGCTTCGCGTACTTCGTCCAGTTTGAACGGTTTAATGATTGCAGTAATCATTTTCATGGCAGTCTCGCTTAAAAGGTTTTGGATACGGTCAGCACGAGACCGGATTTCGCCAGATTCTTGCCATTGGGTGCCAGCGACGTGATGTTGGCCTTCACGGCAGCGAGAGAAACAGTCGCCATGCCGAAGTCCTTGGTCACGCCGATCTTGACATCGTTATAGCTGAGGGAATCGTTGTGCTCGACTTTCTGGCGGCCCACATGGACGTTCATGATGTAGCCATCGATCAGGTCGAAGTTGCCGCCCACGTCAAGATAGCCGCTGTTCTTGCTATCGGCCACGCCGAACAGATTGGTCGTCGAGTGCGAGTACTTGATGTACAGCGGGCCATAGCCGAGCTGGCCATACAGCTCGAAGGTGTTGGCATTGGTGCTCAGCCCATTCGAAGGATAGAAGTAGTACAGGCCACCCACGTCATAGGTAAAATCCTTGCTGATCTCGCCACGCTTGCCAGCATAGATATCCCATTCCAGACTGGTATCGCCGCCGCCATCCTTGATCCATTTGATGCTCGACAGCCAGGTGCCCACGTACAGGCCCGTCGGGTTATGGGTATAGTCGGCGCCGCCGCTGATGGCCGGGTTCAAGCGGCTTTGCGAAATGCCGCGGTAACGGTAGTCGCTGGTCAGCGCCACGTTGTAGCTCACCACGTTATCAGGTACGGCTTCGGCCGCAGCGGGCGCCGCCACTGCATCCTGGGCCATGGCGCTGCCGCACAAGGCGGTCATGGCCAGCGTCAACGCTGCAGCTAAAGTCATGTTCTTGGACAGATTCTTCATGGCGATTCCCTTTTATTGAACTTTTAAAGCGGTTGAGGTTTAAAATCTTGGCTGGAGATCACAAAGCGTTCATACCTTCTTTAGCAGAATACGTGCCAGCTCTCTTGCCACCTTGACAGCTGCGTTTCCGGCCATACATACCCTCCAAGCCTGTGGGCATGCGGGTAGGGGCTGCTAAAGCATTATGAATTTGCCCAGTTTCGCACCAGATTAACGCCGCTGTGCACCGCAATGGTGCGATGCACAGGCCGCACCATAAAAGGACTGACCATGGACATGAATACCTTCTTTAACGACTTGCAAGGCAAGATCCATCAAGCCATCGAAAACTCGCCTGCCAAGGATATCGAGAAAAACGTGAAATCGATGATGACCCAGGGCTTCGCCCGCCTCGATCTGGTCACGCGCGAGGAATTCGATATCCAGACGCAAGTACTGGCCAAGACCCGCGCCAAACTGGACGCACTGGAATTGCGCCTGATCGAACTGGAAACACGCCTGAACGAGCCGAAGGCCTAAGGTGACGCCAGCCAGGCCCGTTATTGACGGCCTTGCTGGCATGGCTCAAGCCTGACGGCGCTTCACGCGCTAGACTGATCCTGCGCGCGCCCGCGCCACAGGGGAGTCTGATGAGTCTGGCCGTCCTGAAAAGCCGCGCCCTGGCCGGCATGGAAGCGCCCGAGGTAAGTGTCGAAGTCCACCTTGCCAATGGCTTGCCTTCCTTTACGATTGTCGGCCTGCCGGATACGGAAGTGAAGGAATCGCGCGACCGCGTGCGTGCCGCGCTGCAAAACTGCGGCTTTGACATGCCGGCGCGGCGCATCACGGCCAATCTGGCGCCGGCCGACCTGCCCAAGGAATCGGGGCGCTTCGATCTGCCCATCGCGCTGGGCATCCTGGCTGCCTCCGGCCAGTTGCCGGGCGACCAATTACATCACTACGAATTCGCGGGCGAACTGTCGCTGTCGGGCCAGTTGCGCCCTATCCGCGGCGCTCTGGCCATGACCTTTGCCATGCAGCGCAAGCAGGCCGGCGCGCCACGCGCCTTCATCCTGCCGCAGGCGAACGCGGACGAGGCGGCGCTCGTCAGCGATGCCTGCATCTATCCCGCCCACAGCCTGCTCGAGGTCTGCGCGCATTTTGCCGCGCACGCCAGCCACACGGCCCTGCAACGCCACCAACCCGTGCTGGCCATACCCGCTTTCGCGTATCCGGACTTCGCCGACGTGCAGGGACAGCAGCAGGCGCGGCGGGCGCTCGAGGTGGCGGCGGCGGGCGGCCATAACGTCCTGATGGTGGGGCCGCCGGGCGCGGGCAAGACCATGCTGGCCAGCCGCTTCCCCGGCGTGCTGCCGCCCATGAGCGACGAAGAGGCGCTGGAATCGGCCGCCGTGCATTCGCTGGGCGGTCACTTCAAGGTGGAACACTGGAAACGGCGCCCCTATCGCGCCCCGCACCAGACGGCGTCCGGCGTGGCCCTGGTGGGTGGCGGCAACGTTCCGCGTCCGGGAGAAATCTCGCTGGCCCACTGCGGCGTGCTGTTTCTCGATGAAATCGCCGAATTCCAGCGCCGGGTGCTCGACGTGCTGCGCCAGCCCATGGAATCGGGCGTGATCAACATTTCACGGGCGGCCCGCCAGGCCGAGTTTCCGGCCCGCTTTCAGCTGATCGCCGCCATGAATCCCTGCCCGTGCGGCTATCTGGGTCACGCCTCGGGACGCTGCCGCTGCACGCCGGACGCCGTGCTGCGCTATCACGGCCGCCTGTCCGGTCCGCTGCTCGACCGTATCGACCTGCAGATTGAAGTGGCCGCCATGCCGCCGGCGGCGCTGGGCCGGCACGCTGGCGCCGGTGAAAGCACGCAAGCCATCGCCACGCGGGTCGCGGCAGCCTTTGCCCTGCAACTGGCACGCCAGGGAAAAGCCAATCAGCGCCTGAGCAGCACGGAAATCGAACAACATTGCCGCCTGGACAAACACGGCGAACAGTTGCTGCATGGCGCCATGGCGCGCCTGCACTGGTCGGCGCGCACCTACCACAGGGTATTGCGCGTGGCGCGCAGCATCGCGGACCTGGCGGGCAGCCCCGGCATCACGCAGGCGCACATTGCCGAAGCAATCCAGTACCGGCGCGTGCTGCGTGAAATATGAAGGCGACAGCGCCCGCCACGCGTGCGCGATTGCGCGCGATCGGCGGCGCTGCTACCATCTGCTGATGAAAAAAACGTCACTTGCCCTCTTTCTGACTACGCTCGCGGCCGCCTGCGTCCTGACCGCCTGCAGTCCGAAATTCGACTGGCGCGACTATCGCAGCCCTGACGCCCAGTTCACGGCCTTGTTTCCCAGCAAGCCCGCCGTGCTGACGCGCGAAATCGATCTCGATGGCAAGAAAGTCAGCCTGACCATGACGGCCAGCGAAATCGATGGCAATACCTTCGCCATCGGCAGCGCCGTGCTCGACAGCGCGGAACAGGCGCAAGCGGCCCTGCCCGCCATGCAAACTGCCCTGTTAAAAAACATCAACGGCACCGTGCGCAGCGAAAAATCGGCCTCGGCGGCCAGCAGCACGGCGGCCGGCAGCCATCAACGCAGCTCGTTGAGCATCGAAGCGACGGGCACGCAGCAAGGCAAGCCGGTCTTGCTGGTCGGGCGTTTTGTGGCGCAGGATAAACGCATCTTCCAGGTCATCATCCTCGGCGAGGAAAGCAAGCTGTCGCGCGAGACCATCGACACCTTCATGGACTCGGTGAAACTGGATTGAGACTTAACGATCGCTTAAACGGGTGTTTTCACGGTAAGCGAGCTCTTGTAAATACGTGCGTTGTCCAACAGATGGGCCTATCCGGCTTGCAAATATGCAATCCGGGACAAACGGACGGCCTGTGCGACATTTCAAGTCGTGATATTGTTTCGACACTAACAACAAGTTTCAGAAAGCGCTTATGTTGATCTCATTCAAATCCAAATCCTCCCCTGAAGTGCTGATGTATCAGGAACATGCCCAGCGTATCCTCGACATCCTGCACAAGAACCCCACGCGCGGCGTCATCACGCCAGCCGAAGCGGGCGATGCCCTGGCCTTGCTGGAAAAAGAGGTCGCGGAAAGTAAATTGCATCCGGAAAATGACATCGAACACGATGTGCATACTCCGGAAACGCTGGAAGATGGCGAAACGGGCGCCCACGCGCGCGCGCAAAAAGTGCATTTTTCACAGCGCGCCTATCCCTTGATGGAAATGCTGCGCTCGGCCAAGGCGGAAAATGAAAGTATCACCTGGGGCATCTGATCCGATGAATGCCGCAGGCGAAAAAAAACCCCGCACCTAGCGGGGTTTTTTTATATAACAAGCCTGACGATAACCTACTTTCACACTGGTTGCAGCACTATCATCGGCGCAAAGTTGTTTCACGGTCCTGTTCGGGATGGGAAGGGGTGGGACCAACTTGCTATGGTCATCAGGCATAACTTTTTCAACAGCCTGCTCCCAACGGGGCAGCAAACCATCTGATCTGAGGGGGCGAATTATACCCCAGGTCGGCGTGACGCACAAGCGCCTATACCGGCATCACCATGAATGCCAACAATATTGTCGGATTACGCTACGCTAATCCGACCTACCCGCCATCCAATAAACGTAGGTCGGCTTAGCGCAACGCGCGTAAGCCGACACCACCACCGGCGCCCGACAAAACCACCAGACGAAAAAAAACCCGCCAATTGCTTGACGGGTTTTTCTCTACTGCGAATAACAAGCCTGACGATAACCTACTTTCACACTGGTTGCAGCACTATCATCGGCGCAAAGTTGTTTCACGGTCCTGTTCGGGATGGGAAGGGGTGGGACCAACTTGCTATGGTCATCAGGCATAACTTGTACCGGCATTTGTCCTCGGTGGAGCGACAAAGCCTGAATCTGGAAGAAGCAAAGATCGGGGTAATGACTGGTAGTATCAACACACACGCAACGTTGTACCGTCTTATCCTCTGTACCTGCTAAGGTTATAGGGACAAGCCGTACGGGCAATTAGTACTGGTTAGCTTAATGCATTACTGCACTTCCACACCCAGCCTATCAACGTCCTGGTCTCGAACGACCCTTCAAAGAGCTCAAGGCTCTGGGAAATCTCATCTCAAGGCAAGTTTCCCGCTTAGATGCTTTCAGCGGTTATCTCTTCCGAACTTAGCTACCCGGCAATGCCACTGGCGTGACAACCGGTACACCAGAGGTTCGTCCACTCCGGTCCTCTCGTACTAGGAGCAGCCCCCTTCAAATTTCCAACGCCCACGGCAGATAGGGACCAAACTGTCTCACGACGTTTTAAACCCAGCTCACGTACCACTTTAAATGGCGAACAGCCATACCCTTGGGACCGGCTACAGCCCCAGGATGTGATGAGCCGACATCGAGGTGCCAAACTCCCCCGTCGATATGAACTCTTGGGAGGAATCAGCCTGTTATCCCCAGAGTACCTTTTATCCGTTGAGCGATGGCCCTTCCATACAGAACCACCGGATCACTATGTCCTACTTTCGTACCTGCTCGACTTGTCAGTCTCGCAGTTAAGCACGCTTATGCCATTGCACTATCAACACGATGTCCGACCGTATCTAGCGTACCTTCGAACTCCTCCGTTACACTTTAGGAGGAGACCGCCCCAGTCAAACTGCCTACCATGCACTGTCCCCGATCCGGATAACGGACCAAGGTTAGAACCTCAAACAAACCAGGGTGGTATTTCAAGGTTGGCTCCACGAGAACTAGCGTCCCCGCTTCAAAGCCTCCCACCTATCCTACACAGATTGGTTCAAAGTCCAATGCAAAGCTACAGTAAAGGTTCATGGGGTCTTTCCGTCTAGCCGCGGGTAGATTGCATCATCACAAACATTTCAACTTCGCTGAGTCTCGGGAGGAGACAGTGTGGCCATCGTTACGCCATTCGTGCAGGTCGGAACTTACCCGACAAGGAATTTCGCTACCTTAGGACCGTTATAGTTACGGCCGCCGTTTACTGGGACTTCAATCAAGAGCTTGCACCCCATCATTTAATCTTCCAGCACCGGGCAGGCGTCACACCCTATACGTCCACTTTCGTGTTTGCAGAGTGCTGTGTTTTTATTAAACAGTCGCAGCCACCAGTTTATTGCAACCCTTTCACCCTCATGGAGTAAACCAATCAAGCTACCGGGGCGTACCTTTTCCCGAAGTTACGGTACCAATTTGCCGAGTTCCTTCTCCCGAGTTCTCTCAAGCGCCTTAGAATACTCATCTCGCCCACCTGTGTCGGTTTGCGGTACGGTCTCGTATGACTGAAGCTTAGAGGCTTTTCTTGGAACCACTTCCGATTGCTTCGTGAATAAATTCACTCGTCCCATCCCCTTGAATTGCGCACCCGGATTTGCCTAAGTGCCTTCTATGAGACAGAAACTGACTATTCCAACAGTCAGACAACCTTCCGCGATCCGTCCCCCCATCGCATCATACGACGGTGCAGGAATATTAACCTGCTTCCCATCAGCTACGCATCTCTGCCTCGCCTTAGGGGCCGACTCACCCTGCTCCGATGAACGTTGAACAGGAAACCTTGGGCTTACGGCGTGGAGGCTTTTCACCCCCATTATCGCTACTCATGTCAGCATTCGCACTTCTGATACCTCCAGCATCCTTTACAAGACACCTTCGCAGGCTTACAGAACGCTCTCCTACCATATATATCTGTGATAAATCACAGAACAATATCCGCAGCTTCGGTGACTGGCTTAGCCCCGTTACATCTTCCGCGCAGGACGACTCGATCAGTGAGCTATTACGCTTTCTTTAAATGATGGCTGCTTCTAAGCCAACATCCTGACTGTTTTAGCCTTCCCACTTCGTTTTCCACTTAGCCAATCTTTGGGACCTTAGCTGGCGGTCTGGGTTGTTTCCCTCTTGACGCCGGACGTTAGCACCCGACGTCTGTCTCCCAAGCTCGCACTCATCGGTATTCGGAGTTTGCAATGGTTTGGTAAGTCGCAATGACCCCCTAGCCATAACAGTGCTCTACCCCCGATGGTGATACTTGAGGCACTACCTAAATAGTTTTCGGAGAGAACCAGCTATTTCCAAGTTTGTTTAGCCTTTCACCCCTACCCACAGCTCATCCCCTAATTTTTCAACATTAGTGGGTTCGGACCTCCAGGGCGTGTTACCGCACCTTCATCCTGGCCATGAGTAGATCACTTGGTTTCGGGTCTACACCCAGCGACTGATCGCCCTATTCGGACTCGATTTCTCTACGGCTTCCCTATCTGGTTAACCTTGCCACTGAATGTAAGTCGCTGACCCATTATACAAAAGGTACGCAGTCACGGAACAAGTCCGCTCCTACTGTTTGTATGCACACGGTTTCAGGATCTATTTCACTCCCCTTCCGGGGTTCTTTTCGCCTTTCCCTCACGGTACTGGTTCACTATCGGTCGATTACGAGTATTTAGCCTTGGAGGATGGTCCCCCCATATTCAGACAGGATGTCACGTGTCCCGCCCTACTTGTCGTACGCTTAGTACCACCGGTCCGATTTCACATACGGGGCTATCACCCGCTATGGCTCCCATTTCCAGGGGATTCTGTTATCGGTCCGACTATCACGCACAGGCTCTTCCCATTTCGCTCGCCGCTACTTTGGGAATCTCGGTTGATTTCTTTTCCTGCAGCTACTTAGATGTTTCAGTTCGCCGCGTTCGCCTTGCAACCCTATGTATTCAGGTTGCAATACCCTAAAAGGGTGGGTTGCCCCATTCGGAAATCTGCGGATCAAAGTGTGTTTGCTCACTCCCCGCAGCTTATCGCAAGCTACTACGTCCTTCATCGCCTGTAATCGCCAAGGCATCCACCATGTGCACTTATTCGCTTGTCCCTATAACGTTAGCCTCTGATTACCTAAATAATCAAAGAGCGCTACAGGGATAAGAAAGTACAACGTTGTTGCTTGTTTGTTGATACATACAATCATTACCCATCGATTCGCTTTTTACGGCAAACCGATCAATAAATAATCTTTACTTCTTCCAGATTGTTAAAGAACGAAACAGCTTTGATCGCTAAAAGATCAAATCTAAACCCAGCACCAAGGTGGCGTGGCTTACATTTGTACTTTCGAGTAAAACTTTGGTGGAGGATGACGGGATCGAACCGACGACCCCCTGCTTGCAAAGCAGGTGCTCTCCCAGCTGAGCTAATCCCCCTGAGATTTTACTAATTAGCTGGTAGGGCTGGTTGGACTCGAACCAACGACCCCCGCGTTATCAACACGGTGCTCTAACCAGCTGAGCTACAGCCCCAACGCGGAACTACTACGACTACTGTTTCTTCTTAATTAAACAGCCGATAAGTGTGAACATTTGATGCGTGAATCATTACTGATTCGTGCAAACTCTAGAAAGGAGGTGATCCAGCCGCACCTTCCGATACGGCTACCTTGTTACGACTTCACCCCAGTCACGAATCCTACCGTGGTAAGCGCCCTCCTTGCGGTTAAGCTACCTACTTCTGGTAAAACCCGCTCCCATGGTGTGACGGGCGGTGTGTACAAGACCCGGGAACGTATTCACCGCGACATGCTGATCCGCGATTACTAGCGATTCCAACTTCATGCAGTCGAGTTGCAGACTACAATCCGGACTACGATACACTTTCTGCGATTAGCTCCCCCTCGCGGGTTGGCGGCGCTCTGTATGTACCATTGTATGACGTGTGAAGCCCTACCCATAAGGGCCATGAGGACTTGACGTCATCCCCACCTTCCTCCGGTTTGTCACCGGCAGTCTCATTAGAGTGCCCTTTCGTAGCAACTAATGACAAGGGTTGCGCTCGTTGCGGGACTTAACCCAACATCTCACGACACGAGCTGACGACAGCCATGCAGCACCTGTGTACTGGTTCTCTTTCGAGCACTCCCCAATCTCTCGGGGATTCCAGCCATGTCAAGGGTAGGTAAGGTTTTTCGCGTTGCATCGAATTAATCCACATCATCCACCGCTTGTGCGGGTCCCCGTCAATTCCTTTGAGTTTTAATCTTGCGACCGTACTCCCCAGGCGGTCTACTTCACGCGTTAGCTGCGTTACCAAGTCAATTAAGACCCGACAACTAGTAGACATCGTTTAGGGCGTGGACTACCAGGGTATCTAATCCTGTTTGCTCCCCACGCTTTCGTGCATGAGCGTCAATCTTGACCCAGGGGGCTGCCTTCGCCATCGGTGTTCCTCCACATATCTACGCATTTCACTGCTACACGTGGAATTCTACCCCCCTCTGCCAGATTCTAGCCTTGCAGTCTCCAATGCAATTCCCAGGTTGAGCCCGGGGATTTCACATCAGACTTACAAAACCGCCTGCGCACGCTTTACGCCCAGTAATTCCGATTAACGCTTGCACCCTACGTATTACCGCGGCTGCTGGCACGTAGTTAGCCGGTGCTTATTCTTCAGGTACCGTCATTAGCAAGAGATATTAGCTCTCACCGTTTCTTCCCTGACAAAAGAGCTTTACAACCCGAAGGCCTTCTTCACTCACGCGGCATTGCTGGATCAGGCTTTCGCCCATTGTCCAAAATTCCCCACTGCTGCCTCCCGTAGGAGTCTGGACCGTGTCTCAGTTCCAGTGTGGCTGGTCGTCCTCTCAGACCAGCTACTGATCGATGCCTTGGTAGGCTTTTACCCTACCAACTAGCTAATCAGATATCGGCCGCTCCACGAGCATGAGGTCTTGCGATCCCCCACTTTCATCCTTAGATCGTATGCGGTATTAGCGTAACTTTCGCTACGTTATCCCCCACTCCAGGGTACGTTCCGATATATTACTCACCCGTTCGCCACTCGCCACCAGAGCAAGCTCCGTGCTGCCGTTCGACTTGCATGTGTAAGGCATGCCGCCAGCGTTCAATCTGAGCCAGGATCAAACTCTTCAGTTTAATCTCTGTTACTTTGCCATTTTATTGGCACCGTCTTGCGACGGGTCGCTCACTCAAAAAACTGACAGGCTACTTCCGGAGAAGTATCCTATTTCATTATTTCTTGTGAACATTTGATATTTTAAGTTAGACGCCAATCCGAAGATTGACGCTGCACTTACATCAAATGCCCACACTTATCGACTGTTAATTGTTAAAGAACTGTATTCGGTTACTGCTTTCGCGCTATCGACAAAGCGTTGTGTTTGTCAGCTGCGAAGAAGGAAGAGTATGAAGCGTTTGCAGCATTTCGTCAACCTTCTTTTGCTCCCCGTTTTTACTCTGCAACACCATGTTTTGTGTGCGTCGTTTTGCGAGGAGGCGAATCATATCAAAGACCGTCGAAGTTTGGCAAGCGCTTTTCCAGGAAAGCATGCATGCCTTCTTTTTGTGCAGGCGTACCGAAAGCAGCCTGGAACAAGCGGCGCTCGTAGGCGACGCCATCGGTCAAGGTGGTTTCAAAGGCGCGGTTGACGCAATCCTTGATCATCATGGCAACCGAGGTCGGCATGGCGGCGATGGTCTTGGCGGCGGCCAGGGTTTCTTCCAGCAATTTATCGGCCGGCACCACGCGCGACACGAGGCCGATGCGTTCCGCCTCGGCGGCATCGATGGTGCGCGCCGTCAGCAGCAGGTCCATGGCCTTGGCCTTGCCAATGGCGCGCGGCAAACGCTGCGTACCGCCCGCGCCCGGCGTGACGCCAACCTTGATTTCCGGCTGGCCGAACTTGGCGCTGTCGGCGGCGATCAGGAAATCGCACATCATGGCCAGTTCGCAACCGCCACCGAGCGCATAGCCGGCCACCGCGCCCACCACGGGTTTGCGCACGCGCAGGATATGCTCCCAGTTGCGGCTGATGTAGCCCTGGGTATAGGTGTCTGGATAGGTATAGTCGGCCATGGCGGCGATGTCGGCACCGGCGGCAAACGCTTTTTCGCTGCCCGTGAGTACGATGCAGCCGATATTATCATCCGCATCGAACTTCAGCAAGGCGTCGCCCAGCTCATTCATCATGTTCTCATTCAATGCATTGAGCGCCTTGGGGCGGTTCAGGCGGATGACCGCCACTTTGTCCTGGATGTCGATGATCAGGTCTTCGTATTGCATGGTGTCTCCTCTCGATGAACGGTGCAACGATTGTAGCGGCTAACGGCAGCGGCGCGGCAGGTGCGCTGCTATTATTGTGAGCCCGATCTTTTTTATCGAGCAGCATATTTTTTCTTCCTTCTTCCAGTATTGCGCCCGTTACCTGCGCGGCGACGGCAGCGCCGCCAGCGTCAATTTTCGCCGCCTGTGGTTCAGCAACGGCCTCAATTGCTTCGGCGCCCAGATCACCTCGCTGGCCCTGCCCCTGTGCGCGGTGCTCTTGCTGCATGCGACGCCGGAACAGATGGGCGTGCTGGTCGCGCTGCAGGCGCTGCCGTTCGCCCTCTTCGGCTTGCCCGTCGGCGTGCTGCTGGACCGGCGCAGCAAGCACCCGATCATGCTGTTCAGCGAAAGCATGTCGGGCCTGGCCCTGGCCAGCGTGGCCGTGGCCTACTGGTGCGGCGTGCTGTCGATGCCATGGTTATATATAGTGGGCTTCATCATCGGCACGGGCTTCGTCGTCGGTGGCGGCGCCGAACAGGTGTTTCTGACCTTCCTCGTGGGCCGCGACGGCTTGATCGATGCGCAATCGAAATTTGCCGCCACCGAATCGGCTTCGCGCCTGATCGGTCCCGGCCTGGCCGGCGTGCTCGTGCAAGTGCTGTCGGCGCCCGTCGCCATCCTGTGCACGGCGTGCGGCTATCTGGTTTCCGTCTTCAATCTGCGCGCCATGAGCGTGCGCGACCCGCGCCCCGCGCCGTCAAGCAAGCACGCTTTGCGCGACATCGCCGACGGCTTGCTGTTCGTCTGGCGCGAACCGCTGCTGCGCGCGCTGGCCTGGGGCGCCGGCATCTGGCATTTCCTGTTTTACGCCAGCATGGCCTTGACGGTACTGTTCGCCACGCGCGACCTGGGCATGAGCCCCGGCGTGTTGGGCATGACGCAAATGCTCGGCGGCGCCGGCGTCCTGCTCAGCGCTTTCATTGTCAAGCCGTTGACCAGGCGCTATGGCACGGGCCGCACCATCCTCATCGGCTTGGCCTCCACGTCCGTGTGTTTTGCCCTGACGCCGACGATTCCCGCCGCGCTGTTCGGTAGCGCAGCGGCCAGCGCCGTCGCCTATGCCGTTCTGATGTTCTTTTTCGATTGCGGCGTGATGCTGTTCTTTATTCCCTACCTGGGCTTGCGCCAGAAGGTTACGCCCGACCCCATGCTGGGCCGCATGACGTCGACCATGCGCTTCCTGACGGTGGCCACGGCGCCGCTGGGCGCGCTGGCCGCCGGCTGGGTAGCAGAACATTTTGGCGTGCGCAATGGCCTCGCTTGCATCGCGGCAGGCAGCATCGTGTTGACGGTGGCCATGGTGTGGGGCACGCCGCTGCGTAGAGTGCGCACCTGAAGCGGTGAACGGGAATACACTGGCAAAAGATTGCCTTGGCGACACTATTCACGCCAAAGCCTGTGAGGTTTGATTTATATCAAGGTTTTAATTGATGTAAATCCATAAGCTGTCTTACATCACTTGAGGAGCACGCTATGTTTAACACCATCTTATTTCCCACCGACGGCTCGCCGTTGTCCGACAAAGCCGCCGAGACCGCCCTCGCCTTCGCCCAATTGAACAAGGCCAAGCTGGTCGCCATCAGCGTGGTGCAACCGTTCCCGTTCTCGCCGATGGCGGACGGCGGCATCGTGCTCGACGCCAGCCTGTATGAACAGCAGATGCAGGAAGCGTCGCAACGCGCCATCGACAAGATCGGCGCAGCGGCGCGCGCCGCCGGCGTGCCTTTCGAAGGCGTGGTCGCCGTGTCGCCGAGCCCGCACGATGAAATCGTCAATGCGGCGCAGACCTACCATTGCGACATCATCCTGATGGCCTCGCATGGCCGCAAGGGTTTGAACAAGCTGTTCGTGGGCAGCGAAACGCAAAAAGTGCTGGCCCACACCCATTTACCCGTGATGGTCTTGCGCTAAGTCACACCTCGAACTGCCCGGCGACGCTTTCCCTAGCGCGCCGGCGCCTGCTTCGGCAACAACACCCACACGGCGCCGCTCTGCTTCATGCGGCCCGCATTCTCGGCCGCTTCCGCGCCAAAGCCAAAGAAATAATCGACACGGATAGGCCCGCGAATGGCGCCGCCCGTATCCTGCGCCATCACCAGGCGCTGCATGGGAATCTCGCTATTGGCTTGCGTGGTGGCCAAAAACACGGGTGCGCCCAGCGGCAAAAAGCGCGAATCGATGGCCACCGAGCGCTGCGGCGTCAGCGGCACGCCCAGCGCACCCTTCGGCCCCACTTTCGGGTCGGGCAGGCGCTCTTCCTTGAAGAACACATAGCTGGGATTGGCGTTGAACAACTCATCCTTGCGCGTGGGATGGCCAGCGATCCACGCCTTGATGCCTTGCGCGGACGCCTGGCTCAGGGTCAGTTCGCCCTTGTCGACCAGGTAGCGGCCGATCGATTTGTACGGATGGCCGTTCTGGTCCGCATACGCCACGCGCACGGTTTCCTGCGTATCGGTCAGCTGCACGCGCCCGGATCCCTGCACTTGCAGGAAGAAGGCCTCGACTTCGTCATCCACCCACAGCAATTCCTTGCCCGTGACGGACGTGGCGCGTTCGATGTCGGCGCGCGTCGCGTACGGCACCACCTTCTTGCCGACCAGCTTGCCACGCAAGCGCATGTTTTTCAGTTCCGGATACACGCCGGACAAATCCACCGAGACGAGGTCGTCGGGCACCTTGTACAGCGGTGTCTGGTATGGACCGCCCCGCTTGCGCGCACCGTGCAGCAGCGGTTCGTAATAGCCGGTCACGAGGCCGGTGCTGGCGCCATCGGCCGTGATGACTTGATTGGGCACGAAGAAGGTCTCGAAGAACAGGCGGATGGCCTTGTCGCTATCGGCATTCACCTGGCGCGCGATCGTGCACGATTCCTTCCAGTCCGGACGTTTCACCAGCACGCCGCACGAGGCCATGAAGGCGGGCCAGGCGGCGCGCATGTCATCGCGTGCCCAGCCTGGCAAGGCGGCAAACTTGGCGGGCACGAAGGTGGGCGCCGCCACATCCGCGGCATCCTTGGCGTCGGCAGGCTTGGCCGGAACCGGCCTGACGACGGTCGGGGCGATGGGCGGCGCCTTGCCAGTCGCGGCGACCGGCTCCGCCGGCGGCGTGGTACAGGCGGACAACGCAAGCGCGACGGCGCCGATTGAAACGGGTAGACTACCGCGTGTCAACAGACGGCGGGTAAATACTAAGCTGCGGGTAAATAACATAGGGGTGCGTATGTGGATCTTGATGATAGAGGCGCTGGTGGCGTTCTTCTTGCTGGCATTTATAGTCTGGTGGACCATGTATTCGGGTAAAAAACCCGCACCGCCTGCACGCAAGCAGCTCGGCGAAGAACAGGACAGCACCGAAAAACTGAAGTAAGGGGCGCAAGCCCCCGGCGTTGCGTCAATGCAGGGTGCGCGGCACGGACAGCACGAACTCGGGAATCGGCGCTTCGAACCGATGGCCATCTTCGGCCACGCAGAAATACTCGCCGTGCATCGAGCCTTGCGGCGTGCCCAGCATGGTACCGCTCGTGTATTCGAACTGCTCGCCCGGCTGCAGCAGCGGCTGGTGGCCGACGGCGCCCAGGCCGCGCACCTCTTCCACTTTGTTGTTCGCATCCGTGATGACCCAGTGGCGCGAAATCAGCTGCGCGCCAGCCGTGCCCGTGTTGACGACGCGGATCGTGTAGCTGAACACGTGCCGCCCCTGGTCCGGTGCCGATTGCTCGGGCAGGTATTGCGTCTTGACCGTTACCGTAAATTCATAAGTCGCCATCGTCATTCCTATTCAGACATTGCCAGTCGTATTGTGTGTCGCGCGCGACGCATAGACCATCGCGCGATGCGTATTCCGTGTTTCATCGTGCTTCAATAAGGCATGGCAGCGGCGTCAAGCGTAAAATAGCGCATCTTCGCATTTTCTATCCTTTGGCTACTCCACCATGACTACATTCCGTATCGCTCCCAGCATCCTGTCCGCCGACTTTGCCCGCCTGGGCGAGGAAGTGCGCAACGTCGTTACCGCCGGCGCCGACATCATCCACTTCGACGTGATGGACAATCACTATGTGCCGAACCTGACCATCGGCCCGCTGGTGTGCGAAGCGATCCGCCCGCACGTACAAGTACCCATCGACGTGCACCTGATGGTCAAGCCTGTCGATCGCATTATCCCGGATTTCGCCAAGGCTGGCGCGAACATCATCACCTTTCACCCGGAAGCGTCGGATCACGTCGACCGTTCCTTGCAGCTGATCCGCGACAATGGCTGCAAATCGGGCCTGGTATTCAACCCGGGCACGCCGCTGCACTACCTGGAACACGTGATGGACAAGATCGACATCATCCTGATCATGTCCGTCAATCCAGGCTTCGGCGGCCAGTCCTTCATTCCGCAAGCGCTGAAGAAAATCGCCGAAGCGCGCCGCATGATCGACGAATCGGGCCGTGACATCATGCTGGAAGTCGATGGCGGCATCAAGATCGACAACATCGCCGCCGCCGCTGCCGCCGGCGCCGACACCTTTGTCGCCGGTTCGGCCATCTTCGGCAAGCCCGACTACAAAGCCGTCATCGACGCCATGCGCGCCGAGCTGGCAGCCGTCAAGGGCGCCTGATGCAAGCGGGCACGGTGAAAGACCACGTACTGGCCGGCGTGCGCGCCGCCATCATCGACCTCGATGGCACGATGCTCGACACCGTGCCCGATTTCCATGTCGCCATCAACGGCATGCGCGCCGAACTGGGCCTGGCGCCCATCAGCGCCGACGCCATCAAGCTGATGGTCGGCAAGGGCTCGGAAAACCTGATCCGCACCGTGCTGGCCCTCGACTTCGACGCGGCCGGCGTGGAACAGCGCTTCGAGCAGGCGATGGACGGCTACCAGCGCCACTACCTGGCCATCAATGGCCAGTTCAGCACCCTGTACCCGGACGTGGAAGCGGGGCTGGCGGCGATGAAGGCGGCGGGCTTGCGCCTGGCCTGCGTCACCAACAAGCCGATCGCCTTCGCCCTGCCCTTGCTGAAACAGAAAAACCTGGACCAGTATTTCGAGATCGTCTACGGCGGCGATTCGCTGCCCAGGAAGAAACCGGACCCGATGCCGCTGCTGCAAGTGTGCGCGGACTTCGATCTGGCGCCCGCCAAAGTGGTGGCCATCGGCGACTCATCGAACGACGCGCAAGCGGCCAGGGCTGCGGCTTGTCCCGTATTGACCGTACCGTATGGCTACAACCACGGACACTCTATACACGAGACCGATTCCGATGGTATAGTAAATACGCTGCTCGAAGCGGCGCATTTTATTAGCATGCACAACAGACCAGCATACTGACCAAACCCAACACCATATCGTGAACACGTTTCTCATCAAAAAACACAATGTCACCCAAACCGGCTCGATTGAGGCCTGGCTTTGGCGACGCTGGCAATCCTGGCAGGCCTGAGGGCCGAGCCGTGTAAGATTGCTGTCGGCTGCACGCGCGCATTTGCGTACCGCATGCACCGGCAGGTTTTTTGATAACCCACCGCAGGGCTAGTGCATCGTGCACACGCGTACCCTGGCGGCATGGAGAGACACATGACCGAACTCGAATTCAAATCGCTGGGCCAGCAAGGCTACAACCGCATCCCCCTGATCGCAGAAGCCTTCGCCGACCTGGAAACCCCGCTCACGCTGTACCTGAAACTGGCGCAAACCCAGCAAGGCGGCAAGAATACCTTCTTGCTCGAATCCGTCGTCGGCGGCGAACGCTTCGGCCGCTATTCCTTCATCGGCTTGCCCGCCACGACTGTGTTGCGCAGCTACGGCAGCCACACGGAAATCGTCAAGAACGGCGTCGTGATCGAAGAGCATGAAGGCAATCCGCTCGACTTCATCGAACAGTACCAGTCGCGCTTCAAGGTCGCCCTGCGCCCCGGCATGCCGCGCTTCTGCGGCGGCCTGGCCGGCTACTTCGGCTACGACACCGTGCGCCACATCGAGAAAAAGCTGGCCGGCGGCGCGCCGAAGGATGACCTGAACCTGCCCGACATCCAGCTGATGGTAACGGAGGAACTGGCCGTCATCGACAACCTGTCCGGCAAACTCTACCTGATCGTCTACGCCGACACGTCGCAGCCCGAGTCGTTCAGCAAAGCGCGCCAGCGCCTGAAGGACTTGCGCATGATGCTGCGCCGCGGCGTCGATGCGCCCGTCACCAGCGCCTCCGTGCGCACGGAAACCATCCGCGATTTTGCCAAGGAAGACTACCTGAAGGCCGTCGCCAAGGCGCACGAATACGTGATGGCCGGCGACTTGATGCAGGTGCAGATCGGCCAGCGCATCCGCAAGCCGTATGTCGACTCGCCGCTGACCCTGTACCGCGCCCTGCGTTCGCTCAATCCGTCGCCGTATATGTACTTCTATAATTTCGGCGACATGCAGATCATCGGCGCCTCGCCCGAGATTTTGGTGCGCAACGAGAACACGGCCGACGGCGGCAAGAAAGTCACCCTGCGCCCCATCGCCGGCACGCGTCCGCGCGGCGCCACGCCCGAGCGCGACGCCGAATTGTCCGCCGAGCTGCTGGCCGATCCGAAAGAGATCGCCGAGCACGTGATGCTGATCGACCTGGCGCGCAACGACATCGGCCGCATTGCGGAAACGGGCAGCGTGCACGTCACCGACCGCATGGTCATCGAAAAATACTCGCACGTGCAGCACATCGTCTCGAACGTGGAAGGCACCTTGAAGAAAGGCTTGTCGAACCTGGACGTGCTGCGCGCGACCTTCCCGGCCGGCACCCTGACGGGCGCGCCGAAAGTGCGCGCCATGGAAGTGATCGACGAACTGGAAATCACCAAGCGCGGCATCTATGGCGGCGCCTGCGGCTACCTGTCGTTCGGCGGCGAAATGGATGTGGCGATTGCGATCCGCACGGGCGTGATCAAGGACGGCATGCTGTACGTGCAGGCCGCGGCCGGCATCGTGGCCGACTCGGTCCTTGAAATGGAATGGCAGGAAACCGAAAACAAGGCGCGGGCAGTGCTGCGCGCCGCCGAACAAGTGCAAGATGGCCTGGATGGGGAGTTTTAAGATGCTGCTAATGATCGACAACTACGACTCCTTCACCTACAACATCGTGCAGTATTTCGGTGAACTGGGCGAAGACGTGCGGGTCTACCGCAACGATGAAATCACGATCGAACAGATCGAGGCGCTGAACCCGGACCGCATCTGCATCTCGCCCGGCCCGAAAGCGCCAGCGCAGGCGGGCATCTCGGTGGAAGTGCTCAAGCACTTCGCCGGCAAGAAGCCGATACTGGGCGTGTGCCTGGGCCACCAGGCCATCGGCGAAGCGTTTGGCGGTAAAGTCATCCGCGCCAAGCAAGTCATGCATGGCAAGACTTCCCTCATCGCGCATACGGGCGTGGGCGTTTTCAAAGGCTTGCCCAGCCCCTTCACAGTGATCCGCTACCACTCTTTGGCGATCGAACGCGCCTCGCTGCCTTCCTGCCTGGAAGTGACTGCGTGGACGGACGACGGCGAAATCATGGGCGTGCGCCACCGGGAATACGATATCGAGGGCGTGCAGTTCCACCCCGAATCGATCCTCTCGGAACACGGCCACGCCCTGCTGAAGAATTTCCTCGAGCGCTGATCCCATGCGCACGCCCCGGCGTGCCATCAGTGTCCTCCTGCGCCATCATTGAAGAAGGAAGCATCATGCCGATCACCCCACAAGAAGCCCTGCTGCGCTGCATCGAACACCGCGAGATCTTTCACGACGAAATGCTGTACCTGTTCCGCCAGATCATGTCCGGCGAAATGTCCCCCACCATGATCGCGGCCCTCACCATGGGCTTGCGCGTGAAAAAGGAAACCATCGGCGAAATCGCCGCCGCCGCGCAAGTGATGCGCGAGTTTTCCACCAAGGTGCCCATGGCCGACACCACCAAGCTGCTCGACATCGTCGGCACGGGCGGCGACGGCGCGCACACGTTCAATATTTCCACCGCCTCGATGTTCGTGGCGGCCGCCGCCGGCGCGCGCGTGGCCAAGCATGGCGGGCGCAGCGTGTCGTCCTCGTCCGGCAGCGCCGACGTGCTGGACTCTTTGGGCGTCAACATCAACCTGCAGCCCGAGCAGATCGCCCAGTCGATCGCGCAAACGGGCATCGGCTTCATGTACGCGCCGAACCACCATGCGGCCATGAAGCATGCGGCGCCCGTGCGCCGCGAACTGGGCGTGCGCACGATTTTCAACATTCTGGGCCCGCTGACGAATCCGGCCGGCGCGCCGAACATCCTGATGGGCGTGTTCCACGCCGACCTGGTCGGCATCCAGGTGCGCGTGCTGCAGCGTCTGGGCGCGCAGCATGCGATCGTCGTGTATGGCCGCGACAATATGGATGAAGTCTCGCTCGGCGCCTCTACCCTCGTCGGTGAACTGGTCAACGGCGAAATCCGCGAATATGAAATCCATCCGGAAGACTTCGGCATGTCGATGATCGCCAGCCGCAACCTGAAGGTGGCCGATTCAGCCGAATCGAAAGCCAAGATGATGGAAGCGCTGCGCGGCGAGCCTGGAGCCGCCGCCGACATCGTTGCCCTGAACGCGGGCACGGCCCTGTACGCAGCCGGCGTGGCCAGCTCGATCGAAGACGGCCTGGCGCGCGCGCGCACCGCCGTCAGCTCGGGCGCCGCGCTGGCGAAACTCGACCAATTCGTGCAGGTCACGCAGCAGCTGGGCACCCCGGCGCAAGCGTAAGTCCTCCGCCCTCCTTTATAGAATAGCGACCATCATGTCCGACATACTCGATAAAATCCTGGCCGTCAAAGCCGATGAAGTGGCCAAGGCCAAAGCCCGCCGCAGCCTGGCCAGCCTGCGCGGCGACGTGGAAAGCGACAGCGAATTGCGCGCCGGCCTGCGCGGCTTTGAAGCAAGCCTGCGCCAGCACATCGCCGCCGGCAAGCCCGGCATCATCGCCGAAGTCAAAAAGGCGTCGCCGTCGAAAGGCGTGATCCGCGCCGACTTCCGCCCGTCTGATATCGCCGCCAGCTACGCGGCGCATGGTGCGGCTTGCCTGTCCGTGCTGACGGACGAGCAGTTCTTCCAGGGCAGCGTGGAATACCTGCAGCAGGCGCGCGCCGCCTGCGCCATCCCCGTGCTGCGCAAGGATTTCATGGTCGACATGTACCAGATCTATGAAGCGCGCGCCATGGGCGCCGACTGCATCCTGCTGATCGTCGCGGCGCTCGACCATGGCCTGATGGCGGAGATGGAAGCGTGCGCCCACGAACTGGGCATGGGCGTGCTGATCGAAAGCCATGACGGCGACGAACTGACGGCGGCCTTGAAACTCAAGAGCGCGCTGATCGGCATCAACAACCGCAACCTGCGCACGTTCGAGACGTCGCTGGACACGACCATCAATCTCTTGCCGCGCATCCCGCAAGACAAATTGATCATTACGGAATCGGGCATCCATACCACGGCCGACGTGCAACGCATGCGCGATGCGCATATCCACAGTTTCCTCGTGGGCGAAGCGTTCATGCGCGCGCCGGACCCCGGCGTGGAACTGGAACGCCTGTTCGGTTAAACCATGATAGGCTGGCAGCCATGAGATACGCAATCACTATCCTTGCCGCCGCCAGCCTGCTGGCAGCCTGCCAAAGTACGCCACCACCTGCGGCATATACGCCCACGTCCACGCTCCCTCGCACGCCGGCCGCGATACAGCTGGCGGCCAGCATCGATGCCTACAAGTCGCTGGTGGCACAGCAGATCATGGCGGCCAATGGGGAATACACGTTCAGTGGGCGCCTGCCGCCCATGCTGCCGGCCATCGTCGTGCTCGACCTGAGCGTGGGCCCGGACGGCGAGCTGAAAAACGTGCACGTGCACCGTTCGCGCGACAGCGAAGCATCGGCTGCGGCGCTGGCCGCCGTGCGGCGCGTGCACACCGCGTTTCCGCCGGCCGGGCACCTGATGCGCCGCCACGCCCGGACCTTCGATTTCTCCGAAACCTTCCCGTTCAACGACCAGTACCGCTTCCAGCTGCGGACATTGTCCGGTCCCCAGTAACCGCGCAAGCATCGAGTTCGATGCGGTCGCGTCCCCGCTCCTTGGCCAGGTACAGGGCTGCATCGGCGCGCGACAGCAACTGTTCCAGCCCCTCCACCACCGATGCCTGGCAAGCGACGCCGATGCTGACCGTACACGGTGGCAGCCGACTGGGCTCGTGCAGCAAGGCGCGGATGCGTTCGGCCACGCCCAGCGCGTTATGCGCCGGCATGTCTGGCATCAGCACGACGAACTCCTCGCCGCCGAAACGCGCCACGCAATCCGATTCGCGCAAGGCGCCCTTGATAACGGTGGCCACGTGCGCCAGCACCTGGTCGCCCACCGCGTGACCGTAGCGGTCATTGATCAATTTGAAGTAATCGAGGTCGATGCTGAGCAGCGTCAGCGGCAAACGGCGGCGCCGCAGATTGCCCGTCTCGCGCGCATAGGCGTCGCCAAAGCCGCGCCGGTTCAGTACTTGCGTGAGCGGATCGTGGGTCGAGCGGCGCTCCAGTATCTGCTGCAGGCGGCGCGTGGCCACCGTCATGAAACCCACCGTCAGCAGCAGCGCCATGAAATTGGCGACCGCCAGATAGATGCCGGCCGGCGTGCCAGCCACCATCAGGTTCACGCTGGCGCCGCCATGCACCAGGGCGGACACGCCGCGCGCCAGCACCACGACGGCTTGCAGCAACATCAGCGCGCCAAAGAAAAAGCTCGAGAAATGGCGCTCGCCATGGCGCCACACCAGTTGCACCTGACGCGCATAAAACAGGAAGACCAGCAGGGAAAAGAGCGCCACGCGCACCGAGAAATCGGGGCGCACCAGCAGCCACCAGCTGTTGCCGGCGACGGCCAGGGCAAGTATCAGCAGATAAGCGCGGCGGCTGGGCGCCAGGCCAAAAAATGTCTCCGTGCCCAGCATCGACAGGCCGATGCCGGCCACCAGCGCCGCATTGGCCGCGATCATGGACCATGCCGGCGGCAGCACTTCGCGCGTACCGAACAGCAGGGACGCGCACACCAGCAACAACAAGCCGGCCGCCCAATGCCCCAGTCCCTGCACTTCGCGCCGGAAGCTGCGATACACGGAGAACATGACGATGCTCATGGCTCCGCACATCAGGGTCGTCATCAGCATAATCGTTCGGGGATCGAGGGTTTCCACGTTGGGTGCGATCTAAAAGAATCAATTCGGCAATTTTAGTTTAGTTAAAGAAAAATTAGTTCATTTGCAGTAAATATGATGGCAAGCCGGCAGTGCCGGCGGATCAGTTGCCATTGAAATGGCAGCCTGAAATAGAAAACCGGCCAGAAGGCCGGTTTTCTGTCTTACCGCATGACGAACAGCTTATACAGCGCTAGGCCGCTTCGGCCCCGTGGCTTTCTTTGGCGCCGGCAGCAGGCTCAAGCTGACACCCGGCACGCGGTCGCCCTGCAGCACGGCCGCAAACGTCATCAGCTCATCGCGGCGGAAGGCGTGGACCGCCACCTTGGCGCCGACGGCGTAACGGCCCAGCAAGGTATCCAGGTTGGTGCCCGTCACGCGCAAGCCATCGATGGCCACCAGCACGTCGCCCGCCGACAGGCCGGCTGCGTGGGCGGCGCCGCCCTGATGCACCTGCGCCAGTTTGGCGTCGTTGCCGTCGCGGCCGAGGTTGACGTCCAGGCTGGCTTTTTCCGCCTTGCGCGCGTCGCTGTATTTCACGCCGAACGGCGCCAGCAGGCGCGCCAGCGGCACGTCGTCCGTGCCGCGAATGTAGCGTTCGAAGAACGGCTTCATGCGCGTGCCGGAGACTTCATCGAACAGGGCTTCGACTTCGGCCGGCGTCACGCCGCGCGCTTTGCCCTTGTAGAAATCGCGGCCATAGCGCTGCCACAGCGCCTGCATCACGTCGTCCAACGATTTCTCGCCATTCGTCTTCGTGCGGATCGTCAGGTCGAAGGCCAGCGCGATCAGCGAACCCTTGGTGTAGTAGCTGACGATGGCATTCGGCGCGTTTTCATCCTGACGGTAGTACTTGCCCCAGGCGTCGAAGCTGGAATCGGCCACGCTTTGCTTGGTGCGGCCGCTACCGCGCAAGACGCTGTTGACGGTTTTCCCCAGCAGCTTGAAATAGGCCGCCTCGTCGATCAGGCCCGCGCGCACCAGCATCAGGTCGTCGTAATAGCTGGTGAAGCCTTCGAACAGCCACAACAGCGGCGAGTAGCTTTCCGCCTGCAGGTTGTACGGCGCAAACGCGGCCGGCTTGATGCGCTTGACGTTCCAGGTGTGGAAGTACTCGTGGCTGCACAGGCCGAGGAATTTCAGGTAGCCGTCACCGATCTCGTTGCTGGTGGACGCCGTCGTCGGCAAGTCGGCGCGCGCGCAGATCAGCGCCGTCGAGGCGCGGTGTTCGAGGCCGCCGTAACCGTCGCCGACGGCCATGGTCATGAACACATAGCGCTCCATCGGCGCTTTCTTTGTCTTCGGCTCGAAGAAGGCGATCTGCGTTTCGCAGATGGCTTTCAGGTCGCGGCACAGACGGTCCAGGTCCAGGTTCGGCACCTTGCCCGTGACGACGATATCGTGCGGCACGCCATGCGCGGTAAAGGTGGCCAGCGCGAAGTCGCCCATCTCCACCGGGTGGTCGATCAGCTCATCGTAGTTGGCCGCCTGGTAGCTGCCGAAGCCGTAGCGCTTCGCCTTGAGTTCCGGCAGGGTGGTGGCCACTTTCCAGGCCTTGCAGGCCGCATCCTTGGGCTGCACGATGTGCACTTCATGGGCGTCGGATTCCTGGCCCAGCACGCGCAGAAATACGCTGGTGCCGTTGAAGAAGCCATGATTCTGGTCCAGGTGGGCGGCGCGCACGGACAGATCCCATGCATACACGTCGTATTCGACCGTCAACGGACCCTTGCACGGGGCGGCTTGCCACGAGTGCTTGTCCAGTTTGGTCAGCGCCACGGCCTTGCCCTCGGATTCGGCGCGGATGCTGACGATGTTGCGCGAAAATTCGCGGATCATGTAGCTGCCCGGGATCCAGGCCGGCAGGGAAAATACCTGACCGATGGCCGCCGGCGACTTGACCGTCAACGTCACCTTGAACATGTGGCCTGCCAGGTCCGCTGCGGCGATGCTGTAGATGATGCCGGCGGCCGGTGCGGCTTTCGCCCTGGTTTTCGCTGCGGCTTTGCTTATGGCATTGCCGGAGGCTTTTGCGGTGATTTTTTTAATCGGTGCTTTCTTCATGTTTTCCTCGTGTCTGGCATGGATGTTCTACAATCGCCCGGGCGCGCCATGCACCGGCGACAAATCGTCAGGTGTATCAATATCGCGCAAGATGCCGCCGTCGTCCACTGTCACTTCGCATACGGCATGGCTGTTGACGATGCTGCGCGCGCCCTGGTCGCCATCGAGCGCCAGCAGCAGCGGCAAGTGGAAGGCGCTGAACGCGACAGGATTGCCGCGCCGTCCCTGGAACACGGGCACGGCGATGCGCGCCCCATCGTCGATGGCTTGCGACAAGGCGGCGATTGTAGCCGCTTCCACGAAAGGCATGTCGCCCAGGGCGATCAGCCAGCCCGGCGCGCCGCGCACATAATCGATGGCGCAGGTGAGCGAGGCGGCCATGCCTGTGTCGGCGTCATGGCAGACGCGCACTTCGCAGCCCAGCGCGCCGAGCACGCGCGCCACCTGCGTGTCGTCTGCGTGCACCACGGCCAGCACGCGCGGCAAGGCCGCCAGCATGGCTTTTGCCGCCGCCGCCACCACCGGCAAACCCGCATGCGGGCCCTCGGCCAGTGGCTGCAATAATTTGTTCTGTACGCCGGAAGGGTCGAACCTGCGCCCCCTTCCGGCTGCCAGCAAGATGCCGACCGTACTCAAGACACCACTACCGTCATGCGGCCGCCAGGTCGAACGGCAGCTTGCGCAGGCGCTTGCCCGTCAGGGCGAACAGCGCATTGGCAAACGCAGGCGCCAATGGCGGCACGCCCGGTTCGCCCATGCCCGTCGGCGCATCGCCCGACGGCACCAGGTGCACTTCGATCACAGGCATGTCGGGCATGCGCGGCACGGGGTAGTCGCCGAAGTTCTGCTGCTCCACCACGCCCTCCTTGAGGGTGATGGCCGCGCCAGGGATGGTCATGCCCAGCGCCATCAGCGCGGCGCCCTGCACTTGCGCCTCGATCGTCAAGGGGTTGACGGCCAGGTTGCAATGCACGCCCGCCCATACCTGGTGCAGCTTGGGCGCGCCCTCCACCACCGACGCCGTCACCACGTAGGCGACGACGGAATTGAACGACTCGTGCATGGCCACGCCCCAGGCTTGTCCCTTCGGCAGCTTCTTCTTGCCATAGCCGGACTTGGCCACGGCCAGGTCCAGCGCGGCGATGTGGCGCGTGTGCTTGGCGTCGATCAGCTGCTTGCGGTAGGCGACGGGGTCCATCTTCGCCACATGCGCCGCCTCGTCGATCAGGGTTTCCATGACGAAGGCCGTATGCGTCGAGCCGACGGAGCGCCACCACAGCACGGGCACGTTCGCCTTGGCCGTGTGCACGGACAGCTTCATCGGCAGGGTGTACGGCTCGCCCATGCCTTCGACCATGGTGCCGTCGACGCCATTTTTCACCATGAAGGCTTCGAACGGCGTGCCGGCCATGATGGACTGGCCCACGATGGTGTGGTCCCAGGCGAGGATCTTGCCCTTGGCGTCGAGGCCGATCTGCGCGCGGTGCACATGCGATGGCCGGTAGTAGCCGCCCTTGATGTCATCCTCGCGGCTCCACATCAGCTTTAACGGGCCGCTCTTGCCCGCCGCCCGGTAGGCCTTGGCGACGTTGACGGCTTCGACCACATAATCGGAACTAGGCACGGCGCGCCGGCCAAAGCCGCCACCGGCCATCATCGTGTGCAAGGTCACCTGCTCCGGCTTCAGGCCGGAAGTCGCGGCAATCGCCGCCTGGTCGCCCGTCTGGAATTGCGAACCGACCCACATCGTGCATTTGTCCGCTTGCAGGTCGACGACGCAGTTGAGCGGTTCCATCGGCGCGTGCGCCAGATAAGGGAATTCGTACACGGCTTCGATCTTTTTCGGCGCCGACGCCAGCTTGCCCATGTCGGCAGGCCTGGCGACGGTACCTAGCGTTTTCGCCAGCGCCTTGAAGGCGGCCAGCTGCTTGTCGCTGCTGACCTTTTCCACGGCGCTCGTATCCCACTCGATCGCCAGCGCATCGCGTCCCTGCTTGGCGGGCCAGTAGCCGTCGGCGATGACGGCCACGCCGCTGCCGCCACGGTCGGTCTTCACTTCCAGCACCTCGAGCACGCCCTTGATGGCTTTCGCCTTGCTGGCGTCGAATTTCGCCACCTTGGCGCCAAACACGGGCGGACGCGCCACCATGGCCACTTTCGCACCGGGCGGCTTGAAGTCAATGCCAAACTGCTGTTTTCCCGTCGACTTGGCTGCTGCGTCCAGGCGTTTCACGGGTCTGCCGATGATGGAAAATTCGCGCGGGTCTTTCAGCTTCACGGTGGCGGGCACGGGCTGGCGCATGGCCGCATCGGCAAACTCGCCATACGTCGCCTTTTGTCCGCCGGGGCCATACAGCACGCCCTTGGCGGCGCGCACCTGGTCGGGATTGACTTTCCACTGCGCGGCGGCTGCGCCCACCAGCATGGCGCGCGCCTTGGCGCCGATTTCGCGGTACTGCGTAAACGAGTGGGCGATGCTGCCCGAGCCGCCCGTCATCTGCATGCCGTAGGCGGCATCCTTGTACTGCTCGCCGGCGGGCGCCAGCGCGCCGTGCACCAGGCTCCAGTCGGCGTCGAGTTCCTCGGCGATCAGCATGGGTAAGCTCGTTTGCACGCCCTGTCCAAATTCCAGCCGGTTCACCTGCACCGTCACCGTGTTATCGGGAGCGATGTGCAAGAAGGCGTTCGGCGCATACACGGGCTTGGCCGGAGCGGCATCGGCCGCCTGCGCCAGCTTGCCTGCGCCAGGCAGGAAAAAGCCCAGCATCAAGCCGCCGCCAGCCACCGCGCCGGCCTTCATGAAACCGCGCCGCGAGACGCCATCGGCCGCGCCAACCACAGCCACCGGCGCCGATGCCAGCGCCGCACCGAGGGTCACGCCGCCATGCTGCAATGCTTCCTGATTCAACCATTCGATACGCATGCCGTTCTCCTCAGGCCAGGGTCTTGGCCGCGTCCTTGATGGCTGCGCGGATCCGTTGATAGGTGCCGCAGCGGCAGATATTGCCGCTCATGGCGCCGTCGATGTCGGCGTCGCTGGGCGACTTGTTGGTGCGCAGCAGCGCCGTGGCGCTCATCACCTGGCCGCTTTGACAGTAGCCGCATTGCGGCACGTCGTGGCGCACCCATGCCGCCTGCACGGCCTTTCCCACCTGGTCGTTTTCCATCGCTTCGATGGTGGTGATCTTTTGCGCGCCCACCGAGGAAATCGGCGTGATGCACGAGCGGATCGGCTGGCCGTCGAGGTGCACCGTGCAGGCGCCGCACAGGGCCGCGCCACAACCGAACTTGGTGCCCGTCATGTTCAGGTTGTCGCGCAGCGCCCACAGGATGGGCGTGGAAGGATCGGCGTCGACTTGCGTGTCGCGTCCGTTGATATTCAAGGTAATCATCTGCTGCTTCCCCTTTTTTCGATTGTTATGGCGTCTACGAACAACACTTGATGATACGACAGCGGAAAAAAATGCAAAAAAAAGCGCGCCTTGCGAGGGCGCGCCGTCCAGCCTTCCTGGCGACAGCCCGGATTACTTAATGGTCGAGAATTTCTGTTCCAGCGTTTTCGCATCGACCGCGCCAGGAATACGGCTGCCGTCGGCAAAGAAGATGGCTGGCGTGCCCGAAACGCGCAGCTGCTGGCCCAGGGCCAGGATTTTTTCATGCGGGTTGGCGCAATTGGCTGGCGATGCGGCAGGCACTTTGCCGTTCAGCATCCAGTCATCCCAGGCCTTATTGCGGTCCGGCGAGCACCAGATATTGCGCGACTTGGCGATCGAATCGGGCGACAGGATGTTGTACATGAAGGTGTAGACGGTGACGTTGTCGATTTCCTTCAGCGCATTCTGGCGGAAGCGCTTGCAATAGCCGCAGTTCGGATCTTCGAACACGGCAATCACGCGCTTGCCATTGCCCTTGACGGTTTTCATGGCCGAATCGAGCGGCAGGTCGGAGAACTTGATGCGGTTGACTTCGTCCAGGCGCACCTTGGTCAGGTCTTGCGAGGTCTTGGCGTCAAAGACGTGGCCGACGAACAGATATTGCGCGCTCTTGTCCGTGTACAGGATGTCGCCGCCCGTGCGCACTTCGTACAGGCCGCCGTACGGCGTTTCCTTGACCGAATCGACCTTGGCGCCTTCGCCCAGGCGCGGCTCGATCAGCTTTTTGATGCTCGCTTCCGTCGGCGTTTCCGCGCCGGCGCACGACATCATCAGGCCCGAGGCCATCAGCAAGGCGATTTTGCTCATGCTACTGTTCATTGTTATCACTATCACTTCTCCACTTGAAACGCCCGGCGAAACTGGCAGGGAGCCCGGCGCCGTTATCTCTTTAACAAAACGATCGCCGCAGACCAGCTGCGGCGACCTTGAATTTTCACTAATACCATTATCCGGCGATATCTTAAGATACGCTGATATTTACGGATGTCCCAAGGCGTGCGAAATCATTTTTCGCTTCAGGGCAGGTAATTTATCCAGCAAGTTTAATCCCAAATTGCGAACCACGCGCAACGGTTCCAGATCAGCGCCGAATAACCGCGCCAGGCCATCGGTGGCCAGCTGCATCAGCAGCACGTCTTCCTTGCGCGCGCGCGCATAGCGGGCCAGCACGCGTTCGTCGCCGATGCCGCGGTGCGCTTCGCGTTCAGCGATCGTCTTGACCAGCTGCGCCACGTCGGCAAAGCCCAGGTTCATGCCGTGGCCGGCCATCGGGTGCACCACGTGGGCCGCGTCGCCGACCAGGGCCACGCGCGGCGCCACCATGGCGTGCGGGCGCATCAGGGTCAGCGGGAATGCGCGCACCAGCTCCGGCTGCAAAGGCGTAAGCTTGCCCAACTTGTCCTGGCAGTATGCGGCCAGGCGCGCGGCCAGCGCGTCGGCCGGTTCAGCCATCAAGGTATCGGCCAGCGCATCGGGCGCCGACCAGACGAGAGAGACGCGCTCGCCCGGCAGCGGCAGCAGCGCGACGATGCCTTCGCTGCCCGTAAACCACTGGTGGGCCGCGCCATGGTGCGGCTTTTCGCAGGCGAAGTTGCTGACCACGCCGCGCTGGCCGTACGAGCGGTAATCGAGGCCGATGTCGCACTGGCCCCGCACCCACGACTGGGCGCCGTCCGCGCCTACCACCAGCGCGCAGGTAATGGTATCGCCGCCATCGAGGTGCACGATGGCCGAATCGTTCGTCCATTCCAGGCGGCTGGCGCGGCCCTGCAGCACGCTGACGTTCGGCGCGAATTTCAGGGCGGCGTCCAGCGCCTGGCCCAGGTTGCGGTCTTCGATGATCCACGCCAGGGCACCCACATGGGCGCCATACGCGTCGAAACCGAGTCCGCCCGCCTGCGCGCCGTCGCCGTTGACCAGCATGGCGTCGACGGGCGCCACCCTGTCGGCTTCCAGGGCGCCCCACACCTTCAGCGACGACAGCAAGTCGTGCGCCGTGTGATTGAGCGCATACACGCGCACATCCCAGCTGGCCTCGACCGGCTTGGCGGCGGAAGCGGACGTGGATGCGGGCGGGCTCGCCGGAGATAGCAGGGTGACGCTTTGTCCTGCCTGGGCAAACGCCAGCGCCGTGGTTTTCGCGATGGCGCCGTTGCCGACGATGCAAACGTCGCTGTGGCTGTGCATGAAGCGCCGCATGGTGGGGGAAGTGGGACTGTTCATGCGGTCATTATAGCGTTTGCCCCACCTGTTTCAGATAGTCCGGAAGTACAGGACGCGCGCCTCAGATCAAGCGGCGCCATGAAACACGGGCAACACGTGGTCCGCGATCTCCTGCATCGTCTCGGCCAGCGGGCGCCGGTTCTGCCGCAGCTGCAGGCCGATATGCCGCACGCCGGCTTCGCGCATGGCGTGCAGTTCGGCGATCAGGCCATCGCGCCCCGTGCGCCCGCCGAAGCGGAAGCGCTGCAGCGGCAAGTTCGGATCTTCGCCCAGGTCCAGGTGGATGAAGCTGACATAAGGCTTGTCGTCTCCGGCCACGGCACGCCATTGCGCCGAACGCCGCGCATGGTCTTCCGGCGTGCCCGGATAGGCGAGCCAGCCATCCATCTGCGCGCCTATCCACGCGGGCGACTGCTGCGCCAGTCCCGCCACCAGCAGCGGCAAAGGCGCGGCCGGTGGCGGCAGCAGGCGGATGCCGGGCGGCAGGCGCGTCTCGCCCCAGTCGCGCAGCATGGCGACCTGTTCGCGGAAAGCGGCGCCACGCTGGCCGAAGTCGCGGCCAAACACGGGATACTCGACGGGCCGGTCGCCGCTGGCCACGCCCAGCAGCAAACGCCCGCCGCTCAACTGGTCGACGCTGGCCGCCGCTTTTAACGTCAGCACCGGCTCGCGCAGCGGCAGCACCACGGCCGCCGTGCCCAGCAAAATATTCTCCGTGATGCCGGCCAGGTAGCCCAGGTAAGTAAACACCTCGAAGACCTGGGCCGCGTCGCCGAACGACGGGTCGTACAGGGGCACGTCGCGCAGCCACAGGGCCTTGAAACCGAGGCGGTCGGCCAGCTTTGCCAGTGCCGCGTGCTGTTTCAGGTCCGGTTCGCCCGGCACGCGGCCGGACGCCGCATTCGCCTGGCGTCCCGCGGACGACCAGTCATTATCGAGCGGCAGTTCCAGGCCGATACTGAAACCGCCCTGCCCCAGCTTCGTCATGGCACCCATCTCAATCCCACTGCGGCGCCAGGCCGTCCGGGTTGGCCAGGCGCTCGCCCCGTTCCAGGGTGGCCATCTGCGCCATCTCGTCCGGCGACAGGGTGATGCGCTGGAAATGCAGGTTCGCTTCCAGGTTGGCGCGCCTGGTCGACGACGGGATCACGGCAAAGCCCTGTTGCAGCGACCAGCTCAGGGCCACTTGCGCCGGCGTCACGCCGTGCTTCGCGGCGATGGCCGCGATCACGGGGTCCGCCATCACCTTGCCATACGCGAGCGGCATGTAGGCCGTGATGTGGATGCCCTGGCTGCGCGCGAAATCGATGACCTTGCGGTTTTGCAGGAAGGGGTGGATCTCGACCTGCTGCGTGGCGATTTCCCCGGCGCCCACCGTATCGATGGCTTGCCGCAGTTGCGCATTCGTGAAATTCGATACGCCGATGGCCCTGGTCCATCCCTGCGCCTTGGCCTGCGCCAGCGCTTCCATATACTCGGCGACGGGAATGGCGTCTTGCGGCGACGGCCAGTGAATCAGGGTCAGGTCCAGCTGCTCCAGCCGCAGCTTGTGCAGGCTGTCCTTCAGGCTGGGAATCAGCCTGTCGCGCTGCAGGTTGTCGATCCATATCTTGGTCGTGACGAACAGCGCGTCGCGCGGGACGACACTGGCGGCGATCGCCTGGCCCACTTCCGCTTCATTGCCGTAGATTTGCGCCGTGTCGATATGGCGGTAGCCAACGTCCAGGCCCATGGTGACGGAATCGATGACGACCTGGCCCTGCAGGCGGAAAGTGCCCAGGCCGATTTCAGGGATGGCGGTGTGTCGGGTAGTCGTGTTCATGCGACAGTCCTCTCGAGTCGGTAACGATGACGACACTATGCGCCCATCCTTTGTTGAGAAAAATACCGTTTATATCAAATCATATTTGATTCACGCGCAAGTAAGATGATGCCCATGCAGGAAATCCGGGAAAAGTCGCAGCCGGCTCTTGCATTCCCGTTTTGGTCTGCTATAATTCGCCACCTTGGCCTGGTAGCTCAGTCGGTAGAGCAGAGGATTGAAAATCCTTGTGTCGGTGGTTCGATTCCGCCCCGGGCCACCAAGAATTAGTTGTTACAGAACGCCAACCCTCGCCGGTTGGCGTTTTCGTTTGTGGCCGAGAAGTCCGTATCGGCCTCCCCCGCTCCTGTGGGCGGTCCCGATAACCAGCAGTTTGGCGCGAGGATAGGATGGGTCAGAGTCCCCTGCTATTGCGGCGATTGTTGCGTGCGAAAGATAGAATGGACGGCGCCCCCGATGAGGATTGGCCCGTCCACCGGCTTGCGCAAGTGAGCGCCGTCTCGGTGGCCTACTTCGCGCGCGAATTCAAAAAGGCCTTCGGCCTGCCCCCACACCGCTACTTGCTTACCCGCCGCATCGAACGTGCCACGGCACTGCTGCGCGGCACCGATCTGCCCATTACGCAGATCGCGCTGCAAACCGGCTGGACCAGTCTTGGCACCTTTGGCCGCATCTTCCGCGACATCACGGGCGCAAGCCCGGGCGAGCTGCGAATGCGCGAGCGCTCAACCCCGCACCTGGGCGAGCATATTCCCGAGTGCGTCATGCGCGATGCCGAACGGCCCAATCTGAATATCGCAGTTTTGGAGAAGCGGCGCAGGAAAGCCACTGGCAAACTGTAGCTTCATTTCAAGGAGCTGATATGACTCAAAGTGTGAATGTGGTCGGCCTGTATGTGCGCGACCAGGAAGAAGCGCTTGCGTTCTACGTCGAAAAATTGGGATTTCGCGTCCACACGGACGTCCGAAATGGCGACTATCGCTGGCTGACGGTGCAGCCTGCGGACCAGCCATCTTTCCAACTCGGCTTGTTCCTTCCCGGACCGCCGATACATGACGCGGCAACCGCGCAAGCCCTGCATGAAATCGTCGCGAAGGGAGCCATGCCGCCCCTGGTGCTGCTGGTGGACGACTGCCGCGCCGCATACGAGCGCCTGAGCAAATGCGGCGTCGAATTCACGCAGGAACCCGTGGATCGCTACGGCCAGGTGGATGCCGGCTTTCGCGACCCTTCCGGCAATGGATGGAAAATGATCGGGGCCGCGGCCAAATCGCCTGTGCGGACATCGCCATGAACTGGCGCCATGGGATACGGCAAAGCCACCGCTGGCTATCCATCGTTTTCACCTTGACGGTAATGGCCAACTTCGCGGCAAGGGCTGTGCACCGGGCCGAACCGCCGCCGTGGATAAGCTACGCGCCACTGCCCCCGCTCTTCCTCATGCTGGTTTCCGGCCTGTACCTGTTCGCGCTGCCGCATTTGAGCAAGCGACGCGACAGCACGCAAAAACGGGCCGTTTCCGGCCCGTAGCGACTCACATCCGGCGCACTAGGCGCCGGGTAATCATCCTCTTACCACATCAAATCATCGGGAATCTGGAACGCCGCATACGGATCGTCCTCATCGACTTCCGTGCTGGCCTGTTTCACGCGCACGACGATGGCGGGGTCGCGTTCGGCGATCTTGTCGGCGATGACGCGCGGCACCAGTTCCACGGCGCCGCCCAGGCAGACGATGACCAGGCGGCCCGCCACCAGGTGGGCCTGCACGGCGGCCGTGACGTAGATGCGCTCGATCTTGTTATTAAATGTAAAGTTGTATGGCACGTCGCCGTTGTTGCCCTTGCTCTGGCGGTTCTTTTGCACCATTTGCGCGATCTGCGCCACGATGGCTTTCTGGTTGGCGGCCGCGTCGCGCTGGGCGTTCAGTTCGCGCGCGCGTTCCGCGTTCTTGCGCTGGGTCTCGAGCGCGGCCAGGCGCACCTCGTCGACGCTTTGCGTGCCGCTCTTGCGCTCGTCCTTTTTCTGCTTGCTCTTGTCCTGGTTGGCCAGTTTGACCTTCTTCTTGTCGACCAGGCCGGCCTTTAAAAACTGCTCTTGCAACGAGACCATAACTACTCCGTATTGAGGGTGCGCCGGCCAAGGCAGCGGCATCGGCCGGGGGAAAGACGCTAGCATAGCAAAAAACCGGGGCGCTGCCGCCGCAACATGGCTGCCCGGGCTGGCTGGCAGGCGCCTTGTGCCTGCCAGTAACAAAAAGACACACTCGCGTGGAAATTTTGTTGATAAATGTCATATAGTTAGTTACGTTCTGCATATCGGCATTGCCTGCCGATTGCACGTCCCCTTCCACCGACTGCGTCTAAAGGATTTACCATGAAACAATTAATCGCCCTCTGCATCGCCACCGCGTTTGCCAGCACCGCCTTTGCCGCCGCACCGGAAGCGGCGCCCGTCGCCAAGACGGCCCAACAGTCAAAAATGACGACCTGCAATGCGGATGCGGCCGGCAAGAAAGGCGACGAGCGCAAGACCTTCATGAAAGAATGCCTAAGCGCCAAGCCGGCGCCGGCCATGACGCAGCAAAACAAGATGAAAGCGTGCAATGTCGACGCCAAGGACATGAAGGGCGATGCCCGCAAGGCCTTCATGAAGGAATGCCTGAGCGCGCCGAAGAAATAAGCGCCTCGCCGCTTGCCCCCACAACGCCAGCATCATGCTGGCGTTTTTATTGCGCCGCGTACGCCTGCATCAGGCGGTCAAGGAAGATAAAAAGCTGGCCGTTCATGGCTTGCCAGTCGTGGGCGCGCAGGATCGCTGGCTGCTGCACGTAGCGGTGCGACGCCAGCGTGGCCAGTTCTGCTTCCGACGCGGCGATCAGCAGCTCGACCACTTCCGGCGTGAACTCCATGTGGCACTGGAAGCCGTACACCAGATTGCCGTATTCGACGATCTGGCGCGGGCAGCCTTCGCTATAGGCGATGACTTTCGCATTGCCGGTCAGGCCCGGCATGTCGCTGTGCCAATGCCCCGTTTCCAGGACGTCGCCGACATGCGCGAACTTGCCGTTCGCCTTTCCGTCCGCCGTCAGCATGATGGGAAACTTGCCGATTTCCTTTTCAGGACTGTGCGCATGGGGCGCTCCCAGGGCCGCGCCGATCAGCTGCGCGCCCAGGCAAACGCCGACCACCGCCTTGCCCGCCGCGGCGCATGCGGCAATCAGGGCCTGTTCGGCTGCCGCATCGAAATGCGGACACTCCTCGCGCGTCGTCGACGGCGACTGCGGACCGCCCAGGACGACCAGCAGGTCGATGTCCGCGATGGAAGCGGGCAGCGGCTCGAGGGCATAAACGCGGGAATACGTGGCCTCGTGGCCGCGCTCGCGCACCCAGGTCCCATAGGCGCCCGGCGCCTCGAACGCTTCATGCACGATGAAATGGACTTTCATGATGTTCCCTTCCTATGGCGAGTAACTAAAAAAACTATGGCCGGCCCAGCACTTGGGCCAGCACGCGGGCGAAGGCCTGCGCGCCCGCTTCATCGATGCTCGACACGGTGATCCGCAATCCGTGCGCCGGCGCCTGCACGCCGAAGGCTTCGCCGCCGCGCACCAGCCAGCCATGCCGGGCCAGCGCCAGCACGGCCGCCTGGCTGCTGTCCGGCAGCGGCAGCCACAGGTTCAGGCCATCGGCGGGACCTGCGCAGACCAGGCCTTGCGCCGCCAGCGCCACCGCCACCATGTCGCGGCGGCGCGCATAGTCGGCGCGGGCCAGGACCACCTGCGCGGACACGTCGGGCGACGACAGGCAAGCGCTGACGGCATCCTGCAAGAGATGGCTGACCCAGTTCGTGCCGGGCGCCAGGCGCAGGCGCAGGCGGTGGGCAGTCTGCCCGTCGCTGGCGACGACGGCCAGGCGCAGGTCGGGGCCGAAGATCTTCGACACGGAACGGATCAGCGCCCAGCGCCGGGCCGCAGGGGGTATCACGTCCTGGTAGCCGGCCGTGGACAGCAGCGAGAAATGGTCGTCGACGATGACCAGCACGTGCGGGTAGGCGGCCAGCACCGCGCGCAGCTGGTCCGCGCGCGCCGCGCTCAGGCTGCAGCTGGTGGGATTGTGCGCGCGCGGCGTCACGATGACGGCTTGCGCGCCTTGCGCCAGCGCCCGCTCCAGCGCCCCGGCCTGCATGCCCTCGGCATCGACGGCCACGCCAACGGCGTGCAGCCCGGCGATGCGCAAGGTGTTGATGCTGCTGACGAAGCACGGGTCTTCCACGGCCACCTTGTCGCCTGCGGCCAGGTACGCCCCCAGGAGGCGCTCGACCGCATCGACGGCCCCATTCGTCACGGTGATGTCGTGGCCTTCGGGGCAATCGCCGGCCATCCAGCGCCTCGCCAGCACTTCCAGTTCCGGGTCGACGGTGGCCTCGCCATACAGGCGCGGACGATATGGCTTGCGCGCCAGGGCCGCGCCGACGTCGGGCAGCCAGGCCAGGTTCGGATTGCCGCCGCCCACGTCGGCCAAGGGCGAACCGGGAAGCAAGCCTTCCTGCTCGCCGGGATCGCGCTGCGCGCGGATGGCCGTGCCCAGACGCCCTTGCGTGACCGCGATGCCGGCCGTCACCAGGCGCTGGTACGCGAGCGACACGGTATTGCGGTTGACGCCCAAGGTCGCGGCCAGCTCGCGCACGGTCGGCAACTCCTGACCCGGCAGCAATTCGCCCGCCTGCGTCAGCGCGCGGATGCAGTCGAACAGTTCAGCGGCGGTTTTTCCGGCAATCTTCACGATAGTCTCAGACATGATATATTTTGGCATAGGACAATAGTACACCACTCCCGCACCTCCTGCCGCTAAGACTGACACAAGGCCGACACATGAACAAAGACACTCCCCTGCTCACTCCCACCATGCACGAGCGGCATGGGCGCTGGCCGCAAGCCGTGTCGGTGGACGACTTCCGCCGCAATCTGGCGGCAGTGCATGCGCGCATGGCGGCCGCCTGCCAGCGGATCGGGCGCGATCCGTCCGGCGTGCGTCTGCTGCCCGTCAGCAAGACCAAGCCCGAGGCGAGCCTGCGCCTGGCCTACGCCGCCGGTTGCCGCATGCTGGGAGAAAACAAGCCGCAGGAGGCGGACCGAAAATGGGAAGCGATGGCGGACCTGGCCGACCTGCAATGGTCGGTGATCGGCCATTTGCAGACCAACAAGGCCAAGCTGGTGGCGCGCTTTGCCAGCGAATTCCAGGCGCTCGACAGCCTGCGCGTGGCCGAGGCGCTGGAACGGCGCCTGCAAGCGGAAGGGCGCGGGCTCGACGTGTTCGTGCAAGTAAACACCTCGGGAGAAGCCAGCAAGTACGGCTTGCCGCCGGACGAGGTCGCCGCTTTCCTGCGCGAGCTGTCCGCCTTCCCGTCGCTGCGCGTGCGCGGACTCATGACATTGGCGCTGTTGTCGGCGGAAGCCGTGCGCGTGCGCCGCTGCTTCGTGCTGCTGCGCGAATTGCGCGACCGGCTGCGCCAGGATGCCCCCGATGGCGTCAGTCTGGACGAGCTGTCGATGGGCATGTCCGGCGATTATGAAATCGCCATCGAAGAAGGCGCCACCGTCGTGCGCGTCGGCCAGGCCATCTTCGGCGCGCGGGACACGCCCGATAGCCACTACTGGCCGACAGCGGAAGGTGGTCGCGCCGTCAATCATGCCGAATGATCAAGATGACATGCTGAAAGATACCGCGTAATATTTTTACCATACTGCTCAGCTCGGCAGCACAGCTCCCTGGGGAAAGGATGGCAGCGTGGCCGCGTCGAACGATCTCGCGCACTGGCGCGGACAGATTTTTACGCGCCTGCTGCAGGCGGTGCTGCTGCTGGGCGTGGCGACGGCCATCCCCAGCGCCCTGCTGGCCGCGCGCGAAGCTATCTGGTCCATAGTCGCCCTCGACTTGCTGGCCATCGGCTGGATCGGCGCCATCTGGCATTGGCGCGCCATGCCCTACCACTGGCGCGTATGGCAATTTCTCATCGTCGCCTATCTCGTGGGCGTGGGCCTGCTGCTGAAAATCGGCCCCGTCAGCCAGATCTACATGATGCTCATGCCCGTGCTGGCGGCCCTGCTGCTGGGCATGCGGCCAGCCTTGTCGACCCTGGCCCTGACGTCGCTGACCATCTTCCTGCTCGGCCTGCATCCCGACGTGGCTCTGCACGTGCAGGGCGTGCCCGATTCGCCCGTGCTGCGCGCGCTGATCGTGGCCCTGAACTTCCTGTTCATCGCCGCCGTGCTGACCCTGTCCTGCGCCTTCCTGCTGCGCCACCTGGAACGCAGCAGCCAGGCCCTGTCGCAGCTGAATGCCGACCTGCGCTTGACGGCCACGGCGCTGGCCCGCCTGAACGACATGGTGATGATCGCCGAAGTGGCCGATGCCACCGCCGACGCAACGCCGGCCACGCGCATCATCTTCGTCAACGACGCCTTCGAGCGCAGCAGCGGCTATGCGCGCGCCGAGGTAATGGGCCGCAGCCTGCTGTTCCAGCAGGGTCCCGCCACCGATGCGGGCGAGCTGGCGCGCATCGCCGCCGCCATGGCCCGCGCCCAGCCGGCACGCGCGGAGCTGCTGAACTACGACAAGGCCGGCAAGGCGTACTGGGTCGAGGCGGAACTGGTGCCGTTCACGGATGCGGACGGCAGGCAGACGCACTGGGTGGCCGTCGAGCGCGAAATCGACGAGCGCAAGAAATCGGAAGCGGACATCCACCGCCTGGCCTTCTACGACGTGCTGACGGGCCTGCCCAACCGGCGCCTGCTGATGGACCGCATCGGCCACCTGCTGGCCGCCGCGCCGCGCGACCAGTCCATCAGCGCGCTGATGTTCATCGACCTCGATCACTTCAAGCACATCAACGACGCGCGCGGCCACGCCACGGGCGACGCGCTGCTGCGCCTGGCGGGAGAACGGCTGGCGCAGCTGATGCGCAAGGCCGACACGGTGGCGCGCATCGGCGGCGATGAATTCGTCGTGCTGCTGGCGCACCTGGCCAATGACCTGGACAGCGCCGCCCGCGCGGCGGCCCAGGTGGCCGAGAAAATCCGCGCCGCCATCGCGCGCGACTTCGAGATCGGCGCGCAGTCCTATCATTGCAGCGCCAGCATCGGCGTGACCCTGCTGCCGAAAATGGAGCAGCAGGCACACGACCTGCTGCGCGAAGCGGACATCGCCATGTACCGCGCCAAGGCGGAAGGGCGCAACGGCATCGCCTTCTTCGAAGCGGCCATGCAGGCGGGCGTGGAGCGTCGCCTGACCCTGGAACGGGCACTGGCGCGCGCCCTCGATGACGGTGCCTTATGCATGCACGTGCAGCCGCAGCTCGACCGCCATGGCCGGGTGACGGGCGCCGAACTGCTGATGCGCTGGCCGCAGGCGGACGGCAGCCATATCGCGCCCGGCGTGTTCATTCCGATTGCCGAGGAATCGGGGCTGATCGTCAGGCTCGGCCACTGGGCGCTGCGCGAAGCATGCCGCGCCGCCAGGGTGCTGGCGCAGGCGGGACAGCCCGTCGCACTGTCGGTGAACGTCAGCCCGGCCCAGTTTCGCCAGCCCGATTTCGCTTCCCGCGTACAGGCGGCGCTGGCCGAACACGGCACGCCGGCCGGCGCCCTGATCCTGGAATTGACGGAGGGTTTGCTGATCGACCAGCGCGACGCCTCGCTGGCGCGCATGCGCGCACTGGCGGAGCTGGGCATCCGCTTTTCCATCGACGATTTCGGCACCGGTTATTCCAGCCTCGCCTACCTGACCTCGATGCCGCTGTACGAACTCAAAATCGACAAGCGCTTCATCGACGACACGCCGCACGATGCGCGCGGCACGGCCATCGTGCAAGCGATCCTGGCCATGGCGCGCCACCTGGGCTTGCGCGTCGTGGCCGAAGGCGTGGAAACGCAGGAGCAGGCCGATTTTTTGATCGCCCACGATTGCGACGGTTTGCAAGGCTACCTGTACGCACGGCCCATGCCCTTGCCCGACTTCCTGACCTGGCTGGCCGGGCGTCAAGCTTAGCTTTCCGACATTTCCTGCACGCAACTCCTCCGCTAGAATACCGGCCTCATAGCCTGTACCTTCACCATCCCCTTTGATTAAAGCGATCCCCGATGCGTCTGGTTCTTCCCCTGCTGCCGCCCCTGCTGCTCTCTCTGCTGCCCGCCGCGCATGCGGCCCCTTCCTCCACCGCCACCGCGCCCACGCCGATCACGCTGGACCAGGCCATGGCCGATCCCGACTGGATCGGCACCCCCGTCGAAGCGGCATGGTGGGGCTGGAATGGCCAGCTGTATTACAAGCAAAAACGCCTCGGCTCGCCCCTGCGCGACACGTTTCAAGTCGCCGGCGCGAACGCCAGACTCAATAGCGGCAAGCAGGTCGACGATGCGCAGCTGGCCAATCTCGATGGCCAGCAGATGGTCGTCAACCGGGCCGGCACGCGCGCCATCCTGCTGCGCAACGGCGACCTGTTCGAGCGCGACCTGAAAAACGGCGCCCTGACGCAAATCACGCGCGGTGTGACGGCCATCAGCGACCCGCAATATTCCAGCGACGGCGGCGCCGTGCAATACCGCAGCGGCACGGACTGGTTCAGCTGGAACCGCGCGGAGCGCCTGAGCGCCCCCGTGGCCCTGCTGCGCGCGGCCAAGGACCCGGACGCCAAGCCGGAAGCGGACGCCCTGCGCGAATTGCAACTGCGCCTGATCGTCAACCTGGCGCGCCAGAAGGAAGACCGCGACGCAAACCGCGAACGCCGCCACGAAGAGCGCCGCCTGGACGCCACGCGCGCGCCGGAACCGATCTACCTGGGCGAGAAAGTGACGATTTCCGGCGGCGCCCTGTCGCCGGACGGCCGCTGGCTGCTGTTCGTCACGCAAGACAAGGCCGCCGAAAAGGGCAAGCTGGGCAAACTGGCCCGCTACGTGACGGAAACGGGCTACCCGGAAGCGGACGACGAACGCACGCGCGTGGGCCGCAACATGCCGATTGCGCAAAGCCTGACACTGGCCGACCTGCGCACGGGCCAGGTGCGCGAGATCGCCTTTGACAGCCTGCCGGGCATCGCCGTCGACCCGCTGGCAGCCTTGCGCGCCGAACAGAAACTGCCGCCCCTGAAAGGCAACCGTCCCGTGCGCATCGATGCCCAGCGCGACGGCATCGCCTGGACCGATGACGGCAGCAAGGCCGCCGTGCGCATCCGCGCCATCGACAACAAGGACGGCTGGCTCGCCAGCGTCGACCTGGCCAATGGCGCCCTCGTGCCCGTGCACCGCATCAGCGATACGGCCTGGGTCAACCGCCGCGCCGAGGAATTCGGCTGGCTGCCCGACAACGCCACCTTGTGGTATCTGTCCGAAGAAAGCGGCTACGCCCACCTGTACACGAAAACGGGCGCGGCCCCGGCACGCGCACTGACCAGCGGCCAGTGGGAAGTGAGCGCCGTCGAGTGGAGCCGCGACGGCAGGACCGCCTATTTTCTGTGCAACCGGCAGGCGCCAGGCACGTATGAAGTGTGCGCCAGCACGGCCAGGGATGGCGGCGCGCGCGAAGTCACGAATTTGAAAGGCGTGGAAAATTTCGGCCTGTCACCCGATGGCGGCAAGCTGCTGCTGCGCTATTCGACCAGCTATATGCCGGCCCAGCTGGCCACGATTTCCGTTGCCGGCGGCAAGGCGACTATCCTCACGGATACGCGCAGCGACGCCTTCAAGGCGCGCAACTGGGTCATGCCGGAACTGGTGCAAGTGCCCTCCACGCATGGCGCGGCGCCGATCTGGGCCAAGCTGTACCGGCCCGCGCAGCTGGAAGCGGGCAAGCGCTATCCGATCGTCATGTTCGCGCACGGCGCCGGCTACCTGCAGAACGTGACCGAGCGCTATCCCGTCTACTTCCGCGAACAGATGTTTCACAATCTGCTGGTCGAGCAAGGCTACATCGTGCTCGACGTCGACTACCGCGCCTCGCTCGGCTACGGCAGCGCCTGGCGCACGGCCATCTACCGCCAGATGGGCCACCCGGAACTGGAAGATTTCATCGATGGCGCCAACTGGCTGGCGCAGCAGCACCAGGGCGACATCCGGAACGTGGGCATCTATGGCGGCAGCTATGGCGGCTTCATGAGCCTGATGGCCCTGATGCGCGCGCCGGACGTCTTCAAGTCGGGCGCCGCCCTGCGCCCCGTGACGGACTGGACCACCTACAATCACGAGTACACGGCCAACATCCTGAACACGCCGGACATCGATCCGCAAGCGTATAAAATCTCGTCGCCGATCGAATACGCGGACAAGCTGACGGGCAACCTGCTGATCGCCCACGGCATGATCGACGACAACGTGTTTTACCAGGACTCCGTGCGCCTGTCGCAGCGCCTGATCGAGCTGAAAAAGGATAACTGGGAAATGGCCAGCTACCCGATGGAGCGCCACGGCTTCGTGCAGCCGGAAGCGTGGTATGACGAATACCGCCGCATCTATCAGTTGTTCCAGCGCACGCTGAAATAAACCTCCCTGCCCGCTGTATGCGGGCATTTTTTATGCTTGAGCCCATTCAGCGGCCGCGGCGGCGTGTCCAATGATCGGTTGCACGATGTGCGGCCAGCGCGCGAATCGCGCTTGCCATTTACGCAAGCCTGGCACATGATAAGGGCATGCACACACCTACCTACTCCACCCTTTTGCCACTGCTGCGCGCCGCCTGCGCCAGCGTCCTGCTGCTGGCCGCCAGCGCCTGCGGCAGCGCCCCCACGCAAGACGATGCGCCGCCCGCCCCCGGCAATGCCGGCTTGCTGGCGCAAATCCAGGCGGAGGTGGGCGCCGCCGCCTGCGATTCCACGCAGCAATGTCAAACCATCGCCATCGGCGCCAAGGCTTGCGGCGGACCCGAGCGCTACCTGGCCTGGTCCAGCAAGAACAATGACGGCAAGAAACTCAAGGCCCTGGCCCAGGCGCAAGCCGAGGCCAGCCGCAAGCAGCAGCAGGCGGACGGCATGATGTCGACCTGCTCCATCGTCACGGACCCGGGCGCCACCTGCGAAGCGGGACGCTGCGTGCTGCAAAAGAGCGCCATGGGCGGCAACGCCGCCATGTAAGGGAATGATGCGGCAACACGTCAGGACTGCAATTGCAAAGTCTTGACGATCTTGCTTTCCACCTTCTCGCCCGCGCCCGAGGTGGCATTCTTGCTCTCCTTGCGCAGCAACAATAAATGGTCGCCGCTGACGCCATACTGGCGCGTCTCGTCCGTCTTTTGCGTAAAGCTGACGACGACAAAGGCGCGCCCGCTGACGTCAAAGTGGAAACGGCTGGCCAGCGGCGTGCCATCCGCGGCGATCCACACCTCGATGCCGCCTTCAAACTTCTTCACATACTTGCGGTCTTTCTCAGGCACCTTGTCGAGCGACAAGGTAAAGCTGAGCAGGCGCGCCGGCTTGCCCTTGTAGCTGTCGACCTTTTCGCCGCTGAACACGGCTTCCTCGATCTCGCGCGACAGAGCGTCCGCCGCCGACACCATCGAGCGCAGCTCCGTCGCCTTCATTTCCCCCAGCGCAAAGCCGATCGGCGTCTTGACCTTGGGATCTTTCACCTTGGCGCGCTGCTCGGCCTCCACTTTCGCCAGCAACTCCTTGCCATAGAGCACCTGCAAGCCCGCCGGCCCGCCGTCGACGGTGACCGTGGCCTGGCCGCTGTCTTCTTCCGCCTCCTTGCCCTCGCCTTCGCGGCGCCAGCTTTTCGATTCCACCTGCGCCTTGATCGGCGTCTGCCCCTGCAGCCGCGCCAGCGCCGCATTCAGATCGGCCAGCCCATCGGCTCGCGCCACACCGCACACCACGCTGAACAAGCCGCCCAGCACCAGCCATTGCACGCCATTACGTCGCTGCATCGCCATTCCCTTCAGTTCATACAAGGATGCCAAAACACCATGTTTTGGCCATCTGTTGCATTTGAACACAGCTAGCTCTGGTCAGGTGGAAAGTCTTTCTGCTATAATTCGCCGCCTTGGCCTGGTAGCTCAGTCGGTAGAGCAGAGGATTGAAAATCCTTGTGTCGGTGGTTCGATTCCGCCCCGGGCCACCAAGAACATCATTCACGCAACGCCCACTCATCGAAGTGGGCGTTGTCGTTTTGGGGATGCACAGTCCTCGATCAGGTCGATTTCCGGCCAGCCTCTACCAAATCCCTCCCCCCGCCTGCCCCGAACGCTTCTGCAATTAACGTAAAGGACGCCTGTCACCCCTCGACGACAGCGTGTAGGTGCTGTAGGGCGGCATCAGGTATGTGCGTTGCCCACCTTGCCGTGCTATTGACCCGATAAACGCTGAATGGCGCATGAATGTCAAGGCTAAAACAAAAAGCATGTAAAAATTATATCTATTTACCGATGTTTATAAGACATGTATTATTGATAATTGTAGTGCCATAATTGTAACGCAACTGGTCATTATGCGATATTTCCTTGATCCTTGGGAAATATTTACAATAAATTAAAATTATCGGGAATTATATGAATTTGAAAAAGGTTGTTATTGCTTTAGCTTTGGCTTGTGGTGCGGCACACGCATCGGCAATGACCGTGAACGCCGACTACTCGCAGCTTGGCACCGTGTATCAAAACCTCTCGGGCATGCTGTCGAACACCCACTCCACAGGCGCGACCGATGTCACCAGCCTGTTTCAATACAACACTCAGACCGCTCTGAACTATTGGAGCAATGCGGTCCTGCTGCCATTGACGACCACCATTACTTTCAAGCTGGGCGATCTTTCGAGCCGTTCGGCAGCTGGAACCTCCATTATCGACACGACTGATGCCAATGGTCGTCCTTTAACGACGACCATCATTGTCGATAACACGGCAACCTCCTTGTTTTTGGACACAACGCCAACCGACAACTCCGAGTTCAACATCGCGTCGGTCAATGCTACACTGGGCGGCGGCAGTGTTAACATCAGCCGGTTTGGCGCTGCGAACACAACAGCCGCCTCTGGCGGGTATGATTTTCTGACGCTGATACTGCACGAGGCAGAGCACTCGCTGGGCTTTTCATCCGGTACTCAACGTTTTGACAACGTCATCAATGCAACGGGAGATATGTTGGAAATTTCCTCATCGCTTTCCGGCTTACCCGCCAGCTTTGGCGTGGCCGTCAGCGGCACCCATATTGACGGTATTGCCGACAACGGGTTCTTCAACAACACCTCGTTGGCCTTGCCAGGTTTTAATGCCGGCGAACGTGCTTTGCTGTCGGGCGTAGACATCCTGGCCGTGTGCCAGATCCAGGGCTGCACCAGCTCGCAGATCAACCTCGACCCGAGCGCAACTGTTTCTCCAGTACCGGAACCGACATCCTGGGCCATGATGATCTTGGGCCTGGCCACGGTTATCGGCTTTGGCCGCCGTCGCGCACGCCCGGCACCCAACAATGCACTGATGAGCGCCTAATGCGACGCGGCGTCCTGGCCTCCGTTTTTCTTGGTGTTTCGTTGATGGGTCATGCCACGACGCCGCTGCAATCCGACGTGTCGCTACAGCTTGTGAATGCGGATCCGCACGTCGCGATTCGCATTTACCTGGACAGGAAATTGGTTTATCAGGGCATGCCTTCACAAGGCAATGCGGGCGACTCGCCGAGCGTTCCAGTTAAGGTTGGAACGTTCTCCCTTGATAAGTTGACGCGACATACGATTATTGCGGAAGTCGTCGGCTCTCCCATAAAGTCGCAGGTGGAGTGGGCACCCAACAGTATGTCATCTAACTGGGCCGTTATCTCCTACTATCGTGGTCGGGAAAAGCCTGCTGAACCGGCTTTTTTTGGCATCGCGTTCCAAAAAGAGGCTTACAAGACGAAATAAGCAGCGACGGCTATCGCTACTAGCGGTGCACTGCAACTTAGCATGGCCATCTATGCCAATCAGACTGCGCTCGGGCACGCCTATCGCGTCATCGCGTAGGGCTTGGCTCATAAATTGCCCCCCTGTATCGGTGGTTCGATTCCGCCCCGGGCCACCAAGAATTCAGCAGGACATAGTAAAAAGCCAACCTTCGGGTTGGCGTTGTGCGTATGCGCTATACCGCACAGTAACATCGGCCATCTCGGCCTATCCTGTTGTCATATAACAGGGAGATATCGCATGCTCAAGATTGCTCTGCTGGTGGCCCTGCTGGGCCTGGTTCTATTGTTCGCGGTCCGCCCCGTGCGCCGCGCCCTGCTTACGCCGCACGTGCTGGCCCTGTTCAAGCGCATCCTGCCCAGCATGTCCGACACGGAACGCGACGCCCTTGAGGCGGGCACCACGTGGTGGGATGCGGAGCTGTTTTCCGGCAAGCCCGACTGGTCCAGGCTGCTGGGCTATGGACGCGCCTCGCTCACGGCCGAGGAACGCCATTTTCTCGATCACGACGTCGAGCGGCTGTGCGAACTGGTCGATGACTGGGACACGCAGCAGACGCAGGATTTGCCGCCCCAGGCCTGGGACTACCTGAAGGCGCAAGGCTTTCTCGGCATGATCATCCCCAGGCAATACGGCGGCAAGCAGTTCTCCGCCTATATGCATTCTCAAGTGGTGATGAAGCTGTCGAGCCGCTGCTCGGCGCTGGCCGTGACCGTGATGGTGCCCAATTCGCTGGGGCCGGCCGAACTGCTGCTGCACTACGGCACCGAAGAACAGAAAAACCATTATCTGCCGCGCCTGGCCGCCGGCACCGAGATTCCCTGCTTTGCCCTGACCAGCCCGTACGCGGGTTCCGACGCGGCCGCCATTCCCGACCTGGGCGTGGTCTGCATGGGCGTGCATGAGGGGCGTCCTGCCCTGGGTTTCCGCCTCACGTGGAACAAGCGCTACATCACCCTGGCGCCCGTGGCGACCTTGCTGGGCCTGGCATTTCAGACCAGCGACCCCGAGCATCTGCTGTCCGACAACGATGCGCCCGGCATCACCTGCGCGCTGATCCCCGCCAGCCACGACGGCGTGGTGATCGGCCGGCGCCACCATCCCTTGAACGCCGCCTTCCAGAACGGCCCCACGTCGGGCAACGATGTGTTCATTCCCATCGACTGGGTCATCGGCGGCCAGGCGCAGGTGGGCAAAGGCTGGCGCATGCTGATGGAGTGCCTGGCGGCCGGGCGCGCCATTTCGCTGCCCTCGTCCAGCGTGGGCATGGGCAAGATGGCCGTGCGCGGCACCGGTGCGTATGCGGCCGTGCGGCGCCAGTTCAACATGCCGATCGGCAAGTTCGAGGGGGTGCAGGAAGCGCTGGCCCGCATGGGCGCCAACCTGTACCTGATGGATGCGGCGCGCACCCTGGCCGCGCACGCCGTCGACCTGGGCGAAAAGCCGGCCGTCATTTCCGCCATCGTCAAATACCACGTTACGGAACGGGGACGCGCGCTCGTCAATGACGGCATGGATATCCTCGGCGGCAAGGGCATCTGTGTGGGACCCAACAATTTCCTCGCCAGCGCCTATCAGCAAATCCCCATCGCCATTACCGTCGAAGGCGCCAACATCCTCACGCGCAGCCTGATCATCTTCGGTCAGGGCGCCATCCGCGCGCATCCGTATGTGCTCAGGGAAATGGCCGCCGTCCAGGAAAACGATGGCCGCAAGGCCTTGCGCGATTTCGATGCCGCCTTCTTTGGCCATGTCGGCTTTGTGCTGGGCAACCTGGCCAGGGGCTTGTGGTACGGACTGGGCGGCGCGCGCCTGGCGGCGGCACCCGACGCCGGCGCGCCCGCACTGGCGCCCTACTACCGCGCCCTGACGCGGCTGTCGACGGCGTTTGCCGTCATGACCGATATGTCGATGTTCGTGCTCGGGGGCGAACTCAAGCGTCGCGAGCGCTTGTCCGCCCGGCTGGGCGACGTGCTGGCGCAGCTGTACCTGGCGTCGTCCGTGCTCAAGCGCTACGAAGACGATGGCCGTTTCGCCGCCGACCTGCCCTATGTGCACTGGTCGCTGCAGGATGCGCTGGTCAAGGCGCAGCAGGGCTTGACGGGCGTATTCGACAATTTCCCCGCGCGCGTGCTGGCCGTGCTGCTGCGCACCTTGCTGTTCCCGTTTGGCCTGCCCCATCGCCCGCCATCCGACGAACTGGGCAGCGAGGTGGCGCTGGCCCTGCAAACGCCGGGCGCCGACCGCGAGCGCCTGCTGGGCGACGGCCACGTCGCCAGCGAAAGCAGCGATCCCGTGGCCTGCGCCGAGCGGGCACTAGTACTGCTGCCCGACGTCCTGCACATCGAAAAACGCCTGAAAGACACGCCCGAAGGCGCGGCCCTGCGGCACTTGCCGCAAAGCCTGTCCGCCATGCAGCAGTGGCTGGCCGCAGCCAAGGCGGCGGGCTCGGTCAGCTGCCAGGAGCACAACACCTTGCTCGACTATGCGCGCCTGGTCGACGGCTTGATACAGGTCGACGATTTTCCCGCCGCTGCGGCGCAGCCGACACACTTGCCGGTACACGGGGCCGATATCAACAGCCGCGCAGCCTAGGCCAGATTGCGACCTATACTGAATTGAGCGGGTGCTGTGCCCGCTCTTTGCAGAAAGGAGTCGATCATGACGCGCAAATTCATCGATTGCCGGGAATTTCCAAGCGACACGCATTGCTCGGTGGCCATCTCGGCCGACAGCGAGGAAGAGCTATTGGGCATTGCCGTGGAGCATGCTGTCTCGGTACACCATCACCAGGACACGCCGGAACTGCGCCAGCAGCTGCGTCAACTGTTCAAGGATGGCATGCCACCCGAACACCTGCCCATGACGGGACAGGCCGGCAGCAGTGGGGCCGCGCACGCGCACTAGCCTGCCCGGGCTTGCGCCGGTTTCTGCCCGCGCAGGCCCGGCACGAGCGGCACCAGCGCCGCAGGCACGACGATCACCGGCAGCCAGACGGCACCGGATGCAAATCCTTTGACCCAAGGCAAGGCATCGCCGCGCCAAGCGGCATAGAATCGCTGGCTTTGCCCCCCCGCCCATGCGCCACGCTCCCGAACTTCTCCTGCCTGCCGGCTCCCTGGCCAAGATGCATGCCGCCTTCGACTATGGCGCCGACGCCGTCTACGCGGGCCAGCCGCGCTACAGCTTGCGCGTGCGCAATAACGATTTTTCGACCTTGCAAGCCTTGCAGGAGGGCATCGATGGCGCCCATGCGCGCGGCAAGCAGTTCTTTGTCGCCAGCAATATCTTCGCCCACAACGCCAAGCTGAAAACGTATTTGCGCGACATGGAACCGGTGATCGCCATGCGCCCGGACGCGCTGATCATGGCCGACCCGGGCTTGATCATGATGGTGCGCGACAAGTGGCCGGACGTCCCCGTGCACTTGTCCGTGCAGGCGAACGCCGTCAACTGGGCCGACGTCAAATTCTGGCACCGCATGGGTTTGACGCGCGTGATTCTGTCGCGCGAACTGTCGCTCGACGAGATCGAGGAAATCCGCCAGCGCTGCCCGGAAATGGAACTGGAAGTCTTCGTCCACGGCGCCCTGTGCATCGCCTATTCGGGCCGCTGCCTGCTGTCCGGCTATTTCAACCACCGCGACCCGAACCAGGGCACCTGCACGAATTCCTGCCGCTGGGATTACAAGGTGAAAAACGCCACGGAAGACGCCAGCGGCGACCTGGGCGGCATGCAGGTGGTGCCGCTGGAATTCCACCAGGCGCTGGCCGAGGCCGACAACAACGCGTTTTCCGCCCTGCACCAGCAGCCGCGCCACCCGCTGGCCGACCAGCCCTATCTGATTGAAGAAGCGCAGCGTCCGGGCCAGCTGATGCCGATACTCGAAGACGAGCACGGCACTTACATTATGAATTCGAAGGACTTGCGCGCCGTCGAACACATCGAGCGCCTGGTGAAAATCGGCGTCGACTCGCTCAAGGTCGAGGGCCGCACCAAGTCGCTGTACTACGCGGCGCGCACCGCGCAAGTCTACCGTCAGGCCATCGATGACGCCGTCGCGGGCCGCCCTTTCGACATCGGCCTGCTGGGCCAGCTGCAAGGCCTGGCCAACCGCGGCTACACGGACGGTTTCTATCAACGCCACCACACGCAGGCGCACCAGAACTACATGCGCGGCGCGTCCGAGGCGGATCGCAGCCAGTATGTGGGCGACGTGCTGGGCGTGACGGACGGCTGGGCCAGGGTGGAAGTGAAAAACCGCTTTGCCGTGGGCGACCGCATCGAGGCCGTGCATCCGGGCGGCAACCGCGACGTCACCATTACCCGCATGCTGGCCGATGACGGCGGCGAGATCCAGGTGGCGCCCGGCAGCGGCCACTTCGTGCACATCGAACTCGACGGCGCTCTCGACAAAGCCTTGCTGGCCCGTTATTTGTAACCGCCAGTCTGCCGCGCCAAGTAGCGTAGCAGTTTCCAAGTGTTTGATTTGACAAGAAAAAATCCAGCTGCTACTACCTAAATAATTTGTTTAGGCTTCAACATTGCTATACGATACGGCCACCCGCGCCCGGGGGCCTGATCGGCATCCCGTGCGTCCCTGACACGTTCACCGGAATCCCCGATGCCACCTGCCACACCCGCCCTGATCACCAATGACGCCGTCGTCCTCGGCCTGCTCGCCATGACCCTGGGAGCCGTCTTCTGGAGCGCCTCGCGCCCCGACGGCTTCTGGAAAAAGTTCTACACGTATATCCCGTCCCTGCTGATGTGCTATCTGATCCCGGCGTTGCTGAACACCTTCGGCATCATCGACGGCAACGCCTCCGGCCTGTACGCCGTGGCGCGCGACTACCTGCTGCCCAGCGCGCTGGTCCTGCTGTGCGTGGCCATCGATTTCGGCGGCATCATCCGCCTCGGGCCCAAGGCCATCATCATGTTTTTGACGGGCACCCTGGGCGTGATGCTGGGCGCCCTCGTCTCGTTCGAAGCGCTGCGTTTGATCCACCCGGAAACGGTGGCCGGCGACACCTGGCGCGGCATGACGACTGTCGCGGGCTCGTGGATAGGCGGCGGCGCCAACCAGGCGGCCATGAAGGAAGTATTTGAAGTGGACGCCACCCTGTTTGGCCAGTTCGTCGCCGTCGACGTGCTGGTGGCCAACGTCTGGACGGCCGTGCTGCTGTTCCTGGCCGGCCGTGCGGGCGTTTTCGACCGCTGGACGGGCGCCGATTTGTCCGCCATCAATGCACTCAAGGACAGCATCGAAAGCTACCGCGCCCAGCACGCGCGCGTGGCCAACCTGACCGACATCATGATCATCCTCGGCGTGGGCCTGGGCGTGACGGGCCTGTCGCACTTCCTCGCCGGCCCCATCATCGGCTGGATCAGCACCCTGCCCGCCGCATGGCGCTTGCAGGACTACAGCCTGACGTCGAACTTCTTCTGGATCGTCGTGCTCGCCACCACCTTCGGCCTGCTGCTGAGTTTTACCCGGGCGCGCAGCCTGGAAGGCGCGGGCGCCTCGACCATCGGTTCGGCCATGCTGTACGTGCTGGTGGCCACGATCGGCATGCACATGGACTTGAAAGCCCTGTTCGACAAACCTTTCCTGTTCCTGCTGGGCCTGATCTGGATCGCCGTGCATGGCGGCCTGATGCTGCTCGTCGCCAAGCTGATCCGCGCGCCCCTGTTCTTCATGGCCGTGGGATCGCAAGCGAACATCGGCGGCGCCGCCTCGGCCCCCGTCATCGCCAGCGCCTTCCACCCGGCCCTGGCCCCCGTCGGCGTCCTGCTGGCCGTGCTCGGCTATGCGCTGGGCACCTATGGCGCCTACATCACCGGTTTGATCCTGCGCGGCATGGCGGGGTGATCCCTTTCCTGGCTTGTCCAGCCAGGCACGCAAGAATGACGCCAACGCCAGCCTTCGGGCTGGCGTTGTCGTTTACGGCTCGCCTCGGCCGCAGCGCCTTAAAAAATCCCCACAATGTAGCAGAAACCCCTCAAAACCAAATTTCCGCACCATTTTTGTGCAAAATCTGCGATGATAGTTGCCCAAATAACCGATTACCTCCATGGAATTCTGATGAAATACGCATCTGCCCACGAGTATGTCCAGCATGTCGCCGCACGCAATCCAGGTCAACCCGAGTTTCTGCAAGCCGTCACCGAAGTCATGGAGAGCTTGTGGCCGTTCCTGGAGCAGCACCCGAAATACGCGGAACAAGGCTTGCTGGAACGCTTGATCGAGCCGGAGCGCGTGGTGATGTTCCGCGTGTCATGGGTCGATGACCATGGGCAAGTACAAGTCAACCGCGGCTACCGCATCCAGCACAGCATGGCCATCGGACCGTACAAGGGCGGTATCCGCTTCCACCCTTCCGTCACCTTGTCCGTACTGAAATTCCTCGCCTTCGAGCAGACATTCAAGAATGCGCTGACGACCTTGCCGATGGGCGGCGGCAAGGGCGGTTCCGACTTTGATCCCAAGGGCAAGAGCCCGGGCGAAGTGATGCGCTTCTGCCAGGCGTTTGTGAGCGAACTGTTCCGCCACGTGGGTTCGGACACGGACGTGCCGGCCGGCGACATCGGCGTGGGCGGGCGCGAAGTCGGTTATATGGCCGGCATGATGAAAAAGCTCAGCAACCGCGCCGACTGCGTGTTTACGGGCAAGGGCGCCAGCTTCGGCGGCTCGCTGATGCGTCCGGAAGCGACGGGCTACGGCACCGTGTATTTTGCGCAGGAAATGCTGAAAACGCGGGGCCGCTCGTTCGAAGGCATGCGCGTGTCCGTCTCCGGTTCGGGCAACGTGGCGCAGTATGCGGTGGAAAAAGCCATGGCCATGGGCGCGAAAGTCATCACCGTCTCCGATTCGAGCGGCACCGTCATCGACGAGGCAGGCTTTACGCCGGAAAAGCTGGCCATCCTGATGGAGGTCAAGAACCATTTGTATGGCCGGGTCAGCGATTACGCCGCGCGCACGGGCGTGCGCTTCGAGGCGGGCGTGTCGCCATGGCATGTGCCGGTCGACATCGCCCTGCCCTGCGCCACGCAAAATGAATTGCACATCGACGATGCGCGCACCCTGATCGCCAATGGCGTGCAATGCGTGGCCGAAGGCGCCAACATGCCCACCACCATCGAAGCGGCGAAAGCGTTCGAAGCGGCCGGCGTGCTGTACGCGCCGGGCAAGGCCAGCAACGCGGGCGGCGTGGCGACTTCCGGCCTGGAAATGAGCCAGAACGCGGCCAGAATTTCCTGGCCGCGCGAGGAAGTCGATGCGCGTTTGCTGCAGATCATGCAAGGCATCCATGCCGCATGCAAGCAATACGGCACGCGCGCCGATGGTTCCGTCAGCTATGTCGATGGCGCCAATATCGCCGGTTTCGTGAAAGTGGCCGATGCGATGCTGGCGCAGGGCGTGATCTGACCGCAATTCGGATGAAGCGTAGGTCGGATTAGGTTCGAAGAACCGTAATCCGACGCCATCGTTGGCACGGCCGGTGGTGGTGTCGGATTACGGCGCCTTGCGCCTGATCCGACCTACGCCGACTTACAACATCTCAGGTTTCATCAAGCTCTTGCGGCTGATGGTGCGGCCCGATACCATGAACTCGCCGTTGCCACGGTAGTGCAGGGTTTCCGGCAGCTTGGGCGAGGTGGCCACGTGGGCTTTCACGCACTCGAAGATGAAGAAGCCGCCCTTCGGATTGCCCGCCACCTGGGCCAGCTTGCATTCGAAGTTGGCGTAGCATTCGGCGATCAGGGGCGCGCCTACCTGTTCGGCTGGCTGCGGCGTCAGGCCGAAGGCCATGAATTTGTCCGTGTCTTCGCCGCTGCAATTGCCGATGGCAACGACCTGGTCGACCATGTCGGCCGTGGGCAGGTTGATCACGCACTCCATGCTGCGCTTGATCATTTCATAGCTGTGGTTCGCATCGGAAATGAAGCAGCCGAGCAAGGATGGCGTCAATTCCATCGGCATGTGCCAGGCCATGGTCATGACGTCGCTTTCGCCCTGCCACGTTGAACTGACGAGCACCACGGGCCCCGGTTCGAGGAAGCGCCGGATATCGGCGACGGGATAATCTTCTTTGTGGTAATTTTTCATCTGGTCTCCAGGACGCGGTACGCCATAGCATAGACCAACGGCGCCTTGCCGGGCGCGCGGCTGGCCGGCGGCGGCGTGTCATCGGCACCGCGTCGTGTGCCGTTCATCGCAAATTTCTCCCCCTTGGAGATATTGCAACATAGAATACACTGATCAACTACTCAAGGAAACCGCCATGCGTCCTCTGTTCCTGTTGTCAGTCCTGTCCCTCGCCTGCCTCTCGACCCTCGCGCATGCCGACGAGCAAACCCGCACGGTAGCCGCCTTCAACGCCATCGACATCCGCGGCCCCATCAGCATCGAAGTGGAATCGGGCAAGGAGCAAAGCCTGCTGCTGCGCGGCGACCAGAAATTCCTCAGCGGCGTCATTACGGAAGTGGTCGATGGCGAGCTGAAAATTTCCATGAAGGACAAGGATATCAAGAAGACCGAGGGCGACCCGCGCGTCATCATCACCATGCCCACCTTGCGCAAGCTGATCGCGGAAGGCGCGGGCGAAAAGATATTGACCAAACTCAATGGCCCAAGAGTCGACATCAGCTACAAGGGCGCGGGCCGCCTGGCCGCCGATGGCCAGGTCGACTGGCTGCGCCTGAAGGCGCAAGGCGTGGGCGAAGTGGATACGAAAGCCTTGCTGGCGAAAAACGTCGACGTCAATTTCGACGGCATCGGCTCCGTCAAGGTGTATTCCTCGGGCGAATTGAACGCCGTCGTGCGCGGCATGGGCGAACTGACCTATTACGGCAAGCCGAAGATCGTGCACAAGTCGATCGCCGGCATCGGCAGCGTCAATGCCGCCAAATAAGATTTTTCCATAAAAAAGGCCATCAGGCCACAGGAGACCGCATGACCGCAACACAAGATACCCAAGATACCGAAGCGCCGCTGGTGCTGCGCGAGGAGCACGACGGCCTCGTCACCCTGCGGCTGAACCGCCCCCTGCAATTCAATGCCCTGTCCGAAGCCATGCTGGCCGCGCTGCAGGAAGCGTTCGATGCCATCGCGCAACAGCCGCACGTGCGCTGCGTCGTGCTGGCCGCCGAAGGCAAGGCTTTTTGCGCGGGTCACGATTTGCGCCAGATGCAAGCCACGCGCCGGCTTGCGTATTATCAAACCCTGTTCGCGCAATGCTCGCGCGTGATGCAAGCCATTCAAACCTTGCCCGTGCCCGTGATTGCCCGCGTGCACGGTATCGCCACGGCGGCCGGCTGCCAATTGGTCGCCAGCTGCGACCTGGCCGTGGCGGGCGCCTCCGCCCGCTTTGCCGTGTCCGGCATCAACGTGGGCCTGTTCTGCGCCACGCCATCGGTCGCCCTGTCGCGCAATGTGTCGCCCAAGCGGGCCTTCGACATGCTGGTGACGGGCCGCTTCATCGACGCCGACACGGCCGCCGACTGGGGCCTGATCAATGAAACGGTGGCCGACGCGGCGCTCGACGACGCCGTGGCGCGCCTGGCGCAGCAGATCATGGCGAAAAGCCCGACGGCCATCCGCTACGGCAAGCAGATGTTCTACCGGCAGCGCCAGCTGCCGCTGGACGATGCATACGCGTATGCGGGCGACGTGATGGCGCGCAATATGATGGAAGAGGATGCGGAAGAAGGCGTGACTGCCTTCCTGGAAAAGCGGCCGCCCAGCTGGGCGGCCGTCAAATAGCTTAACGACTGTCCTTCATCTGCTGCTGGACGGAAAGGCTCAAGGTACCCAGATCTTCCTTGCCCAGCATCGGCAATTGCGCCAGCAGGTTGGCCAGGGCGGAGCTGTCCGTCACGTCCAGCTCGGATGACTGCACCAGCACCGTGCCGGCGCCCGTGAAGTCGATCTGCTTTTCCTCGCCCGACAGGGTAAAGCCCGTGAGTGCGCCGGCGGCCGAGGCCCAACCCTGCACGTGGGCGTAATCGTAGTGATACGAAGGGCTGGGGCAATCGGCCCAGCCCAGCACGGCCTGCTCGTCCACGCGGCACGGCAACTCGAGGAAATGCACGGGGCCGTTCGACGAGGCAATCACTTTACCGGTGCCTATCATCGTCAGGTAGCCGGGCAAGGTCGATTCCTGGCAAATCACATCCTTCGTGAAACCCAGCAGGTTTTTCGCCCGGATGGTCATGTTGGCGTTGTCCAGGTCGTAGCACGCCAGGTCGTTGCCGTTGTCGCCCAAAATCAATTGCCCCTGCCCTTGCGCGACGACAAAGTGGTGCACGTATTTCGGCGCATTGAAGGCGTTGCGCACGATCAGGTCGAGCACGCTGCTGCCCATGGCTTCGAAGCGCAGCTCGCCATAGAAGGCGATCATCTTGCCCTTGCGAATGAAGATCTGTTCCTTGACGTCGATGACATACGAAAAGCGGTTCAGGTTATCGTTCTTCGGCAAGGTATCGGGGTTGTAAATCGTCATGGCTTACCTTTCGCTCGCTTGGATGTAGACCGTGCCCTGGCCCGTGAACTTCACCTGGTACGATTCGCCGGACGCCTGGCCGACGAAAGTTTTCCAGTTCAAGTCCGTGACGATGGTCGAGCTCAACTGCCCCGTGTGGCCGATATACGCTTGCGGGTCGACAAACACGGGCACGTCCGGCGTGACGGGCAAGCCGATGGCGTTGCCGTCCGACAAAATCGCCACTTCGCCCGTGCCTTGCAAAGTGGTGGTAAACAAGCCCTGGCCCGAGGCCATGCCGCGCACCACGCCCTGCACGCCGCCCTGGTTGCCGAGGAACATGGTGCCGGCCGTCAGGCGCGCATCGAAGGCCAGCAGGGAATCGCTTTCCACGTAAAACGTGTCGCCGCGCACGGGGACGATGGTGACGAACAGGCCGCCCTGCGCGTAAAACACGCTGCCCGTACCGCGCGCCGACATCATGGCGTAGCCTTCGTTCGTGACGGCGCGCATGGCCAGGCTTTGCACGCCCTGGCCGGCCAGGAAGGAGCGGCTGAACGCCACGTCGCCCTGGTACGACACCATGGCGCCCCTGCGCGCGAACACTTCTTCATTGCCGAGTTTGACCTCAAGCATCTTTTCATTGATCTGCTGATAGACAGGCATCGCGGGTCCTCGCTAACTTAACGTTCGGCGGGCTGGATGAACACCACGCCCTGGCCTGTGAATTTGTGCTGGTACGATTCGCCCGAGCTCTGGCCGATCATCGTGCGCCAGTTGACGTCGAAAACGAATTCCTGGCGGATATCGCCCTTGAAGCCGACGAAGGCGTCCGGATCCACGCGCAGCGGGTGCGCCGGCGTCACTTCCAGCATGATCAGGTTGCCGCGCGAAATGACGGCCAGGTTGCCGTGGCCTTCGACGGTGGTGGAAAACAGGCCCTGGCCCGAGCTGGCGCCGCGCAGGCCCGCAAAGCTGGTGCCCGTCTTCAGGCCCGTGTCGTAGGCCAGCAGGCTGCTGCTTTCGATGGTCAGCTTTTCGCCGGCCAGCGCCATGACGGTGATCTCGGCCGCATTCTGCGCGAAAAACACGGTGCCCGTGCCGCCAGCCTGCATCAGCTGCATGCCTTCGTTCGTCACCTTGCGCTTGAGCGCGCCAAAGATGCCCTCGCCGCCGAGCAGGGACTTTTCAAATTTGATGCTGCCCGTATAGGCGACCATCGCGCCGGCAATCGCCAGCACTTTTTCATCCTGCAGGCGCACTTCCAGCAGGCGGTCGGTATTGGTGCGGAAACTGGTCACGCGCGACTCCCCAAGTATGCCAGGCCACAAAGCCTTGGCCAGCCGACAAGATACCGGTGGCCTTACCGCCATGCAAGTGCTATTCCTCCCGAACGGGGGTGGTTGAATAAAAAAAAGCGTGCCCGGAGGCACGCCTTGTGTTCACCCAATGAACGGTTTACTCAGCCAGTACCGGCTTGGCGCCGCGCGCGTTCTGGAACAGCGGCACGGGATCATTGGTATTGACCTCGACCACCGTCACGCCCTGCACCACGCCAGCGACCTGGTAGCCGACGGCGCCCAAGTGGCGCTTGCCTTCGGCCAGGTTGGACCAGCTCAGCGACACGGACGCCGTGCCGCCCATGAAGGCCGTGCCCGGCATCAGCGCCTTGAAGCTGCCGTTGTTCAAGCCCGGCGCCAGCACCCACGACGACAAGGTGTAGTCGGCCTGGCCGTTTTGCGGCGCAAAGCCGATCACGCACACCTTATAGGTGCCGGCGGCGGGCAGGCGCAGTTCCACCTGCTCATTGGAACTTTCATTGCCGCTGCTGCCGACGAGCACATTGGCGGCGTTGTAGACCTCCATGTCCATGTCGGTATTCGCGCCGCCCGTCGTTTCCGTGTCGTAGGTGGCAAAGCGCGCCGCCAGGGTGCCGGCCGGGACCACCACGTTGTGCACGTTCACGCCCGTCGCGCCGCCCGCCTTGCAGGCAGCCGATGCGGCAGCGCCCGTCACCGCCTGGCCGATCGTGCGCGTCTGGCGCACGGCTTCGACGAGACCCGACTTGACGCCGACCAGCGCGCCCGTGAAGCCCGTGCCCAGGGTCAGCACCTTGCTGCCCGTGGCCGCTTCGCTGCTGACGAGCGGAATGGCGGCCAGCGAGGTGCCGCGCGCCGTCAGCGGGCTGCGCACCGTGTGCGTGCCATCCGTCCAGCTCAGGGCGCCGTAGGTCCAGGTATTGGCCGGCGCCGTGGTGCGCGTCAGCTTGACCTGGTACTGGCCCTTGGCGCCCGGCGCCAGGCTCAAGCTCGTTGGCGTCACCGCCACCGTGTAGCCGGGCAGGCTGGCCGAGACGTTGTAGACGGCGCTGCTGGCGCCCACGTTGGTCACCGTGCGCGTCAGCACTTGCGTGCCCAGCACGTTGGCCGCCGTCAGCGACGCCAGGTTCAGGTTGTAGGCAGGAATGGTGCCGACGGCCTGGCACGTGGCGGGACTGTAGACCTTCAGGTTCAGGCCGCACAGGAAGCGCGCATAGTCGATTTCCGACACGTCGTACACGAGGCCGGGATCGGCCGCGCTGTTCGGCGCGATGTGGCCGGCGCCCTGGCCCCATGGCAGCTGGCCCGAATTCTTCGCCGTGGCATCCCACGACACGGAACCGTTCAAGCCATCGGGATACGTGCTGAACGCCGTCGTCATCAGCGCCGACTTGATGGCCGCGGGCGACCAGCCCGGATGCTGCTGCTTGAGCAGGGCCGCCACGCCGGCCACGTGCGGGCTAGCCATCGAGGTGCCGGAATAGAAATCCCACTCCGCCACGGGCGCCACGCCGCCGGCCGCCACGGCATCGCGCTGCGCCGGGGTCAGGTCGGCCGTCACGCCGGCGAGGATGTTGGTGCCGGGCGCCGACAGGTCGGGTTTGAGGATGTTCGCGTTGGCCACGTTCGGCCCGCGCGAGGAACGGTCGCTGACGATAGGCGCCTGCACCGTCGTGTCGGCGATCGTATGGATTTCGCCCAATGCCGCCGTGCCGTCCGGATTGGACGCCATGAAAGCCTTCAGCGCGTCGCCCTGCGCCTGCGCCAGGTGGACCGTCGACAGCGTATGCGCCTGGTTGATGATGGTGTTGGCGCCGCCGGCCACGTTGGCGATGACCACGCCCGCCGCGCCCGCCGTCCTGGCATTCGCGCTCTTGTTGACCAGCACGTTGCCGCCACGGTCGCACACGAGTATCTTGCCCGCCACTTTCGCCGGGTCCAGATAAGCGGAGGTGGCATCGGCCCCGCCGAAGCAGCGCAGCAAATTGAGGTCCGTCGGCGACACGCCGGCCAGGCCCGCGTCGCGCGAGCGGATCAGCGGCAGCGCCGGCGTCTTCGCATTGCTCGATGCGCCTTCCAGCCTGGTGCCGTTGCTGAGGATGACATTGCCTGCGTACAGGCGGTTGTGGGTGGAATTGGCCACCGTCGCCAGCCACGGGCTGATGTGCGAGACGGGCGCCGGCACGTCGGGCGCCGGCGTGGATGGGCCGGAATTGCCGCCGGACGTGGCGACAAACACGCCGGCCGCCGCCGCGCCGAGGAAGGCGACTTCCGTCGGTTCGTCGAAGGCGCCGCCGCCCGCGTTCGGGCCGATGGAGAAGTTGATGACGTTGACGCCATCCTTGACCGCCTGGTCGATGGCGGCCACGCTGTCGGCCGTGGCGCAACCGTTGCGGCCCGTCGATGCGGCCGTCCAGCATACTTTATAGGCGGCGATGCGGGCGCGCGGCGCCATGCCCGAGGCCTTGCCCAGCGACACGCCGTTCGAGGTGGCCAGGGCGCCATTGTTGCCGCCGGCCGTGGACGCCGTGTGCGTGCCATGGCCGCCGTGCCCCGTCAGCCCGGCGACGGAATCGCGCGGCGACAGGAATTCCGTCCAGTGCAGCGCCGATGTGGAGGCGCGGTAGTAGCGCGCGCCGATCAGCTTGTTGTTGCAATTCTCGGCGCTAAAACCTTCGCCCGTCTGGCAAGTGCCTTGCCAGCTGGCCGGTGGCGCGCCGTACACGACGTTGCTGCCGCTGTGGCTGGGCACGCCGTTCTCGTCGAGACGGTCGGCAAAGGCCGTGTTCTCGGGCCAGATGCCGCTGTCGACGATGCCGATGATGATGTCTTCGCCCGCGTGCGCCTTGCCGCCCAGTTGTTCCCACAGGCCGCCCGGCTTGTCCAGGCCCAGGAAGGTGGGCGTGTAGCTGGTGTCGAGCTGCAGGATGGAGTCGGCGCTGATGCTGGCCACGCCGCTGTTTTTCTTCAGGGCCCGCACTTCATCGTCCGTCAGCAAGGCGGAAAAGCCGTTGAAGACGACGCTGTACTGGTGCGTGATTTCAGCCGCGCTGACGGTGCCGGCAACGGCGGCCTGCCTGGTGTCGAGGTAGCTCAGGTAGGCCTGCACATCGGCGGCGCCCACGTTGATGCGCGTGCCCGGGGCCGGCTTGGTGGCGGCCAGGCCGTCGACCTGGCCCGTGTAGGTGGCGGCCGGCTTGTCGACCAGCTGCACGATGTAGGAGCGGCGTTCCTGCGCCTGCGCCGCTTGCGCCAGGCTGGCGGCCAGCAGGAGGATGCCAAGAGAGACGGGACGTAGTTTCATCTCACGCTCCTTGCACGTTGGAAGGGGCAAACTTGACGGCGCGGCGGCGCGACAGCATGCCGATGGCGCCCAGGCCGGCCAGCAGCAGCATGTAGGTCGACGGTTCCGGCACGGCGCTGACGTTGATATTGTCGAGCGCGAACTGGCCCTGGTTAAAGGCGGGGAAGTCGATGGAATTGCTGCAAGCGCCAGTGTCATTGAAAATGCAGGCGTTGAAGGTCAGGCCCGTGAAGGAATAGTTGCTGAAGCCGCCCAGCAGGGATGCGCTCTGGAAATGGTAATTGCCGTCGCTGCCCTGGCCCGGAAACGCCAGCGAGGTGCTGACCACCTGGCCGTTGCTGAGGGTGCCGCTCAGCTGCAGCTGGCCCCACTGCATGTTGGGCAAGCCGGAGACGGGCGCGATGAAGGAATAGTCGAAACCGGCCAGGCTGAACGCCTGGCGGTCGGCACGCGCGAAATTCACACCGCCATCGTTGAGGATGGCCAGGTAGTTGCCGGTGGCGCCCTGCGGGCAGGCGGCGATATCGCACGACGAACCCACGCGGCCATCGAGGATGGCGCCCACGCCGCTGACGCCGCCGCCGGCCGCCGTCGTCGGATCGGCCAGGAACAGCAGGTTGTAGCTCGACGTATTGAGCGTCTGGCCGCTTTCATACACGTCGGGGCGCAGCGAGTCGAAGGTCAGGACATCGGCCAAGGCCGGTGCCGAGGCCAGCACGGACAAGGTGGCCAGCGCGGCCAGGACGGTGGTGCGGCCGCGGGTAGCGGGCAGATTGGCGGTGGCGGGCGATACCCGCGCATGTGATAGACGATTCATTCTATTCCCTTGGTTGTTGTGGATAGATAGGTCGGCAGGTCTGGCGCCCGCTTTCAGCTTTTTCACAAAAGTGTCAACAAATATAGCAAATCGCATAAAACAAATATCATATTTTTAATATCATTTATTTATTTTTAATCTAACTCTGCGAAACTTTGTTTTGTTTTATCTATGAAAGCTTGAGCAATCTCAACGTTACATAGGAACAACAATGCCTCGCACCGCAGACGTGTGCGCCAGCGCGCCGGCGCGACTTCAGATAAGCTCGAAAACCGCGCCTGCCGTGCCGTCATCCCCGTCACATCGCGGTACACCTGTTCCATCCTGGAACACTTGTCTTTCCCGACACGCGCCAGCCACGGCCCCTGCGCCGATGGCATGAAGCTTGCACAACAAGAGGATCGACTGTGCTCGGGGAGCCGCATAATGGAACACCATCAACTGGCCGGCAACGGCCGCTCAGGCACGCGGCCGGCACGGCGCATCCTCGTGTGCTGCGCGCTGGCGCTGGCTTTTTTCCTGCTGGCCGCCAGGCTGGACCTGGCCGAACGGGTTAGTTACGCGCTCGGGCGCCACGAACACTGGCAACTCGACGAACTGGCCCTGAGCCTGCTGCTGCTGGCGCTGGCGCTGGCCGGCTTTGCCATACGGCGCGGACGCCAGGTGGCATTGCTGCTGGCGCAAAACCGCGCCCTCACGCAGCGCCTGCTGCGCGCGCAGGAAGAGGAGCGTTGCGCCTTGGCGCGCGAGCTGCACGATGAAGTGGGACAAGACTGCACGGCCATCCGCGCCGCCGCCAGCTACATCCTGCGCGCGCGCGACGGCGATCAGGCGAACGTGCAGGCGTGCGCGGCCAGCATCGCCCGCTCGTCGGAAGCGCTGCATGCGATGGTGCGCACCATGCTGCGCCGGCTGCGCCCGCCCGTGCTCGACAGCCTGGGCCTGGAGGCTGCCCTGCAGGCGCTGTGCGGCAGCTGGGCCCAGCAGCACGGCATCGCCTGCCATTTCGCGCCGCATGCCATTCCCGCCGACCTCGACGACGGCACGGCCACCGCCATCTACCGCCTGGTGCAGGAAGGCTTGACGAACGTGGCGCGCCACGCGGGCGCCGACCGGGCCACGGTGGAATTGCGCGCCGATGCGCACGGCTTGCTGCACCTGGCCATCGAAGACAATGGCCAGGGTTTGCATCCGGACAAAACGCCGGCGGATGGCTTCGGCATGCTGGGCATGCGCGAAAGAGTGGCCGGCTTGCGCGGCCATATCCGCTGGATCAGCGCGCTGGGCAACGGCTTGCGCATCGAAGTGGCGATGCCGCTGGCGGCCGGTGCGGCATGAACGCGGCCATGACCCCGATCCGCGTGATGCTGGTGGACGACCACCCGGTGGTGCGCACCGGTTACCGGCGATTGCTGGAACAAGGCGGCGACATCGCCGTCGTGGCCGAGGCGGGCAATGGCGAGACGGCGTATGGTTTGTACCAGGAACACGCGCCCGACGTCTGCGTGACGGATTTGTCCATGCCCGGCATCGGCGGCCTGGAATTGCTGCGCAAGCTGCTCGCCCGCGATGCCGGCGCCCGGGTGCTCGTCTTCAGCATGCACGACACGCCGCAGCTGATCGCGCGCGCGTTTGACGGCGGCGCTTGCGGCTTCGTCAGCAAGCAGGCCGATCCGGAACACCTGGTCGACGCCGTGCGCGCCGCGCACATTGGCCGGCGCTACCTGGACCCGCACAGCGCGCCCGGTGTGCTGCAAGGCACGGCCCGCATGGAGGCGGAACGCTTGAGCAGTTTGAGCCAGCGCGAATTCGAAATCTTCCGCCTGCTGGCCGAAGGCCGCAGCGCCGCCGACTGCGCCCGCCTGCTACACGTGAGCAGCAAGACGGTGGCCAACCACCAGACCTGCATCAAGGAAAAGCTTGACGTGCCCGGCCCCGCCGCCTTGGTCCATCTTGCATTACGCAACGGGGTCATCGAACACGTCCACCCTTAAAACACGTAGCGCAAGCCCACATTCACGCTGCGCGGCGCGCCCGCCGCATGGAAGGTCGCGTTGACCATCGGATAGTCGCCGTTCACGGCCGGCAGCGGCCGGGGGCTAAAATTGCCGTTGGCGTCGAAACCCGTCGCGCCCAGCTGGGCCGCCGTCGCATAGCGTCGGTCGAACAGGTTGTTGACCTGGGCGAACACGCTCAGCTGCGGTGTCAGCTGGTATTTGCCGTTCAGTTCCACCACGGCGTAGCCGCCGCTCTTGCCCGCGCCCAGGTACGACGGCCCGCCCGCCTGGTGCGCATTGTTTTCATTGCCGCGCGCATAGGCACTCGACACGGCCGTCATGGCCAGGCCCACCGTCCAGTCGCGTCCGCCCTGAACCTCCACGTGCGCCTTCAGGATATGGCTGGGCGTGAGGGGAATGCGCTTGCCCGGGGTGATGACGATATTCCCTTCCAGGCCGGGCACCTCGGCGTCGCTGCTGCTGTTGGCGCTGCCGTTGACGGTTTCCCGGCTTTGATACGTCGCCTGCAGCCACGTGTAGTTGACGCCGAAGTCCAGCGCGCCCGCCTTGCCGTCCAGCGCCAGCTCCACGCCCTGGTGACGCGTCTTGCCGAAATTCTTGAAGTAGCCGAAACCGGCCTGGTTGTCGGCCACGAACAGGATATCGTCATGATTTTCCGCGCGGAACACGCCCGCGCTCCAGCGCGCCAGCTCGCCCCATTGGCCCCGCACGCCCGCTTCCCACGTCTTCGTCACCACCTGTTTCAAGGGCGGGTCGCCGGCCATGGCGTTGGGCAGGCGGCACGGGTTTTCCGGGTCGGCGCAACCAAGCTCGATGGCCGTCGGCGTGCGGCTGCCTTCGTTGTAGCCGAGATAGGCGCTGGCACCGCCAGCCGGTGCGTAGGCCAGGCCGATGGCGGGATTGAAGCGGCTGAAACGGTGGTCGCCATCGAGCGAGCCGCTGCCGCCTCCGGGCGTGATGGCGTCGCGGTTGCGCACCGTGCTGCGATTGTAGCGGCCGGAGACGGTCAATGTCAGGTCTTGATTGAACGCGATGCTGTCGCTCGCATACACGCTCCACGTGCGCATGCGCCCGCTCAAGTCGACCCGATTGTCGACGGGCGTACCGTCATCGTCGATTTCCGTCCCATCGGCAAAGAAGTCGACGGGCGTGATGCCGCGGTCCGGGTTCAGGTAGCCGAACTGGCTCGTCTGGCGGAAGGTGGCGTGGCTCGTATCATAGGCGGCGCCAGCCGTGACGGCATGGCGCATGCTGGCCACGTCGGCCAGCGCGGTGAACTGGCCGGAAAAACCATAGTTTTCCTGCCGCGTATGGCTGCGGTTGATCATGCCATTGCATTTTTCGGCCGGCTCGTCATTCAGCAGCACGTTGGCTATGCAGCGCCATTTCGGGAAAGGCGTATTGGACGCATTCGCCCCGCTGGCGGGAAAACCCGTGTAGCCGGCCGCCGTCAGAGCCGCGCGCTCGGCCGCGCCGGGCTGGTAGACGGACTGGTCCAACGACTCGTCGTTGAGGTCGCCATTGTAGGTATGCGTATCGATCTTGCGGTAGTAGACATTGCCGGACAAGAGCAAGGCGGCGCCGGCCTGGTGCTTGCCCGTCAGGTTCAGCAGGGTCGACCTGTTTTCCGTCAAGTCCGGCTTGGTGTAGACGCTGCGGTAGTCGCGCGCCAGCATGCGCTGTTCCTGCAAGCCGTTGCCCGTCAGCGCATTGTCCGCGTGCGCCACGGTGACGGCGATATCGGTGCGCGCATCGCTCCAGCCCAGCTTGCCAAACAGCTGGCGCACGTCGGACGGCGAATCGTCGCGCCAGCCGTTTTCCTTGAAGCGGTTGCCCGTCACGTACCAATGCCAGCCCTGCGCATTGCTGCCGCCATGCTCGACCTCAACGGCACGCCGCTTGTTTGCGCCCAGGCGCGCCTCGATGGCGGTGCCTGGGCTGGTCTTGCCATCCTTGGTTTGCAGGGCCAGCGCGCCACCCAGGGTGTTCAGACCGAACAGGGGATTCGAGCCCGGCATCAAGGTCAGCGAAGCGATCGCCATGCGCGGTATCAAGTCCCAGCTGACGACGTCGCCAAACGGCTGATTCAGCCGCATGCCGTCCAGGTACACGGACAAGCCCTGCGGCGTGCCCAGCAGCGGCGAGGCCGTGTAGCCGCGGTAGCTGACGTCGGGCTGAAAGGGGTTGTTCTGCACTTCGTTCACGTAGACGCTGCCCAGGTTGCGGCGCAGGAAGGCGGAAATATCGAGCGCGCCGCTGGCGGCGATCTGCTGCGCGCTGGCCATCTGCACGGGTGCGGCCAGGGCATCGCGCGGCGGCTCCACGGTGGGCAGCGGCATGCTGCCCGTGATGATAACGGTAGGCAAGTCGCCCGAGGCGGCCAGGTTCGCGGCCAGGCTGGCGGCAGCAGGCTCGGCGGCCTGCGCCTGGCACAGCGCCATGGCGGCGGCGGCCAATAAAGTCAGTTTCACGGTGGTCCCCGGTTTTATCATGGTTTTTATGTCTGCCCAGTATCAGGCAAGCACCATTGATGGACTAGGGAAAAACTCCCGCCGTGCAGGGTAACTTAGCGCTGCAGCGGCAAGTAACTCTGCTTCAATTGACGCAGCACGAAGCTCGATTTGCTGTGGCGGATGCCGGGGATTTTGTATAAACGCTCGCGCAGCAACCGTTCATAGTCGCGCGTATCGCTGACGGCGATGCGCAAATAGTAATCGTAGTCGCCCGACACGAGGAATGCTTCCAGCACTTCCGGGATCATGGCCAGCGCGTGGCCGAATTCGAACAGGGCCTGGTCGGAATGGTCGTCCAGGATCACTTGCACGATGACGGTGTCGGCCAGCCCCACCTTGGCCGCGTTGACGTTCACCGTATAGCCCTCGATGACGCCATCGTCTTCCATGCGCTTGATGCGCGCCCAGCATGGCGACGAGGTCAGGCCCACCTTGGCGCTCAGCTCGTGCAGGCTGATGCGGGCGTCCTGCTGCAGGGCAGTCAGGATGGCGAGGTCGAATTTGTCGAGCTTCATTTTGCAATCTTCCATATTTGCAGCAAATTTTGCTGATAAAGGCATTTTATACGAGAAAACCAGCAGCCTTTTCTGCCGCATCAGGCAGAAAATAAGGCCATGAAACCCGATCCCGCTCCCCTCCTCGCCCCCGCCCACGATCTTGCGCCGCGCAACGGCGCCAGCACCCTGATCGACACCCTGCTGGCCCTGGGCGTCGACACCGTCTTCGGCTATCCCGGCGGCGCCGTGCTGCCCCTGTACGATGCGCTGCACGCGCAACCGCGCTTGCGCCACGTGCTGGTGCGCCACGAACAGGCGGCCGTGCACGCGGCCGAAGGCTATGCGCGCAGCACGGGCCGGCCCGGCGTCGTCTTCGTCACGTCCGGCCCCGGCATGAGCAACACCACCACGGGCTTGCTCGACGCCCTGTGCGATTCGGTGCCCGTCATCTGCATCAGCGGCCAGATGGCCACCACCAGCATCGGCACGAACGCCTTCCAAGAATGCGACGCGCTGGGCATTTCGCGCCCCGTCACCAAGTGGAACCGGCAAATCCGCGCGGCCGAGGAAACGGCCGCCGTCGTGCACGAAGCATTTATCCAGGCCACGCAAGGCCGGCCCGGCCCCGTGCTGATCGATTTTCCCAAGGATATGCAGCTGGCCCCTGTCGCGGGCAACACGCCGCTGCCGTCCGCCGCCGCAGTGGCCGTCCCCCTGCCCGACAGCACTGACCTGGAACGGGCCGCCAGCCTGATCGCCAACGCGCGCCAGCCCGTGTTCTATGGCGGCGGAGGCCTCATCAATTCCGGCCTCGATGCCTGCGCCGCTTTCCAGCAGCTGGTGAAGCTGGCCGCCGCGCCGTGCACCCTGACCCTGCTGGGACTGGGCGCCTTTCCCGCCTCGCACCCGGCCTTCCTCGGCATGCTGGGCATGCACGGCACCCTGGAAGCGAACCTGGCCATGCACCATGCGGACCTGATCGTCTGCGTGGGCGCCCGCTTCGACGACCGGGTGACTGGCAGGCTGGACGCCTTCTGTCCCGGCGCGAAAATCATCCACGTCGATATCGACCCGGCGTCGATCGGCAAGGTGGTGCGCGCCGACGTGGCCCTGCGCGGCGATTGCGCGCCCGTGCTCACCGCCCTGCTGGCGCAGCTGCGCGGGCGCTTGCTGGCGGACCGCCAGCCGTGGTGGCAGCGCATCGATGGCTGGCGCGCGCAGGACTCGCTGGCGTTCGACGACACGCTTGACGTGATCGCGCCGCAGGCGCTGATGCGACGGCTGCAGGCGGCCCTGGATGGACAGGACGCCATCGTGTCCACCGACGTGGGCCAGCACCAGATGTGGGCGGCGCAGCACTTGCGCTTCGAGCAGCCGCGCCGCTGGCTCACCTCGGGCGGCGCCGGCACCATGGGCTATGGCTTGCCGGCCGCCATCGGCGCGCAGATCGCCCATCCGGGCAAGTGCGTCGTGTGCGTCAGCGGCGACGCCTCGATTTTGATGAATATCCAGGAACTGGCCACGGCCGTGCAGCACCGCCTGCCCGTCAAGGTCGTGCTGTCGAACAATGGCTACATGGGCATGGTGCGCCAGTGGCAGGAACTCATCCATGGCGGGCGCTACAGCCACAGCTACACGGAAGCGCTGCCCGACTTCGTCGCCCTGGCCCGCGCCTTCGGCTGGCAGGCGCACACGGTGAGCCGGCGCGACGAGCTCGACGCGGCGCTGGCGGCCTGCCTGGCATCAAGCGGCCCCTACTTCCTCGACGTGCGCGTGCACGGCGAGGAAAACTGCTTCCCCATGATGGCGCCCGGCGCGGGGCACCATGAAGTGACCCTGTCAAAGGGCAAGGTGTACAGCGAGCGGTAATCCGGCATCACCGGGCCACGCCAACCATGTTGTCGGATTACGCCCATATTCGGCAGACATCACCACTCGCCACCACGGGTAGATACTGTTATCCCCGTCAAGCGGCGTGCAAGGTCGGATCAAATATTTTTCCCGACCTGAGCACGCCGAATGCCACGTGCACCAGCTTGCGCATCATGGCGCCGATGATCAGTTTCTTTGCCTTGCCAGCAGCACGCAGGCGCTGACCAAAGCGCTTGCCCCAGGCTGTCCGGTACACGGTCACCATGGCGGGCATGTACAGCGCTTTGCGCAGGAAGCTATGGCCGACCTTCGACATGCGTGGCTTGCCACGTACGCTGGAACCAGACTCGTGCTGGCGCGGGTCGAGTCCCGCAAACGCCACGGCTTGCTTGGCGCTGTCGAAGCGCTCGGGATTGGCATAGTAGGACAGCAGCACCGGAATTGTCCGCTCTCCGAGGCCAGGAATGGTGTCGAGCAGCTCACGCTTGCCGCGCAAATCCGGGTCGTCATCGATATGCCGTCTGATGGCTCGGATCAGTTCCTTGATCTGGCCATCGAGCCAGGTGATGTGATCGACGATGCCCTGGCGTACCGCTGCACGCGCCACATCGAGCCGATTGCTTTCCTGCTGGCGCATGGCTTGCAAGGCTTCCATGCGCAGCACCATGGCGCGCAGTGCCTGTTCGGCCGGCGACGGCGCCAGCCATGGCTCGGGCTGGCGTTCATGGGCGAAGTCGGCGATCAGCTGCGCGTCGACTTTGTCCGTTTTCGTGCGCACCAGGCGCGAAGCGCCGAAGGCCTTGATCTGCGCCGGATTGATGACACTGACCAGCATGCCCCGTCCCGCCAGATATTCGGCCACCCTTTCCCAGTAGGTGCCGGTCGCTTCCATACACACACGCGGGCTGCCGGCCTCATGCTTGAGTAGCCATGCGTGCAGCTCGGTGTATCCTTTGTCATTGTTGTCTACTACCTTGTTACGATGCTTGCCATTGGGCAGGCGCAGCGCGCAGTCGAGCTTTGCCTTGGCAACGTCGATTCCCAGATTAAACATGCTGTGCTCCTCTTGCGATCTACCTTGTGAATGCGGGCTAACCGGCATGCCGGTGCCAAAGATACTGTCCGATCTTGACATTGAGGATGGGTAACTGGTGCGAGATCTACGAAACTGGCTCGAAGCCTAAGGGCGGATACGGCATCCAGTTACCCGGTCTTGATATGCCTACCAAGATTTTGACAGCGGTCGATACCGTTCGCAATATCACGAACGGCATGAAGGGAATAATACAAGGTCGGATTAGCGGCGGTACGCCGCGTAATCCGACATCACCACCGGCCGGATTACGCCCATATCCTATAGATCCAGTAACTTTCATCTTCGCGGCTGGCGCGTGCCAGTTCGGTGGGACTCAGGCCCGTGATGGCGCGCACTTCGCGGCACAGGTGGGCCTGGTCGGCGTAGCCGCCCTCGGCGGCGATATCGCTCCATGCAGCGTTGCCTTGCAGCATGGACTCTCGCGCGTCGAGAAACGACTGTTCCGCGCGGCGCATGCGGCGCAAGGTGCGCATGGGCTGGCCGGCCCAGGCCTTGATGCGGCGCTCGATATTGCGCGCGCCGCTGGCCAGGCCCGTCGATGCCGCCTGCACGCCCAGGCGGCGTACCCAGTCCTGGATGGCGCCGGCAGGATGGTCGCCGTTCTTGCGCGCCAGCTGCCAGCGCGGCGCGAGAAAATCTTCCACCAGCGCGATGCGCGCCGCGTCATCGGGCGCGGCCAGCACGGCGTCCGACAAGGCCAGCCAGTCGGCATCGAACAGCGCATCGAGCGGGCGAAACTGGTCCAGCAAGGCATCCATCGATACGCCCGTCAACGCATGCAGGGCGGCCGGATAAAACATCACGATGAACGAATGTACGGGGCCGGGGTTGTAGCTGACCAGCGGGTACGAACGGGGACCGCCGAACAGCGCGGGCGGCATGCGCACGTCCGGCAGCGACAGTCCCGGCGCGGCCGCTTCCACGTCGCCGGCGACGGTCCAGATGATGCTGCACATGGGCGCGGCGGGAAAGCGGTTCAGGCGCTGGGCCGGCGGCAACGGTGCGCAGCCCGTGGTGTCGCGCACGAGAAAGGCGCGCACGCAGGACGCCAGCACGGTGCGCGGCGCGATCAGGAGGCTCAAGGGCGTAGGAGCGGCAGGCATGGCGACGATTGTACCGGCAATTTCTGGCCGCACGCGATGTCGTATTCATTCAATACAAGCGGGCCGCGATCGCGTAGAGTCTGGCCATTATTGCAAGCAATCCGCGTACTTTCACCGTATCGACAGGAGATGTTCATGCCGCCACTCGACCATGCCGCCGCGCCCGCCACCACCGCGCCGCTGCGCCAGATCCGCCGCTTGCCGGGGCCATTCGCCCTGCCCATCGTCGGCAACAGCCTGCAAATCAAGCTCGCGCGCATCCACCGCGACGTGGAACAGTGGGTGCGGCGCTACGGCCCCTACATGCGCGCCTGGTTCGGCCGCACCCTGGTGCTGGTGGTGGCCGACAGCGAGGCCGTCGGTGCCGTGCTGCGCGACCGGCCCGACGGTTTTCGCCGGCCCCTGAGCAGTTTCCTCGTCTCCGAGGAAATGGGCGGCATCCCCGGCCTGTTCCTGGCCGAGGGCACGGAATGGCGCAACCAGCGCCGCATGGTCATGGCCGGCATGGCGCCCGGCGCCATCAAGGCGTATTTTCCGGCCCTGGTGACGGTGGCGCAGCGCCTGCAACGGCGCTGGCATCTGGCCGCCACGCAAGGCCAGGCCATCGACCTGGACGGCGACCTGAAACGCTACACGGTCGACATCATCGCCGGCCTGGCCTTCGGCACGGAAGTCAACACGCTCGAATCGGGCGAAGACGTGATCCAGCGCCACATGGACGACATCCTGCCCGCCGTGGCGCGGCGCAGCCTGTCGATGTTTCCGTACTGGCGCTACGTCAAGCTGCCCGTCGACCGGCGCCTGGACCGCGACGTGGCGGCCCTGTCCGCCGCCGTGGCCGACCTGGTGCAGCAGGCGCGCACGCGCATGGCGCGCGACCCGGCGCGCCGCGAGCGTCCGCCCAACCTGCTCGAAGCGATGATCGCCGCCGCCGACCTGGAAGGCAGCGGCGTGACGGACCGCAACGTGGCCGGCAACGTGCTGACCATGCTGCTGGCGGGCGAAGACACGACGGCCAACACAGTATCCTGGATGATCTATCTGTTGCAATGCAATCCGCACACGCTGGCGCGGGCGCGCGAGGAAGTGCGGCGCCTGGCGCCCGACGTGGCCGGTTTCACCATCGAACAGATGGATAGCCTCGACTACCTGGGCGCCTGCGCCAGCGAAGCCATGCGCTTGAAACCGGTGGCGCCCTTCCTGCCCGTCGAAGCGCTGCGCGATACGGTCATCGCCGACATCGCCGTGCCGGCCGGCACCCTCGTGTGGTGCGTGATGCGCAACGATACGGTGTCCGATGCGCACTTTCCCGACGCGCAGGCCTTCCAGCCCGAGCGCTGGCTGGCAGGCGGCGAAACGAACAACAAGCGCGCCTCGATGCCCTTCGGCGCCGGCCTGCGCACATGCCCGGGCCGCTACCTGGCCTTGCTGGAAATCAAGATCGCCATGGCCATGCTGCTGGGCAGCTTCGACATCGCCGGCGTCGACACGCCCGATGGCGGCGAGGCGCAGGAACTGATGGGCTTTGTGATGTCGCCCATCGGCCTGACGATGCGCCTGGCGCGGCCGCAGTGATACCATGGGGAATATCTCATCCACTTGATTTCCCCATGACCATCCGCCTGGAATCGCCACAGCAAGCCGACGTGCAAACCCTGATCGCCGAGCTTGATGCCTATCAACAGACGCTGTATCCGGCCGAATGCGCGTATGCGCTGGACCTGGCCTCCGTGCCGTCCGATACCTTGCTGTTCGCCGTCGCCCGCGATGCGGCCGGCGCGGCGCGCGCTTGCGGCGCCATCGTCGTCACGCCCGATTTCGGCGAGGTCAAGCGCATGTACGTGCACCCGGACAGCCGCGGCCTGGGGCTGGCCAAGCGCCTGCTGGCCCTGCTGGAAGAACAGGCGCTGGCGCGCGGCTGCCGCTTGCTGACGTTAGAAACAGGCATCCACCAGCCCGAGGCCATCGCCCTGTACGCGCGCCACGGTTATCAGCGGCGCGGACCCTACGGCGACTATCCGGACGATCCGTTCAGTGTCTTCATGGAAAAATCGCTGCAGGTGGCAGCATGAACGCGCCAGCCGACAGCCTGCTCGACATCCGCGCGCGCCTGCGCGCCTTTGCCGCCGAGCGCGACTGGGACCAGTTTCACACGCCGAAAAACCTGGCCATGGCCCTGTCCGTGGAAGTGGCGGAACTGGTCGAGCACTACCAGTGGCTGCCCACGGGTGCGGATGCCGAACTGGACGAAGCGAAGCGCGCGGGTATCCGCCACGAGCTGGCCGACGTGCTGATGTATCTGGTGCGCCTGGCCGACAAGAGCGGCGTCGACCTGCACGCGGCCGTGCTGGAAAAGATGGAACTGAACGCGCAGAAATACCCGGCGCAGCAGGTGCGTGGCGACGCGCGCAAATCCACGCAATACTGACAACCACGCGTGCGTGGCGCATCGCGGAATCGGCGTAGCATGGCCGCATGGCTACCCTTTTCCTCCTGCTTGCATTGCTGCTTCCCGGAACTTTTGCGCTCGCGCAAACCGCGCCCGTGCCGCAAGTCAAGGTGGACGCCACGCGCGACCCCGTCGATAAATCGTACCGCAAGATGCTGCAGGGCGTGGACCGCTTCGAGCGCGACCGTGCGCTGGCGCCGCAAGCGAGCCTGCGCTTCCGCCTGCTGCCGCGCCAGCCCGGCGTGGACATGAGGGGCGTGCAGCTGCGCATCGCCGGCGACACCGTCAGCATCCCGTTACCATTGGCCGAGGACAACAGCTTTGCCCCCGTGCGCAATGCGCAAGCCGCGCGCGAAGACGCCGTGCTGATCGCCAACCGCAAGGCGACGACCATGAGCTGGCGCGCGCAGGTCATCACGCCCGGCTTGCCGCCCGGCACGCGGCGCCTGGGCGACTTGCGCCTGGAATGCCGCGCCGGCATGGATTCGGGCCTGATCTCGAACGACCCGCAAATCATCGCCTGGCTGTCCAGCATGCTCTACAGCACGGATAAAGCATGCTCCGAGCCGGACGGCAATTATCTGTTTTTCACGGAGCGTCCCCTGTTCGGCGTGACTCTCGTGCATGGCGAGCGCCGCCTGGCGTTGCCGTTCAGGATGCTGTACGCGGGCGGCGAGCAGACGCCCGCCTCGCTGCCCTATTGCGATTGCCAGGTCTTGCTCGACCGCACGTATTACGCGCCCCTGTGGGATAGCAGCTGGCCCGACGACACCCTGCTGGAATTTAACTATATGGACGAGGTGGCGCCATGAAGTGGCTCGCTGTCTTCGCGCTGGCGCTGCTGGCCGCCTGCTCCGGCACGCGCGCCTTGCAGGCAAGCAAAGACGTGCCTTACGCTACCCTCGAGCAGACGGTGCAAGCAGGCAGCAGCACGCGCGAACAGGTGCGCGCGGCGCTGGGAGAGAGCACGTCCATCCGCTTCGACAGCGGCAATGAAGTGTGGATGTACACCTACCCGGCCGCCTCGGGCGCGCAGGGAGAATACGTGATGTTGTTTGGCAGGGATGGGGTAGTGAAGAAGGTGCGCAGCGGAGAGGTGTATCGGGTGAAGCAGTAAAAGTACCCCAAAAGCAAACTGGGGGGAATGCTCCCAATGGGAAGCATTCCGGTCACGCAGTGACGGACCCCGGCCTTTCGCCGTTGGGGTAATTAGCGTGCCTTCAGCAAGGCCCTTGCCGCCACGCCCGCCCCCACGCTGCGTCCCACGCCAGCCGTTTTGCGCTTGGGCGAGGCCTTCAGTTTGAAGATGCCGATCGACTGGGCCACGCTGTCGGTGCGCTGCGCCAGGCTGGTGGCGGCCGCCGCAGCCTGCTCCACCAGCGCCGCATTCTGCTGCGTGATGCCATCCATGTGGATGACGGCCTGGTTGACTTGCCCGATGCCCTGGTTCTGTTCGCGCGTGGTCGAGGAAATCTCGTCCATCACTTCCGTCACGCGGGCTACCGAGGCGATCACTTCCGTCATGGTGGCGCCCGCATTGCTGGTCAGCACGCTGCCCGCATTCACGGTGGCGATCGAATGGTCGATCAGGTTTTTCACTTCTTTTGCCGCTGTTGCCGAGCGCTGCGCCAGGCTGCGCACTTCGCCGGCCACGACGGCGAAACCGCGGCCGTGCTCGCCCGCGCGCGCCGCTTCCACGGCCGCGTTCAAGGCGAGGATATTCGTCTGGAAGGCGATGCCATCGATGAGGCCGATGATATCGAGAATCTTGCGCGACGAGGTGCTGATCTCATCCATCGTGGTGACCACTTCGCTGACGATGGTGCCGCCCTTGGCCGCGACGGTCGACGCCTGCGCCGCCAGCTTGTTGGCCGTGTCCACATGGTCGGCGCTGTTTTGCACCGTCGACGTCAGCTCTTCCATGCTGGCCGCCGTCTGTTCGAGGCTGGACGCCTGCGATTCCGTGCGGCTGGACAAGTCCATATTGCCCGTGGCGATCTCGGCCGTGGTGATGCGGATATCCTCGAAGTTGGCGCGCACGTCGCCGATGATGCTGTGCAAATTGATATTCGTCTGGCGCAAGGCCGCCATCAATTGGCCCATGTCGTCGTCGCGCACCTTGTCGATGACGCCCGTCAAGTCGCCACCGGCCATCTTGCGCGCCACCGTGATGGCGTCGCCCAGCGGCGCGACGAGGGAATTGTGCAGGTGGGCCCAGAAATACAGCATCAGCGCCACGGCCGCGGCGGCAGCGCCGCTGAGCCAAGTGCGCGTGGCCGTGCTCGTGTCGCCATCAATATTCCACACGGCGCAGCCGAGGATGGCCAGCACCACGCCAAAGACGATGCAATGCAGGGCCAGGTCTTGCGACAGGCTCAGCTTGCGCCACTCGGCCAGCTTGGCGGCCCAGCCCTGGCGCACGATGCGGCCATTGCGGATCGCCAGTCTGGCGGAATTGCCGTCCTTGAAACTTTTATACAGGGCTGCCGCTTCGTTGATCTGCTCGCGCGTGGGCTTGGTGCGCACGGACATATAGCCGATCGGGCGGCCGTTTTCGATGACGGGCGTGATATTGGCGAAGACCCAGTAGAAATCGCCATTCTTGCAGCGGTTCTTGACCATGCCGGTCCATGGCATGCCCGTCTTGATGGTGTCCCACAGGTCGGCAAACGCTTCGGCCGGCATATCGGGATGACGCAGGATATTCTGTGGCGCACCCAGCAATTCCATTTCCGAAAAGCCGCTGACTTCAATGAAATACTGATTGGCGTAATTGATGTTTCCCTGTAAATCCGTCGTGGAAACAATCGTCATGCCTTCATTTAATACGTATTCATTTTGCGTGATTGGCGTATTGACCCGCATCGTCGCTCCTCTATTTTTTTCAACTAGCATAACAAAAACATAAAAACAATATACCACATCAAGCACCCATGACATATCGCCCAGGTGACAGTGACACTGGTCAAACAATTTGATAAAAGTTAATTCATTTATGTTTTATAATTTACTTTGATTCAACTTGATTGATTTTATTGAAATGCAAAATTCAAATTGAACACAGATACAATAATTAATAAAAAATTATTTGTTGGCGCGACAGCTAATAAATACGGCGCATGCGCCGATAAAAAGGCGCAAGGAAACTGGCGCAATGGCCGGAGCATGGCGACGCCTGCCGCCAACCATAACGCGGCAACAATATTCATTTCTTGAGGGAAAATAAAAACTGGCGCGAACGCGCCAGTGGAAGATATGTCTCCAATCCGCGACACAGGCGCCGGAGCGCCCGTGGGGATGGCTTACTTGTAAGTCTTACGGGGAGGAGACTTCGGACGCGGCGGTGCCGGCTTGCGCTCCGTCGTGCCGTCATCGAGGCTGATGCGCAGCTTCTGGCCCGAGACCACGACCGATTTCAGGTGGTCGAGGATTTCCGGCGGCATGCCTTCCGGCAGGTCCAGCACGCTGAAGTTGTCGAAGATATCGATACGGCCGATATGCTTGGCTTCCAGGTTCGCTTCGTTGGCGATGGCGCCGACGATGTTGCTTGGCGTCACGGCGTGTTCGCGGCCCACTTCGATGCGGTAGGCCGTCACGCCAGGGCGTGGACGTTCCTTCTTCGGCGCGCGCGGCGCGGGGGCTGCGTCGCCCGCATCCGCTGGCGTATCCTTGAACGCTGGCGCGGACTTGGCGGCGAACGGCTTGCGCGGCGCGGCAGGCGGCGCCAGGTCCGGCGCGTCGCCGTCGCGGCTGATGCGCAGCTGCTGGCCCGCGACCCACACGGTTTTCAGCTGGTCCAGCAATTCTTTCGGCATGCTGTCCGGCAAGTCCAGGACGCTGTAGTCGTCATAGATTTCGATGCGGCCGATGTTTTTCGAATCGATGCCCGCTTCGTTGGCGATGGCGCCCACGATATTGCCCGGTTTCACGCCATGCTGATGACCGACTTCAATGCGGAAGGTCTGCATGCCGGCGTCGGCAGGACGCTGGATGCGTTCTTTTTTCGGGAAGGCCGGACGTTCGCTGCGCTCGTTGCGATCGAAACGGTCATTGCGCTCGAAGCGGTCATTGCGCTCAGGGCGGTCAAAACGGTCCTGGCGCGCAGGACGGTCGTCTTGCCACGTGGCTTGTTCGCGCGCCTTGTTCTTGTCCAGCAGCAGAGGTACATTGCCACGCGCCATCTTCGCCAGGGCGGCGGCGATTTCGATGGCGGGAATGTTTTGCTCGCGTTCGAAATCTTCGATCAGCGACTGGAACTGCTCCAGTTCGCCCAGGGCCAGGGTTTCGCTGATCTGTTCCTTGAACTTGGCGATACGCACGTCGTTGACGGCCTGGATCGTTGGCAGTTCCAGCATGCCGATCGGTTGGCGGGTCGAGCGTTCGATGGCTTTCAACAAGTTCTTTTCACGCGGGGTGATGAACAGAATCGCTTCGCCGCTGCGGCCGGCGCGGCCCGTGCGGCCGATGCGGTGGGTATAGCTTTCCGGATCGTGCGGCACGTCGTAGTTGACGACGTGGCTGATGCGCTCGACGTCCAGGCCGCGGGCGGCCACGTCGGTTGCCACGAGGATGTCGATCTTGCCGTCTTTCAACTGCTGGATCGTGCGCTCGCGCTGGGCTTGCTGGATGTCGCCATTGATGGCGGCAGCCGAGAAACCGCGGGCTTGCAGCTTGCCGGCCAGCTCTTCCGTGCCCAGCTTGGTGCGGGCGAAGATGATCATGCCGTCAAACGCTTCCGCTTCCAGGATGCGGGTCAGCGCGTCGAGCTTGTGCATGCCCGACACCAGCCAGTAGCGCTGGCGGATGTTGTCGGCCGTGCCCGTCTTGGCGGCGACCGTCACTTCGGCCGGGTTCACCAGGTAGGTCGTGGCGATGCGCTTGATGACGGAAGGCATGGTGGCCGAGAACAACGCCGTTTGATGGCCTTCCGGGGTTTCTTTCAAGATACGTTCGACGTCGTCGATAAAGCCCATGCGCAGCATTTCATCGGCTTCGTCGAGCACCAGGGTTTTCAGCTTGGACAGGTCGAGCGAACCCTTGTCCAGGTGATCGATGACGCGGCCTGGGGTGCCGACGATGACGTGCACGCCGCGGCGCAGGGCCGACAGCTGCGGGCCGTAGCTTTGGCCGCCGTAGATCGGCAGCACGTGGAAGCCGGGAATGTGCGCGGCGTACACCTGGAATGCTTCGGCGACCTGGATGGCCAGTTCGCGCGTCGGTGCCAGGACCAGGGCTTGGGGTGAGCTTTGTTTCAGATCGATGCGCGACAGGATAGGCAAGGCGAAGGCGGCGGTCTTACCCGTACCTGTTTGCGCCTGGCCCAACACGTCGCGGTTCGCGAGCAATAATGGAATCGTGGCCGCCTGGATAGGCGACGGTGTTTCGTAACCGACATCCTTGAGCGCGCGAATCAGCGGCTCGCTCAGGTTAAGGTCGGAAAATAAGGAAATTGGTGTATCAGACATGAAATCACTCACAAGTTCGCTCGAATCGCCCAATGCGAAAGAGTGTATCCGCTAGTTTACTCTTTACTGGACCTTACCGGGTGGAACGGGGCGGCAGAACGCCATTTTTTGCAGTCTAAAACGCAGAAAAATCGGCGATCCGCACGCAATTGGTGCAAAAACCAAGCAATATTATATGTTTTGCAATAGATTCGATTACTTTACAGATGCGCCTCGATATTGCTTGCCGCATCGACTGAGTGGCGCAAAAATTCCAGCAAGTCCTCGTTCAGCCTGTCCTTGTGCGTCGTCGCCAGGCCGTGCGGCGCGCCCGCATACACGAGCAGCTTGCTGCCGATGATGAGCTCGGCCGTGCGCCGCGCCGAGGCGGCAATCGGCACGATCTGGTCGTCGTCGCCATGGATCACCAGGGTCGGCACGTCGAATTTGGCCAGGTCGGCCGTAAAATCTGTCTCGGAAAATTGCTTGATGCACAGGTAGGAAGCCGGCATGCCCGCCTGCATGCCCTGCCGCCAGAAACCGTCGCGCACGCCCTGCGACGGCTGCGCACCGGGCCGGTTGTAGCCATAGAAGGCCACGCTCAAGTCCTGGAAAAACTGGCTGCGGTCGGCCTGCACGCCGGCGCGGATGGCGTCAAACGTAGATAGCGGCAAGCCCAGCGGGTTTTCCGTGGTTTGCAGCATCAGCGGCGGCACGGCGCCCACGAGCACCGCGCCAGCCAGACGCCCGGTGCCATGGCTGCCGATATAGCGCGCCACTTCGCCGCCGCCCGTCGAGTGGCCGACGAGGGTGGCGCCCGTCAAGTCCAGCGCGTCGATCAGGGCGGCCAGGTCGTCGGCATAGGTATCCATGTCGTTGCCGTCGAACGGCTGGCTCGAGCGGCCATGGCCGCGCCGGTCGTGCGCGATGACGCGGTAGCCGCGCGAGGCCAGGTAAAACATCTGGTCTTCCCACGCGTCGGCCGACAGCGGCCAGCCGTGGCTGAAGACGACGGGCGGGCCGCTGCCCCAGTCCTTGTAGTAGATCAATGTGCCGTCGGCCGTAAGCAGGGTATTGCTCGATTGCAAGTTAGGGCTGGTCATGGAACGCTCCTTGTCGGTGAACGAGCAGCCATTGTGGCCGCAATGGCGCACGCACGCCGCGCGCTACGCTGGCGCATTGCGGTAGAGTAAGATTGCCGCTGCTTTGCTTTCCCGTATTCACTTTTGGAGTTGTCATGCGCTTTCCCTTCGTCCTCGCCGCCAGCCTGTTCAGCACGGCCGCCCTCGCCCAACCGCTCGTAGCCGAAGCGCCCCTGCGCGCCCACCTGTCCTTCCTGGCCGATGATTTGCTCGAAGGACGCGGCACGGGCCAGCGCGGCGGCGACCTGGCCGTGCGCTACCTGGAAACGCAAGCGGCCGTGGCCGGCCTGCAACCGTTGAAGGATGGCAGCTACCGCCAGGCGCTGACCATCGTCGGCAGCAAGGCCTTGCCATCAAGCAAAGTCACCTTCAGCGCGGGCGGCAAGACCTTGTCTCCCGCCTTCGGCAAGGACATCGTCTTTGGCGCGGCGAATGGCCAGCAGGCAGTGGCGTTCGACGCGCCCGTCGTGTTCGCCGGCTACGGCATCCGCGCGCCAGAAGAAAACTGGGACGATTTCAAGGGCGTCGACCTGAAGGGCAAGCTCGTCATCATGATGGTCAACGACCCGCAGCCGACCAGCGCCGAACCGCAGCGCTTCGCCGGCAAGTCGCTCACGTATTACGGCCGCTGGGTCTACAAGTACGAGGAAGCGCTGCGCCAGGGCGCGGCCGGCGTGCTGCTGATACACACGACCGCATCGGCTTCGTATCCGTGGTCGGTGCCGGCCAACGGTTTCGGCCATGAACGCTTCAACCTGGCGGGCGCGGGCAATGCGATGGAAGGCTGGCTGCAGGAAGACATGGCGCGCGCCCTGTTCCAGGCGGGCGGGCAAGACCTGGACGCCTTGCGCGCACAGGCGGAAACGCGCGCATTCCGCCCCGTGGCCCTGAACGCGACGGTCAAGGTGGCGCTCGATAGCCAGGTGCGCAGCATCGAACAATTCAACGTGGCCGGCATCGTGCCGGGCACGGACCCGAAATTGAAGGACGAGGCGGTGATCTACTCGGCGCACTGGGACCACCTGGGCAAGGATGACGAAGGCAGCGCCCAAGGTGCGAAACCGGGCCAGAGCGACCACATCTACAACGGCGCCATCGACAACGCCTCGGGCGCGGCCGCCCTGCTGGCCATGGCGCAAGTGGCCGTGAAACAGCCGGCGCGCCGCACGCAGATCTTTCTGTGGCCGGCCGGCGAGGAAACGGGCATGCTGGGCAGCACCGCCTACACGCGCGCGCCGCTGTGGCCACTGGCGAAGACGGCCGCCGACCTGAACCTCGACAGCATGAATTTCGTCGGCAAGACGCACGACATCGGCGTGGCCGGCGCCGAGCGCAGCAGCCTGTACGCGAGCGCCGCCAAGGTGGCCAAGCGCATGGGCTTGCGCCTGGCGCCGACGATCCCCGACCTGTCCGGCGCGTTTTACCGTGCCGACCATTTTGCGTTTGCCAAGGCCGGCGTGCCCGCCTTCAACGTGGGCTCGGCCGTGTTCTCGGGAGACGGCTCGTTCGACTTCGTCCAGGAGCCGAAAGCGTCGGGCGAGCGCCTGGTGGCATTCAAGAAGGATTACCACCAGGTCACCGATGAGTACAAGCCGTCGTGGGATCTGTCGGGCATGGCGCAGCAGGCACAGTTCACCCTGAACCTCGGCTATGAAATAGCGAATGACAAGCAGTTGCCGACATGGAACAAGGGCGAGGCGTTTGGAAAAGTAAAACGCTAGGCTGCATGAAAAACACCGGCCTTGGCCGGTGTTTTTACCAGCGTGCCGGCCACAATCCCGTAGGTCGGATTAGCGGCACAGCCGCGTAATCCGACACCGCAGCCTTGTCAACAATGTTGTCGGATTACGCGAGGCGAGGCCTCGCTAATCCGACCTACGCGGCGATGAAGTGGCGGATGACAGGCATTTGCCAACGTGGACATGTGCTTGAGTCCCGTAGGTCGGATTAGCGGCGCAGCCGCGTAATCCGACAACATTGTTAGCGCCGGTGGGAATGCCGGATACGCGGCTTCAGATGGCCATGATACGTTTCAGGTCGACAAACGCCGTCTCATACAGATGCTGAAACGCGCCCACCATGACCTCTTCCACGCCTTCGGCCGCGTCGAACTCGCTCGACCATTGCGCCACGCACTCGTTCGCGCCCGGCTCGCCCGTCACGCGCAGGGTGGAACGGTAGTTCTTGACGGGGATCGGGCCCGAGACGATGGTGTAGCTGTAGCTCTTGTCCGCTTCGCTGTAGCTTTGCAGGCGTTCGGCGATGACGGCGCCGTCCGTGGTTTTCAGGCGGCGCACGCGGCCGCCGTGCTCGGACAAGCTGGTCTTGATCGAGCTCGACCATTCAGCCAGCGACTGGAAGCCGCCGATAAAATCCCACACTCGTTCGGCGCTTGCCGCCAACGTTACAGAAACAATTACTTGGGCCATCTTTAATTCGGTTCCTCATCCAGGTTTGCCGGGCGCGGCGCCCGGCCGGCCGGAGTTGCCCGGCACAGCCGCTATTTTAGCGCCCATGCGGCATTGCTGCTGGGCGCGTATTGGATTCGGCATTGGCGGCCGGCCAGTCTGGCGAGGCAGTCTTACAGATTTTCTGCCAGGAAAATCAGCGAATTGCCATGTGCCTGGGCGGCGGCGCGCTGCTGGTAGCTGTCGCGATGGGTGCAGTTGAAACCGTGCTCGGCACCCGGGTAGATATGGATTTCCACATCTTGCCGGTCTTCGAAGCGCTCGGCGATCTTTTGCACGGCTTCCGGCGGGATATGGCTGTCCTGGCCGCCGAAATGCATGAGCAGCGGCACCTTGATCTGGTCGGCCAGGTCCAGCTTGTTCTGGATGCCGCCGCCGTAATACGCGATGGCCACGTCAACCAGGCCGGCCGCGGCCGCCTGGTACGACAGACGGCCGCCGAAGCAATAGCCGACGGAGGCCAGCTTGCCCGTCACTTCAGGGCGCGCACGCAGGACGGCGACGGTGGCGGCGATATCGGCGTCGGCATGCGGGTTGTCGGTGGCCTGCATCAGTTCGACGGCGCGCTTCCAGCCGTCCGCGTCATAGCCCAGTTCGATATGCGCGCCGGCGCGCCAGAACAGGTCGGGCACCAGCACCACGTAGCCATCGGCCGCGTACTGGTCGGCCACGGCGCGGATGTGCTCGTTTACGCCGAAAATTTCCTGCAACAGGATGATGGCGGGGCCCTTGCCCACGTGCGGCACGGCCAGGTAAGCCTGGAAGGTGCCGTCCGGGCCGGCGATATCGATCCACTGCGAAGTTGTGCTCATAGAAAACTCCAGTCTGAGGTTGGGGGGAATGCCACAGCCAGCCATGTTACTGGTTTTTCCGCCTTTCTGCGCCTGCCCTTGGTCCAGGCTAATAGATCTCGCGCAGGTAAATCACGGGGCCCGATCTGAGGATGCCAAAGACGGCGACGCCCACCGTGCTGCCCAGGTAGGGATGGTTGCCAACGGAAACGTCCACGCTGCCGGCCTTGCCGGCGCCGGGCGCCAGCAAGGTCAGGAGATTGATTTGCGGCAGCGCCCCTTGAGCGACGGTATAGGTCCGGTCATCAACGGCCAGCTTGCTGCAGTCCAGCGTCTTCTTGCAATTGGCCAACACCATGTCCGACTTGTTGAACGCGCTGATACTGTCGAGCAGATTCGTGGTCCATTTCTTGCCATTCCAGTACTGCACTTGCACGGCCAGTTTAAGGGGCAGCAATTCGGAGCCATAGCCGTGGGCTACCTGCCATTGCCCCGACAGCACAGTCATCCGTGCCTCGTTCTGTATCAATGGCGAGATTGAGCTGACGACGGCGCCGCCGGGATAGGTGCTGCTGGCGCGCAAGCGCACGTCGGTGGGCGCCACCTTCACGGGTACGCCTGCCTTGCCTGGAAAACGGTAGGCGACCATGGGCGAGGCAACGCCGAGGGTGAATTTCGCGGGCGCCACGCTGGTGATGGTGACTTGTGCCTTGCTGCCATCGGTGAGGCGGCTGCTGCCATCGGAGGTGCTCGGCGGAAAGGAAATCGTGCCCGTGGCCGCATCCAGGCCTTCGAGCAGCACGGGCGCCAGGACGCTCGGATTGAGCTCGTCATAATTTTGGGTCGTCGTCTCGCCAAAGGCGCGCGCCGTCACGCGCACGCCTATCGCCTGCCCCGAGTAAGCGTAGCGGCCTTTTTCCCCGTCATTGGCGCAGGTGAGCGGTGCAGCGCACGGCGTGGCGATGCCGTTGGCGGCGGCCGGCTTGTCACCGTCATCCTTTTTGATCAGTTCCGTGATGAAGTGATGCGGGATGAACCGCACCTGGCCACTCGTGCCGCTTGCCAGCGGTGGAACGACACCGTTAACGGCAGGCAGCTGCCATCCCAGGTAGTTGATCAGACTGGCCGTAAATTGAACAGATCCCACTTCCTTCCAGCTCATGCCCGTAGCGCTCAGGACACCCCCGTTGAAGTCCAGGCTGCCATCGGCCGACGGCTCGGCGTGGCCGGCAAACGTGGGTTCGACGACAGTACGTCCCAGCAGCACGGTTGGCGGCGTCGATTCCCGGCCAAAGTTGGGTGCGACTGCATTCAAAAAGTTCCGTGCAGATACGTTAACCGCCGTTGCCGACGGCACGCCCGTCACGGCCAGGCCCGCACGCTGTGGCGTGGCGATCGCACTGAAAACAAAATTGTATGGGGCGACCACCACGGTGCCGCTGCCTTGCATCTTCAAGCCCTTGTCATCGCCGCTGGCCGATTCATATTTCGCCGTCAACGTCAGCTTGCCCACGTCGGCATAAGACATGGTTGCCGTGGCAACGCCAGCGTTATCGAATGCCAGGTTGACGGACTGGCCCGTCGCACTGCACGCGCTGCCGGTGCTCGCGGCCAATGGAACGAAGGTCCCCGTCCCTTTGACCAGGACCGGCAAGGTGCCGGTGGAGGGATTGCTGTAGCTGCAACTGAGGGTCAGATCCTTGCTGGCATTCGCAAACAGAGGCACGCAGGCTTGCTCGTTCGGTTTGTCTTGCAAGGCGCTGATTTTGAATGCTGTGGCCACGGCGGAATTGTGATTGACGGGAGTAACCGTCAAGCCTGTCGCCGCAAAGCTCATGTCGCAGCTGCGGCTGTTGTCCGACGCGCGCTTGCATACGAGCGGGTCCGTGGCGACGGGCACGCTCGTCAGGCCCAGGGCGGCCGTACCGACAGTGTACTGGCGCACGCTGGCCGTCGCCACGCCGCTACTGCCGATCTGCGTCGTCGCGCCGCCAGGACTGACAGTGACACTCGCGCCGCCTGTGTACCTGGCGCTGCAGGCGGCATCCGCGCATGCCGTCACCGTTACCGTCTGCGGTGCGCACGTCAGGGCATTGCCCGAATGATCGATCTGGAAATGATGAGGCCCGGTCGGGGTGGCGGGGCCGCATTTCGGGCCCATCGGTTCATTGAAGGCCCAGCCGCTGTTGTTGGTCACGCAGCTGCACGGGTTCGATGGCGTATAGGCTTTGCAGGTGATGGTTTGCTGCACCCGGCCCTGCCAGCCCAGAGTGATGTGGTCGACCTTGGCGTTGCCCGTGATATAGGCGTTGGACGAGTCGAGGGTCACCTCGCCGGCGTCCACGTTGCCCTTGATGCCATTGCCGGAGGCGATCGACAGGGAATTGCTTGCCTCCACGTCGCCCGTGACGAGCAGGCCGGACGCCTTCAAGTCGATCGTCGGCGACTTCAGGTTGCCCGTCACCTGGCTGCCGGAACCGATGGTCAGCGAAGTGGTCGCCGTGATATCGCCCTGGATGCGGGTATTGGCGGCAAGGATATTGACGATGGTGCCGCTGATCGGCCCGTTGATGAGCGAACCCGAGGCGATTTCCACCGGCCCCTTGGCGCTGATCCTGCCCGTCACCGTGACGTTGTTCGAGCCCATCTTGATGGTCGTGGCGAAGATATTCGCCGTGATCGTCTGTTCCTGCGCGCCCATGAGGAAAGTGCCGCCCTCGGCGCTCAAACTTCCGCCCGTCACCTTCAGGTTCGACGGATTGATGTCCTTGATATCGAGATTGCCCTTGACCGTCAGCGCGGCATTGCCGCTCATCGTCAAGCCCTGGTTATAGCTCATCGCCAGGGAACTGTTGACCGTCACGCCATATGCGCCGCCAATGACGATGACGTCCGTAGAACCCAGCGCCAGCGAGACGCATGTGTATTGCAAGCCGTCCTGGCCCAGGCTACAGCCGCTGACGGCGCCGCCGTTGAAATTGAGCGTGGCCGCCTGGGCAAAAGTTGAGCATAGCAACAGTGTCAGGGAGGCAAAAAAGGGAAGTAAGCGCACGATATCCAGGAATTCGATGAATGGGAAGACAGCGGGCGCGTGGCTTATTCCATGCTAATCTATGTCCTCGCTGTTATTGCATTATGGCAGTATTTTTCACCCTCGCGCATATCGCATGATCAAGCACAGCCCCAAAGAATTCCCCTTGCGCACCGTCGACATCATCGTCTATCCCGGCTTCAAGGCGCTCGAAGCCATCGGCGCCATGAAGGTGTTTGACTACGCCAACACCCATTTGCGCCTGCGCAACTTGCCCGGCGGCTACGACGTGCGCATCGCCTCGACGGCCATCGGCCCGGTCGAGTCCGACACGCTGATGTCGCTGCACGCGAGCAAGGCGCTCGATGCCAGCCGCCTGCCGGACCTGGCCGTCATCGTCGGCTGCCACCATGTCGAGCAAGTCTTGCAGGACATTCCCGCCCTCGCCGCCTGGGTGGCTGAGGCGGCGCCGCGCATCGACACGCTGGCGGCCCTGTGCACGGGCTGCTTCTTCCTGGCCGAAGCCGGCGTACTCGACGGCAAGAGCGCCGCCACGCACTGGAGTGCCGTGGACAGCCTGCGCCAGCGGTACCCCTTGATACAGGTCAATGCCGATGCGATTTTCGTGCGGGAAGGGAAATTCTGGACATCCGCCGGCGTGACGGCCGGCATCGACCTGGCGCTGGCCCTGGTGGAAGACGATTTCAGCCGCGATATCGCGCTGGAAGTGGCGCGCGACCTGGTCGTGTATTTGAAGCGGCCCGGCGGCCAGTCGCAGTTTTCCGTGCACCTGTCGAGCCAGATGACGACGCATCCGACCATCCGCCAGTTGCAGGGCTGGATCATGGAGCATCTTGCCGAAGAACTCACCGTGCCGCTGCTGGCGGCCAGGCTGGCCATGAGCGAGCGCAATTTTACGCGCGTGTTCCAGCGCGAAACGGGGACCAGCCCCACGGAATTCATCGACACGGCCCGCTTCGAAGTGGCGCGCCGTTTACTGGAGGACAATGTGTCTTCCTTAAAACAGGTGGCCGTACAGGCGGGCTTGCATAGCGAGGACAGGCTGCGCCGCCTGTTTCAAAAGAAGCTCGCCATCACGCCGCGCGATTATCGCGAGCGCTTTTCCAGCACGGCGCGCTAGGCGCAGGGAAGCTCAGCGCGACTTGTTGGTGCGCACGTGGCGCGTGGCCAGCTGCTGGCGGTGCCAGGCCAGCGGCGTAAACATCAGCGCGCACAGCAGATAGGTGGCCAGCAGCGCCAGCCAGATGGCGGGCGTGGCAAGGATGGCGGCATTGCTCCACCACAAGGCGAGCAGGGAAGACAGGGCCGCGCCAAGGAAGACGGGCAGCATGCGGCGCAAGGTCGCGAGATAGGCAGTGGCAAACATGAACGGCTCCCAAAGCAAGGCAGTGATGTCTACACCCTAGCAGGGGCAGGCGGCGAAGTACAGCCTGCCGCCCTGCCCCGTCCGTCATGTGTTGCGCAATGAGTACAGTCCGATAGGATTAATACAATACGATTAATACAGGACCACGGAACGGATCGATTCGCCGCTCTTCATCAGGTCGAAGCCCTCATTGATGCGTTCGAGCGGCAAGCGGTGCGTGATCAGGTCGTCGATATTGAGCTTGCCTTCCATATACCAGTCGACGATCTTCGGCACGTCCGTGCGCCCCCGCGCGCCGCCGAAGGCCGAACCGCGCCATTCGCGCCCCGTCACCAGCTGGAATGGGCGGGTGGAAATTTCCTGCCCGGCCGCCGCCACGCCGATGATGAACGATTTGCCCCAGCCCTTGTGCGTGCACTCGAGCGCCTGGCGCATCAGGGTCGTGTTGCCCACGCATTCGAACGAATAATCGGCGCCGCCGTCCGTCAGCTGCACGATGGCGTCGACGACGTTTTCCACTTCGTTCGGATTGATAAAGTGGGTCATGCCGAACTTGCGGGCGATGGCCTGGCGCGCCGGGTTGATGTCGATGCCGATGATCTTGTCGGCGCCGACCATCTTGGCCGCCTGGATCACGTTCAGGCCGATGCCGCCCAAGCCGAACACGGCCACGTTGGCGCCCGCTTCCACCTTGGCCGAGAACAGGACGGCGCCCACGCCGGTGGTGACGCCGCAGCCGATGTAGCAGACCTTGTCGAACGGCGCGTCTTCTCGGATCTTCGCCAGGGCAATTTCCGGCACGACGATGTAGTTCGAGAACGTGGAAGTGCCCATGTAGTGGAACAGCGGCTGGCCGTTCAGGGAAAAACGCGAGGTCGCATCCGGCATCAGGCCGCGGCCCTGCGTGGACCGGATGGCCTGGCACAGATTCGTCTTTTGCGACAGGCAGAACTTGCACTGGCGGCATTCCGGCGTGTACAGCGGGATGACGTGGTCGTCCTTTTTCAGGGTCGTCACGCCCGGGCCCACGTCGACGACGACGCCGGCCCCTTCATGGCCGAGGATGGCAGGAAAAATGCCTTCCGGATCGGCGCCGGACAGGGTGTAGTAATCGGTATGGCAAATGCCCGTGGCTTTCAGCTCGACCAGCACTTCGCCGGCGCGCGGGCCGGCCAGGTCGACTTCTTCGATGGTCAGCGGGGCGCCCGCCTTCCAGGCAATCGCGGCTTTGGTTTTCATGGGTATCATTCCTGCTGGGTTTCAGATGCGCCATTATCGGGCCGCTACGAATGCGGTGGCGCAGCTGGCTCCGCGCTTGTCTGAAAACGCGGCGCATTTGTCCGATGGCGCCGCACGTTTGCGCCAGCACAAACCTGCAGGCAGCAAGACGCGCATTCTTGGCACAGGCTCCCTCGAGTCGCCGTTGCGCCGTTCCCGCAGGAGACTGACATGCGCCATATCCTTTCCCGCTCTCCCCGAGCCTGGCTGGCCCTGCTGCTGGCATGCTGTTTGGCCCTGCTGTCCGCCTGTGGCGGCGGCGACGACGATCCAGCGCCCGGTACCACCACCGGCAGCCTGGCGCTCGCCATCGGCGGCTTGCCGGCCGGCGTGGCGGGCGCCGTCACGGTCACGGGACCTGCGTCGTACAGCAAGACATTGACGGCAAGCACCACCTTGACGGACCTGGCGCCCGGCGCCTACACGATCAGCGCGGCCAGCGTGGCGCAAGGCACGGGGACCTTGGCGCCCACGCCCGTCACGCAGCAGGTGCAAGTCAATGCGGGAGCGACGGCCAGCGCCAGCGTCCTGTATGCGGCAGCCACGCCGCTGGCCCTGGGCCTGCAGGAAGTAGCCAGCGGCTTGAGCGTGCCCATCTTCCTCACGGCGCCGCCCGGCGACAGCCGTTTGTTCATCCTCGAACGGGCCGGCCGCATCCGCGTGGTGCAGAACGGCAATCTGCTGGCCGCACCTTTCCTCGACATCAGTACGCTCACCAGCACCAGCGGCGAACGGGGTTTGCTGTCGATGGCCTTCCATCCGCAATACGCCAGCAATGGCTATTTCTTCCTGTATTACACCGACCTGGCCGGCAATATCGTCATCGAGCGCCGCCAAGTGTCGGCCGGCAACGCCAACGTGGCCGATCCCCTGTCCGCGCTGACCATCCTCACGATTCCCCACCCCACGTTCAGCAACCACTACGGCGGCCTGCTCAGCTTTGGCCCGGACGGCTATCTGTATGCGGGCACGGGCGACGGCGGCGGCGCGGGCGACCCGCCCCGCAATGCGCAAAACACGAATGTGCTGTTAGGAAAGCTGCTGCGCCTGGACGTCAGCGCCAGCACGGTGGCCCAGCCGTACGCCATCCCATCCGGCAACCCGTTTACCACGGCGGGCGGCCGCCCTGAAATCTGGGCCTACGGCTTGCGCAACCCGTGGCGCTACGCCTTCGACGTGCCGGCCCAGTTGCTGTACATCGCCGACGTGGGCCAGGCCAACCTGGAAGAAATCGACGTGCGCCCCGTGGGGCAGGCGGGCAACAACTATGGCTGGAACATCATGGAAGGCACGCAGTGCTACAACAGCCCAGGTTGCAGCCAGGCGGGACTGGTCTTGCCGGCCATCGAATACGGCCACGATACGGCCGGCGGCTGCTCGATCACGGGCGGCTATGTGTACCGCGGCACGGCCATGCCGGAACTGGCGGGGCAGTACCTGTTCTCCGACTACTGCAGCGCCTGGCTGAAAAGCTTCAGCTACAGCAATGGCACGGCATCGGCCGTGAAAGACTGGGGCATCGCAAACGTGGGCAATATCCTGTCGTTCGGCCAGGATGCGCAAAACGAGCTGTACATGCTGAGCGGCACGGGCAAGGTGTACCGCATTGTCCGTCAATAAGCGTACGCAACCAGACATGCGTCAGTGCAGCGGACCCGCGCACGCGGCAGAGGGTGTTTTTCGACGGGGCGCGGGGAACCGGCTAGAATTGGTTTTTTCCGTCGCGCCCTGCGCCCAGCTCAAGAGAACACCATGGCCCGTTTGAAACTTGAATTTCCCGAAGACCAGTACTGCTATTCCTCGCAACTGACGGTACGCACGACGGACATCAATGCCGGCAACCATCTCGGCAACGATTCCATGATTTCCATGATTTCCGAGGCGCGCGCCCGCTTCCTGTTCGAATATGGCGTGCGCGACATCGAAGCGGACGGCACCGGCATCATCGTCACCGACCTGGCCACCACCTACCGCGCCGAAGCCCATGCGCGCGACCAGCTGCTGTTCGAAGTGGGCGTGATGGATTTCAATAAATATGGCGGCGACATCACTTTCCGCATCACGCGTCCGCGCGACAACACCCTGATCGCGATGGCCAAGTCCGGCTTTGTCTTTTTCAACTACAAGCGCAGCCAGGTCGTGCCCATGCCGGAAGAATTTGGCAGCAAGTTCCCACAGGTGAACTGGATCGATTAGCTCGCCATGCCGCGATGCTGTATGCTTGCCAGGAAGACATTGAATGTGGAGCGGCATGCAATCAGTAATTACGGCAAGACGATGCCTGGCCCTGGCCCTGGCGCTGCTGGGCACCTTGCCGCCCGCCCTGGCCACGCCGCAGACCGTCATCCTGTACGGCGACGACGACTACGCGCCGTACAGTTATGTGGAAAGCGGCGTGTTCAAGGGCATGTATATCGACATCCTGCGCCAGGCGGCCGACGCGATGCCCGGCTACCGGCTGGAATTGCAGCCGCGCCCCTGGAAACGGGGACTCGACGCGCTGGAAAAGGGCCAGGTTTTCGGCCTGTTTCCACCGGGGCGCAAGGCGGAACGCTCGTACGTGGAGCCGTATTCGGCCATGCTGCACCGCGAATCGGTGGTGCTGTTCTGTCATGACGCCGTCATGCGCACGCCGCGCACGCATTTCCCCGCCGACTTTGCGGGCCTGACCATCGGCGTCAACACAGGGTTTTTATTGTCGGAAAAGCTGATGGCACCCGCCCGCCAGGGACTGCTGCGCCTGGAGGCGGCCAAGGGCAATGAAGCGAACCTGAAGAAACTGGCGCTGCGGCGCATCGATTGCTACGCCAGCGACCGCGGCGCGGCACGCCATACGGCGCGCCAGCTGCAAGGCGAACTGGCCCGCTACGGCTTTCAACTACACGAAGTGCTGGAACTGTCGTCCGAAGCCACCTACATCGCCTACAGCGCGCGCAACACACCCGTCTACAAGGCCGATTTCATCGAGAAGATGAATGCCGCCCTGCTCGCCATGCGGCAGAACGGCGAGCTGGCGCGCATCGAAGGCGCTTACCTGCACTGAACGCCGCGCAGCGGCGCTTATTTGCGCGTATGACGCTTTACCTTGACGCCAAAGGTATCGGAAAACCAGTCATCGATCATCAGCTTTTCATAGCGCAACTTTTCAGTGCTGAAGTAAGGATTGATACGGCTCAGGTACGACATGTCGGACAGGGCCGCGTCGCCGCTGCTGATGACCTTGCCATCCTGTTCCAGCACATAATGCAGGCGCATGCGCGGCCAGTCGACCCGGCCATTCATGACACGGATATCCTGGCCCGCACGCAGGGAAGGATTTTCACGTCCCGCCAGATCCACGTCCGTGACGTCGATTTTCAAGGTGCGCCCTGGCGGCAGCGCCGCGCCCAGCTTCTCGAAATGCCGGGTCAGCTCCTTGAGCACGTCTTCCCGCTCGTGCGGATCGAACGGCACATCCGTGAATTGATCCGGCTTGCTGAAATGCACTTCGGTTCCTGCCCAGGCCGCGCTGCTGGCCAGCAAGGCCAGGCCGGCGATCAAGGCGCGCGTCGTTTGCTTTTGCATGATGTACCCTTTCAGGAGATATGGGTGGCATGGCGCCACTTCTTATGCCTGTCCAATATAGCGCGCTCCAGCCGATTGTGACGCTCAATTCATACCTTGTTACTTTTTCGGCTGGCCGTCGGAAAGGCGGAGCAGCGTATTTTTTTGCGGATTCCATGGCAATATTAACTAAAACAAAGTATTGTCTTGAAAATATAGTTGCCTAAGCGATAAAGTATAGATAGTGTCGGCAGCATGCATTTAAAGTGCTTTTTTGGCACGCGTGTTGCATGATTTTAGTCAATTGTTCTTGCTTATTGTTAATACTTAGCTGTCAGTCTACAATCGACAAAATGCGCCCGAAAAACGCGCAACGCCGGTATGAGCGCACAGGAATTCCTGGCGCGGGCGTCTCAGCATTGCGTCAGTTATGCCTTTTAGCGGAACTCGTCCTTATGTCATTTTTGTCTTCAGCATCGCCCAAGTTACCTCCCTGGAAAGTCCTGCTCGTCGACGATGAACCCGACATTCACGACATCACCAAACTGACGCTGAGCCGTTTCCGCCTCGAAGGGCGCGCGCTGAGCTTCGTGCACGCCTACAGCGGCGCCGAAGCCAAGCAGGTGCTGGCGCGCGAAGAAGGCATCGCGCTGGTCTTCCTCGACGTGGTGATGGAGCGTGAAGACAGCGGCCTGGAAGTGGCGCGCTGGATGCGCGAAGACTTGGGCAACCAGTTTACGCGCATCGTGCTGCGCACGGGCCAGCCGGGCCAGGCGCCGGAAGAGCGGGTGATCGTCAACTACGACATCAACGATTACAAGGAAAAGACGGAACTGGACCGCACCAAGCTGTTCACCACCACCTTTGCCGCCCTGCGCGCCTACCGCGACATCATGAAGGTGGAAGAAGCGCGCCAGGCACAGCTCCATTACCGCGAAGGCCTGGAACGGGTCATCGCCGCCTCGGCGCACATTTTCAAGCAGCGCAACCTGCGCGACTTCGCCAGCGGCCTGCTGCAGCAAGTCGTCGCCCTGCTGCGCCTGGAAACGAGCATGCTGCTGCGCCTGCGCGGCGCCAGCGCCATCACGGGCGAGCAGGACTATGAAATCCTCGCGCAGATCGGCGACCATGAAGCCGATGGCGGCATCCTCAGCCCGTCCCTGCTGTCGCAGCTGGACGACGCGAAGAGCAACAAGATCTCGCGCTTGCACGGCGACACCTATGTCGGCTATTTCCCCAACAGCAGCGGCAAGGCCTCGCTGCTGGTCTTGAAAGGCGTGGAAGAAATCTCCGACCTCGACGCGCAATTGCTGGAAGTATTCTGCTCGGGCGTGGCGATCGCCTTCGACAACATCCTGCTGACGCAGGAAATCACCGATACCCAGGCCGAGCTGATCCTGCGCCTGGGCGACGTGGTCGAATCGCGCTCGCACGAAGGCGGCAACCACGTGCGCCGCATGGCCGAAGTGTGCCAGCTGCTGGCGCAGGCGTCCGGCATGTCGGAAGAGGAAACGATGGTGCTGCGCCACGCGGCGCCCATGCACGACATTGGCAAGATTTCCACGCCCGACGCCGTGCTGTTGAAACCGGGCAAGCTCGATGCGGCAGAGTGGGAAATCATGAAGCAGCATCCGACGGTGGGCATGTCCATCCTCGACGGCTCGCAGCGTCCGCTGTTGAAGGCGGCCGCCGTGATCGCCCACCAGCACCATGAAAAATACGACGGCAGCGGCTACCCGCAAGGCCTGGTGGGAGAAAACATCCACAAATACGCGCGCATCGCCGCCGTCGCCGACGTTTTCGACGCCCTCATGCACAAGCGCTGCTACAAGGACGCCTGGCCACTCGAGCGCGTCGTCAGCTACCTGCGCGAAGTGAGCGGCAGCCACCTCGATCCGCAGTATGTCGAGTTGCTGATTGCGAATCTGGATGAGGCGCTGGCGTTGAATCAGCGTTTCCCGGATTAGCATGCGTACGTCGGATTACGCGGCTGCGCCGCTAATCCGACCTACGTGGCTTCGGCCCAAGCCCCCAGCACGGGCACTCCGGGCCAATCCGGCCCGCCGTTTTTAGGTTTTCAAGGACACATCATTGAAACCGCCGCCGGCGTCGGATTACGCGCAAGCGCTAATCCGACCTACGTGGCTCCAGCGGAAAACGTATCTTGTAATGCAATCCCATCCCCGGCGCGCTGACCACCTTCACCGTCCCGCCCAGCGGTCCCGTCACCAGGTTGTACAGGATGTGCGCACCAAGTCCGCTGCCGCCCGAGCCCCGCTTCGTCGTGAAGAAGGGGTCGAACAGCTGGCCCAGGGTGGCGCTGTCCATGCCCATGCCGTCGTCGCTGTAGTCAAGTTCCAGCATCTCGCCCACCGTCCTGGCGGACAGCTTGATCTTGCCCGGTTCGCCTTCGGCAAAGCCGTGCACCAGTGAATTGACCACCATGTTCGTGACGATCTGCGAGACGGCGCCCGGATAGCTGCGCAGCTGCACCTCGGGCGCGCAATCGATCTCCACATTCACCGGTTTGCCTTTCAGCTTGGGCTGCAAGGACAGCAGGATTTCATCGAGGTATTTGCGCAAGTTAAAGCTGCGCAATTCGTCCGACGACTGGTCCACGGCCACCTGCTTGAAGCTGCGCACCAGCGCCGCGGCGCGCTGCGTGTTCGTCGTCATGATGCGCAGGGTCTGGTCGATGATGTCGAAGAATTGCCGCAAGCCGTCCTCGTCGAGCTGGCCGCCTTCCAGGTCTTCGCGCGTGAGTTTCAATTCCTGTACCAGGTGGCTGGTGGCCGTCACGCAGATACCCAGCGGCGTATTGATTTCATGCGCCACGCCCGCCACCAGGCGCCCCAGGGACGCCAGCTTTTCCTGGCGCACCAGTTCCGACTGCGCTTCCTGCAAGGCGCTCAGGGCGCTGTTCAGGGCCGCGTTCTGTTCTTCCAGCGCTTCCTTGGCCTGGCGCATGGCGCTGTCGGCCTGGATGCGGGCCATCGCCACGGCCACGTGGCTGGCCATGAAGGCCAGCACGTCCAGTTCCGCCTGGCCATACACGACGGATTCGTCGTAGCTTTGCACGATGATCACGCCATATTTGCGCTCGCCCAGCAGCATGGGCGCGCCCATCCAGCTGGCGATGCCGACATTGCCCAGCGGCTCGTCCATCTCGCCGCTGGCCACCAGCGCCGCATAGCTGCTGGCGTCCAGCAGGCAAGCCTTGCGGCGCGCCAGCACGTACGAGCTCATGCCGATGCCGTAATGAAAGCGCTTGACGGGCGCCTGCGCATCCTTCTCGTCGACGAAATACGGGATCGTGATGTCCTTGTTGTCCGGGTGGTACAGGGCGATGAGGAAATTCTTGGCCGTCACCAGTTCGCTGATGATGGCGTGCAGGCGCGCGTACAGGGTCGTCGCGTCGGCCGCCTGCGCCGACAGGTTGGCGATTTCATACAGCGCATGCTGGAGGTTTTCCGCGCGGCGCCGCTCGGCCACCTCGTGCGCCAGCAGGGCCGTGCGCTCCTGCACCGCCTTTTCCAGCCGGTCCATGCTTTGCATGCCTTGCAGGGCGCTCGACACGTGCGTGGCGATCAGCGCGAACAGGGCCTGGTCTTCCAGGCTGAAGCGGTGCTGCGCGTCATAGCTCTGGATGACGATGGCGCCCAGCACCTGGTGCTGCTGGTCCAGCAGCGGGCAGCCTATCCAGTGCTCGGCCGCCGTGCCGCCGCCCCAGGCGCCGCCGCCGATGGCGCGCATGGCGTCGTCATCGGCCGTCATCACCAGCTGCTTGCGGTTGACGATGACCCATGCCGTGGGCGACTGCGCGGCGCTGGCCAGGCGCACGCCCACGTCCGGGTCGGGCGCGGCGTCGAATTCGTCGACAAAGTAGGGAAAGCGCACGAGGCCGTCGTCATGGTCGCTGAGCGCCACGTAAAAGTTCGCCGCATACATGATGCGCCCCAGCGCCGCATGCACCGCCTGCAGGAATTCGCTGATATCGCTGCAGGTGCTCGAGCGCTGCCCGATTTCCAGCAACACGGTTTGAACGGCTTCCAGGCGGCTGAGACGGCTTTCCATGGGTGGCTATGTACCTTGTGCAAGTATATGTTCTGAAAATCAATATTATCAGTTCAGCCCCGCCTTGGCACGGCATAAAACGCAGAATCTTGCCTTGAGGCAGAGCAACACACACTACGCGCGCATTTGCCACCTTGGCGATACAGTGGCAGACTAGGCCCCTTCCTACAGACCAGACCGTCCTCATGACCGCCACGCTACGCGCCTCGCTTCGCCCCTACACCCTCGCCGGCCTGCTGGCCTTTGCCGCGCTGGGCATGCCGCCGCTGTGCGCCGCGCCAGCCAAGGCGCCGGCGGCGGAAACGGCCGATGGCGGGCGCTATTTCGGCCCTCTCGTCGATGGCAAGATGCACGGCCAGGGCCGGCTCGAATACGCGAGCGGCGCGTTTTACGAAGGGGGCTTCGCGCGCGGCGTGTTTTCCGGCCAGGGCAAGCTGCGCCAGGCTTCGGGCGTCGAATACACGGGCGCCTTCCGCCAGGGCGCCTTCAACGGCATCGGCCGCTACACCTCGCCCAAGGGAGAAATCTATGCGGGCAGCTTCGTCAAGGGCAGCTTCGAGGGACAAGGCCGCTTCCAGGGCGCCGACGGCGCCACGTTCGAAGGCCATTTCAAGCACTGGCGCCCGCACGGCGCCGGCAAGCTGACCGACACGGACGGCACCGTCTTCGAAGGCGACTTCGTTCAGGGCCAGGTGCAGGGCAAGGCCAGGGTCACCACCAGCGACGGCATCCACTACGAAGGCGAGCTGAAAGACTGGAAATTCGAAGGCGAAGGCGTGCTGCGCACGGCCGACGGCGACGAATACCGGGGCGGCTTCAAGAATGGCCAGTTCGACGGCAAGGGCGTGCTGCGCTACGCCGTGGCGCAGGCCGATGGCCGGCGCGAAGACAGCGGCAACTGGACGGAAGGCCAGCTGGACGACCCGGCCCTGGACAAGCTCACGCGCGACAATATCGAGCTGGCCCTGTACAACCAGCGCACCCTGCTCGACGGCGCCCTGGCCCGCATCGCGCCGCGCGATGCGGCAAAGAAAATCAATCTGTATCTGCTGGGCGTGGCCGGCGATGGCGCGCAGGAAGTGTTCCACCGCGAAACGGCCTTCGTGCAGCGCCAGTTCGACCGCGATTACGGCACCACGGGCCGCTCATTGATGCTCGTCAACAGCCGCAACACGGTGGCGCAGCAGCCGATGGCCACGCGCACGAGCATCGCCGCCAGCCTCGACGCCCTGGGCGCGAAGATGGACACGCAGAACGACATCCTGTTCCTGTTCCTCACCAGCCACGGCTCGCCCGAGCACGAACTGGCGCTGGCGCAAAACGGCATGGACTTGCACAGCCTGCCCGCGCAGGAGCTGGCCACCATGCTCAAGCACAGCGGCATCCGCTGGAAAGTCATCGTGATCTCGGCCTGCTATGCGGGCGGCTTCATTGCGCCATTAAAAGACGACAATACCCTCATCATCACGGCCGCGCGCAGCGACCGCACCTCGTTCGGCTGCGACGACCAGAACGATTTTACCTACTTCAGCGAAGCGTATTTCAAGGAAGCCTTGCCCAAGAGCGCCGGCTTTGCGGAAGCCTTCGACAAGGCCAAGGTGCTGGTGCAGGCGCGCGAAGCGGCCGATTTCCGCGAAGGCGGCATGGAGACGGAAGAGCATTCCGAGCCGCAGCTGTTCCAGGGCAAGGCCATCGCCGCACAGCTGAAGGCGTGGCGCGCCCAGCCGCGTTAAGCACGACACGGCCTTCTTTCTTTCTGTACAATAGCCGTCACCATGCGCCGATTCTTCCTCATTTTGCTGCTGTTCGTGCTTCCGCTCCAGATGTCCTGGGCAGCGGCGAGCGCGTATTGCCTGCACGAGGAAGGCAAGGCGGCGCAGCACCTGGGCCACCACAGCCACCAGCACAAGGCGGATGCGGACAAGCAGCCTGCCGGCGACAAAAAAGTGGCGGACCAGCAGAAAAAAGGCCAGCCGCACAGCGATTGCAACGTCTGCCACGGCATCGGCCACGCGTGGCTGCCGGCCGGCTCCAGCCTGCCCGTCGGCGACACGGCCTCCGTGAACGCGGACACCTCCCCCTTCTTTTACGCTTCCCACATCCCGGACGCTCCCAAGCGCCCTGACTGGTCGTCGGCCATCTAGGCCGACGGGACGTTTCAATCACTTTTCGCAGTAAGCCAGGCGAGAGCCTGCGCGTCCCGTCGAATTTTTTTCCATGTTTTTGGAGAATTCGATGCACCGATTCATTTTCTTGCTTTCCGCTGGCCTGTTGTCCGGCAACTTCGCCCACGCGCAATCCAGCCTGGAAGCCGCCGCGCCCCTGACCCTGCCCGCCGCGCTGGCCCTGGCAGAAGGCGGCAACGCCAACCTGTCCGCCGCCCGCCACGAACTGGCGGCGCAAGGCGGCGCCCTGCAACAGGCGCGCGCCCTGCCCAATCCGGAACTGCAAACCGTGCTGGAAGACACGCGGCGCGCCACGCGCAGCACCACCGTGCAACTGAACCAGCTCATCGAACTGGGCGGCAAACGGGGGGCGCGCGCCGCCGTCGCCCAGCGCGGCGCAGACCTGGCGCAGGCGGGCCTGTCAATGCAGCAAGCCGACACGCGCGCCGCCGTCACGAGTGCCTTTGTCGACGTGCTGGCCGCGCAGGAAGGCTTGCGCCTGGCCGACAGCGCGCAAGCCCTGGCCGCGCGCGCCAGCGACATCACGGCCCGTAGAGTGACGGCCGGCAAGGCTTCGCCCGTCGAGGAAACCCGCGCCAGGGTCGCCGAAGCGAGCGTGCGGCTGGAGCTGAACCTGGCCCGCAGCACCCTGGCCAGCGCGCGCAAGCGCCTGGCCGCCCTGTGGGGCAACGCCACGCCACGCTTCAGTGTCGCCGAGGGACGCCTGGAAACCTTGCCGGAGCTACCCCCGGCCAGCGAACTGGCCGCGCGCGTGGCCCAGGCGCCGGCCGTGCGCCAGGCGCAAAGCGCGCTGGCCCAGCGGCAAGCCATGCTGGACGTGGAACAGCGGCGCGCCACGCCCGACGTCACCGTCAGCATCGGCATGAAGCGTTCGGAAGAGCTGGGCCGCAACCAGGCCATCATCGGCCTGGCCCTGCCGCTGCCCCTGTTCGACCGCAATGCGGGCAACAAACTCGACGCTCTGCGCCGCAGCGACAAGGCCAGCGACGAGCTGGCCGCCGCGCGCATCGCCGTGCAAACGGACGTGGCCGCCGCCACCGAACGCCTGGCCACGGCCCGGCTCGACGTGGAAAGCTTGCGCCAGGATATTTTGCCCGGCGCGCAGAGCGCCTACGACGCGGCCAGCAAGGGCTTCGAGTTCGGCAAGTTCGCCTTCCTCGACGTGCTCGATGCCCAGCGCACCTTGCTGCAAGCCAAAAACCAATACCTGCGCGCGCTGACGGAAGCGCAGCACGCCGCCGCCGACATCGAGCGCCTGCTGGGCGCCCCCGCCTCCCTGTAAGGAATCCAACATGAATATCACACTCGACAAAAAACAGACAATCGCCATCGCTTCCATCGCGGCCGCCGGCATCGTGCTGGCAATCCTCATCCTCGGCACCGGCAAGTCCAGCGCCCCTTCGGTCCCTGCCGCCAAGGCGGAAGCACATGCGGAAAAGAAAGGCGAACACGGCCACGAAGAAGTGGAAGGCAAGCTGGAATTGACCGCGGCGCAAAGCAAGGCAGCCGGCGTCGTCATCGCCACGGCTGCGCCTGGCCGCATCAAGACGACGGTCGCCCTGCCCGGTGAAATCCGGTTCAATGAAGACCGCACGGCCCATGTCGTGCCGCGCCTGGCCGGTGTGGTCGAAACGGTGCAGGCGGACCTGGGCCAGTTGGTGAAAAAGGGACAGGTGCTGGCCGTCATCGCCAGCACGGAATTGTCGGAACAGCGCAGCGCATTGCTTTCCGCGCAGCGGCGCCTGTCGCTGGCCCGCTCCACGTATGAGCGCGAGGAAAAACTGTGGCGCGAGAAAATTTCGGCCGAACAGGATTATCTGCAGGCCCAGCAGGCGTGGCGCGAAGCGGAAATCGCCGTGCAGAATGCGCAGCAAAAGCTCAGCGCACTGGGCGCCACGAGTACCAGCAAAGGTCCGCTGAACCGCTATGAGATCCGCGCGCCGTTCGACGGCATGGTGCTGGAAAAACACATCACCCTGGGCGAAGCCGTCAAGGAAGACGCGAACATCTTCGTCATTTCCGACCTGTCGACGGTGTGGGCGGAAATCGCCGTGCCGGCCAAGGACCTGGCCACCGTGCGCGTGAATGGCAAGGCGGAAGTGAAAGCCAGCGCTTTCGACGCCAGCGCGCAAGGCACGATCACCTACGTGGGCGCGCTGCTGGGCGAGCAGACGCGCACGGCCAAGGCGCGCATCAGCTTGTTAAACCCCGACATGGCCTGGCGCCCGGGCCTGTTCGTCACGGTGGAAGTGGTGTCCGGCGAAGCGGACGCGCCCGTCACCGTGCACAGCACGGCCATCCAGACGGTGGAAGACAAGCCCGTCGTCTTCGTGCAGGTGAAAGATGGCTACCAGGCCACGCCCGTGGTGCCGGGCCGCAGCGATGGCACATTGACGCACATCAAGCAGGGCCTGGCCGCCGGCACGCCGTATGCGGCGCAAGGCAGTTTTGTCCTGAAGTCCGAGCTGGGCAAGGACTCCGCCGGCCACGAACACTGATCACGTCAAAGCTAAGGAAACCATCATGTTTGAACGCTTGATCCGCTTCGCCATCGACCAGCGCTGGCTGGTGATGCTGGCCGTCGCCGCCATGGCGGGCCTGGGCATCTACAGCTATCAAAAGCTGCCCATCGATGCCGTGCCCGACATCACCAATGTGCAGGTGCAAATCAATACCCAGTCCGCCGGCTATTCGCCGCTGGAAACCGAGCAGCGCGTCACCTTCCCCATCGAGACGGCAATGGCCGGCTTGCCGAATCTGGAACAGACGCGCTCGCTGTCGCGCTATGGCCTGTCGCAAGTGACCGTGATCTTCAAGGATGGCACGGACATTTATTTCGCGCGCCAGATGATCAACGAGCGCTTGCAGGAAGCCAAGGAAAGCCTGCCTGCCGGCGTCACGCCGAAGATGGGCCCGGTTTCCACGGGCCTCGGCGAAATCTACCTGTGGACGGTGGAAACGGAACCTGGGGCGAAAAAGCCGGACGGCACGCCGTACACGCCGACGGACTTGCGCGAAATCCAGGACTGGATCATCAAGCCGCAGTTGCGCAACGTCACGGGCGTGACGGAAATCAATGCCATCGGCGGCTACGCCAAGCAATACCAGGTGGCGCCGTATCCGGAAAAACTGGCCGCCTACGGCATCAGCCTGCAAGACGTGGTGACGGCGCTCGAGCGCAACAACAGCAACGTGGGCGCCGGCTACATCGAAAAGCAGGGCGAGCAATTGCTGATACGCGCGCCGGGCCAGGTGGCGTCGAAAAGCGACATCGGCAACATCGTCGTCGCCAACGTGCAGGGCGTGGCGATCCGCATCCGCGACGTGGCCGACGTCGTGCTGGGGCGCGAGCTGCGCACGGGCGCGGCCACGGAAAACGGCCGCGAAGTGGTGCTCGGCACGGTCTTCATGCTGATCGGGCAGAACAGCCGCGCCGTCTCGCAGGCCGTCGATAAAAAGATGGTGGAGATCAACCGCAGCCTGCCCAAAGGCGTGCACGCCGTCACCGTGTATGACCGCACGGTACTCGTCGACAAGGCCATCAATACGGTAAAGAAAAACCTGCTCGAAGGCGCGGTGTTGGTGATCGCCATCCTGTTCCTCTTCCTCGGCAATATCCGCGCGGCCGTCATCACGGCCATGGTGATTCCGCTGGCCATGCTGTTCACGTTTACGGGCATGGTGCAATACCATGTCAGCGCCAACCTGATGAGTCTGGGGGCGCTGGACTTCGGCATCATCATCGATGGCGCCGTCGTGATCGTGGAAAACTGCGTACGCCGCCTGGCCCATGCGCAGCAGAAACTGGGACGGCCGCTCACCTTGCAGGAACGCTTACACGAAGTGTTTGCCGCATCGCAAGAAGCACGCCGCCCCCTGTTGTACGGCCAGTTGATCATCATGGTCGTGTACCTGCCCATCTTTGCGCTGACGGGCGTGGAAGGACGGATGTTTACGCCGATGGCCTTGACGGTCGTCATTGCCTTGCTGGGCGCCATGCTGCTGTCGATCACCTTCATCCCGGCCGCCGTGGCGCTGTTCATCGGCGACAAGGTGGCGGAAAAGGAAAATACCATCATGCGCGCCGCCAAGCGCTGGTATGCGCCGCTGCTGGACAAGGTCATGCGCAACACGCCCGTCGTGTTGACGGGTGCGGCCGTGGCTGTCGTGCTGTCGGGCTTGCTGGCAACGCGCATGGGCAGCGAATTCGTGCCCAGCCTGAACGAGGGCGACATCGCCATCCAGGCCCTGCGCATTCCCGGCACCAGCTTGAGCCAGTCGCTGGCCATGCAGCAGCAGCTGGAAAGCAAGCTCATGGCAAACCACCAGGAAATCGCGCGCGTGTTCGCCCGCACGGGGACGGCCGAGATCGCGTCCGACCCCATGCCGCCGAATATTTCCGATGGCTACATCATGCTCAAGCCCCGCAATGCATGGCCGGAACCGGGAAAATCGCGCGAGCGCTTGCTGGCGGAAATCGAAGCGACGGCCACCAGTTTACCGGGCAACAACTACGAGTTTTCCCAGCCGATCCAGCTGCGCTTCAATGAACTGATTTCCGGCGTGCGCAGCGACGTGGCCGTGAAACTGTTCGGCGATGACATGCTTGTCCTCGACAGTACGGCGGCGAAGATCGCCGGCGTGCTGGGCAAGATTCCCGGTGCGACGGAAGTGAAGGTCGAGCAGACGACGGGTTTACCGATGCTGACGGTGCAGATCGACCGCGAGCAGACGGCCCGCTACGGCCTCAACATCGCCGACGTGCAGTCGGCGATCGCCACGGCCATCGGCGGGCAAGAGGCCGGCACCCTGTTCCAGGGCGACCGCCGCTTCGACATCGTCGTGCGCCTGCCCGACAGCCTGCGCAGCGACCTCGAGCAACTGAAACGCCTGCCCATCGCCCTGCCCCTGGGTGCGGCGGCGGAAGGCCGCGCGCGCTTCATCCCGCTCGGTGAAGTGGCCAGCCTGCAAGTGGCGCCGGGACCGAACCAGATCAGCCGCGAAGACGGCAAGCGCCGCATCGTCATCAGCGCCAACGTGCGCGGGCGCGATATCGGCTCGTTTGTTGCGGAAGCAACGCAACAGCTGCAAGCGCAAGTGGCCATTCCCGCCGGCTACTGGACCAGCTGGGGCGGCCAGTTCGAGCAGCTGCAATCGGCCACGAAACGCCTGGAACTGGTAGTGCCCGTAGCCTTGGCCCTCGTCTTCGTCTTGCTGTTCGCCATGTTCGGCAACGTGAAGGATGGCGTATTGGTGTTCAGCGGCATCCCGTTCGCCTTGACGGGCGGCATCGTCGCCCTGTGGCTGCGCGACATCCCCATGTCGATCTCGGCGGCGGTCGGCTTCATCGCCCTGTCCGGCGTGGCCGTGCTGAACGGCCTCGTGATGATCGCCTACATCCGCCAACTGCGCGAACAGGGCATGCCCTTGCACGATGCGATACGCGAAGGCGCGATCACGCGCTTGCGGCCCGTCCTGATGACGGCGCTGGTGGCCTCGCTCGGTTTCGTGCCGATGGCGATCGCCACGGGCACGGGCGCCGAAGTGCAGCGTCCGCTGGCCACCGTGGTGATCGGCGGCATCCTGTCGTCGACGGCGTTGACCTTGCTGGTGCTGCCGCTGTTATACCGGCTCGCGTATCGCAGGAAAGAAGAGGAGGCAGGTCGGATGAGCGTGGCCGAAGGGCACTCTTAATCCGACACATTGTTGGCGCTGGTGGCGTCGGATTACGGCCTTTCAGGCCTAATCCGACCTACGCCCTGCCGCTGCTGTACCGGCTGGCGTATGCCGCAAGAGGCAGGTCGGATGAGCGTGGCCACAGGGCACTCTTAATCCGACACATTGTTGGTACCGGAGGCGTCGGATTACGCCCTGCCGCTGCTGTACCGGCTGGCGTATGCCGCAAGAGGTAGGTCGGATTAGCGCGCAAGCGCGTAATCCGACACATTGTTGGCTCTGGTGGCGCCGGATTACGGGCGGCGGTAGCCGCCCTCGATCCAGTTCGCGGCGGACGTCGCATTGAACTTGAACGCGGCCGAGGTGCGCACCTTGGCGATCTGTTCGCCGTCGGCGTCGTAGGCGCTCAGTTCCGCGTACGGGTGGTCTTCGTCGGGGACGATGTCGAACATCACCTTGATCTGCCCCTCGTCGGTGGCAACGAACAGGTTCTTGTGCAATTGCGCATGCAGCTGCTGCTCATGGCGGCGCAGCACTTCCGAGGCCGTCTTGACCAGCGTGTTGAAGGCGTTGACGTCGAGCGGCTTCGGGTTTTTCTTGTCGCGGCCCATGGTCCACGGACCCACCAGCGCCGGCTCCGGTTCGCCATCCTTGATCATGGCCACGGCCCAGCCTTCATCTTCCTCGTTCTTGATCACCCTCGCCGTCCAGCCATTGCCTACCCACAGGCGCGGCTCCTGGATCGGGGCGTCATTGTCCTGCTCGGCTGCTTCGTCGGAAAAGTCGGGGAAATCGGTACTCATGGCGGTGCTCGTGATGGAAGGTCGGGGCTAGCATGATAGTCGAAAACGCCCGCCCGTGCCGCATCGCCGACAGCGAAACGGCACGTCATACGGTACCAGCCGGCCTGCCGCCAAGGCAGCCGTCAGCACATGGACATGGCAGGCCGGTTGGGCCAGGTCAGCGGCGGACCGGGCGGTACCCAGCGCGGGTCGATGGCCGGCAGCGGCGCATGGTAATTGAAGGGGTTGATGATGATCGGCGGTATCGCCGATGGCGCACCGACGGGCTCGGCGCAGGACTGCGTGGCGCTACGCTGGCGCGTGATTTGATGGTCGAGAGAGGATAGCGATTGATCCCCGGTATCTGCAAACAAAAGCATGTTGCCCTCCTTGCGAGAGTGAGGTATTCAGTATAGGACGGCTTGCGCACATTACAAGAAAAGAAATCTTGTTATCCATCAGCGTGGCCCCCGGCGCCTTCCATACCGCAAAAATGACGGCCTGTCGCACGCCGCTGGCGGCAAGCCGGGCGCGCCCCTACAGTGTGACCATGCAACACCCGATCCCCACACTGCGAGGCTTACCATGAAAAAACTGCTCACCTTCGTCCTCATCGTCATGCTGGCCTGCCTGTTCCTCGACAAGATAGCCGGCAGCGACATGCACATGCAGTTCAACGGCGACGATGTCGACGGTCCGCTCGAGTGGCTGTTCGGTCTCGTGTTTGCCGGCGGCGGCTTGCTGGTCGCGGCCATTGCCGTCGTGTGCGCCGCCGTCGTGGCGGGCGTGGTGCTGGCCGGCGTGGGTGTCGTGCTGATTGCGGTGGTGGCCCTGTGCGTCGTGCTGGCGCTCGCGCTGAGCACGCCCGTGCTGCTGCCGCTGCTGATACCCGTGGCCATCATCTGGCTGATCGTCAGCCGCAACCGCAAGCAGACGCAAGCGCGTCAGCACAGCCTGTAATCACTGGGCCATGAACTTGCTGAGCACGCCGTCGCCGCCGCCATCATTCTGTTCGATGCGGTTGCGCCCGCCCCGCTTGGCCCGGTACAGCGCCTCGTCGGCGCGCGCCAGCACGGCGTCGCAATCGGCATCGGTGCCCGCCATGGCGGCCATGCCGATGCTTACCGTGATGGTGATCACCGTGCCGCCATCGGTGGTCAGCGAGCTTTCCGCCACGCGCCGGCGCAAGCGCTCGGCAAACACGGCGGCGGCGCTCAGATCCGTCCCCGGCAGCAAGATGGCGAATTCCTCGCCGCCCACGCGCCCCGGCACGTCGACCTTGCGCAGCGCCTGGCACATCAGCGCGCCCAGGTGGCGCAGCACGGCATCGCCCACGGCGTGGCCATACTCGTCGTTGACGCGCTTGAAGTGATCGATGTCGAGCATCAGCACGCTGGCGGAGCTGGCCAGTTCGCGCTGCAAGCGGGCATGCTCGTTTTCCAGCGACGCCATGAAGTGGCGCCGGTTCGGCAAGCCGGTCAGGAAATCCGTGGTGGCCAGTTGCAGCAGTTCCGCGTTCATGCGCTTGCGCTCGGTAATATCGAGCGAAGACACCATGACGAAATCGAGGCTGTCCGCATGGCCGGGCATCACCAGCAGGCTCAATTCATTTTGCCGCGCCGCGCCATCGAGACGCACGAAGCTGCTTTCGCACTCGAACAGGTGGGCGCCGCCCGCCAGCGCCAGCAGCGCATCGCCGAAACGGGGCAAGGCGCTGTCGTCGAAATTCTGCGCCAGGCTCAAGGCGCCGCGGCGCTGGTCATCCTCGTTGGCGCGCACCTGCGCCAGCGCGGCGCCATTCGCATCGATGATGCGCACCAGCCCGGCCAGCTTCTGCAGCGCGTCCGGATTGGCTTGGAAGTGGGCGCCCAAGTCGCGCACGCCCGCTTGCTCAAGGGCATCGAGCGCGGCGCGCACGGCCGACCAGTCCTGTTCCCACAGGGCCACAGGCGCATGGTCGTACAGGCTGCGGAAACGCGCTTCGCCGGCGCGCAGGGCCAGCGCCACCTGCGCCTGTTCGATGGCCATGCCGGCCAGGTGGGCCGCCTCGCTCAGCCGCGCCAGATGCGCCGCGCCCGGCAAGGTCGGCTGGCGGTGATACGCCATCAGCACGCCCAGCAGCTTGCCCGAGCCACCACGCACGGGCTCGGCCCAGCACGATTGCAGCTGGGCCCGGTATGCCAGCTCCATCGTTTCCTGCGCACCGGCATGCAGGTCGCCCACGATCACGCGCTGGCCGTCGCGCACGGCTTGCGCGGCGATGCCGTGCACGCCCTGCAAGGTGTCGAGGTCATGGCCATGGCTGGACAGGTTGAAAAACGCGGGCAGGCTGGGCGCCGCGCCCAGCACCAGGCGGTGGCGGCTTTCATCGAGCAGCAAGATGCTGCACAGCATGGCGGGATGGTCGGCCTGCACGCTCAGCACCACGCTTTCCAGCACCCGTTCCAGCGGCGCGCCCGTGGCCAGCATTTCCAGCACTTGCCGCCGCGTGTGTTCGCGCCGCTCCATCTGGCTGCGCTCGCTGATATCGCGGAAGGTCCACAAGCGCGCCTGTTCATTACCCAGCTGCATGCTGCGCACGTATTGCTCGACCACCCGCCCATCGCGCAGGTGCAGCACGTCGCGCCGCTCGCGGTGGCCGTGCGGCGCGTGGGCGCGTGCCCCGAGGAAAGGCGCCGCCTGCTCCAGCTGGCTTTCCACATGGCGCACGAGCGCCGCGCCATCGGCTTGCCAGTCGAGCGCGTCAGGCACTTGCCACAGGTCGCGGAAGCGCCGGTTCGACGTGAAGATGCGGCCATCGACGTTGTCGACCAGAATACCGTCGATGGTCGAATCGAGGATGCTGCGCAGCATGGCCTGGCTGCGCTGCGCCGCCTCGGCCATCGCCAGCACGCTCGCTTGCCCCTGCTCGAGCTGGCCGGTCAGCTCGCTCGAGCGCGCCAGCGCCGCCTGGGCGCGGGCACGGCCCGCCGCCAGCAGCCAGGCCGCCAGCGCCAGCACGATGCTGGCCAGCAAGCCCGTCCAGGCCACCAGGCGCGGCCGCGCCAGCAGTTCGCCATCGAAGCCCGGCATGGCGCGCACGCGCAAGGTCCAGGGGCGGCCGGCGATGGTGATCACTTGCAGCGACACCAGGCTGTCCGACGCGGCGGACGACATGCCGCCAGGCAAGCTGTCGTACATCAGGGCCGCCTCGGCCATTTGCGCGCCATCATAGATTTCCAGGTCCAGCTGGTACGCGCTCTCGCCGCCCACGCCCGCCATCAGGTCGCCCATGCGGAACGGCGCAAACACCCAGGCGCGCAGGGCGGCGCGCCGCTGCGCCACGGTACCATGCAGCAAGCCGTTGTCATACACGGGCAGCAAGACGAGGAAGCCATGCGCCTGGGCGCTGCCGCCATCTTGCACGAGGTGGATCTTGCCCGTCATGGCGGCTTGCCCCGTGTCGCGCGCCTGCTCGAGCGCGGCGCGACGCACGGGTTCGGACCAGATGTCATAGCCGAAGGCCAGCAGGTTGCTCTCGCTTAAAGGCTCCAGATAGGTAATGGGCGCGTGCCAGGCGCGCTGGCCGGCCGGACGCACGGCATAGCCGGGATAACCGTCCGCGCGCACGCTGGCCTCGTGCCGCGCCAGGGCCGCGCCGGGTACCAGCGGCAGGTAGCCGATGCCGTGGATGCCGGGAAAGTGGCGGTCCACCTGCTGCACCGCCAGATAGGCGTGGAATTCGCGGCGCGTGACTTCCTGCGAACTGGCATACAGTCCCTGCACCCCGTGCAGCACTTGGATGTAGGTCTGCATGCGGCCGGCGATGTTGCCCACCAGTTCGCGCACGCGGAAATCGAAATCGGCCCGCACCTGCTGTTCGCTGGCGTCGTGGGCATTGCGCCAGGCGCCATACGTCAATCCCAGGCACAGCGCCAGCACCAGCGCGGCCAGCACGCGCGGTCCCACCCAGTGCGACACTGGCCGGGCAAACCACGACGAAGACGCGCTTGTAGGCATGACAGGCTGACAGACAGAACTGACATCCAACCGCTACACGCCCAGCAATATGGCTGGCAGCGGGCTGTACGATTACCATCGGTAGTCGATGTGAATGATAGTACGTTACAGCAGGCGCCCTTGCAATGCTGAATATTGCATTAAAAAAAGCATATATTTCGTGAGTGCAACGACGTGTACTCCAGGAAAATTCGATGCCATGAAAACCATCGTCCGACGCTGGTATGATCGCCCCGCAATCCATCATCAGGGAGCCGCGTTTGCAGCACGATAGCTGGCAGGGAACACTATGGCTGGCGCCGGACTTTGCCATCTTGCATGGCGCAGCGGGCGCCACGGACAGTCACGCCCATTATGCGCACCAGCTGATGCTGAGCACGGGCGCGCCCTTCACGGCCAAACTCGACGGCATCGTCCACACGGTGCGGCATCTGCTGGTCGACAGCCTGCGTCCGCACGCCATCGTGGCCGCGCCGGCGCCCATGCTGACCATCTATGCGGAGCCGCAGCGCCTGGGCGGCGCGGCCCTGCTGGCGGCGGCCGCCAGCGCAGGCGTACCCAGCCTCGATAGCCTGGCCGCCGCGCTGCAGGCGCAGCCGCGCGTACACCTGCCCGATGCCCGCTTGCGGCGGGCGCTGGACAAGGTCGATGCGCTGCTGTCGGGCAAGGTCAGCGCGGCGGCCGTGGCCGAGGCCGCGCATTTGTCGCTGAGCCAGCTGGAACGCCTGTTCAGTGCCCAGCTGGGCTTGCCCGTGCGACGCCTGGTGCTGTGGCGCCGCTTGCGCCTGGCCATCCGTTTCATCTTGCTCGGCAGTACCCTGACGCAGGCGGCTCACGGCGCCGGCTTTGCCGATGCCGCGCATTTTTCGCGCACCATGCGCAGCCTGTTCGGCGTGCGCGCCGACCGCAGCTTGCGCCAGCTCGACGTCAAGCTGCTCGATTGATGGCACGGTTGAGCGCCTGCCGCAAGCCGGCCGGCAGCTCGGGCGCGCGCACGCCCTCTTCCGCGCGGAACGGTTCCAGCAGCTGCGGTCCATAAGCGACGGGATAATCGGGACGGCTGCCGATGCCCAGGTCTTCGCCCCGCATGCGGTAGCCGGGCGCCTCAAACGCCGTGCCCAGCAAGCGGTCCCAGCACGTAAAGAACAGGCCGAAATTCACGTCGCCGGCCGTGCCGTACTTCATGTGATGAAAGCGGTGCAAGGGCGCCCAGGCAAACACGTGGCGCAGCGGCCCCATGCGCATGTCGACATTCGCGTGCTGCAGCAACAGCTGGATCGCCACGGCAAACGCCAGCACGGCCATGACCTTCTCCGGTACGCCGAGCAGCAGCAAGGGCAGCATGCCGCCCGTCGCTTCCAGCAGCAGATGCAGCGGATGTTTCATCCAGCCGTTGAAACCGTACATGCGCCGCACGCTGTGGTGCACGGCATGCAGTTTCCACAGAAAGTAATAGCGGTGGCTCAGGTAATGCACGAGGGTGATGCCGCAATCGGCGATGAGGATGGCCAGCAGCAGCTGCGCCCAGAACGGTAATTGGGCTGGCCAGAATGCGCCCAGCGCCAGGTGTCCGGCCAGCAGGGGAAAAGCAGCCAGTCCCAGCAGGTACAGGGCTTCATTGACGAGCGCATGCAGGCTGTCGCGCCAGCCGTCGCCGTGACCGTCGTTCCACGCGCCGTCGTACGGCAGATAACGTTCGGCAAGAAAGGAAGTGAGCAGGGCCAGCAGCAGCAAGGGCGGCAAGACCCACAGAGAATGGTCGCACGCCGCGATCAGGCAAGCGGCGGCGCCGATGAAGCCGGCCCAGAACACGGGGCCGTAGAGCGCGGCAAAGAGGGATTTCATGGCAAGACGCTCCTGTGGCAAAAACCACAGCATGGCTGGCCTCCCCGCCGCGCCGCTTGAAGAAACGGCGCAACCTGCTTACTTGACAGCCAGCTTTGCCGCTTTTCTCGCAGCGTATTGCTGGTAGCCATTCGCGCGCAGGGCGCAGGCGGGGCAAGTGCCGCAGCCATAGCCCCAGTCGTGCAGCTGGCCCCGCTCGCCCAGGTAGCAGGTATGCGTGCCGCTGCGGATCAGGTCGACCAGCGGCTGGCCGCCCAGGTCTTCCGCCAGGTCCCAGCTTTGCGCCTTGTCCAGCCACATCAGCGGCGTTTCCAGTTTCAAGCGCGTGTCCATGCCCAGGTTCAGCGCCACTTGCAGCGCCTTCATCGTGTCGTCGCGGCAATCCGGGTAGCCTGAGAAATCCGTCTCGCACATGCCGCCCACCAGCACCGTCAAACCGCGGCGGTAGGCCACGGTGGCGGCCACCGTCATGAACAGCAAATTACGTCCAGGCACGAAGGTGTTCGGCAAGCCGTTTTCCTGCATGACGATCTCGACGTTCTGCGTCATGGCCGTATCGGAAATGGCGGAAATGAGCGACAGGTCGATCATGTGGTCCTGGCCCAGGCGGCTGTCCCACTCGGGCGACTGCTGGCGCATCTGTTCCAGTACGCCGGGACGCACGGTCAGTTCGATCGCGTGGCGCTGGCCATAGTCAAAGCCGATGGTTTCGACGCGGCTATAGTGCTTGAGGGCCCAGGCCAGGCAGGTGGTGGAATCTTGTCCACCGCTAAAGAGCACCAGTGCGGAGTCCGTTGCTAACATAATTTCTTTCTTTTCAGTTTTATTCTGTCCAAGCGCGCGGGGAAACATGATTCCCTGTGCAAAAAATACTTATTCGTCCGCCATCAGTTTACCTATTCCGGTAACATGCAGTCAGCATTTACTTATCTGGAGCACCATGTTTTCTGCACGACCCATACGGCATACGGCTGCCGGCAAGGCGATACGACCACGAATTTTGGCACAAGTAGTGGCAAAAGTAATGGGGCAACTGACACTGGCGGCCGCCGGCGGTGCCATCTTGCTATTTCCTGCCGCCCATGCCGCCGCACAGGAGGCCACGCAAGATGCTGCTCCAGAGAGCGCCAGCACCACCGAAGCGGCGCCCGCCCCGCTGCAGTACGAGGTCAAGGTCAACGCACCCGGCGACCTCGATGAGTTGCTTGAAAAAAACCTGGACCTGGAACGCTTCCGCGGCAACCCGCGCATGGACCGCGAGCAATTGCGGCGCCTCGTGCGCGCTACGCCCGAGGAGGCCAAAAACCTCATCGCCACGGCCGGCTACTACACGCCCGTCGTCACGGTGCGCGTCGATACGACGGGCGCCAAACCCGTCGTCATCGTCGACGTCGACCCGGGCCCGCCCGCGACCATCGACAAGGTCGAGCTGGAATTGCGCGGCTTCGATCCCACGCCGCCGCTGGCCGCCAGCGAGCCTTACGATACCGAAGCGCTGAAGCGCAGTTGGGCTCTGAAGACGGGCAGCGTGTTTCGCCAGTCCGACTGGGAAGCGGCCAAGCGCGCGCTGCTGCGCGAAGTGGTGCAGACGCGCTACCCGCGCGCCCAGCTGGTCGACACGCAAGCCGTGGTCGACCCGGAAACGCACAAGGTCTCCCTGCTGGTGGTGCTCGACAGCGGCCCCGAACTGCGCTTCGGCGAGCTGCGCATCGAAGGCTTGAAACGCTACGACGCCAGCATCATCCGCAACCTCGACAAGATACGTCCCGGCGACTATTACAGCGAATCGGCGCTGCAATCGTTCCAGGCGCGCCTGCAGGACACGGGCTACTTTGCCAGCGTGGAAGTGAGCGCCGACATGAGCAGCATCCTCAACGAACAGATCGAAGCGGGCCAGGAAAACCAGCAAGCCGAGGCCGCCGGCGCCGCGCCCGAGGCCAAGCCCGCCAACCGCGGCCCCGCGCCGCAGCTGCCGCTGGTCGTGCGCGTGACGGAAAACAAGCAGCAGAACGTCAGTGCCGGTCTCGGTTTCAGTACGAATACGGGTAACCGCGCCCAGCTCAACTATGACAACCTGAACGTGTGGGGCACGCGCTTCAAGAGCGCCCTCACGATGGAAACGAAGAAACAGGCGGCGCACGCCAATTTCTACTTTCCAACGACCGAGCGCGGCTACAACGACAGCGCGGGCGCCTCGTTCGAGCGCAGCGATATTTCCAACGAAATCACGGCCGTCACCACGATTTCGGCCAAGCGCAACTGGGGCGGCACCAACCTCGAGCGCAGCCTGACGTTCGAGTTCCTCAGCGAAAACAAGACCGTCGTGGGCCTGGAACAGACGCGCAGCAAGAGCTTGCCGCTGACCTATGCCATCACCAAGCGCAGCCTTGACAGCCTGCTGTTCCCCACCAAGGGCTACGTCATCAATGCCCAGGTGGGCGGCGCCCTGCTGCCCCTGCTGACGGACGAACGCTTCGTGCGCGTGGCCGGCAAGGCCGTGTATTACCGTCCGCTCGGTGAAAAAGGCGAGCTGATCGTGCGCGGCGAAATGGGCGCGCTGGGCTCGAAGGAAAAGCGCGGCGTGCCGGCCGTCTACCTGTTCCGCGCGGGTGGCGACCAGTCCGTGCGCGGCTATGCCTACCAGGAACTGGGCGTGAAGGAAGGCGAAGCCACCGTCGGCGGGCGCTACATGCTCACCGGCAGCGCCGAATACCAGTACTGGTTCAAGCCGAAGTGGGCCGTCGCCGCCTTCTATGACGCCGGTAACGCGGCCGACACCGTGAAAGCGGCCATGACGCCGAAATCGGGCTATGGCCTGGGCGGGCGCTACAAGAGTCCCGTCGGCCCCATCAATGTCGACGTGGCGTATGGCCACGCCGTCCACGCCTACCGTTTGCACTTCTCTCTGGGATTCACTTTCTGATGTCCGATATTATTACCGAGTCCCACGACGCCGCACCGCCACCGCCGGCGAAAAAACCGCGCCGCTGGTTACGCTACCTCCTGATCGCCGTCGCCAGCCTGGCCGTGCTGCTGGGCGGCGCCTTCTGGTTCCTGGGCCGCGAATCGACCTTGCAGATGCTGGTGCAAAAAGTGGCCAGCGCCAGCGGCGGCGAAATCGAAGTGTCGGGCGTGTCCGGCTCGCTGTACAAGCGCATGCACCTGGGCCACGTCAGCTACCGCAGCAAGACGCAGCACATCACGGCCGACAATATCGACATCAACTGGTCGCCGTTCCAGTTCTTCTCGGAAGGCATCGCCATCAGCGAACTGCACGTGGCCAGCCTGTCCGTGGAAAGCACGGCGCCGTCCGAGGAACCGTCGACCATGCCCGCCAGCCTGGCCCCGCCGTTCAAGATCGGCATTGCCGACGCACGCCTGGACAAGGTGACCCTGGTGAGCCCGAGCGGCAACACGGTGTTTGAAAAAATCCATTTCACCTTGTCGGGCGACAAGTCGCAATGGCAGCTGGAAGACGCGTCGGGCGTGACGCCGTTCGGCCAGGCGACGGCCAGCGCGACGATAGCCGCCACGCAGCCATTCAAACTGTCGGGCAAGGCCGGCTTGACGCAGCTCACCGCCGCCGCCGGCGAAAAGCCCGCAGCCCTCGCCTTGCAGCTGGGCGGCGACTTGAACGTGCTGAACGTGACGGCCAAGGGCAGCGCGGGCGCGGCCACGGCCGATGCCCGGCTGGCTCTGGCGCCGTTTGATCCCGTCATCATCCTGCGCTCAGCCAGCATCCAAGGTCGCAACATCAATCCGGGCAAGTTCGACGCCACCTTGCCGCAGGCGGACCTGAGCCTGGAACTCGACGCCGCCATCGACACGCGTCCCAACGCGCAAACCGTGTCGGGCAAGCTGGCCATCCTCAACCACGCCACACCGGGTCCCATCGACCAGCAAAAGCTGCCGCTGCGCCAGTTCGAGGCGCGCCTGGGCGGCACCCTGACGGCCACGACGCTCGAATCGGCCATCATCGATTTCGGCAATGCGGGCAAATTCACGGGTAGCGGCAAGCTCAACCGTGACGCGGCCGACGCGCCCATCGGCAATGCGCAACTGACCTTGCATACCGACAAGATCGACTTGCAGCACATATACAGCAGCATCAACAGTACCAAGATCGTCGGCGACATCGTGCTCGACAGCGACGGCAAGACGCAAACGCTGCGCGCCAAGCTCGGCGAAGCCAAGCTGCGCCTGGACGTGGAAGCGACCCTGGCCGACTCGCTCGTGCAATTGCGCAAGGCGACCTTGCAAGCGGGCAAAAGCAGCGTCAATGCGACGGGCCAGATCAGCCTGAAGGACGAGCAACCGTTCAAGGCCGTGGCCAGCACCAGCCGTCTCAATCCCGCCGACTTCGGCGCCTTCCCCGTGGCCGACCTGAATCTCGACGTGCGCGCGTATGGCCACGTGGCACCCCAGTGGCTGGCGAATGCGGACTTCACCGTGCGCCCCAGCAAGCTGCTCGACCAGCCCTTGTCCGGCAAGGGCAAGCTGACGGCCGATGCGGCCCATTTCAGCGGCATCGACGTGCAGCTGGCGCTGGGCAAGAACAACGTGACGGCCAAGGGCAACTTCGGCGGCGCCGGCGAAAAGCTGAACTGGAACGTCGATGCAAGGCAACTTTCCGCCTTGCAAGGCGACTTGCTGGGCACGGTACTGGCCAGCGGCGTGGTGCAAGGCACCATGCAGCAGCCGCGCACGAGCTTTGTTGCCGATGCAAAAGGATTAGGCCTCACCAGCGGCAAGCGTCCCGCGCCGGACAGCGCCATCCACGCCAGCGGCGAAGTGGGCTTGACGGGGCCGAAGCAGCAAGCGGAATTGAAAATGACGGGGTCCCTGCAAAAGATCAACCCGGCCGCGTTTGGCGCATCGCTGCCCAACGGCAACGTCAATGCGGATTTCAACGGCAGCGGTCGCCTGACGAGCGACTGGCAAGTGGCCCTGAACCTTGCCCTGAGCGAATCGACCTTGCAAAACGCGCCGCTGGCCGGCTACGCCAAGCTGTCGGCCAACGCGAAACGCATCGACAGCGTGGATACGGAATTGCGCCTGGGGCCGAACAGCCTGCTGGCAAAGGGCGCGCTCGGTGGCGCCACGGACCAGCTGACGTGGAAACTCGATGCGCCGCAACTGTCGACCCTGGGCCCCCGCTTTGCCGGCGTGCTGCATGCGGCCGGTTCCGTCTCGGGCAAGATGGACGCGCCCGCCGCGCAGCTGACCCTGGATGGCAAGGACTTGACCTTCTTTGGCGACCAGCAATTGAAAGCCGTCAAAGGCAGCGCCAGCGTGGGCGCCGGCCAGGGCACGCTCGACCCCATGGTCAGCAGCCTGGAGATCACGGGCTACAGCACGCCCACCTTCAAACTGGCCAGCGCCCGCCTGGGCACGACGGGCACGCGCGGCAGCCATACGGTGAGCCTGGCGGCGCGCAATGACGATTTCGACGCCACCGTGCAAGTGCGCGGCAGCCAGAGCGGCGCCAGCTGGACGGGCACCATCGACAGCCTGCAAAACAAGGGCCGCTATGCGCTCGTGCTGCAAGCGCCCGTGCCCGTGAAAGTGGCCGGTCCTGCCGGCAGCGGCGTGGCGGGCCTGGGCCAGCCCGAGCAGATCAGTGTGGGCAATACCGTCATCAAGCTGCCGGCGGGCAGCATCACCATGCAAAGCCTCGTCAAGAACGGTCCCCGCTGGACCAGTTCCGGCCAGGCGGCCGGCGTGGCGCTGACGTATCTGGCGCAAGTGGTCCCCGCGCTGCAAGCCAATGCGCGCAGCGACCTGACCCTGGGCGCGCAATGGTCGCTCGACATGCAGGTGCCGACGGCCAAACAGAAAGACCCGTCTTTGGCCGGCATGCTGCACATCTACCGAGAAAAAGGCGACGTGACGGTCGGCGTGGAACAGCCGCTGGCGCTGGGCTTGCGCACCCTCGATGCACGCATCGACGTGGCCAACCAGCAATTGCGCCTGGCCGTGAAACTCGACGGTGCGCGCGCGGGCCAGAGCGACATCAATGCCACCGTGCAAATGCTGGGCGGGCGCATCAGCAACGACAGCGCCCTCTCGCTGACGGGCACCACCAATATCGATACACTGGCGTGGCTGGCGCCGCTGACGGGCCAGCCGGGCCTGGAACTGGGCGGCGCCCTGAAAATCGCGCTGGCTGGCAGCGGCACCATCGGCGCGCCGCAATTGAATGGCGACATCAACGGCAGCAAGCTGCTCGTGAACTGGGCCGACCAGGGCTTGAAATTGCGCAACGGCGTACTGCAAGCCAAGCTGGCCGGCGACCAATTGCAACTGCAGCGCCTGAGCTTTGACGGCGGCGATGGCAAGGTGCAGGCCGATGGCTGGGTACGCTTTGCGAATGGCGAGGCGAGCCTGGAACTGAAATTGATGGCCGACCGCCTGCAAGCGCTGTCGCGCCCCGACCGCACCTTGATCCTGTCGGGTAACAGCACCCTCGTGCGCAACGACAAGCGCTTCAGCTTCGAGGGCAAGTTCAAGGCCAACCGCGCGCTGATCGAACTGGCGCCGCAAGACACGCCGACGCAAAGCAGCGACGTCGTGGTGCTGGGCAAGGAAGTCAAGGGCGGCAAGGACGCGCCTGCACTACCCCTGAATATCGACCTCGAGTTCGACCTGGGCAACGCCTTCCACCTGCGCGGCATGGGCATCGACGCGGACCTGGCGGGCAATGTGCGCGCCAGGGTCATCAACCGCGCCGCGCCGCGCGTGACGGGCAGCATCAAGGTCACCAGCGGCCAGTACGCGGCCTACGGGCAGAAGCTGTCGATCGAACGGGGCTTGATCGCCTTCACGGGCGCCTACGACAATCCGTCCCTGAATATCCTGGCCGTGCGCAAGCGTCCCGAAGGCGAAGCCTTGTCGGAAACGAACGTGGAGGCGGGCGTGGAAGTGCGCGGCACGGCGCAGGCGCCCACGGCCAAGCTCGTGTCCACGCCGAGCGTGTCGGACAGCGACAAGCTGGCCTGGCTGATCCTCGGCCACGGCGCGGAAACGGCGGCCGGCGATGAAATGGCCCTCTTGACGACGGCGGCCGGCGCCCTCTTCGGCGGCTCCGGCGGCGGCTTGCAAGGCAAGCTGGCCAATTCGCTGGGCCTGGACGAAGTGGGACTGTCGCAGGCGAAGGGGCTGGAAAGCACGGTCGTCACCGTCGGCAAACGGCTATCCTCGCGCGCCTACCTGACGTTCGAGCAAGGCACGAGCACGGCGACGAGCCTGGTCAAGCTGCGTTATAAGCTGAACCGCCGCATCACCCTGCAATTCCAGACGGGCACGAACAATGCCTTGGACGTGCTGTACACGTGGGCGTTTGATTAGATTGGCGGCCAACACTGTTGTCGGATTACGCGGGGCGTTGCCCCGCTAATCCGACCTACGCTCCATGTGCATGCGCGTAGGTCGGATTAGCGGCGCAGCCGCGTAATCCGACACCACCACCAGAAACAACAAAGGGCGCCACGGCGCCCTTTTGTTTGACTGCTGCAAACAGCTTACTCGGCCACGTCGAGCCCCCGCTCGATCATGCCTTCGACGTAGGCGCGCAGATACTGTTCCAGCGCGGGGCCGGACAGCACGTTGGCCGTCAGCGCGCCGTGCGGCGAGCCTTTCAGCACGCCGTCGTGGTACACGCGCGCAATCCAGGCCACGTCCGCGCCCTGGGTGTAGTCGAGTTCATAGTCGAACGATTCTCCGCTGACCTTGCGTGTGTAGACTTCCTTGACAATTGCCATCTAAAACAGCCTTTCTTGACGAGATTAACTGGGATGCGGGTGCGGCACGGGGTCGTCCTGCGGCACCGGGTGCACGGGCCCCGGGTGGCGCCCGGGCGCTTCTTGCGGCTCCGGCGCCGGCATGGGTTCATCGACGGGCGCCGGGTCGGGCGCGCGGTGGGCATGGATGACTTGCATGGCTGGCCTCCCTGCGGGCAAAGGAAGACCATACCACGAGATGCGCGCCGCTGCTCTTATTTGCTTGCCGGCTTGGCGTCGGCGGCGGGCGGCGCCGCGTTCTTCACATATTTCTCCAGCCAGTTGTTGCTTTCATACAGCATCTGCATGATCGATTCACGCGCGCGATAGCCGTGGCTCTCGTTCGGCAGCATCACCAGGCGCGCCGTGCCGCCCAGTCCCTTGACGGCCTGGAACATGCGCTCGCTCTGGATGGGGAAGGTACCCGAGTTGTTGTCCTGCTCGCCATGGATCATCAGCAGCGCATCCTTGATCTTGTCCGCGTAATTAAACGGCGACATGGCCTGGTAGACGGCCGGCGCCTGCCAGAACGAGCGCTCCTCCGCCTGGAAGCCGAACGGCGTCAAGGTGCGGTTGTAGGCGCCGCTGCGGGCGATGCCGGCACGGAACAGACGCGTGTGCGCCAGCAGATTGCCCGTCATGAAAGCGCCATACGAGTGGCCGCCGATGGCGATGCGGTTGCGGTCGCTCACGCCACGGCGCACCACTTCATCGACGGCCGCCTCGGCATCGGCCACCAGCTGCGGCAGATAGGTGTCGTTCGGTTCCTGCTCGCCATTGCCGACGATGGGGAACGATGGATTGTCGAGCACGGCATAACCCATGGACAGGAAGGCGGCCGGCCCCCAGTAGCTGACGGCATTGAATTTGTACGGCGAGCCCTTGGTCTGGCTGGCGGCGCTGGCCGTCTTGAACTCCTGCGGGTACGCCCACATCAGGGTCGGCAGCGGACCGTCGCGTTTCACGTCGTAGTTCGGCGGCAGCATCAATGTCGCCGTCAAGTCCACGCCGTCCGCGCGCTTGTAGCGGATCAGCTCTTTCTGCACGTCCTTCAATTGCGGCAGCGGATGGGGGAAATGCGTGAGGGCCGTCAGTTGCGCCGCGCCCTGCTGCTTCAGGTTGCGCACATAGTAGTTCGGCTGCTCGGTCGGCGATTCGCGCGTGGACAGCAAGCGGCTGCCATCCTCGTCCAGCACGGCCACCACGTTTTCATAATACGGCGCGGCGCTCTGGAACAGGCGCTCCTTCTGTTTCGTCGCCAGGTTCAGGCGGTCGATGAAGGGACGGTCGCCGTCCTTCGAGGCGCCCTGGCCGTCGAGCAGGATGGAACCGTCCGCGGCGATCAGCAGGCGCGGCAAGCCGGCAGCGTCCGCGCGCATGACGGGCTGGCCCGGGTCGTTGTAGCGGTCTTCGAACGATCCCGCATACACGAGGTCGGCCGGCGCGGAAGGTTGATCCGGTGAAATCTTCCACTGCTTGACGGCGCGCGTCTTGTACCACGCTTCGCCGAGCAGGGCCAGGTCGCCACGGCCCCATGCGATGCCGGCATAGCGCGAACCGAGCTTGGCCAGCACGGCCGGCTTGCTGCTAAACGGCGCCGCCTGCGTGTAGACGATGTCGCGGATCTCCGCCGCCTTGGCCGGATCGCCGCCATCCTGCGCCTCGGCCCACACCAACGTCGCGGGCGCGTCAACGCGCCAGCTGACGGAACGCACGCCGGCCGAGACGGCATCATTGCCTGGCGGCAGCCCTTCCTCCAGCGGCAAGGCCGCCACCGCATGCACCACCTTGCCATTCAGGTCGCGCACGTCGATCTTGTGGGCAAAGTCGTGCGCCGGCACGATGTACGAATATGGACGCACGATGCTGGTCGTCAGCAGGTGCTTGCCATCGGGCGAGGCCGATACGCGCGAGAACTGGCCCGGCTGGCCGACGAGGCGCTGCTTGCCCGCCACGTCCAGCAAGGCCAGCTGCACGGTGATGTAGTGTTCGAACAGCTGCGCATCCTGTTCGTTTTTCAGCAGGTCGGGATAGGTGCGCAATTGCTTGACGCCGCCGCCCGGCACGCTGTCCTGGATGGACGGGCCCGTCGGGATGCCGCTGGCCACGGGTGCCGCGCCCAGCTTGGCCGGTTTCAGTTGCACCAGCAAGGTCTTGCTGTCTGGCAGCCAGGAAAAGCCGCGGCCATACACGGTCGACAAGGATTGATTGCCCAGCTTGCGCGCCGCTTTGGTCTGCACGTCGAGCAGCCACAGTTCCACGCCCGATTCCTTCACGCCCCTGGCGGGATCGGCGAAGGCGATGTGCGTAAACGCCAGGTAGCGCTGGTCCGGCGACCAGGCCAGGTCGGCGATGCGGGGCGATGCGGGCAGGCCGCTGACCTTGATTTCCTTCTGCGTATCGATGTCGAGCAAACCCAGTCCCGTGTGAAAACTGAAACGGCTGGCCGAATACGTGCGCGGGTTGATGCGCAAGCCCGCCAGCTTCAGTTCCGGCTGCGCCACTTCGCTGATGCTGGGCAGGGATGGCGTGGGCAGCACGGCGGCCAGGTTGCGTTTCGGGCTCAGGCTCAGGGTTGGCGCGCGCGGCGCATCGACGATGGCTTGCAGGGGCGCGGGCGGGGCTTGATACGCGCCATCTTGCGCCATGGCCAGGGAAGACGAGGCCATCAGGCCGACAGTGATGGGCAGCAAAGGCAAACGAGTAGACATGAAACTCCAGTGTATGAAGGTGGCGACAACAAGCGGGCGCACCGCACCGCTCATGGCGGCGCTGTGTGACAGGGCATAGTGCGTTCATGCCATGTAAATGTCAACAAGCAACTTTTACCGTTTGACAAGCATCGCCGCCCATCCCCATCTGGCTTACAATCGCTGTTTTACCCGCACCCGAATGTCTACATGGAAACCACTACCCTCGCCCTGCTGTTCCTGGTCCCGCTGCTGGTCTGGCGCATTTATTCGCGCCTGAAGAAACTGGTGGCGCGCCAGAAGTCGCAGCTGTGGCGCCACTGGCTGGTGGCCATCGCGTTTCCCGCGCTGCTGCTGTTCCTGGCGACGACGACGAAATTCGAGCTCCTGCCCCTGTCCAGCCTGGGCGCGGGTGCACTGGCCGGCGGCTGGCTCGGCGTGCTGGGATTGAAGCTGACGCGCTTCGAGCAGGTCGGCAAGGATTTCTTCTTTACCCAGCACCGCTACCTGGGCTTAACCATCACGATGCTGTTCATCGCCCGCCTGCTGTACCGCGGCATGCAAATCTATATGAACACGCGCCTGGACGTGCCCGTGCCGCCGCCCCCGTTCGGCCAGAGCCCGCTGACCATGGCCGCCTACGGCCTCGTCATCGGCTACTACGCCGTGTATGCGTGGGGCCTGCTGCGCTGGCGCCAGCGCAACAAGCCGCTGCAGGCAGCAGAGTAAATCAGTAGTACTGGCACAGGCCCGTACACGTCGTCACCGACAGCGCCTGGCGTATCGTCGCCAAGGCCGGCGCCAGGGCAGGATCGAGGTCCTTGTCCGCACCGGCCAGACTGCTCAGCAGGCGCTCGCGCAAGGGCGGCGCCATCAGATTTGCATTCGCCGTGGCGTGCTGCGCGGCCGCTTCCAGCATCCTTTTCTTTTGCGCCATGCTCCACAGCGGCACCTGCATGAACTGCAACACGCCAGTGTAAACAATGGCCGTATTCTTGCTGAACGCCCGCGCGCGCAGACGCTCGGGTCCGCTCACCGCATCGGCCGGCCGGGCGCTGAATTCCTGCTCCATCAGCCCAATCAAATGGCCATGGCAATGCATGCTGAAAGCAAACAAGGTGCTCATTTCATCGCCGTAGCTGGCCAAGTTCTGCGTCATTTGTTCCCTGCGCGCCAGCTGCAATTCGGTGCCGGACATGGGCAAGGGCCGTTCGAGGCCAAACGCATAGTATGTTTTTCCCAGCCGCATGGCCTGCTCGCACACGGCCACGCTCTGGTTGACGTCCTGCAGCGCCGCGACAGGCGCCTGGAACAGGCGCGGGCCGTCGGCGATATGGGCAAACAGCTGCGCCACGGCAGGATCGCCCAAGCGCGGCAAGCCGCCTTGCGGCGTCGCCTTGGCCATCAGCGCTTCCAGCTGGCCGCTGGCTTGCTGGAAATCGCTGTAGCTATCGGCGAAGGCGGCGGGCGCCACGAGGGAGGAGGAAAGGCAGAACAAACGGCCGAGGCGGCGCAGCGGCATGGAAATGGACAGGGACATGGAATCGGCAGAACACTATTGGATAATTGGCAATTATAGGCAATTTGTATCCATAGTGTATTTAATTGCTCTTACAGCAATATCACCTAAGCAATGATGGTGACGCGCGGCCAGCGCGTCCTGCGTGCTCGTTCCTATGGCCGTATCTGCGGCGCCACACCGTCGTTGCTCACCATGCCTTCGACATTGCCGAAGTACACGTCCAAGTCCTGCTTCGGATGGAAGTTGCGCAGCTTGACTTGCAAGGTGGTGGGGTTGATCTTGGTGAACGTGCCGGGGAAGCACAGGCTGACCAGTTCGTCCGGCTTGCCCTTGATCAGGTTCAAGGTAAAGTCTTCGATGCCATTCTTCCAGGTGTTACCGGTCGTCAAAATGTACGACACCCACACGGCATTGACGAAGCCGCTTTCGCCCTGCTGGGCCGCCAGGCGGTTCCACGTCTTGTAGAAGGCCTTGTCGCCGCAGTATTTCTTTTCAAATGTATTGCCATCGCCCAGGTAGGACGCACCCGGGCCGGCCGCGACGAATGGCGCATATTGATGGCGCACGCGCACGACTTTGCCGGCGGGGAATTTCTGCTGCCACAGGTAGATGACTTTGACGGTCCAGGCCGGCACCCATTCCTCGTCGTACAGCTGGGCCAGCAAGCCTTCGCGTATCATGATCTTGCTTTGCGCGGCCGTCAGCGGCGCCACCTTCTTGTCGAACGGCGTGTGCGAAGGGAAATACGCAATTTGCGCGTCGGACAAGCCCAGCTGGCGCAAGCGGGCCGTCACGTCGGCGCTATCGAGCTTGGCGACGAAGGTGGTTTTATAGTCCTTGCGCCGGCCATCGACGTCGACGGTAAACTGCTGCGGCTGGCCGTAATATGTGGGCGAGCCATGGTAGCCGGCCGAGTATTCGGGCAAGGGGAAGAAGATCGTCTCTTCCACATCCCTGGCCGACTCGTTGAGGAATTCATACTCGACCTTGATCAAGTCCGTGCTCACGCTGAGCACTTCCTTTTTCATGGCCACGGCATCCGTCTTGCCGAACAGGATGCCGCCCGCGCTGACGGAACCGATGCCGTCGTTGGCCACGGCCGTGCCTGCCAACGACAGCGACAGGGCCGCGGCCAGAAGGAGCTTGCGCGCGATCATCATGCCGCCTTGCCCGATACGGGATCGACCCGGCGCTGCAGCACGAAAATCGGTTGCGCCCATTGGGTATCCTTTTTCTTCTTGCTGGTGATCAAAGTGAGTTCCGACGGATCGTAGACGTCCGTGTTGTGCGTCAACGGCGTCGTCATCAGGTATTGCGCTTCCGTGTTTTTCAGGAATTCGCCAACCAGTTGAATGTTGCGGATATCGAGGTGGGCAAACGGTTCGTCGATGAAGACGAAGCCGCCGGAACCGTCTTCCGATTTCAGCAAGCCGATCAGCAGCACCAGCGACTTCATCACCTGCTGGCCGCCCGACGCTTCGCCATCGTTCATGCCGATGACGCCCTTGCCGTCGAACTTGAAGCGCACGTGCAAGCCCGCCTGCGACAGCTGCACGTCGTCGTTTTCCAGGCGCACGGGGTCGGCATGGACTTCGATGCCGGCCAATTCGCCCAGTTCCTTGATGTTCTTGCTGTAGGTCTTGATGGTGTAGCGCAAGCGCTCCATGTAGGCGCCGCGGGCATTGCCCGTCGCTTCGATGGCGCGGTTGTTCTGGTAGCGGCGCTCGTCCGTTTCCGACTGGCGGCCGTGCAGCTGCTCCGACAGGCGGTGGTGCTGGTCGATGACGGTCGCGTCCAGTTCCCAGTCGTCGCGCGCCAGGCTGTTTTGCAGGCTGGCCACGCGCAGATCGACCTGGTGCGCATTCTGGTGCTCGGCCACGAGCGCCGCGCGGCGCGCGGGACGGCGCCAGCTTTTCGGCAGGTGGCGCCACGCATGGCGCAGAGCCAGCAAGGCGCGCGCATGCTCGGCGCGCTGTTCAATCTGCTTCTTGTAGCCGAGGCGCGAACCGGCTTCCGCTTCCGACAAGGCCAGGCGCGCGTTTTGCCACACCGTATCGGCACGCGTGCGCGCCACGGTGGCGTTCTTCGTCAGGTTTTGCAGCTCGCCCAGACGGCCGCCCACTTCCAGGCGCTCTTCCTTGAGCGGCTTCGAATTGCGCAGCGCTTCGGCGAATTCTTCCTGGCGTGCACTGAGTTCCTTGGCCGCGTCGACGCCGGCGATGCGCGCTTTTAAAGCACCCACTTCCGCCGCCAGCTTCGAGATCGCCAGGGTCAAGGTGTCTTCCTGGCCTTCCAGGCCCGGCAAGGAGCGCAGCAGCGCTTCCAGGCGGCCGCTGCGGCCAGCCTGGCCGAAGCGGTAGCGCGATGCTTCGACGAACAGCGAGCGTCCGCCGCGGCGTTCACGGTGGTAGGCCTCGGGCGTGATCCACTCTTCGTGATTGCCCAATTTAAAGCCCGCTTCGACGGAATCGACGCGCGCAATGCGCGACAGCTGCTCGATCAGCCAGCTGGGCACGGGCGCAGAAAACTTCACCACGGCCAGCAAGCTCTCGTCTTTCGCCACGGGCGCCGTGACGAGGTCGGGCACGATGAAGTGGCGGTAGCGCTCCTTCTCGGCCAGGCGGTAGGCGGCGGCCGCATCCTTGGCCTTGTCGAGCAGGACGACCGAGGCGTAACCGCCCAGCACGCCTTCGACGGCGCCCTGCCAGCGGCTGTCCGTCACTTCGACGATGTCCGACAGCATCGCGTGGGGAATGCCTGCGTCGCGCAATGCACGGCGCATGCCGCGCACATTGTCCGGCTCCGGCATGGCCGTCTTGCCTTGCAGCGCGGCAATCGTCGCCTGCTCGCCCGCGATACGGGCCGACAAGGCATCGCGCTGCTGGCGCTGGCGCAGCAGTTCCGCTTCCTTCTGTTCCAGCTGGGCCGCCACTTCGGCGATGTCGCTGCCCGAATCGGCCGCCAGCTTGTGCAGACGCTCCTTCTGTTCCAGCAGGCTGTCCAGCGGTTTCAGCTTGGCATTGATCAGGGAAAGGCGGCTCTGCAGGCCGATCGATTCCTGCTCCAGCAGGGTTTCGTTCATCTGCGCGTCGGACAGGGCCTTTGCCTGTGCCGCCAGCGCGTTGCGTTTATCCGTCAGTTGCTGGTCCGCCTGCGCCATCGGTTTGCGCGCATCGCGCAATTGCCGGCTGGCGATGGCGGCTTTTTCGCGCGCCTCGTGGTACTGCAGGCTGGGCAGCACTTCTTCCAGCAGGTTGCGGCGTTCCTTGTGCAAGCCTTCCCACTGGTGGTAATTGGCCACGCGCAGGCGCAAGCCTTCCAGGTTGGTCTTCGACGCCTCGAGTTCCGTCTCGAAGCGTTTCAGTTCCACTTCCGTGTCGCGCTGGTGGCGCTTGGCTTCGTCGTAGGCGTCCAGCACTTCCTTGTCGCCAAACACCTGGAACACGAGGTCGAGCAGCTGGCGCGGCGCATATTCGCACAATTTGTCCGTCTCGCCCTGCTCCAGCGCCAGCACTTTCGACATGGCTGGCGACAAGCCCGCATTGGCCAGGCGCTTGCGGTAGTTTTCCACACCGAGCCAGTCGTTGGCATCCGTGATGTCTTCGATCTGCACATTGCCCGGACGCATCAGATACTGGCGCTTCCAGTCGCCGCCATTTTTCTGGATCTGGCAAAACAGGGTCACTTCATCGTCGCTGAAGAAGCCGGAACTGCGGAACGGGCGGTTCGACAGCTGCTTGCCCACGTTCTTGTTGTCGACCACGGCGCGCAACCAGGCCGTCTGCTGGCCCGAATGGCGCGCATAGTGCTTGTACGTGCGGCCCATCGAGCAGTCGAGGCCGAACAGGGTGCGCAAGGCGTCGAGCAAGGTGGTCTTGCCGGAACCGTTCTGCCCCGCGATGGTGATGATCTTCGCGTCGAGCGGGATGTTCTTGATGCGCTGCCAGTAATCCCAGTGCACCAGTTCAAGTGATTTGATATGAAACATGGGCGCTTTCAGTGAGGAAGGTCGGACGCGGGCTCGTCGCCAGCGTCAGGCAGGTCGCCGATATCGGCGGACAAGTCGTCTGCCAGGTCGGCGTCAAGCAGTGGATCATCGCTGACGGCCACCAGGCGCGCCGGCGCCCGCTTGAACACGTCGGCCAGGGCGCCGTTGATGATGCGTTCCTTGAGCACGTCGGTATCCATCATCAGGTCCAGCAGCGGGCCTTCCAGGATGAAATCGCCGCGCCGCTCGATGAAGCCCAGCTTGGCCAGGGTGCCCAGGTTCATGTCCATGCGCGTCTTCTTGCCCAGCTTGTCGCCGAAGTCCGACAGCAGCGCCTTGTAGGAAATGCCGATCGACGCGTCTTCCGCGCGCGGCAGCGGCTTTTCCGTGCCGAACATGTCGTTCTGGTCGTCGTCCGCGTGCTGGTGCGTTTCCTGGCGTTCGCGCTTGGGCAGGATGATCTGCGCCCACAGCACCACCAGCAAGGCCACGCCATCGCGCGCCAGGCCGAAATTATTGTTTTGCCACACGTCGCGCGCGCCGAAAATCTTCGGCTCGATGGTGCGCGTCAGGGCCAAAGTCACGTGGTCGGCATACACGTTGTCGAGCAGCTTCAAGCCGCAGGCCAGCAATCGCGCATCGATCTCGGCGCGGAACAGCTCGTCGGACAGCACGCGCTTGACGAGCTTGTCGTCGCGGCGCAGGGTTTGATGCGTGAGCAGGCGCGCAATCAGGATTTGGGAATCGTCATTCATCAAAGGTGGCGCCATCTAAATCAAGTGAAACATTCAGTGAAAGCGAGGCGATCGACATGGCCGCCACGTGGGGGTCGGTTAGTTGGACCATCTCGTCGGTCGGTGTAAAGGTAATCGGCAAGCGGGCCAGTTCGGCCGTCGAGCCTTGCAAGCTCGCTTCGGAGACGTCGCCCAAGAGCGGCAGCATCGAGGCGCGGTACGACGCCACGGCAAAGCTGGCCGGCAGCAAGGAATCCTGCACGGGCACGGACTTCGGCCCTTCCTCGACTATGCTGGGGAAATTGCCCAGGCTGGCGAAGTTCGACAGGCGGTCCAACAGGTCATCGAGTTCAAGCTGCATGGCGGGTCCGTCGCTGATGGTGGTGGGCGCATCCTCTCCGCTGGGCAGGCCCGTATTGGTCACGCCTGCCGCCCGTTCGGACAGCAGTTCCGTTTCGGCCACGTCGATCATTTCGGCCGGCGTGGAGAACAGCGGCACGACGGGCTGGTCGATGGCGCCTTCGGCCAGGCTGGCCAGGTCTTCATGCAGCAAGAGCCAGCGCTTGATGTCCGTAGTCGACAGGCCCGACTGGCCCAGGTGCACGCGCTGGCGCTCGATCTGGTTCAGGGCGCGCGAAAACATGCCTTGCATGTTGAGCAATTTACTTTGCGCGCGGCCGATCGCCTGCGCCGCCTTGTGCGTGGCGCTGTCCGCGTTTTCATCGGAAGTAATCGCCACGAGAATCTCGGACCCCTTTTCCACCCAGTCGCAGGCCATGTTCCACTTCGCCTGCGCCGTGCGCAGCCGGAATTCGGAACCGGAGGCAATCGCGTCGGAAAATTCCTCCGTCAAGTCCACCAGGCGGCCCAGCAAGTGCTGCAATTGCTCGACCGATACGCCGCCGACGGCTTGCGCGCCCGCTACCTGCGACAACAGAAAACCCATTTCCGCTTCGTCTTCCGTCTGGCCCAGGCCCAGCAAGCTGTCGATGGCCGACAGCACGTTGCGCGCCATGGGCGTGACGCGGTACACGCCCTGCTGCGCATCCCAGGCCAGCAACTGGTTCGAGCGCAGGCGCAGCAAGACCGTTTCCAGGCTTTCCGGCAACAAGTAGGCGAGTTTCGTGTTGATATCGGCGCGCGTATAGGCGGACGTGGCCGCATCGGACGCGAGTTCGCGCAACACGAGCAGACGCACCAGCACGCCGTCGAAACCGCCGTGGAACAGGGCCGTAAACACTTGCAGCAGAGGCTGCGCCCGCTTCAAGTGAAAAACTTGCTCTATTTCATCGGCCGAAATATTGGGCTGAAAATGCGCCTGCAAGGAATCGTGATGCTCTTGCTCTGTCTGATTTGCATCCGTAGCCACGGCTGCACTTGCCATTATATCAATCATTCTTTTCCGGATGAGTGTTCAGCGGGCGGCGCAGCGGGCTAACGCAGCGCTGCGGGGCGGGGGCGTCAGTATATCAGTTCTGACATGCAATTTAGCGCGTGGGAGGGGGAGGTGCGGACACGGCGCAACGCTGGCGCCTGCTTATCAAGACTCCTGATGGCGAAAACGGGCGGACAAGGGTCAGTTCCTTTGGAATCGGGATGCGCCCATTGGGCACCTCCCCCCGGCGGGTCTGACCCCACAACAACAGCAAGCACTTACTTCTGCACGACCTTTTGCAAGGTTTGCTCCACGTAATCACCGTCTTCATCGGCGAACGTCACCTTCACCGGATACCATTCCAGCGACGGCGCCAGCCACAGGTCCACTTGCTGGCCCTTCTTGTCCGGCGGCGGCGCCTTGACCAGGTGCACGGCTTCGACCAGACCCTGGCCGGTGGCGACGGTTTCCTGCTTGACGACCTTGAAGGTCCACGGCTCGGCGTCGTGGCGGCCGGCAACGAAGAAGCTCCATTCCGAGCCGGGCGTGAATTTCTCGGGCGTGGCGCGCGCTATGCTGACCAGTTGCCAGACGGTGCTGTTACGGTCCTGCTCGCCGCCTTTCAGCGGATAGCTGTCGTCGCCTTCGCTGAAGACGATGGTCTTGCTGTCGCGCTTGAAGGTGGTCGTGGCCGCTTCCTTGCGGAAGCGCTTTTCCACGAACTGCGCTGGCGCCAGGCCGTAGTCGTCGACCGTGCCTTCGCTGCGCTGCTCGAGGATCTTGCCGAACAGGGCAGCCTTGGTTTCGGCCAGCAGCGAATACTTGCCGTCGCCCACGCGCCAGTTGCTGACCGATTCGCCGGACAGCGCAATGCCGCGCTGTTTCGCCTTGATCGAATAGACGAGATCGGCCGACGGCGCCAGTTTGTACGGCCGCTTGATCACGGGATGGCCCACGGGCGCGTCCGCCATGGCGGGAGCGAAGGTGGCCGCCAGCATGCCGGCGGCCAGCAAATGTTTCAAAGTAGTCAGAGTCATCATTTATTTTCCTGTAGCGTCATTGACGCGAATTTGGGTCACGGTTTGCGTGGTCAGCGCCCCGTTCGCTTCTGTATTGCGTATTTGTACCGGATACCATTGCATGGACGGCGCCAGCCAGATATCGAGCTGCGACGAATACGTGCCGGGCTTCGGCGGCCGGCGCAAATGCCAGGTCACCAGGCGGCCCATTTTGGTCTCCAGTTCTTCCTCGCCCACCAGCTGGAAACGGAACACGGTCGCTTCCTTTTCCTCGCCGACGAGGATGTCGATATTGCCCGCCAGCTGGTTGACGTCGGCGCGGCCGATGGCGGCCAGCTGGAACGGCACCGTCGCCTTGTCCTGCGCCCCCTCCTGCCATGGCACCGTGGCCGTCGTGGCCGAAAACGTGATGGCCTTGGCGTCGCGGTTGAAATGCGTGGCCGTTTGCGCGCGGCCCTTGCGCTTTTCCGTCGCCGTGACGGGCACGATGCCGCTGCCATCGATCACACCTTCGCTGGTCAGCACCAGCAGGTTGATGCGCGTGATCAGCATGCTCAAGCCCACTTCCAGTTTCAGCTGGTAGGTGTCGCCGCGGTTGTCCCACGCCATGGAAGCCACGCCCTGCCACTTGGTGCCGTCGGCGTCGCGCCGGTCCACGTGCAGGTCGAACTGGGCCGAGGCAGGCGCATTCGTCTTGTAGCGCCGTGCCTGCTCGACGGGCGGCGGCGGCGGGCTGGGCGGCGCCGCCGCCTCCGTCACGGCCGGGGCGGGCGCCGTGATGGCTGGCGCGCTGGCCGCCGGGGCCGCCGGCGTTACCGGCCCTTCCGGCGCGTCGCTGGCGGGCGCCGTGAACTGGGCCGTGTCGCTCGACGGCAGGTCCGTCGGCGGCGGCGGTGGCGGCAAGCGGGGTTCGGGCAGGGGCCGCAGCTTCGGTGGTGGCGGCGGCGGCGCCACCAGCACGGGTTTGGGCGGCTCGGCGATCAGCGCCATGCTGACCACCTGCGCATGATCCTGCCGCAGCGGCACCATGCTGGCGCGCGAGGTGAGCCATTCCAATGCCACGTAATGCAGTGCGCCAATGACCGCGACAAAAATGACGGTGCGGCGGCGCGGTGGCGAAAAGAAGGAGTCAGGCATCATAGGCCGTAGTGTACCGCCTTCCCCCCACTTCCTGCTTCTTGCCCGTACTCAACTCTTGCTGTTTTATGTAAGAAAATGTTGGCGGCTTTGCGTCAGTTGCAAGCTGATATCTGCTACGCTAGGCACATCCACCTACCAGGAGATTTCGCATGGCAAACCCGCAAATGCCCCAAATGCCGGGCGCAGCAGTTGTGACCGACACCCTCGACTTCGTCAAGAACCTGTGGGGCAGCATGAGCGTGCCCGGCATGGGCGTGCCCGGCATCACGGCGCCCACCATGTCGGTGGAAGAGCTGGACAAGAAAATCAATGACTTGAAAGCCGTCGAAGCGTGGCTGAACCTCAATACCAGCATGCTGCGCGGCAGTATCCAGGCGCTGGAAGTGCAGCGCGGCACCATCGCCACCCTGAAATCGATGGGCGCCTCGCTGGCGGCAGCCATCACCCAGCCCGGCGCCAGCGAGAAATCCGTGTTTGAATCCGTGCCCTACGCTTCCGCGTTTTTCCAGCAAGCGGCACCCGCAGCTGCGGCGCCAGCGCCTGCACCGAAACCGGCGCCTGCGCCCGCGCCGGAACCGGCCGCGGCGACGCCAAGCGATGCCGGCAGCCAGGCCGCAGCCCAGCTGGCCAATCCAAGTGCCTGGTGGAATTTGTTACAAGATCAGTTCAAGCAAGCCGTGTCGACGGCCATGTCGCCCGATGCGGCGGCCGCCAGTTTCGGCGGTGGCGCCAGCGCCAAGCCGGCTGCCGGCAAATCCGCCAAGCCGGCGGAGGCAGGCACGGCAGCCAAGGCCCCGCTGCGCAAGGCGCCCGCGAAACGCGCGGCCCCCAAGGCCAAAGCGCCAGGCAAGGCCTAGCACTGCAAGTCAACGATATGATCAGGCGATACGATGAATGCGGATCGCCTCGATCATGTTGTCGGCCTGGCGTTTTACGTCACCGATCGTGATCAGGCCTTCGTCGGCCAGCGCCTTGGCGTGCTCGTACGAAGACTGGAATGTTTCCAGCGTGTCTCCCTTGGCGGCCACCGGGCGTACCCAGGCAACGGCGCCGACTTTCATCTTTTTGTATACTTCATTGACCACATCACGCATAGTTTCTTCCTTATTGTTGTAGAGCAACTCAAGCGCAGGCGAACCCACGCTGGCCCCTAGTTTATCATCCGGCACGCTCACGCACGGCTTTTCCCCCTTTTTCCGCTGCCGGCGGCGTTTTTTCCGGCGTCTCGACGGCCTCTTCCGGCCCGGGCGGCGGCGTCAGTTGCACCAGCTGCTCCATCAATTGCGCGAAGCGCTGCTGCCCCGGTGCAATTTTGTCCACATACAACAACACTTCCATGGCCTCGGCCGCCAATTCCGCCTGGTAGCCCCGCTGTTCCAGGAAGGACACGATGATTTGCGCGGAGTTGAACAGGATGCGCAGGTTGTTCGGCAGCTTTTCGCGCGCCGTGCGCATCCAGGCCACCGCTTCGTTGAGCTTGTCCGTCTTCCACAGCAGCACGCCTTTGTTCATCAGGTCCGACGCTTCCTTGCGCGAAGCGATGATCAGGCTGGTGCCCTCGTCGCCCATCTTCGCCTTGTCGAATATCTTTTGCACTTCGTCCTGCACCACCTGGTTGTCGTGGTTGTTCTTGACCACGTAGCACAGCAGGCCGGCCGGCGCATCCTTGACGCCGACTGCGAACAGCAGGGTCGCCAGTTCCATGCAAATGCTTTTCTCGGGCCGCGCCGGGTCGTCAAGCAGCATGGCTTCGAGTTCGTCGCCGCACTTGCGCGCACGCCGGTAGTCGCCCGTTTCGTGGTGCACCATGCCTTCCGTGATCTTCGCGCGCAGCCCGATCTGCTCGGGCGAGAATTCGCGCTGCGCCAGCAGCAGCCATTGCAGCGCCTCCTTGGCATCCTTTTTGAGGCCGCACACGCGCGCCAGGCCCAGGTAAGCGTCCGGCGTCTTCATGACGGAAAACTCGCCGATGGAAATACACTTGCGAAACGCTTTTTCCGCCATGCTGACATTGCCGACCTTCAGGGCCGCCAATCCCAGGTTGCGCTGGCGCGGCACGGAATTGGGCGACAGGCGCGCCGCCTTTTCCAGCACGCCGCACGCTTCCTCGTGCTGGCCCATCAGCTGGTAGGCGACGGCCATCTGGTCGTAGGCGTCGATGTAGTACTTGTTTTCGACGATCACGCCCTGGAAGATCTGCCGCGCCGCCTCGTGTTCGCCGTTATTCATGCGGATCTTGCCCAGGCCCGCCCTCGCCCAGCTGTAATCGCGGTCGGCCAGCACTTTTTCGTACACGGCGCGGGCCTTTTCCGGCTCGCCGCTTTTCAGCAGCAAAGTGGCTTTCATGCGCAGCAGTTCCAGCTCGTGCAGCTTGTTGAGCTCGATCTGCGCGTCGCACAATTTGGCCGCACGCAAGTAGTCTTTTTCCATGCAGGCCTGGTCGATTTCGCGGAACACCTGCTTCTTGTGCCACACGCGGTTCAGGCGCGTCAGCAGCACGCCTTCCGTGATCGGCTTGATCAGGTAGGCGTCGGGCTGGTGCTCGGCCGCGCCCATCACGGATTCCACGCTTTTCTCGGCCGACACCATCAGCCATACGCTGGACGGCGCCGTCAGGTTGCGCACGCGCGTCTCTTCCAGCACTTGCTGGCCATTCTTGCCTTCGCCCAGGTTGTAATCGCACAGCACCACGTCGTAGCGCGTCTTGGCCAGCAGCTTCATGGCTTCGCCGCCGCTGGCCGCCTGGTCGATATGGCGCGCGCCCAGGTTGCGCAGCGATTCGCGCAGCAGGATGCGGATGCCGATGAAATCGTCGACCAGCAGATAATGCTTGTCGGCCCAGTCGGTGCTGCCCGCTTCGGCGGCGGTGGCGTGGCTGTCTGTCGTCATGGCATCCTCGTTCAGGGCAGGCGCAGGATGAAACAGCCGCCGCCCAGGGCGCCGCCGTTTTCCAGGGCGATGCTGCCGCTGCTGCCCCGGTGCTTGTGCATCTTTGCCACTTCGCTGGAAAAATACAGGCCCAGTCCCGTGCTGTTGGTGGAAAAGTTCACGCCCGCCGCCATGCCGTCCATGGCCGCGCTGCCCGCGTCGAGCAAGGCCTGCGTGTAGCCGTCGCCATTGTCTTCCACGCGCAGCTCGAGCATGCCGCCGTGCTCGCGCACGGACAGGCGTATCGTGTCCTTCGTGTAGCGGATGGCGTTGTTGATCGCATGCGCAAGCACGCCGATGACCAGGTCTTCATCGAGGGTCCAGATCAGTTCCGGCGCACAAGCCGTCTCGAGCCGGATGCCTTTCGAGGCCAGCAGGATCTTTTCCTGGTCCACCACCTGGTCGATCACCTGGCTGACCAGCTGCGGCTGCACGTCAAAGGGGTAGCCGGGCTTGCCCACTTCCTTGTACAGGGCCAGCAGCTGGATCAGGTTATCGTTGAGGCGCTTGGTCTGGTACAGCATCTGCGCCATCTGCAGATAGGCGGGATCGGCCTGAGGAGCTGTTTTCGCCTGCTCGGCCGCCAGCAGCGACTCCAAAGTACCGCTGACCACGCTGATCGAGTTTTTCATGTCGTGCACGGTCGACGCCAGGAACAGGAAAAGCTCGGGCGAGCTGTGTTGATCTTCCACGCGATATCTCCTTGGGGCCGCAGCTTGAGTATTGCCAAGGATAAATTATACCGCCAGCCTGCGGACGCCAGCCAGCCGCGCGCAAAGTCCGTGACATGATGCAACAATGCCGCCCCCGCTGGCGCAGGGGCGGCATCAGGCTGACAAACTGGCACGGTCAGCGGCGCGCGCCCGCCAGGCGCTTGACCACGACGATCATGCGGTCGATTTCCTCGTACGTGTTGTAGAAGGCGAACGAGGGACGCACGGTCGCTTCCACGCCGAAACGGCGCAGGATCGGCTGGGCGCAATGGTGGCCCGAGCGCACAGCGATGCCCTCGTCGTTCAGGGCGCGCCCCACTTCCGCCGGCTCGTAACCGGCCAGCACGAACGACGCCACGCTCGCCTTTTCAACCGCCGTGCCGATCAGGCGCACGCCGGGAATCGCCTGCAGCTGGTGCGTCGCATATTCGAGCAGCGCGTGCTCGTAGGCGGCGATGTTTTCCAGGCCGATGCGCTGCACGTAATCGATGGCCGCACCGAGCCCCACGGCATCGGCGATATTGCCCGTGCCCGCCTCGAAACGGTTCGGCACGCCCTGGTAGACGGTGCGCTCGAACGTGACGTCGGCGATCATGTTGCCGCCGCCCTGCCATGGCGGCAGTTGCTCGAGCAAGTCGGCCTTGCCATACACGGCGCCGATGCCCGTCGGGCCAAATACCTTGTGGCCCGAGAAGACATAGAAATCGGCACCGAGCGCCTGCACGTCCACGCGCAGATGCGACACGGCTTGCGCGCCGTCGACCAGCACGCGCACGCCGGCCGCATGCGCCAGCGCGATGATCTGCGCCACGGGCGTCACGGTACCCAATGCATTCGACACCTGCGTCACGGACACCAGTTTCGTGCGCCCGTTGAGCAGCTTGCGGAATTCATCGAGGATGATCTGCCCGCTGTCGTCGACGGGAATCACGCGCAAGGTCGCGCCCTTCTCCGCCGCCAGCTGCTGCCACGGCACGATATTGGCGTGGTGCTCGAGCTGCGAGACGATGATCTCGTCGCCGCTGCCGATGTACTTGCGCCCGAACGTGTTGGCGATCAGGTTGATGCCTTCCGTGGCGCCACGCACGAAAATGATTTCATTGGCCGAGGCGGCGCCGAGGAAATTGGCCACCTTGGCGCGCGCCGCTTCATAGGCATCGCTGGCGCGCGCCGCCAATGCGTGCGCCGCGCGGTGGATGTTCGAATTCTCGTGCGCATAGAAATACGACACGCGGTCGATCACCGATTGCGGCTTGTGCGTGGTGGCCGCATTGTCGAACCAGGCCAGCGGCTTGCCGTTGACCCGTTCGGCCAGCACGGGAAAGTCGCGCCGCACGGCGTGCACGTCGAATGGCGCCGGCGTTTGCCCTTGCTGCCGCGCTGGCAGCTCGGTCTGGAAATAGAACGCGGGCTGGCTGTTGGCCGGCGATACGGGCAGCTGGCGCGCGGGCGAACGCTGCGGCGTGGCAAACAGCCCTCGCAGATCATCGGGCGCCGCCTGCCCCAGCCCCTGCTGCGCCAGGCCATCGAGCTTGCCGTCCGACGCCGGATAGCCATGCGCGCCGCCGACAAAATAATAAGGTGACGGCACACCAATGCTTGATGCACGCGGCGTCGGCACGGAAGCCGGCGCCGGCGCAATCGGTGCCTCCGGCGGCGCCGTCACGGGCGGCACTTGCGCCGTCGCCACGCCGGGAGCGATGGCGGCGAAGGAAGGGCCGGGCTGCGGCGGCGGGCGGTTCGCATAGCGGGGCGCCGCATCGAGCACGCTGCCGGAACCGCCGAGGCTGGGCGATTTATCTAACCCGGGCAGACGCGCAAAAAACTCGCCCGCCAGGCGGTTCAAGGTCGCTTCGTCGGGCAAGAACGGGACGGCAGGCAAGCCCGCCGCGCCATCACTTGTAGGTGTCTGGGTAGTCATGGTATTTACCGATCTCCACGTCTTCCAGTACGGCCAGCGCATCGTCGGTCAGCACGGCCAGCGAGCAATACAGCGAAATCAGATAGGACGAAATCGCGTGGCGGTTGATGCCCATGAAGCGCACGGACAGGCCGGGGCTTTGCTCGCCCGCCAGGCCAGGCTGGAACAGGCCGATCACGCCCTGGCGCTGCTCGCCCGCGCGCAGCAGAATGATCTTCGTCTTGCCGTCTTCGATCGGCAGTTTGTCGGACGGCACCAGCGGCACGCCGCGCCACGTGAGGAACTGAGAACCGAACAGGCTGACCGTCGGCGGCGGCACGCCACGGCGCGTGCATTCGCGGCCAAAGGCGGCAATGGCCAGCGGATGGGCGAGGAAAAAGCCCGGCTCCTTCCACACTTTCGTCAGCAGTTCGTCGAGGTCGTCCGGCGTAGGCGCGCCCGTCAGGGTAAAGATGCGCTGGTCATCGTGCACGCTGGCCAGCAGGCCGTAATCGGGATTGTTGATCAACTCGCTTTCCTGGCGCTCCTTGATCGTCTCGATGGTCAGGCGCAGCTGCTCCTTGATCTGGTCGTGCGGGCTGCTGTACAGGTCCGACACGCGCGTGTGCACGTCGAGCACCGTGCTGACGGCGTTGAGAAAATATTCGCGCGGCTGCTCGTCGTAGTCGACGAAGGTTTGCGGCAGTTCCGACTCGTCGCGCTGCGAGCAGGCCACGCGCACGTCCTTCGGATTTTTTACGCGGTTGAGGCGGTAGATACCCGCTTCCACGGGCAGCCATTGCAGCAGGTGCACGAGCCAGCGCGGCGTGATCGTGGATAACTGGGGGACGCTCTTGCTTGCATTGGCCAGCTGGCGCGCGGCGTTATCGCCCAGCGCGAACTGGCTCTCTGTTGCTACTGTCATGACTACTCCTGATGAGAAAAGTGAATATGCTTATCTGAAAAACGAATAAAGTATCGAGCGCCCCTCTCTTTTACTCAACATGCTATCGCCATCAGTGCTGGCGCTAATCCACCAGCTCCGGTTCGCAGCGGGCCATCAATCCGGCCAGGCCGATGCCCAGCGCGACGGCCAGTTTTTCCACCGTCAGCAGCGACGGCGTGGCGGCGCCCCGTTCGATTTCGCCGATGAACGAGCGGTTCAAGTCGGCCGCTTCGGCCAGCCGCTCCTGCGACCAGCCATGCCCTTCGCGCAACTGGCGCACGGCCAGTCCAAACTGTTTGATCAACATGCTGTCCTCATGGGTGGTGGGCAAAAGCGGGCTGTGGCGCCGGCGACTCCGGCAACTCCTGTGCTTCCTGCTGGTTGTGCGCTTGCGTGACATGGCTGCCGGGCGCCACGCTGCGGGTCAGCCAGACATTGCCGCCGATGACGGAACCCTGGCCGATGGTCACGCGCCCGAGAATCGTCGCGCCCGCATAAATGACCACGTCGTCCTGCACGATGGGGTGGCGCGCCAGGCCCTTTTTCAGCACGCCGTCAAAGCCGGCGGGAAAGCGCTTGGCGCCCAGCGTGACGGCCTGGTAAATGCGCACCCTTTCGCCGATGATGGCCGTCTCGCCGATCACCACGCCCGTGCCATGGTCGATGAAAAAACTGCTGCCGATGATGGCGCCCGGGTGGATGTCGATGCCCGTCTGCGAATGGGCCACTTCGGCGATGATGCGCGCCACCAGCGGCGCGCCCAGTGCATACAGGGTGTGCGCCAAGCGGTAATGGATGACGGCCAGGATGCCCGGATAGCACAGCAGCACTTCATCGACGCTGTGCGCGGCCGGGTCGCCATGGAAGGCGGCCGCCACGTCCGTGTCGAGCTGGGCGCGGATGCGCGGCAGCGCGCGGGCGAAGCGCTGCACGATGGCCAGCGCCTGCTGTTCGATGGGCACCGTCTGCTGCAAGCCGTGCTGGCGCGCGTGGTAACTGAGTTCGCGCCGCACCTGTTCGTGCAAGCCCGTCAGGGTCGTGTCGAGCGTGTGGCCGACGAAGAAATCCTCGCTCTCCTGCTGCAGGTCGAGGGGGCCCAGGCGCATGGGGAACAGGGCCGCACACAGGGCTTTGATGATGTCGTGCAAATGCTGGCGCGACGGGAATTCGCGCGCGCCGCACTCCTGGTTGCTGGCCAGTCCTTCGCGCCACTGCTCGCGCACGGCGCGCAATTCATCGACGATCTGGTGCAGCTCCCATTGCGGCTGCGCGGCAAGGGAGGCAGGGGGAATGGCTCGCTGGTTCATGGTGGTCCCGGAAGAGAATTAATCTTGCAGCCAGGGCAGCGCATGCCAGCGCCAGCCACCGCTGTGGCCGCGCTGCTGCTGCTCGTCGAGGTCACCCTCGAAGCCTTGCGCGATATTGAAGACGTGCGTGAAACCGGCCTTGGCCGCCGCTTCGGCAGCCGCGGCCGAGCGCTTGCCGCTGCGGCACAGCAGCACCACGACGGCATCCTTGCCGCCCACCTTCGCTTCCAGTTCGCGCACAAAGCGGGGATTGCGGTTCATGGCCGTGCCGGTGGCCCACGCCACGTGCAGCGAGGCGGGCACGTAGCCGACGAAAGTGCGCTCTTCATTCGTGCGCACGTCGACCAGCACGGCTTTGCCGGCCTGCACCAGCTGCCACGCATCCTGCGCGCTGACGATGCCCGCATACGGCAAGCCCTGTGCCTGCGCCTGGGTGCGCGCGAGATTGAGCACTTCGTCAAAAGCCGCCTCGCCGTGCGCGGCGCGGGGATCGAAAATCAGTTCTGCAGCAGCCATCTTTCCACCTCTTTATTCCATCGTCAAAAACCAGCACGAGTCCACTGTAGCGAACTTATGTTGTTCGGAAAACAAATTAAAAAGAGTTTGGAAAGCTGAAAAACGTATATGGGGTCAAACGTTCACGCGCGTTGGCGCCATCTCTTGATTGTTAACCCAAGAGCAGACGCCGGGGTCGGACCCTGAGGGTCCGACCCCGGAATTTGCCTTTGGGTGTCATCAGGAAACGCGGCGGCGTTCGCGAAGTAGAAAACGCGCAGGATCAAGCGCCTCTGCCAACTGACGTTCCAGCGGCAGCGGCTCCCCCTCCAGCTGGCAAGCCAGCAGTTCGGCCGCCAGCGGCGCCCAGATCAGGCCGCGCGAGGCGTATCCGAGCAAGCCATGCAGGCCGGGCCAGCGCGGCACGTCGCGCAGGCGTTCGCAGCGGCCCGGCGCGCCGGGGTCGGGCAAGGCGCCGGCCAGCGGCAGGCGGTCCGGCGCCACGCAGCGAAAGCCCGTGCGGCCCGCCAGCGGCGCGTCGAACGGGGCCATGCCGAGGATGTCGGCGATCTTCGCGATATTGTCTTCCTGGCTCGATGGGCGCAAGCTGGCGTCCGCGTCCGCATCGTAGCTGGCGCCCACGCACACGACGCCCTCGTGCGCCGGCGTCATGTAGGCTTCGCGGCAGACGACGAAGGGCAAGGAGGGCAAGCTGCCCTCGGCCAGGTGCGTGACCTGGCCACGCACGGCGTCCAGCGGCAAGCCCGCCGCCTGCTCGAACCGCACGGCGCCCGTGCCGGCGGCCAGAATCACCGTGGGCGCGGCCGCGACCAGGGTGCCGTCCGCATCGCGCACCAGCCATTCCTGATCGCCACGCTCCAGGCGCAGGGCGCTGCTGGAAAAGCGCCGCGTGAGCAAACTGCCGCAGGCGTCCAGCATGGCCGCGCAGACGGAGGACGGGCGCGCCCAGCCGCCCTGTTCGAACCACCAGGCGCCATCGGGCGCCGGCGCGCCCAGCATGGCGGCAGCTTCCGGCGCTTCCAGCCAATGGGCAAATTGGCGCGGATACAGGCCACTGGCGGCGATCTGCCGCTGCACGAACGCGTGTTCGGCATCGCGCGCCAGCTGCAACACGCCGCATTGTGCGCCGTCAAAAGCATTGCCGATACCGCCCAGGTCTTGCCAGTAGCGCAGCGCGTACAGGTAGGCGGCGCGCACGAGGCGCGTGGCGATGTTGTCGTCCTTCGACAGCTGCGGCATGAAGATGCCGGCCAGGTTGCCCGACGCCTCGCTGGCCGGCTGCGTGTGGCGTTCAACCAGGGTCACTTTCCAGCCGCGCGCGGCCAGCCGTTCGCAGGCGGCCGCACCGGCCACGCCCGCGCCGATGACGATGGCGCGCCTCTCGGGCGCGGTGACGGCCGTGTGCTCCGCCCGCCGCGCATAAAACACGGCGCGCAGCCGGCTCTCGTCAAAAACAAAGCCGTTCTTTTGCAGTGCCGCGCGCTGCGCTTCGTCCAGGTGCACGGCCTGCAGGCGGGCGCCGTCCATCATCAGACGGGCCAGCACCGGCGTGGCCGCCGGCACCCAGGCCAGGTGGACTGCATCGACGCGCGCCGACAATTGCGCCAGGCAGGCATCGGGCTCGCCGATCAGCACGTCGAGCGTGACGAGACCATCGTGCGAGACCATGCGGTGCAGGCCCGGCACGCAAAGGGGCCACTGCGCGCGCCACTCTTCGGGCAAGTGACGCGCATCGACGGGACGCGGTGCCAGCGCGATGTAATGCAGGCCACGCCCGCCATGCGCCACGCAGGCGGCATGCAGGCGGGCGCCGTCAAAATCCGTGTCGAGCACGACGAGCGCGCGGCGCATCAGCGCCCCGCGCGGCAAAAGCAGGCGGGCGCATGATCGTTGACCATGCCGATGCCCTGCATGTAGGCGTAGATGATGGTCGAACCGACGAACTTGAAGCCCAGCTTGAGCAAGTCTTTCGACAATTTGTCGGACAGGGCCGTCTTGGCGGGAAACTCGCCCGGCTGCCAGCTGTTGACGATGGGCTGGCCATCGACGTAGGCCCACAGGAAGCTGTCGAGGGTCTGCCCTTGCGCGCGCAGGCGCAGATAGGCTTGCGCATTCGTGATGGCGGCCGCCACCTTCAGGCGGTTGCGCACGATGCCCGGGTCCGCCAGCAGCTGCGCCACCTTGTCCGGGCCATACGCGGCGATCTTTTCCGCGTCCCAGTCATCGAACGCGGCGCGGTAGGTGTCGCGTTTGTTGAGGATGGTTTCCCAGCTCAGGCCAGCCTGCGCGCCTTCCAGGTTCAGCATTTCGAACAGCCGGCGCTCGTCGTGGCAGGGCACGCCCCACTCCGTGTCGTGGTAGTCGAGATAGCGGGGATTGGCCGGGTTGGCCCAGGCGCAGCGGGTAATATTCATGGTCGTGTTCTTCGTGTGCAGGCAAGTGCCAGTATAGTTTATCGGCCGCGCAGGATGCGCCCCAGTTCCTGCAAGCCGTGCGCCATCTCGTCCGGGGGGATGGCCGCAAAGCCCAGCAGCAGCCCGGGCGGCGTGGCGCACTCGGGCCCGGCCGCCGGATCGGCATAGTGGCCCAGCGGACGCAGTTCGATACCCCGTGCCAGCCCCGTGCGCGAGACCGTTTCTTCATCGTGGCCGGCGCGAAAATACGCGCACAGTTCCAGGCCGCTGTCGGTCGGACCGCACGCCAGCTGGTCGTCCAGTTCGCGCGCGATGCCGCGCACCAGCAGGTCGCGCCGTTCGGCATTGCTGTCGCGCGTGCGGCGGATATGGCGGCCAAAGTGGCCCTCGGCGATGAAGTCGGCCAGCGCCATCTGCGGCACAATGGCCGTGTGCCGGTCCATCACGGCCTTGGCCTGCATCAGCGCGTCGGCCAGCGCGGGCGGCGCCACCATATAGCCCAAGCGCAGCCCGGGAAACAGCACCTTCGACAGGGTGCCGACGTAGACCACGCAGCCGGCCCGGTCCAGACTTTGCAGGGAAGCGAGCGGCGCACCCGTGTAGCGGTATTCGCTGTCGTAATCGTCTTCCACCAGCCACGCTTTATTGTGCGCGGCCCAGGCCAGCAAGGCCAGCCGGCGGGGCAAGCTCATGCTCACGCCCAGCGGCATCTGGTGCGATGGCGTCACGTACGCCAGCTTCGCCTGCGGACAGTGCGCCACGCCATACGCCACATCCAGCCCCTGCGCATCGACGGGGACGGGAAAGACCCGCGCGCCGGCCGCGCGCAAGGGACCACTGGCGCCCCGGTAGCCGGGCGACTCCATCCAGGCCGCATCGCCCTGCGCCAGCAAAATGGTCGACAGCAAGAACAGCGCCTGCTGCGAACCGGAGGTAATCACAATTTGCTGCGGCGTGCACTGGACTCCGCGCGACGCCTTCAGATACACGCACAGCAGCTCGCGCAGCGGCAGATAGCCGGCCGGGTCGCTGTAGCCGAAATGGTGGTCGGGCCGGCGCCAGCGCCGCGCTTCCAGGCGGTTCCATACGTCGAACGGAAAATGGTCGATGCGCGGCATGCCGACGCGGAAGGCGCGCAGCGGGCCACGGTGCACCGCCACCTGGCGCATGGCCGCCACCACGCCCTGGCCGCGCGCCGACAGGGGGCGCAGCAGGCCGGGCGCCGCGGCAGGGACAGGCGCCGGCAGCGGAACGTCGCGGCTGACGAAGGTGCCGCGCCCCACGGCGCCATCGAGATAACCTTCCGCCGTCAACAACGCATACGCATTGAGCACCGTCTGGCGCGACACGTCCAGCAGGCGGCAAAAATCGCGCGTGGGCGGTAGCTGCATGCCGGGACTTATGCGGCCGTCGAGGATGGCCGCCTTGATGACCGCATACAGCTGGCGAAACAGCGGCTCGCTGGCGTCGCGCTGCAGCGGCAAGGCGGCGATGATCTGGTGCAAATGGGAAGCTGGCATGGTGGAGGGCTCTTGAATTGGTAGCTTCAAGATAGCACTTATTGGATATTTTAAATAGCCAAAACTGGCGCTAAGATGGCGCATCCCCTTTACTCTTGCGGAGCATCCATGCATCAGTTTTTCGCCACCGTGGCCTGGCAGCGCGACGGCCAGGATTTTGCCGGCCAGCGCTACAGCCGTGGCCATGAATGGCAGTTCGACGGCGGCCTGACCGTAGCCGCCTCGTCGTCGCCCCTGTCCGTGCCGCTGCCCATGTCGGTGGAAGCAAACATCGATCCGGAAGAAGCGCTGGTGGCGGCCACGTCGAGCTGCCACATGCTGTTCTTCCTGTCGCTGGCAGCGCAGCGCGGCTACGTCATCGACGGCTACCGCGACGCCGCCGTCGGCGACCTGGGAAAAAATGCGGCAGGCCGCCTGGCCATGACGCGCATCGTGCTGCGTCCGCGCATCGTCTTTGCGGGAACGCCGCCATCGCCCGAGGCGCTGGCGGCCCTGCACCACGACGCGCACGAGCGCTGCTACATCGCCAATTCGCTGACGGCCGACGTGGTCGTGGAAGGAGCCGAATAAATGTACTCGCCTGCCAGCTTTCGCGAAGAACGCCTCGACGTGCTGCGTGGCTTGATGGCCGCGCATCCGCTGGGGGCGCTGGTGCGCCACGGTGCCGATGGCTTGTGCGCCGACCACCTGCCGTTCGAGATCGCCGCGCCCACGTCTGACGCTCCGTTCGGCACCCTGCGCGCCCACGTGGCGCGCGCCAACCCGCTGTGGCGCGCCGCAGGTACCGACTGCATGGTGATCTTCCAGGGCCCGCACGCCTACATCACGCCCGCCTGGTATGCGGAAAAGCAGCGCAGCGGCAAGGAAGTGCCGACCTTTAATTACGCGGTGGTGCACGCCCACGGCCCCCTGCGCGCCATCGACGACGCGGCGTGGCTGCTGGGACTGGTAACGCGGCTGACGGCGCGCCATGAGGCGGGGCTCGCCGCGCCGTGGCAGGTGAGCGATGCCCCGGCCGACTATATCGACAAGATGCTCAAAGCCATCGTCGGCATCGAGATTCCCCTCACGCGCATCACGGGCAAATGGAAGCTGGGACAGAACCGCAGCATGCAGGACCAGGCCACCATGGCGCACGGCCTGGCGCTGGACACGCAGCCGGGAGCGGCGCAGGCGCTCGGCGCGCTGATCGCCGCCAACGTCACGCCAGCCAGCTGACGGCCGCCGAAAACGTCAAAAAAGACAGCGCCGTCGAGACTAAAATAATGCGGGCGATGCGCGCCGTGTTCGCGCCGAAGCGTTCCGACAGCAGCGAGACGTTGCTGGCGCTGGGCAGGCAAGCCACCAGCACCATGCAGGTCAGCGCGAACGGATCGAGCGGCACGCCCAGCGCGATGGCCGCGTGGCCGGTGCCCCACACCAGCAGCGGATGCAGCAGCAGTTTTTTCAGCGCCACGGGCACATATTCTCCCGGCGGCGCCGGGTCGGCCGTACTCATTTGCGAACGGGCCAGCACGGCGCCGATGGTAAACAGGGCAACCGGCGAGGCGGCGTCGGCCAGCAAGCCCACCGTCTGCATCAACGGCTTGGGCAAGGCCAGCTCCAGCCACGACGACAGCGCGCCCAGCACGATCGCCCACGGCATCGGGTTGCCGGCCATGCCTTTCATGGCGTTGACGATGGCGGCGCGGCTGCCGTGCGCGCCGCCGCTGCCGATACGCGACAGCGCGATGCACAGCGAGCTGGTAATCAACATGTCGACGACGATGGTGACGATGACGGGGCCGGAAGAACGGGGCCCGAGCAAGGTCAATAGCAGGGGCACGCCCATGAAGCCCGTGTTCGGGAAGGCCGCCACCAGCGCACCGAAGGCGGCGTTGTTCCAGTCGATGCGGTGGCTCAGGGTCATGGCCGTGGTGACGCCGACCATGATCAGGGCGCACAGCAGATACACGCCGAACACGCTGGCATTAAGCAGCTGCGCGATGGGCGTGGCGGCGCCGAAGCGGTACAGCATGCAGGGAAGCGCGAAGTACAGGACAAAACTGTTCAAGCCGCCGATGGCGGCCAGCGGCAGCAGCGTGCGCCGCACGGCCAGGTAGCCGCACAGCACCAGGGCGAAGAAGGGAAAGGTGATGGCGAGGATGGTCAGCATGAAACGCCATTGTAGCGCGCGTTACCGGCTGGCCGCCTGGCGCAAAAAAAGGCCGCTCGCGCGGCCCAAGGAGGTTTCTGAAAAGCGCCGTCGGCTAGGGCTTGAGCTGGGCGCGGATCTCGCCGGCCGGGTAGGCGGCGCTGTGCACGTTCACGTACAGGTTGCCGGCCTGGTAGCTCGCGTACTGGGGCGGCGTGAGCATGGTGTTCGGCGGCACGGCAAACATGCCTTCGGCCGTTTTCACAAGCGGCACGATGACGGGGCCGTTGGCGCCCGCCGGCGCTTCATGGATATGCGCGACGGTGGCCACCATGCCCGTATAGCGCACGCCGCCGCTGACGCTGCGGTCGCGGTCGACGCGGATGGAGCTGCTGCCGCTGGCCGTGCTGGTGTTGGCCGGCACTTCCTGCGCGCCCGTCAAGGTGACGTCATGGCCGCCCGGGTGATGCGGGCCATGGCTACAGGCGCCCAGCAGGGCGGCCAGCGCCAGCACGGTGGCGGCGCGGCAGGCATGTTGTTGCAGTGTGCTCATCGGAATACTCCTTCAACGGACATCGGGTCACGGATGGCGCCATGCCCTGCACAACCGGGCCTGCGCCGCACTTGCATTGCATAGTGCGACGGTAAGGCCATGCCGTGCAGTCCGTCTTGCTTTGCGCCAAACTCTGCGCACCTCCGCCAGCGCGTCCTCAGGCCAGATGCCCTTCCGCCACCCAGCCACGGTTGGCCGCCGGCGCCTTCGGCTTGGGCGCAATGCCGCTGCTTTTTTCCGCATCGAGGATGATGCTGCGCATGCTGTCGCTGGCGGCAGGCCCTGGCGCGAACGCGTAATACTCGTCATTGATGGGCAAGCCCGTCGTCGCGTCGACCAGCACAGGATCGGCGGCCAGGCCCGTGTCGCGGCTGGCGATGACGAGGCTGGCGCCTTCCGGCGCGAAGTTTTCATTGCCCCAGGCGATAAACGCCAGCAGGACGGGCTTGAAGGCGCGCCCGGACTTGGTCAGCACATAGTCGTAGCGGGGCGGCTTGGCGCAATACAGGCGGCGCGTCATCAAGCCGCCCTCCACCAGGTCGGCCAGGCGGCGCGTCAGGATGGTGGGCGCGATCTTGAGGCTTTTTTCAAATTCGTCGAAGCGCGTCTTGCCATAAAACGCTTCGCGCAGGATGAGGATGCTCCACCATTCGCCCACCTTGCCCAGGCTGCGCGCAATCGGGCAAGGCAAATTATTAAAGTTGGTATGTTTCATGGCCATCTCCTCACATTGATCCAACACAACAATCGAAAAAAATTTCAGTTGCAACACGGAAACTTAGTTACTATCATTTTGAAAGTGAGGTGCTTGCCCTTGCGACGGGCTGAAAATACACGAAAACTCACACTTTCCTTGTTCAAGTACAATCATGGCTGGTTCTGCTCCCCCAATCCCGGTGCGAAAACGGTACCAGCCACGCCTTGCGGCGCTGCTGTCCACGCCCGTTTTTCACTCGATGCGTTCACGATGACCCCTTTGAAGCTTGCCGTACTGCCTGCCCTGCTCGCCCTGTCCCTCTGCCAGACCACCACCGCCGGTACCACCGCTTCCGCGACGCTGCAGGCTACCTTCGTCGTGCAGGAAGCGTGCACTGTCGTCTCGCAACGCAACAGCACCCAGGTACGCTGCCAGCACAACACGCCCTACCTGCTGCACCAGCAGGCGACGCCATCGGGCGCCGGCCTCGTCACCGTCACGTTCTAAAAATAAATCGTTGCCGTCACTGTGTCCTTGTAGTCGCCGGGACGCGGCGACACCTGCGCCGGCACGCGGCCGTATATCGTCAGCGGCACGCTGGAGCCCGTCCCCGTGCCCGTCACCATGCTCGTGCCCGCCGTGCCATCGCCCCAGAGCGGGCCATCGAGGGTGGACGACAGCAGGTAGCTGACCTTGTCCGTCGTTAAGAGATTTTTCATTTGCCGGTTGGCCACATTGGCCGCCACGCTGCCGCCGTTCAGGGCAATCTGGTAGGCGTTGTTATTCACGCAGCGCACGGACAAGGTGCTGGTGCTGCGCAAGTTGCCCGTCAGAATGGAGGCGTTCGCGAACGCCATCGGCGTGGCCGCGATGGTGCAATCGTTGATGGCCGTGGCATTGACCGTGAAGCCGAAACTGCCGCTGGTGGCCGTGCACCCTTGCAGGTTGACGAGGCCATACGTGGTGTAGGTGTAGGTGCCCGCGCCCGCAAAACTCGACGTATAGACGGTATTGGCGTTGGCGACCGTGGGCACGGCGGCCAGGGCCGCGCCGGCAGGAATCTTGGCGTACACGGTAAAGGTGGTGGAATACGTGCCGGGCGGGGCCAGCAAGCCGGCTGACAGGGTCATGCCAAAGGTCGACGGTGCGCCCGCCACGCCGGCACCTCCCCATATCTTCGCCGTCGCATACGAGTTGTCCACGTACACGTTGTAATCCATGCGGTTGCTGCCATTGCCCAGCTTGCGCGGCAGGGCCGACGTGGAATTCGTGCCCAGCCCCAGCGAAATGCACACTTGCGCATTGGGCGTGAGCAACTGTCCCAGGTTCAGCGATGAAAACAGGCAACTGAAGGTGCCCGTGGCCTGCGCCACGTAATCGGTGCCGGAAATCGGGCTGACGGAACCGAAATCGATATTCGTCATGCTGACCGTGCAGGTATCGGCAGCCTGCGCCACGCTGCCCCAGGCGCAGCCCAGCAGCAGGGTCAGCCATAACAGCAGGCGGCGCATCAGCGGCCTCCTCCGGCGGAGGCAGTGACAACGCAGCGCAGCGGGCCGATCACGGGCAAGCCGCCCGCGGCAGGACGCACGTACGCAAAGCCGACCGTGCACGCGCTGTCGCCCTCGCCCACTTGCAACTGATTCTGCTCGCGCAGGTCGTCGACGAAAATGATGCCGTCAAAGCCCACGACCGTCTGCTTGCCGCTTTGCACATGCAGCACGGGCAAGCCCGTGGCCAGCGGCTTGCCGTCGGCGCCTTGCACGATGACGGTGGCGGCGCTGTAGCGTTCGACGGGAAAGGCCGCCAGCACGCCAGCCAGCTGTTGCGGCACGACCGTCATATTGGTCACGGGCACGCGCGCGTCGACGTCGAGTTCATCCGTGGAGATGCTGATCTGGTTATTGCCATAGGGATTCAAATTCGGCACCAGCAGATAGCCGTTCCTGCCCGTCACGCCGATCCGGCGGTTTTCATGCAGCACAGGAATATCACTCACGCCGCCCGTGGACACGAGCGCAAAACCGTTGCCCACCTGGCGCGTCGTCTCGACATGGCCATCCATCAGCACCAGTGCGCCGGACGCGCCCAGCGACGAGGCATTGCCCATGCCACCGCTTTGCGTGCGCGCGCTCACGCGGCCGTCATTGCCCAGGTATTCCACTTGCGCCTGCCGGTAGGTATTGCCGCCCACGGTGCCGGCCTGCAAATTCCAGCCGAAGCCGCCGCCAAAGTCCGCCGCACGCTGCGCGCTGACGCTGCGGCCGCTCTCGCCGTTTTGCCGGCTGACGCTCGTGCTGACGGCCAGGTTGTTGTCGAAGGCCATGCTCAGGCCGATATAAAACCCCCGCTTCTCGCGTTGCCGCAAGTCCTGGAACAGGCTGGCGTTCAGGAACAGGCCGTGAAACAGGGTGGCTGAATAGCCCAGGGTGGCCAGCTTCGAGGACGGCGCGCCCGGTGTGCGGTAGCTGATGTAGCTGCTGCTGATGCTGCTTCCTGCCGGCAAAGGCAGGCTGACGGTGACGCGGTCCGCCGCGCGCACCACGGGACTGCCGTCGCGCGAGGCCAGGTCGCCAAACCCGGCGCTGGCGCGCACGCTTTGCGCATCGACGCTGAAGCGCGGGCCCACGTACTGATAGCCGGCGCCCAGCTGCGCGCCACGGCTGTGCCCCGCGCTGGCCGACAGCGAACCGCTGAGCACGCCCGCCTGGCCCAGCCGCACCAGCGCGCCCGCCCCCGCCTGGTACAGGCCGGCGGCCAGTTCCGCATGGCCCTCGATGGTGAGGCTGTCGCTGACGCCATGGCGGACGGAAGCGCTGGCCACGAACTGCCGCGCATAGCCGAACAGACGGCGGCCATAGTCGCGCCGCACGGCGCCCGCCTCGACCGAATAATCGCTCAAGCCGCCAGCGAGCATGCGCGTATCGACGTACAGGGGCAGCACGGTCGTCACGCTGCGTCCCAGGGCGTCGCGCGTGATGAGGGTGGCTTGCCCTGCGCCATTGATGCCGGCCACCTGGTTCAGCACGAACGGACCGCTGGGCACGCTGGCAGCATATTGCTGCACGCCATTGACGTACAGGCTCAGCGACGAGGGCACGAGCGCCGTGCCATCGACGGAGGCGACGGGAAAGGTCAGCAAGTCGGGACGCAGCTGGAAATTCTTGCGCCACTGCACGCCGCCCACGCGCACGGCGCGGCTCCAGCTCAGCGACGAGGAAATCAGGTCGCCCACTTGCCACGTTTGCAGGGTGTCGGGATAGGCGTGGCTCCAGAAGGTGTCAAAGCGCATGTACTTGCGCTGGTCCGAGCCCAGGTTCACGGTGCCGGTATTGCTGAACACGCCGCTGTCATTGAAATAGCGCAAGTCGTTGAAGATGGCGGCGCGCCGCGTCCGGCCCAATTCCGCATAGGCTTCGTAATTGAGGACGGCGCCGGGCGTGACGCGCGACGGCGGCGTCTGCGGGGCCAGGCGCGCATCGATGCGGTACGGCGAGCGCAAGTCGTCCGCCACCTGCAGCGACACGCTCTGGCGCGCCGCATCATATTCATAGCTGAGTCCGGGAATCGCATCGAGCGCCACCTCGGTCTGACCGGGTGCGGACAGGCGCGCCGGGTCCAGCCCCAGCTGCTGCAAGTTCGCGACACTGCTGCGCAAGCCTTTGCCCACCTGGGTAAAGCGCAAGATCAGCCCGGTTGATTCAGCATTCACAATCACCTCCAGATACAGTTCATTCGGCGCCATCGGGTCGCTGGGCAAGCTGGCCGGTCCCGGATCGGCGCCCGTCTCGCCGGTCGATCCATCGGCCCTGGCCACCGGTACCATGGCCAGCAGCAGCAACAGCAAGGATGCCTGCGCGCCATGGCGGCCCGGTTCAAGGTGTCGAATTCGTGGCAACGAGCGCCTTTGCATTCACGTTCACCGCAATACTCAACGGTCCATCCAGTTCGGCCTCCCTGGCGACGGGCAGGCGCCATACGCGCATGCGTGCCGCCAGGACATAGCCAAACAGGCCCTTGCTGATGACAAATTCCTTGCCCGCCTGGTTCGTCAACGTCATCGCGCCGATCTGCGCATGGAAATTGCCGCTGTTCTTGACGCGCAACATCCACTCGCCCCGCTCACGAAAGACTTGCCAGTCGAGTATTTCCTTGCCCGGCGCACCGGCCGGCAGCACGAACACGGGCACCGAGTAGCGCAGGCGGATATCGACGCCGCTGCGCCCGCCATCATCCTCGCGGCTGACTTCATCGATGAGCACGCGATACGTCTTTTCCTGCGCGACGGGGCCAGCCTGGGCACGCACGAGGCGGATGGTTTGCCGGCTGTTGGCGGCGATTTCGACGATGGGCGGACTGGCCACCAGTTCCTGCGTGGGCGCCAGGGTTTCCTCGCCATCGCGCTGTTCCCAGGCGAACACCCGCACCTGCCCGTAGATGGGCTGGTCGCCGAGGTTTTGCAGGTTGATGCCCGCTGCATTCTGTGCGGCGCGCAAATTGAGCGTCACCGGCGAAATCTGCAGATTGGCGCCATGTGCGCCCGCGGCGCAACAGGCCAGCAGCGCCAGCACGCTTTTCATCAGGGAGGCGGCGGCGGCCTTCACGCAGCGCCTGGCTTAAAAGTAAACGGTGGCCGTGATGGTCGACTTGTAGGTATCGGGCGCCGGTGTCGCCTGCGGCGGAATATTGCCGTACACGGTGATCGGCTGCGATGAGCCATTGCCGGTGCCGCCGACGGTATTCGTGCCCTGCGTATCGCCCCACAAGGTGCTGCCAGCCGTCTGGTACAGGTTGAACTGCACCGTCCCCGTATTGCCGCCCGTGCCGCTCATATAGCGCGTGGTGCCGCTCGAGCCCGCGCCCGTGCCGGCCGTCAAGCCCACGTTGTACAACGTGGTATTGGTGCAGGTGACGTTCACGGTCGTATTGACGTTAACGGCAGTAGCCAGTACACCCTGACTTTGACCAAAGTCGAGATTGGCCGCGCCGATGGTGCAATTGGCGATGATTTTCAGGGTGACGTCAAAGTTGATGGTGGCGCTGCCATTCAGATACACGGCGGCGTCCGCATCGCGAGGCAGGAGGGCTGCGGCGGCCACGGCCACGCTGGCGGCAACGATAAGGCGGGGGGAAATAACTCGCAACATGATACCTCCTGATGATGGAACATCATTAATGAGCCCACCAATATGAGGGGCATCGAGGATAGTCACGGTATTGCCGGCGTTTTCTTGGGCACGCAAACCAGGACGACAACATACTGGTGCCGAGAGTCAGGAACCCGGGGACTCCGGCATTGTTTGCAGCATGTGCAAAACAGATTTTTTGGCAAGCGACATTGCTTAAAATCAATGCATGATTGAATTATTGGCGATCTGGGAAATCCGCGCTTCTTCTGGCGGAGAAACATCTTTTGAAACAAGAGAAAAGCAGAAAAAAAAGAAAAAGCGAGGCATAATAAGCTACAACTTGCTATTTGGTTAAGTCATCCATGCCATGCCATTGACCAGCGAAACCATCAAAAAGAATATCCTGATCGTGGACGATTCCGCGTTCGAGCAGCGCATGCTGATGGAGCTGCTCAGCGAGCAGCCCTACCGTTTCAGCATTGCCTTCAATGGCTACCAGGGCTACCAGCTGGCATTGGCCACGCATCCCGACCTGATCCTGCTCGACGTGCGCATGCCCGAAATGGATGGCTACACGGCGTGTCGTTTGCTCAAGGCCAATCCCGAGACGGAACCGATACCCGTGATCTTTCTCAGCGGCGCCGATGCCGCCAAGGAGCGCATCATGGGCTTGCAGGTGGGCGGCGTCGACTACATTTCCAAGCCCTTCCTGCCGGAAGAACTGGCCGCGCGCATCCATATCCACCTGGGATTGATGCGTAGAAGCAACAGTACCCTGCCGGCAGCGGCGCCGATCAGCGAGCGGCAGCATCATCCGGACCTCGTCTTCGTCAATGCCGTCAAGCAGCTGATCCTCGACAACCTGGGCAGCTTGCCCAACTTGTCCGACATCGCCCGCAGCGTGGGCACCTACCGCGAAAAGCTGACCCTGATGTTCCGCGAGCAGACTGGCATGACGGTCTTCGCCTTCATCCGCGAAGCGCGCATCGCCCGCGGCGTGGAATTGCTGCAGCAGACCGACATCGACGTGCAGGATATCGCCCTGCTGATCGGTTTTCACAACGCGGGCAACTTCGCCACGGCCTTTCGCGAACGCATGGGCGTCACGCCCAGCGCCTACCGCCAGCGCCTGCACGAGCAGACGGGGCGGCAGGTGTCAAACGGTCACTAGAACTTGTAGTTCAGTTTTAACGACGCGAAGCGGCCGCGCGGGTCCGCTTGCGTATAGTCGAAGCCTGATGCCGAGTAATCCCACGGCGCGCGCTTGTTGGCCAGGTTTTGCACGATGAAGGTGACGTTCGCCGCTGGCGTCACCTGCCAGCTGGTGGTCACGTCGAAGGTGCTGAAGGCGGCCACGGATTCATCGAGGTGCGTGTTTTGCGCATAGCTGCCCACGTAATTCCAGGTGAGCGTGGACGACCACTTGCCCTGCTCCCAGGTGGCCGACGTGACGCCGCGCCATTTCGGGATCGAACCGAAGTAATTGGTGCCGGCGCCGTCCGTGAGCGGCGCGCCGTCGGACAGCGGTTCGGCAAAGCGCAGCACGCGGCTCAGCTGGCCGGCCAGGGTCAGCTTGCCCCAGTCCCTGTCGACGAAGCGCTGGCGCAGGTCGAGGTCGATGCCCGACACTTCGCGCTGTCCCTGGTTACGGTACTGGCGGTACAGGGTCGTGATGCGGCCATCGGCATCGCGCGTGATCTTCTGCGGCGCCGACGCTTCGTTGGCGAGCGTGGTGGTGGCGCTTTCCGTGCCGATCACGCCATCTTGCTTGATGCGGTAGTAATCGAGGCCGATGCTCGAACTGCTGGTCGGCGACACCACCACGCCCAGGTTCAGGTTGTTCGACCGTTCCGGACGCAGCGCCGTATTGGCGATGGTAATGGCCGTCACGCCGCGCGTCTGCGTGGGCGTGATCGGGTCGCGCGGATCAAGCACGCTGACATAGCTGACGGCCGTGCTTTGCGTGATTTCCGGCAGCGACGGCGCGCGGAAGCCGCGCGACACGGTGCCGCGTACCAGCAGCCATGGCGCCGCCTGGTAGCGCGCGCTGGCTTTCGGCGAAAACGCGTTGCCGAAATCGCTGTAATGGTCGGCGCGGCCCGCCAGGTTGACGGACAGGTCTTTCACGACGGGCACGTTGAATTCGGCAAACAGGGCCGACACGCTGCGCGAGCCGTTGATGATGTTGATGGCCGGGCGCAGCTCGGTGCCCGACAGCACGGCCGTCGAGGTTTGCGAATCCATCTTTTCGCGGCGCCACTGGGCACCGGCGGCAAAGCCCAGCGGACCGGCCGGCAATTGCCACAGGTCTTTCGAAGCCGAGAAATCGACGGTGTCGAGAGTCGATTCGGCCGGACGCAGGGTCGACAGGCGCAGGCGGTTGCGCACCGCTTCGCTGTTTTGCGACTGGTCGAAGAAGTTATAGCTGCCGTCGGCCAGCACCTGCTGGAATTCGTAGCGGTTGACGAAGTTCTGCACGGTTTCTTCCAGCTTGCTGCTCGAGTGGCCCACGGCCGCATCCCAGTCCCAGCCCGCCAGCGTCCCCTTGACGCCCGCCAGCGCGCGGTAGAAGGTGACCCGGTCCTGCTTCAGGCGCGGTCCCAGGTCGAACAGGGTGGCCGTGAACGGCAGGGGCGTGGCGCCCGGATTGTTCGGGTGGCCGACAGGCAGCACGACGGGGATCGTGTCGAGCGCCTGGGTCGCGTTGTTCCACACGCGCGTGGCATTGTTGACGGTGAGCGGCGCGCTGAAGGTCTGGTCGGCGCGCGAATAACTGTGCAGCAGGTCGACGTACGCTTCCGTGTCCGCGTTCAGCTTGAAGGTGGCGCGCGCGGCCGTGTGCACGCGCTGGATGCCGGGAATCAGGGTTTTATATGGCGACGGGTTATACGCGAGCACTTGCCCCGTCTTGCCCGGCGAGATGTCGCCATAATTGACCAGTTGCAACGGGCTGCGCACGCCGCCCAGGCTCCGCGTGGGATCGCTGCCAGCATAATTGGTGGCGACCCAGCCCAGCGCGCCACGCTGCTGCTTGCGGAAATCCGCATCACGCATCCACGCCACGTCGCTTTGCTGCAGCTTGTCGCGCTGCTGCGTGTCGATCGAGAAGACCAGGCTGTAGCCGTCTTCCTCGAGCTTGCCGAAACCCGTCTGCAGCGCCGCGCTCTTTTCATGCTGGCCCGTGCCTTCCGTCGAGCCGCCCCACTGCGCCGTGATGTCCGTGCCCGTGAATTCCTTGTACAGGATGATGTTGACGACGCCGGCCACGGCGTCGGAACCGTAGATGGACGAGGCGCCATCCTTGAGCACCTCGATGCGCTGCACGGCCGCCATCGGCAGGCTGTTCAGGTCGACAAAGGTTTCCTGCAGGTTTTGCGCCGTCGCATAGCTGGCCACGCGCTTGCCGTTCACCAGGATCAGGGTATTTTTCTGGCCGATGCCGCGCAGCGACAGGCCCGACGTGCCGGCCGAGAAACTGCCCGTATATTGCTCGTTGTAGCTGTTGCCGCTGTTGGCGGAAATCGAGCGCAGCACGTCCGACACGCTGGTCTTGCCGCTGGCTTTCAATTCCTTGGCCGTGATGACTTGCACGGCGCTGGCGCCCTCTTTTTCGCTGACGCGGATATTCGATCCGGTGACGTTGACGCGCAGCATGTCCTCTTCGGCATGGGCGATGGTGGAGACGGCGGGAAAGGCGGCGGCGATGGCAAGACTGATGGCGAGTGGTTTGAACATGGTTTCCTCTTATTGGGATTGCAGCCTTTTTCAGTAAAAAAGGCCGAGCAGGGGCACGCGGACCGGGTGGGCCAGCGGGCAAACGGCAATGAAACGGATGGGTGACTCAGGGGATGCGTGGACGGGCACGCACCGGCATCCACTGCGCCATGCATTGCATGGTCAGCTGGTGCCGGGCGGCGTAAAAACAGGCAGAAAGGGTAAAACGCAACATAAAAAACACCGGTAAGCGGGGAAAGGCCACTATATCCCGGTGTCTTTAGCGCGTGAACGAATTAAAAATTGATTGTATATATGATTTGAATCTAAGGACTTGGTATATGGAAATATCAGGCGTCGGCCATCTCCTGCGGCACGGCCGCCGCGCGGCGTGCCTGCACGCTCCACCAGTACCAGGAAATGAGGGCGTTGACCCAGTAGGCCGCATACAGGACGGCCGTCAGGTACAGGCCACGGCTGTAGTAGAGCGGCACGGCCACGGTGTTGACGAGCAGCCAGAAGGCCCACGTTTCGATGCGCCGGCTCATCAACAGGAATTGCGCGATGATGCTAAATACCAACACCGCCGAATCGATGAAAGGCGCGTAGGCATTCGTAAAGCGGTGCAGCAGCATGCCGTAGATCACCACGGAAGCGATGCCGGCCGGCACCACCCAAGCCAGGCTGCGCCAGCCCGTGCGCGTGATCGGCAAGGGCTTGCCACCGGCGCCGCGCCGCCATTGCAGCCAGCCGATGACGCAGGTGACGATGAAAAACAGCTGCAGCATCACGTCGGCGTACAGGTTGACCTGGAAAAACAGCACGGCAAACAGCACGCAGCCGACGATGCCGATCCACCAGGAATGAATGTTGTTGCGTCCGGCCAGGACAATGGAAACGGTCATCAGCACGTTGGCGGCGATCTCGAGCGGGGGAGTCAAGCGGATTTCCTTTGGATGAAGACAGCCGCCACTATAGCCCATTTGATATCCGCAACCGGCCATGCACCGCTTGACTTCCGTGGCCATTCTGGCAAATTGCTCAGTACTACCCTTGAACCACTGCGGAGATGTTCCATGCGCTTGCGCCACGTGCTGCTTGCGGCAACGCTGTCCGGCAGCGTCCTGCCCACCCAGGCCTGCCGCATGACGATGGCGCTCGAGCAATGGCCGCCATATGTCTACCGCGATGCGCAGGGCAGCTATACGGGCCTGGACCTGGAACTGCTGCGCGCCATCTTCAGGGAAGCGCACTGCATCCTGGTGACCTTGCCGGAACTGCCGACGGCGCGGCGCCAGTTGCTGTTCCAGAAAGGGGGACTGGACCTGATGCCTGCCGCCTCCGACACGTCGGAACGCCACGCGTATGCGCGTTTCAGCGTCAGCTACCGCGATGAAACCGTGGGCATCTTCGGCAAGGCCGGCGCGCCCGTCGTGCAGCGCCAGGTCGCCAGCTTCGCGCAGCTCGCGCGCGGCAAGGCCAGCCTGCTGGCGCCCAAGGTGGGCTGGTACGGGGCAGACTATGCGGCGACCCGTCCGGCGCTGGAAAAGGATGGCCGCCTGAATACCTTCGGCAGCTTCCGGCAAGGCATCCTCATGCTCGACGCGGGCCGCGCCGACCTGCTGCTGGGTGACGTGCTGGCCGTGCGCCACGAAGCGCGCCAGCAGGGCGTGGCCCTGGCCGCCCTGCCCTTCCTCGCCTTGCGCGCGCCCGTGCACCTGATGCTCAATGCCCGCACGACCAGCGCCGCCGACCTGGCGCGCCTGAACGCCGCCATCACGCGCCTGGAACAGCGCGGCGTGCTGGCGGCGATACGCAACAGCTACGAAACGCCGTAGCGGCAATCAGCCCTTGGATGCCGCCTCGAGGATTTCCAGCTTGGTTTCGCGGCCATTCTTTTGCACGCCCTGCGCCTTGTCGTAGCTTTCGATCAGCGCGCGGTATGGCGGCACGATGTGGTCGGTCATGATGGCGGCAAATTCCATCGCATCGGCGCGGTTCCAGGTGCTCATCACTTCAGCCAGCACGGCATACGTGTCGATCGGCACGGCGCCCGCCTGCGTCACGCGCGCCATGGTGATGTCGGTGGCCATCTTCGACCAGTTGCCCGAGGCGTCGATGATGGCAAACACTTTATAACCGGCCGCCAGCGCGCTGATGGTGGGAAAGGCCATGCATACGCTGGTGAGCGTGCCGGCGATCAGCAGGGTCTTGCGGCCCGTCTTTTCGATGGCCTCGACCCAGGCCGGATTGTCCCAGGCATTGATCTGGCCCGTGCGCGGGATGTAGACGGCTTCCGGATTGAAATGGTGGATTTCCGGGATCAAGGGGCCGTTCGGGCCGTCGGGCACGGAAGCGGTGGTAAACGTCGGCATCTTGGCCAGGCGCGACAGCTTGGCCAGCGCCGTGACGTGGCCGCGCAGCACGTGCTGCTCGATGTCGCGCACCAGCTGGAACAAGCCGCTCTGGTGGTCGATCAGCAGCATGACGGCGTCGTCGGGATCGATCATCGGTGGCAAACCTTGGAAATTGGCGGGGGTGCTCATGGTGGTCTCCTGAAAAACCGTGCCGCGGAATGCGGCACAGGTACTACACAAATTGACTGCACAAATTATTTTGCGATGCGGGCGAAGCGGCCGCTGTTGAAATCCTCGAACGCCTGCGCGATTTCCGCTTCGGTGTTCATGACGAAGGGGCCATGGCCGACGATGGGCTCGTCGATCGGCTCGCCGCTCAGCAGCAGCACCACGGCGTCGTTGTTCGCCTCGACGGTGATGCTGTCGCCATCGCGCTCGAACAGCGCCATCTGCGCTTCGCGCACCACGCTCTCGCCATTGACCAGCACCGTGCCATGCAGCACGATCAGCGCCGTGCTCCAGCCCTTGGCCACGGGCAGCTCCGTCAGCTTGCCCTGGGCCAGGCGCACGTCCCACACCTGCATCGGCGAGAACGTGCGGGCCGGGCCATGCTGACCAGCGAAGTCGCCCGCGATCACGCGCACCGAGCCGCCGCCGTCCGGCAGCGCCACCGTGGGAATCGTGTCGCTGGTGATGGCCTGGTAGCCGGGCGCCGTCATCTTGTTTTTCGCCGGCAGGTTCACCCACAGCTGCACCATTTCCAGGGTGCCGCCCGACTGCGTGAAGGCAGGCGAGTGAAACTCTTCATGCAGGATGCCGGCGCCGGCCGTCATCCATTGCACGTCGCCGGGGCCGATCACGCCGCCCTGGCCCGTCGAATCGCGGTGCGCCACTTCGCCCTTGTAGACGATGGTCACCGTTTCAAAGCCGCGGTGCGGGTGCGAGCCGACGCCGGGCGGACGCGTGCCGGGCGCAAACTCGGCGGGGCCGGCATAGTCGAGCAGCAGGAAGGGGCTCAGCTGCTTGCCATGGCTACCGTACGAAAACATCGAGCGCACGGGAAAACCATCGCCTACCCAGTGCTGGCGCGGTGCGCTGTAGATACCTGTGACTTTGTTCATCTCGATCTCCTGTTGGGGGTTTGCATTACGATGGAGACAGAATACGCTTGCAACGATGAAGCCGGTAGACGGTAAAATAGGCCATCAGCGTTCCGAAAATAGAACAATCCAGGAGGCGGCATGCAGGATTTGAATGACTTGTATTACTTCGTGCAGGTGGTCGACCATGGCGGCTTCGCGCCGGCCGGGCGCGCGCTGGGCATGCCGAAATCCAAACTGAGCCGGCGCATCGCGCTGCTGGAAGAGCGCCTCGGCGCGCGCCTGCTGCAGCGCACGACGCGGCATTTCTCCGTCACCGACGTGGGGCAGACGTTTTACGAGCATTGCAAGGCGATGCTGGTGGAAGCGGAAGCGGCGCAGGAAGCGATCGAACTGACGCGGGCCGCGCCACGCGGCACGGTGCGCCTGTCCTGCCCCATCGCCCTGCTGCAGTCGCTGGTCGCGCCCATGCTGGCCGGTTTCATGCGCGCGCATCCGCAAGTGACCCTGCTGCTCGAAGCGAGCAACCGCCGCGTCGACCTGGTGGCCGAAGGTATCGACGTGGCCATCCGCGTGCGCCCGCCGCCACTGCCCGACAGCGACCTGGTGCTGCGCGTGCTGGCCGAACGGGGCCAGTGCATGGTGGGCAGCCCCTTGCTGTTTGCCGGCGCGCCCATGCCGAAGGCGCCAGCCGACCTGGCAGACTGGCCCAGCCTGGCCCTGGGCATGCCGCAACAGCACTACCAGTGGGATTTGCATGGTCCCAATGGCGCGCGCGCCCAGCTGCGCCATACGCCGCGCTTCGTCACGGGCGACATGCTGACCTTGCGCGACGCGGCCGTGGCCGGCGTGGGCGTGGTGCAGCTGCCAACCATGATGATCACCGAACAGGTGGCCAATGGCAGCCTGCTGCCGCTGATGGAGCAATGGCGGCCGCAGCGCGAAATCATCCACGCCGTGTTTCCGTCGCGACGCGGCCTGCTGCCGGCCGTGCGCGCGCTGATCGACTACCTGGCGCACAGCTTCGCCGCGCTGCCGGAAGAGTGAAGGTCTTCAGGTACGATGGCGCCCTTTCAACAGGCATGAAAACAGCATGCGTATATTGGTACTGTCGGACCTGCACCACGAGCTGTGGCGCGACGAAGCGCCGCAGGGCGACCTCGCGCTCAGCTGTCCCGACGCCGTCATCCTGGCCGGCGATATCGACACGGGCACCCGCGCCGTCGCCTGGGCCGCCACCACGTTTGCGGGCCTGCCCGTGCTGTACGTGCACGGCAACCACGAAGGCTATGGCCACCATCTGGACAAGGTGCGCCAGGAGCTGCGCGCGGCCTGCGCCGCCACGCCCAACGTGCATTTTCTCGACGCCGACACCCACGTCATCACCGACCAGGCAGGCAACGCCGTGCGCTTCCTGGGCGCCACCCTGTGGACGGATTTCCGCCTGCTGGGCGACGACACGCGGCAAGCGGCCATGCCCGTCATGAACGACTACAAGCGCATCCGTCTGGCCGGCATGGGCTTTCGCAAGCTGCGCGCGGCCGACACGGCCATGTTCCACGCGCAGCAAAAAGCGTGGCTGGCGCGCGAGCTGGCGCAGCCCTTCGATGGCCGCACGGTGGTCATCAGCCACATGGCGCCCTCCTTGCAGTCGGTCGACGATGCCTACGGCAGCGAAGGGTGTTCGCCCGGCTACGCTTCGCGCCTGGACGACCTGGCAGCGCAGGCGGACCTGTGGGTGCATGGCCACCTGCACGTCTCGCGCGACTACCGCATCGGCCACTGCCGCGTCGTATCGAACCCCTGCGGCTACAAGGCGCGCAGCGGCGCGCCGCAAAATCCCGCTTTTGATCCGAACTTCATCATCGAGCTGCCGTCGCGTTAATCCGGCGCGCTAATCGTCAGCTTTGAGGCGGCCCGCAAGCATTTGCTGCAGGCGGTGCTTGCCGGCCCTGCGCGCCGCGCGCGGCGACACTTCCGACTGGTGCGCACCGGCGCCGCCGCGCAGTTTCGCTGCCGCCACCAGCGGATTGCGCGGCTTGGACGTGGCTTTCACTTTGATTTTCATATGCTCTCCCTTCAACCCTTGATGCAGACGACCTGGCGCAAGGTATGCACCATTTCCACCAGGTCGCTCTGGTGCGCCATCACGGCGTCGATATTTTTATAGGCGGTCGGAATCTCGTCGACCACGCCGCCATCCTTGCGGCATTCGATGCCGGCAGTCTGCTCGGCCAGGTCGAAGCGATCATAGCGGCGCTTCGCCTCGCTGCGGCTCATGCTGCGCCCCGCTCCGTGCGAGCAGGAACACAACGACTGCGGATTGCCCTTGCCGCGCACGATGAAGCTGCGCGCGCCCATGCTGCCGGGGATGATGCCCAGCTCTCCCTGCCGCGCCGAAATGGCGCCCTTGCGCGTCACGTACAAATCGGCATTGCCATGCGTTTCGCGCGCGATGTAGTTGTGGTGGCAGTTGATCGCTTCCCCGTCGAGCTGGAACGGCGGCGCGAACTTCGCCAGCACGTCGAGCACGCGGCGCATCATCTCGCTGCGGTTGAGCAGCGCGTAATCCTGCGCCCAGTCCACCGCTTCCACATAGTCGTCGAACACCGTGGAGCCTGCACTCAGATAGGCCAGGTCCGCGTCCGGCAGCTGCAGCTGGTGGCGACGCATGTCCTTCTGCGCGGCAGCGATGAAGTAGCGGCCGATGGCGTTGCCGATGCCGCGCGAGCCCGAATGCAGCATGATCCACACGCGCTGTTCCTCGTCGAGGCAGATCTCGATGAAATGGTTGCCGCCGCCGAGGGTGCCGGCCTGGCAGATCCACGTGCGTTCGCACTGGCGCAGCATCTTGGCGATGCCGCGGTGGCGCTCGACGATGTGCTCCAGGCGGCCGGCGAGGGGGCGCACGGCGCGCGCATGGCGCGAACCCTGCACGCGGCTCCAGTCGTGCTGCTCGAAGCCGACGGGCACCTCCGCTTCGATGGCGCTGCGCAGGCGCGCCAGGTTGTCGGGCAAGTCGCTGGCCGTCAGGGTGGTACGCACGGCGTTCATGCCGCAGCCGATGTCCACGCCCACGGCGGCCGGAATGACGGCGCCGCGCGTGGGAATCACGCTGCCGACGGTGGCGCCGATGCCGGCATGGACATCGGGCATGGCCGCCACATACGGATGGACGATGGGCAGGCTGGCGATATTGTGCAGCTGGCGCAATGCCTGCGCGTCGATATCGTCGGTAAAAATATGCACGGGCACATGGGCGCCGCGCAGTGTCTGATGAATGGGCATAACGGTGTTCCTGATGTCTGCGTTATGCCGGGGTACTGGTAAACCAAAAAACCCCGGCGAGTTTCCTCACCGGGGTTTTCAAGGACACCGGCTCGGGATCGGCAAGATGCCGATGGCCCCGAGCGTCATGCGCGGGGCTAGTGGAGGTACGACTTGCTGCCAGCCTGCTCGAACATGGGGTTCCTTTCTTTTGTTGGTTAATCTGAATTGCGAACGCTGATTCTGCACCGGATGCTGCAGTGCGTCAACCGCTTTTCATGGTGAAGGCGACAACGTTGTTATTTTGTCGCAGTCTCGCCAGCCATGGCTTTTTCCTTGGCGATGCGGGCATCGAGCTTCGCTTCATTCTTGGCTGCGTAACTGCCGCACGCCTGCGCATCGATGAAGGGATTCGGCGTGACGCCTTCCAGCAATTGCGTCAGCTTGCGGTCGCCGCCGGAATGGTCGGGGTGGGCCGAGATCAGGATGTCGCACGGCAGCTTGGCGAAGTCCCGCATGGTACGGCGGAAGGCCGGCGTCAGGTCGGCATGGCCCGCATCGCCGATGAAGTGAAAATCGTCGGCACCCACCGGCGTGAGGCTGGCGCCAAACACCACGTTCAGGCAGTCCGTGCGCTCCGCATCCTCGCACGACACCCAGGTCCAGCTGGTGCTGCCCGGCGTATGACCGGGCGTGTAGCGCGCCGTGACGGTCACGTCACCCAGCTGCAGGGTTTCGCCGTCGGCGATCTCACGCACATTTTCCACGGCCGGCATGGGCTCGATTTCGCCCGCCTGCGGATCCGCAGCGAGCACCGATCCCGCGCGCAGCGCCTGCGCTCCCAGCGGACTGGCGACCACTTGCGCGCCACTGTCGCGGGCCAGGGCGGCGATGCCGCCCGAATGGTCGAAATGCGCTTCCGTATTCAGGATGAACTTGATGTCTTCCAGACGAAAGCCCAGCTCGAGGATATGCTCCTTGATGGCGGCCACCGATTGCGGCAGCGCGCCGTCGATCAGGATCAAGCCGTCGCGCGTATCGATCAGCACCACGCTCAAGCCACCCACACCCACGTAATACGTGTCCCCGTGGATGCGCGCAGGCTGCTGCGGACGGTTCCACTGCGCCGCATACGGCGAGGCGATCGGCTGCGTCAATGGATCGGCGGCGGGCGTGGCGCCGTGCGCCGTCAACGGCAGCGCCATGGCGGCCAGCGCGATACTGAGCAAGGTCTTGGGAAGGAAGAAAGGCGGCATGCGGCTCCAGGGTAAGTTGCGGTAATCGATGCCACAGGGTAACGTCGCCTGCGGTGCGCGGTCAAGCACGCCGCCGCAAGGCAAGCCGTTTGCGCTACGATAGAGGCCCATTCACTGCTCTCCTATCGCCATGCGTCTGCTGATCCTGTCCGACCTGCACCTGGAAGTCTGGGGTGACGACACGCCCGCCATCGACCTTGCCGCCTGCCGCCCCGACGCGGTGATCCTGGCCGGCGACATCGACACGGGCAGCAACGCCATCGCCTGGGCCGCGCGCACTTTCGGCGCCCTGCCCGTGCTGTACGTGCACGGCAATCACGAGGGCTATGGCCACCAGCTCGAGCACATGCAGGATGCCGTGCGCGACGCCTGCGCCAGCGCCAATGCGCACGGCGCGAACATCAGCCTGCTCGACGGCGACGCGGTGACGCTCGGCGGCGTGCGTTTTCTCGGCATTACGCTGTGGACGGATTTCCTGCTGTTCGGCGAGGAGCGCCGGGACGAAGCATTGAGCGCGGCGCAAGCCTACATGCCCGACTACAAGCGCATCAGCACGGGCGGCGACACGCCGCGTCTCTTGTGCGCCGCCGACACGGCGCAGCTGCACGCGCAGCACCGCGCCTGGCTGGAGCGGCAGCTGGCGCAACCCTTCGAGGGCAAGACGGTCGTCATTACGCACATGGCGCCCTCGATGCTGTCGGTGGAAGCGCAATACGCGACCAATCTCGGCTCGCCGGCGTTTGCCTCGCAGCTCGATGAACTGGTGGCGCAGGCGGACCTGTGGGTGCATGGCCACATGCACGCCTCGCTCGACTATCGCGTGCAGGATTGCCGCGTCGTGTGCAACCCTTGCGGCTACAAGCGGCCCGACGGCACGCCGGAAAATGAACGCTACGATCCCGGCTTCATCGTCGACATCGCCAGCGCGGGTTAATTTTTCCGATAGCGCAGCTGCACCACGCCGCTAGGCAGCTGGCGCGTGCCGTCCAGGCGCCAGTCGCTGCGCGGCAAGCCGTCCTCGAACAGGCGCACGCCCTTGCCCAGCACCACGGGCAGCACGGACAAGGTCAGGCTGTCGATGACGCCCTCGCGCAAACCGGCGCGGATAACGGCGCCGCCATCGAGATACACGTGGCGGCGCCCCTCTTCCGCCAGCGCTTCCAGCACGTCCCGCACGCTGCCTTCGCGGCGCTGTTCACCATGGCGCGGCGCGAAGCCGCGGTGGCTCAATACCTGCACGCGCTTGCCCGCATACGGCCACGGTTCGAACCCCAGCACGGCGTCATACGTGGTGCGGCCGATCAGCAAGGTATCGACCTGCTCCATCAATGCCGTGTAGCCGGTGGCGTCGGGCGAGTCGGGCGCCAGTTCGGCCAGCCAGGACAGGTCGCCATTTTCTCCCGCGATGCAGCCATCGAGGCTGATGCCGAGAAAAACGCTGACAAAAGGTTTTTGCATGGGTTTTCCTTGATTTAATTCTACAGTGTAGAATTATGCCCATGAAAACCCCAAAACTTCAAGCCAAGGAATCTCCCGTGCGCCGCGCCGGGCGTCCGCGCCGCGCGCTGCCCGCACTGGACAGCGCCAGCATCCTGCAGGCGGCCCTGGCGCTGCTGGAAGAAAAAGGCGAGGCGTTTTCCATGCGCGCGCTGGCGCAACACCTGGGCGTCGACGCCATGGCCGTGTATCACTACTACGCGGGAAAAGAGGAATTATTGCTGGCCCTGATGGCACAGCGCTTTGCCGCGCTCGATCCGCAGCAGCCGCCATTTACGCGGCGCCAGACAGCGCCACGACGCCTGCTGGCGCTGTGCGCGCTGTATCTGGAACTGGTCAGCGCCACGCCCTACTTCGTGCGCCTGATGGCGCGCGGGCTGGTGGAGCAAGCCGACGTGGCACAGCGGTTCACGGCGCTGTTCGAACTGGCCGTCGACGGTCTCGAGCTGGACAAGAAAACCCGGCTGCGCGGGCGCGATGCGCTCGTCGATTTCCTGCACGGCTATGCGCTGGCGGGCAGGCCCGCCAACGAGACGCAATGGCACGCCTCGGTCGGCCTGATCCTGGCGGGCATGGCCGCCGGACGCACTGTGGCGTGACGACCAGCGGCGGATGCGCTACCGGGGTATCAGCCCAGCAGCTTGAGCAGCGCCTGCGCGGCCGCTTCCGACGATGCGGGATTCTGGCCCGTGACCAGCAAGCCGTCGGTGACGGCGTACGGCTGCCAGTCGCCCAGCTTCGAGTACACGCCGCCGTTTTCCTTGAGCATGTCCTCGACGAGGAAAGGCACGATGGCCGTCAAGCCGACGGCATCTTCCTCGGTATTCGTAAAGCCCGTCACCTGCTTGCCGCGCACCAGCGGCGTGCCATCAAGCGCTTTCACGTGGCGCAGCACGCCGGGCGCGTGGCAGACGGCGGCGACGGGCTTGCCAGCGGCGATCATCTGCTCGATCAGCGCGATCGAGTGCGGGTCTTCTGCCAGGTCCCACAGCGGGCCATGGCCGCCCGGGTAGAACACGGCGTCAAAGTCTGCCGCTTTCACGTCGGCCAGCTTGCCCGTGTTGGCCAGCACGGCTTGCGCAGCGGCGTCCTGCTTGAAGCGGCGCGTGGCGTCCGTTTGCGACTCCGGCTCGTCGCTTTTCGGGTCCAGCGGCGGCTGGCCGCCGTTGGGCGACACTACCGTCAGCTTCGCGCCCGCTTCTTGCAAGACGTAGTAGGGAGCGGCGAATTCTTCCAGCCAGAAGCCGGTTTTCTTGCCGGTGTTACCGAGTTGGTCGTGCGAGGTCAGTACCATCAGGATGTTCATATTGTGTCCTTTTATGTCAGGGTTACAGTGCTGCTTCGAGGATACGGCGGCTGCGCGCGAGGTCGATATCGCGGTGTTCGCCGAGTGAGGTCATGCCATGTGCTTCCAGCTGCTTCAGTACCGCTTCCACCGCTTCCTGGCCCAGTTGATAGGCCGACAAACGGGTCGGGATGCCCAGGCCTTCAAAGAAGGTGCGCGTGCGGGCGATGGCGGCATCGATGCGCTCGTCGTCGCCGCCTTCCGTGATGTTCCAGACACGTTCGCCATACTGTAGCAATTTGCCGCGTTTCTGCTCGCGCTGTACGTCCAGCAGGGCCGGCAACACCAGGGCCAGGGTGCGCGCATGGTCGATGTCGTACAGGGCCGTCAATTCGTGGCCGATCATGTGGGTGGCCCAGTCCTGCGGCACGCCGGCGCCGATCAGGCCATTCAGGGCCAGGGTGGCCGTCCACATCAGGTTGGCGCGGGTATCGTAATCGTCGGGCGAAGCGACCGCCTGCGGCGCGATCTCGACCAGGGTTTGCAGCAAGCCTTCGGCAAAGCGGTCCTGCACCTTCGCCTGCACCGGATAGGTCAGATACTGCTCCGTCGTGTGGACAAAGGCGTCGACCAGGCCATTGGCCACCTGCGTGGCCGGCAAGGTGAAAGTCTTGCTGGGGTCGAGCACGGAAAACTGCGGATACAGCAGCGGGTTGCGAAAACTCAGCTTGGCATGCGTGGCTTTCTTCGTCACCACGCCGCCGCTGTTCATTTCCGACCCCGTGGCCGGCAAGGTCAGCACCGTGCCGAACGGCAGGGCGCAATGCACATTGGCACCGCCGCGCTCGGCGATTTCCCACGGCTCACCCTCGTACAGGGCGGCAGCGGCGACGAACTTGGTGCCGTCGATCACGGAGCCGCCACCGACGGCCAGCAGGAAGTCCAGCTTTTCATTGCGTACCTGGGCGACGGCGCGCATCAGGGTTTCGTAGCTGGGATTGGGTTCGATGCCGCCAAACTCCTGCACGCTGCGCTGGCCCTGCGCAAGAGTAGCTCGCACCTCGGCCAGGGTACCGGTCTTTTCCGCGCTGGCGCCGCCGTACAAAATCAGCACGCGCGCATCGTGCGGCACCAGGGTGGACAATTTGGCGACGGTATCAGCACCGAACACGATCTTGGTCGGGTTATGGAATTCAAAATTCTTCATACTGCTGCTCCTTTATTATTAGACTGGTCGTCTAGAATGCGGTTCAAAAAACGCGGACGTGGTGCGCCCGCTTGTTTGCTTTGTTTGTTTGGTTTTCTGCCTATGTGTCGCTGTCCGGCGGCAGCTGCAACATCGCCAGGGTCGCACGCCAGGCCGTCTGCAAGGCGCTGGCGTCGCGCCGCAGCTTGGTCAGCATGGCCGCACCCAGCCACAGCTGGTACAAGGTGGCGGCCATCTGCGCCGGATCGGCCACCGATGGCAGGGTATCGTCCACCCTGCCCCGCGCGATGGCCAGGGCCAGCCTGGCGATGATGCGGTGGGTGCCGTCGAGCAGCGCCACGCGCATCGGTTCCGACATGTCCGCCACTTCGCTGCTGAGCTTGACCACCAGGCAGCGGCAATCGCAAGCGCTGCCATCGAGGCTCTCGCTGGTCCAGCTGGCCCAGCTGGACCAATACGCCATCAGCGACTGCGCCGCGTTCTTGCCAGGCTGGCCCAGCACGCCTTCCATTTCGGCCAGGTAGCCGGTGACGTAATCTTCCAGCATTGCCTCGCCAAACAACTCCTTGGACTTGAAGTAATGGTAGAACGAACCCTTGGGCACGTCGGCGGCCGACAAAATCTCGTTCAGCCCCACGCCGGCAAAGCCCTTGCGCGTGATGATGGCCTTGCCCTGGTCGATAATGTGCTGGCGCACGTCGGTGTATTCAGCTTTCATGCGAGGCATTGTAGCACAATTAGACCAGTCGTCTAGGGCCATCTATTTCAATGCAGCGGCGGCGAACTACGCGCGCTTGTCACGCATGGCGCCTTCCTCGGGCTGCTCGCGAAGATCCGTGGCGCCATGGTCCTGGGCGCGCCATTCGCGGCGCAATTGCGCCATCCGGCTGAAGGCGGTCCTCGCCAATTTCCACCAGGCGAACGGACGCGGGTCGGCCAGCATGCTGAGCGCTCGGGAATAATCGAGCGTCAGCCCGGGCGTCCACGCCATCGTCACCGCACGCTTGCGGATCTGGGCGGCGACCCACAGTTCCGGCGTCGCCAGGATGCGGAAAAACACTCTCCAGCCGGCGCGCTCCCCGTACAGACGGCCAACGGCGCCATCGATAGCCGCTTCCAGGGCCCGGGCGACCGTACTGGAACAATTACGATGCGTGAGATTGTAAGTCGCGTCCTTGCGATACTGCCGCCAGAAAGACTGCAGCTGGCGCGGGTCGTAATTCCGGATACGGACCTGAACGGTGGACGGGCACCATGCCTTCGATTCTGTCGCGTAATCGGGCTGGAATACGCCCGGTACGTCATTCTCGCGGGTGGCGCGCAGCAGGCGCCCGAAATCGTCGGGCGAACGGTCGATCTCCACACTCGGATACAGGCTGATATAAATACCCTCCGGCGACTCCAATGCCGCATGCCCGGTGGAGATCACGCCGTTGACATCGACCGCGGCGATATAGCGGTCGACGATCGGATAATTCTGAGTGGGCGACTTGGCTGAACCGGAAGGCGTCCAGACATGCACCGTCAGCGCCTGTTCATGATCCGCGGGAGGGCCTTCCCACTCCACTTGCGTGAATGCGGAAGCACGGTGCTCATCCGGCTGAACGTCGGGCTGCAGCGATTCCGACAGGGCCGGATTGCCGTTCATGCGGCGAACACGGGCGGCCAGGGCGATCAAGTTGGCGCCGCCAAACATCAAAAACAAGCCCAGGCAATACGGCAGTGTGCCGACATAATGCGTCGGGTAGGGCTGATAAAAGAAAATTGCCAGCGCAATCTCGGCCACGCCCCAGGAGAAGGCCACGCGCCAGCGGCGATAGCGGACCATGTAGGCGGAAATGCACTGTATCAGGCCATCGGCGAGAAACAGCGTCCCAAAAATCATCGATAACAGGAAATTGCCATGGTGGTGACCGGCGAAAATCAGCATCGCCGCCAGCACCACGGCGCAGCCTTTCACGTATCGCAGGATGCGCTGGCCGCCGACACCGGTCCATGCCACCGCCAGTGTTGCCAGGCCTTCGGCCAGGAACAGATAAGCAAAGAAATTGATCGGGAAGTACAGCGCGTTATCGAGTGCGTCGATAAATATGACCAGGCCTGCGAGCAGCCAGATCAATCCGATCAACAGGATACTGCGCCAGCGCTTGCGTAGATATTCGACGCCCAATAACAGCAACACCAATCGAATCATGAGTGCTCCTCCTGTTTTAACTGCAGCAGCAATACTCGAACAATACGCATTGACCGGCCGTCATGGCTGTGAAAGCGTATGGCCACGGACTATCCCGTCATTTGAGAATGACAATTGTCGTAATCAATGAATGAATGAGCGTAAAAATGAAATTCTTCAGAAAAGTATCATAAAAGATAAAAATGTCAGGTTTGCTTGCCGGCAGCCGTATCAACAGCCTGCAATCGCTTCACCCACTGCGTCGCGCATTAGCGGCGCGTGAGCATTTCGTTCTGGTGACGATGTCCCAGTACCTCATAGCCGACGACCGTGATGACCGGTGCAAAGAGCAGAATACCGAGACATTCAACGATATTCGCGCCAAAGGTCGCCGCCATGACCGCCGTCGCGATGACGGCAGCTGTTGCAAGCAAAAGCCACATATGCAGTTGGTCGTAGCGGCGCACAAGAAAATAGTGGAGCGCATAAATCAAGGCGAGGAAAAGGGCCACGGGAATCGCAGTGGCGAGCAGGGCCGGGAGTGTGCCGATATGGGCCTTGTTTTCAATCAGGTTCGCCGCGACGTCAAGGCCAGCCCCCGTTGCCACAATAGATGCAATGATCAGTATCTGCCCATAGCTCCAGATGAAAGCGCGCGAGCGATGCACGTGCAGCACATTCGCCGACGGCAGAATGGAGTACACCCACCACATGCCAAAGGTCAGTCCGACGCCTGCAATACAGGCGAGCGCCGTTTCCAGTGTCCAGCCCTGGTGCTCTATTTCGGCGGACAAGGTCGCGACCGTCCCGACCAGTCCCTCACCCAAGGCAAGGATGGCGAACAGGCTGTAACGTTCGGCAATGTGCTCCGCGTGCCAGGGCGTACCGCCATCCTTGCGCTCCGCCAGCACGGGGCCGGCGAACTCGATGAGAAACCAGAGGACAACGAGGACAATGGTCACGCCCATCGAGAAAGGGAAAAGAATAATCGCTATCCAGCCTATCTGTGCCATCGCAATGGCAGCGGCATAGGTGAGGCACGCGCGGCGCCGTGCAAAGTCTTGCCTCGCTGCCCGCAACCATTGACATATCATCGCCGCGCGCATGATCACGTAGCCAAGTACCATCACCGAGTTATCGAGCTGCTGGCCCTGTTCGAGCGAGGAGAACAGGCGCGGCAAACCGACCGCCAGCACCAGCACACCCGTCATCTGTACCATCGTCGTGATGCGAAAAATCCAGTCGTCAGTGTCGTAGGCCGATGCAAACCACGTGAAATTGAACCAGGCCCAGCAGATACACAGGCTCGAAAAGCCAAATCCGATGAGCGCGCTGGCGTAATGGCCTGCCGCGATTGCGTGTGCGAACTGTGCAGCGGCAAACGCAAAGCATGTGACGAAAGTCAGGTCGAATAACAATTCCAGGGACGATGCGACACGGTGCAGCTCGTGCGGATCGCGTCCTGACATCCGCCGTATGTGATGGTGCAGAACTTTGCCAACAGAATCAGGTGCGCTCATGCTTTATTCCTTGCCAGCGAACGATATCAATCATGGTTTCAAGAATCGGGGTGATGCAGCTGCGAATCGCTTATATGGGCAAATTCAGGCATGGCCCCCACGCTCGGGCTCTGTCAGGCGGGAAAATCCGTCGATGCGGAGAGGTCGCGCCACGCCTCCATTTCCTGTGCCACAAAGGCGTTTTTTGCGGCAATCGCAGCCAGCGTGTCAGTGCCCATGGGAAGACGCAGTGGCGGATTGGGCGCGTCTACGACGCGGAGCATCGCGGCCGCCAATTTTTGGGGATCACCGGGCTGATTGTGGTTCAGCGCTAACGCTTGTCTGCGCACGGCGCCCGAAGTCGCCGCGTAATCGCCAATTTCATCGGGCGCTACGAGCAGCGACGAGGCATCGAGGAAGTCGGTGCGGAAATAACCTGGTTCAACGACGGTGGCGTGAATGCCCAGTGGCTTGAGTTCGGTATGCATGGCTTCCGTGATGCCTTCGACGGCAAATTTTGTCGATGAATACACCCCGAAACCTGCCGCGGCCTGATAGCCGCCGATCGATGAAATATTGATCACGTGACCGGAACGCTGCGCCCGCATTGTGGGCAGCACGGCGCGCGTTACGTTCAGCAAGCCGAAGACATTCGTGTCAAACATCCGTCTCACATCCGCATCGCCAGACTCTTCCACGGCAGCCAGCAGACCAAAGCCCGCATTATTGACGAGCACGTCAATACGCCCAAAATGTTCCAGCGCAACGCGCACGCCCAGCCTGATTTGCTCCTCATTCGTCACGTCGAGGGCAAGCGGCAGCAACGCGGCGCACGTGCCGAGCCGCTCGACGACCGCTGCCGCGTTACGCCCGGTTGCGACCACCGCATTGCCGTCCGCCAGTGCCGCCTCTGCAATCAATGCGCCGATGCCCCTGGATGCACCGGTGATCAACCAGACGCGCTTGAATTCGTGCTGTTGAACGTTCTTCATCATTCTGCTCCCGAGGTGCTTAAAGGGCGAATGATAGAAGCAAAAATTGGCATGAACTAGTGGTCAAATGCTAGAATGATAATCAACTAAAACTTGCTAATCATCATTGTTCCATGAACGATATCCGCGCCATTACCGTCTTCGTCCGCACGGCAACGCTGGGCAGTTTGCGGCGCGCGGCCATCGACCAGGGCATCTCGCCCCAGGCGGCCAGCCAATCGGTGATCCAGCTGGAAAAATCACTTGGCGTGCGCCTGTTCCACCGGACCACGCGCAAGCTGAGTTTGACGGAAGAAGGCCAGCGCCTGTTCGACAGCGTGAAACCGGCACTGGCCATACTGTCGTCGTCTCTGGACGAAGCGCGCCGGTCCAAGGAAGAAGTAAACGGGATATTGCGCATCAACGCTCCCCAGTCGCTGGGGCTGTCCGTGCTTTGGCAATTTTTCGAATTATTCCACCAGTCCCATCCCAAAGTGCAGCTCGACATCGAGCTCGATGACCAGTTCACCGACCTGGTGAGCGGACGCGCCGATGTCGGTTTCCGGGGTGGGCCGCCGCCCTCGGGAGGGTCGATTGCGCGGCGGCTCGTGCCCATTCAGTTGATCGTTTGTGCTTCGCCGGACTACATCGAACGCCACGGCGCTCCTCAAACGATAGACGAACTGAGCCAGCACAGCTGCACTGGCTATCGGTGGGCAAATACGGGCAAGGTCGCCCAATGGCAGTTCCAGATCGGCGACGAGATTGTGCATCGGGACATACCGGCCGTCATTTGCGTGAATGACACCGCGATGGAGACACGGGCGGTGTTGTCGGGTCTTGGCATCGGACAGCTAGGGAGTTTCGAGGCCATGCCGCATATCCGTAGCGGCCGGCTCGTGCCCTTGCTCATGCAGCATGTCAGCCAGTGCGGCGCCATCTATATCTACTATGGGCACCGGGCGGAACAGTCTCTGCGGGTGAGGACTTTTATTGACTTCATGATCGAGAAACTCGCTGATAACCGCGCATTCTTCCTGGAGAGCTCGGAATTGGCCGCTTCCATCCCTCGCTGAAGGCACATCCTCCTACGCAGGTCGGAGGCTGAGAAAAAATCCATTCAATGCGTTGCGGCGGCACCGGCCACCGCACTCTCATCGCCGATCGTCATGTCCAAATCAGATGGTGCCGGGCCCGACGAGATGTCAGGCCCCGCCTTATGCAAACTGTTTGAAATCCGGCTTCCGCTTTTCAAAGAAGGCCGTAAACGCTTCCTTCGCTTCGGCGCCGCCCAGCATGGCGCTGAACAGTTTGTTTTCCTCGGCGATGGCCGCCTTCATCGGCTCCATGCGGCTGTGCTTCATCAATCGCTTGGTGGCGCGGATCGAGGCGGCCGGCAGGGCCACCAGCTTGGCGGCCTGGCCTTGCGCGTACGTCATCAAGTCGTACAGGGGCACGACTTTCGAGACCAGGCCCATCTCCAAAGCTTCGCTGGCCGGGAACGCTTCGCCCAGCATCAGTTTTTCCGCCGCGCGCGGGTAGCCGGCCAGTTGCGTAAGCAGCAGGCTGGAGCCGAATTCCGGGCACAGACCCAGCTGCGTGAACGGCATCGAGAAGCTGGCGTTGTCTGCCGCATAGACGAGGTCGCAGTGCATCAGCAAGGTCGTGCCGATGCCGATGGCCGGGCCGGAAACGGCCGCCACCACGGGCTTGCTGCTGCCGTACAGGGCGCGCATGAACTGGAACACGGGACGGTCATGGTCGAGCGAGCCGTCCTTCGGGCGCGCCGTCTTCATGAAGTCATCGAGGTCGTTACCGGCCGTGAAAATCTCGCGCTTGCCGCAGATCAGGATGGCGCGCACCGCATCGTCCGTCTCGGCCGCCACCAGCGCATCGGCCAGGGTCTGGTACATGGCGCCCGTGATCGCATTCTTGCGTTCCAGGCGGTTGAATTCCAGGGTCAGAATGCCCTCGCTCTTGCTGCACAAAATATCCATGTCGTCTCCAAAAAGATAAAGGGCGCCGGGGTAATCCCGCAGCGCCCTGTTTTATTACTTTAGTCCCTCGAACTTAAACGCGTTCAAAGATTCCGGCTGCGCCCATGCCTGCGCCCACGCACATCGTGACCATGCCGTACTTCTGCTTGGTGCGCTGCAGTGCGTGGATCACGGTAGCGGCGCGGATGGCGCCGGTCGCGCCCAGCGGGTGGCCCAGGGCGATCGCGCCGCCCATCGGGTTGACCTTCGATGGGTCCAGGCCCAGGTCGCCGATGACGGCCAGGGCTTGCGCGGCAAACGCTTCGTTCAGCTCGATCCAGTCCAGCTGGTCTTGCGTGATGCCGGCGGCGGCGCACGCTGCAGGAATCGCGAATTTAGGGCCGATGCCCATGATTTCCGGCGGCACGCCGCGCACGGCGAACGAGGAGAATTTCGCCAGCGGAGTCAGGTTGTGCTCGCGCAGGATTTTTTCGCTGACGATCAAGAGCGCACCGGCGCCGTCGGACATCTGCGAGCTGTTGGCGGCCGTGACGGAACCCTTGGCGGCGAAGACAGGCTTCAATTTTGCCAGCGACTCCATCGACGAATCGGCGCGCGCGCCTTCGTCCGTGTCGACGGTGCGGCGCGTTACATCGACTTGGCCGGTCGCCAGGTTCGGCGTGCGCGTGATGATTTCCACGGGCGTCGTTTCCGCCTTGAAGAAACCGGCTTGCTGCGCGGCGATGGCGCGGCGGTGCGATTCAACGGAGAACGCGTCCTGCTGTTCGCGCGACACTTTCCATTGCTGCGCCACTTTCTCGGCCGTCAGGCCCATGCCGTAAGCCATGCCGATGTTCTCGTCGCTGAACATGTCCAGGTTCATCGATGGGTGGTGGCCCATCATCGGCACCATCGACATCGATTCGATGCCGCCCGCGATCATAACGTCGGCTTCGCCCACGCGGATGCGGTCGGCGGCCATGGCGATGGCCGTGATGCCCGAAGCGCAGTAACGGTTGACGGTGACGCCGCCCACGGTTTTCGGCAAGCCGGCCAGCAGCACCGAGTTACGCGCGATGTTGAAGCCCTGCTCCGCTTCCGGGAACGAGCAGCCGATGATGGCGTCGGTGATCAGCGCCGGGTCGAGGCCAGGCGCTTGCGCCAGGGCCGATTGCAGCACGCGCACCAGCAGGTCGTCCGGGCGGGTGTTCTTGAACATGCCGCGCGGCGCCTTGCCGATCGGGGTGCGGGTTGCAGAGACGATGTAAGCGTCTTGAAGTTGTTTGCTCATTTTATGCTTTCAAAGATGTTGAACGAGGTTCGTGTTCTGTCGAATGTCCGGGATGCTGGCCTATCGCTTCTGCGACAAATACCAGTCCACCGTCACCTGTGCCGCCAGCGTGCCTTCGGAGTCGAAAATGTCGACTTCCACGGGAAACGCCACTTTGCCGTCCTGCGCCAGCTGCGCCTTCAAGGCAGCCAGGTCGCCCGGTACCCGGCCTTCGGCGCGTGTCGCGCCCCGGGCCACCTTCTGGTACTGGATGCGCGACTCCTTGGCCACCGGGCGCAAGCCCAGTATCAGCTCGGCGAAGCCGCCAGCCATGGCCGCGCCGGAAGCCGTTTCGGCCAGGGTAAACAAGGCGCCCGCATGCTGCGTGCCCAGGTGATTATTCAGTTTGGGATCTTCCGGCATCGACACCTTCGAGGTGCCGGCGCCGATGTCGTCGATGCTGATCCCCAGCAGCCGCACGAAGGGCAAGGTGTCCATCATCTGTTGTTTGATACGGTCATACACCATGCTTGGCCTCACGCGCAGCAATACTTTAAAAATAATGGACAGGATCGTCATCGACGTCAGGCTTAGTTGCGTACCGGCTTACCGGTTTGCATCATGCCCATGATCCGTTCCTGGGTTTTCGGATGGTTCAACAGCTCCAGGAATGCCTTGCGTTCCATATCCAGCAGCCACTGTTCGCTGACGAAGCTACCCTGGTCCACGTCGCCGCCCGATACGATCTCGGCGATCATCTCGCCCAGCTTGAAATCGTGCGCCGAAATGAAGCCGCCGTCGCGCATGTTGACCAGCTGCGCCTTGATGGTGCCCCAGCCGTAACGGCCCGTCACCTGGATCAGCGACGGCAGTTGCGGACGGAAGCCGGCATCGAACATGGCGCGCGCTTCGACCTTGGCCACATGCAGCAGCTCGTAGGCGTTGAACACGATGACGTCGTCTTCCTTCAGGTAGCCCATTTTTTTGGCTTCCAGCGCCGACTTCGACACGTTGGCGGTGGCTGCGTTGGTGAAGCCCGTTTTCAGGAATTGCAGGATGTCGTTACCCTTGGCTTCCTTGTAGGCGCGCTGCGCCGCTTCCTTCAAGCCGCCGCCAGCTGGAATCAGGCCCACGCCCACTTCCACCAGGCCGATATACGACTCGATCGAGGCCACGCGTTTGGATGCGTGCAGGGCCAGTTCGCAACCGCCGCCCAGCGCCAGGCCAGCGACCGCGGCGATCACCGGCACGTTCGCGTATTTCAGCGACATGAAGGTGTTCTGCAGTTCGGCGATGATCGGATCGACGGCTTTCACGCCGCCCTGCATGAACGCCGGCAGTGCCGATTGCAGGTCGGCGCCGGCCGAGAACGCGCCGCCTTCGGCTGCGTCCGCGTGCCAGATCACCAGGCCCTTGAAGTTCTTCTCGGCTTCTGCCAAGGCCAGTTTCAGGCCGTTGATCACGCCTTCGCCGATCACGTGCATCTTGGTCTTGAACGAGATGATCAGGACGTCGTCGCCCGTATGCCAGACGCGCACGGATTCGTCTTCGAAGACGGTGGTGCCGGCGGTCTTGCCGTCGATGGCGCCGCTGCCCAGGACTGGCGCGCGGAATGGCTGGCGGTCATACACGGACAGGGTCGAGCGTGGCACGAAGCTGTTCGACACGGCGGAGTAGGAACCTTCCGGCGTGTGCACGCCGCCTTTTTCAGCGACCGGGCCTTCGAAGACCCAGGCTGGCAGCGGCGCGTTGCACAGCGCGTGGCCGGCGTCGATGTCTTCCTTGACCCAGTTGGCCACTTGCAGCCAGTTCGATGCCTGCCACGTTTCAAACGGACCGACGTTCCAGCCGAAGCCCCAGCGCATGGCGAAGTCGATGTCGCGCGCATTGTCGGCCACGGTGTCGAGGTGAATGGCGATGTAGTGGAAAGCGTCGCGGAAGATCGCCCACAGGAACTGGCCTTGCGGGTTCGTCGATTCGCGCAGCGCCTTCATCTTCTTGACCGGATCCTTTTCCTTCAGGATGCGGGCGATGATGTCGGCAGCCTTGGCGCCGCCGGCCACGTATTCACCGGTGGCGAAGTCCAGGCGTTGAATTTCCTTGCCGACCTTCTTGTAGAAGCCTGCGCCGCTCTTCTGGCCCAGCGCGCCTTTTTCCACCAGCTTGGCCAGCACTTCCGGCGTCTTGTAGACGGCGGCGAACGGATCGTTCGGCAGGTAGTCCTGCATGGTCTTGATCACATGGCCCATGGTGTCCAGGCCGACCACGTCCGCCGTGCGGAAGGTGCCCGACTTGGCGCGGCCCAGCTTGGCGCCCGTCAAATCATCGACGACGTCCACGGACAGGCCGAATTTTTCAGCTTCGTGCACGATGGCCAGGATGCCGAACACGCCCACGCGGTTGGCGATGAAGTTCGGCGTATCCTTGGCGCGGACCACGCCCTTGCCCAGGGTGGTGGTCAAAAAACCTTCCAGCTGGTCGCTGATTTCAGGCTTGGTGAACTCGGTCGGGATGATCTCGACCAGGTGCATATAGCGCGGCGGGTTGAAGAAGTGCACGCCGCAGTAGCGCGATTTCAGGTCGGCATCGAAGCCTTCGGCCAGCTTGGTGATCGACAGGCCCGAGGTGTTCGAGGCGAAGATCGCGTTCGGGCCGATGTGCGGGGCCACCTTCTGGTACAGGTCGTGTTTCCAGTCCATGCGCTCGGCGATGGCTTCGATGATCAGGTCGCAACCGGCCAGCAGGTCCAGGTTGTCTTCGTAGTTGGCTACCTGGATCAGCGACGCGTCATCCTTGTTGCCCAGCGGGGCAGGCGACAGCTTTTTCAGGTTCTCGATGGCGCGCAGCACGATGCCATTCTTTGGACCTTCCTTTGCCGGCAGGTCGAACAGCACGACCGGCACTTTCGCGTTGATGCAATGGGCGGCGATCTGCGCGCCCATCACGCCGGCGCCGAGGACGGCTACTTTTTTAACGATGAAATTGGTCATATTTTCCTCAAGTCTTAGAACAGGTCTGCGTCGAGTGCCATCAGGTTGGCCGAACCGGAACGCGCCTGACGGATCAGGGTTGCCGTTTCAGGCTGCAAGCGGGCGAAGTAGAAACGTGCGGTAGCCAGTTTGGCGGTGTAGAACTTGTCGCCGCTGGATTCTTTTTCGAGGGCGATCTTGGCCATCTGCGCGAACAGGTAGCTGTAGATCATGTGGCCGACGACGCGCAGGTAAGGCACGCATGCCGCGCCCACTTCGTCAGGATTCTGGAAGGCCTTCATGCCGATTTCCATGGTCAGCTTGGTGACTTTGTCGCCCAGGTCGCCCAGTGGGGTGACGAATTCGCTCATCGCTTCATCGGTGCCGTTGTCTTCAACGAAAGCCTTGATCTTTTCGCCGAACTTGCGCAGCTTGGCGCCGTTATCGCCGAGGATCTTGCGGCCCAGCAGGTCCAGCGACTGGATCGTGTTCGTGCCTTCGTAGATCATGTTGATGCGCGCGTCGCGCACATACTGTTCCATGCCCCATTCCGAGATGTAGCCATGACCGCCGAACACTTGCATCGCGTCCGAGGTGGCGATCCAGGCGTTATCGGTGATGAAGGCCTTGATGACGGGCGTCAGCAGCGCCACTTCGTCGGCCGCTTCCTTGCGCACGTCGGCGTCGGGGTGGTGCAGTTCGCGGTCGATCTGCAGCGCCACGTACGAGGTGAAAGCGCGCGCGCCTTCGGCGTAGGCTTTGCCCGTCAACAGCATGCGGCGCACGTCAGGGTGCACGATGATGCGGTCGGCCGGCAGTTCCGGGTTCTTGATGCCGGACAGCGAACGCATTTGCGTGCGGTCCTTGGCGTAGATCAGCGCGTTCTGGTAGGCGATTTCCGTCAGGCCCAGCGACTGCATGCCCACGCCCAGACGGGCCGCGTTCATGAAGACGAACATGGCGTTCAAGCCCTTGTTCGGCTGGCCGATGATCCAGCCTTTCGCGCCGTCCAGGTTCATCTGGCAGGTCGAATTGCCGTGGATGCCCATTTTTTCTTCGATGGCGCCGCAGGTGATCGGGTTGCGTTCGCCGACCGTGCCGTCCGCGTTCGGCAGGAATTTCGGCACCAGGAACAGCGAGATGCCTTTCGAGCCTTCCGGTGCGTCCGGGACGCGGGCCAGCACCAGGTGCAGGATGTTTTCCGCCATGTCGTGCTCGCCGGCCGAGATGAAGATCTTGTTGCCGGTGATGGTCCAGGAACCGTCCGCCTCAGGCAGCGCTTTCGAGCGCAGCAGGCCCAGGTCGGTGCCGCAGTGCGGTTCGGTCAGGCACATGGTGCCCGTCCATTCGCCCGACACCAGCTTCGGCAGATACACTTCCTTCTGGTGGTCGGTGCCGTGTTCCTTCAGGCACTCGTAGGCGCCGTGCGACAGGCCAGGGTACATGGACCAGGCCTGGTTCGACGAGTTCAGCATTTCATAGAACGAATTGTTCAGCACGACCGGCAAGCCCTGGCCGCCGTATTCCGGATCGCAGGCCAAAGCCGCCCAGCCGCCTTCGACGTACTGCTTGTAGGCTTCCTTGAAGCCTTTCGGCGTGGTCACGCTTTTCGTGACCGGGTCGTGGTGGCAGCCTTCGCGGTCGCCGGAGTGGTTCAGCGGGAACAGTACTTCGGAGGTGAATTTGCCGCCCTCTTCCAGCACCTGGTTGATGATGTCGGCGTCGACGTCGGCGTACGACGGCATTTGCTTCAGTTCTTCTTCCACTTGCAGGAACTCATGCAGGACGAATTGCATATCCCGGATTGGCGCGACGTATTGACCCATAATTTTCTCCTGAAGGCGATTAGCTAAAGTGTTGTACTTGTAAGTGCGTGTGCGTTGTTGCGGATACTGCCTGACGGCTTATTTGCTTGTGACGCAATTCTGGTACGACGCCAGCAGGCGGATAAAGCCCGCTTGCGCCCGTTCGATGCTGCCCGGCACGCGCAGGAAGCGCGCATCGTGATGCAGGGCCAGGATCAGGCCATACATCTCGTACACCAGCTGCTGGGCGTCCGTGTCCGCTTTCAGGTCGCCCGTGGCGATCGATTGCTCGACACTGCGCAGCAGCGCGCCCTGCCAGGCCCGCACCATGGCCACCAGGGCCTCGCGGATGGGACCGGGACGGTCGTCATACTCGACGGCGCCGCTGATATAGATGCAGCCGGACGCGATTTCCACGCTGACCCGCTTGACCCAGCGCGCAAACATCGATTGCAGGCGCTGGATACCGCGCGGTTCTTTCATGCTGGGGAAAAAGACTTCTTGCTCGAAACGATAGTGGTAGAGCTTCAGCACTTCCATCTGCAAGTCTTCGCGCGAGCCAAAGTGGGCAAACACGCCCGACTTGCTCATGTTCATTTTGTCCGCAAGCAGCCCTATGGTCAGGCCTTCCAGGCCGTCGCGGCTGGACAGGTCCAGCGCCACGTCGAGGATGGCTGCACGGGTCAGTTCGCCCTTGCGCATGAATTTGACTGAAGTATTCAAAATGTCCGTTCTCAAAGTGATGTTGCCGATTTGGCGGACTGAAGCGAGGGTAAAAAAAAGCACGCTTCGAAAAAATCCGAACGCTCGTACTATTATCCACTACCACGTAAAAGTCAAACGGGAACTTTAGAGCCGGTGTTCTATTGGTGCAGCGCAGCATTTCTTGGCCGCGTGTTTGTAGCGATTTCAGGCGGGCAAAAGCGGCGCGCGCCCCTGCCGCATGGCCTCAGTCGAGGCCGCCTGCCTTGTTCAGTTGACGGCGGTCGCGCTTGGTCGGTCGCCCCTTGATGGTGGTGCCCGGCTCGCGGAACAGCTTGCGTTCCTCGGCCAGCTGCTCGCGGCGGGCGATGCTGGCCGGCGTTTCCGCATACAGCAAGCGCGCCACGGGCGCGGCGCCGCGCTTGTCGGACAGGCCCAGCACGGCCACTTCCCACGTCTCCGCGCCATTGTCGATGGCCAGCTCGTCGCCCACGCGCACGCTGCGCGCCGGTTTCACGCGCTCGCCGCCCACCTTGACCTTACCCGTGTCGACGGCTTCGCTGGCCAGCGAGCGCGTCTTGAAGAAACGCGCCGCCCACAGCCATTTGTCCAGCCTTACCGTGGTCATCTCGTTCATGCGTATTTGCCTACTGAAAAAATGCGCATCACCAGCCGGTACGCGAGGAAGGCGGCTTCGTAGCCGAGGCGGCGGAAACGGCCGATGTGCTTGAAATCGTCCTGGTGGATGACGATGCCGTCGGCCACGCCCTGCTCGATATGCTGGCGCAGGCTTTGCGCGAAGGCCACATCCTTGATCACGACGTTCGCTTCCTGATTCAGGAACAGGCTCAGCGCGTCAATATTGCTGGAACCGACCGTCGCCCAGTCGTCGTCGACGACGGCCACCTTGGCGTGCAGCTGCGTCTTGCGGTATTCGACGATTTTCACGCCGGCGGCCAGCAGTTTCGGATAAAACGAGTGCGCCACGGCGTCTTGCATGCGGAACTCGCCCACGCCGATCAGCAGCACCACGTCGACGCCCCGCTGGGCCGCCTGCGCCAGCGCGCGGCGCAGCTTGTGCCCGGGCGCGAAATACGGGTTGGCCAGCATCACGCTTTTGCGCGCCTGGCCCAGCGCCTGCAGGTAGGCGCGCTGAATGGTGCGGCGGTTGCGCAGATTGTCGCGCACGACAAAGCCGGCCACGACGGGGTTCTTCGCCAGCTCCTTGCTGACGACGCGCATCTTGCGGTACAGCTTGATACGCCGCACCAGATTCATCTTGCCCAAACGCGCCCACTGCGCCTGCACTTCTTCATGGATGGCGTCGACCAGCGGCCCCTTCACCTGCACGGCAAAATCCCAGCGCGGCGCTTCCAGGCTGATGTTGTGGTCGTAATCGCAAAACATGTCGTCGTTGATATTGATGCCGCCCACCAGGGCGATCTCGCCATCGGCCACGCAAATCTTGCGGTGCGTGCGCGTGATGCCGCGCCGGAACCACGGATTGAAGATGCGGTGGTGCACGCCGGCCGCTTCCAGCTCCGCATGCATGGCGTTAACCCGGCGGTTGCCCGTGCCGAACCAGTCCGTGATCATGCACACGAGCACGCCGCGCGCGGCGGCACGCTTCAGGGCGTCGAGCACCAGGGTGCCCGTGGCGTCGTCGGCAAAGATATACGTTTCGAAATAGACTTCCGAGCGCGCGCCGTCGATGGCGGCTATCAGCGCGGGAAAGTAATCGGTGCCGCAATACAGCAGCTGGATGTCGTTGTGGGCGATGAAATTGACTGTGCGCATGCCGGCAGTCTACGCGAGTTTCAAAGCAGCAACTATCGGCGCATGGTCCGACAATTTTGCCCACAGGGTGCCATGCATCACTTGCGCGCCTTCCACGTGGAAACCGCGCACATAGATGCGGTCCAGGCGGAACCATGGCAAGGCGGCGGGAAAGGTGCGCGCCGGCACGGGCGTGGGGGTCTTGCTCTGGCGCCGCGCCAGGGTACGCACCAGGTCGCCCAAGGCCGAGTTCGACGCGCGCTGGTCGAATACTTCCACCACGCCCAGCGCATTGCGCAGCTTGTCGCTGAGCGTGTTGCGCCAGTCGTTGAAGTCGCCCGCGATGATGACCGGTTCGCCATTCGGCGCCGATTCCATGACGGCATCGATCAGCGCCTGCGTCTGCCGCCCCCGCCCCGATTCGAACAGACCCAGGTGGACGACATAACAGTGCACGTCGGTCTGCGGCGTCTTGAGCACGCAATGCAGGATGCCGCGCTGTTCATAAGCGTGGTCGGACACGTCGTGGTTGGTTTGCGAGGCGATGGGGAATTTGCTGAGCAAGGCATTGCCATGGTGGCCATGGTCGTACACGGCATTCATGCCATACGCGGAATGGTGCTCGGCGCCGGCAAAGAACTCGTGCTGCGACGCTTCCGGCCAATGCTTGTGGCCGTTGTTCTCGGCGCCATAGCGGGCCGCATTGCGGTCGTGCTTGCCTTGCACTTCCTGCAAAAAGACGACATCGGCATGAAACAGGGCAATCGCCTGTTTTAAAGCATGCACGCGGGGCAAGCCTCGCACGGAGGAGACACCCTTGTGAATATTATAAGTTGCTACGCGGATTTTCATGCATTGATTCTACTCCCAGACGGGCCCCGCGCGGCGCCAGCGTAGGTGCGCGAGCGCACCTAAACGGACACAATCACGAATGCAATCAAGAACGCAATCAGGCCAGCATGCGTCCCACGCCCGCCGTCACGCTGACGATCAGCGCCGTGATGCCGGCCGCCCAGACGATCTTGACCAGCAACGGTGCGCCGCGCCAGGCCACGGTGCGCTTGCCCTTGGCAAAGGCGCCCGGGTGCAGCAGCCAGCCGATCGCCATCAGCGGCATGCCGATCGGCGGTGTGCGGCCGGGCACGGTGGAGCTGAACAGCAGGAAGATAAAGCACAGGCAAAAAACGATGCCCAGGGTGCCCAGCAGTTTTTGCTGCGCAGTCAAATGTAACCAGTTCAACATGGAATGCTTTCTATCAGGTGGGACGCGCCAGGCCCGTCATGGCCGGCAATTGCAGAATCGCTTCCGCGTTGGACGACGAGAAACAGCGGTCAGCCGCCTCCAAGTAAGGCAGCCACGCGTATTGCAGATGTTCGCGCGGGCTCAGGGTGATGGCGATGTCGCGCGGCACTTGCACGCTGAACACGTGTTCCGTGTTGCGCGTCACCCCGGGCGCATAGCGGTGGCGCCAGATCGGGTAGATCTCGTACACGTTCGACAAGTTCCAGTCGCGCAGCACGATGTCGCGTCCATCGGCAACGATGCCGGTTTCCTCGCACAGTTCGCGCGCGGCCGTCTGCAGCAGCGGTTCTTCGACGGCATCGACGGAACCCGTCACCGATTGCCAGAAACCGGGCTGGCCCGCGCGTTCGATCAGCAAGACGTCAAGGTCAGCCGTATGAATGACGACCAGCACGGAAACAGGGATTTTATGAGTCATATCAACAATGAAAAAGGCGCCACGACAGCGCCTTTTTTTTGCATAGTGGATCAAACAGCGGCCGCCGGGGCAGCCGCATGCTTCATTACACTACTTTTGGCTCGGCGCTGCGCAAACGGATGTGCAGTTCACGCAATTGCTTCTCGTCCACTTCCGACGGCGCATGGGTCAGCAAGTCTTGCGCACGCTGGGTTTTCGGGAAGGCGATCACGTCGCGGATCGATTCGGAACCCGTCATCATGGTCACGATACGGTCCAGGCCGAATGCCAGGCCGCCATGCGGTGGCGCGCCGTATTGCAGGGCGTCGAGCAGGAAGCCGAACTTCAGCTGCGCTTCTTCGGCGTCGATCTTCAGCGCGCGGAACACTTTCGACTGCACTTCTTCGCGGTGGATACGGATCGAACCGCCACCCAGTTCCCAGCCGTTCAAGACCATGTCGTAGGCCTTGGCGATGCAGGCGCCCGGATCGCTTTCCAGCATGTCTTCATGGCCGTCTTTCGGCGCCGTGAATGGATGGTGGGTTGCCGTCCAGCGGTCCGCTTCTTCGTCGTGCTCGAACATCGGGAAGTCGACCACCCACAATGGCTTCCACACGTCTTCGAACAGGCCGGCTTTCTTGCCGAATTCGCTGTGACCGATTTTCACGCGCAGCGCGCCGATGGCGTCGTTGACGACCTTGGCCTTGTCCGCGCCGAAGAAGATCAGGTCGCCGTCTTGCGCGCCCGTCTGCTCGAGGATCGTGGCCAGCACGTCGGCAGGCAGGAACTTGACGATCGGCGACTGCAAGCCTTCAGGACCCTTGGCTTTCTCGTTGACCTTGATGTAAGCGAGGCCCTTGGCGCCGTAGATGGCGACGAACTGGGTGTAGGCGTCGATTTCCGAACGGGGCATGCTGCCGCCTTGCGGTACGCGCAGGGCAACCACGCGGCCGCCTTTCATGTTGGCGGCGCCGTTGAAGACCTTGAATTCGACCGACTTCATGACTTCGGTCAAATCCGTGAAGGCCAGCTTGACGCGCATGTCCGGCTTGTCGGAACCGTACAAGCCCATCGCTTCGGCGAAATCCATCACCGGGAACGGGTTCGGCAGGTCGATGTCCAGGGTGTTCTTGAAGACGACGCGTATCATGTCTTCGAACAGGTCGCGGATTTCCTGTTCCGTCAGGAACGAGGTTTCGCAGTCGATCTGCGTGAATTCAGGCTGGCGGTCGGCGCGCAAGTCTTCGTCGCGGAAGCACTTGGTGATCTGGTAGTAACGGTCGAAGTTGGCGACCATCAACAGTTGCTTGAACAACTGTGGCGATTGCGGCAAGGCGAAGAAGCTGCCCGCGTTGACACGCGACGGCACCAGGTAATCGCGCGCGCCTTCTGGCGTGGACTTGGTCAGCATCGGCGTTTCGATGTCGATGAAGCCCAGCGCGTCGAGGTACTTGCGCACTTCCATCGTCACCTTGTAGCGCAGGCGCAGGTTGTTCTGCATTTGCGGGCGGCGCAGGTCCAGCACGCGGTGCGTCAGACGCGTCGTTTCCGACAGGTTGTCGTCGTCCAGCTGGAACGGCACGGGCACGGAAGGGTTCAGCACTTCCAGCTCCGAGCAGACCACTTCGATCTTGCCCGATTTCAGATTGTTGTTGATCGTGCCTTCGATACGGTTGGTCACGACACCCGTCACGCGCAGGCAGAATTCATTGCGCACGGCTTCGGCGACCTTGAACATTTCCGCTTGTTCCGGGTTGCAGACGATTTGCACCAGGCCTTCACGGTCGCGCAAGTCAATGAAAATCAGGCTGCCGTGGTCGCGGCGGCGATGTACCCAGCCGCACAGGCTGACGGTTTGTCCCAGCATGGCTTCGGTAACGAGGCCGCAGTATTCAGTACGCATAGACATAAAATTCTCAGTTCAGGTTAGTGAGTGTTCAATCCGGCCACGTCCCACGTGGGACGCCTGCCTTTATTCTTTGGCTGCCGGGGCCGGTACAGCAACAACTTCCGCAGGCGCCACCACGCCCATCGAGACGATATATTTGAGCGCCGCATCGACGCTCATGTCGAGTTCGACAACGTCGCTGCGCTTCATCATCAGGAAAAAGCCCGATGTCGGGTTCGGCGTCGTCGGCACGTACACGCTGACAAAGTCGCCCACCAGGTGGTTCGCCGCATCGCCGCCCGGCACGCCCGTCAGGAAAGCGATGGTCCAGGAGTTCTGGTGCGGATACGGCACCAGCACGGCCTTGCGGAAGGCATTGCCCGACGGGGAAAACAGGGTATCGGACACTTGCTTGACGCTCGAATACAGGGAATTGACGATGGGTATGCGTTGCAGCAATTTTTCCCACAGTTTCACCACGTAATTGCCGACCAGGTTATTCGTCAGCAAGCCCGTGAAGAACACGATCAGCACCGTCAATACCGTGCCCAGGCCGGGAATGGTGCTCAGCGCGGGAACCTTGTGGCCGAACCAGACGCTGGGCTGCGTACTGCCGGGCACCAGCAGCAGCGACTGGTCCATCGTGCTGATGACCAAATTCAGGACCCAGGCCGTAATGGCCAGAGGCACCAAAATCAGTAATCCGGTAATAAAATATTTACGCATCAGTTTCTCGGTAAGGGATCGTATCGGCGCGGCGTGCGCTCAGTCCGCTTTTGGCGCAGCGGCAGCCGGGGCGGGTGCCGGGGCGGCGGCAGGCGCGCTGTCGGCGGCCGGGGCGGGTTTGGCATTATCGGCCGGGCCCGTCGGAATGGCCGTGGTGGGCGCCGTGCCGCCGCGGAAATCGGTCGCGTACCAGCCGGTGCCTTTCAATTGGAAACCGGCGGCCGTCAATTGTTTCTTGAAACTGGGCTTGCCGCACGACAGGCACACCGTCAGTACTGGATCGGAGATCTTTTGCAAGACATCCTTGGCAAAACCACACTCGTCACAACGGTAAGCGTAAATCGGCATCTCTACTCCGAGAAAATCATCAAAAACCCTGAATTATAAAGCTTTTCCGCCATTCCCAGCGGAAAATGCCCCGCCGCTTTCCTTGCCAGCCTCAGTCCGCCCGGCGGCGCCAGCTCATCCAGCGCTCCTTGCCCGCGAAGACGGCGATGGAATCGTCGACGGCTTCATCGGCCAGGCAGTCGAAATGCGGCGCCAGCAATTCCTGCAGTTTCTCACGTGAAATGCCAAACGGCGGTCCCTTGGCATTGTCATCAAAGAAAAAGTAGCCTGCCAGCATGGCGCCCGGCGCCAGCAACTGCGCCCAGCGGGCCGCCACCTGCGGCCACATGGCGCGCGGCATGGCGCACAGGAAAGCACGCTCATAGATCAGGTCCAGCGGCGCGACAGGTTCCCAGGCAAAGAAATCCGCTTCCACCACCTGCCCTGCCCGTTCGCCGACCACGGCGCGCGCGGCGGCCACGGCAGCCGGCGAAAAGTCGATGGCCGTCGCATCCCAGCCGTGATCGAGCATGAAGACCAGCTCATAGGCCGAGCCGCAGCCGGGAATCAGGCAGCGCAGCGGCGCCGGACTGCTGGCAACGAAGCTGCGCAGGCGCGACGGCACGCCGCCGTGGTCCCAGGGCGTGAATTGCTTTTCGAAACGCTCGTCCCAGAAGGCGGGCGAGAGGGGGTCGCGGGTGTGAAAGTCAGCCATCACTTACGTCCTCAGCCTTTAAAACGGCAGTTGATGCCAGCGCATGAACACTTGCAAGCCCAGCGCGCCGAGGGCGAAGGCGCCCACGAAGTACACGATAAAGCTCAGCAGGCGGTTCGTCTGGCGTTGTTCCGCCAGCAAGGTTTTCATCAGTTCCACATCGTTTTCACGCGGCTCGCCATGCACGGTCAAGGCCTGGTGCAGCAAGCGCGGCAGTTGCGGGAAGATGTGCGCATAGCGGGGCGCCTCGGCGCGCAAACGCTCCATGAAACCTTGCGGGCCCACCTGGTTGCTCATCCATTTTTCCAGATAGGGCTTGGCCGTTTGCCACAGGTCCAGTTCCGGATCCAGCTGGCGGCCCAGGCCTTCGATATTGAGCAGGGTCTTTTGCAGCAGCACCAGTTGCGGCTGCACTTCCACGTTGAAGCGGCGCGAGGTCTGGAACAGGCGCAGCAAGACTTGCCCAAAAGAAATATCTTTCAGCGGACGGTCGAAGATCGGCTCGCAGCAGGCGCGCACGGCCGCTTCCAGCTCATCGACGCGCGTGTCCTTCGGCGCCCAGCCCGATTCGATATGCGCCTCGGCCACGCGTTTGTAGTCGCGGCGGAAGAAGGCGAGGAAGTTTTGCGACAAATAATCCTTGTCATAGTCGTTCAACGTGCCGACGATGCCGAAGTCGAGCGCGATGTAGCGGCCGAACGACTCGGGGGCGATGGACACGAGAATATTGCCCGGGTGCATGTCCGCATGGAAAAAGCCATCGCGGAACACTTGCGTGAAGAAAATTTCCACGCCATCGCTGGACAGTTTGCGCAAATCCACGCCGGCCGCCACCAGGCGCTCGGTCTGCGACACGGGAATCCCATACATGCGTTCCATCACGATGACGCTGCTGGAACAGTAATCCCAGTGCATTTCCGGCACCAGCAGCAAGTTCGAGTTGGCGAAGTTGCGGCGCAGCTGGCTGGCATTGGCCGCCTCGCGCATCAGGTCCAGCTCGTCGTGCAGGTATTTGTCGAACTCGCCCACCACTTCCTTGGGTTTCAAGCGCTTGCTGTCGGCCCACAGGCGGCTGATCCAGCCGGCGGCGATGTGCATCAGGGCCACGTCTTCGTCGATCAGCTTTTTCATGCCGGGGCGCAAGACCTTCACGGCCACCTCCTTGCCATCCTTCAAGGTGGCAAAGTGCACCTGGGCAATTGAAGCGGACGCCACCGGTTCGCGCTCGAAGCGGGCAAACAACTGGTCCGGGTGGGCGCCGAGCGACCGGGTGATTTGCGCGATGGCCAGGTCGGAATCGAAAGGCGGCACCCGGTCTTGCAGGCGCGCCAGTTCTTCGGCGATGTCGGGCGGCATCAGGTCGCGCCGGGTCGACAGCACCTGGCCGAACTTGACGAAGATCGGGCCCAGCTCTTCCAGCGCCAGGCGCAGGCGCAAGCCCCGTGGCGACGACAGGTCGCGCCAGAAAATCAGGGTGTCGATCAATTTGGCGGTGCGGGGAACTTGCAGACCAGAAATCGCTATCTCATCCAAACCGTACTTGATGGAAACACGGATGATTTTAAACAGGCGCAGGAATTTCAATATCATGTAGACAAATCCGGTGAGGAGGACTGCGGCTGGACGGCGGCGGCCGCCTTTTCCAGCCGGGCAAGGCGCTTGGCCAGGCGTTCGACGTCATCGCGCACGCGCGTCACGCCAGCGGAATACTCTTGCAGGGTAGAAGGACGGATCAGCATGGGCTGTTCGTCGAGAAAATATTCGGCCACGTTTTCCGCCAGCTTTTGCTGGCCCGTGCGCACAAAGGCGGCCGCATCCTTCGCACCGGCAACGAGGCGCGTGGCCAGCATGGGGCCGACGACCTTTTCCAGGTCGTGCTCCGCTTCCCAGCGCAAGCCCTTGCTCAATTGCGAAATCGCATTGGCAAACTCGGCATCGCCTTCAATCTTGACGTAGGAAAACGCCCGCTCGCGGTTTTGCAGGATCAGCGGCACGTCGGACAATTTCACGCGGATGGTGACGCTGGCCGGCATGTCGGCCGGCGCCGTTTCCAGCATGCCGGCGCTGTCGACGCGCAGGCGCAAGGCCACGGCACCCGTGTCGATGCAGGCCAGCTTGCCCGCATGCACGGCCAGCTGCTGGCGCGCCCACGGCTCCTGCGCCAGCAGGTGGTTGAGTGTCGCGATGACGGGCGTCATCATAGAAAGATCGGAAAGTGGTGCCATCATGTTGCGCGCTTCGCGCCCCCAAAAAGAAAAAACCGCCCGTATGACAACGCGGGCGGTTTCGATCTTACCAGTTCAGCAGGAAATATCTGTCAAGCATCATGCATTCCGCATGGACTTAAGCCAATATTCAGCAAGTTTTTGCAATTAATTCAATTGCTGGATGCCCGCCAATACCCAGCCGCTATTGCCGCTGACGGGTTTCGACATATTCCACACTTCCGCGAACGGTTCCGCCGCAGCGCCCGGCGCCGAACGGATCAGGCCAGTAAACTTCACGCTGGCCAGGTAATCGTTGACGCTCGTCTCGATGCCCAGCAGTTCTGCATCGATGGTGACGACATCGGTAAAGTCCGGCTGCGCGCCCCGCTCCTGGATTTGCATGCGCAGTTCCGCATACACTTCCGGCGACGTGAATTCGCGGATGTCGTTGACGTCGGCCTTGTCCCAGGCCGCTTGCAGGCGGATAAAATTGCTTTTCGCGTGGCGCAGGAAGGCATCCTTGTCGAAGTCGCTTGGCACGCCCCATGGCGCGGCAGCCGGGGCCGGCTTGTCCAGGCCTACGCCGGACGAGACGGGCTGCAGCGGCGGCAGTGGCGGGATGGCCGAACCGATGTCAGGCACGTTGCCCGCCGGCGCAGGCTGGTTGCCGAAACCGGCGAACGGCGCATTGCCGCCGGTATTGTTGTCGCGCTTGCCACGTACCATGCGGTAGATAAAGAAGGCCACGCCGGCCAGCAAGGCCACCATCAGCAGGGTGCTGATCATGCTGGCCAGGGCGCCGCCCAGGCCGAAATGCGACAGCAAGGCGCCCAGGCCCAGGCCCAGCAGTGCTCCGCCCAATAAACCCTTCCAGCGGCTAGGTGCCTTGGCGGCAGGGGCTGGCGCGGGAGCCGGCGCAGGTTGCGCCTGGCGTGGCGCGGCGGCCGGTGCCGGCGCTGGGGCCGGTGCGGGAGCCTGGCGACCCACGTTTTGCGACTGGCGGCCAAACGAACGGCCACCGCCCATGGGACGGGCCAGCGCCTCGCCCAGCATGGATACCGTGGTCGCGGCCAGCATCATGCCGACCATAAATTTCTTCAATTTCATTCCATCTCCTAAAAACACCAACATTGATGCATTACATTTTGATGCCGGTGTGCAAAGCGGCAATGCCTGCCGTCAAATTGTAGTACTGCACGCGTTCCAGGCCCGCCGTTTCCATCATGGTCTTCAGGGTTTCCTGGTCCGGATGCATGCGGATCGATTCAGCCAGGTAGCGGTAGCTTTCCGCGTCGCCCGCGATTTTCTGTCCGAACCATGGCAAGACCGAGAACGAATACAGGTCGTACGGCTTTTGCAGGGGAGCGGCCACCTTGGAAAACTCCAGCACCAGCAGCTTGCCGCCCGGTTTCAGCACGCGGCGCATTTCCGCCAGCGCCACATCCTTGTGCGTCATGTTGCGCAGGCCAAAGGCCACGCTGACACGGTCAAAATAATTGTCGGGGAATGGCAGTTTTTCCGCGTCACACAACATGGTGGGGGTGAGCAAGCCGCGATTCAAGAGGCGGTCGCGGCCCACGCGCAACATCGATTCATTGATATCGGTCAGCCAGACTTCGCCGGTAGGACCCGCCTGCTTGGCAAACGCCTTCGACAGGTCGCCCGTGCCGCCGGCGATGTCGAGCACCTTGAAACCGGGGCGCACGCCCGCGTTGGCAATGGTGAACGTCTTCCACAGACGGTGCAGCCCGCCCGACATCAAGTCGTTCATCACATCGTATTTGGCAGCGACGGAATGGAACACCTTGGCGACTTCGCGCACTTTGTCGTCTTCTGCAACTGTTTTGTATCCGAAATGGGTCGTATTGGTCATGGTAGGCAGTCTGTTTGAACTTGGGAGCATTATACAAGCGGCAGGCGCATTTCCCCGTGACGCCGGAGAAGGTATTGCCTTTCCACTGCATTCGAAGCCTGCATGGCCGCCTGGGCATACGCGGCCAGCGCCCCCTGCCGGTCGCCCTGGCGGCGCAGCAAGTCGGCCTGGGCCGCATGCAGATAATGCGATTGCGCCAGGCTGGGCACGGCTTCCAGGCGATCGAGCCACGCCAGGCCGTGTGCGGCCCCATGCGCCATGGCGCAGGCGATGACGGCGTTGAGCAAAATCAACGGTTCCGGCTTGTGACGCAACAAGGCGCCGTACAGGGCGCTGATCTGGCGCCAGTCCGTCTGCCCGGCCACGGGCGCTTTGGCGTGCAAGGCGGCAATCGCTGCCTGCAGCTGATATGGCCCTGGCGCGCGCGCCGGCAAGGCCAGCTCCAGCACGGCCAGTCCCTCGGCAATCAGGTCGCCCTGCCACAGGCCGCGGTCCTGCTCTTCCAGGGTCAGCAAATGCCCCTCGGGCGACAAACGGGCCGGGCCGCGCGACGCCTGCAGCAACATCAGGGCCAATAGCCCCTGCACTTCCGGCTGACCCGGCTGCAGGCTGTCCAGCAACCGCCCCAGGCGCAGCGCTTCCGCGCACAAGTCGGCGCGCAGCAGGGTCTCGCCGCCGCTGGCGCAATAGCCTTCGCTGAACACCAGGTAAATCACGTGCAGCACTTGCGCCAGCCGTTGCGGCCAGTCTTGCTCCGGTGGCAACTCGAAGGGGATGCGCGCTTCGGCGATCTTGCGCCTGGCGCGCAACAGCCGCTGCGACAGGGCCGTTTCCGCCACGCCGAAAGCGCGCGCGATCTCGCCCGTAGACAGGCCACACAGGGTGCGCAGGGCCAGCGCCACCTGCGCCTCGGGCGCCAGCGCGGGATGGCAGCAGATGAACAGCAGGCGCAGGCGATCGTCCACGATGGCCTGCGCTTCTTCAATCACGGGAGCAGGCAGGCCGGAGAACACGGCCTCGGCCTCGCCGACGCTCTTGCCCGCCCGGCGCACGTGATCGAGGCCCGCATTGCGCGCCACGGAACTGAGCCAGGCGGCGGGATTATCGGGGATGCCCGTGCGCGGCCACAGTTCCAGCGCCTTGCGGCACGCTTCCTGTAACACATCTTCCGCCAGGCCCAGGTCGCCGAAACGCCGCATCAGGCCGGCCAGCACCCTGCCCCTTTCCTGGCGAAAGACGTGCTCGACGGCCGCAATGGCGTCGCCGGCCATCGTCAAGCCGTCACGGGCCGCACTTCGATGGTGCCCAAGGAGGCCACCGGGCAACGCCCGGCCCAAGCCAGCGCCTCGTCCAGGTTGGCGCAGGCTAGCAGATAGTAGCCGCCCAACTGCTCCTTGGTTTCCGCGAACGGCCCATCCGTGATGACGGGCTTGCCATTGCGCACCCGCACGCTGGTGGCGCTGGCCACGGGCGCCAGCTCGGCCCCGCCGCGCAACACGCCGGCCGCCTCCAGCGCCTGCGTATAGCTGGCAAAGTCGGCCATCAGGCTGGCCATCTGCCCGTCTTCCATGGCGGCATAGCGCGCCTCGTCGGCATAGATCAGGATCAGGTATTCCATAGTCTCTTCTCCAAAAGAAAAATGCCCGCAAGCGCGGGCATTCATACGACGAATGGATATGCGGCAATCCGACAAGCTTACCGCATTATTTTTTCAGCTTAATGCTTATGCCCGCAGCTCGGTCCGTGCACATGGCCGCCGGACGACTGCTTGACCGTCATGTCCGCCTTGGCGTCGCGGCCGCTGTCGCCCGGGTAGCCGGCTGCCGCCAGGCGGTCCAGGTAATCCTGCCACAGAGTCGCTTGCTCGGCGCCCAGCTTGTACAGATAGGCCCAGGTGTAGAGGCCGGAATTGTGGCCATCGCTGAAGGTGGGCTGCACGGCGTAGTTGCCGACCGGCTCGATGCCCGTGATGCCGACCAGACGTTTGCCCAGTTGCAAGGTTTCCTGGCCCTTGCCATGGCCCTGCACTTCGGCCGACGGCGAGTACACGCGCAGGTATTCGAACGGCAGCGCAAATTCGCTGCCATCGTCGAAAGCCACGTCGAGCACGCGCGACTGGTTGTGCACGGTCAAGCCGGTCGGTTGCGGTGTTGCTGCTTTTTCAGTCATGACGATACTTTATGCGGATAAACGTTGAATGATGGCGTCGCGCAGAGCCGGCAGCAGGGCGCGGCGCGCGGCCAGCACCTCGGGCGCCGTCTCGCGCTGGACCACGGCCCAGCTGGGGTTCGGGAAATGCGCGTCGTCGCGGTAGCGGGGAATCACGTGCCAGTGCACGTGCGGCGTCATGTTGCCGAAACTGGCCACGTTGACCTTTTCCGGCTGCATCACTTCACGCACGGCCAGCTCGACTTGCCACACGACTTCCATGACGTAGTTGCGCTCGCCCGGCGTCAAATCCGTCATTTCCTTGACGTGCTTGTTCCAGATCACGCGGCAAAAGCCGGGATAGGCGGCGTCATCGACGGCCACGACGGACAGGCGCTCGCTGCGCCACAGCAAGGTCTCCAGACCCTGCTTGTTGGCGTAGCCGTCCAGCAACTGACACAGATCGCAATTCGTGGACATTACACCAGCACCCGTTCAATGCCGCCGTCATTGGCGCGTTTCACGTAATCCGGCATCCAGTTCTCTCCCAGCAAGTGTTTCGCGATCTCGACGACGATGTAGTCGGCCGTCGTGCCCGAATCGTCATTGTAGCGCGAGAGGCCTTGCAGGCACGATGGGCAGCTGGTGAGGATTTTCACGTCACCCGTGAAACCGTCGCCGCGCAGCTTGTCGGCGCCCTTGACCATCTCTTCTTCCTTGCGGAAACGCACTTGCGTGGAAATGTCGGGACGCGTGACGGCCAGCGAACCCGATTCACCGCAGCAACGGTCATTCTTCTCGATCTTCACGTTGTCTACCGTGCTGATCAGGGAATTGATGGTCTTGCCCGATTCCTGCAGCTTCATCGGATTGTGGCATGGCTCGTGGTACATATAGCGCGTGCCGTTGACGCCTTCCAGCTTCACCTGTTTTTCCAGCAGATACTCATGGATATCCATGATGCGGCAGCCGGGGAAAATCTTCTCGAACTGGTACGTTGCCAGCTGGTCGTAACAGGTGCCGCACGAGACGAGCACCGTCTTGATGTCCAGGTAATTGAGCGTGTTGGCCATCCGATGGAACAGGACGCGGTTGTCCGTCATCATCTTCTCGGCCTTGTCGAACTCGCCAGCACCGCGTTGCGGATAACCGCAGCACAGGTAGCCCGGCGGCAAGACCGTCTGCACGCCCACTTCCCACAGCATCGCTTGCGTGGCCAGGCCCACTTGCGAGAACAAACGTTCCGAACCGCAACCGGGGAAGTAGAACACGGCTTCCGTATCGGCCGTCGTCGTCTTCGGATTGCGGATGATCGGGATGACCTTGTCGTCTTCGATGTCGAGCAGCGCGCGCGCCGATTTCTTCGGCAGGTTGCCCGGCATTTTCTTGTTGATGAAGTGGATCACCTGCGCCTTGACGGGCGGCTTGCCCGTCGATGGCGGCGGCGCCTTGGTCTGCTTCTTGGCAAATTTCTTCAGCAAGTCGTGACCCAGGCGCTGCGCCTTGTAACCCCAGCCGATCATGACCTGGCGCGTGGCGTTGATGGTCACGGGATCGGTGGCGTTGAGGAACATCATCGTGGCCTTGGTGCCCGGATTGAAGCTCTTCTTGTCCATCTTGCGCAGCAAGTTGCGCATGTTCATCGACACGTCGCCGAAATCGATGTTCACTGGGCAAGGCGTCACGCATTTATGGCAGACCGTGCAGTGGTCAGCCACGTCCTCGAACTCTTCCCAATGCTTGATGGAGATACCGCGGCGCGTCTGTTCTTCGTACAGGAAGGCTTCGATCAGGGACGAGGTCGCCAAGATCTTGTCGCGTGGCGAATACAGCAAGTTGGCACGCGGCACGTGGGTCGAGCACACGGGTTTGCACTTGCCGCAACGCAAGCAATCCTTGACGCTGTCCGCGATGGCGCCGATATCGCTTTGCTGCATGATCAAGGATTCATGGCCCATCAGGCCGAACGACGGCGTGTAGGCATTGCGCAAGTCGGCACCCATGCCTGGCAGGTTCAGCAGTTTGCCCTTGTTGAAACGGCCTTCCGGATCGATGCGCTGCTTGTAACTGCGGAAGTCGCCAATCTCTTCTTCCGTCAAAAATTCCAGCTTGGTAATGCCGATACCGTGCTCGCCGGAAATGACGCCGTTCAGCGAGCGGGCCAAAATCATGATGCGGCCCACGGCTTCGTGGGCGTCTTGCAGCATTTCGTAATTGTCCGAGTTGACGGGCAAGTTCGTGTGCACGTTGCCGTCGCCCGCGTGCATGTGCAGCGCGACGAACACGCGGCTACGCAGGATGCGCGCGTGAATCGCGGTCGCTTCGTCGAGGATCAGCTTGAAGGCGGCGCCATTGAAGATCTGGCGCAGCTGGGCGCGGATTTCCTGCTTCCACGTGATGCGCACGGTGCGGTCCTGCACCACGTCGAACAGGGTGGCGGCCGGCTGCGTTTCCAGGCGTGCATCGAAGACGGGCAGCAAGCGCTCCAGGCCCAGTTCGGCCAATTCGCCCTTCACGTCCGCCAGCGGACGATCGAGCTGGGCCAGCAGATAGGTCCAGCGCGCCGTGACTTGCGCCAGCAACTGCTGCGCCTGCTCGGCACGGTCGCCCAGCATTTCCGCATCGTCGACACGGTCGTCGGACGCATCATCGCTCTTGCCTACTGGCAAATTACCCTTGCCAAAGAATTCGCTCAGGGCGTCGGCCAGTTGCAGCTTGTTCTTGATCGACAGCTCGATATTGATGCGCTCGATGCCATCCGTGTATTCGCCCATGCGGTTCAGGGGAATCACCACGTCTTCATTGATCTTGAACGCATTCGTGTGCTTGGCGATCGCCGCCGTGCGGGCACGATCTAACCAGAACTTTTTGCGCGCTTCCGGGCTGACGGCGACAAAACCTTCGCCCACGCGGGTGTTGGCGATGCGCACGACTTCCGACGCCGCTTGCGCGACGGCATTTTCATCGTCGCCGACAATGTCGCCAAACAGGGCCATCTTCGGCAGCACGCCCCGCTTCGACTTCGTGGCGTAGCCGACGGCGCGCAGGTAGCGCTCGTCCAGATGCTCCAGGCCCGCCAGGCGGATGCTCGTGTATTGCTCGCCCTTGGCCGGCAAGCCGTCCAGGTAATCCTTGATTTCCACGATCGACGGGATCGCGTCGCGCGCCTGGCCAAAGAATTCCAGGCAGACGGTGCGGGCGAACTTCGGCATCTTGTGCAAAATCCAGCGCGCCGACGTGATCAGGCCGTCGCAGCCTTCTTTCTGGATACCCGGCAAGCCGGCGAGGAATTTATCGGTCACGTCCTTGCCCAGGCCTTCCTTGCGGAACTTGCGGCCAGGAATTTCCAAAATTTCCGTCTTGAACGGCGCGTTCGGTTTTGTCGCGTCGCGCGTGCTCGGGTGACGCCATTCCAGCTGGAAGCGTGCCAAGGCGATATCGTGGATCTTGCCCAGGTTATGGTCGAGACGCGTGACGTCGAGCCAGTCGCCGTTCGGGTCGACCATGCGCCACGAAGCCAGGTTGTCCAGCGCAGTGCCCCACAGCACGGCCTTCTTGCCGCCCGCATTCATGGCGACGTTGCCGCCGATGCACGAAGCATGGGCGGACGTCGGATCGACGGCAAACACGAAACCGGCCTTCTCGGCCGCTTCCGACACTTTATTCGTGATCACGCCCGCGCCCGAATTGATCGTCGCGTATTCGTGCGTGAGGCCCGGCAAGACCGTCATTTCCACGGCACCCAGGGTGATGAGTTTTTCCGTGTTGATGACGGCCGACATCGGCGTCAGGGGAATCGCGCCGCCCGTGTAGCCGGTGCCGCCGCCGCGCGGGATGATGGTCAGCCCCAGCTCGATGCAGCCTTTGACGAGGCCGGCCATTTCCTCTTCCGTGTCGGGCGTGAGCACGACGAACGGGTATTCCACGCGCCAGTCGGTGGCGTCCGTCACGTGCGACACGCGCGTCATGCCGTCGAAGCGCACATTGTGTTTTTCCGTGTAGCGGCCCAGCACCTTGACCGTGCGCTTGCGCAAGTCGTAGGTCTTGCGGAATTCGTCGCCAAAGTCGGCCACGGCCTTGCTGGCCGCTTTCAGCAGCAGCTCCACGTTGGCGCTGCGCGCCTTGGCCACTTCTGGCGCTTCGCCGGCCGCCAGCGCGTCGCCGCCGGCCGCATCGATGGACAGGCGGCGCTTGTCGACTTCGGCCAGGCGGTGATGCAAGGCATCGATCAAGCCCTGGCGGCGCTTCGGATTGTCGAGCAAGTCGTCCTGCAGGTAGGGATTGCGGCGCACGACCCAGATATCGCCCAGCACCTCGTACAGCATGCGGGCCGAACGGCCCGTCTGGCGGGCGCCGCGCAACTCGTCGAGCAGGCGCCAGGAGTCCTCCCCCAACAGGCGTATGACGATCTCGCGATCGGAAAACGACGTGTAGTTATACGGGATTTCGCGCAGGCGGCTTGCTGCGGGACCATTCGGCGTTTCTGCCAGTAAAGCTTGGATTTGTGCGGGAGCGTTCATGGAGTGTGGTGACGATGTAGACTGGACCCTAAAGGTACATTTTATCTTATTGCGCCGCACCATGCGGGAACAGCCTTATGCCGCCCAAGGTTTAAGCACCTCATCGACTGCCATAGCAAATACGGAAAAGCTTTCCTTTACATGAACAAAAAACCAGTTTTCATGATTTTTTGACGCAAAAATGCCAATAATTGAGCTCTACTACAAACTATCGATCTGCCCAAAAATGGGGCAAACTGGCGTTGCAGGCAGCCCCATTTAGGCCAGCATCTGGCCGATCCGGTGCCATACGCCATCGGGCACGTACAGCAGCAAGCCCGTCATGGTCAGGTAGCGCGCGCACTTGCCGACGGCCATGTAGGCGACGCTGGGCCAGAACGGCAGCTTGAGCCAGCCCGCCAGGGTACACAGCGGGTCGCCCACGATGGGCAGCCAGGCCAGCAGCATGGTCTTGGCGCCGTAGCGGGCCAGCCAGCGGAACCAGCGCGTGTCGCGCTCCTTGGCGAACGCCTGCTTGGCCCGGTAGCCCATCCAGTAGTCGACGATGCCGCCCAAGGTATTGCCCAGGGTGGCGACGCCGATGGCGGCCCAGAACAGCGCGGGATTGGCCTTGATGACGGCAAATACGGCCGGCTCCGAGCCGAGCGGCAACAAGGTGGCGGAAATAAAGCTGATCAGAAAGACCGATGTCAGCCCGACTTCCGGTGCTGCGATCAGCTGCAGCAGCCAGGCGATTGCGGATTCGATCATGGAACACTACACGATGAGGTAAGGCTCTCCATTATAATGAAGAGCAGCCTGGGCGCCGCACAATCCGCGCCGGCAGGCAAAGGCATACCCGCCCGCAGTTCCACAGAGCATTATTGTCGCCAGGCTATCCGCCGCCGCGCCGCCGCTATCGACAGACACGCTCCAGACCCTTTCTGGCCCAGAATCACTTGCTTGCAGACTATGAACATCGACTACCTCAAGAAAATCCTGACCGCCCGCGTCTATGACGTCGCCACCGAAACGCCGCTGGAACTGGCCCCTGCCCTGTCGCAGCGCCTGAACAACCAGATTTACTTCAAGCGCGAAGACATGCAAAGCGTGTTCAGCTTCAAGATTCGGGGCGCCTACAACAAGATGTCCAAACTGAGCGAAGCGGAACGCAAGCGCGGCGTGATTTGCGCCTCGGCCGGCAACCACGCTCAGGGCGTGGCCCTGTCGGCCGCGCGCATGGGGTGCCGTGCCGTCATCGTCATGCCGACCACCACGCCGCTAGTAAAGGTCGAGGCGGTCAAGGGACGCGGCGGCGTGAACGTGGAAGTGGTGCTGCACGGCGAGTCGTACACGGATGCCTACAACCATGCGCTGACCCTGGAAAAGGAACAGAAGCTGACCTTCGTGCACCCGTTCGACGACCCGGACGTGATCGCTGGCCAGGGCACGATCGGCATGGAAATCCTGCGCCAGCACGCCGGCCCCATCCACGCCATCTTCGCCCCCATCGGCGGCGGCGGCTTGATCGCCGGCATTGCCGCCTATGTGAAACAGATTCGCCCTGACATCAAGATCATCGGCGTGCAAAGCGTCGATTCGAACGCCATGGCCCGCTCGCTCAAGGCCGGCGAACGCGTGACCCTGAACGACGTGGGCCTGTTTGCCGACGGCACGGCCGTGCGCCTGGCCGGCGAGGAAACCTTCCGCCTCGTGCAGGCGTATGTCGATGAAATCATCACCGTCGACACGGACGCCATCTGCGCCGCCATCAAGGATGTGTTTACGGATACACGCTCCATCCTGGAACCGTCCGGCGCGCTGGCCATCGCCGGCGCCAAGGCCTATGTGGAACGGGCCAGCCTGACCAAGCACCCCGTCAACAACGAAACCCTGGTCACCATCGCCAGCGGCGCGAACATGAATTTCGACCGCTTGCGCTTCGTGGCGGAACGGGCTGAACTGGGCGAATTCCGCGAAGCCGTGTTTGCCGTCACCATGCGCGAACAGCGGGGCAGCTTCAAGCGCTTCTGCTCGCTCATCGGCGCGCGCAACGTGACGGAATTTAATTACCGCATCAGCGATGAAAAAGCCGCGCACGTGTTCGTCGGCATCCAGATTGCAGACCGGCATGAATCGAGCGTGCTGGCGAAGACCTTCGAGGAACACGAATTCAAGACCCTGGACCTGACCCACGACGAGCTGGCCAAGTCGCACATCCGCCACCTGGTGGGCGGCAAGAGCCGCCTGGCCCAGGACGAGCTGCTGTACCGCTTCGAATTCCCCGAGCGCCCGGGCGCGCTGATGCGCTTTCTCGACAGCATGGCGCCGAACTGGAATATTTCCCTGTGCCACTACCGCAGCCAGGGCGGCGACGTGGGCCGCATCCTGATCGGCCTGCAAGTGCCGCCCGATGAGATGGGAGAATTCGCCCGCTTCCTCGATACCTTGGGGTACCGCTATTGGGATGAGAGCAGCAATCCTGTGTACAAATTATTCCTGGGGTAATAACAGGTCAGTCGCTTCACGATCGGAATGCGTCCCACCGGGGCGCATTCCCCCGCCGGGTCTGACCCCGGTCCTTGCCGTTGGGTTGAAATAAGCTACCATTCACCCTTCACAGAATTTGTAGCCACACGACCATGACCACCACCAACGACCTCGCCGAACAATCCCCCCTGGGCAAAAGCTCCGCCTACCGCACCGATTACGCGCCGGAATTGCTGTTTCCGATTCCGCGCCAGGGCAAGCGCGACGAGCTGGAACTGCGCGGCACCTTGCCCTTCTTCGGCCTTGACATCTGGAATGCGTATGAACTGTCGTGGCTGAACCAGCGCGGCAAGCCGCAGGTGGCCATCGCCAAGGTCAGTGCGCCCGCCGATTCGCCGAACATCATCGAATCGAAATCGTTCAAGCTGTACCTGAACTCGTTCAACCAGACCAAACTGGACAGCCCCGAAGCGCTGCTGGCCCTGCTCAAGCAGGATTTGTCGAACGGTTTCGGCGCCCCCGTGCAAGTCGAACTGACCTTGCAGGACGATTTCGGCAAGCTGAAAATGGGCGAATTCGATGGTGTGCTGCTGGACCGCCTGGACCTGGAAATCACGCAATACACGCCCTCGCCGCTGCTGCTGAAAGCTGCCCTGGATGAAGCGCCCGTGGAAGAAAAACTCGTCTCGCACTTGCTCAAGTCGAATTGCCTGGTGACGGGCCAGCCCGACTGGGGCAGCGTGCAGATCGAGTATGCGGGGCCGCAGATCGACCAGGAAAGCCTGTTGCGCTACCTGATCGGTTTCCGCGAGCACAATGAATTCCACGAGCAATGCGTGGAGCGCATCTTTGTCGATATCTTGCGTCAGTGCAAGCCGCAAAAACTGTCCGTGTATGCGCGCTATACGCGCCGCGGCGGCCTCGATATCAATCCGTGGCGCAGCAACTACAGCACGGGTACGATGCCGGGCAATCTGCGCAACGCGCGACAGTAACAACCGAGCAACACCGCAAAACCATGCCAGCAGGAATGTTGGCTGTGTTTTAAAACAACGTTGTCGTAGTGCCGCAGTGCATGTCAAAGACGCTGAAAAATCGGAAAATCAGCATTCGGCGGCGGAAAAACCGGCGCACCGCGTGTTTTTAATCAAGAAATAGCCGATACACGCCGATGTTATTTTTTTGCTAAAATGATGGCCACGTGGGCTGTAGCGCCTACTGCGCCCGCAGCGGGCGTATACTGTTGAGAATTGGCGTTACAGGCCGCCGAAACAGGCCTATAATTCGGCTCGCAAGCCCTCTGCGCATTGCACCATTTCATTGAGTGTCATGACTAATCTTAGCAAAATATTATCCCTCGAAAACGTCCTGCTGGACCTGGAAGTCTCCAGTAAAAAGCGCGCCTTCGAGCAAGCCGGCCTGATCTTCGAAAACAATTACGGCATCGCCCGCTCTACCGTTTCGGACAATCTGTTTGCCCGCGAACGCCTGGGCTCGACCGGTCTGGGCCATGGCGTGGCCGTGCCGCATGGCAGAGTCAAGGGCAGCAAAACCCTGAAATCGCCGCTGGGCGCCTTCGTGCGCCTGGCCGAACCGATTCCCTTCGAGTCGCCCGATGGCAAGCCCGTCAATCTGTTGTTTTTCCTGCTGATTCCCGATCATGTCACTCAGCAACATCTGGAAATCCTGTCGGAAATCGCCGAAATGTTTTCCGATGACGCCTTCCGCACGGCGCTGGCCACGGATCCGGAACCGAAATCCGTGCATTCGCGCATCGTCAATTGGCAACCCAGTCTGCAAGCGGCAGGTTAAACTTCAGGTATTCCTCCACTCCTGAAGAAGACCGCCATGTTGCAAACGCCACTGACGATACAACGCCTGTACGACGATAATCGTGAAAGTCTGCAACTGGGCTGGTTCGCCGGCTTCCCCGGCGGCGAACGCCTGATCTCGGGCGACGTCTCGTCGGCCGCCGACCAGGTGGGCCACTTGAACCTGATCCATCCGGGCCGCATCCAGGTCTTTGGCCACCAGGAAATCAATTACTACCAGCGCCTGAAGGTCAACACGCGCACCCACGTGATCGGCGAACTGATCGCCGGCGGCCCGCCCGCGCTGATCATCGCGCAAGGGCTGGAAACGCCGCCCGACATCCTCGCCATCTGCGACGAGCAAAACATTCCCCTGTTCTCCACTCCGCTGCCGGCCGCGCAAGTGATCGACTTCCTGCGCGTCTACCTGTCGAAAAAACTGGCGCAACGCATCATCATGCATGGCGTGTTCATGGACGTGCTGGGCGTAGGCGTGCTGATCACGGGCGACTCGGGCCTGGGCAAGAGCGAACTGGGGCTGGAGCTGATTTCGCGCAGCCACGGCCTGGTGGCCGACGACGCCGTCGAATTCTCGCGCATCGCACCGAACATGATCGAAGGCCGCTGCCCGCCCCTGCTGCAGAACCTGCTGGAAGTACGGGGCCTGGGCTTGCTCGACATCAAGGCCATCTTTGGCGAAACGGCCGTGCGCCGCAAGATGCGCCTGAAACTGATCGTGCACCTCGTGCGCCGCAACGCGCTGGAAGAGGAAGTCGAGCGCCTGCCTTTCCTGTTCCCCACGGAAGACGTGCTGGGCCTGCCCGTGCGCAAGGTCGTCATCCCCGTCGCCGCCGGCCGCAACATCGCCGTGCTGCTGGAAGCGGCCGTGCGCAATACCATTCTGCAACTGCGCGGCATCGATACCTTGCAGGAGTTCATGGAACGGCAACGACTCGCCATGAGTGGCGATTAATGTTGCCAAGGAGTTCGCCCTTGCAAGGGCGAACCGTTACGCAGGCACGCAGCCGTGCTGCGTGAATTCCCTGCTGCACCAACGACTCGCCATGAGTGGCGATTAATGTTGCCAAGGAGTTCGCCCTTGCAAGGGCGAACCGTTACGCAGGCACGCAGCAGCGCTGCGTGAATTCCCTGCTGCACCAACGACTCGCCATGAGTGGCGATTAATGTTGCCAAGGAGTTCGCCCTTGCAAGGGCGAACCGTTACGCAAGCATGCAGCCGTGCTGCGTGAATTCCCGGCTGCACCAACGACTCGCCATGAGCGGGGATTAGCAACGTAGGTCGGACTAGCGGGGCAAGGCCCCGCGTAATCCGACGACATTGTTAGCGGGTGTCAGCAGGAGCCCTCGCTTGCAAGCGAGGACCGTTACGCAGGCACGCAGCCATGCTGCGTGAATTCCCTGCTGCACCGCTTTGCGCTAAGCCGACCTACGAAATACACATATGAAATTGCAATAGTTTGTAAAGATAATTGCCTTGGGAGCAGAGCACCGGTCTTTATTGTATGATCGGGCTATGCATATCGTCCTTATCACCGGAATATCCGGCTCCGGTAAATCCGTCGCGCTCAATGTGCTGGAAGATGCCGGCTACTATTGTGTCGACAACCTGCCACCGGCCTTGCTGCCCAGCCTGGTGCAAACCCTGCTCGACGAAGGCACACCGCAACTGGCCGTCGCCGTCGATGCGCGCAGCGCCGAGTCGCTCGTCAGCCTGCCGCACAATGTGGCCCTGCTGCGCGACCAGGGGCACGACGTCAAGGTCATGTTCTTGACGGCTACCACGCATTCGCTGGTGGCGCGCTTCTCGGAAACGCGGCGCAGCCATCCGCTGTCGCACGAACTGCGTCCGAACCAGAATCCGGCCAGCCGCCGCACCCTGATCGAATGCATCTCGGAAGAACGCGAGCGCCTGTCGGCCATCGAACAGCTGGGCCACGTGATCGACACGTCGGAGCTGAGCGCCAACAAGCTGCGCGCCTGGATCAAGGATATCGTCGCCTCCGAGCGTGCACCGCTGACCCTGTTCTTCGAATCGTTCGCCTTCAAGCTGGGCGTGCCGCTGGACGCCGACTTCGTCTTCGATGTGCGGGCCTTGCCGAACCCCTATTACGACCTGGCCCTGCGCCCCCTCGACGGACGCGACGCGCCCGTGATCGCCTTCCTCGACGCGCAGCCGAGCGCGCTGGAATTGCTGGCCGACATACGCGCCTTCATCGAGAAATGGTTGCCATCATTCAAGTCCGACAACCGCAGCTACCTGACGGTGGCCCTGGGCTGCACGGGCGGCCAGCACCGCTCCGTGTACATGGCGGAACGGCTGGCGCAATACTTCGGGCCCAACGAACGCGTCGTCTTGCGCCACCGCGAACGCGCCTAGTTTAATTCAGGTGGCGCAGCGGATGCGCTTGCGCCGGCCAGACGGGAGCGAAGAAGCGCGCCACCATGGCCGCGTCGACCTCGTCCAGGCTTGATGGATTCCAGCGCGGCGCATTATCCTTGTCGACCACCAGCGCGCGCACGCCCTCGAGCACTTCGCCATGTTCGAAATTGTGGCGCACCACCGTGCGTTCCATGCGCAGGCAATCGGCCACGCCCAGGTGGGCGCCCCGCTGCAGCAATTCCAACGTCACGGACATCATCAGGGGCGAGCGCAGGCGCATGGCCGCCAAGGCCTTGCTGGCGAACGCACCGTCGTCCTGCGCCAGCGAGGCCATGATGGCTGCCACGGAGCCAGCGCTGAAATGGCGATCCAGCGCCGCGCGCGCCGTGGCCAGGGACGAAACGCCCGCCTTGGCCTGGAACGGCGCCGCCAGGGCCTTGATCGCCACCGGCAAGGCCTCGCCCGGCGTCGATTCGAACAGGTCCAGCAGGGCCCCCACCTGCGCTTCGGGCAGGTAGACATCGGCCAGGCCCGTGTACAGGGCGTCGGCCGCGTTGATCGTCAAGCCCGTCAAGCCCAGGTACAGACCCAGCTGTCCAGCCAGGCGGGACAGGAAATAGCTGCCGCCCACGTCCGGAAACAGGCCGATATTGACTTCCGGCATGGCCATGCGCGTGCGGCCCGTGACGATGCGCAGGCAGTTGCCGGGGCTAGCTTGCGCCACGCCCATGCCCCCGCCCATCACCACGCCATCCATCACGGCAATATACGGTTTCGGATAGAAATGAATCAAATGATTCAAAGCGTATTCTTCCGTAAAGAAATCTTCCAGCAAGGCACTGCCGCCTTGCGGCGTGGCCAGGCCCGCATCGTAAAAGAAACGGATGTCGCCGCCGGCGCACAGGCCCTTCTCGCTGCTGGAGCGGATCACGACGGCGTCCACCTGGGGATCATCGCGCCAGACCAGCAGGGCCGCGCTCAGGGCGCGCACCATGTCCAGCGACAGGGAATTCAAGGCTTTCGGACGGTCGAGCACGATGTGGCCCGTGCGGTTGCGGATGGCAGTCTGGACGAAGTCGCTCATGGCAGGCAGGAAAGAAGTGAAAGTGCAAACATTCTAGCGCCTGCGCGGGGAACATTGCGTTCCGCTGGGCGCAAAAAAGGGCGCAATGTGCGCCCTTAGTTGATCACAACCGGTTGAAAGTCGCAGGCCGCTTAGGCGGGGGCGAATTCTTCTTCCGAGCTGTCTGGCAGATGCTTGATCGCCTCTTTACCGTGCCCTTGCACTTTGGTTTTGTATTTCATCACTTGCCTATCGAGCTTGTCGATCAGGGCATCGATTGCGGCGTACAAGTCTTGCGCCAGGCTTTCCACATAGACGGTCTTGCCACTCAGACGCAGGTTGACTTCGGCCTTTTGACGTTTTTCTTTCTCTTTGAGGTTATCCACGGTCAGAATCACGGCGATATCGATGACTTGATCGAAATGACGTTTCACGCGCTCCAGCTTCGTTTGTACGTATTCACGGATGGCTGGTGTCACTTCGAGATGATGTCCGCTGATGGTGAGATTCATACACACTCCTAAAGATGATCGGGTTCGTGCGGTCCATCGTATCCGGCCCGCAGAGGAACCGAAAAAAACTTACAAACACTTACGCAGGCTCACTGGCGGAATTTTTAATGCTTCCCGGTATTTGGCAACAGTACGTCGCGCAATCACCATGCCTTGTTCCCCCAGCATGTCCGCAATCTTACTGTCGGATAAAGGATTTTTAGGGTCTTCTGCTCCTGTCAGTTGCACGATCAATGCCCGTATCGCCGTCGATGACGCTTCGCCCCCCGCTTCGGTGGCGACGTGGCTACCAAAGAAATATTTCAACTCGAACATGCCGTGCGGGGTCAGCATGTACTTTTGAGTTGTTACCCGCGAGATAGTACTCTCGTGTAAACCCAGTGTATCAGCTATTTCACGGAGCACAAGGGGGCGCATGGCAACGGCCCCATGCGAGAAAAAGTTCTTTTGTCTTTCTACTATCGCCTGTGCCACGCGCAGGATGGTGTCGAAGCGCTGGCGCATATTCTTGATCAGCCACTTGGCTTCCTGCAACTGTGCGCCCATGGCACCTTCGCCCTTGCCCTGCTTGAGCAGGTTGGCGTACATGGCGTTCACGCGCAGGCGCGGCATGACGTCGTTGTTCAGGGTCACTTGCCAGCCATTGCGCGCGCGCTTGACGACGACGTCGGGCACCACGTAATCGGACACGTCAGAGGCGAACACGGCACCCGGATGCGGGTTGCATTGGCGAATCACCGTCTGCGCTTCGCGCAAGTCTTCATCGTCGCAATCGAGGGCTTTTTTCAGCTTGTTGAAATCACGCTGGGCAAACCAGGCCAGGTGCTTTTCCACGATGACGAGGGCCATGCGCCGCGTCACCATGGCAACCTGCGGCAAGCGCTTGATCTGCAGGGCCAGACATTCGGACGCATTGCGCGCGCCCACGCCGGGCGGATCGAAACTTTGCAGCAGCGCCAGGGCCGTGCGCATCTCGTCCGCGTCGATTTCCAGCTCTTCCGGCAGGCGCGCCAGGATGTCGTCGAGCGACTCTTCCAGGTAGCCATTGTCGTCGAGCGCGTCGATGATCAGCTCGACCAGCGCGCGGTCGCGCAATTCGAGCACCGTCACGCGCATCTGCTCCATCAGGTGTTCGCGCAGGGTGCAGTGATGGGCTTCCAGTTGCGGACGGGAATCTTCGTCGTCGGGCGCCTTGCCCCGGCTCGCCTCGCTCCAGTCGCTGTCGCCGCCATCCACGGCGGCCGGGCCCTCGCCCGCCTCGCCGTCAAAGGTTTCCGCTTCAGCCGGCGCCGCGGGCGCCTCCTGGCCTGGCGGCTGGGGCGGCGCTTCGGCCGGCGCGGCCGTCGAACTCAAGGCGCCATCGGACAGCAGGCGCAGCGAACGGTCGAGCGGATCGTCGAGCCGTTCGAGCAGGGGATTGTCCGTCAGCAGTTGCTCTAGTTCCTGGTGCAATTCCAGGGTAGACAATTGCAACAGGCGTATCGATTGCTGCAACTGCGGCGTCAGTGCCAGGTGCTGCGAGGTGCGCAGCTGCAATGATTGTTTCATTGGCTCACATACGGAAGTGTTCGCCCAGATAGACCCGGCGTACCGACTCGTTCGCGATGATGTCGTCGGGGCGTCCCGACGCCAGCACCGAGCCCTGGTTGATGATGTAGGCACGGTCGCAAATACCCAGCGTCTCGCGCACATTATGATCGGTGATGAGCACGCCGATATTGCGCTCCTTCAAGAAGCGCACGATGCGCTGGATCTCGATCACGGCGATCGGATCGACACCGGCGAACGGCTCGTCAAGCAGCACGAAACGGGGATCGGTGGCCAGCGCGCGGGCGATTTCCACGCGGCGGCGCTCGCCGCCCGACAGGGACAAGGCCTGGTTCTCGCGCAACTTTTCAATCTGCAAGTCGGCCAGCAATTTATCCAGACGTTCCTCGATCTCGGCCTTCTTCAGGGGGCGGCCTTCGACGGTCTGGATTTCCAGCACGGCGCGGATATTGTCTTCCACCGTCAGCTTGCGGAACACGGACGCTTCCTGCGGCAGATAGGACAGGCCCATCTGCGCGCGGCGATGGATCGGCAGGCTGGAAATGTCCACGCCGCTGATGTCGATGCTGCCGCCGTCCGACGGCACCAGGCCGACGATCATGTAGAACGAGGTAGTCTTGCCGGCGCCGTTCGGGCCCAGCAACCCCACCACTTCACCGCATTCGACTTGCAGCGAAACATCATGCACGACTTGCCGCTTGCCATAGGTTTTTTGCAGACCGCGAACGATCAGGGTGCTGCCGCAACGAGTATTGTCCATTATTTCGTTCCTGGCGCAGGCGTGGCCGGCGCTTTCTCCGCCGCCGGCGCCTTGGTCTTCGGCTGGATCACCATGCGCACGCTGCCGCCATCGGGCGTGCTGGTGCCGCTGTTGGTATTTTCCATCTGGAATACTTCCTTGCGGCTGTCATACGAGATGAACGCGCCGTTGGCCACGTCGGTCACTTTCGTGCCTTCCAGGCGCGTTACCTTGGCCTTGGAAAACAGTTTCACCACTTCCGTCTTGTTGTCGTATTCCACGCGCTCCGCTTCGCCTTCGATCCACAGGTCGCCCGCGCCATCGCGCTTCTGGCGGAAGGTGGCCAGCTTGCCGGGATCGGCCCAGAAGGTGATGAACTGGTAGCCTTGCGGGTCTTCCGTGATCAGGGCCCGGCCCGCCTTCATGGTCAGGGTGCCCTTGACCAGCACGACGTCGCCCGTCAGGGTGCGGATCTGCTTGACGTCATCGACGTGGCCGCTACGCGCCGTGATGACGGCTTCCTTCTCGGAATCGGCCTTCTCGGCATGCGCCGCGCCCATGATGCCCAGAGAAAATACGGTCAACAGCAAGATGTTCTTCATAGTATGGTTTCCTTGTTTCATTCTGTCATTTTGCCGCCGCGGCCGGGCGCGGTTTCGGCGGGAGGACCATGCGCAGCGCATTCTGCACTTCCACCTCGCCGGTGGCGTTATTGGCTTTCATGCCGATGCCATTGAGGCGCGAGGTGCCCGTCAGGATATCGACAGGCACGTCCGTTTCCATTCTTTCCTCGTCCGGAAACACCGTCAGCGCTTCCGTCTTGATCGTCAGGTTCTGCGCCTTCGGACTGGCCACGCGGTCGATCACGACATTGCGGTGCAGTTGCAGCCGGGTATTGTCCTGGTCGATGTGCGCCAGTTCCGCGTTCATGTTCAACGGCGGCATGCCCGGCGTGAGCTTGCGCACGAAGGGCTGGTCGATGTCGGACGAATCGTCGGCAGGATAATGCGTGAGCTTGGTGCCCGACACGATATAGCTGGGCTTACCCGTCAAGTCCATGCGCACCAGGCTGAAATTGGTGATGAAATAGTCGGGCTCATCCAAGTGCTTGCTGGGCATGGCATCCTGGCCATTCTTGTTCATCACTTCGAGCAGCCAAAAGCTGCCCAGCGCGACGACAACCGCGCCCAGCACGGTGAAAATGATGCGCCAGCGATGGGCGCCTCCTGGCTTACGCATAGGACTTTACTCTTTCAAATGTCACTGGCGAGGCGGCGCGCCTCACTCCAGGAACGGCGCCATGACGCGCGTATAGTTGTCCTGCGCGCGCAGCAGGAATTCGCAGATCTCGCGCACGGCGCCACGGCCGCCGCCGGCCTGCGTCACATGGTGCGCCAGGCCCTGCGCTTCCGGACGCCCGCCCGGCACGCTGACGGCAAAGCCCACGCGTTTCAGGATGGGCGCATCGATGACGTCGTCGCCGATATAGCCGCATTGCTCTTCCGTCAAGCCCGTAAGCGCCAGCAGTTCACGAAACGGCGTCAGCTTGTCGTGACCGCCCTGGTGCACGTGGGTAATGCCCAGGTCCTGCGCGCGGCGCGCCGTGATGGCCGAGCGGCGCGCGCTGATGATGGCCGTCTGCACGCCCGATTCCTGCAGCAGCTTGATGCCCAGGCCATCATACACATTAAACGTTTTCATCATCTCGCCATCGGGGCCGAAATGCAGGCTGCCGTCGGTGAGCACGCCATCGACGTCAAAGATCATCAGTTTGACCTTGGCCGCGCGTGCCAGGTTGTCCGCCACGCTGTCCATCAGATCACCTTCGCTTGCGTCAGGTCATGGATATGCAGCGCGCCCACCAGCTTGCCGTCGGCATCGACGACGAGCATCTGGTTGATGCGGAACTGCTCCATCACGGCCACGGCATCGACGGCCAGGCGTTCGGGCGCGATGCTGCGCGGCTGCGCATGCATGACGTCGCGGATCGCCACTTGCGTGAAGTCCTGCACGCGCTCGAACATGCGGCGCAAGTCGCCATCCGTAAACACGCCCACGGGACGGTTGTCGGCATCGACGATGGCCGTCATGCCCATGCCCTTCTTCGTCATTTCTTCCAGCGCCTGCAGCAGGGATGCCTCAACGGGCACCTTGGGTACGCGTTCGCCGCTGCGCATGACGTCATGCACGTGCGTGAGCAGGCGGCGGCCCAGGGCGCCGCCCGGGTGCGAGCGGGCAAAATCTTCTTCCTTGAAGCCGCGCAAGTCGAGCAAGGCCACGGCGATGGCGTCGCCCAGGGCCAGGGTGACGGTAGTGCTGGCCGTCGGCGCCAGGTTCAGCGGACAGGCTTCTTTTTCAACAGAAATATCCAGGTGCACGTCGGCCAGCTGGGCCAGGCTGGAATTCGGCTTGCCCGTCATGGAAATCAGTACGCCGCCCATGCGCTTGACGACGGGCATGATGGCCATCAGCTCGGACGATTCGCCCGAGTACGATATGGCAATAAAAGCATCGTCCGAGGTGACCATGCCCAGGTCGCCATGGGCCGCTTCGGCCGGATGCACGAACAGGGCCGGCGTACCGGTGGACGCGAGGGTGGCGGCAATCTTGCGCGCGATATGGCCGGACTTGCCGATGCCGGAGACGACGACTCTTCCTTTGCATTGGAGCAACAGCGCCACGGCGCGGCCCACGCTGTCGTCCGTGGCCAGGCGCGCGTGCAGCGCAACGATGGCGTCGGACTCGATCTGCAAGGTGGTGCGGGCTAGCGCAACGGCGCGCTCGGTCGTCGCTTGCATGTCAATTCGATCAAAAGCTTTCAGCATTGTTTTTTCATGGGTTACACTCATGCCCAAAGTATAAACGAATTAGGAAAGCAAAAAACTTGCCAGTCACAACAAACAACGATTTCCATTGACCGCACCGGGCAACCCATGTTTTCCTCGCTTGAACTGACCCTGATGTTACTCGGCAGCGCCGTGCTGGGCGTGGTCGCTTTCAGAATGTTGCATTTGCCGCCCATGCTGGGCTACCTGGCCGTTGGCATCGTCATCGGCCCCCACGCGCTGGGCCTGGCGGCCGAAAACGAGGCCAGCCATACCTTGGCCGAGTTCGGCGTCGTCTTTCTGATGTTTTCCATCGGACTCGAATTTTCCCTGCCCAAGTTCCTCGCCATGCGGCGCATCGTCTTCGGCCTTGGCATGGCGCAGGTGGTCACCACCATCATCGCCACCGTCGTCTTCGGCTGGTTCGTCGGACGCTACCTGTCCGCCTACGTCCACCTGAGCTGGCAAGCCGCGTTCGCCCTGGGTGGCGCGCTGGCCATGTCGTCGACGGCCATCGTGTCGAAAATGCTCACGGAACGGCTGGAACTCGAAAGCGAGCACGGCCGCAAGATCATCGGCATCTTGCTGTTCCAGGACTTGGCCGTCGTGCCCCTGCTGATCCTGATTCCCGCCCTCACGCGCGATTCGGACAACCTGGCCGAAACCCTGGCCTGGGCCGGCGGCAAGGCCCTGGTCGTGCTGATCTTGCTGCTGTTCATCGGCCAGAAGATGGTGCGCGGCTGGCTGACCATCGTTGCCAAGCGCCGCTCGCAAGAATTGTTCATGCTCAACCTGCTCTTGATTACCCTGGGCGCGGCGTGGATCACGGAGCGGGCCGGGCTGTCGCTGGCCCTGGGCGCATTTGTTGCCGGCATGCTCATTTCCGAGACGGAATTCAAGCACCAGGTGGAAGAGGACATCAAACCGTTCCGCGACGTGCTGCTGGGCCTGTTCTTCATCACCGTCGGCATGCTGCTCAATATCCGCGTCGTCTTTGAGAACTGGTGGCTCGTGCTGCTCCTGCTGTGCGGCCCCGTGCTGCTGAAATTTGCCCTGATCGCGGGGCTGGCCCGGCTGTTCGGGTCCAGCAACGGCGTGGCCCTGCGCACGGGTCTGGGGCTGGCGCAGGCGGGCGAGTTCGGCTTCGTGCTGCTGAACCTGGCTGGCGGCATCAAGCTGATGGACCCGTTCGTCGTGCAGGTGGTGCTGGCCTCGATGGTGCTGTCGATGCTGGTGGCGCCCTTCCTCATCGCCAAGTCCGACGCCATCGTCATGAAACTGGCGGCCAACGACTGGATGATGCAATCGCTGGCGCTGACGAAGATTGCCACGCGCACCATGGCGTCGCAGAAACACGTGCTGATCGCCGGCTTCGGGCGCAGCGGGCAAAGCCTGGCCACCCTGCTGGCGGAAGAAAAGATCGAATACCACGCGCTGGACCTGGACCCGGAACGGGTGCAGGAAGCGCAGCTGGCCGGCGCCAACGTCTCGTATGGCGACGCGGGCCGGCGCGAAAGCCTGGTGGCGGCCGGCATCTACCGGGCCAGCGCCGTGGTCATCACGTATGCCAACACGCCGTCGGCGCTGCGGTTATTGCATTTGCTCAATGAAATGGCGCCGACCTTGCCCGTCATCGTGCGCAGCCACGATGATAGCGACCTCGACCAACTCAAAAAGGCGGGCGCGGCCGAAGTGGTGCCGGAATTGATGGAAGGCAGCCTGATGCTCGCTTCACACGCGCTGATCATGATGGGCGTGCCCCTGCGCCGCGTCGTGCACCGGGTGCAGGCGGCGCGCGAGGAACGCTATGCCTCCTTGCGCGGTTATTTCCATGGCACCAGCGATGCGGGCGACGATGCCGAGCTGGAGCGCCTGCATACGGTCACCGTCAGCGACGGCGCGCATTGCGTGGACTTGCCCTTGAGTGCGATCGACGTGGCCGGCTGCGGCGCGTTTGTGACGGCGATCCGCCGCGGCCGCGGCCGCCTCGAAGTCACGCCCGAAACGCAGCTGGCCAGCGGCGACGTGGTGGTGCTGCGCGGCACGGCCGACGCCGTGGCAAAAGCGGAAACTTTACTTTTAAAATAATTAACTGCGCTGCGCCTGCCAGCTGACGACCTTGTTGCGCCCGGCCGCCTTGGCCTGGTACAGGGCCTGGTCCGCGTGCGCCACCAGTTGCTGCGCCACCGTTTCGATCGGTAGCAGGGCAGCGTCCGCTTCCAGGCTGGCCACGCCGATCGACACGCTGACCCACGCCTGCGCGCTGCCAGGCAAGTCGAACATGGTGCCGGCAATGCTGGCGCGGATGCGCTCGGCAACGAAGGTTGCGCTGTCGAGGCTGGCATCGATCAGCAGCACGACGAATTCCTCGCCGCCGAAACGGCCCAGCGCATCGGAGCGGCGCAATTCCGTGCGGATGCGCGTGGCCACTTCGCGCAGCACCTCATCGCCGCCCTGGTGGCCATGCGTGTCATTGACCAATTTAAAATGGTCGATGTCGATATACATGCATGAGATGCAATAATTCTGGCGCCGCGCGCGGGCGATTTCTTCCAGCAGCCGGCGGTCGATATAGCGGCGGTTGTAGACGCCCGTCAGGGAATCGGTCAGGCCGATGTATTTGAGCATTTCATTGCTGATCACGTTTTCCAGGCAAATGGCGATGATGGACGCCATGTGCTTGATGAAGTCCGTGCCCAGCGCAGGCGTAAAGCGCGTCACGTCGCTGCTGGCCAGGTTCAGGCTGCCGATCAGGCGCTTGTTGCGCAGCAAGGGCACCAGCGCCACGCTGCGCAGCGCATCGATGCCGGGAAAGCGGGGGCCATGCACGGCCGCGTCAAACTGTCCCAGCAGCGGCAGCGGCGGCAAGGCTGCTTCGCCTTCGGCCACGGGCTGTGGTGCGGCAAAGCCCAGCTCGGCCACGGCATGCACGAACAGCAATTGCGGGAAGGCGCTGAAATCGACGCCCAGCTTTTCCATCACCAGCAAGATATCGTCATCTTCGTCGAGCAGGCTCAAGGTCACGCCGTCGAGGTCGGAAATCACGGGCAAGGTGCGGAAGATGGTGCCGATCAACTCGGGAAACGTGGACGCGCTGACGATTTCCAGGTCGAACGCCTGGTGGCGGCACATGATGTCGTGGTTGCGCTCGACCTGTTCCAGCAGATAGGCCATGCGCGCGCGCAGGGCCTGGTTTTCGGCTTCGAGGCTGGCAATGCGCGGGTCCGGCGGTATTGCTTGATTCATAGAAACCTTAAACCCTTGTATGCGGGCGCCATGCTTAAAATGCCAGTTCGAAACCGATGTCCTGCCCCACCACGATACGCTCATCGCCGCCTTCGGTGACGATGGCGTTCATGCCGAAGCAGATGGCGCCGTCGAGCTCGGGCTTGGCGCGATAGCCATGCATGACGTCGAGCGGGTCCGGGCCTGGCACGCCCGTGGCCTGGTCCACCGACGGGATCGGGCAGCGCGAGCACGGCTTGACGGGTTTCAAGGTGGTCGCGCCGAATTGCAGGAAGTCGGCGTAGTCTTCCTCGAAGGCGCCAATATCGCCGATGACGAGGTTGGGGCGGAAACGGTTCATCGGCAATGCCTCCCGGCCAGCCGCGCGCAGCTTGTCATTCACGTCATCGAGCGAGGCATTGCCCGCGATCAGCACCGGATAACCATCGGCAAACATGGTCTCGGCAGCCACGCCATTGGTCCATGTGGTGCTGGTGGCGCGCACCACGTCCGGGTGAAAGCGCGCCAGGCGGCACGGCACGCCGATGGCATTGGAAAACCAGGTGGCCGTGACGTCGTCGCAATCGTAGGCGCGCACGCTATCGTCCCACACCTGCACCTCGAGCATGGGCGCCAGTTGCGGATGCGGCAAGCCCAGCTCGATTTCCAGGCGCAGCATGCCCGGCGCGCGCAATTCCAGGGTGGTAGCCTTGATGGACGGCACGATCAGCGCCATGCGCGGATATTCGCGCTGGGTCAGGAAGCGGCCCTGCTCATCGACCACCATCCATTCGCGGTCGAACACGTGTTCGCTCATCAGCCCTGAACGCGTCAGGACCGCCTCGCGCAAATGGATGCCGGCGCACGATTTGATGGGATACAGAATGATGTCGGACAGGATGGCCATGAACCGGAGACAGTGTTGCTGCTTCTGTCAGGAAGTTATTCAGAGGCGAAGTATGGCAGCAAAGCGGGCAAGCGTAAATCAGCCAGGCCCAGCCGATGAGGCTGGCCTGGCGCGGCAAGGATCAATACGTGTAGAAAATACGCTGGATTTCTTGCGTGCTGTTCGTTTTGGTCAGGGCCAGCATCAGCAGGATGCGGGCTTTTTGCGGGTTCAGGGTGTCGGAGACGACGCTGTCGAGTTCATCGTCGTTCGCTTCGCCATTGCGCGCCACGATACCTTGGCCGACGCGGCTCGAACGCACGATCAGCACGCCCTTCTGGCGCGCTTCCACCAGGGCCGGCTTCATTTGCGCGGCCACGCTGCCATCGCCCACGCCAGCGTGGATGATGCCCTTGGCGCCAGCGGCGATGAAGGCGTCCATGCCGACACGGTTCATGTTGGCGTAGCCATAGACGATGTCCACTTGCGGCAGGGCATCGAGCTTGCTGATGTCAAATTCCGTTTCCAGGGTGTGCTTGCGCGTCGACTGGCGGTAGAAGTAAGGCTTGCTGCCCTGGATGTAACCGAGCATGCCCAGTTCCGGCGACTTGAAGGTGTCGGTCGTCGAAGTGTTGGTTTTGCTCACTTCACGCGCGGCGTTGATCTGGTCGTTCAAGGCGACCAGCACGCCCTTGCCCACGGCTTCCTTGCTACCGGCCAGCAACACGGCGTTGTACAGGTTGATCGGACCGTCAGCCGAGATGGCCGTTGATGGACGCATGGCGCCCACCACGACGACCGGCTTGTGGCTTTTCACGGTCAGGTTCAGGAAATACGCCGTTTCTTCGATGGTGTCCGTGCCGTGCGTGACGACCACGCCGTCGACGTCGTTCGAGGCCAGCAGCACGTTGATGCGCTTGGCCAGGGTCAGCCAGTGGCTGTTGCCCATGCTTTCACTGGCGATCTGGAATACTTGCTCGCCTTTTACGTTTGCCACTTTCTTCAGTTCCGGCACGGCCGCGATCAGGCGCTCGACGCCGACGGTGGCCGAGGTGTAGCCGACGGTGGTCGTGCTGTCGGCGCCGCTGCCGGCGATGGTGCCGCCTGTTGCCAGGATCACCACGTTCGGCAACTTGACAGCCGCCTGTTGCGCGCGCGCAGGGGAGGCTGCGACAAAACCCATCAGCAAGGTAGCCAGCATCAGCTGTGCACAAGAATGAAATTTACGTGAAAACATGGTGCTCCTGTTCGGTGATGTGTCAAAGATAACAAAGTCGTGTGCAAATTATATGTCATCAGTGCTACAAAAAAGCCCCGATTCGCGCGTTCTGCGCAAACGTGCGCCCCTTCCCATACGCTACAGTGGCGCCATGTCCACACTCCTGCACATCCGGTCTCGCCTCGTCCTGCCGTTCGTCCTGATGGCGCTGGGCGCCTGCGCCACGCAAATCGAACTGCGCACGGCGGCGCAACAGGAGCAGTTCGCGCGGGAAGCGGCCAGCCAGGGCGACTGGACGCAAGCCATGCGCAACTACGCGGACGCCGCCGATAATGTCGAACTGGGCCATGGCGATCCCGCTTGGCAGGCGCGGCTGCACCACGAGGCGGGACGGGCCGCCAGCGCCGCCTGCCGCGACGACGCGGCCGCCTTTCATTTCCGCAGCGCCATCGCGCTGGCAAAGAAAAGCGGCCAATCGAGCGCCCTCAGCGACAAGGCGCTGGACTCGCTGCTCGCCGGCAAACCTTGCGCCGTGCCCCGATGAACGCCGCGCGCGCATTGCTGGCGGCATCGGCCTTCTGCTTCGCCATGGCGCCGGCCCGCGCCGCCGAAGCACCGCTGCCATTATGGGAAGCGGGCGTGTTTGGCGGCACGGCCGTCACGCCCGCCTATCCGGGCGCCAGCGAACGCTCGACGCGCAGCCTGGCCCTGCCCTATCTGATTTATCGCGGCAAAGTCTTGCGCGCCGACCGCTCCGGCGTGGGCGCGCGCCTGTTCGACACGGAGCGCCTCGACTTCGATATCGGTTTTGCCCTGTCCTTGCCGGCCCGCTCCAGCGACGTGCCGGCCCGGCGCGGCATGCCGGACCTGGGCACCCTGGTGGAATTTGGCCCGCGCCTGAAAATCAAGCTGGCCGAACCCACGCAGCACAGCCGCCTGGGGCTGGAACTGCCCTTGCGCGCCGTCATCGAAGCGCGCGGCGGCCTGCGACGCCAGGGCGCCACGTTCGAGCCGCGCCTCGTCTACGCGCTGCAAGGCGAACAGCAGGCCTGGCATGTCGACGCCAGCCTGGGCGCCATGCTGGGCAATGCCGCCATCAACGATTACTTATATGGCGTGGACCCCGCGTTTGCCACCGCTCAGCGCCCCGCGTATGCGGCAAAAAGCGGGCTGATGCTCACACGGCTGAGCCTCGGTGCTTCGTACCGGCTACAACGGGACTGGCGCGCCTTTGCCTTTGTACGCTACGACAACTACACGGGTGCCGCCAACCGCGCCAGCCCCCTGCTGCGCCAGAACAGCGGCACCTCGGCCGGCATCGGGCTGATGTGGACGTGGCGACGCTCGGAGAGCCTGGCGCGGGGCCGTGAAGACTAGAGAATCGCCCCAGCGCAGACATGCTGGCCATGCGGGCAATAAAAAACCCTGCAAATCAATGACTTGCAGGGTTCTCGGTGGCGCCATACGGGAGCGCGTCGGGGTTAGACGTTGAACAGGAAGTTCAGCACGTCGCCATCCTTGACCACGTATTCCTTGCCCTCGGCGCGCATCTTGCCCGCTTCCTTGGCGCCCGCTTCGCCCTTGTAGGCGATGAAGTCGTCATAGGCGATGGTTTGCGCGCGGATGAAGCCGCGTTCGAAGTCGGTGTGGATCACGCCGGCCGCTTGCGGCGCCGTGGCGCCCACGGGAACGGTCCACGCGCGCACTTCCTTCACGCCTGCCGTGAAGTAGGTTTGCAGGCCCAGCAGCTTGTAGCCGGCGCGGATCAAGCGGTCCAGGCCTGGCTCTTCCATGCCCATGTCGGCCAGGAAAGCACCCTTGTCGGCGTCGTCCAGGTCGGCGATTTCCGCTTCCAGCGCGGCGCAGATGGCGACGATGGGGGCGTTTTGCGATTGCGCATAGGCCGTCAGCTGGTCCAGCAGCGGGTTGTCCGTGAAGCCCGAATCGGACACGTTGGCCACGAACATGGCCGGCTTGGCCGTGATCAGGCACAGCGGCTTGATCAGTTCCATTTCGTCGGCATCCAGGCCCATCGCGCGCACGGGTTTGGCGTCGTTCAGGTAAGGCATCATGCGTTCCATGATGGCCAGCAGCTTGGCCGCGTCCTTGTCGCCCGAGCGGGCTTTCTTGTTTTCGCGGTGGATGGCTTTTTCGACGGTGCCCATGTCGGCCAGCGCCAGTTCGGTCTGGATGACTTCGATATCGTCGAGCGGGTTGATCTTGCCGGCCACGTGGATGACGTTGTCATCTTCGAAGCAGCGCACGACGTTGACGATGGCGTCCGTTTCGCGAATGTGCGACAGGAACTGGTTGCCCAGGCCCTCGCCCTTCGATGCGCCTGCCACCAGGCCGGCGATGTCGACGAATTCCACGATGGCGTTGACCATGCGTTCCGGCTTGACGATGGCGGCCAGCGCATCCATGCGCGGATCCGGCACTTCGACGACGCCGACGTTCGGCTCGATGGTGCAGAACGGATAGTTTTCAGCCGGGATGCCGGCTTTCGTCAGTGCATTGAACAGGGTGGACTTGCCGACGTTCGGCAAGCCGACGATACCGCATTGGAGACTCATGGAAAACCTTTAATAATCAAAGCACATGGCGCCGTCTATCGGCGTGCTTGCCGTGCTGTTAGGGAAAACGGGCGATGGTTCGCCCTTTTCCGGGGATAGTGCGTGTGCTGCGTTTCAAGGGGTCAATTGTACCCGTGTCCCGCGCGCTTCAAAAGCCCGATGATGGGCAAATGGCGCCAAAACAGCCGCATCGTGACGCCATCAGGCCCTGTTCTCAGGCCGTATGCAGTTTCATGGTCGCCGCCTCGAACTTGCCTTCGACGATCTGCGGCATCACCTGCAAGGATTTTTCGATCGCTTGCTCGATCAGTTCCTGGTCTTCGCGGCGCGGGCGGTGCAGCACGAAGTCGGCCACCTGCTGCTGCAGGCTCAGGGTGCGCGGGTGGCCGATGCCCAGGCGCAAGCGCCAGTAATCCTGCGTGCCCAGCGCGGCCGTGATGTCTTTCAAGCCATTGTGGCCGCCGGCCGAGCCGCCCTTTTTCAGGCGCGCGATGCCGGGCATCAGGTCGAGTTCGTCGTGCACGACGAGCACTTCATCGGCGGCGATCTTGAAGAAGCGCGCCAGCGCGCCCACGGACTGGCCCGAGCGGTTCATGAAGGTCAGCGGTTCGAGCAGCCAGACTTCCTTGCCGCCTATCGACGTTTTCGCCAGCATGGCGTTATAGCGTGAGTCGCGCTGCAAACGCGTGCCGGGCAAGCTATTGGCAAGATTGTCCACCAGCCAGAAGCCGGCATTGTGGCGGGTTTGTTCGTATTCGGGTCCCGGATTGCCGAGGCCGACGATCAGGCGTATGGGCATGGCTGTGTCTGCAATGTAAAAGAAAGCATTATCGGTGAAAACAGGCAGAAAAAAACCCGCGCGGCGAACCTGGCGGGTTTTTCCTTGCGACTACCGCATTGCTGCGGCGGCAAAATTACTTCTTGTCAGCAACAACTTCAGCAGCAGCGGCTTCAGCAGCAACGTGGCCAGCCGGTACCGAAGCGGTAGCGATGGTCAGGTTGGCGCCGTGGGTGACAGCGGTCACGCCAGCTGGCAGGACCAGGTCGCCTACGTGCAGCGAGTGACCAACGTCGATGTTCGACAGGTCAACGTTGATGAATTCTGGCAGCTGACCTGGCAGGCAAGCGACTTCGATTTCGTTGGCAACGTGGCTGATGGTCGCGCCGTGCAGTTTGACTGCTGGGGAAACGTCAGCGTTCGTGAAGTGCAGGGCAACTTTCACGTGGACAGGCTGCGATGCGTCAACGCGCTGGAAGTCAGCGTGCAGAACCAGTTGTTTGTATGCGTGGACTTGGAAGTCGCGCAGCAGAACTTGCTGGGAAACGCCGTCGATTTCCAGATCCAGGATCGACGAGTGGAACACTTCTTTTTTCAACGCGTGGTACAGGGCGTTGTGATCCAGCGAGATCAGTACCGGGGCTTCAGCGCCGCCGTAAACGATACCAGGGGTTTGGCCGGAAATGCGCAGGCGGCGGCTCGCTCCGGAACCTTGCAATTCGCGTTTGAATGCGATAACTTTCATGTGATACTCCAAGAAGAACAAGGCTTGCGCCTTGTGTTATGAAGATTCCCGCGACCAGGAATCCTCGAAAATGGGGTGCAAAAACACCCCGAAAATTAAAACACTGCGGCGCAACAGGCAAAAAGCCGGTCGCGCCGCAGGCATTACGTCTGTTACTGCTGATCGAATCAGTCGATGAACAGCGAGATGACGGAGTCACCCTTGATGATGCGTTTGAACGTCTCGGCCAGCAGCGGCGCGCACGTCAATTGACGGATCTTGCCGCAGGCCAGGGCCGCTTCGGACAGGGGAATCGTGTCGGTCACGACCAGCTCGTCGAGTGGCGAAGCCGAAATACGGTCGATCGCCGGGCCCGACAGCACCGCGTGCGTGCAATACGCCACGACCTTTTTCGCGCCACGCTCTTTGAGCACTTCGGCAGCCTTGGTCAGGGTGCCTGCCGTGTCGACCATGTCATCCATGATCACGCAGTTGCGACCTTCGACTTCACCGATGATGTTCATCACTTCGGACACGTTCGCTTTTGGACGACGCTTGTCGATGATGGCCAGGTCGCAGCCCAGGCGTTTTGCCAGGGCACGCGCACGTACCACACCGCCGACGTCCGGCGACACCACCAGCAGATCCTGGTAGTTTTTCTTTTGCAGGTCGCCCAGCAAAATTGGCGAAGCGTAAATATTGTCGACTGGGATATCGAAGAAACCTTGAATCTGGTCGGCGTGCAAGTCCATGATCAGGACGCGCTCGACACCGGCTTCTTCCAGCATGTTCGCCACCACCTTGGCCGAAATCGCCACACGCGCGGAGCGTGGACGACGGTCTTGGCGGGCGTAGCCGAAGTAAGGAATGGCGGCGGTGATGCGGCCGGCGGAAGCACGTTTCAAGGCATCAACCATCAGCATGATTTCCATCAGGCTGTCGTTGGTTGGAGCACAGGTGGATTGCAAAACAAAAACATCCTTGCCGCGTACGTTTTCGTTAATCTCGACCATTACTTCGCCGTCGGAGAATTTCGAAACGTTTGCTTTACCGAGAGGGATGCCGAGGTTTTTTGCGACCCCCTCTGCCAACGCTGGATTCGCGTTGCCGGTAAAAACCATCAGGTTTTCGTAAGCCATGGGAGTCCCAAGAGGTGATATAGAAGTCTTGAAAAGCACTAACCGGGCATAGGCCCGGTCAGTCATTGTTTAGAATATGCCGCGTGGCGACACATCTGCTTTTTCCCGCACTGGACGCCAACTTCGCATCGACAGACTACGGTGAAAGGGTGGCAGGGGAAGAAGGATTCGAACCTTCGCATGCTGGAATCAAAATCCAGTGCCTTAACCAGCTTGGCGATTCCCCTACGTTACTGACTGCTTGCCGTCATGTTGGCCAGTATTATACCGACTATTTGACGCTAAGCAAAATCTTTTTTTGCTCTCTACAACATGGTGAGCATCGGGTGGCGGCTCAGCGCTTTTGCCTTCCAGGCGATCCAGACTGATGGCACATTGCTGAGCACCGCATCCGCTTCTTCCTGACTGCCAAACGCACCAAACACACAAGCACCGGAGCCAGTCATCCTGGCCTCACCGTAAGCACCCAGCCATTCTACCGCATCTGCTACCGGCTTGAAAAGACTGCATGCTACTTGCTGTAAATCATTCTTACCAAACCCGCCCGCATCGTTTTCTTCTGCGAGGTGCCTGGAAAAGTCCGCTATTGTGACGGGTTCGGTATTTCTCGTCAAGCCTTCCGCACAAAAAATTGCGGCGGTCGGCACTTGCACGCCAGGCTCGATCACCACATACCAGCATTCGGGCGTGGCGACGGGCTGCAGGGCCTCGCCCACGCCTTCGGCAAAGGCATTCTCGCCAAAGATGAAAAACGGGATATCGGCGCCCAGCGGCAAGCCCAGCGCCATCAATTCCTCGCGCGTCAAACCGGCCTGCCACAGGCGGTTCAAGGCCATCAAGGCCGTGGCCGCGTCGGACGACCCTCCGCCCAGCCCGCCGCCCATCGGCAACACCTTGTCGATGGCGATATCGACGCCGCGCGGCAAGGCGCCCGTGCGGCGCAGCACTTCGGCCTGCAGCAGCCTGGCGGCGCGGATGATCAGGTCCTGCTCCTGCGGCACGCCAGCGAGCGCCGTCACGCGGCGGATCAGCGTATCGTCGCGCAACGCGAAGTGCAGGGTGTCGCCATGGTCGAGCAACTGGAACACCGTCTGCAGCAGATGGTAGCCGTCGGCGCGGCGGCCGTTGACGTGCAAAAAGAGGTTCAGCTTGGCCGGCGCGGGGCAGTTATTCAGGGTCGTCAACGTCATTGTGCTTGAGCGGATGGGGCGGGATCGAGCACGATGCGCAGCGACACGGCATCGGCCTGCGCGCTGGCATTGCGTTCGGCATCGATACGCCGCGGTTGGGGCAAGGCGCCCGGTGTATTGTCGGACGCATTTTGCCCTACTTCTTGCCACGACACATAGCGCAGGCGCCAGCCGTCTTTCGTCGTCACGCTGTCGTTGGCCGGCGAAGCGGCGAAGCGCTTGCCATCGGCGCCCACGGCATAGCCCTGCAGCCAGTCGCGCAAGCCCGACACGGGCAAGGACCAGCCCAGCATCTGCGCGCTCAATGTATCGACATCGGGCGCGCTGCGCGGCGCCTTGCCGCTTTGCGTCAGCACGGCCTGCTGCGGCGTGACGGCGATCGTCGCCAGGGTGCTGCCGACGGGCGAATACAAGGTCACGTCCGTGCGCTGCGCCGTCTGCTGCCAGTTGAAATTGACGGTGGCCGATTCCGGCTTGTCATCCTTCTGGTACACGACGTTCAGGCGGCCCGTCAGTTCGACCTGCTCGCGGTAGGGGGCGACGGCCGCAGCCGATGGCGCGGCGCCGGACGAAAAGGGGGAGGTCAGGGTCGAGCAGGCCGAGAGGGACAGGCAAAGGGCGGTGAGAGCAAAGAGGTTTTTTGACATGGGAAATTTTTTGAGTCCACCCCAAGTGCAAAACCCGAGGTCAGACTCCGAAGGTCTGACCCCGGCATTTGTCCTTGGGGTCAATAATCACAAACTGACATTCAAGCGCGCCAGGGTACTTTTCAGCGCATCGTTTTTCGGGTCCTTGCCTTGCGCTTCGCGCCACAGCTTTTGCGCTTCGGCCTTGTCGCCCTTCTGCCACAGCACTTCGCCCAGGTGGACGGCGATTTCCGGATCGCTGCGCACGGCATAGGCGCGGCGCAGCGCGTTTTCCGCCGCGGCCAGGTTACCCATGCGGAATTGCACCCAGCCCATGCTGTCCATGATGAAGGGGTCGCCCGGCGCCATCTGCAAGGCTTTCTCGATCAGCGCATGGGCTTCCTCCAGGCGCAGGCCCCGCTCGGCCAGCGAATAACCGAGCGCGTTGTACGCGTGCTGATTGTCCGGCGCCAGCGCCATCACGCGGCGCAGGCTCGCTTCCATCAGCTCGAATTTGTCCAGGCGCTCGGCCAGCAAGGCGTAGTCGTACAGCAGTTCCGGATTGTCGGGGAAGCGCAGCAAGGCGTTTTCCAGCACCGTGTACGCGCTTTGCACGTAGCCGGCATCGCGCAGGAATTGCGCGTCGACCAGCAGTACCTGCGCCTGGCTGGCCGGATCGTCCGTTTCAATTTCCGTCAGCGCCTTGCGTGCCGCATCGAGATTGCCGCCGCGGGCGATCAGCTGGGCGCGGCGCAAGCGCGCCTCGACATAGCCGGCCGACGCGCTGTTGTCGACCTTGTCCAGCCAGGCGATGGCGCCCGCCGTGTCGCCGCGCGTCTCGGCGATCTGCGACAGTATCATCAGGGCCTTGAACGGATCGCGCGTGTCGCCGGGATTTTTCTCCAGCACGGCCAGGAAGCGCTTGAAGTACTGCTCGGCGCCCTTGGTGTCTTCCAGCTGCAGCGCCACGATGCCGAGCGCATACAGGCCGCCCACGTTATCGGGCTGGCTTTTCAGCAGCAGCAGGAACTGCTCGCGCGCCGGCTCCAGCTGCTTCTGCTCGACCAGCAGGCGCGCATACGCGCCGCGCACCTCGACGGCGTCCGGGTTCTTTTGCAGGAAAGCGGCCAGCACCTTGTTTGCCGCCTCGGGTTCGCCCGTCACCTGCGCCAGGGTCAGCGCGGCCAGTTCCGAGTTCGGCTTGATGGCCAGCGCCTTGTTCGCCTCACGGATGGCGCGCTCACGCTCGCCGATCGACAAGGCGCCCTGCGCCAGCACCAGGTGCGCTTCGAACATGTCGAGGTAAGGCTCCACCAGGCGCGTCACCATCGAATACGCATACAGCTTGTCATTCGAGCGCGACAAAATCTGCTGCATCTGGAACAGGGCCACGCCACGCGCACCCGGTGGCGCATTGGCCAGGCGTTCGGCGAAGATCGGCTCCGCTTCCTCGATCTTGTCCGTCAACACGACAAAGCCGAGGAAGAATTGCGTTGCCTCGTCCGATTCGGGCGCCAGTTCGCGCCACAGGCGGATGGCCGCCAGCGCTTCGGGTCCCTGCTTGGCGGCCAGCGCCATTTCGGACGCGCGGCGCGCCAGGCGGGGATCACGCGTCTGCTGCGCCGCCACCATCATCGTCACGTAAGGCCCTTGCCACTGGCCGCTCTTGAATTCCATTTCTGCCTTGGTCAGCTTGTACAGCAGGTCGCTGCTCAACTCGACCTTGGGCAAGCCGTCTGCCTTGGACTCGACGCCCTCTTCCTGCGGCGCTGCGGACGCGGCCGCAGCGGGGCTGGCCGCCCCCTCGACAGGGGCGACAGGCGTCTGTGCCATGGCATGCGTGGCCATCAGGGCGGACAAGGTTACAATGGCGAAAGCGTTTTTCAAAGGCTGATCCTGGCTAAACGGCAAAGTTTGATTCTACGCCCAACGCGGCTATCGCGTACTTCACGTATGTAACGAAATATATACATCGTGGCGGCGTCACTTGCCCGGGCCTGCCCTCGGCCAGCAAGCCGCCTGTTTTTTACCCGGTTTTCAACCATTCGAGCCCTATGCCAGAATTGCCAGAAGTCGAAGTCACACGGCGCGGTGTCGCGCCCCACCTCGAAGGGCGCGCCGTGCGCTCCGTCGTGCTGCGCCGCGACGGCCTGCGCTGGCCCTTCCCCCCTGCCCTGGGCGACCAATTATCGGGGCAAACCATCGGCCTGACGGGGCGCCGCGGCAAATACCTGCTGATCCACTTCCGCCACGGCACCCTGATCATCCACCTGGGCATGTCGGGCCATTTGCGCGTGCTGCCAACGGGGACGGAAGCGCAGAAGCACGACCATTTCGACCTCGTCGTGGAAGACGCGCAAGGGGGCAGCCAGGTGCTGCGCATGACGGACCCGCGCCGCTTCGGCGCCGTGCTGTGGCACGACGAGGCCGACGGTCCGCTCGACGGCCACGCGCTGCTGCGCGGCCTGGGCACGGAACCGCTGGAAGGCGGCTTCACGGGCCAGCTGCTGTTCGAAAAAACGCGCAACAAGGGCACCAATATCAAGCAGGTGCTGATGGCGGGCGACATCGTCGTCGGCGTGGGCAATATCTATTGTTCCGAAAGCCTGTTCCGCGCGGGGATCAACCCGAAGACGCCGGCCCGGCGCATCGGCCTGGCCCGCTACGAAAAACTGGCGCAAGCGATCCGCGACGTGCTGGCCGAAGCCATCGTGCAAGGCGGCAGCACCTTGCGCGACTTCATCGGCGTGAACGGCCAGTCCGGCTACTTCCAGCAGACGTATTTCACGTACAACCGCGCGGGCAAGCCATGCCGCGTCTGCGGCGCGCCTATCCGCCAGATCGTGCAGGGACAGCGTTCCACGTTCTACTGCGTGAACTGTCAAAAGTAAAGGGGACCTGATGGTCAGAGATTTGGAACAATACAGCGCATGGCGGCAGGACGTGCAGGCCGCCTTGCAGGCATACCGGCAAGCCGCCAGCGCGGCGGGCCTGGTTGACGGCGCGTCCGCGCTGCGCCTGGCGCGCTGTGGCTCCCGCCTGCTCGACGACCGTTTATCCGTTGCCTTCGTGGCGGAATTTTCGCGCGGCAAATCCGAGCTGATCAACGCCATCTTCTTTGCCGGCTACGGCCAGCGCATCCTGCCTTCGGGCGCGGGCCGCACCACCATGTGCCCCACCGAGCTGCTGTACGACGCGGCCTGCCCGCCCTCGATCCGGCTGCTGCCCATCGAGACGCGCGCGCAGAACCTGTCAACCAGCGACTACCGCGACCTGCCCGCCGCCTGGACCGTCCTGCCCCTGAACATCGAAGCGGGCGGCGACATGCAGGAAGCGATCCGCCAGGTCAGCCTGACGAAAAAAGTCAGCGTCGAGGAAGCGGCGCGCTACGGCCTGTACGACGCTGGCGACGCGGACGCCCACGCCATGCTGGACGAGGACGGCCAGGTGGAAATCTCCATGTGGCGCCACGCCATCATCAACTTCCCCCATCCGCTGCTGAAACAGGGCCTGGTCATCCTCGACACGCCGGGTCTGAACGCCATCGGCACGGAACCGGAACTGACCCTGAACCTGATCCCGAATGCGCACGCGGTGCTGTTCATCCTGGCGGCCGACACGGGCGTCACGCGCAGCGATATCGAGGTATGGCGCAACCACATCGGCGCCGGCGCGGGGCGCCTGGTGGTGCTCAACAAGATCGACAGCATGTGGGACGAATTGCGCGGCGATGCCGAGGTGGCGCAAGCGATCGAACGCCAGCAGGCCAGCGTCGCGCATCTGTTGACGCTGGATGCGGGCCAGGTGTTTCCCGTCTCGGCGCAAAAGGCCCTGGTGGGCAAGATCAACGACGATGCGGCGCTGCTGGAAAAGAGCCGCCTGCAGGCGCTGGAAACGGCCCTGTTCGAGGAGCTGATCCCGGCGCGCAAGGAGATCATCCGGCGCCAGCTGGCGTTCGACTTGGACGCCATCGAAGCGGCGCAGCAGGTGCAGGCGGCGGCCCGCGCGCGCGGCATCGCCGAGCAGCTGCATGAGCTGCACAGCCTGCGCGGCAAGAACCAGAGCGTGATCGCGCACATGATGCGCCGCGTCGATATCGAGAAGAAGGAATTCGACAGCAGCCTGTTCAAGCTGCAGGCGACGCGCGCCGTGTTTACCCGTCTGTCCACGGAGCTGTACACAAGCCTGGGCATGGACATCGTGCGCGACGATATCGATGGCGTGCGCGCCGCCATGCAGCGCAGCCGCTTCTTCACGGGCCTGCGCGAAGCCGTGCGCCAGTATTTCGAGCGCATCGCCAGCAACCTGGACCGCTCGGAAGGCAAGACGGCCGAGATCACGGAAATGATGAACGTGATGTACCGCAAATTCGCCTCGGAACACGGCCTGGCGCTGGCCTTGCCGATGCCGTTCTCGCTGGCCCGCTACCGCCAGGAGATCGCCGACATCGAAGCCGTCTACCATAAGCAGTTCGGCACGGCGACCCTGCTCACCACCAGCCGCGTCGTGCTGATGGAAAAATTCTTCGACACTATCGCCTCGCGCGTGCGCCGCAGTTTCACCAACGCCAACGACGACGCCAGCGCCTGGCTGAAAGTCATCATGGCGCCGCTCGAAGCGCAGATCGTCGAGTACAAGGAACAGCTGAAACTGCGCTTTGCCTCGATCCAGCGCATCCACGACGCCACGGGCAGCCTGGAACAGAAAATCGCCGGCTTCGAGGCCAGCCTGGCGGCGCTCGAACGCGACAAGGCGCGGCTGGCGCAATTGCTGGCCACCTTGCGCGCGGCCAGCGCAACATAGACAACAGAACACTGGAACCCTGCATGAAACGTTTGCTGCATCCGCTCTCGCCCGCCACGGGCGCGGCACCTCCTGAAGATTACGTCGACCCGACTTTTTCCGCCACCGTCATCGCCTGGCAAAAGCAGCACGGCCGCCACGCGCTGCCATGGCAAAACACGCGCGACGCCTACCTGATCTGGCTGTCCGAAATCATGCTGCAGCAAACGCAGGTCACGGCCGTACTCGGCTACTACGCGCGCTTTCTCGAACGCTTCCCCACCCTGCGCGATCTGGCGGCAGCCCCGGTGGAAGACGTGATGGCGCAGTGGAGCGGCCTCGGTTACTACACGCGGGCGCGCAACCTGCACAAGTGCGCGCAGCGCGTGGTAGCCGAATACGACGGCGTGTTCCCCAGCGATCCGGCCCTGCTGGCCGAGCTGCCCGGCATCGGCCGTTCGACGGCGGCCGCCATCTCAGCGTTTTCCAGCGGCACGCGCGCGGCCATCATGGACGGCAACGTCAAGCGCGTATTCGCGCGCACCTTCGGCATCGATGCCTATCCCGGCGAAAAACGGATCGAGGAAGCCATGTGGCGCCGCGCCGAAGCACTGCTGCCGGAAACCGGCATCGAAGCCTACACGCAGGGCCTGATGGACTTCGGCGCCACCCTGTGCACGCGCAGCAGCCCCGATTGCGGCCGCTGCCCCTTGCAGCCGCGCTGCGTGGCCTACGCCACCGGCCGCACCAAGGATCTGCCTGTGCGCAAACCGAAGAAAACCAGCCCGGAAAAACACGCCGTCATGCTCGTCATCATCGACGATGGCCAGGTGCTGCTGGAACAGCGTCCCGGCTCGGGCATCTGGGGCGGCTTGCTGTCCCTGCCCGAACTCGATGGCCACGTGCTGGCCGATGCAGACTCTCCCCGTGCCATCGACCAGGATGCGCTGGCGCGCGCCGTGGCGCCGTTCGGCGAGATCGAATCGCAGGAACGGCTGCTGCCCATCGCGCACGTCTTCACTCACTACAAGCTGCACATCGTCCCCTGCCGCATCACGCTGGCGCGCCGTCTGGCACTGGCCGGGGAAGCGACGCACGTCTGGTACGACGGCGCGAAAATCGCGGATGCGCCACTGCCCGCACCGATCAAGAAACTGCTGCTGGACCTGTTCGGCGATGCGCGTTCGGCACAGCGCAGCATGTTCTAGTGCGTTTTTTACTGTTCGCGCTGGCGGCGCTGTGTCTGCACGGCGCGCAAGCGGATGACGCACTGCCAGAGGTCCGCATTGGCGTGCTGGCCTACAAGGGCGGCGACGCCGTGCAGCAGGACTGGTCTTACGTGACGCGCCACCTGCAGGCCAGCATACCCGGCATCCGTTTCATCCTGGCCGACTACGACCAGGCGGGCCTGACGCGCGCCGTGCAGTCGCAAACGATCACCTTCGCCATCACCAGCAGCGGTCATTACGTGGCGCTCGAACACAGCGACGGCGCCAGCCGCATCGCCACCCTGGAATCGCCGTGGACGGACTCGCCGCGCCAGGCCATCGGTTCGGCCATCGTCGTGCGCAGCGCGTCGCCCTTGCATGACCTGGCCGACCTGGCGGGCAAGAATGTGATGGCCGTGGCGCCCGACGCCTTTGGCGGCTACCAGATCGCCGCGCGCGAACTGCGCGAAGCGGGTGTCGATCCCGCGCACGATTTTGCCAGCCTGCGCTACAGCGGTTTTCCCTCGCAGCAGATCGTCGACGCCGTACGGGCCGGACGCATGGATGCGGGCATCGTGCGCACTTGCCTGCTCGAACAGATGGTGGCGCGCGGCGAAGTGCGCGCCGAGGAACTGCGCGTGATCACCACGCGCCCGATTCCCGGCTTTCGCTGCGCCAGTTCGTCGCGGCTGTATCCGGACTGGCCCTTCGTGGCACTGCGCCAGACGCCGCCCGCGCTGGCGAAAAAAGTGGCGCAAGCCCTGCTGGCCATGCCGCGCACCAGCGAAGGCTACAGCTGGACGGTGCCCAGCGATTACCAGATCGTCGATGAATTGTTCCGCGACCTGCGCATCGGTCCCTACGCCTATCTGGACAAGCTGACGTTCGAGACGGCGCTGCGCCGCAACTGGGGCTGGATGCTGCTGGTGCTGTCCCTGCTGGTCGCCTGGGCCGTGCATACGGTGCGCGTGGAATACCTGGTCAGCCGGCGCACGGAGCAATTGCGCGCGGCCCAGCACCAGCAGCGCGCGCTGGAAGAACAGGCGCGCCAGCGCCAGGCCACGCTCGACCACACGGCGCGCCTGGCCATCCTGGGCGAGATGGCCAGCGCCATCGCGCACGAATTGAACCAGCCGCTGGCGGCCATCGGCAATTTCGCGCGCGGCATGGCGCGCCGCATCACGGCGGGCCGCCTCGACGCGGCGCCGCTGCTCGACGGCGCGCAGGAAATCGCCACGCAAAGCGAGCGCGCAGGCGCCATCATCCGCCACATCCGCGCGATGGCGCAAAAGCGCCCCGCGCACAGCACGGCCTTCGCCCTGGCCGGCGCCGTGGAGCAAGCCGTATCGCTGTTCCGCGCGGCCCACCCACACGCCCATATCAGCTGGAACCACGACGGCGCCAGGTTTGCGCCGCGCGTGCTGGCCGACCCGCAGCAAGTGCAGCAGGTGCTGCTCAATCTGCTGAAAAATTCGCTCGATGCGCAGGTGGAAAACGGCAATCCGCAGCAGCCGATCGGCGTGCTGCTGCACCGCGAAAACGGCGCCTGCACGGTGGCCGTGCGCGATGCAGGATGCGGCCTGCCGGCAGCGCAGATGGCGCGATTGTTCGAACCGTTCTTTACCACCAAGGCCGAAGGCCTGGGCCTGGGCATGTCGCTCAGCAAAAGCATCATCGAATCGTTCGGCGGCAGCCTGTCGGCGCACGCCAACGCCGATGCGCCTGGCTTGACGGTCTGGTTCCGCCTGCCCGAAGATAGCGGCATGGAAGCAAACAAGGAAACACCATGAATGAAAGCGATGCGATCATCTTTGTCGTCGACGACGATGCCGCCATGCGCCGCTCGCTGGCCTATCTGTTCGATTCGGCCGGCTGGCAAGTGCAGACGTTTGAATCGGCGCGCAATTTCCTGCAGCGCTACGACGGCCATGCCCCGGGCTGTTTGTTGCTCGACGTGCGCATGCCCTTGATGAGCGGACTGGAACTGCAGCAGGAGCTGGCGCGCCACGCGATTGCGCTGCCCGTGATTTTTCTCAGCGGTCACGGCGACCTGGCCATGGCCGTGCAAACGATGAAGGCGGGCGCCTGCGACTTTCTGGAAAAGCCGTGCAAGGACCAGGTGCTGCTGGACGCCGTCTCGCGCGCCGTGGCCCGCAGCGTGGAAGAGGGCCGCAGCGCCGCCAGCACAAATACGGCACAGGCAGCATTGGCGACATTGACGGCGCGCGAACGCGAAGTGGCGCTCTTGATGGCCGAAGGCAAAGCGTCGAAAGTCATCGCCCGCGAACTGGGCATCAGCGACAAGACGGTGCAGGTGCACCGCCATAACACGATGGAAAAACTGGGCCTGCATTCGGCAGCCGAGGTGGCCCGGCTGCTGATGGCGGGTGGGGCGATTTAGGCTGTCTGTCGGATTACGCTACGCTAATCCGACCTACCAACTAGTGGACAAATCTAAGTCCGCACGATCCGCGCCGGCAGTCCCTGCCGCACCGACGTGCCCGAGACGGGATCGACAAACACGTTCTTGTCGCCGCGGCTCGGGTCCGTCAGCCCCAGGTCGTTCAGGTTGATGCCCGCGCCGATGGCCGGTTCGTCGGGCTGGCGCAGCTTGCCGATGCGGTGGGCGCGCGCACCGTGCTCCTTGTGGCCGAAACCGTGCTCGACGGCGATCACGCCGCGCTGCACGCCGTGGCGCAGCATCACCGTCGCCCTGGCCTTGCCGCCCGGCGTTTCCAGGTAAATCACGTCGCCATTTTTCAGCTTCAAGCGGGCCGCATCGTCGGGGTGCACGGCGACGGGGTTGTCCGGATGGATGCCGCGCAAGCGCCGCGCGCCGATGCTGTACGAGTTTTGCAGCGCCGATTTAAAACTGATCAGTTCGAACGGCCATTCGCTGGCCGGATAGGTTTTACGTACGGGCGTACCGTCGGCAAACGCCGCCACTCTCCACGCGGGCGTACCGGGAAAACGCTTGCCGCTCAAGCTGTTCTTGCTCACGCCCAGGCCCTCGTTGTACAGCATCATGGGTTTTAAATAACGGTGCGTGGACCAGTCCTGCGGATATGGCGTTTCATCGGCCACCGGTGCGGGAGCTGCCGGCGCCTTGGGGTTCGCGGGCGGCGGCAGGCGCAGGCCGAACATCTCGCCATAGCTCTGGTAGCGCCCTCCCCGCGCCAGCATGAAGGCCACCTTGCGCCACTCTTCCGGCTTCAAGGTGCGTTCCAGTTCGGGGCGGATGCGCGCCACGCCGGACAGCTCGATGTCGTCGTCGCTGGCGTCAGGCACGGACGTTTTTCCCTGCCACGCGATGTTGGCGCCGCCGCGCAGATACCAGTCTTCCACTCGCTGCAGGGGGAAGCGCTGGCCATCCATGTCTTGCAGGGCTTCCGGGCCAAAGCCGGGCAAGTCCATCGTTTTGGCCAGCGCGATGAAGAACGATTCCATGCAGATGGTCTGGCCGTCCGGCGTTTTTTGCACGCGCGGCTCGACCACGGGCCAGCGCGCCGTGCTCATTTTGACGGGCATGCCGCCCCAGGCGCCGGCCCAGCCCCAGCTTTCATACAGCAAGGTATCGGGCAGCAGATAATCGGCAAAGGCCGAGCTTTCATTGATGAAGGGGTCGATGGCGACGATCAGGGGTATCTTCTTCGGATCGGCCAGTTCCTTGCCGATCTGCGCGCGCAATCCCGTGATGCCGTACACGGGATTGCAGCTCCACAGTATCAGCGCCTTCAAGGTGTACGGGTAGCCGTTCATGGCGCTGGTCAGCCATTCGGTGGCCAGCGCGGGCGCGTTCGGATACCACGGCGCCCTGGCCGGATAGGCCTTGCCCGCTTCTTTCTTCAGCTTGAATTCCGAGGTTTTTTCATACGGCACATTGCGTCCGATCGGCATGCCGGCCGCCTTGATCTCGCCGTCGAAACTCTCGAGGTTGTAGCGCGGACCGGGTCCCGCATCCTTGAAGCTGCCGCCATTGACGAGGGTACCGCCCTTGCGGTTCAAATTGCCGATCAGGGTATTGAGCATGACCAGCGCGTACGCGTTATAAAATCCCGCGCCCGACATCATGCCGCCGTGCGCATTGACGGCGGCGCGCTTGCCGTGACTGGTCAGTTCCTGCGCCAGGCCTTCGATGATGTCGAGCCCGATGCCGCAGGCGCTTGCGTATTCCTCCATGCTGTGGCGCTGCGCTTCCTCGTTGAGCATCGTCATCGCCGTCTTCAGGTGCAGCGGCGCGCCGGCCACGTCGAGCGGGCCATCGAAGAACAGGCGCGCCTCGCCCTTGGCCGCATTGTGCGGCACGATCGCTTGCGTGGCGGCGTCGATCACACAGAAGGCGTCGCCATCCTTGTAGCGCTCTTCTTCCGCCAGTTCCACCGCGCCGATATCGGATGCGCGCAGGTAGCGGCCATCGCGCGGATGGCCCTTTTCGTTGATGATCAGATGCGTGGCGTTGCACCAGGCGGCCTCGCCCGCAGCTTCCGCCACCTTCAGGTTCGGCTGCACGAGGAAGTTGCGGTCATAGCGTTCGTGCTCGATGATCCAGCGTATCATGGCCATGGCCAGCGCGCCGTCCGTGCCCGGCTTGATCGGCACCCAGCGGCTGCGGTCGCCCGCGGCCAGGCTGTCCGCGTTCGTCAGCACGGGATCGACGACGACGTAGCTGAATTCGCGCTTGCCCGAGCGGGCCTTGGCGATCAGGGTGCCCTGGCGCTTGAACGGGTTGCCCGCATTGCCCGGCGCCGTGCCGACGAAAATGCAGAACTCCGTGTTTTCCAGGTCCACTTTCGCGTGCGGCATTTTCTTCATGTCGCCGAACATGGCGCCCGAACCGCTGCGATAGGCGCCGCCGCAATACGAGCCGTGGTTGACCAGGTTCAGACTGCCGTACGACTGCTTGAAAAAACGCGTGCCGAACGCCAGGCGGCCATCGTCGGTGCTGCACATCAGGCCCACCTGATTGACTTGCGGGCCCAGTTCCGGCTGCGCCGGATCGATCGGTTTTTCCAGCTCGCGCAAGGCGCGCAAGCCCTGCACGTGGCCTTCGCCGAACAGGTCGCCGCCTTCCGTCACTTCCTTGACCAGTTGATCGAAAGCGATCGGCTCCCACTGGCCGCCGCCGCGCGGGCCCACGCGCTTCATGGGCGCCAGCACGCGGAACGGCGACTCCATCTGTTCCAGCACGCCGTTGCCGCGGCCGCAAGCCGTCGAGCGGCCCTTCAAGCCCTTTTCCTGGAAGCGCGACAGGGAGACGAAGCTGTCGCGTATCGAGGTCTGGTATGGCAGCGCCGGATCGGCCGACAGGGGGCTGTACGGATTGCCCGCCACGCGCAAGACCTTGCCGCTTTTTTTATCGAGGCGCACGCGCACGCCGCAAAACGTGGTGCAGCCCATGCACATGGTGTAGCTCACTTGCTGGTCCGGATTGACCGTCAGCTTGCCCGTGGCCGTGTCGACGGAAAACTCGGGCGGCAGCGAATTGCCGTGCAGTTTCTGCACAGGCTTGTCTTTGCCCAGCGCGTGGTCGACCATGCGGCCGGCCGTGGTGGAAAAGCTGGCGGCAAACGCGGCCAGGCCACCGCCGATGGCGCCATAGCGCAGCAGCTTGCGGCGTTTTTCATTGTCGTCTTCGGGGACGCCATTGTGTGTTTGATCGTTCATTTTTGACTCCTCAGTGCGTGGCCATGGCGGAACGGTTGCGTGCAGCGACGACGCGTCCGGCCCATGGCAAAAATTCCAGCATCAGCAACAGCAGCGCGATCCACAGGCCGGCCGTGCCGATAATCCCCATCAAGCCGTCGTTCCCCATCGGCAGGTGGTAGTCATACAGGCCCGCGCCCGTTTTCGGGATCGTCTGGCCGCCGATGAATATCGTCCAGCGCATCATCCAGGCGCTATGCAGCGCGATCAGGCCGTTGACCAGGCCACTCGTGGCCGGACGCCAGATGGCCAGCGCCATCGGCACGATGGCCGACAGCACGGCCCAGACGGCCGTGAACTGCCATTGCGGCATGCCGGCCACCTGGGTGAACGCCATGCTGTGGCTGGCGCTCACGCCGGACAGGCTGACGAACAGCCAGCCGCCGCCCAGGGCCAGCACCAGCGCCAGCGACAGGGCCAGCGCGCGGTTCAAGGACACTTCCAGGGCCTGGTCGCGGCCAGGCAGGAAACGGTTGAACAGCAACGCCAGGCCCACCGCGCCGACAAAGGCCGTGGCCGCAAATTGCGCCGGCAGGAAGGGCGTAAACCACAGGGGACGAGCGCGCACCACCATCACTTCCATGCCCGTGTACAGGCCCACAACGAAGGCGGCCAGCAAGGTGAAGGCGGCGGCGCTGACGATGGCCTTGCGCGATGCGGCGCCGCCGCGCCCCAGCAGGCGATAGGCAAAGGCCAGGCGGTCCTGGCCCTGTCCCCGCGTGGCGAAGTCCACGCGCAGCGCCAGCCACGCGTACAGCATCAGACAGCCCAGGTAGAGGGGAATGAAGAACGAGCCCCACGACATCCACGACTGCGGCTGGAAGTAAATGTAGAAGTGGTAGAAGCGGCCCGGCCCGTGCAAGTCGGCCAGCAGCGCCACGGGCGCGGTCATGCCGCACACGAGCGACGCCAGCAGCGCGATGCGCCCCAGGCGTTCATACGCCTTGCGGCCGAAAACGAAGTACGGCAGGGTCAGCATGAAGCTGCCGTAACTGAGGCCGATGAGGAAAAAATACTGCACCGCCCACGGCAGCCATGCCGCTTCGCGCGTGACGTTGACAATTTCGGTGATGTGGCTGTCCATGGTTTATTTCCCGTGTTTGCTCGGTTGCCAAAGAGTCGCTTCGCCCTCGACGTGGCCGGCGAAGCGCGTGTCCAGTCCCAGGTAGAACACATGGGGCTGGGTGCCCTGCTCGGGTTTGAGCACCTTCACCTTGTTCTCGGTCAGCAGCTGATGGACCAGGCTTTCCCGATCATTGAGGTCGCCGAAGATGCGCGCGCCGCCCACGCAGGTTTCCACGCAGGCCGGCAGCAAGCCTTCGTCGACGCGGTGTGCGCAGAACGTGCATTTGTCGGCCTTGCCCGTTTCGTGGTTGATGAAGCGCGCGTCGTACGGACACGCCTGCACGCAGTAGGCGCAGCCCACGCAGCGGTCGCCATCGACGACGACGACGCCATCCTTGCGCTGGAAGGTGGCGCCCACGGGACAGACGGGAATACAGGGCGGATTGGCGCAGTGGTTGCACAGGCGCGGCAGCATGTAGGTGCCGCAGCGGTTCTCTTCCTTGACTTCATAGGTGGAGACGACGGTGCGGAAGCTGTTTTCCGGCACGGCGTTTTCCATGATGCAGGAGACCGTGCAAGCCTGGCAGCCGATGCACTTCTGCACGTCGACCACCATCGCCCAGCGCTGGCCGCCTTCGCCCTTGGTGGCCGCCTTGCTGGGCAGCGGCGCGATGGCCGCCCCGATGGTTACGGCTGGCAAGGCGCGCAAGAAACTGCGGCGCGATTCAATCATGACACTCTCCTTGACGATGGGCGGCAAGCCCTTGTTGACTTGCTGCCATGATAGAAAAGAAGGTGCCGCGGGGGTATTGGGGTGATCAGGTGGGGACCTAGATGATCATGCCGATTGACAGGATCGGCAATGCGGAGTAATGGGGCCGCGCCAACAATGTTGTCGGATTACGGCCTGCGGCCTAATCCGACCTACGTTGACAATTCATCCCAAGGGGTAGATCGGTGCCCGCAGTGACCGTTACAGCTCGTCGAGCGAATACAACCGGCGGTGCTCGCGGATCGCGTAGCGGTCCGTCATGCCGGCGATGTAGTCGGCGATCTTGCGCGCCTGCTGCGTGACGTCGCCATCCTTGAGCTGGTAGTCGGGCGGTAGCAGGGCCGGCTCGGCCATGAAGCTGTCGTACAGTTCGCGCACGATGCGGCTCGCTTTCACGCGCATGCGGTTGACCTGGTAGTGACGATACAGGTTCGCCCGCAAGAAGCGTTTCAGCTCCGTCGCGTCCTTGCGCATGGCGTCCGAAAAACGGATCAGCGGGGCACTGGCGCGCACTTCGTTCACATCACGCGGCGCGGCATCGGCAATCAGGCCGGTCGAGGTGACGATCAGATCGTCGGCCAGGGCCGTGATCAGGCGGCGCAGCGTTTCATAGATGGCGCGCCGGCCCGACAGGCCCGGGAACGCCTGCTGCACGTCGCGCCACAGGCGGCCGAAGAATTCCACCTCTTCCAGCTGGGCGATGGTGATCAGGCCGGAACGCAGGCCGTCGTCGATATCGTGGCTGTTGTAGGCGATTTCATCGGCCAGATTGGTCAGCTGCGCTTCCAGGGTCGGTTGCGTGCGATCGATGAAGCGCTGGGCAACGGGACCGAGTTCGCGCGCATGCGTCAGCGAGCAGTGTTTCAGGATGCCTTCGCGCGTCTCGAACATCAGGTTCAAGCCATCGAAGGCGCCGTAGTGCTCTTCCAGCGTGTCAACCACGCGCAGGCTTTGCAGATTGTGCTCGAAGCCGCCGTGCTCCTGCATGCATTCATTGAGCACGTCCTGGCCCACGTGGCCGAACGGCGTGTGGCCCAGGTCGTGCGCGAGCGCGATGGCTTCGACCAGGTCTTCGTTCAGGCGCAGGTTGCGCGCAATCGAACGCCCCACTTGCGCCACTTCCAGGCTGTGCGTCAGGCGCGTGCGGAACAGGTCTCCTTCGTGGTTGAGGAAAACCTGGGTCTTGTATTCGAGGCGGCGGAAGGCCGAGGAGTGAATGATGCGGTCGCGGTCGCGCTGGAACTGGCTGCGCGAGGCGTGCGGCGCCTCGGCAAAGCGACGTCCCTGGCCCTGTGCCGAATGGGCCGCATAGGGGGCAAGGAAGTCTTCCGGCAGCATGTTATTGCACTCCGGCGGCCAGGGTGGCCAGCACCAGTTCGTGGGGCGCGGACGTGATGTTCGGGCTGCCCAGCGGTTGCAAGAGGATGAACTTGATGGCGCCGCCCTCGTTCTTCTTGTCGACCTCCATCAATTCCAGCCAGCGGTCGACACCGAGGTCCGGCGCCTTGACGGGCAGGCCGGCGGCGGCGACGAGCTTGCGCACGCGCTCGACGGCTGCCTGGTCGATATAACCCATGCGGCACGACAGGTCGGCCGCCATGACCATGCCGCAGCCGACGGCTTCGCCATGCAGCCAGTGACCGTAGCCCAGGCCCGCCTCGATGGCATGGCCGAAGGTGTGGCCGAAATTCAGGATGGCGCGCAAGCCGCCTTCGCGCTCGTCCTGGCGCACCACGTCGGCCTTGATTTCGCACGAGCGGGCGATCGCATACGCGAGGGCGCCCTTGTCGCGCGCCATCAGCTTGGCCATGTTCGCCTCGATCCAGTCGAAGAAAGCCGCATCGATGATGGCGCCATGCTTGATCACTTCGGCCAGGCCGGCCGACAGCTCGCGCGCCGGCAGGGTTTCCAGGGTCGAGGTGTCGGCGATCACGGCGCGCGGCTGGTAGAAGGCGCCGATCATGTTCTTGCCCAGCGGGTGGTTGATGCCCGTCTTGCCGCCGACGGAGGAATCGACCTGCGCCAGCAGGGTGGTCGGCACCTGCACGAAGCCGATGCCGCGCATGTAGCTCGCGGCCGCATAACCGGTCAGGTCGCCGATCACGCCGCCGCCCAGCGCCACCAGGGTGGTCTTGCGGTCGCATTTGTTGGCCAGCAGCGCGTCGAAGATCTGCATCAGGCTGGCCCAGTTTTTGTATTCCTCACCGTCCGGCAGGACGATGCTGATCACTTCGCGGCCATCGCTGGCCAGCGCCGCCTGCAGGCGGCCCAGGTACAGCGGCGCGACGGTGGTATTGGTGACGATGGCCACCTTGTGGCCGCTGATATGGCGCAGCAGCGCGTCGGCGTCGGCCAAGAGGCCAGGACCGATGGCGATCGGATAACTGCGTTCGTCGAGGTCTACGCTCAACAACATTTTGGATTGCTCGTTCATCGAAGGCTCTGCATGAATGACGCAGTTGGGCGAAGCCTCGCATTCGAGGCTGGCCAGCTGCATCAGGATGGTCTGGACCATCGATTGTACGTTAGGACGGCCCGTGTCGATCACAATGTCGGCCACTTCCATGTAATGGGGCTCGCGCTGCGCCGTCAGCTCTTCGAGCTTCCTGCGCGGGTCGGCCGTCTGCAGCAGGGGGCGGTTCTTGTCGTGGCTGGTGCGCGCGAGGATGTTGCTGACGCTGGCGCGCAGATACACGACCGTGCCCCGCTCCTTCAGGTAGGCGCGGCTGTCGGCATTGAGGATGGCGCCGCCGCCCGTGGCCATGACGATGCCTTCCTGGGCGCTCAGGTCGCGGATGACCTCGGCCTCGCGCCGGCGAAAGCTGGCCTCCCCCTCGATTTCGAAGATCCACGGGATGGTCGCTCCCGTGCGCGCCTCGATTTCGTGGTCGGAATCGACAAAGCGCAGGCCCAGCTTGCGGGCCAGGATGCGCCCGATCGTGGTTTTGCCTGCGCCCATGAGGCCTACTAAAAACAGATTTTGCATGTGCTGCGACAGTTAATTTGGATTGCGACAATCAGTGGCTTGCCCATACGGACTAATGATGCCTGGAGGTGAAACACCCACGCGGTTAAAGTCCGTGGCCAGCCCCGGAAGCAAAGTGTAACCGACATAAGTTGCCTCCGTCCCGGAACTGTTGCCACGAATCGTCAATTCGACGTCCAGCCAGTTGGCCCTGTCGCGCGGATAAGTCAGGGTGATGATCGCCGTTCCCGAGCTGTCGGTCTTGCCGCCGGTCGACAAATTGAGCGGAATGCCGGGGTCGAGACGGCCATTATGGTTGAAGTCGTTGTTCAGATTAAAGGTGCCGCTGCGATCCCTGTCCTCATTGTCACAGGCATTCGCCGTCCTCACGGCTATCCACGACTCGGCAGCCGGGGAATACTGCAGATAACCCTTGTAATAATAGCGGGGCCAGGCCGCGGCCGTGATGATCACGTCAGGTACGGGATTGCCGGCGGCATCCGTCACAAACACGCTATACGTCTTGCGGTAGGTGCTGCTGTCGGTGGCGTCGAGCGTATTGCCGCTGCCGGCACTGATGAACAGCGATTTTTTCGTCACCGTCAGCTTGACCGTGGCCGCATTGCTCGACACACCCTGCAGTTGCGCTTTGACAACGACACCATCGACACCGGTGGTGCCCTGTCCCGCGATGTAGCTGACCGTGGCCACGCCATCGCTGTCGGTGGCGACCAGCGAAGGCGAACTCAGGGAGCCATTGCTGGCGTCGGCCTGGATCGAGAAGCTCACCTGTGCATTCTTGACCAGATTGTTTTCCGCCGTGCCATCGCGCACGATGGCGCGCAAGGCGCTGCGCTGCGCGGTGCTGCCGGCCGTATTGGCACCGATGACGGCCGGGTCGGCTTGCAGGCTGATCGCGGCCTGGGCCGTCAATGGCGCAACGAACTCCACTTCCGACTGCACCGAGACGCCGCTGTCTTCGTACTTCGCCGTGAGGGCGGTCGGGCCGGCGCCGCTGGCTTGTACGTAGGCAATGGCATTGCCGCCCACCAGCGCCAGCGGCGCCTGCAATGGCGTGCCGCAAGCGGCATCCTGGTAAATGGCGCCGCGCGACGTACTGAAACGCACATTGCCCGTTTGTGGCACGCCAGCCACATCGCTATGGACCGTCACCGCATAGCAGGTGTTCGTGTTCAAGGTAGCCAACGCCACATTGCCACCCGATACGGCATTGATTGTGAAATTCGATGCATTTATTGCGATTGGCAACACGACGCTGTCACCCTGCGCCTTGACGCTGATGCTGTCGCTGCTGCCCGCCTGGGCGTTGTAGCTCAACACCAGTTGGCCGTTGTTATCGGTCAGCGCGGGACTGGTGCCGCCGCCCTTGACCGTGATGGCATTGCTGCGGGCGCTGAAGGTCACCGGCTTGCCAACGAGGGGATTGCCGCTCGAATCGACCAGCTTGACCACCATGTCGGTGTTCGTCTTGAGGTTCACCGTCGAAAAGGCACTGATGACCAGCCGGGTGCCGCTGACGCCAATGTCCGTGCTGGCCGTCTGCGCGCCTGCGCTGGCCGTCACCTTGATCGTGCGCAAGCTGGCGTCGCCGCCCGTATTCAGGCTGACCAGCGCCTGGCCCTGTGTATTGGTCGTGACGCTCGTGGCGCCCAGCGCACCCGAATCGGCGCTGAATGTCACGCTGGCATTGGGCACGACGGCATTGTTGGCGTCTTTGACAAAGGCGATCACGTTGACGGCGGTACCACCCGACGACGCCAGGGTGCCACCGGAAGACGTCAGCAGCAAGCTGGCAATGCCGGAGGTGACGGGCACCACTTTCACCACCACGGGGGCCGATTCGACGCCGCCGCTGCTGGCCTTGATGGTGATGTCGCGCAAGCTCGCATCGCCTTTCACGCTGAGTTTTTCCGTCACCGTGCCATTCGCGTCCGTCACGCGGTTGGTATTGCTGATGGTGCCGGAACTGGCGGTGAAGGTCACCGTCTGGCCTGTCATGGCATTATTGCCGGCATTTTTCACCACTGCCGTCAGCACGACTTCCGTGCCGTCCGCGCCCGATGCCACAATCGTTGTTGCGCCAGCAACCAGTACCACGCTGCCGACGCCTGCATTCGCGCCATCCTTGACACCCAGGGTCGGGTCGCCGCCACCGCCGCCACACGCGGCCAGCAAGGCGCCCAGCGCCAGCAAGACCAGCCAATTCGATACCCGGCTCCAATAAGTGTTGCCCCAAGATACATTCCGCATAGTCGCCATCAGTCCGCTTTCGTGTGCATTGTTACTTAAACGTAAAGATGTGACATTAACGTGTTGCTGGCCGATCTGCCACTATTTTCGGCGTAATAAACACCATCAGTTCCGTTTTTTCTTGACTGCGGCCCGTGCTGCGGAAAAAAACACCGAGCACGGGGATGTCGCCAAGTAGAGGAACCTTGCTATCCGTGCCCCGTTCGGATTGCTGATAAATGCCACCCAGCACCACCGTGCCGCCATCTTCCACCATCACTTGCGTGCGCACGTGCTTGGTGTCGATGGCGAAACCGGAACGGGTTTCCTGGCCCACGCTATCCTTGTTGACGTCCACTTCCAGCACCACGTTGCCGTCCGGCGTGATCTGCGGCGTCACTTCCAGGCGCAGATTCGCCTTGCGAAACGTGATCGACGTGGCGCCGCTGCTGGTGGCCACCTGGTAGGGCAGCTCGATGCCCTGCTCGATCAGTGCCAGCACCTTGTCGGCCGTCACCACGCGGGGGCTGGAAATGATCTTGCCCCTGCCATCGGCTTCCAGCGCGGACAATTCCAGGTTCAGGAAACGGTTGGCGGCCGCCGAAAACAGGCTCAGGGCGAAGCTGGCCGGCTGCAGGCCATTGATGCTGGCGGCCGGCAAGTTGACGAATTGCGTGTTCGGCACGAAGGCGCCGCTGCCGGCCACGGCTTGCCCCGTCGCCTCGCCCACGCCTTGGTAACTGCCGCCGACGGCCGCGCGGCGTCCGCTGCCGCCCAGGGAAAAACCGGGCTGCTGGCCTGCCGCCAGGCGCTGGTCCGTAAAACCCAGGCGCGCGCCCAGATTGCGGCTGAAGCTGTCGTTCGCCTCGACGATGCGCGCCTCGATCATCACTTGGCGCGTTGGAATATCCGTCCTGGCGATCAGCTGGCGGATCTGTTCCAGGCGCGCCGGCACGTCGGTGATGAACAGTTGATTCGTGCGCGGCTCGATCAGCACGCTGCCACGGCGCGACAGCAGCCGGCTGCGCCCTTCCCCCGCATCGAGGCCGAACACGGTGCGAAACGCTTCGGCCTTCTGGTAATTGAGCTGGAAGATGGCAGACTGTAACGGTTCCAGTTCCGCGATCTGCGCGCGCTGTTCCAGCTCCAGCTTTTCGCGCGCGAGGATTTCTTCGCGCGGCGCGATCCACAGCACGCTGCCGTTGCGCCGCATGTCCAGGCCCTTGGCCTGCAGCAGCACGTCGAGCGCCTGGTCCCACGGCAAGTCGCGCAGGCGCACGGTGACATTGCCCGCCACGCTGTCGCTGGCGATGATGTTTTGCCCCGATGCGTCGGCCAAGATGTGCAGGGCCGCACGCACGCCCACGTTCTGGAAATCGACGGAGATTTTGTCGCCCGCATACAGCCGTGGCGCCGTCACGTTCACCACGGCTTCCTGGGCCAGGCCGCTGGCGTGCAGGCACAGCATGGCGGCCAAAAGCATGCGGCGCGGCCTCATGGCGCCGCCTCGGGCAGGCTGGTCTTCGGACTCGCCCCCGCCACCTGCAAGGCCAGGCTGCCGCGCCGCTCGCGCCAGGGACCATCCGCCTCGCGCAACAGTTCGCGATACTGCACTGCCTGTTCACTGATGTCCGTCACCACACCGTGGTCTTGCCCCAAGTACTGCCCCACCGCCACCCGGTACACGCGCTGGCCCGCCAGCAACAATGCGCTCAGGCGCCCGTCCTGCTGCACGCTGCCGACCATGCTGATGGCAGGCAAGGCCACGCTTTCCAGCGCTTCGCGCATGCGGCGCGGGTCGGGCCCCGCCACGCTTCCCCGCGGACCGGGCGCAGGCGCTGGCGGCAAGGCATTAAATGGATCGGCCAGGGCGACGGCCTCGTAGGGATACGGCGCGACAGCGGCAAGCGGACGCCAAATTGGTGTCACTGCGGGCGCGCCCGCCTTGGGCGCCAATGCCGCTTGCGCCGCCAGCTCCCCCGCTTCGGGCAAGCGATACGCTTGCAGCACGGCATCGAGGGTCAGCAAGCGGTCCTTGCCGAGGGTCAGGGCCAGTGCATGCACGGTGACGATGCGCGGCAGGCGCGCCAGGTCCGCCAGCAGCGCGCCCATGGCGTGATAGCCGCCGCGCAACTGTATGGTGATCGGCAAGGCGACGTACGGCACTTGCGGCCGGGCCGCGCCTGGCTTGAACAGTGAAAATTGCAGGCCGCGCGACTGGCCTGCGGCGTTAATGTCCGTCAACAGTGCCGCCATCGCTTGCTGGTCGGGCAGTTGCTGTTCCAGCAGGGCCAGCTCGGCGCCCGCCTGGCGCTGCTGCGCGCGCCACTGGGGCAACTGGCTCGCCCTGGCCTGCGCCACCAGATAATCGGCACGCAGACGGGCCTCCTCGCCTTGCGCCAGCTGCACGGCAGCCATCAATCCAGCCAGCCACACGACGTGCAGCAACGCGGCCGCCAGCATGCCGGCCAGGGCGGCGCAAGCGAGGCGCGCCGGGAGCGGCCACAGCGACGCGGTTTTCAAGCTCAGCATGATCAACCTCCACGACTAAGATTGCCCAGCGGGTGCCAAGGCCAGCCGTATCGTCCATTCCACGGCGCCATCGGCCGCGCCGCGCACTTCCAGCACCTCCGGACGGGACCAGGGTGCGGCCTGCTCGAGCGCCAGCAGCAATGCCGCGACCTTGTCCTGCGACACGGCCTGCCCTTGCAGGCGCACCATTGCCGTTTCCTGGCGCACACTGTGCAAGGCCACGCCGGCCGGCGTCGCGCGGGCCAGCAGCGCCAGCATGCGTACCCAGGCGTTGCGTTGCTCTTGCAAACTAGCAATGGCCTGCTGGCGCAGCAGCAGCGCCGCCGTCTCGCCCCGCACCCGCTTGCCAGAGGCGAGGACGACATTGACGTGCTGCATGGCATTACGCCAGCCTTCCTGGCGGCGCAGTTGCGCGTCGAGCTGCCGTTGCAGCCAGGCGCCCGACGCCAGGGCCAGCAGCAATCCCAATAGCGCCCCGCCGGCCAGTTGCCACAGCAGCAGCTCAATATGCCTGCGGCGTGCCGCCTGGCGATAGGGCAAAAGGTTGATGCGCCGCACTTCCGCCACGGCCTTCATCGGGCGTACCGGTGCAAGGCCAGGCCCCAGGCCAATTGGTAGCTCAGGCCGCCGTCGGGCAAGGCTTGCCAGCCGCTCTGCGCGAGCGCCGCCTGCAAGGCCAGCGCCTCGCTATCCATGACAACAGGCGTCAGCCCGGCCGCCCTGGCCGCATCGAGACGGCGCTGCACGCTGGCGCGCCGCGCCGCCACCAGCAGCACGTCGATCTCGCTGCCTGTCTGGCCTGCAAGCGGCGGCGCGGGGCCGAGCATGACAAAATCGAGGCTGGCGTCTTCCAGCGCAAACGGCATGTATTGCGCCGCTTCCAGCTCCACGAGGATTTCCAGCTGTTCCTCCGGCAATCCGGCGGGCAGGCGGATCGCATGCGTGATGAGGGCCGTGGCCGGCATGGCCAGCGCCACGCGGGTGCAGCCGCTGCCACTGTCGCGATGAACCTGGCGCACGACATCGGCCAGGCTCTGCATATCTTCGATATTGCCTTCAAGCATCACGCCTGCGGGCAGCGCGGCGCTGCCGCAATGCCGGCACGACAGTTTGCCCCGCCTCCGTATCAACTCGACCACGCGCACGGCATCGTCCGCCATGTCAACGCCCAGCAAGCCGGTGCCAAGAAAACTGCTGATAGACATGTTTTTCATAGAGAAACGTCAGCGTGGAAGGGGGACCTGTCACCAGAAAGCCTAGTCCCGGCGGCGCCGGCTTGTAAACGGATTTCACGCTGGTGTCTGCGGCGCGTGGCGCCTATCTGGCGAGGCCGTGATCTGGCACAGAATAATTGTTACCAAATCCTGGTTGCCAGCGGGCCAATACACGCTTATATAGAGTAACGGCAAGTTTCGACACTCTTCCCCGGCAAGCGCCACGGCGCGCTGCCACCCCGGCAAGCTCGCTTATAATTGACCGGCATAAATTTACTGAAAGACATGACACGCATGACATCTTCATCCTCCGCCGGCAACGCTGGCTCGAAACCGCCCCAGAAGGGCAGCAAACCCAAACGCTTTCTGCTGATGGCCCTGGTATCGTTCCTGGGCCTGGGCGTCGTCGGCGTGCTGCTGGTGGTATTCGGCCTGGCCATGGCGTATCCGAACCTGCCGGCGCTCGATACCCTGACCGATTACAAGCCGAAAATGCCGCTGCGGATTTTCACCTCCGACAGCGTGCTGATCGGCGAGTTCGGCGAAGAGCGACGCAACATGGTGCACATCAAGGATATTCCCGATGTCATGAAAAAAGCCGTGCTGGCCATCGAAGATGACCGCTTCTATGAACATGGCGGCGTCGATTACCTGGGCATCACGCGCGCGGCCCTGCACAACCTGACGGGCGGCGCCAAGCAAGGCGCCTCGACCATCACGCAGCAGGTGGCGCGCAATTTCTTCCTGTCCAGCGAACAGACCTTGAAACGCAAGGCGTATGAAGTCTTGCTGGCCTGGAAGATCGAGAAAAACCTCAGCAAGGACCAGATTCTCGAAGTCTATATGAACCAGATCTATCTGGGTCAGCGCGCCTACGGCTTCGCCTCGGCCGCGCAAATCTATTTTGGCAAGAATATCCAGGACCTCACCGTGGCCGAAGCGGCCATGCTGGCCGGCTTGCCGAAAGCGCCGTCAGCCTACAACCCCGTCGTCAATCCGAAACGCGCGCGCATGCGCCAGCAATACATCCTGCAGCGCATGGCGCAACTGGGCTACATCACGCCGGCGCAATACGAAGAAGCAAAAAATGAAGAGCTGAAAGTGAAAACCGACAGCAGCGCCTTTGGCGTGCACGCGGAATACGTGTCGGAAATGGCGCGCCAGCTCGTCTACGAGCAATTCAAGGAAGACACCTATACGCGCGGCCTGAACGTCTACACGACCATCACCAAGGCCGACCAGGACGCCGCCTACATCGCCTTGCGCAAGGGCGTGATGGATTACGAGAAACGCCACGGCTACCGCGGTCCGGAAGCGTATATCGAGATTCCGAAAACCAAGGCTGAAGCGGACGATGCGATCGAGACGGAACTGGCCGACCATCCGGACAGCGACGACATCATCGCCGCCATGGTGCTGCAGGCATCGCCCAAGTCCATCCAGGCCGTCACCTCGGCCGGCGAGGAAATCACGATCACGGGTCCCGCCCTGACCTTCGGCGCGGCCTGGCTGTCGGAAAAAGCGGCGCCGAACCGCCGCATCAAGCGCGGCGCCGTCATCCGCGTCATGCAAGAAGGCAACGCGTGGGTCCTCACGCAGATGCCGGAAGTGCAATCGGCGTTCGTCTCGGCCAGCACGACCGACGGCGCCATCCGCGCCATGGTGGGCGGCTTCGATTACAACCGCAACAAGTTCAACCACGTCACGCAGGCGTGGCGCCAGCCCGGTTCCGCCTTCAAGCCCTTCATCTATTCCGCTTCGCTGGAACGGGGCCTGTCGCCGGCCACCATCATCAACGATGCGCCCATCTCGTTCGACGCGGGCCAGACGGGCGGCCAGGCGTGGGAACCGAAGAACTACGACAGCAAATACGACGGTCCGATGACCATGCGCAAGGGCTTGATGAAATCGAAGAACATGATTTCCATCCGCATCCTGCACAAGATCGGCGCCAAATATGGCCAGGAATACGCGACACGCTTCGGCTTTGACGCGGACAAGAATCCACCGTACCTGACCCTGGCCCTGGGCGCCGGCAACGTGACGCCGCTGCAGATGGCGGGTGCGTATGCCGTGTTCGCCAATGGCGGCTACAAGATCAACCCGTACCTGATCGCCAAGGTGACCGATAGCGATGGCAACGTCTTGTCGCAAGCCAAGCCGGACCTGGCGGGCGAGGAAGCCAACCGGGTCATCGACGAGCGCAACGCTTTCATGATGAACAGCATGCTCAACGACGTCGTGCGCTTCGGCACGGCGAACAAGGCCATGGCCTTGAAGCGCCCTGACCTGGCCGGCAAGACGGGCACGACCAACGATTCCATCGATGCGTGGTTCGCGGGCTACCAAGCCAAATTGGTCGGCATCGCCTGGATCGGCTACGACCAGCCGCGCAACCTGGGCAACCGGGAAACGGGCGGCGGCCTGGCCTTGCCGATCTGGATCAACTACATGGCGAAAGCATTGAAGAGCATCCCCGTCGAGGAACGTGCCGTGCCGGAAGGCCTGATCCACGTCGGCGACGAGTATTACTATGCTGAAAATCCACCGGGCACGGGCGTAGGCAGCCTGGAAGGCGCGGCGCGCGGCACACCGGAGGAAGAAAAGGCGAAAGAAGCCGTGAAGAACGAGCTGTTCTGACGGCAATTTCGGGGATCGGGTAGCTCGGATTAGCGGCGAAGCCGCGTAATCCGACACCACCCCGGCGCTAACAATGTTGTCGGATTACGCGCTCGCGCGCTAATCCGACCTACGTTTCAGCAATAAAAAAGGGCAGCCCATGCGGGCTGCCCTTTTTTATTGCATGCGGCTGACAGGATTATTTCAACACCACAGTCGCGCCCGCCTGCTCGCTGGCCATGGCCGACAGGGCCGCAAACAGTTCCGAGCCGTCGCGTGTGTTGCGCCATTCGTCGTCCACGCGCTTGTAATGGAAACCGCCGGAACGGGCGGCCACCCACATTTCGCGCATGGGGGCTTGGCTGTTGACGATGATTTTCGTGCCGTTATCGATGAATTCGATTTCCAGCACATTGCCGCTGCGGCTGCATTCGACGTCGAGCACGTCTTCATCGTTCAGCCGGTCCAGCGCCGCCTCGATCTGGGTCAGGGTGGCTTCGGCCAGGGCCAGGAATTCCGATTCGCTCATGCTACACTCCAAAGATCTTAATCAAACCGTGATTCTAATCGTGAAGTCATCCTCAGCGTTTTATATCGGCACCGCCATTGTGGTTTCTAGCATCCTGGCCGGCTGCGGCCAGCCCGGTCCTTTGTACCTGCCCAAGCCGCCAGCGGCCAAGGGCGCGCCAGCCAAAGGCCCCGTCGAACCGGCGCCCGTGCCGCCGCCACCGGTGATCGTGCCGGCAACCTAAGTCGAGCGTACCGGGGTGGCAGCCTTGGCCGCCCTGGCGCTTTTCTCGCGCTTGCTCCAGGCGAAATAAACGCGTATTAGCAGCAATAGCGCGACGATGCTGCCGAACAGGATCGGTTGCGCAAAATTATTCTTGCCCGCCTTCATCCACCAGAAGTGCAAGATGCCCAGCGGCGCGATGATGTAGATCAGCCGGTGCAGCCATTGCCAGCGCTTGCCGCCCAGGCGTTTTACCATGCCGTTCGTGCTCGTCACGGCCAGCGGAATCAGCAGCACGAAAGCGATAAAGCCCACCGTGATGAACGGCCGCTTGAGCACATCCTTCCACATTTCCTGCACATCGAAAAAGTGATCGAACCATAAAAAGGTCGTGAAGTGCAGCGCCGCGTAGAAAAACGCGAACAGGCCCAGCATGCGTCGCAGCTTGATCAGCCAATTCCACTGAGTGAGTCGCCGCAAGGGCGTGACCGCCAGGCTGATGCACAGGAAATACAGGGTCCAGTCGCCCGTGCCGCGCGTGATGAATTCCAGCGGCTCCACCAGTTGCCCCGTGTACGTCAGCCAGACCATGCGTGCGAACGGCAGCAGCGCCAGCAAGAAGATCAGGCTTTTCAGCAGCGACAACTGCCTGGCTGTGGGATTGAGGACCATGGTCTTTCCTTAAAAGAACTTCTTCAGATCCATGCCCGCGTACAAGGATGCGACATCGTTGTAGCCATTGAACATCAGGGTCTTGCGCTTGCGCGCCAGAAAACCGTCTTCGCCGATGCGCCGCTCGGAAGCTTGCGACCAGCGCGGATGGTCGACGTTCGGGTTCACGTTCGAGTAAAAACCATATTCGGACGGCGCCGACAGGTTCCACGAGGTACGCGGCTGTTCCTTGACGAAACGGATCTTGACGATGGATTTGGCTGACTTGAAACCGTATTTCCACGGCAAGACCATGCGCACGGGCGCGCCGTTCTGGTTAGGCAAGGTTTCGCCATACATGCCCAGGGTCAGCAGCGCCAGCGGATGGTTCGCCTCATCGATGCGCAAGCCTTCCGTATAGGGCCACTGCAACACGCGGCTGCCCACGCCCGGCATCTGCTTCTTGTCGGCCAGGGTGATGAATTCCACGTACTTGGCATTGCCCGTCGGCTCGACCTTCTTGATGATTTCCGAGAAGGAATAACCGACCCACGGGATGACCATCGACCAGCCTTCCACGCAGCGCAAGCGGTAGACGCGCTCTTCCAGCGGCGCCAGCTTCAGCAGCGCGTCGAGGTCCAGGGTCATCGGCTTTTTCACTTCGCCTTCGATGTTGACCGTCCACGGCCGCGTGCGCAGGGTGCCCGCGTTTTGCGCCGGGTCGCTCTTGTCCGTGCCGAATTCGTAGAAATTGTTGTAGCTGGTGGCGTCTTTATACGCCGTCTGCTTGTCCAGCGCGGAATAGGCGGGATTGAGCTTGGCTGCCAGCTTGGGATTGGTGCCTTGCGCGAACGCTTCGCGGCTGGCCATTTCCAGCAAGGCCGCGCCGGAGATCGACCCCAGCGCCACTTGCCTGATGAAGCTGCGGCGCGATTCGAATACGGCGCGCGGCGTGATTTCGGAAGAAAACGGCAACTCGATGCCGTTGGGACTGCGCTTGATCAACATGGCGGCTCCGGAAAAAGGTGATTGGATATACCTTACACCAGTTTTTCCGGGCCGTTCATGACGCTTCTGTCATTAAAGTTTGCCGTAAGAATGCAGGCCTGAAAGGAACATATTCACGCCGAGGAAGGCGAACGTCGTCACCAGCAAGCCCACCAGCGCCCACCACGAGGCGACGCGGCCGCGCAAGCCCGTCATCAGGCGCATGTGCAGCCAGGCTGCATAGTTGAGCCAGACGATCAGCGCCCACGTCTCTTTCGGATCCCACGACCAATAGCCGCCCCACGCTTCAGCCGCCCACAGGGCGCCCAGGATGGTCGCTACCGTGAAGAAAGCAAAGCCCACGGAAATGGCCTTGTACATGACGTCGTCAAGCACTTCCAGCGACGGCAAACGGTCGACCAGGTAGCCGCTTGACTTGAGCAGGTAGGCGGCCGCCACCATGGCCGACAGGGCGAACGTGCCGTAACCGATGAAGTTGGCTGGCACGTGGATCTTCATCCACCAGCTTTGCAGGGCCGGCACCAGCGGCTGGATTTCGGCCGCGTCGCGCGTGACCGTGTACCACATCAGGAACACGACGGCCGCCGAGATGACCAGCATGACGAAGGCGCCCAGCTGGCGCGTCGCGTAACGCTGCTCGTAATACAGGTAGAACATGGCCGTGATCAGGGAAAACAGGATGAACACTTCATACAGGTTCGACACGGGAATATGGCCAACGTCGGCGCCGATCAGGTAAGACTCGTACCAGCGTACCAGCATGCCAGTCAGGCCCAGCACGACGCCGGCCCAGCACAACAGGGAGCCGACGGACGAACCGAATTCCGAGCGCGCCACGAGGCCGATCCAGTAGAACAGGGTCGACAGCACGAACAAGGTGCCCATCCACAGGATGGCGGACTGGCTCGACAACATGTATTTCAGGAAAAATTTCTGGTTCGCCATGTCCAGGTGGCCGCTGTACAGCTCGATGGCGAACAGCGACAGCACGGCGGCCAGCGGGAGCAGCCAGCGCACGGGCTTCCAGTGCCAGCCCAGCCACGCGAACGTGGGCGCCGCGGCCAGCAGAATGGCTTTTTCATAGATATCCATGAAGGCGCCAAAGCGCATCAGGCCGAACAGGGAAGCGGCCAGCAAGCCGGCGCCGTACAGCCAATCGATCAGGCTCAGGCGCTTGAAAAATCCTGGTTCCTGCGTATATATTTGCTTGTTTGCCAATTCCATCATTTTCTCCATTCCCGGCGGCGCTGCAGCGCCCCGAAACTCAGCCAATCCAACTCAGCGCAGCTTACGCCGATTGCGGCAGCTTTGCCTTCAAAGTCTCAAATTCTTTTTCAAAATCCAGCGTCTTGCGCTGCGTGCTCATGGCCATCAAGGCCTCGCTCGCCCCCTCGCCATCCTTGATCCAAACCCACAGGCGGCGCTCGCGGATATAGAACATGGAAAATACGCCGATCACGAGGAACAGGCAACCGAGGTAGACCACGCTCTTGCCCGGCGAACGCGTCACCTGCAGCACGGACGCCTTGATTTCCGTGAAGTCATCGAGCTGCAGGTACACGGGCGCGCCATAGAAGAAGCTGTCGGACAGCGCATTCGTGGCCAGTTGCAGAAAGCGGCCATGCTTGTCATCGGCCTCGATGGCTTTCAAGCCATCCTGGGCGCGTGCCGCCTGCCACAAGTCCCACAGGCTGCCGTTGAGGATTTTCATGAAGATATCGGCCGCTTTTTCTTGCTCGGCGGCAGGAATTTTCTCCAAGAAACGCGAAATGGCGAGGAAACCGCCCTCTTGTCCATTGCCGGCAAAGATGCCCAGGCTTTTCGCCGCCGACTCCTGCAACTGGCCGCGCAAGGCTTCCGCGCCCGCCTGCGGCATGGCGCGCGCCGCATAGCGGGCGGCCGCCTGCTGGCGCAGTGCGGGATCTTGCAGCGCGGCACGCAAGCGCATCCATTCGTTCACGCTGTAATTGTCATCGGCGGGAATGCGCAGATAGCTGAACGGGTCGCTGGGGTTGATGCGCATGCCGGCCAGGAACACCGTGGCGCCGTCGACCGTGACGGGCTGCATGTAGTTCTGGTATTCGCGCGCCTGGCCCGTCTTGTCGCGCAATTTGTATTGCACCGAAGGACCGACATTCTTGAGATCCTTGTTATGCGCGTTCTTTGCGGCCGAACCGAGGCGTTTATCGAGGCCAACGGCAAATTTATCGTTGAAACTTTCCGCCTTGCTGACGGCGCGCACGTCCTGGCCCGCGCTGAGGTTTTCCACGTTAAACGGACGGAAACCCGACCATTCCACCGTGTAGGAATTGCCATCGCTGCGCTCTAGCGGCGTGCTGCCGCCCACTTCGCCGCCGATATCGAAGCGTTTCGTCGTCTTGCCCGCCATCGGGTAGCCAGTCAACTTGAGTTTGCTGCCGCCATCTTCAAAGCTGGACTGGTACAGGGCCAGGCCCTTGTAGAGCAACGGCTGGTTGACTTTGATCGTCGCTGGGAAACTTTTCCCTGTTTCATGATCGGTAATGACGACATCGCTGGCGAACAGCTTGGGCATGCCCGTGCTGTAGAAATCGATGTGGAATTTTTTCAGCAGGATGGTGATGGGCAAATCCTGGATCAGCACGCCATCGGCCTGGGGAATGATGGCCGTGTTGCTCGACGAGCCTTCCGGGATCATGGTATTGCCGCGGAAAGTAGGGTTCGACAGGCTCAAACGGTGCTGGGCGGGAATGTCGGCGATCACGCCGCTGCCCGCAAATGGCGTCTTGCCAAAGAGCCACTGTTGTACGCGGATCGGCATTTCCGAATCGAGCAAGCCGCCCACGCAGATGATGACGATGGCGCCGTGGGCAAAGATATAGCCCCACTTATTGGCCGCGCCCCGCTTGGCGGCCACCAGGGTGGCATTGTCCTTCTCGACCACCTTGGCCTGGTAGCCGGCGTCCTTCAGGCGCATCACCATCTGCTGCGCCAGCACGGCGCGCGGCAGCGGCGCCTGCCATTCCGTCTTGTGGTGGAAATTGCGCAAGGATTGCTCGCGCACAGTTTCGCGCCAGCTGCGCATGTCCTTGAGCATTTTCGGCGCATTGCGCACGATGCACAGCGAGGTCGAGGCGACGAGGAAACCCATGATCACGAGGAACCACCAGGCCGAATACACGGAGTACAGGCTCAGCTTGTCAAAGACGGCAAACCAGAACGGCCCGAACTGGTTCACATAATTGGGCATGGGCTCGTTCTGCTTGAGCACGGTGCCGATGATGGAAGCGATGGCGATCAGGGTCAGCAGGCTGATGGCAAAGCGCATCGACGAGACCAGCTCGACAAATTCAGCCAGGCTGCGGCGTTGGGTTTTTAACTCGATTCCGGTCGTGCCAGTGCTCATACGTGGATACTCATACGGGATATGCAATCTTCAAGAAAATGTAGGCATGGAGCAGAGTGTTTCTCCGCGCAAGGCGGCAGCATACTCCTGTTTGGCCCTGGCCATAAAAAAGGGCGGCCTGTCGAGACGGCCGCCCTTCTTCATGCGCACTGATGCGTCTGGCAATCTCTTGCCACTATGAAAACTTACTTCAGGCCGGCGATGTAATCGGCCACGGCGGCAATCTCGTCATCCGACATGCGGGCGGCGATGGTGTGCATTTGCGCACTGTTCTTGCGGGCATCGGCCTTGGTGCTGCGGAACATCGTCAGCTGGGCCACCGTGTAATCCTGGTGCTGGCCGGCGATGCGCGGATACTGGACGGGAATGCCATTGCCCGTCGCGCCATGACAGCTGGCGCAGGCGGCAACTTGCTTGGAAGCAATGCCACCACGGTAGATTTTCTTGCCCAGGTCGATGGTATTCTTGTTTTTCGCGGCACCCGGCTTGGAGACCTGCGCCCCCAGGTAGGCGGCGATATTCTTCTTGTCGGCGTCGCTGAGCATCTTCGCGTAGGTCGTCATGACGGGCTGGTTGCGCTCCGGCGTCGTGAAGTCGACCAGTTGCTTGTAGATATAGCTTTCGTGCTGGCCAGCCAGCTTCGGATTGACCGTGATGGTCGAATTGCCGGCCGCGCCATGGCAGGATACGCAGGCAGGCAGACCGCGCGCCGCATCGCCATCGGCGTACAGGGTAGCGCCCTTGGCAGCGTCGGCCTTGGCGGCCGGTTGTGGTGCTTCGACCGCGGAGGCAGTTGCCGATACAGCCAGCAAAGCGAGCAGCATGGATTTGAACAACGGTGAAAACGCACGATTCATTCAGGCACCCTGAGACAGTGAGAAATTAGTGGTGGACATTGCCGCGCCCTGGGGATTTTTGCTTTATTTTCAGGGCCGCAAGCCGCATCGCTGCTACGCCGGCAACAATAAACAACCCCTTATTGTACAATAGCTTCTTGGCGTTATCGCTCCCTTATCGCTCCCTTTTGTTGCTTTACTACTCCCATGTCAAAACTCTGGCAAGCCCGCTTCTTTACGACCGTCAACCAATTGCGTGACCTGCCCGATACCACGGTGCCGGAAATCGCCTTTGCCGGCCGCTCCAATGCCGGTAAATCGACCGCCATCAACATCTTGTGTAATCAGAAAGGCTTGGCGTTCGCCTCCAAGACACCTGGCCGTACCCAGCACATCAACTACTTCTCCATCGGCGGCGCCCACGTGGCGCAGCACCGCAAGGATGCCACTATCGTCGAAGAGATCGAATGCCTGCTGGTCGACTTGCCGGGCTACGGCTACGCGGAAGTATCGGGCTCGGCCAAATTGCACTGGCAGCGCCTGCTGGGCGACTACGTGCAGCGCCGCGAGCAATTGGCCGGCTTGATCCTGATCATGGATTCGCGCCGCCCCTTCACCGACCTGGACATCCAGATGCTGGAATGGTTCGCTCCCACAGGCAAACCGATCCACTGCATCCTGACGAAAGTCGATAAGCTGAACCGCAATGAGTCCGTCAACGCACTGCGCCAGGCAAAAGCCAAGCTCGACAGCTACGTGGATGAAGACGGCGTCGGCTTCCCGTTCACCGTGCAACTGTTCTCGGCCCTGAAGCGCGTCGGCATCGACGAAGCCAACGACAAGATCATGGAACTGGCCGGCATCAGCGAAGACGGCGCGGCCCAGATGGTCGAACTGATCGAGATGGAAGACGACGTCGAGCCGGAAGCGGGTACCGACAAACCGGCTTGATCGAGATCAACGCTGCGTAAAAAAGGCTGCCCGTTCGCACGGTGCAGCCTTTTTTATTGCAGCGAGCGCCTAGCGCCGTCCCGGCCCTGGCCGCTTTTCCGAAAAGAATTCCTGGCGCAGGAAGGCGGTCAGCTCGGCCGTGTCCTCCACCCTGGCGCTGAGGTTGACGTTGCGCCCCAGGCGCCGCGATTCCCACACGAAGTCGCCCGGTTTTTCGGCACGGATCAGCTGGATCATCTTCTTGATGATGGCCGTCTCGATATCGGGCTCATTGCCCAGCTCCACTTTTTCCTGCTTCAGCCAGTTGCGCTTGAAGTTGCCATTCCAGCCCTTGAACTTGACTTCCGCGCTGAACGAAGTCTGGTTGACGATGGAAAACACGCCCCCCGAATCCTCGCGATCGCTACCGGAATTGCGCCCCTGGGCACCGGCGATATTCGCCTTGGCCACACGCATGGCGCGGTCGTTTTCGCTTTCCTCGGCCGGCGGCGTGGGATTTTGCGCCTCGCGCTGCTTGCGCCGCTGCTCGATCATCGAGCTCATGTCTTCGGCGGGCGGCGGTGGCAACGGCACTTTCGACACCAGCGGCGGCGTGTAGGTTTCCAGTTTCGGCTTGTCGCGCGGCACGTCTTTTGTCACCACGCGCTTGCTCGGTGCCGGCGGCGGTTTCACCTTGGCCACTTTCGTGTCCTTCGGCTTGGGCGTGGGTTTCGGTTGCGGCTTCGGTTGCGGCTTGTCCTTCAGCGGCGCGATGTAGACCATCGCGCTTTCCTTCTTCGGCGGCGGGATCTTTTCGATCTTGTCGCTGCGCAACAGGACGTACGCGGCCAGCAGCACGTGCAGCAACACGGACACGCCGAGCGCAACCTTGCGCGTGGTGCTGGTCCTGGACCCGTAGGCCGGTGGTGGCTGGATCACTTGCCCGCAGGTGGGGCAAACATCGGAATCGGCAGCCAACAAATGGGTCGTGTCATGCAAAATGAATCGTGCTTTCTGTGTAGCGAAGAAATAACATTACAGGGCAGCCATAGTGCCAGAGTCCCTTGCTTTTGGGAACACTTCCTCGGCATTTCCAACCCGAAGCGTACAGGATAGCGGCATTCCTTGCAGCGCTGACCAGAGTACCCGAGCCGTCCCTTGACGGTTGTTACCGTATGTATCACTGCCCATACAAAACCGGCGCCCCATTCACTCAGGAAAGGGGCGCCGGTCACGGGGCACAGCTCACGCAAGCGCTCAAGCCTTGTTGTCGAGCGCCACCAGTTGCTCGTCCGTCACAGGTCCCGTGCCGCTGTACTTGTCCAGGAACAGATAGATGACTGGGGTGATGAACAGGGTAATTACTTGCGAAAACAGCAATCCGCCGACCACGGCCAGGCCCAGCGGCTGGCGCAGCTCGGCGCCCGCACCGAGGCCCAGGGCGATGGGCAAGGCCCCCATCAGGGCCGCCGCCGACGTCATCATGATGGGGCGGAAACGCAGGATGCACGCCTGGCGGATGGCTTCGGGCGGGCTCATGCCTTCATTGCGCTGCGCATGCAGGGCAAAGTCGATCATCATGATGGCGTTTTTCTTGACGATGCCGATCAACATCAGGATACCGATGATGGCGATCATGGTCAGATCCATGCCGAACAGGCGCAAGGTCAACAGCGCGCCCACGGCCGCCGACGGCAAGCCGGCCAGGATGGTCAGCGGATGGATGTAGCTTTCGTACAGCACGCCGAGCAGCACATAGATCACGGCCAGCGCGGCGATGATGAGGATGATCTGGCTCGATTGCGAATCCTGGAACACGGCCGCATCGCCGCCATAGCGCGTGATGATGGACGCCGGCAAGCTCATGTCCTTGCCCATCACGTCGATCTTGCCCGTGGCCACGCCCAGCGGAACGTCCGGCGCCAGGTTGAAGGCGATCGTGACGGCTTGCAACTGCCCCTGGTGATTGACGGAGGTGGGGCCTATCGTGCGTTCCACGTAGGCGATGCTCGACAGCTTGACCAGCTCGCCCGACTTGCTGCGCACGGACACGCGCGTGAGCGCATCGTCATACTGGCGGTCCGCCGTGGCCGCTTCCAGGATCACGTAATAGCTGGCGGCCGACGAATAGATGGTCGACACTTGCCGCTCGCCAAAGGCGCTGTACAGGGCCGTGCGGATATCGGACATTTGCACGCCCAGCAGGTTGGCCTTGTCGCGGTCGATCCGCAGGGAAGCCTGCAAGCCCTTGATCTGCGAATCGCTGGTGACGTCGCGGAAGGCGGGATCGGCGCGCATGCCCGCAATAAACTTTTCCGCCCAGTCATTCAAGGCGTCGGGACTGACGCTTTGCAGGGTGTACTGGTAGCGGCTCTTGCTCTGGCGCCCGCCCAACTGCAAGTTTTGCACGGGACGGAAATAGACGGCCATGCCCGGCACGGCGCTCGTCGCGCGGCGCAGGTTTTCCAGGACCACGGGCATTTTCGGCCGTTCGCTGCGCGGTTTCAAGACCATGAACATGCGGCCCGTGTTGCCGCCGCCGACGAACGACGTCACATCCTGCACGCTGGGGTCCGCCTTGAGCACGGCCGCCACGCGGCCTTGCAAGTCCTGCAGTGCGGCTGAAGAGATATCTTCCGACGCTTCCGTATTCACCTGGATCTGGCCCAGGTCTTCCTCGGGAAAGAAACCTTTCGGAATGGTCGCGTACAGCAGCACCGTCAGCGCAAAAGTGCACACGGCAATGAACAGCACCACGTTGCGGTGCGCCAGGGCCTTGTCGAGCAGATGCACGTAACCGTTGCGCAATTTCGTGAAACCCGCTTCGAAGTGGCGGCCGATGAAGGACTTTTCGCCATGCGTGGGGTCGTTGTCATTGTGCTCGCGCGAGTCGGCCGGCAGGAAGCGGCTGGCCAGCATCGGTACCAGGGTCAGCGACACGATGGCCGACACGAGGATGGACAGCGAGACGACGACGGCAAACTCGTGGAAAAGCAAACCGATCACGCCCGGCATGAAGAAGATGGGGATGAACACGGCCACCAGCGAGACGGAAATCGAGATGATGGTGAAACCCATCTCCTTGGCGCCCACGAGGGCCGCCTGGATCGGTTTCTTGCCCATCTCGATATGGCGCACGATGTTTTCCAGCACCACGATGGCATCGTCGACCACCAGGCCCACGGCCAGCGTAATGCCCAGCAGGGAAACGTTGTCGAGGCTGTAGCCGAGCCAGTACAGCAGGGCCAGCGCGCCCAGCAGCGAGATCGGCATGGTGACGGCCGGAATGAAGGTGGCCGCCGCGCGGTGCAGGAAGAGGAAGATCACCAGCACCACGAGGATCACCGTCAGGGCCAGGGTCAGGTTGACGTCGTGGATGGCTTCGCGGATCGAGACGGACCGGTCGTTGACCAGGCTGATCTGGATGGAGGCAGGCAGTTGCGCCTTGAAACCGGGCAAGAGTTTGCGCACGGCATCGACCACCTGCACCGTGTTCGCATCCGGCTGGCGCTGCACCAGCAAGGTGATCGAGCGCTCGCCATTGAAACTGCCGGCCGTCTTGGTCGACTGGAAACTGTCTTCCACTTCGGCCACTTCCTTCAGCCGCACGGGCTGGCCATTGCGCGTGGCGACGATGAGTTCGGCAAAATCGGCCGCCTTCATCATTTGCGGGTTGCCCTGGATGGTCAGGGTCTGGCTGGGTCCGTCGAGGATGCCCAGCGGCGAATTCGTGTTCGAAGCGCGCAGCGCCGTGGCCAGCTCGTCCATCGTCAGGTTGCGCGCGTTCATCAGGTCGGCACGGGCGCGCACGCGCACGGCAAAGCGTTTCTGGCCATTCACGCTGACCTGGGCCACGCCAGGCAAGGTCGACAGGCTGGGCGCGATCAGGTTTTCCGCATAATCGTTCAGGTCCGACAAGTTCAGCGATGGCGACGTCATCTGGATGAACAGCACGGGCGCGTCGGCCGGATTGACCTTGCGGTAGGAAGGCAAGTCCGTCATTTCCGTCGGCAACTGGCGCTGCGCGCGCAGCAGGGCCGCCTGCACGTCGACGGCGGCCTCGTTGACATTGATGCTGGCGTCAAACTCCAGGGTCAGCGAGGTATTGCCCAGGGTACTCGTGGACGTGATCAGGCTCAGGCCGGCGATGGTGGAAAATTGCTTTTCCAGCGGCAAGGCAACGGACGACGCCATGGTATCGGGGCTGGCGCCGGCCAGGTCGGCGCTGACGTTGATGACGGGCGTGTTGTAGCTTGGCAAGGCGGCCACGGGAATGTGGCCATACGCCAGCACGCCGGCGAGGATGATGGAGAGGGACAGCAGCACCACCATGACGGGGCGGCGGATGCTCAGTTCGGACAGGTTCATGCTGGCTTGCCCTGCGGTGCGGCGGCGCCATCGGCAGCCTTGTGTTTTTCCGCCAGGCGCACCTTGCCGCCCGGACGCAGGTTCTGCTTGCCATCGACGATGACTTGTTCATCGCCATTCAAGCCGGTCACGACGGCATTCGGACCGAACGCATACACGCGGGCAATCTTGCGCACCTTGGCCGTGTTATCAGGCTCCATCGAATACACGAAGACGCCCGTGGTATTGGTGATGATGGCGTTTTGCGGAATGACGAGCGCATCCTTGAGCGTGCGCACCGTCAGCTGCGTATTCACATACTGGCCGGGCCACAAATCGGTTGCGCCATTGTTGAAACGCGCCTTGACCTTGATCACGCCCGTGGCGGGATCGACGGCATTGTCGATGAAGCTGAGTTTGCCCTCCATCTGCTTGCCGCCCGCGTCCGACAGCAGCGCCTTGACCGCCACTTCGCCCGCCTTTTGCGCCGCCAGCAAGCCCGACAGGCTGCTTTCCGGCAAGGTGAAGGACACGTCGATCGGGTCGAGCTGGGTGATGCTGGTCAGCGACGTGGCCGGCTGCACCAGGCTGCCCGCGTACACATTGATGGCGCCCACCCGCCCCCCCTGTGGGGCGCGCAGGACGGTGTAGCTGGAGTCGACCTGGGCGGCGCGCAAGGCGGCCTGGTCGGCAGCCAGCAAGGCGCGTGCCGCGTCGAGCTGGCTTTGCAGGGTGTCGACGGCACCCTGGGCAATAAAATTCTTGCTCAGCAAATCCTGGCTGCGCTTGAGCTGGCGCTCGAGGTCAGCCACCGAAGCGCGGTCGCGCAAGACCTGCGCCTGCGCCTTGTCGACATTCGCGTGTTCGCTGCGCGCGTCCAGCGTGAACATCAGCTCGCCTTGCTTGACGAACTGGCCTTCGCGGATGTGTACCTTGGTAATCGTGCTCGTCGTCTGCGGGTGCAAGTCGACGCTGCTGATCGGCATCACGCTACCATTGGCTTGCAGCACCATCGGCACATCCTGGCGCACGGGCGCCACCACGCTGACAGTCGTCGGCGCCTGCGCCCCATTCTTGCCGCCCTTGCCTTTGGCCGCGTCACCCGGCTGATGATTGAAATACCAGATGCCGCCACCGATACACAGGGCCGCACCCACCAGGATTGCCAGGCTAGTCTTTTTCATTATTCTGTCACGCTGTCGCAGCGCAAGGCTGCAGGTTGAAAGTGGTTACCAGAGGGCTTAACGCGCAATATTGTCGCATGGAAATGCTTACTTTCCTGCGTAATACTCTGGCACGATGAGGGTGACTTCCAGTCCACCGTCGACGTGATTGGCCAGCAAGACCGTGGCGCCATGCTGCTCGGCGATGTTGCGTGCGATGGTCAGGCCCAGGCCCGTGCCGCCCGATTCGCGCGAACGCGAGGTCTCGATGCGGTAAAACGGTTCGAACACCTTGGCCAGCTGATCGGGCGCAATACCGGGGCCGCCGTCGCGGATACGGATGCGTGCCGCGCCGGCGATGCGCTCGACATTCACCTGCGCATACTGGCCATATTTGACGGCATTGTCGATCAGGTTCACCAGGCAGCGCCGCATGGCGATCGGACGCGCCATCAAGGCCATGCCCGCCTGTCCACTGAGGGTCACTTTCTGGCCGGCATCAGCTGCGTCGGAACAGACACTGTCGAGCAGGGAATCGAGGTCGAGCGCCTGCATCGCTTCCGTGCTGTCCATCGAGCGGGCCAGGTCCAGCCCTTCCTTGACCATGCTTTGCATGGCCGACAAATCGCCCACCAGGCGGTCATACAATTCCGTATCGGCCACCTTTTCCAGGCGCAGGCGCAAACGCGTCAGCGGCGTCTGCAAGTCGTGCGTGATAGCGGCCAGCATTTGTGTACGCTGGGAAATGTGCTGGCGGATGCGCGCCTGCATGGCGTTGAAGGCGGCGCTGGCCTGGCGGATTTCGCTGGCGCCCGACAAGGTCAGCGGCGGATGGTTGATGTCGTTGCCCAGGTCTTTCGCCGCCTGCGCCAGCTGCTTGAGCGGGCGCATGGTCATGCGCGTGACCAGATAGGCGAGGATGGCGATGCTGATCAGGAAAGGCAGCAGGGTCATCCAGTCGTTATGTTCGTTGAACGGCGGCTGCTGGCGCGGCGGCAAGACCATCAGGCGCAGCACGTGACCGTCCTGCATGCGCACATCGAGGTTTTCGCAAGTGCCACCCCATGGCTTGGCGGAAAACATGCCCGGTGACTTGCGCGGCTCGATGCAGGCGGCCGGACGTTCGGCCAGCGCACTGACCTTGAAGCCTTCGCCCAGTTTCGCTTGCAGGGCGGTGGAAAACTCCGTCGGCTTGCCCGGAACATGTTCGACGTCGGGACGCAATTCCAGGCGCACGCTGCCCTTGTTGGCCACTTTCAGGTAGGCGGCGCGCGAGGCCAGCGGCACCACGTCGGCCGCCATCACCAGCTGCTCGGCCCGCTCGACGGCGTGGTAGTCGCGGTACTGTTCGATCGCGCGCTGGCGTTCACCCACGGCCAGCCACTGCGTCAGCGCGGCCGAAGCGACGATGCCGATCAGCAAAAACATGAAGACCCGGCCCGTCATCGAGCCCAGGAAGGCCTTCACGCGTGCGGCTCCACATTGACCTGGCCGGCCAGCACGTAGCCGCCGTTGCGCACGGTCTTGATGATTTGCGGCAAGCGCGCGTCTTCACCGAGCTTTTGCCGCAGGCGGCTGATCTGGATATCGATCGAGCGGTCGAACGGATCGGCGTCGCGCCCCTGCGTCAGGTTCAGCAGCTGGTCGCGGTTGAGCACGCGGTTCGGGTGCTCGAGGAAGACGCGCAGCAGGCGGAATTCCGCGCCCGACAGCATGATCACGAGGCCGCTGGGATTGAGCAAATGGCGTGCCGTCAAGTCCAGCGTCCAGCCGGAAAAGCGGATCTGCTGCGCCTTGTCCGACGGCACGTTCGACGGCATCGCATGGCTGCGGCGCAGCACGCTGCGTATGCGCGCCAGCAATTCACGGGGTTCGAACGGTTTCGGCAAATAATCGTCGGCGCCCATTTCCAGGCCCAGGATGCGGTCCAGCGGCTCATTGCGCGCCGTCAACATGATCACCGGCACCGTCGATTGCGCGCGCAGCTTGCGGCACAGGGTCAGGCCGTCGTCGCCCGGCAGGTTCAAGTCGAGCACGATCAGATCGGGCCGCGTTTCATCGAGGATTTTCCACATGGCCGTGCCGTCCGCCGCGCCCAGGGTACGGTAGGCGTTCGTTTCCAGGTAATCCGCCAACAAGCTGCGGATATCGCGGTCGTCGTCGACGATGAGAATTGTAGAAGTAGGTTCCATGGTACGAATTATCCCCACTTCCCCAGGCCTTGCACAGCGCATTTGTATCGTCTTGTATATAGAAGACGCGAAGAAACATATCGATACAAACTGTCTGGCAGCGGACACTTCGGGGAAACATGGAGAGTCCAACATGGCTTCATGTGCAGCAACATGTACATCCCTCACTTTTACAAAGGAATCCAGATGAACGCCTCAATGACAACCTTGCGCAAGAATTTGATCATCGCCATGAGCGTACTCGGCATGGGTGCGGCATCGCTGACCGTCCACGCCCAGGAAGCGGCCGCCAGCGCGCCTGCCGCCAGCGCCAGAATGCAACATGAAGGCCACCGCGGCGGCAACCCTGCCGAACGCATGGCCAAATACCAGGCCCGCCTGCACGACAAGCTGAAGCTGACGGCCGCCCAGGAACCGGCCTGGGCCGCGTTCACGGCCGCCAACGCACCGAAAAAACCGATGGGCGACTGGAAAGCCAGGCATGAAGCGATGGCCAAGCTGTCCGCGCCGGAACGCATGGAACAGTGGATCGCCATGTCGAAGGAACGCATCGCCGACCAGGAAAGCCGATTGGCCTCGCTGAAGACTTTTTATGCCGTGCTGACGCCGGAGCAAAAGAAGGTGTTTGACGACAGCGTGCCTGGCGGCAAGCATGGCGGCCATCGCGGTGGCCACCATAAAGCAGGCTGAGCGTAGGTCGGATTGGCGGCGGAACGCCGCGCAATCCGACAACCTTGTTGACGGGTGCGGTGGTGTCGGCTTACGCCCTGGCGGGCTAACCCGACCTACCCGGCCTACCGTCCTACTCGTCGAGCTTGCGCAACGAGGTCAGGAAGGTTTGCGCGTTCTGGAAGCCGATCACGCGCGACTGGGCGATTTCCTGCCCTTGCGGGTTGAACATGATGATGCCCGGCGGGCCGAATAGCTGAAAACGTTTCAGCATGGCCTTGTCGTCCGCATCATTGGCCGTCACGTCCACCTGCAGCAGCACGGCCTGTCCCATCTTCTCGCGCACGGCGGGGTCGACGAAGGTCAGTTTTTCCATCTCGATGCAGGACACGCACCAGTCCGCATAAAAGTCCAGCAAGGCCGGCTTGCCGTTCAACTGGGCCAGCGCCGCATCGAGCTGCGCCACGGTTTTTACCCGCGTAAACGGCTGCGCATGCACTTGGCCACCACCCAGGTGCGCCAGCGGCGCCAGCGGGTCGCGGCCACCGCTGGCCACGCCGACCAGTTGCAGCACGCCCAGCACGGCGAAGACGAGGCCGAAGGCCCTGGCGACCCAGGCGTTTTTCGCACTGCTCTTGCCTACCAGCAGATACATGCCGTAGCCGACGAACAGCACCATCCAGCCCAGCATCTGCACCGCGCCCGGTAGCACTGGCGAGACCAGCCACCAGGCCACGCCCAGCTGCAGCACGCCAAAGAAGCGCTTGACGGCATCCATCCACGCGCCGGCGCGGGGCAGCAAGGTGCCGGCCGACACGCCCACCAGCAGCAGAGGCACGCTCATGCCCACGGCCATCGCAAACAGGGCGCTGCCGCCGATGACGACGTCGCGCGTCTGGCTGATGTACAGCAAGGCGCCGGCCAGCGGCGCGGCCACGCATGGCCCCACGATCAGGGCGGAAATGGCGCCCATGACGAACACGCCCGCCAGGCGGCCCGACGCTTGCTGGTTCGACACGGACGTCAGCTTGCCTTGCAGGAAAGCCGGCACTTGCAACTCATAAAAACCGAACATCGACAGGGCCAGGCCCGCCATCAGCAAGGCAAAGAAACCGAGCACCCACGGGTTTTGCAGCTGGGCCGCCAGGCCTTCGCCCGCCAGGCCGGCCGCCACGCCCAGCACCGTATACACGATGGCCATGCCCAGCGCGTACGTCAGCGAAAGCAGCAAGCCGCGCGAGCGGCTGACCTTGGCGCCATCGCCGATGATGATCGACGACAAAATCGGCACCATGGGCAGCACGCACGGCGTAAATGCCAGGCCCAGGCCCAGCAGCATGAACAGGGGCACGATGACGAGCAGCTTGCCGCCCTTCAGGGCCGCTTCGATCTTGCCCATTTCGCTTTGCGCGGGCGCGGCGCTGGCCGCCACGGGGGCCGCCGCTACCGGCTCGGGCGTGCTGGTGATGTCGGCCTGGGGAATGCTCATCACGGACACGCCGGGCGACGCCTGTGCCTGCGGACCGTTGACGGCCGCCGTGTCGACTGCGGGCGCTGCCGGCAAGGCGAATTTCGACGGCAGGCCGGCGCCGGGCGCCTTGCTTTGGCCGCCGCCACCGCCCACCAGCTGCGCCGTCGCGTCCTGCGGCGCATAGCACAGGCCCTTGTCGGAGCAGCCCTGGCCCGTCGCCTTCAGGGTGAACGCGCCGGCCGCTTCCACGGGTATCGTGATGGTGAGGGTCTTGCGGAAGGTTTCCACGTTCTTCTGGAAAGTCTCGTCGAACTTGACCTTGCCGGCTGGATACACGGGCGTACCCAGCCTGGCGCCCACGGCCTCGAACTTGAAGCGCTCGTGGTACATATAGTAGCCATCGGCGATCACGTAGGTGACGGCGATGGTGGACGGGTCCTGCATGCGGGCGGAAAACTTGAAGGCCAGCTCGGGATCGAGGAATTCATCGTCGGCACGGGCATGACTGGCGCCAAAGACGGCCATCGCCAGCAGCAGACAGGTGGTAAACCAGAGCAGCAGTTGATGCAAGGGAGCGGCGCGCGCGGTGGCGCTGGAGGGGAAACGGGACATGAACTACCTTTTCGACCATTCGACAGAGGACGCGCGGAGCAGGCAGCGCTTGTGCCGGGCCGGCGCGAAAGAAGAATAGTACACCGCAGCAAGGATAGCTGCAGCAGAAAACAAAAAAGCCAGGCTAGGCCTGGCTTTTTCAGATGCAATTACTGGGATTACTCGCCAGCAACTTCAACTGCTTCGGTCGTATCTGGACGATCCATCAGTTCAACGAACGCCATAGGAGCGTTATCGCCGACGCGGAAACCCATTTTCAGGATACGCACATAACCACCGTTACGGTTGGCGAAACGCGGGCCCAGTTCAGCGAACAGCTTGACGACCATTTCACGGTCGCGCAGGCGGTTGAAGGCCAGACGCTTGTTTGCCAGGGAGTCGGTTTTGCCCAGGGTCAGAATTGGCTCGACAACGCGGCGCAGTTCTTTTGCTTTTGGCAGGGTGGTTTTGATCGCTTCGTGACGCAGCAGCGATACTGTCATGTTGCGCAGCATTGCCAGACGGTGGGACGAGGTACGATTCAGTTTACGGAGGCCGTGACCGTGACGCATGGTAAATCCTTTCGGTAGTGAGTTTAAATCCAGTTCTTCGATCAATGAAACCAGGGTTTCATCGCGGACCGGTTTGGTACTTCAAAAATAAAAGCCTGGGACACCTGTCCCAGGCAGTTTGCTACAACTTCGAATTACTTTTCCAGGCCTGCAGGCGGCCAGTTTTCCAGCTTCATGCCCAAGGTCAAGCCGCGCGATGCCAGCACTTCCTTGATTTCGTTCAGGGACTTGCGGCCCAGATTTGGCGTTTTCAGCAGTTCGTTTTCCGAACGTTGGATCAGGTCGCCGATGTAGTAGATGTTTTCCGCTTTCAGGCAGTTCGCCGAACGCACGGTCAACTCCAGGTCGTCGACTGGACGCAACAGGATAGGATCGACCAGCGGAGCGCGCGATGGCGCCTCGGCGGCGGCTTCCGTGCCTTCCAGGGCGGCGAACACATTCAACTGGTCCACCAGGACGCGGGCCGACTGGCGGATCGCTTCTTCCGGCGAGATCACGCCGTTGGTTTCGATGTTGATGATCAGCTTGTCCAGGTCGGTACGCTGTTCGACGCGGGCCGATTCAACGAAGTACGATACACGGCGCACTGGCGAGAACGACGCATCCAGAATGATGCGGCCGATGGTCTTGTTCGTGTCTTCCGACAGGCGACGCACGTTACCAGGAACGTAGCCGCGGCCTTTTTCAACCTTGATCTGCATGTCCAGCTTGCCACCGGCGGTCAGGTGGGCGATCACGTGGTCAGGATTGATCAGTTCGACGTCGTGCGGCAGGTCGATGTCGGAGGCCAGGATCGCGCCTTCGCCTTCTTTTTTCAGGGTCAGCGTTACCGAATCGCGGTTGTGGACTTTGAAAACCACACCCTTCAAGTTCAGCAACAGATCGACGACGTCTTCTTGCACGCCATCGAGGGAGGAATATTCGTGGACGACGCCAGCGATCGTCACTTCGGTCGGCGCGTAGCCTACCATCGACGACAGCAGAACGCGGCGCAACGCGTTACCCAATGTGTGGCCATAGCCGCGCTCGAACGGTTCCATCACGACCTTGGCGTGACCTGCACCGAGAGCTTCAACATCGATAATACGTGGCTTCAACAAACTGTTTTGCATGAAATGTCCTTTTCAATACCCTCGGCTCATTACACCGATAAGGCTGATGGCATTAATAAAACGCCCACTCAGCTGAGCGGGCGGGCGGAACGCTTAAAAACGACCGCAGCTACGTTATGACTCCTAGCCGTGCACATGCACTGTCTTCGTCGCCATGCCTTGCTGCGCTCATTTTGCAAGCGCCCCTCTTGAACTGCTATTAACGCGAGTACAGCTCGACGATCAGCGATTCGTTGACGTCGTTAGCGATTTCGTTACGCTCTGGCAGGGACTTGAAAGTACCTTCCATTTTCTTGGCATCAACCGAAACCCAGCTAGGCATGCCAACTTGTTCGGCCAGCGACAGTGCTTCAACGATACGCACTTGCTTTTTCGATTTTTCACGAACAGCGATGATGTCGCCAACTTTGACCGAGTACGAAGCGATGTTCACAACGATACCGTTCACGGTGAACGCTTTGTGGCTGACCAATTGACGCGCTTCAGCGCGGGTCGAGCCAAAGCCCATGCGGTAGCAAACGTTGTCCAGACGCGTTTCCAGCAACTTCAACAGCGTTTCGCCGGTGTTGCCTTTACGACGGTCTGCTTCAGCGAAGTAGCGGCGGAATTGACGTTCCAGCACGCCGTACATGCGCTTGACTTTTTGCTTTTCGCGCAGTTGGTTACCGTAGTCCGAGGTGCGGGCGCCGGATTTGACACCGTGCTGGCCTGGCTTGACGTCCAGTTTGCACTTGCTGTCCAGCGAGCGACGTGCGCTCTTCAGGAACAGGTCTGTACCTTCACGGCGGGAAAGTTTTGCTTTAGGTCCGATATAACGTGCCACGATACTTCCTTTTTTTAAATGATAACGCCCCAGCCACATGCATGATCAAACACACTGATGCGGTTAGGCGCTAGTCTGATTTGGTTTCAATCAGACGGTGGCTGAAAACGAAAAACCCGTCAAATCAAATTTGACAGGCAAGAACAGCCGGGCAGTATAACCGTTTCCGGCTCCCTGCTCCAGCGTTTTCACACAACTGTACTGAGTTACAACAGACAGCAAAGCAGCTGGCGCCGAAGCGCCCTCTGCAACACTATCTTAGATACGACGACGTTTCGGTGGACGGCAACCGTTGTGCGGTACCGGCGTCACGTCCTGGATCTCGGTGATCTTGATGCCCAGGTTGTTCAGCGCGCGAACGGCGGATTCACGACCAGGACCTGGGCCCTTGATACGTACTTCCAGGTTCTTGACGCCACACTCAACAGCCACTTTACCAGCGGCTTCCGCGGCGACCTGCGCTGCGAACGGGGTCGATTTACGCGAACCCTTGAAGCCTGCACCGCCGGAGGTAGCCCACGACAAGGCATTGCCTTGACGATCGGTGATGGTAATGATGGTGTTATTGAACGATGCGTGGACATGTGCGATGCCTTCAGCGACGTTCTTTTTAACTTTTTTACGCACGCGTGCTGATGCGGCGTTATTTTGCGACTTAGCCATAATTATTCCCTAGCGGATTATTTTTTCAGCGATTGAGCGGCTTTACGCGGTCCCTTGCGGGTACGTGCGTTCGTACGCGTACGCTGGCCACGGCAAGGCAGACCCTTACGATGACGCATGCCGCGGTAGCAACCCAGATCCATCAAACGCTTGATGTTCATGGACAGTTCACGACGCAGATCGCCTTCGACGATGAATTTACCTACTTCATCGCGCAGTTTTTCCAGTTCGCTGTCATCCAGATCTTTGATCTTTTTGTTGGTTGCTACACCGGTCGATGCACAGATTTTCTCTGCGCGTGGACGGCCCACACCGTAGATGGCCGTCAGGCCGATAACGGTATGCTGATGATTTGGGATATTAACCCCTGCAATACGTGCCATTTGTTATTCCTCGATTAACCTTGACGCTGCTTGTGACGTGGTTCCACGCAGATAACGCGGACTACGCCTTTGCGCTTGATGATCTTGCAGTTGCGGCAGATCCGCTTGACTGATGCGAGAACTTTCATTTTTGGGCTCTTTCTTTCGCTTCTTTGGTTTGATTCAGTGTGTTACTTGGTACGGAACACAATGCGGGCTCGGCTCAGGTCGTACGGCGTCAACTCCACCGTCACCTTGTCTCCAGGGAGAATGCGAATATAATTCATCCGCATTTTACCTGAAATATGCCCGAGCACCACGTGTCCGTTCTCCAGCTTCACTCGAAATGTTGCATTTGGGAGATTCTCAAGAATCTCGCCCTGCATCTGTATGACGTCGTCTTTTGCCATTCGGTATGTTTACCGCGCTTAACGCGTCGGAATTCCGCCCTTGAAATTTGCTTTGCGCAGCAGCGAATCATATTGCTGCGACATCACGTAGTTCTGTACTTGCGCCATGAAATCCATGGTGACAACTACAATAATCAATAAAGAAGTACCGCCGAAATAGAATGGTACTTTCCACTGGGCTTGCATAAATTCCGGCAATAAACACACCAGGGTGATGTAGACTGCGCCGGCAAGTGTCAAGCGTGTCAGGATCTTGTCGATGTAACGGGCTGTCTGCTCGCCTGGACGAATCCCGGGAATGAACGCACCGCTTTTCTTCAAGTTATCCGCTGTTTCCTTGCTGTTAAAGACCAGCGCTGTATAGAAGAAACAGAAAAACACGATCGCCACTGCGTACAACAGCGCATGGATAGGCTCACCAGGCCCCATCGATGCTGCCAAATCTTTCAAGAACCGCACCGCAGGGTTAGCGTTGTCGGCGCCCTTTGAAAACCAGTCCACGATAGTGGCCGGGAACAAGATGATCGAAGAAGCAAAGATCGGCGGGATCACGCCGGCCATGTTCAGCTTCAACGGCAAATGGCTGGTTTGACCGCCATAAATCTTGTTGCCTACCTGGCGCTTCGCGTAGTTGACCAATATTTTGCGCTGACCACGTTCGACGAATACAACGAAGTACGTTACCAGTGCTACCAGGATCACGATGAAAATCGCGCTGAAGCTGCCGATCGAACCATTCGACACCTGAGTGAACAAGCCACCCAACGCCGACGGCAGACCTGCTGCAATCCCGGCAAAAATGATGATCGAGATGCCATTCCCCAAGCCACGCTCGGTAATTTGCTCACCCAACCACATCAAAAACATTGTTCCGGTCAACAAAGTGACGACCGTCACGAAGCGGAATGCAAGACCAGGCTCCAACACCAGACCAGCTTGCGACTCCAGTGCGACTGCAATGCCTAACGCTTGGAACAGTGCCAGGGCAACCGTGAAATACCGGGTGTACTGGGTGATCTTGCGACGACCTGCTTCGCCTTCTTTTTTCAACGCTTCCATCTGCGGTGACACGATCGACAGCAATTGCATGATGATCGAGGCCGAGATATAAGGCATGATACCCAGCGCAAACACTGTAAAACGAGACAAGGCACCGCCCGAGAACATGTTGAACATGCCCAGGACGCCGCCTTCGTGCTCCTTGAACAGCGAGGCTAATTGTGTCGGGTCAATCCCGGGAACCGGGACGTGAGCACCGATACGATAAACCACCAATGCGCCAAGCAAAAACCAGAGCCGTCCCCAAGGGAAACCGGCCGCTGCACTTTTAGCAAGTTGTGGATTAGTCGCCAATTTTCGCTCCGATCAAGCTGTTAGCGGTCAACTCAGGCTACCGAGCCGCCGGCTGCTTCGATGGCGGCTTTCGCGCCAGCGGACACTTTCAAGCCCTTCAAATTCACCGCTTTGGTGATTTCGCCGGACAAGATCACGCGCACGTCACGGGCCAACACGCCCAGAACGCCAGCTTGCTTCAAGACCAGAATGTCGACATCGCCAACAGCCAGGTTGTTCAGATCGGACAGGCGCACTTCAGCTTTGAAGGTGGCGTGCATCGATTTGAAACCGCGCTTAGGCAGACGGCGTTGCAGAGGCATCTGACCGCCTTCGAAACCGACTTTATGAAAGCCGCCCGAACGCGATTTCTGACCTTTGTGACCACGACCCGAGGTTTTACCCAGGCCGGAGCCGATACCGCGGCCGACGCGACGCTTGTAGTGCTTAGCGCCTTCGGCTGGTGCAATAGTATTCAATTCCATGATTTGCTCCGTTCGTGTAAGCCCGAAGGCTTACCCGACAACTTTAACGAGATACGATACTTTATTGATCATGCCGCGTACGGATGGGGTGTCTTGCAATTCGGAAACCGAATTTACACGACGCAGACCCAGACCGCGCACGGTAGCGCGATGCGATTCGCGCGTACCGATCAAGCCCTTGACCAATTGCACTTTGACTGTGTTTGTCATTTTGTCCACCTTAAGCCAGAATGTCTTCGACCGACTTGCCGCGCTTGGCAGCGATATCGGAAGCAGTGCTCATTTTCGACAGGCCGTCCAGCGTAGCGCGTACCAGGTTGTACGGGTTGTTCGAACCGGTGGATTTCGCCACCACGTCCGTCACGCCCATCACTTCGAAGATAGCGCGCATTGCGCCACCAGCGATAACGCCAGTACCAGGCTTAGCTGGGTTCATCAGGACCTTGGAGGCGCCGTGACGACCAACAACCGTGTGATGCAAGGTACCGTTTTTGAGCGGTACTTTGATCAGGTTGCGACGGGCTTCTTCCATTGCCTTCTGCACGCCAACTGGCACTTCTTTCGATTTGCCCTTGCCCATGCCGACGCGGCCATCGCCATCACCAACTACGGTCAGCGCGGCGAAACCCATGATACGACCACCCTTGACCACTTTGGTCACGCGGTTGATCGCGATCATTTTTTCGCGCATGCCATCATCCGGCTTGTCGCTTTGCATTTTTGCTTGCATTTTTGCCATGATTGATCCTTAGAACTTCAGACCGGCTTCGCGTGCGGCTTCTGCCAACGCTTTCACACGGCCGTGGTAACGGAAACCGGAGCGGTCAAACGCAACTTCGGTAATCCCTGCTTTCAACGCTTTTTCAGCGACGCGCTTGCCGATCAAGGCTGCAGCAGCGGCATTGCCGCCTTTGCCGGATTGGCCTGCCAGTTCAGCGCGAACTTCCGCTTCAGCCGTCGAGGCCGAAACCAGGACTTTAGCGTCCGGGCTGATCAGGTTGGCGTAAATGTGCAGGTTGGTGCGGTGCACCGACAAGCGATTTACTTTCAATTCCGCAATCTTGATGCGGGTTTGGCGTCCGCGGCGAAGCCGTGATTCTTTCTTATCCATCGTCAGCCCCTAATTACTTCTTCTTGGTTTCTTTAAGCTTAACCACTTCGTCCGCATAGCGAACGCCCTTGCCTTTATACGGCTCAGGGGAGCGGTAAGCACGAACTTCAGCGGCTACCTGGCCAACCTGTTGACGGTCGATACCTTTGATCAGGATCTCGGTCGGGGTTGGTGTTGCGCAGGTAACGCCAGCTGGCATGTCATGCACTACAGGGTGCGAGAAACCCAGGGACAGATTCAACTTGTCGCCTTGAGCTTGCGCCTTGTAACCCACGCCTACCAGGTTCAGCTTTTTCTCGAAACCCTTGGTGACGCCAACAACCATGTTGTTGACCAGTGCGCGCAGCGTGCCGGACATGGCATTGGCTTCGCGGCTGTCGTTCGCCACGTCGAAACTCAGGGTTCCTGCATTGTTTTCCACTTTGACCTGGCCGGTGAGGGCCTGGGAAAGTACGCCCAGCGGGCCTTTTACGGTGATCGCTTGTGCGGAGATGGCGACTTCGGCGCCAGCTGGCACTACGATAGGCATTTTAGCTACTCGAGACATGTGTAACTCCTTAAGCCACGTAGCAAATAACTTCGCCGCCGACACCGGTAGCGCGTGCTTTGCGGTCAGTCATGACGCCTTGCGGAGTCGACACGATCGCCACACCCAAGCCATTCATCACAACAGGGATCTCGTCTTTACCCTTGTAGACGCGCAGACCCGGACGGGACACGCGCTCCAAGCGCTCAATGACGGGACGGCCAACATAATACTTCAAACCGATTTTCAGTTCCGCCTTGCCACCAGCTTCGGCAACAGCGAAATCTTCAATGTAACCCTCGTCCTTCAGGACGCTGGCAATCGCAATTTTGACTTTCGACGATGGCATGGCCACGGTCGTCTTTTGCACGCCTTGTGCATTGCGAATGCGGGTCAGCATATCGGCGATAGGATCGCTCATACTCATTGCATATTCTCCTATTACCAGCTTGCTTTTGTCATACCCGGAATTTCACCACGCATGGCGAATTCACGGAGCTTGATACGACCCAGACCGAATTTACGGAATGTGCCGCGCGGACGACCAGTGATGGCGCAACGGTTACGTTGACGCGTCGGGTTCGAGTTACGTGGCAGCGCCTGCAGTTTCAGGCGAGCTTCGTAGCGCTCTTCTTCCGATTTCGATTGGTCATCGACGATGGCCTTGAGAGCTTCGCGCTTAGGGGCGAATTTCGCCACCAGGTCAGCACGCTTGATCTCACGATTAATCAGTGACAGTTTGGCCATGATCAGTTCCTGAAAGGGAATTTAAAGGCGGCGAGCAAAGCTTTGGCTTCGTCATCGGTCTTAGCGGTTGTCGTGATGCTGATATTCATACCGCGCAACGCGTCAATCTTGTCGTATTCGATTTCAGGGAAAATGATCTGTTCCTTGACACCGATGTTGTAGTTGCCACGACCATCAAATGCACGGCCGTTCACACCACGGAAATCGCGTACGCGCGGCAGAGCCACGGTAATGAAGCGATCCAGGAACTCGTACATGCGAGCGCCGCGCAGGGTGACCATCGTACCGATCGGGTAACCTTCACGGATTTTGAAGCCTGCGATCGCTTTGCGGGACTTGGTGGTCACTGGCTTCTGGCCGGCGATCTTGGTCAAGTCAGCAACTGCGTGCTCGAGAACTTTTTTATCCGCGATAGCCTCACCAACACCCATGTTCAGGGTGATCTTGGTCAGGCGTGGAACTTCCATTACCGACTTGTAACCAAACTTGCTGGTCAGGTCGGCAACGACTTTTTCTTTATAGAATTCTTGGAGACGTGCCATGATTTCTTAAGCCTTCACTACTTCGCCGGAGGATTTAAAGATGCGAACTTTCTTGCCGTCCACTTCTTTGAAACCCACGCGATCTGCCTTGCCAGTCGCTGCATTGAACAATGCAACGTTGGACACGTGAATTGGCATGGTCTTATCGACGATACCACCAGTTACGCCAGTCATCGGGTTTGGCTTAGTCGCTTTTTTAGCGATGTTAATGCCGTCAACCACGATATGTTCAGCATCGATACGCTGCTGTACCACACCACGTTTGCCCTTGTCTTTCCCGGTCAGAACGATGACTTCGTCGTTTTTACGAATCTTATCCATTACGACTCCTTACAGGACTTCCGGTGCCAGGGACACGATTTTCATGAACTTCTCAGTGCGCAGTTCGCGCGTGACAGGTCCAAAAATACGGGTACCGATCGGTTCCAGCTTGGCGTTCAACAGAACGGCGGCGTTGCCGTCGAACTTCACCAGGGAACCGTCTTGGCGGCGAACACCTTTAGCGGTGCGCACAACCACGGCGTTATAAATTTCACCTTTTTTGACACGGCCACGTGGCGCAGCAACCTTAACGGTTACCTTGATCACATCGCCAATGCCAGCATAACGGCGCTTGGAGCCGCCCAATACCTTGATGCACATTACTTCTTTGGCACCGGTATTGTCAGCCACTTCGAGCCGGCTTTCAGTTTGAATCATAGTATTCTCTTTCCCAACTTAAGCCGAAGAATCCACACAATGTAGACCCACGGTCAGTCTTGGTCCCGCCAGAGCCGCCCTGCTGGGCTTCACTGTTTGGGTGCATGACCTTCATACATCAACTGACCGCGAATGCTACTGTCTGTGGCCAGACACTTTGCGGCGTTACATGAACGAAGCCCGCAAGTATTACATACAATTTGCGGGCCTGCAAGTACTAATTAAAACCCACCGCCGAAACGGTGGTTTTTATTTAAACGGTTGGTGCGGCTTGAACCACACGTGTCACCGTCCATGCCTTCGTTTTGGAGATCGGGCGACCTTCCTGGATCTCGACCGTGTCACCGGCCTTGACTTGGTTGGTCTCGTCATGCGCGTGATACTTGTTCGAACGCATGATGATCTTGCCATACAAAGGATGTTTTACGTGGCGCTCGATCAGAACGGTAACGGTCTTGTCCATCTTGTCCGAAACCACTTTACCGATCAGCGTGCGCTTGAGCGACTGTTTCACTGGTTCGTTCATTTGGCTTCCTTCAGATTCATTACCGTCTTCACACGCGCGATATCGCGGCGTACCTTCTTGAGCTGCGAAGTGTTGCTCAGCTGCTGCGTAGCGATTTGCATACGCAGGCCGAACTGTGCCTTCAACAGGTCATTCAGCTCTTTTTGCAGAGCTGGCTGGTCCTTGCCGCGGAGTTCAGATGCTTTCATATACAACTCCAATTATTGGCCGACTTGGCGCACGACAAACGTCGTAGCCAGTGGCAGTTTAGCGGCGGCAAGACGGAATGCTTCCCGTGCCAGCGCTTCATCAACGCCATCCATTTCGTACAGTACTTTGCCTGGCTGAATTTCAGCGACGTAGTACTCAGGATTACCTTTACCGTTACCCATACGGACTTCAGCCGGTTTGTTCGAAATCGGTTTGTCCGGGAAAATACGGATCCAGATACGGCCACCGCGCTTGATGTGACGCGTCATTGCACGACGCGCCGCTTCAATTTGACGCGCAGTGATACGACCGCGCGCAACTGCCTTCAGACCGAATTCGCCAAACGACACGGCGGTGCCGCGGCTGTGCGAAATACCGGTATTACGGCCTTTCTGCTCTTTACGATACTTTCTGCGTGCTGGTTGCAGCATGATTATTCTCCTGCTTTCTCAGCTGGTGCTGCTGCGGCGGCCGGTTTAGCGGCGGTACGCACACGTGCACCTGGTGCTGTGGATGGTTTCGCACCGGCACCGGCTGGACGTGGACGGCCAGCTGGCTTGCCATCGTCACGGCGTGGGCCGCGGCTTTTCTTCTCGTCAGCTGGGGTATCGATGACTGGTGCATCGCCGTTAGGCGCGCGGTCACCTTTGTATACCCACACCTTGACACCGATGATGCCGTAGGTGGTCGACGCTTCGCTGGTACCGTAGTCGATATCTGCGCGCAGGGTATGCAGAGGCACGCGGCCTTCGCGGTACCATTCTTTACGTGCGATTTCGATACCGTTCAGACGGCCGGACGACATGATCTTGATACCGAGAGCACCCAGGCGCATTGCATTTTGCATTGCACGCTTCATGGCGCGGCGGAACATGATCCGTTTTTCCAGCTGCTGCGAGATCGAATCGGCGATCAGTTGCGAGTCGATTTCCGGCTTGCGAATTTCTTCGATGTTCACGTGAACAGGCACGCCCATGATCTTGGTCAAAGCGGACTTCAGTACTTCGATGTCTTCGCCTTTTTTACCAATGACCACGCCTGGGCGCGAGCTGTAGATCGTGAAGCGCGCGTTCTTGGCTGGGCGCTCGATAACGATGCGGCCAACGGAAGCGTTCTTCAGTTTCTTTTTCAGGTAAGCACGTGCTTTCAAGTCTTCGTTCAGCATGGCAGCGAAATTACCGTTGCCTGCATACCAGCGCGAAGCCCAGTTACGGGTGACCGCCAGACGGAAACCGGTTGGATGAATTTTCTGACCCATCGTGGCTCCTTAGTTACCGACAGTCACGTAAACGTGACAGGATTGTTTCGAAATACGGTCGCCACGGCCTTTTGCACGCGCGGTGAAGCGCTTCAGGACGGGGCCCTTTTCGACGTAGATCGTTTTCACGAACAATTCGTCGATGTCCGCGCCATCATTGTGCTCGGCATTCGCAATAGCGGATTCCAGAACGCGTTTGATGATCGCAGCACCTTTTTTCGGGCTGAATTGCAAGATGTTGAGTGCAGCGTCAACTTTCTTGCCACGGATCAGGTCAGCAACCAGGCGGCCCTTTTGGTCCGACAGGCGCACACCTTTGAGGATAGCTTTAGTTTCCATTATTTCTTAGCCTTTTTGTCAGCTGCATGGCCCTTGAACGTACGGGTCAGTGCGAATTCGCCGAGCTTGTGACCAACCATGTTTTCGGAAACATAAACCGGCACGTGCAGCTTGCCGTTATGAACCGCGATCGTCAGGCCGATAAAGTCAGGCATGATTGTCGAACGACGCGACCAGGTTTTGATTGGCTTTTTGTCTTTGGCAGCTTGCGCAGCTTCAACTTTTTTCACCAGGTGGGCGTCACAGAACGGCCCTTTTTTCAATGAACGTGTCATGTGCTACCCCTTATTTCTTGCCGCGGCGCGAGACGATCATGGAAGTAGTACGCTTGTTGCTGCGTGTCTTCTTACCCTTAGTCTGTTGGCCCCAAGGCGAAACTGGATGACGACCAGCTGCTGTTTTACCTTCACCACCACCGTGCGGGTGATCGACCGGGTTCATGACCACACCGCGAACGGTAGGACGAACACCGCGCCAGCGCATCGCACCAGCTTTACCGATTTTACGCAGGCTGTGCTCGGCATTGCCGACTTCACCAACGGTTGCACGGCACTCGATGTGCACGCGACGTACTTCACCCGAGCGCAGACGCACTTGAGCGTAGGTACCTTCACGGGCCATCAGCACAACGCCAGCGCCGGCGGTACGTGCCATTTGGGCACCTTTACCTGGCAGCATTTCAACGCAATGCATCACGGTACCGACTGGGATGTTACGGATTGGCAAGCAGTTACCCGATTTGATCGGTGCTTCCGAACCGTTCATCACGCTGTCGCCAACGGCCATGCCTTTGGTTGCGATGATGTAGTGACGTTCGCCGTCGGCGTAGCACAGCAGAGCGATATTCGCGGTGCGGTTTGGATCGTATTCGATACGTTCCACTTTCGCTGGAATACCATCTTTGGTGCGCTTGAAGTCGATCAGGCGGTAGTGTTGCTTGTGACCACCACCGATATGACGGGTGGTGATGTGACCGTTGTTGTTACGACCAGCGGTCTTGGATTTCTTTTCAACCAGAGCAGCGAATGGACGACCCTTGTACAGGTCGGCATTCACCACCTTCACCATGCCGCGACGGCCTGGCGAGGTTGGTTTCATCTTAACGAGTGCCATTATGCAGCCTCCTCGGAGAAGTTGATTTCCTGGCCAGGCTTCAGGCACACGAAAGCACGCTTGGTATGGTTACGACGACCGTTGAACTTGCCGGTGCGCTTTTGCTTACCTTCGCGGTTTGCAGTTTGCACGGACAGAACTTCAACCTTGAACAGCAGTTCGACCGCTGCCTTGATTTCAGGCTTGGTTGCATCCGGCAGTACGCGGAATACAATTTGCTCGTTCTTTTCCGCGACCATGGTGGCCTTTTCGGAAATCACGGGCGCCAACAGCACCTTCATCAAGCGTTCTTCGCTATGTTTCAAAATCGCGCTCATGCCAGCATCTCCTCAATCTTGGCCAATGCAGCTTTGGTGACCAGGATCTTCTTGTAGAACACCAGGGACATCGGGTCAGCGTGACGTGGCTCAACGACGAGTACGTTAGGCAGGTTGCGCGATGCCAGTTCCAGGTTTTCGTTCAGAACGTCGGTGATGATCAGAACCGAATCAAAGCCCAGGCCGTTCAATTTTTGCGACAGCAGCTTGGTTTTTGGCGCGTCGATCGTCAGATCGTCGATGACGATCAGGCGCTCTTCGCGAGCCAGCTGCGACAGGATCGAGCAGATACCTGCGCGATACATTTTTTTGTTCACTTTGTGGGTGAAGTTTTCGTCAGGCGAGTTCGGGAAAATCCGACCACCGCCGCGCCACAGTGGCGACGACGACATACCAGCACGAGCGCGGCCGGTACCTTTTTGGCGCCATGGCTTTTTCGTCGTGTGGTGAACTTCTTCACGGTCTTTTTGCTTGCGGTTACCACTACGTGCATTCGCTTGATAAGCGATGACGACTTGGTGGATCAGCGCTTCATTGTAGTCACGGCCGAAAATCGTATCGGCTGCAGCAACGTTCGAGGCGGCTTGACCTTGCGCATTCAGAAGCTTGAGTTCCATCGTTTAAGCTCCCTTCTTGGCTTTGGTTTTGATGGCTGGCGAGACAACTACCTGGCCATTTTTCGCACCTGGAATCGCGCCTTTGACCAGCAACAGCTGACGGTCGGCATCGATACGGGCGATCACGAGGTTCTGGATCGTACGGTTAACGTCACCCAGATGACCGGTCATGCGCTTACCAGGGAAAACGCGACCTGGATCTTGTGCCATACCGATGGAACCTGGAACGTTATGCGAACGCGAGTTACCGTGCGTTGCACGGCCAGAAGCGAAGTGGTAACGTTTGATAACGCCTGCATAGCCTTTACCGATGGTAACGCCTTGCACGTCGATCTTTTGACCGACTTCGAACAGGGAAGCAGCGACAACATCGCCAGCTTTCAGTTCAGCGGCTTTGGCAGCGTCGACACGGAACTCTTTCAACAGAGTACCGGCTTCAACACCAGCTTTAGCGTGATGACCAGCAACAGCTTTGGTCACGCGGGAAGCGCGACGTTGACCGAATGCGACCTGAACAGCGGAGTAACCATCTGTTTCAGGGGTTTTGATTTGCGCAACACGGTTGTTCGATACGTCCAACACGGTGACAGGAATCGAATCCCCTTCATCCGTGAAAATGCGCATCATACCAACCTTGCGACCGAGAAGGCCTAGGCTCATTTTTTCTCCATTCCCACCTGCGATTGGGCGGGGCTTGTTTAACTACAAAGTAACGTAGGACTCAAAAAAGACGAATCCATACCGAAGCCGGCTAGTATATAGCACAAAAACCCTTGACGCAACAAGTTAACACGAGGTATGTCAAAGTGTTGCGCGACGCCCCTGCGGGAGTTGTCGGCGCGCCGGAAAAATGCCGCCGCAAGCCAACTTGACGGGCGCAAAGCACGGCGCCATGCGCCCTGGCGGGCAATGGCAGAAACACACAGAGCGCGCAATGGCTTGCGCGCCCTGTCCTGCACTTCCCGGGCCTGGCGCCCGGAAAAGCTTATTGCTGGCAGTTGATCAGGCAATGCTGGTACAGATCTTCGCAGATGGGGCTGCCGCCGAGGTGCGCCCGGCAATTGGCCACTTTTTGCCCGCACTCGCTATAGCACTGCGTGACATCGCCAGCGGCAAACGCATACGAGGCGCTCAGGCCCAGCGCAAACAGGAAAGCCATCGACTTCTTGATCATATTTCATCTCCGTTTATCAGATGGAAGAACAACCAGGACGACACGCCATCCTCGCACCGCCCCGGGCAGGCGCCGCGGCGCCCGCCATTACTTAAAAAGCAATGCCAATAGAATACCGTAAACAATACCAACCAACTACCAATTAATGCCGCCGCCAAACAAAAAGCCAGCCCGGACAGATCACCGTCCGGGCTGGCTGCAAGCGTTACGGCGCATGGCGCCCGGGCCGCTCCTATTCCTGCGGCGCTCCTTTGCCAATCTGATACCAGTCCACCTTGCGCGTCGCCACCATGATGGCGGCCAGCACGGCAAACAGCAGGATGCTGCCCATCACCAGCGCATTGTTTTCAGAATTGAGCAAGCCGTACAGGGCGCCATACAGCATCGTCAGCGCCACGCCGAAGCCGATGCCGCGCCAGGCGTTGTGCAGCACGTGCACCAGGTAAAAGCTGGTCAGCACGATACAGGCGGCGCTGGCGACCAGGTAGGCGGTGAGGAAGGCGATGTGCTCGGCCAGGCCCACCAGCAGCAGGAAGAAGATCACCAGCGACAGACCCACCAGCAGATACTGCACCGGGTGGATCGGCAGGCTTTTCAGGATTTCAAAGATGAAGAAGGCGGCAAAGGTCAGCGCCACGAACAGCAAGCCATATTTGGTGGCCCGGTCCGACTGCGAATACACATTCACCGGCTCGATGAAGCCCACGCTGAAGCGGTCCACCTGGCCCAGCGGCGCGCTGTCGGGCACCTTGAACTCGCCCTCGATCGTGCTCAACTGCGTTTGCGCATTCGTGGCCAGCGAGGAGATGCTCCACTCGACCTGAAAGCCGTCGGCGTTGATCTGGCGGTGTTTCGGCGACGGCAGGAAGCGGCCGCCAAACTGCGGATGGGGCCAGTTCGACTTGATGCTGATCTGGCTGTTTTTCGCCACCGGCACGAAATGCTGGCGTTCGATGCCGTCGAGACCCAGGTCAAAGCTGAATTTCACCTGTTGTGCTTGCGCCAGCGCCATGGCACCCAGCGGCGCGTGAAGGCCGCTGCGGAAGGCAAACAGGTCGGTGCCCTGCTCGAACTCGATCTTCTGGCCGCCCCAGTCGATTTTCGGGATATTGCGGATGCCGCGCACGTCCTCGATGGACAGGGCGACGAAAGGCGCGCCCAGGGTCACGCGCGAGTCCGGCGACTTGCGCGGCAGCTGGCTGCCGGCCGGCACCGTGAAATCGCCCTGGAACGCATGCTGGCCGCTGTAGACCAGCACCTGGTGAATGCCGCGGTAGCGGCGGTCCGCGTCGATGCTGCCGTTGACCAGCAGGTTGTTCGGGTAGACGAGAAAGCGGCGCTGCACCGTGCGGCGCAGCAACTCCGTGCGTACGGGCGCTTTCACTTCCTTGTCATCACCCTTGGCCACTTCCACGCGCTCTTCGTACTGTTCCGTGTAGGGAATCACGAGGATGGGGCCGATGATGGTTTGTTCGCGCACCGAATCGGCGGCGATGCTGTTGACGGCTTCCTGGCGGAATTCCATCCGCTCCTTGATCGTTTCCTGAATCATCAGCAAAGGCAGGCCGATCAGCAGCATCAGGCCGAACACGATCAACGCTTTGACTAACAGAGTTTTTTGCATGGCGCATCCTTGAAGTAAGGCGGCCAGTGTAAAAAAGCTGTGTGCGCTGACGATGCAGTCTGTGTGAAGCGGGAGAATAAAGTGCGCTAGGCTAGTGGCAGGCACAGGCGCGCGCAAGCGCCGCCCTCCGCATGGTTGAGCACTTCGACCGTGCCGCCATGCAGCGAGGCCACCTCGCGCACGAAGGGCAAGCCCAGGCCCGTGCTCTTGCCGGCGCTCGGGCGCGGCAGGGAATAAAAGCGCTCGAAGACGCGTTCCTGCGCATACGCGGGGATGCCCGCGCCGCGGTCGCGCACGGCAATTTCCACCTGACTGCCCTGGCGCCGCGCCGTCAGGTCGATGCAGCTGCCGGGCGGCGCAAAGCCGGCAGCGTTGTCGAGCAAATTGCCCAGCGCCTGACGCAGCAGCAGAGGGTCACCCGCCACGCTCGCCTCTTCCGCCTGCACCTGCAGACGCACGCCGCGCGCCGCCAGGGTGGCGGCCCCATCCTGTGCCACTTGCGCCAGCAGGGGTCCCAGCGCGATGCGCTCGGGGTGATCCAGGCGCTGCTGCTTTTCCACGCGGACCAAAGCCAGCAGCTTGTCGATCAGCTGCCGCTGGCGCGCGTTCTGCTCCAGGATGCTGGCAAGGAACCGGCGGCGCTCGGCCGGCGGCATGTCTTCCTGCAGCAGCTCGGCCGAAGCCTGGATGGCGGCGATCGGGCTTTTCAATTCGTGCGCCAGGGTGTGCATCAGCTGCTCCACGTATTCCTTGCCCTCGAGGCGCGTACGCATCGCCTCCAGCGCCCTGCCCAGCGTACCGATCTCGTTCGTGCCCAGCGCCGGCAGCGCCACCTTGCGCCCCGCTTCCACGTCGCCGATATAGTCCATCAGCTTGCCCAGCGCCTGGTGCAGCCACCAGGCGAACGCCAGGCCGATCAGCAGCGACAGCAGCAACAGGATGGCGCCGCGCTGCAATATCTTGCGCTGGCTGCGCTCGACAAACGCCTGCACGCTGGCATTCGGCTTGGCCACCGTCAGCACGCCGATCACCTCGTTGCCGTCGCGAATCGGCGCGGCCACGTGCATCACCGTCGACATCTCGTCGTCCGGCCGGCTGCGCGTGCTGCGCGCGCCATACTTGCCCTGCAGGGTCAGGTACACATCATTCCAGCGCGAATAGTCGCGCCCCACGTCGCGCCCGCTGGAATCGAACAGCACGATGCCGCGCCGGTCCGTGATGGTGATGCGGTAATCGAGCGTGCGCTTGCGCACGCCATTGATATTGACGTCCACGCCATGGCGCGCGTAATCCTGCATGCGTTCGGCCACGGGCGACTGCGCCAGCGTGCCCGCCTTCACGTCGGGCGCCACCAGGCTGGCCAGCAGCTGCGAGGTATCGACGAGGGTATCTTCCAGGGTCGAGCGCACGCCCGGCTTGACCTGCTCCATGAAGACGTTCAGCAGGAACCATGCGGCCAGGCCGACGACGAGGAAATAGCCGAGCAGGATGCGCAGGCCGATCTTCATGCGCCAGCCAGGCTGTAGCCGAGGCCACGGTGGGTGTGGATGGGGTCGGCCTGCGCATCGACGGCGCGCAGCTTGGCGCGCAGCGACTTGACGTGCGCGTCGACGGTGCGCTCGAGCGTGTCGGGCGCGCCGCTCCACACGCGCTCCATCAGCTGCGCGCGCGACAGCACGTGGCCCGGATGCTCGAGCAGGGTTTTCAGCAACAGGTATTCATAGCGGGTCAGGTCCAGCGGCCGGCCGTGGAACAGTACCTTGGCTTCCAGCGCGCGCAATTCAAAGCGCGCCGGCGCGGCCGGAGCGACGGGTGCGGCTATCGTCATGCCAGTCTCGCGCGGCGCCTGAGCGACACCCGCGCGGCGCAGGATGACGCGGATGCGCGCCACCAGTTCGCGCGGCGAAAACGGCTTGGTGACGTAATCGTCGGCGCCGATTTCCAGGCCGACGATACGGTCGATCTCGTCGCTGCGGGCCGTCAGGAAGATCACCGGAATCTCGGAAAACTGGCGCAGCCGGCGGCACACTTCCAGCCCGCTCATATCGGGCAAGCCCACGTCGAGCACCACGAGAACGGGCATCGGCGCGGCTTCGCCGGGGATGGGACGCAGCGCGTCCAGCGCTTGCTCGCCCAGCATCACATGGCGCGGCGTAAAGCCGTCCGTGCGCAAGGCATAGGCGATGCTGTCGGCAATCGCCTGTTCATCTTCCACGATCAGGACAGTCTTGGACATGGCGGCGGCACGCATTAATGGACAAGCCCGGAGTATCCCTGAAGCACGCAAGCAACGTCAATTGTGCGGGCTGGCAAAAAGCCACCCGCTCAAAAAAACTTATAGTATATTTATTACGGCATGACTCCACCGATACACCGTGTTTGACACCCGTCCGAGGAGACTATGAAGACCCATACCATCAGCCTGCTATGCGCCGTCAGCCTGCTGGCCGCCTGCGCGGCGCCAGCGACGCTCACCACCTCCAATGAACAGCACGATGCCTGCAACGCGGCCGAACTCAAAGGCCAGTTTGGCGAAGCGGAACTGGCTTGCGTACAGGCGCTGCGCAGCGCCGAGCAGGCCGGGGCCAGCGCGGACATCCTCTCGCAGCGCCAGTACAACCTGGGCCGCATCAAGCGCTTGCAGGGCAAGAATGCGGAAGCCGAGCAGCTGTACCGGCAAGCGCTGGCCACGGAAGAAGCGGCGCAGCCGCGCAGCGATGCGCGCGTCGGCCGCCGCATGGTGGAACTGGCGTCGGCACTGGCCGCGCAAGGCAAGTGGCAGGAAGGCACGGAATACCTGGAAAAAGTGCTGCCGCTGCTGCCGAAGCTGTCGCCCGCCTCGCGCACCTATTCGGCGGAAGTGCTGCGCCAGTACGCCAAGCACTTGCAAGGCGGCCCGCAAGCGGCGCTCGGCAACCGCTTCGAGGTGGTGGCGGCAAGCTTGTAATACATCGTCCCGGCGCCCGGCTAATGCCGGGCGACGTGGATGCTGGCCTTGATATGCTTGAGGTGGGCCACGATGGTGAACGTCATCACCACCAGCAGCGACCATGAACTCCATTTGCTGACGTGCACGGCCGACCACGCGCCAAGCTGGTTCGGGTAGCGCCACACGCCCCAGAAGGTGCTGATGTTTTCGGCCAGCCAGATGAAGAAGCCGACCAGCACGAAACCGAGCAGCAAGGGCATGCTGCGGTCGCGGTCAAGCGGGCGGAACACGACGGTGGTGCGCGCATACAAGCCCAGCGCGCACGCGGCCAGGTACCAGCGGTAGTCGCCGATGTAGTGATGGGTGAAGAAGTTGGCGTAGATCAGCAGCGCGATCAGCACCGCCATCCAGTACGGCGGATGGTGGCGTATCCGCATGTCGAGCAGGCGCCAGGTCTGGATGATGTAGCTGCCGACGGCCGCATACATGAAGCCGGAAAACAGGGGCACGCCGAACACCTTGGTGTAGGCGAAGTCGGGATAGCTCCACGACTGGATAGCTCCCGATACCTTGAACACTTCCAGCGCGAAGCCAACCAGGTGAAACAGGCAGATGGCTTTCAATTCATCCCACGTTTCCAGCCCGCTCCAGACCATCGCGCCCTGGATCGCCAGCGCCGCCAGCAGCAGCACGTCATAGCGCGGCAGGCCGAACAGGCCGGCGCGCGGCACCAGGAACACGGCGGCGAAAAACAGGCCCACGAACAGGCACGACCTCGCCTCCTTGATGCCGAAATACAGGAATTCGGTCAGGAAGCGCGGCCAGCCGCGCAGGCGCTCACGGGGAGTGGCATTTAACAGATGGGTATCGAGGGCGTTAAGCATGCAGCAACTTTATCGGCCGGCCGCGGCACTGTAAAGCGATTTTGCAGAGGTGCGCCGTTGCCGCCAAGGTTGGGCGCCACCAATAGCAATGGGGCCGGGCGCACTCACGATCGTGAGCAGGCCCGGCCCCATCATCAGGCAGCGGGACACCCCGCCAGCCTTAAATACGATTATTGCAGTTTGATTTCAACATCAACACCAGCTGGCAGGTCCAGCTTCATCAGCGCGTCAACGGTTTTGTCCGTTGGGTCAACGATGTCCATCAGGCGTTGGTGCGTACGGATCTCGAACTGATCGCGCGAAGTTTTGTTGACGTGCGGGGAACGCAGCACGTCGAAACGTTGAATACGGGTAGGCAGTGGTACTGGGCCTTTGACGACAGCGCCGGTGCGCTTCGCGGTTTCAACGATTTCCAGAGCGGACTGGTCGATCAGTTTGTAATCGAAAGCCTTCAGGCGGATACGGATTTTTTGGTTTGGTGCCGACATGATATTTCCTTAAAAGAACGAACCGCGCGGTTTGCACGGCAATGAGGTCATACGGGAATTTCTGACGCAACAACTGTCAGGGTCGACATGATAGCACCAAAATGCTTGCCAACCCCGGCAGTTGAATAAAAAGAAGGGCGCCGGGCGACGACGCGTCTTCTTTTATGCGGGCTTAAGAATTAAGCCAGGATTTTTGCAACAACACCAGCGCCGACGGTACGGCCGCCTTCGCGGATAGCGAAGCGCAGACCTTCTTCCATCGCGATCGGGTTGATCAGCTTGACGGTGATCGACACGTTATCGCCTGGCATGACCATTTCTTTGTCTGCTGGCAACTCGATCGAACCGGTCACGTCCGTCGTACGGAAGTAGAACTGTGGACGATAGTTGTTGAAGAATGGCGTATGACGGCCGCCTTCGTCTTTCGACAGAACATAGATCTCGCCGGTGAAGTGTGCATGCGGCTTGATCGAGCCTGGCTTGGCCAGAACTTGACCACGTTGCACGTCTTCACGCTTGGTGCCGCGCAGCAGCAGACCAACGTTGTCGCCAGCTTGACCTTGGTCCAGCAGTTTGCGGAACATTTCCACGCCGGTGCAAGTCGTTTTGACGGTATCGGTGATACCGACGATTTCGATCTCTTCGCCGACTTTGATGATGCCGCGCTCGATACGACCGGTCACAACGGTACCGCGACCCGAGATCGAGAACACGTCTTCCACTGGCATCAGGAACGCACCGTCAACAGCGCGCTCTGGCGTTGGGATGTAAGCATCCAGCGCATCGGCCAGACGCAGCACTGCGTCAACGCCCATTTCGCCTTCTTTGCCTTCCAGCGCCATACGTGCCGAACCTTTGATGATAGGCAGGTCGTCGCCTGGGAATTCGTACTTCGACAACAGCTCGCGCACTTCCATTTCAACCAGTTCCAGCAGCTCTGCGTCGTCGACCAGGTCGCACTTGTTCAGGAACACGATGATGTATGGAACGCCAACTTGGCGGGCCAGCAGGATGTGTTCGCGGGTCTGTGGCATTGGGCCGTCAGCTGCGGAGCACACCAGGATCGCGCCGTCCATCTGCGCCGCACCGGTAATCATGTTTTTGATGTAGTCGGCGTGGCCTGGGCAGTCAACGTGCGCGTAGTGACGCGTTTCCGTTTCGTACTCGACGTGGGCGGTGTTGATCGTGATACCGCGCGCTTTTTCTTCTGGAGCCGCATCGATCTGGTCGTATGCTTTAGCTTCGCCGCCGAATTTCTTCGACAGAACCGTTGCGATTGCAGCGGTCAGCGTGGTTTTACCGTGGTCGACGTGGCCGATGGTGCCGACGTTGACGTGCGGCTTGGTCCGTTCGAATTTACCTTTTGCCATTTTATTCTTCCTTAGAACAATGATTTAAATGTAGGGACCGGCATTCTCGTGAAAGCCGGCCCGGAACTTCTATTACTTAGCTTTCGAGCTTACGATTGCTTCAGTCACATGCTTAGGTGCTTCAGCATAGTGCTTGAATTCCATCGTGTAAGTCGCACGACCTTGGGTCGACGAACGCAACGACGTAGCGTAACCGAACATTTCCGACAGAGGCACTTCGGCCTTGATGATCTTGCCGCCACCGCCAGCAATTTCATCCATACCTTGCACCATGCCGCGACGCGACGACAGATCGCCCATCACGGTACCGGCGTAGTCTTCCGGCGTTTCCACTTCCACGGCCATCATCGGCTCCAGGATGACTGGCGATGCTTTGCGGCAGCCATCTTTGAATGCCATCGAAGCGGCCATGCGGAATGCATTTTCGTTCGAGTCAACATCATGGTACGAACCGAAGAACAGCGTGACTTTTACGTCAACGACTGGGTAGCCAGCCATCACGCCCGAAGTCAGCGTGTCGCGCACACCTTTTTCAACTGCAGGGATGTATTCGCGAGGAACGGTACCGCCCTTGATCGCGTCAACGAATTCGAAGCCCTTGCCCGGTTCTTGCGGCTCGATCTTCAGAACCACGTGACCGTATTGACCACGACCACCCGATTGCTTGACGAATTTGCCTTCCGACTCTTCGCACACTTTACGGATCGTTTCGCGGTAAGCCACTTGTGGCTTGCCGACGGTGGCTTCAACGTTGAATTCGCGCTTCATGCGGTCAACGATGATGTCCAGATGCAACTCGCCCATACCGGCGATGATGGTCTGGCCCGACTCTTCATCGGTACGCACGCGGAACGATGGATCTTCTGCAGCCAGACGGTTCAGCGCCAGGCCCATTTTTTCCTGGTCGGCCTTGGTTTTTGGCTCAACCGCTTGCGAAATCACTGGCTCAGGGAAGACCATGCGCTCCAGAACCACGCTTGCCTTGTCGTCGCAAAGCGTATCGCCGGTGGTGGTGTCTTTCAGACCCACGACAGCGGCGATGTCGCCAGCGCGCATTTCCTTGATTTCTTCGCGTTCGTTCGCTTGCATCTGCACGATACGGCCGATACGCTCTTTCTTCTGCTTCACGGAGTTCAACACCGAGTCGCCCGAATTCAGGGTACCCGAGTAGCAACGGATGAAGCACAGCTGACCGACGAACGGATCGGTTGCGATCTTGAATGCCAGCGCCGAGAATTTCTCGTTGTCGTCAGCTTTACGCTCGACTGGCTGTTCATCTTCGTCCAGACCTGGGACTGGCGGAATGTCCAGTGGCGATGGCAGGTACTCGATGACCGCGTCCAGCATGGCCTGTACGCCCTTGTTTTTAAAGGCGGTACCGCACAACATTGGAACGATTTCGCTGGCGATCGTACGCTGACGCAGGGCAGCCTTGATCTCGGCTTCCGACAGGTCGCCTTCTTCCAGGTACTTGTTCATCAGGTCTTCCGACGCTTCAGCAGCGGCTTCAACCATGTTCTCGCGCCACTTGGCAGCATCAGCGGCCAGGTGTGCAGGAATGTCTTCGTATTCGAACTTCATGCCTTGCGAAGCGTCGTCCCAGATAACCGCTTTCATCTTGACCAGATCGATCACGCCGGTGAAGACGTCTTCAGCGCCGATAGGCATCTGAATAGGCACCGGGTTGGCTTTCAGACGCGAACGCATCTGATCGTAAACCTTGAAGAAGTTGGCGCCGGTACGGTCCATCTTGTTCACGAAGGCCAGACGTGGCACTTTGTACTTGTTAGCCTGACGCCATACCGTTTCCGATTGTGGCTGCACGCCGCCGACTGCACAGTAAACCATGCAAGCGCCATCCAGCACGCGCATCGAACGTTCCACTTCAATCGTGAAGTCAACGTGGCCTGGGGTGTCGATGATGTTGATGTGGTGAGCTGGGAAGTTGTTTGCCATGCCTTTCCAGAAGCACGTAACAGCAGCCGAGGTAATCGTGATACCGCGCTCTTGCTCTTGTGCCATCCAGTCGGTGGTGGCAGCGCCATCATGGACTTCGCCCAGCTTGTGGTTCACGCCTGTGTAGAACAGGACGCGCTCGGTCGTGGTCGTCTTACCTGCATCGATGTGAGCGGAAATACCGATATTGCGGTAGCGCTCAATGGGGGTCTTGCGGGCCATAATTAATCCTAAATGAATGGACAAAACCGAGCAGCATTTTTTTGCAAAAATGAGCCCGGCCTCGAACAACAGATGCTTGACAGCCGCCTTGCGGTAGCTGGCTTTATATTAGAAGCGGAAATGCGAGAACGCTTTGTTCGCTTCAGCCATACGATGGACTTCGTCGCGTTTTTTCATCGCGCCGCCGCGGCTTTCAGCCGCTTCCATCAGCTCACCGCCGAGGCGTTGTGGCATCGATTTTTCGCTGCGCTTGTTAGCAGCTTCACGCAACCAACGCATGGACAGAGCCATACGACGGACTGGGCGAACTTCGACCGGCACCTGGTAGTTTGCACCACCGACGCGACGGGATTTCACCTCAACCAGCGGCTTGGCGTTGTTGATTGCGGTAGCAAAAACTTCGAGCGGATCTTTGCCCGATTTTGCTGCGATGTGCTCGAAAGCACCGTAGATGATGTTTTCTGCAACCGATTTCTTACCGGACAGCATCAGCACGTTTACAAATTTAGCGACATCAGTGTTGCCGAATTTTGGATCTGGCAAAATTTCGCGCTTGGGTACTTCACGACGACGTGGCATATCAATTCCTTTCAATCTTCAGTTGAGCGCGCGTTCTTCGCACACTCGCGGACGACCATCATAGTCCTCCACTTACTCGACCAGATGCGGTCGACTACATTCACTTAGCTAGTTGCCACTGAGCGAAACTTGGGTTTGCTGCGTACAACTTATTACTTCTTGCCAGCTTTAGCGCGCTTGGTACCGTACTTCGAACGCGATTGCTTACGGTCTTTGACGCCTTGGGTATCCAGGGCACCGCGAACCATGTGGTAACGCACACCCGGCAAATCCTTGACGCGGCCGCCGCGCAACAGCACAACACTATGCTCTTGCAGGTTATGGCCTTCACCGCCAATGTACGAAATGACTTCGAAACCATTGGTCAGGCGAACTTTAGCGACTTTACGCAGAGCCGAGTTAGGCTTCTTTGGAGTCGTGGTGTAAACACGTGTGCAGACGCCACGTTTTTGCGGGCTGTTTTCCAGCGCCGGCGATTTGCTCTTCACGGTCAAGGCGACGCGTGGATTGCGAATCAATTGATTGATGGTTGGCATCGTTATAAATCCAACAAAAAACTACGATTAATAACCCGGGCAAGATGCCCGGCGACTAAAACCTCGTCCCGCTTCCATCTACTGCGCACCGGAGGCGCCCGCAGCCACTCGATGAGGAGCGGCCATGAAATGCCAAGCAATACGTAAACGATGAGCAGAATAAAATCGAGAACTCGCTAGTTTAGACCTTGTGTTACAGGGGGTCAATCAGTTTACCGCTTTTTGCTATAAAAAAAGGCAAAAGAGCGGCACTTTTGTGGCATTTTGACTAATCTTTAGCCGCAGCGCGCGAACGCCGGCACCGCGCGGCACTTGATGATTTGGCATTCTTTCCCTGCGGCCAAGCATCGGATGCGCGCATTCTTGTACGACCGCAAGGCAACAAAAGGATTGATAATAGCGAACATTTTTCGCTGCCTTCCTTTATGCGCTCCTTGCTTCGCCCCGCCAATCTGTTCCTGCTCCTGACGTATGCCTTGCTGACGGCCGTGCCCTTCATCCCCGCACTGCTGGGGCGTGCGCTCGAGCATCCCTGGCAGATGCTCACGTTCGAACTGCTGGCCTGGCTGGCCGTCTGGAGCGTGTTCAAGCGCCCCGCCTACTTCCACTGGCTGCTGGTGCCCGCCTTCCTCGCCCTGCCGACGGAAATCTACCTGTTCATCTTCTACGGCCAGGGCATTTCCACGCACCACCTGGGCATCATCTTCGAAACCAGCCCCAAGGAAGCGATGGAATTCCTCGGGCAAAAAGTGTGGCTGATGGGCGCCGTCATGCTGGGCGTGATCGCCTGGTGCGCCGCCAGCTGGTTTGCGGCCGCGCGCACGCGCGACCTCGACTGGCGCGGCAAGACACGCCCGGCCGCCTTCTTGCTGCTGATCCTGCTGGGCGGCTTCTGGTGGTATGGCTACGAATTCGGTTTCAACGCCAAGGTCGTGCACAGCGCCCCCGCATCCGCCAAGGCCAGCGTGCCGGCGGCCAGCGGCAAGGCGGGCGCCTCCGGCTTCGGCGACGTCAGCTCGGCCGACGACGAAACGGCCGAGGAAGACGAGGAAAGCAGCAAACCGGAAAACGCCAGCATCGCCGGCGCCGACGAAACGGGCCTGGGCTGGCCCAGCCTGCCCCACTGGGCGCGCCTGCCCTACGCCTTCGACACCATCAGCAATTCCTGGCCCTTCGGCCTGGCCGCGCGCGGTTTCGATTTCTACAAGGAGCGTCGGTACCTGGCCGAGCTGGGACAAAAAAGCAGCCGCTTCCGTTTCGGCGCGCACCAGCAACAGCCCGATACCAACCCGGAAGTGGTGGTCATGGTGATCGGCGAATCGTCGCGCTACGACCGCTGGAGCCTGAACGGCTACGAACGCGACACCAATCCCCTGCTGAAACAGGAAAGCAACCTCGTGCCGCTGGCCGACGTCATCACGGCCGTTTCCGCCACGCGCCTGTCCGTGCCCGTGATCATCTCGCGCAAGCCGGCCACGCAAAGCCTCAAGGACGGCTTCTCGGAAAAATCCTTCCTCACCGCCTACAAGGAAGCGGGCTTCAAGACTTACTGGCTGTCGAACCAGATCTCGTTCGGCCAGTTCGACACGCCCGTGTCCGTGTTTGCCAAGGAAGCGGACGTGGTGCAATTCCTGAACCTGGGCGGCTTTACCAACAGTTCGAACTTCGACCAGATCCTGTTCGATCCGTTCAAGAACGCGCTGGCCGACCCGGCGCCGAAAAAACTCATCGTGCTGCACACCCTGGGCAGCCACTGGAACTACAGCCAGCGCTATCCGAAATCGTTCGACAAGTGGCAGCCGTCGCTGTTCGGCGTCGACAAGCCCGTCTACACGGATACGGCCATCAAGCCGCAGCTCAATAACAGCTACGACAGCTCCATCCTGTATACGGACTGGTTCCTGTCGAACGTGATCGGCCTGCTGAAGGACGACGGCCAGCGCACCGCCCTGCGCAGCTCGCTCGTCTACGTGGCCGACCATGGCCAGACCCTGTACGACGGCACCTGCCGCCTGGCCTTCCATGGCCACAACACGCAGTTCGAATTCCACGTGCCCGCCTTCGTGTGGTATTCGCCGCAATTCAAGCAGCACTATCCGGACAAGGTGACGCAGCTGCAGCGCCATCAAAAGGCGCGCCTGTCGACGGAAAACATGTTCCATACGCTGCTCGACCTGGGCGACATCCGCTTCGCCGGCGAACAGCCCGAATGGAGCATCGCCAGCCCCCGCTTCAAGCAGCACAAGCGCTACGTTGACAGCTACGGCTGGACCAACTACGACAACGCCATCATCCGCGGCGACTGCCGCGAAGTGATCGACAAGAGCACGCCGGAAAAGCAGGACAAATAAGAGCGCTCATCACGCCCGTTCCAGCACTCCCGTGCAATCGGCCGGCTGCGCCATGTGCGTGCTGAGCCAGTCGAAGACGCGTCCCGCCTTGTCCGCGATACCGGCGTCAAAACCGCGCTGCGCCAGCAGGGCGATGCCATTCGTTGCCTGCAGCACGCCGGGCGCCAGCAATAGCACGCCCGCCTCATCGCGGCGCACGCACCACGGCGCCAGGCAGTCTTCCAGCAGCGGCCCCAGCACCAGGTTGTGCGAGGAAACGATCACCAGGTGCTGCGCGGCCAGGCTGTGCAGCACGGCGGCCGCCGCCGCCACCGATTCGAGGTGATTCGTGCCACGGAAGATTTCGTCGATCAGGAACAGGGCCGGCGCGCCCTCCTCGGCCAGCGCCAGCAATTCACGCGCGCGCCGCAGTTCGGCAATATATAAACTTTCGCCGCCATCGAGCGAATCTTCATTCTGCATGCTCGCATATACGGCCAGGCGAGGCACATCGGCGCCATGCGCATAACAAAAGCCGAAGGCACGCGCGCAGACCAGGTTCAAGCCTATACATCGCAGCAAGGTGCTCTTGCCGATACCGTTCTGGCCGGAGATGAAACCGCCCTTGCCCCGCACGCCGAACGACAGCGGCGCGGCGTTTTCCAGCAAGGGATGCCGCATGCCCTGCAAGGCCAGCGCACGTGGCGACGCGGCGCCCGCCCAGCAAAACACGGGCACCGCACGCAGGTGCCGCGCCAGCGCCAGGTCCGCCTCCAGTTGCGCTACCTGGGTAAAACTGTCGCGCAGGAAGGGCAACTGCTGCCGCACCAGTTGGCGCGTGCGGAAATAACGCTGAACGTTTTTCAGCAGGAGCCAGTCGCCATATTCGACCAGTACCGTATCGAGGAAGGGCACGTAATGCAGCAGCGAGCGTTCGATGGCGCGCGTCAGCCTGGGCGCCTGCGCGCTGCCGGCAGCCAATGGCAAGACTGCCGGCACATCGAGCCGCGCCAGCGCGGTACGGGTTTTCAGCAGATAGCGCAAGGTGTCGAGCGTGCGCTCCCACGCCTTCGCACTTTCGTAAAAACGCACCTGCACAGCCATCAGTGCGGCACAGGCGGCCAGCACGCCAAACAGCGCTGGCCAGCCCACCAGCCAAGTGGCGGCGATGGCCAGCACCAAGGCCAGCGGCACCAGCCATAGCCAGGCGCGCCACCATGGTGCCGGCGGCAGCGCCGCGCCGAACAGGGTCTCGCTCACTTCCGTATCGGCCTGGCGCAAGGGCAGGCAGGCACGCTGCAGGCCGGCCGCCTGGGCCGGGTCATCCAGCAACTGCTGGACGCGCGCAATGGAGGCCGGATCGGCCTGGCCACCGCTCAGGCGCCGGTGCAGCTCCTGCTGGCCGACGATGCTGGTCTCGCGCGCCAGCTGCGCCGCATACTGGTCGAGCAGCAGCTCGTCCCAGGTCTGGCCATCGAGCGATGGCGCCTCGCCCGTCAGCCGCTGCAGCATCGCCACGTCGCTGCGGGCGAAAGGATAATCGAGTGCCGGAGCAAAGGCGCGGGCAGGGAAAAGTTGCTGGATGAACGGATGCATGGCGCCTGTGGAGGAGTCAATGAAGGGAACGCCACAGCAGATGCAGGCGATTGCCAATTTATCAAGTGCATGCTGTGCCGCCGGACACGCTGGACGGCGCGGACACGGCGGACAGCCGGACGTCAGAATTTTTCTCCATTCAAATCAATGACTTAATCACTGGCATGGATCGTGCATTGGAAAAAGCATCCTTCACGAGACCTGACCATGATCCGCGATACCTCTTCCCAAGACGCCGTACTGTCCGCCCCACCGGGCCAGCGCCACAAGCGACGTGCCCTGCTGCTCGCTGGCGCCGTCGTCATCATTGGCGGCGCCATCGCTGTCGTTGCCGGCTGGCGCAACAGCGAACATTCCGTCAACGGCAGCCGCCTGCGCATCGCCGAGGTCACGCGCGGCACCCTGATACGCGACGCGGCCGTCACTGGCCGCATCGTTGCCGCCATCAGCCCCACCCTATATTCGACCACCGTGGCCACCGTCACGCTGAAAGCGAAGGCGGGCGACACGGTGAAAAAGGGCGACATCCTGGCCGTGCTGGAGTCGCCGGACCTGTCCGACGCGCTCAAGCGCGAACAATCGAGCGTGCAGCAGCTGGAGGCGGAAGTGGCGCGCCAGCAGATCCTGGCCAAGAAGCAGAAACTGCTGGCGCGGCGCGAAGCCGATACGGCCGAGATCGAGCGCCTGTCCGCGCAGCGCACCCTGGAGCGCTATGAAAGCGTGGCGCAGGTGGGCATCATCGCCAAGATCGATTACCAGAAGGCCAAGGATGCCTTGAATTCGGCCGATATCCGCAGCAAGCACGCCTCCCAGGCGGCGGGCCTGGAAAGCGAAGACGTGACCCTGGCGCTCAAGACCAAGGTCAGCGAACTGGAACGCCAGCGCCTCGTCCGCGACAATGCCCAGCGCCGGGTCGACGAGCTGACCGTGCGCGCGCCCGTCAGCGGCTTCATCGGCACCCTGTCGGTGGCCAACCGCAGCGTGGTGCAAGCCAATACGGCCCTGATGACCCTGGTCGACCTGTCGCAGCTGGAAGTCGAGCTCGAGGTGCCGGAAACGTACGTGGCCGACATGGGCCTGGGCATGCGCGCCGAGATCGAAACGGGCGCCGTCAAGGCAACCGGAAAATTGTCGGCGCTGTCGCCGGAAGTGGTGAAAAACCAGGTGCTGGCGCGCGTGCGTTTCGATGGCGCGCAGCCGGCCGGCCTGCGCCAGAACCAGCGCGTGGCGGCACGCCTGCTGATCGATGAAAAACCGAATGTGCTGATGCTGGCGCGCGGCTCCTTCGTCGAGGCCGAAGGCGGCCGTTTCGCCTACGTCGTGCGCGATGGCGTGGCGATGCGCACGCCGATCAAGCTGGGCGCGACCAGCGTGTCGGCCGTGGAAATCCTCGACGGCCTGAAGCTGGGCGACAAGGTGGTCGTCGCCGGCACGGAAAACTTCGAGAACGCCGCCCGCGTCTCGCTCAACTGACACATCATTCAACTTATATCCTGAGAGGCCCTCCATGCTGCGCATGCAAAACCTGAGCAAAGTCTACCGTACCCACATGATCGAAACCCACGCGCTGCGCGGCTTCGACATCCACGTGCAACAAGGTGAATTCGTCACCGTCACGGGGCCGTCCGGCTCGGGCAAGACGAGCTTCCTGAACATCGCCGGCCTGCTCGAGGAATTCACGGATGGCGAATACATCCTCGACGGCGTCAACGTCAGGGGCATGGACGACAATGCCCGCTCGCGCCTGCGCAATGAAAAACTGGGCTTCATCTTTCAGGGTTTTAATCTGATTCCCGACCTGTCGCTGTTCGACAACGTCGACGTGCCGCTGCGCTACCGGGGCTTCAACCGCGCCGAGCGCAAGGAGCGCATCGAGGAAGCGCTGGCCAAGGTCGGCCTGGCATCGCGCATGAAGCATTATCCGGCCGAATTGTCGGGTGGCCAGCAGCAGCGCGTGGCGATCGCGCGCGCGCTGGCCGGCTCGCCCAAGCTGCTGCTGGCCGATGAACCGACGGGCAACCTCGATACGCAGATGGCGCGCGGCGTGATGGAACTGCTGGAAGAAATCAATGCGCAAGGCACCACCATCCTGATGGTCACGCACGATCCGGAACTGGCGCTGCGCAGCCAGCGCAATGTGCACATCATCGACGGCCAGGTGTCGGACCTGGTGCAGCACCGCGCCTCGCTGTCGGCCAGGCCGCAGCACGCCGCGACAGCGTAAGGAGAGCACATGTTCCGCTACTATTTCACCTTGGGTCTGCGCAGCCTGCGCCGCAACCGCGCCCTGACGGCGCTGATGGTACTGACCCTGGCCGTCGGCGTGGCCGCCAGCGTGTCCACCGTCACCATCCTGCACGCCATGTCGGGCGATCCGCTGCCGCACAAGAGCGACCGCCTGTTCGTGCCGATGATCGACATCCTGCCCGTCAAGGGCTATGTCCCCGGCGAAAAGCCCGGCTTCGCGCAAAGCCAGATGAGCTACATCGATGCGCGCAATTTCATGGCCAGCAAGGTGGGCGTGCGCCGCACCGTCATGTATGGCGTGGCAGGGCCAGTCGAACCGGCGCGCAAGGATATCGGTTCCTTCCAGGCCCAGGGCATGGCGCCCACGCGCGACTTTTTCAGCATGTTCGAAGCCCCCTTTCTGTACGGCCAGCCATGGAGCGAAGCCGATGACGCCAGCGGCGCGGACGTGATCGTGCTCAGCCGCGCGCTGGCTGAAAAACTGGTGGGCACGAACAACCCGGTCGGCCAGCGCGTCACGGTGCTGGGCCGGCCCTACATGGTGACGGGCGTGCTGGCGACCTGGGACGTGGTGCCGCGCGCCCATCACATTATCGGCAGCAAGGGGGCGTTCGGTCCGGAGGACGAATTCTTCATTCCATTTGCCAGCGCGATCCGCCACGAAACCGAGCACGACGGCGGCATGAGCTGCAACGGCGACAATAACGCACCCGGCTACCAGGGCAGGCTCGCCTCGGGCTGCACCTGGCTGCAGTTCTGGTTCGAAATGGCCAGCAGCGGCGAACGCGGCCAGTTGCAGCAGTACCTGGACGCCTATGCGGGCGAGCAGCGCAAGCTGGGGCGCATGAAGCGCAACGCGCCGAACCGCCTGTACGACCTGAACGAATGGATGAGCTTTTTGCAGGTAGTCGACAACGACAACAAGCTGGCGGCCTGGCTGGCCTTCGGTTTCCTGCTGCTATGCCTGGTCAACACCATCGGCCTGCTGCTGGCGAAGTTTTCCGTGCGCGCCAGCGAGGTGGGCATCCGCCGTGCGCTGGGCGCCACGCGGCGCGACATCTTCCGCCAGTTCCTGATCGAGACGGGCGTCATCGGCCTCGCTGGCGGCGTGCTGGGCCTGCTGCTGGCGTTCGGCGCGCTGGCCGTGGTCAGCAAGCAGTCGGAAGATCTGGGCACCGTCGCGCACATGGACGTACCGATGCTGCTGCTGACGTTTGCCATGTCGGTGCTGGCGGCCCTGCTGGCAGGCTTGCTGCCGACCTGGCGCGCCTGCCAGGTGACGCCGGCCATCCAGCTCAAGTCCCAATGAACATCCTTTACCCAACATGAGGTCCAGCATGGAAATCCGTCCCATCCTGTCGGCGCTGATGCGCAGCAAAACCGGCGCCGTCCTGGTGGCCGTGCAGGTCGCGATCAGCCTGGCCATCCTGGCCAACGCCCTGCATATCGTCAACGTGCGCCAGGCCGTCGCCGCGCGTCCCAGCGGCGTGGCCGCTGAAAACGACGTTTTTTACGTCAATATCCAGAACCTCAACCGAGGCAGCCATGAGCGCCAGCTGGCCGAGCAGAAGCGCCAGGCGGCACTGCTGCGCGCGCTGCCAGGCGTGATGTCGGTGGCGCAAACGTCACAGGCGGTGCTGTCGCGCTCTGGCCACTTCACCAGCATGTCCGCCAAGCGCGACCAGGCTGCGGCCAGCGCCGAAGTATCCACCTATGTCAGTCCCGATTCGCTGATCAAAACGTATGGCTTGCAATTGGTCGAAGGACGCGATTTCCGGTCCGACGAAGCGCCCGAAATCAACGAAGACGTCGACGAGAGCTCGCCCAAGGTTCTGATACTGACACGGGCGGCGGCGCAGAAAATCTGGCCCGGCGAGACCAGCTTTGTCGGCAAGACCTTGTACCAGGGCACCGGCTCGGACGACCCGGAACTGCGCGTGGTGGGCATCGTCGAGCGGCTGCAGACCCAGAGCGCGCAGACCAAGCCGCGCGGCGAGTATTCGTCGCTGCTGCCGGCGCGCCTGACGGGCGGGCGCGGCCTGCTGATATACGCCGTGCGAGCCGAACCGGGCCAGCGTGACCGTCTGATGCAGGAGGCGCAACAGGCCATCCGCACTGCCAGCACGGACCGGCTGCTGGTCACCACCGACACCCTGGAACAGCATCGCAAGGCGCGCTACCGGGCCGATCAGGGCCTGTCATGGATGCTGATCGCCGTGTCGACCCTGCTGCTGCTGGTGACGGCCAGCGGCATCGTCGGCATCGCCAGCCTGTGGGTGGCGCAACGCAGGAAGCAGATCGGCGTGCGGCGCGCACTGGGCGCCCGCCGCATCGACATCCTGCGCTATTTTTTGACGGAGAATTTCATGATCACCAGCGTTGGCGTGGCGTGCGGCGTGCTGCTGGCCCTGGGCTTGAACCAGCTGCTGGTAAGCCAGCTGGAAATGGCGCGCCTGCCACCCGTCTATCTGCTGGCTGGCGCGCTCGTATTCTGGCTGCTGGGCGTGGGCGCGGTGTACGGCCCGGCCTGGCGCGCGGCCAGCATTTCGCCGGCCACTGCCACCCGCAGTACCTGAGCCGGCACCTCAGTGATATGCTGCGCGCATGCCTACCGTACTGATTATTGACGACAATGCCGCCGTGGCCATCGCGCTCGACGTGCTGTTCTCGCTGCACGAGATCGACGCCGTGCGCGCCGCCTCGCCCGAGGAGGGCTTGCAGCTGCTCGAACGCCACGCCATCGACCTGGTGGTGCAGGACATGAACTTCACGGCCGACACCACGTCGGGCGAGGAAGGCGGCGCACTATTTCATGCGATCCGTGCGCGCTACCCGGACCTGCCCGTGATCCTGCTGACGGCATGGACCCAGCTCGACGCGGCCGTCGACCTGATCAAGTCCGGCGCGGCCGACTACCTGGCCAAGCCATGGGATGACCGGCGCCTGATCGCCAGCGTGCAGAACCTGCTGGAGCTGGGACAGGCCAACCGCGCGCTGCGCCAGCGCGTGGTGGCCGAGCAGCGCCAGCGCCACGCCCTGGAACACGACTTCGACCTGCGCGGCATGGTATGGCAAGACCCGGCCACGGAACGAGTCGTGCACCTGGCGTGCCAGGTGGCGCGCGCCGACGTGCCCGTGCTCATCTCGGGGCCGAACGGCAGCGGCAAGGAACGCATCGCCGCCATCGTGCAAGCCAATTCCCAGGTCGCCGGCGGTCCTTTCGTCGTGCTCAATTGCGGCGCCGTTCCTGTGGAGCTGATCGAGGCGGAACTGTTCGGCGCGGAAGCGGGCGCCTATACGGGCATCACGCGCGCGCGCGACGGCAAGTTCGACGCAGCCGACGGCGGCACCCTGTTCCTCGACGAGATCGGCAACCTGCCGCTGGCCGGACAAATGAAACTGCTGCGCGTGCTGGAAACGGGACGCTTCGAGCGCCTCGGCTCGAACCGCGAGCGGCAAGTGAAAGTGCGCGTCATCAGCGCCAGCAACGCCGACCTGCCGGCGATGATCAAGGCCGGCACGTTTCGCGAAGACCTGTTCTACCGCCTGAACGTGATCGAACTGCGATTGCCGCCGCTGGCCCAGCGCCTGCTGGACATCCTGGTACTGGCGCGGTATTTCCTGGGCGGCGAAAAGACGCTGGACGCGCAGGCGCAGGCGACCTTGCTGGCGCACGGCTGGCCGGGCAATGTGCGCGAACTGAAAAACGTCATGCAGCGCGCCAGCCTGCTGACGCCCGGTCCCGTGATCGGCGCGCAGGAAACGGGCTTGCCGCTGGCCGGCGTAGCGTCGCCGCGCGCACCGCAAGATGGCGCCGCGACGGAACCGGACCGCGACAGCGTCACGGCCGCTCTTGCGCGCGCACACGGCGTGGTGGCGCAGGCGGCGCAGGAACTGGGGCTGTCGCGCCAGGCGCTGTACCGGCGCATGGAGCGCCTGGGCATCGCGCGCGGCTGATGGCATTGCGTCCCATGCGCCTCTCCCTGCTCACGCGCTGGACGGCGCTGATCGTCACCTTGCTCGTGCTGGGCATCGTCATCGCCCTGCTGCTCGCGCATTTTTTGCCAGGCCAGCCGCTGCTGGTACTGGCGGGCACCCTGCTGTGCGTGCTGCCGGTGGCCGTCATTACCATCCGCGCGCAACTGCAATCGATGCTGTCGCTGTTTCGCGCCTTGAGCGGCACGGTCGCCAGCTACCAGGACGGCGACTTCGGCTTCAGCTTGCGCTGGCCGCAGAACGATGAACTGGCCGACCTGGTGGCGGCCCACAATGCGCTGGGCGACGTGCTGCGCAAGCAGCGCCTGGACCTGGTGCAGCGCGAACTGCTGCTCGACACCATGGTGCAGAACACGCCGGTGGCCATGCTGCTGGTGGCCGAGGGCAGCGCCATCGTCTATGCCAACCTGGCCGCGCGCCAGCTGCTGCATCACGGCCGCCGACTCGAAGGACGCCACCTGGCCGACATCGTGCGCGAGGCGGCGCCGGCACTGGCCGAAGCGCTGGCGCGCCGCAACGACGGCCTGTTTACCAGCGGCGAAGGGGAACAGGAAGAGGTCTATCACCTGGCGCGGCGCAGCTTCAGCCTGAACGGACGCAAGCACGAACTGCTGCTGTTGCGCCAGCTGACCCTGGAACTGCGGCGCCAGGAAGTGCAGACCTGGAAAAAAGTCATCCGCGTCATCAGCCATGAACTCAACAACTCGCTGGCGCCACTGGCCTCGCTGGCACACTCCGGCGCCGAGCTGGTGCGCCGCGGCCAGACGGAACGCCTGCCGCAAATCCTCGCCACCATCGAGGAGCGCACGCGCCACCTGGAAAGCTTCATCCTCGGCTATGCGCGCTTTGCCAAGCTGCCCGCGCCGCGCCTGGCGCCATGCGAATGGCCCCCCTTCCTCGACAGCCTCGCCTCGCAGGCGGCCTTCACGCTCGACGGCCCGCCACCCGCGCAGGCGGCCTTGTTCGATGCGGCGCAAATGCAGCAAGCACTGCTGAACCTGCTCAAGAATGCGCTGGAATCAGGCTCGAGGGAAGAGCATATCGGCCTGCACGTCAGCCAGGCGCATGGCCAGCTGCGCATCGAAGTGCGCGACCGCGGTCCGGGCATGAGCAGCGCCGTGCTGGAAAACGCACTGGTGCCGTTTTACTCCACCAAACGCAGCGGCACGGGGCTGGGCCTGGCCCTGGCGCGCGAAATCGCCGAAGCCCATGGCGGGCGCATCACCCTGGCCAACCGCGAGGGCGGCGGCCTGGCGGTGACCTTGATTCTGCCTTTGCTGGACAGAAATTAGTTCCTCGTATAACGATTTTTAGACCACAAAATCTCGAACGATTTTTGAGTAAAATATTGATAATTGAATTGCCAATACGGCAATCTCAAGCATCCCATGCCCGTGTATTAGAAATAAGCTATTTGAGTTTGTATAATGCTATTGAAATAACTAATTGACAACGTGATGTCTCAGCGATAATTTATCAGCGCGGTACGGTTTTTTTGAAACATCAATCGTCTTTTCGCGGGGATCAACATGAAACTAAAATCACTCATCGCAGCGGCGGTCCTGAGCGCTGCTTCCATCGGCAGCGCCAGCGCCACCGCCTACACGGTCAACCTCGTCAATACCACGGGCAATCTGTGGACCAGCGGCTTCAGCGCGGTGCCCAGTCCGCTCGGCGACTTCACCGATACCTTCACGTTCACACCCAACGCGACCTTCGGTTCCACCGCGCAAGCCTTCCTGGCCAACCTGTCCGTCACGGGCACGGACAGCTCCTCCATCCACTTCACCAGTGCCGACCTGAACGGCATAGGACTGACCGGCTTTGGCGGCCCCACCGTCTTTGGCTATGCCCAGGGCGAAGTCCTGGCGCCTACGAACCTCCTGTTCAATGGCCCGCTGGTCCTCACCGTCATCGGCAACACCAAGGGCGGCAGCTATGGCGGCGTCTTCAACCTGAACCTGGCTCCCGTTCCTGAACCGGAAACCTATGGCATGCTGCTGGCCGGCCTGGGCATACTCGGCTTCCTGGCGCGGCGCCGCAAACAATCTTGAGCGCTCCCCCCCCAAAGACGCCACGGCGTCTTTTTCTTTGGCGGCTGCTAAACTGACGCCATGACGACCGACTTTACCTCCACCAGCCATACCGCTTTCAGCCACCCGGGCCACCCGCCCGCCACCACCACCGAACACCGCGGCATCCGCTACCTGCACCTGGGGACCAAGTGGGTGCAGGGCGCCATGCGTCTGGACAAACCCGACGCCATCGAGCTCGAATACGTGCAGATGATGATGATGTGGATGCTGTTCAAGACGCAGCCCAAACGCATCGTGCAGCTGGGCCTGGGCAGCGCCGCGCTGACCAAGTTCAGCTACCGCCGCTTCCCCGACGCCACGGTCACGGCCATCGAACTCAATCCGAACGTGATCGCCATCTGCGGCGCCCAGTTCGCGCTGCCGCCGAACGACGCACGCCTCGACGTACGCGAAATGAATGCGCTCGACTTCGTGCTCGACCCGGCCAACCATGGCACCGTTGACGCGCTGCAAGTGGACCTGTACGACGAAGACGCGCGCGGACCCGTGCTCGACACGCCCGAGTTCTACCAGGCCTGCTTCGACTGTCTGACGGACGACGGCATCATGTGCACGAATGTCTTCGGCGACTTCCCCAACTACGACAAGAATTTGCAGGCGATGGAACTGGTCTTCGATGCCGTCGTGTGGGTGCCGGAAGTGGAAGATGAAAACATCGTCGTGCTGGCGTTCAAAAAATCGCCCTCGCTCGACTTCAGCGAGCTGTACGAGCGCGCCGCCACCATCAAGAAGCAATTCAACCTGCCTGCCAAGAACTGGGTCAACGGCTTGAAGCAGTGGATGCTGGATCAGCAGTAAAGTCGGAATCTCACGCTGGCAGCAGCCCACCCAGGCGGCGCGCCAGGCCATCCATGTTCTCGGCCGGCACCTGCGCATAACCGAGCAGGAAACCGTTCCAACCCGGCCCTTCTCCCGTGCCATGCGCGGACAGCGCCAGCGCCACGATGCCGTCCTGCGCGGCACGGCGGCTCAGCGCCAGGTCATCCCATGCCGTATCGTGAAAGCGCAGCGCCAGGTGCATGCCGGCCGTGCCGCCATGGATGGCCGCGCCCGCACACGCATGGCGCTGCAGTGCCTCGCTCAAGGCGTCGCGCCGCTGGCGGTACAGGCGGCGCATGCGGCGCACGTGGCGCGCAAACAGGCCGCTGCGCAGGAACTCGGCCAGCGCCAGCTGTTCGGCCACGCGTCCGCGCGCGGCGCCCTGCGCCTGCATCTGCGCGAAGGCCCCTGCCAGCGCGGCCGGCACGACGATAAAAGCCAGGCGCAAGGCGGGAAACATGGTCTTGCTGAAGGTGCCCAGATATACGATGGGCGCGTCGGCCACCAGTCCCTGCATGGCCGCCAGCGGCGGGCCGCCATGGCGAAATTCGCTGTCGTAATCGTCTTCGATGATCAGGGCGCCAGCCGCACGCGCGCGTTCGAGCAGCGCCATGCGGCGCGCGGGACTGAGCACGCTGCCCGTCGGATACTGGTGCGACGGCGTCGTGTAGATCAGGCGCGGCGGCGTCACGCGCCAGTCGTCGTCCGTCGGCGCGATGCCATCCATGTCGACGGCGATACCCGTCACCTGCAAGCCGGCGCCACGGCCCGCCGCCAGCGCGCCGCCATAGCCGGGATGCTCGATCCACAAGGTATCTCCCTGGTCGGCAAAGGCGCGCAGGCACACATCGAGGCTGCTCTGCGTGCCGTCCGTGATGAACACCTGGCCCGCATCGCAGACGACGCCGCGCGCGGCGCGCAAATGCTCGGCGATGGCCATGCGCAGCTGCGGCTCGCCGGCAGGGTCGCCGTAATTGAGCTGGCGCGGCGTCAACGCGCGCCACGCGCGGTCCAGCATGCGCCGCCACTGCGCCAGCGGGAATTCGTCGAGCGCCGGCACGCCTGGCGCGAACGCGCCCATGGCGTCGGCGGGAAACACCACCGCCGCGCTGGCATCCTGTCCCGCCACGCCGCGCAAACGCCGGGCGCGGCGCGACAAGCCATCCTGGGCTGCGCTCACTGGCGGGGCGGTCGGCACGCCCACGCTGCCGGCGACGACGGTGCCGCGCCGGTCCGGCAAGACAAACCCTTCGCTGGCCAATTGCTCGTAGGCGTACAGCACGGTATTGCGCGCCAGTCCCAGTTCGGCCGCCAGCACGCGCGTGGCGGCCAGGCGCGTGCCGGGCGCCAGCTGGCCGCCGCGGATCGCCGCGCGCAGGCATTCATGCAGCAGGCGCTGGCGCGGCCAGCCCCGCTCGCGGTGCGTGCGCTCGAATGCGTTCAGCAGCAAAGCAAAATCCATGTGCCTCCCTCAACTGTGGCTCTACATTATTTCTCACTTCTGGATCTTTTTTCAGGGCCAGATGCCGATTATAGTGCGGCCTTCCTCTTCAACCAACGGGACTTCCGCCATGACCGCTACCGCCCTGCCACCCAGCCCCCGTACCCGCGTGCGCCGCGTCGCCGAACTGGCCAGCTACGAGCAAACCACCTTGCACGCCATCCTCGATGCCGCCTACCTGTGCCATATCGCCTTCCACGACGACAAGGGCAGCCATTGCATCCCGACCGCCTGCTGGCGCATCGATGGCCACTTGTATATCCACGGCTCGAACGGCAGCCGCATGCTCAAACTCTTGCAAGACAGCGACGTGTGCGTGACGGTCACCCATCTCGACGGCCTGGTACTGGCGCGCTCCGCCTTCAACCACACGATGAACTACCGTTCGGCGATGGTGTACGGGCGGTTTGAAAAAGTGAGCGACATCGACCAGCAGCACGCGGCCATGGACGCGCTGATGGAAAAGCTGATGCCGGGACGCCTGGCGCACGTGCGCGGCGGCAGCGCCAAGGAATACGCGGCCACCACCGTGCTGCGCATCGCGCTCGACGAATACGCCGTCAAGCAGCGCAAGGGCGGCCCGCTCGACGATGCGGGCGACATGGCGCATGCCGTCTGGACGGGCGAATTGCCGTTCACGCACGGCCGTGGCGCGGCCGTCGCCGATGCGCTCAACACCTGCGACATGCCCGCGTATGCCGCCGCATGGGGGACGGAATCCGCTTGACCGGCCAGCGTGCTTGACCGATGATCGGCGTTGATGGCGATCGCCACCAATTCACCAACCGATCCAATCACGCATGGAGCAAATGATGATGAAGCGAGTATCCCTGGCTGCGGCCCTGACGGTCATGCTGGCCTGTGGCGGCAGCGGCGCGGCACTGGCCGCCGACACGGGCGACGCGGCCCTGAAAGCGGCCATCGCCGGCAGCGCGCGCACGCCGGCCAACGCGCTGCGCGACGGCGCCCGCCACCCGTATGAAACGCTGACGTTCTTCGGCATCAAGCCGAACATGACGGTGGTGGAACTGGCGCCCGGCGGCGGCTGGTACACGGAGATCCTGGCGCCCTACCTGCGCGACAACGGCAAGCTGATCGCGGCCGGCAACGACCCGCAGTCAAGCAGCGAAGGCGCGCGCCGTGGCGCGGCGCGCTTCCAGCAAAAGCTCGACGCCAATCCAGCCGCCTTCGGCAAGGTGGACATCGGCGCCTTCGCGCCACCCACCACCTACCGCATCGCGCCCAAGGGCACGGCCGACATGGTGCTCACCTTCCGCAATATCCACAACTGGATACCGATCGGCGAAGCGGGCATGCAAACCCTGTTCAAGGAAGTCTATGACAGCCTGAAGCCGGGCGGCGTATTCGGCGTCGTCGAGCACCGCCTGCCGGCGAGCAAGGCGCAGGACGCCACGGCCAGCAGCGGCTACATGCACGAAGCGTATGTGATCAAGCTGGCCGAAGGCGCGGGTTTCAAACTGGCGGCCAAGTCGGAGATCAACGCCAATCCGAAAGACACGGCCGACCACCAGGGCGGCGTCTGGGCGCTGCCGCCCACCTACGCCAACAAGGATGTGGAGCGGGCCAAGTACACGGCCATCGGCGAGAGCGACCGCATGACACTCAAGTTCGTCAAACCATAAAGTGAGCGTCTCGGGTTACGCGCTGCGCGCTAACCCGACCTATCATCTTATTTCTTCGCTTCCTTCGGTTTCAGCGGCACCAGGTTCAGGTCCTGAAAGTCGTAGCTGAAATCCGTCTCGGCCGACACGGGCGCCATCTTTACCCGATCGATGCTGCCATCGGGATTGAGCGAGAACGTCACGTAGGCGTCGGCGTTGAAGTTGCGCTCTTTCCAGCGCACGATGAAGGTGTCGTGCTGCCAGTGTTCCAGCTCGCCCGTCAGGTCCGGTGTGCGCGTGAAGCTGAGGATATGTTTTTTCCCTTCCGGCTTGATGATGACCTTGCCGTACCAGGCATCCTCGTACTCGCCGTCGTACGCCGCCAGCGGCAGCGACGGCTGCGATCTGGCCGCGCGCGCGCTCGACGCCTTGCCCTGCTTTTTCACTTCCTCGGCATGCTGGTCCTGCTCCACCTTGGCCACCAGCGCCAGCCAGTCCGACGGCGCCGCCTGCAGGTAATGGTCGAGGATGCGCCATTGCAGTGCCGTCATCGAACCGCCATTTTCCGCATTGGTGAGGATGGCCACGCCCAGCTTCGCTTCCGGCACCATCACCACGCGCGAATAAAAGCCCTGCAGCGCGCCGCCGTGCATGGCCACCTTCATGCCCTTGTAGTCGCGCAGCTGGAAACCCAGGCCATACGCGCTGAAGTTCGGTTTGGTCGCGGCCAATGCCGGTTTCGGCTCGGGGATCCTGATCGGCGTTTGCGCCGCCCACATTTCGCGGCCCTGCTTTTCGCTGAACAGGCGCGCGTCCTTGCCATCCTTGTCCTTCACGCCGGCGATCTTGCCGCCGTCGAGCAGCACCATCATCCACTTGGCGATATCTTCCGCGTTCGTGTTGATGCCGACGGCGCCCACGGCGTTCGGCACGGGCATCGACTTGACGGCGGCGATCTTGCCGTCGATCTTGCTGTGCGCATTGGCGACGTCGGGATTGCCCGCGTTCTCCGCCAGGCTGGTGGTGGTGCCCGTCATGCCCAGCGGCGCCAGGATGCGCTCATGCATGGCCTCGCCCCAGCTTTTTCCCGCCTTGTCGGCGATGATCTTGCCGGCCACGATGTACAGCAGGTTATCGTAGGCATAGCTGTTGCGAAAACTCGTGGCCGGACGGATGTAGCGCAGCTTCTCGATGATCTCGTCGGTGCTGAAGGTCGTCGTCGGCCACCACAGCAAGTCGCCCGCGCCCAGGCCCAGGCCACTGCGGTGCGTCAGCAAATCGCGGATGGTCATGGCGCCCGTCACGTAGGAATCGTGCATCTGGAAGCCGGGCAGGTGCTTGGTGACGGGATCGTCCCAGGCCAGCTTGCCCTCGTCGACCAGCATGGCCAGCGCGGCGGCCGTGAAGCCTTTCGAGTTCGATGCCACCTCGAAGACGGTCTTCGCATCGACGGCGGCCGGTTCGCCCAGCTTGCGCACGCCGAAACCCCTGGCGGTGATGACCTTGCCATCCTTGACGATGGCGATCGCCATGCCGGGCACGTCGAACACTTTCAGGGCGGTGGCGACGTCGCGCTCGAGATCGAAGGCCGGCGCGGGGGCCAAAGCGGCGGCAACGACGGGGGCCGCGTCAACAGCCAGCGCCGGCACGGCGATGCCGGAAAACGCCAGCACGATGGCGGTGGAAAGACGGTTCATGGTATGCATGGTCAGGATGTCCAAAGAAGGTTCAATGCGCTTGCGCGGCCATCAATTTGTCGACGCTTTCCTGCGTCACCGGGTGGTAGCGTTCGCGCGCCTGCGCATACACGTCCTTGGCCCAGGCATGGCCCTGCGGCGTCTTCATCAAGGCGCTGTAGAGGGGCACGACGAACTTCTGGCGGCCCACGCTCATGAGGAACGTCTGCAAGGGCTGCTGCACGTCGTAACCGGCGTTCACGGAGGCCAGGTAGAAGCGGTACGCCACTTCATTGTTGCCGCTCTTGCCCACGCCGTAGGCCTGGTCCAGCTCACGCAATTGCGCCGCGCTGGCCTTGTTGTTGATGTCGTTCAGGAAGTGCATCGATTCGATGGCGATCCACTTGTCCATGCCCAGGTCTTTCGTCGGCAATGTGCCTTTCAACCAGGCGTCGCGGTGCTGGTCGAGCAGCGCCAGGCGCGGCGAGACGACGCGCTGCGCGCTGGCCGGCACGCCGGTGCCATACAGCCACTCATCGAGCTCCGCTTCGGGCATCACGTCCGGATGCTGCGCCAGCAGGTTCTTGCGCAGATAGGCGACGAACTGCTCCGTCGTCACGCTCTGGAACGCGTGCTGGTCGAACCAGCCGCGCAGGAAAGGATCGAATACGGCGCGGCCGGCACGGCGCTCCATGGTGGCCAGGAACCAGGCGCCTTTCGGGTAGATGATGCCGTCGTCCGTGTACGTTTCGGCCGGGTTGGCGTCCGCATCGCGCGTGATCAGCGCCGTTTTCGCGGCAGGCAGTTCGCGGATCGAGGCGGCCAGTTCTTCCTGGTCGACCTGCACGCCCATCTGCGCCACGTCACTGCCATACAGCTGCTCGACGATGCGCGTGGTGACGTAGGTGGTGAAGCCCTCGTTGAGCCACATGTGCTTCCACGAGGCGTTGGTGACCAGGTTGCCCGACCACGAGTGGGCCAGTTCATGCGCGATCAGGTCGACCAGGCTGCGGTCGCCCGCGATCATGGTCGGCGTGAGGAAGGTCAGGCGCGGGTTTTCCATGCCGCCGTAAGGGAACGATGGCGGCAGCACGATCATGTCGTAGCGTCCCCAGCCATACGGGCCGTACAGCGCTTCGGCGGCCTGTATCATCTTTTCCGTGTCGGCCAGCTCGTATTCGGCGGCCTTGATGCGTGGCGGTTCCGCATACACGGCGGAGCGGGGACCGAGCTTGCGCACTTCCAGTTCGCCGATGGCAATGGCCAGCAAATACGATGGAATCGGCTGCGGCATCCTGAATTTCCAGCCGCCCTTGCCCGTCGCCTTTTCGTCGTTCTCGGCGCTCATGACGACGCGCATGCCCGCCGGCGCATCGATGCGCGCGCTATACGTAAAACGCACGGCCGGCGTATCCTGCGACGGCACCCACGAGCGGGCGTTGATGCTTTGCGACTGGCTGAACATGAAAGGCAGCTTGCCCGACATGGTCTGCTGCGGCGTGAGCCACTGCAGCGCGATGGCGTTCGGCGCCGTGTGATAGTAGACGCGCACCTTGCCCGGCTGGCCCGTGGTGGTGATGCGCAGCGCCTGGCCCTTTTCCGGATCGGCCTTGTCCAGCTGGTACGGCGCCATCTGCCAGGCGCCGCGCTTGTCCTGTACCTGCACCTTCGCGATCGACAAATCGCGCGTGTCGAGCACCAGGGTGCGCGCCGCCGGATCGATCCAGTTCAAGGACAGCTCGGCATAGCCCGACAGGGTCTTTTGCTTGAAGTCCGCTTTCAGGTCCAGCTGCAGGTCGCGCGTGCGCACCTGGTCGTAGCGCGCATAGCTGAGGGGGTCGGCGTGCGCGGCCAGGGTTAGCTGGCAAAGTAGCGCACAGCCCAGCGCGCGCAGGAAGGTCAAAGTTTGCATGGTCGTCTTTTGAATGATTTGCGAAAGCCCCGGTCCGTGTACGCCGGGGCGTCGCGCAGAATAGCACTTCCGGCGCAGGCCGGCAGAAAAAAGCGCCGGACCGGCCGGCGCTGTTTCCCTATTTCGTCTCGGCCTTGGCTTCCGGCTTTGCCTCGGGCGCCTTGAGCGGCGTATTAAAATCCTTCATCAGGTTGTTCTTGTCGCGATCGAGCTTGAACAGCTCGAGGCGCGATGGCGTGATTTTTCTCGGCCAGCTATTGTTGCTGGTGTCGATGTCGGCCGTCTCCCAGTACGGGTCTTGCACCAGGCCCACCATCGGTTCGTCCGTGACGATCACCTTGCTGATCTTGTGCGGCGCATAGCGCCACACTTCGGCCGGCACGCGCTCGATGATCTTCTTGCCGCTTTTCAGTTCGATTTCCAGGATCAAAGGCATCACCAGGCCGCCGAGATTCGAAAAATCGACCAGGTACAGATGCTTGCCCATGTTGCGCTGTTCCAGCAGCTTCCTCTCCCACGGTTCCAGCGCTTCCTGCTCTTCCGAATAGCTGTTGCGGTCCTTGTTGGTGACCGTGAATTCATCATGCTGGTTGTAGAAATCCTTCAGCGCGGGATCGATGTCAACCTTCTTCGGCAGCGCCTTGTTGCGCTGGTCCGAGATCGATATCGGCTGCGCCGCCTTCTGCGCCTTCTTCCACGCTTTCTCGACTTCGGGATTCTTCGTGCTCACGCCATATTCGCTGATGCCGTCGATGCTGATGTCGACCGCATCGGTGGTATAGAACCAGCCGCGCCAGAACCAGTCCAGGTCCGTGCCGGAAGCGTCTTCCATGGTGCGGAAAAAGTCGGCCGGCGTCGGGCGCTTGAACTTCCAGCGCACGGCGTACTGCTTGAAGGCGAAGTCGAACAGTTCGCGCCCGAGGATGGTCTCGCGCAGGATGTTGAGGGCCGTGGCCGGCTTGTCGTAGGCGTTCGCCGTGAACTGCAGCAAGGACTCGGAATTGGTCATGATGGGTACCTGGTTCTGGCTGCGCATGTAGTCGACGATCTTGCGCGGCTCGCCATTCCAGGACGGGAAATGCTCTTCCCACGCCTGCTCGGCCAGGTACTGCAGGAAGGAATTCAAGCCCTCGTCCATCCACGTCCACTGGCGCTCGTCCGAGTTGACGACCATGGGAAAATAGTTATGCCCCACTTCGTGGATGATCACGCCGATCAGGTCGTATTTCGTCGTCTTCGAGTACGTGCGCTCGCCCGTCTTCTTGTCCTTCACGGGGCGCCCGCCATTGAACGCAATCATCGGATACTCCATGCCGCCCACGGCGCCGTTGACGGAAATCGCGTTCGGATAGGGATAGTCGAAACTGTATTTGTTGTACTGCTCGATCGCGTGCACGACGGCGCGCGTGCTGTACTGCTGCCACAGCGGGTTGCCCTCGTTCGGGTAATACGACATGGCCATCACGCGCTTGCCGCCGCTGTCGAGGCCCTGCGCATCCCAGATGAACTTGCGGCTCGACGCCCACGCCACGTCGCGCACATTGGCGGCCTTGAAGTGCCAGGTTTTCGTGCCGGCCGGCTTGCCCTTTTCCGCCGCCAGCGCTTCCTGCGGCGTAATCACCAGCAGCGGCGTATTGCTGTTTTTTGCCCGCGCCAGGCGCTCGCGCTGCGCCGCGCTCAGCACGGCGGCGGGATTTTGCAGTTCCCCGGTGGCGGCCACCACGTGATCGGACGGCACCGTCAGATACAGTTCGTAGTCGCCAAACTCCAGGGTGAACTCGCCGGAACCGAGGAATTGCTTGTGCTGCCAGCCGACGGCGTCGTAATACGCGGCCATGCGCGGGAACCACTGCGCGATCTGGAAGATCGTGTTCTTGTCGTCCTCAAAATACTCATAGCCGGAGCGCTCGACGAGCACCTTCTGGTCATTGATCCGATACGACCAGTCGATGCTGAACGTGATGCTCTGGCCGGGCGCCAGCGCCACCGGCAGGTCGATGCGCAACATGGTCTGGTTGACCACATGCGGCAGCGGCTTGCCGCTGGCCGCTTTCACGGCGGTGAGCTTGAAGCCGCCGTCGAATTCGCGGCCCGCATGGATGGCGCGCAAGTCCTCGAATTTCAGCGCTTCGTCCTCGCTGTTACTCAGCCAGGCCTGGCGCGAGGGCGCGCTCAGTACGCGGCGCTGGTCGGCATCCTGGCGCAAGCCGTTCTGGTCCAGCTGCAGCCACAGATACGCGAGGCTGTCGGGCGAGCGGTTGTGATAGGTGATCTGTTCGCTGGCCGTGATGGCGCGCCGTTCCTCATCGAGCGTGGCGCGGATCACGTAGTCGGCGCGCTGCTGCCAGTAGGCGTGGCCCGGCGCGCCGGACGCCGTGCGGTAGCTGTTCGGCGTGGGCAGCAGTTCTTCCAGCTGGCGGAACTTGTCGTCGAAGGGCGCGGCGGCGCACAGGGCGGACAAGGGGGAAAACAAGGTCAAACACAAGGCAAGCAAGCGGACAAGGACCGGCATGGCGCATTCCATCTGGGAGTCGTGGACAGAACTGCATTCTAAGTCGAGTCTGTTTGCAAACCGGTCATTGTTGTCGAAGTCCCACACGCATGGCCGCGCCGCGCGCCGGCGGCACTGGCGCCGGCGCGGGCATTGGCGTATGATGCGCCTCGAACATTGGGGAGTAGTCGTCCTGCGGTCCTGCCGCGGGAACCTGTATCAACATGATTGGCCCGCAGGCCATGGTGCAGGTGGTTGCAAGACTTGACGAGACCATTGATCCAGGGCGGCCGCATGGGCCGGAGTCGCCCGTGGATCATTGGTTAATTCGTCCGGCCCACGTACCTCTCGCAATCCCATGGAAGCATTCCTCATCTCCACCGGCATCGTCGGTCTCGCTGAAATCGGCGACAAAACCCAACTCCTGGCCTTTCTGCTGGCTGCCAAATTCCGCAAACCGCTACCCATCGTGCTGGCCATTTTCGTCGCCACCATCGCCAATCACGCGTTTGCCGCCGCCGTCGGCGCCTGGATCACCAGCATGCTGGGACCCGACGTGCTGCGCTGGGTGCTGGGCGTGTCGTTCCTCGCCATGGCCGCCTGGACCCTGATCCCCGACAAGCTCGATGAAGACGAGACGAAGCTGGCCAAATACGGCGTCTTCCTGACCACCCTGATCGCCTTCTTCATGGCGGAAATGGGCGACAAGACGCAGGTGGCGACCGTGGCGCTGGCGGCGCGCTACCACGATATTGTTTCGGTCGTGCTGGGCACCACGTTCGGCATGATGCTGGCCAACGTGCCGGCCGTCTACCTGGGCGACAGGATCGCCAACCGCGTGTCGCTGCGCCTCGTGCACGGCATCGCGGCGCTGGTCTTTGCCGTGCTGGGCGTGGCCACCCTGCTCGGTGCGGGCGCGGCACTGGGATTTTGACACAGCCATGGATAATTTCTCATTTACAATATTCATGTTCATAATTACAATGTCGTCGACATGAATACCGGCGCGCCGATCCCGAACGGCCGGCGCGCTTTCTTGAGGAATCTATGCAGTTAAATGGAAAAGTGGCGGCGCTGTGCCTGGCCGCTTGCGCAAGCCAGCCTGTTGCCGCCACGGCGGCACCCTTGAACTATCACCAGCAGACGGCAATGCAGTCCGCGCCCGAAGTACGCACGCGCGACCTGCTGCTGTTCGGCGCCGGCCTGATCCTGCTGGCCGGCCGGCGTCGGCCCGAACACGATGCGTGGCAAGTACGTGGGCAAGACTAAACCAGCAATAGCACCGCATACTCGCGGCCCTCGTCGCGCAGGGTGATGCTGTTGCCGCCCTGCGCCACGCCATCGAGCGACAGTCCCGCAGGCCGCCCCTGCGCCTGCTCCACCGTGATGGCGTAACTGCTGGCGCCGAAACGGTAATGCAGCTTGAAGCCGCGCCACTCGGCCGGCATGGTGGGCGTCACGCGCAGCACGTTCGCTTCGCGCGTCAAACCGAGCAGGGATTCGACGATCAGCCGATACAGCCAGCCCGACGACCCCGTGTACCAGCTCCAGCCGCCGCGTCCCACGTGCGGCGCCACCGCATACACGTCGGCCGTCACCACATACGGTTCCACCTTGTAGCGCGCCACCGCCTGCGCGTCGGCGCCATGGCGCACGGGACTGATCATGCGCAGCAATTCCCACGCCTTTTCGCCGTCGCCCATGCGGGCAAACGCCATCGCCGTCCAGATGGCCGCATGCGTGTACTGGCCGCCGTTCTCGCGCACGCCCGGCACATAGCCGCGGATGTAGCCGGGATTGAGGTCGGCCTTGTCGAACGGCGGATCGAGCAGCTGGATCACGCCCGAATCGCGGCGCACCAGGCGCGCATCGACCTGGCGCATGGCGCCGACGACCCGCTCCTTGTTGGCGGCGCCCGACAGCACGCCCCAGCTTTGCGAAATCGAATCGATCTGGCATTCCTCGTTCGTGTGCGAACCCAATGGCGTGCCGTCGTCGAAATACGCGCGCCGGTACCATTCGCCGTCCCACGCATGCTCCTCGACGTTGGCGGCCAGTTTCACGGCTTCGTCGCGGCAGAACTGGGCGAACGCGGCGTCGCCGCGCAGCATGGCCACTTCGGCAAAGCGCTGCAGCACTTCATACAGGAAGAAGGCCAGCCACACGCTCTCGCCCTTGCCATGCTCGCCCACCTTGTCCATGCCGTCATTCCAGTCGCAGGACCCGATCAGCGGCAAGCCGTGCACGCCCAGGCGCAGGCCATGGCGGATGGCGCGCACGCAGTGCTCGTACAGGTCCGCCGATTCGCCCGAGCGCACGGGCAAGTCGTAATACGAATCCTCTTCCGGCTTGACGGCGCGGCCCTCGATGAAGGGCGCCACTTCCGACAGCACATTGACGTCGCCCGTGGCGATCACGTAGCGGCAGGCGGCCAGCGGCAGCCACAGGTAATCGTCGGAGCAGTGCGTGCGCACGCCCCGGTCCGACGGCGGATGCCACCAGTGCTGCACGTCGCCTTCGACAAACTGGTGCGCCGCGCACAGCAGCAGATGCTTGCGCAGCAGCTGCGGCGCCGTGTGTATCATCGCCATCGCGTCTTGCAGCTGGTCGCGGAAACCGTAGGCGCCGCCCGACTGGTAATAGCCGCTGCGCGCCCACAGGCGGCAGGCGATGGTCTGGTACATCAGCCAGCCGTTGGCGATGACGTCGAGCGACGGGTCGGGCGTCTCGATGCGCACGGCGCCCAGGGTATTTTCCCAGTGCGCGCGCACGGCGTCGAGCGTGGCGCGGGCCGCTTCCTTGCCCGCATGGCGCTGCACCATGGTGCTGGCGTCGGCATTGCGGCGCCCGCCCACGCCGAGGATGAAGACAATGTCGCGCTCCTGCCCCGGCTGCAGCTCGAACGGCACCTGGATGGCGGCGCACTGGTCCAGTCCCGTGCCCGCCTTGCCCGACAGGCGCACGCGGCGCAGCGCCGCCGGCTGCGCCAGGCTGCCATTGCGACCGATGAATTCATTACGGTCGCAGGTGATGGAACGGATGCTGGCGTCCGTATTGAAAAAGCCGACGCGGCCCGAAAATTCCGTGTTGTAGTTATTGCGCGCAAACAGGGCGCCGCTGATCGTGTCGACCTCGGTGTTCACGTGCATGCCGGACTTGGCGCGCAGGTCGGCCATCACCCATTCCACGTAGCCTGTGACGGACAGGCGGCGCGGCACGCCGCTGTCGTTGCGCACCTTGATCACCGAGTATTTGACTGCCGCGTCCAGCGCCACGTAGGTGCACAATTCCGTGGCGATGCCCGCCTCGCTGTGCTCAAAAATACTATAGCCGAAACCGTGGCGCGTCACGTAGTCGCCGCTGCCGCGCGCTGGCAGCGAAGTGGGCGACCAGAACTGCCCGCTTTGCTCGTCGCGCACATAGAACGCTTCGCCGGACAGGTCCGAGACAGGATCGTTCTGCCACGGCGTGAGGCGGAATTCATGCGCATTCTCGCTCCACGTATACGCCTGGCCCGCTTCCGACACCACCGTGCCGAATTGCGCATTGGCCAGCACGTTGGACCAGGGCGCCGGCGTCTGCTTGCCTTCTGCCGTGGTAATCACGTATTCACGCCCGTCGGGCGTAAAGCCACCGAGGCCATTTTCCAAGATCAGCTCGCGCGCCGGCGCCCGGTGCGGCACGCCGCCCTGTTCGCGGGCAGGGTCCTGCAGCAGCGGCGGCATGCGCAGCACGGGACTCGGCGGGCGCTTGACCTGCTCGGCCAGGGTGCCGCGCAGGTCGCTGATGATGGCGCGCGCCACCGATTGCAGCAAAATGCGGTCTTCGTTGGCGATCTGCTCGGCCAGGCGCACGAAGATGCCGCCCGGGCGGTCGATCGCCTGCGCATCGATGCCCGAGGCGATCAGGCCCATGATCTGGTCGTGCAGCAGCTGGCGGTAGCCCGACTGCTCTTCGTACCAGATCACCAAGTCGACGATCAGCCCCTTCAGGCGCCAATAGGCATGCGCCTGCACCATCTGGCGCGCCAGCTCGATATTGGCCGCGTCGCGTATCTGCAGCAGCACGATGGGCAAGTCGCCGGAAATGGCATATGCCCACAGGCCGGACTGGCCGCGCTGGTTCTTGATCAGGATGCTGGCTTCCGCGCGCAAGGCCGCATTCGGATAGATCACGGCGTTGGCCAGGCGCGCATACAGCTGCGCATCGGCTTCGCTGGCATTCAATTGGCGCAGCACCACCTGGCTGTGCGTCCAGGCCAGTTCGAACACGCGGTCGGCCAGATGGCGGTCCTGGTATTTGTCGATCAGGTGCAGGGCCGCCTCGCGCTGTTCGGCCATGCCGGTCACGCTGTCGACCGTGACGGCCTGGTCGGGTTCGAGCGTGATGACGTAGCGGATGGCCACGATGGGGTCGAGCACGGAACCGTGGCCGCCACTCAACGGGCCATCGTCCTGCAGCGCCTGCGGCAGCTGCGGCGTATTGCCGCGGCCGATGAAGCGCGCGCGGTCCGTCTCGAACGACACTTCATAGCGCTCGATATCGTGCACGGTCATCACATGCAGCAGCCAGGGCATCTGCTCCTCTTTCGAGCGGGGCCGGCGCGTACACAAAATCGCCTTTTCATGCGCGAGGATTTCCGTCTGCACGAACAGCTTGCTGAACGCGGGATGGGCCGCATCGGCCGCCGCCGGCGCCATCACCACTTCGGCAAAGCTGGTGATCTCGATGCGCCGCTGGCGGTTCGAATTATTGCTGATGCGCGTGCGGCGCATCTCGATGTCATCCTCGGGCGAGACGACGATTTCCGTGTACAGTTCCAGGCCATGGTCGGCGCGGCGGAACTCGGCCCGTCCCTCGGAAAAAATCACTTCGTACTTCTTCGGTTCGGCCAGGGTCGGCTGGTACATGGTGGACCAGACGGCGCCGTCGTCAAGGTCGCGCAGATAGCAGAAATTGCCCCAGTTATCGCGCGTGCTGTCTTCGCGCCAGCGCGTCACGGACAGGTCTTTCCAGCGGCTGTAGCTGCCCCCCGCATTGCTCACCATGACGTGGTAGCGGCCGTTCGACAGCAGCTGCGTTTCCGGCACGGCGCTGTTGGCTTGCGTGAGGATGCGCATCGGCATGGCCTGCTCGGGCGCGCCGCTGCGCAGCACCGCCAGTTCGGCCGTGTTCGAGTAAAACGCGCCTGCCTGCGGCGTGCGTTCCTGCAGCACCAGCAAGGCCGATTGCAGCAGCGGATCGGACTCGAAACGGCGCTGCATCGGACGGTCGTGCAGCAAATAGCTGAGGGCCAGAAAGCCCATGCCCTGGTGGTGCACCATGAAGGAGCGGATGACGGCGCTGCCCTGCCCGCGCGGCAGTCGCGCCGTGGTGAAATCGATGGCTTCAAAAAAGCCGTAGCGGCCCATGTAGCCGGCCGCCTGCATGCGCTGCAGGTTCTGGCACGACGCTTCCGGCTGCACCATCAGGCCCATCATGCTGGCGTACGGCGCCACCACCAGGTCGTCGGCCAGGCCCCGCTTCAAGCCCAGCCCCGGCACGCCGAAGGCACGGTATTGGTAGTTCAAACTGGCGTCGACCGTGTTGTAGCCGGACTCGGAAATTCCCCATGGCACGTCGCGCTGGCGCCCGTAATCGATCTGCGCCTCGATGACGGAGTGGTAGGTCTGGTCGAGCAAGGTGTTCGGGTAGTTCGGCATCACCAGGAGCGGCATCAGGTACTCGAACATCGAGCCGCTCCAGGACAGCAGCACGGGCTGGCCGGCCACCATGCACAGCTGGCGGCCCAGGGCGAACCAGTGCTCCTGCGGCAGCTGGCCCTGGGCGATGGCGATGAAGCTGGCCAGGCGCACTTCGGAAGCGAGCAAATCGTAGTAGCTGGGGTCCAGACGCCGTTCGCTGACGTTGTAGCCGATGGCCAGCAGTTTCGTCGACGGGTTGTACAGGAAGCCGTATTCGATCTGTGCGAAATCGCGCGCCTGGCCCGCCGCGTGAGCAATGTCGCGCATGTGGCGGCCCGCCTGTTCGCGGCCCTGCGCCAGCAAGGCGAGCAGTTCGGAAGGCGTGCCTTGCGGCGCTTCCAGGTTGGCCAGTTCGCGCAGGGTCGGCACGCGCATCAGCGCCGCATCGACACCCGCCTGCGCCGCCCACGGCGCCAGTTGCAGCAGCTCGGCCAGCGCCGCGCGGCACTGGCGCGCCAGCGCGCCCGCCCACATGGACAGCTCGCCATCCTCGCTTTGCAGGGTGAGCGACAGCAGCGCATCGGCCGCGCCATTCGCGGCGGAGAGATAAGCATGCCATTCGTCCAGGCTGGCCGGTGCCGCCTGCGCCTGCAGCAGGGTCATGCCGTCGCGCATGGCCTTGCCCTCGCCTTCGGCGGCGATGAATTCCTGCAGCACCTGCGCCGTCGTGCGGATGCCCTGCACCACTTGCGCGCCGATGATCGGGGCGTCATACAGCTCGACCAGTCCCGGCTGCAAGGTCAGCAGATGGCCGGCCAGGTTGCCGCTGTCGACCGTCGAGATGTACATGGGCTGCAGCGCCTTCAGGGTCTGCGTGTCGTACCAGTTATAGAAATGGCCCTGGAAGCGTTCCAGCTCCCCCATGGTCTGCAGTGTGGCGCGGCTGCGTTCGATCAGCTGCCCCAGGGTGATGTAGCCGAAATCGTAGGCCGTCAGGTTGGCCAGCAGCGCCAGGCCGATATTCGTCGGCGAGGTGCGGTGCGCCACCACCAGGTTCGGGTGTTCCTGCATGTTATCGGGCGGCAGCCAGTGGTCGTCCGGTCCGACGAAGGTGTCGAAATACGCCCAGGTCTTGCGCGCCACGCCATGCAAAAAACGTCCCTGCTCGGCCGACAGGCGCGCCACGGCCCGCTCGATCGGACGGCTGATCCACCAGGCGATGGCGGGTGCGGCCAGCCACAGCAACAGCACCACGGCGGCGGCGGGCAAGGCGGCCGGACGCCAGTGGAGCAAGGCGCCGAAAGTGGCCAGCGCCAGCGCGGGCGAGCACCACATGGCGCGCCAGCTGTCGGCCTGCGAACCTGACGATACGTGCAGGTTCGAGGCGCGCCAGTCGAGCAAGTGCTTGTGCGACACGCCCAGGCGCCACAGGGTGCGGACGATGGCATCGAGACTGATCCACGCTTCGTACGGCAGGAAGACGAGGGTCAGCATGGCATGCGAAAACTGCACGCCGCAGCGCCGCTCGAACGCGGCCAGGTGCTGGCGCCACAGGGTATCGCGCGGCTTGCGCAGCAAATCGTACAGGGCCGAAAAGACGGGCGGCAGGAAGATGATGGCCAGCACGGCCGCGCTCCAGAAGGCCACGTGCGGCAGGAAGCCCCACACCAGCAGCAGCGACACGGTGGTGGCGGGCGCGACGACGCTGCGGCGCAGATTGTCGAACAGCTTCCAGCGCGACAGCATCGACAATGGATTGCGCTCGCGTTTGCCGGCGCGGCCCGGCACACGGCCCAGCAGCCAGCCGATCAACTGCCAGTCGCCACGGATCCAGCGCTGGCGGCGGCTCACGTCGGCGTCGTAGCGGGCCGGATATTCCTCGTACAGCTGCGAGTCGCTCAAGAGGCCCGCGCGCAGATAACAGCCTTCCAGCAGATCGTGACTGAGGATTTTATTGTCGGGCAGGCGCTGGCCCAGCACGCGCTCGAACATGTCGAGGTCATAGATGCCCTTGCCGATGAACGAGCCTTCATAAAACACGTCCTGGTACAGGTCGGAGACGGTGCGCGTGTACGGGTCGATGCCCGGTTCGCCGCCGCACAGCAGCTCGTAGCGCGACGCGTTCGCACTGGGCAGCGCCACGGCCACGCGCGGCTGCAGGATGCCGTAGCCGGCCACCACGCGCGTGCCCGCCGCGTCGAGCACGGGACGGTTCAGCGGGTGCATCATGGTGGCGATGAATTCGCGCGCCGCGTCGCGCGGCAGCTGCGTATCGGTGTCGAGCGTGATCACGTATTTGATCGTGCGCAAGCCGCGCAACTCGCCTTCCACCAGCGAGAATCTGTCGCGCGCGCCGCCGCGCAGGAACGCGTGCAGGTCGGACAATTTGCCGCGCTTGCGCTCCTGCCCCATCCATGCATTTTGCTGCGAATTCCACAGGCGGGGACGGTGCAGCAACAGGAACGGTCCCACGTGGCCCAGTTCCTCGGGATCGGCCGGGTCGCCGTTGTCCTTGAATTCGACGCCTTCCACGCGGTACTTCTCGTTCAGGGCGCGGATGGTCTCCTGCGCCTGGCGCAGCAGGGCTTCGTCGCCCGGCATCGTTTGCGTCTCCGCGTCGACGAAGTCCGTCAGCAGGCAGAAACGCAGGTTCGGGTCGCGGTTGGCGAGATACCGCACTTCCAGCGCCTCGCACAGGGCCGCCACGTTCTGCTGGCTGTAGATCAGGGTCGGCACGACAACGATACCGCGCGCGTCCGACGGAATGCCGGCCTGGTAATCCATGCGCGGCAGCGGGTGCGGCGACGTCATCAGGGTCGCCAGCCAGTTCACCACGGCCACGGCCAGCTGGCTGCTGCCCAACAGCGCCAGCACGCCCAGCGCCGCCAGTGGCCAGCCCTGCACGCCGTGGCGCACGGCGCGCTCGAGCAGCAAGGCGCTCGTCGCCAGGCTCAGGAAGCAGATGGCGCCCAGGTACACGGCCAGCGGCGCGGCGCGCGCCGTATGCTGCAGCGCCTCGACGAAGGGCAGCTTGGCGCCGGCCTGCTTTTCCAGCACCAGCACGCCGCGCCCCACGAGGTAAAAGCCGATATGGCTGCGGCGCGCGTCATTGCCGTTACCGTGCGTGTGCGCCAGCTGCACCACCATCTCGGCCACGTCCACTTCGCTGCGCCCGCTGCGCTTGGCGATGCGTTCGATGGCGTGGCGGTAGCTGTCGCGCGTGGCGAAATCCATCAAGCCATAGGTGCCGGCCGGGTCCAGGCGCAAGGTCTGCTCGACCACGCTCATCGTTTCGACGAATTCCTGCCAATCCATGGTGCCGAGAAAACGCAGGCTGCCAATGCTGTTGGCGATCGACAGCTGGTCGGCCGCCTGCTGCCCGATCTCGGACTGGATCTGCTGCTCGATGGTGAGGCCCGACTCGGCCAGCTTGTGCGTCAGCCACGACAAGGCCAGGGTCAGCGAGGAACTTTGCCCCTGCAGGCGGCGCGACAATTCGGCCACGAAGGCGCTGGTCATCGGCGGGTTCGAGCGGGCCATGTCGGCCACGAGCAGGATCAAGCCGCTGGGATTGCGCTCGGCGATCTCCGTCATCTGGTCGGCCCAGGTATTGGCCAGGTCGCGCTGCATGCGGTCGTCGGCCACGCGCACGGCCACGCGGCGCAGGTTCTCGATCAGGGCCAGGCGCAGCATGATGGGCACGGCCCACAGTTCACCGAGCGTGAGCGTGGCCACGTCCTGGTAAGCCTCGACGAAGTGACACAGGTTTTCCAGGTCGACCCGGCCGTCGCCGTGCGAGATGATTTCCAGCGCGATTTTATAGACGCGCGGGCAGCCGGCGTCGGGGCCTGACGTCAAGCGCGGCAGCTCCTTGCTGTAGTTCTTCGGCAAATGGCGCCGCGTGGTGCGGATCTGCTCTTCGATCAGGTAGAAATTATCGAGCAGCCATTCCGAGGCGGGCGTGACCTGGCGTCCGCTTTTGACGGTCGCCGTCAGCTCGTTGACGGTGGCCGTGATCAGGGCCGCATTGTCGGCCAGGCGTGCCAGCAGGCGGTCGCGGCCGTGATGCTTGCCCACCGCATGGCCGGCGGCCACGTGCTTGCCGTGAGCGGCCATCTGCATGGCGCTGAATAATTCGGAACGCAGGGGCAAGGCATCGTCGCGCGCGGCGTCGAAGGTGTCCGGTGCAAGGGAATGGTCGCGGAAGATTTCTTTGACTTTGGAAATCTGTTCCTTGATCTGCTGCGTGACAACTGCTGTGTACTCTTTCAACTTGGGCCTCGCTAGGTGCGCGCACACAGCCAGCGGCCACCGTCACGCTGGCCCAGTCTGGAAGAACACGATCGGACACTGGCGAAGACGGAAAGCGAAGCGCCGGAGCGTTGCGACGAATCTCAGGGTATAGGGAGATTTTCTGAACTTCATCGTAGGTGCGCCATCTGCGCAAGACCGTGCGCTAGCGTACATACATCACGTTTTAGGGACGTTTCGGCAAAGAAATTAGCCTGTTGAGCGGCAGAAAAATGCCGTCAGGAAATGAATGCAAGAAAATGCGTGACGGGCACCGTGCCGAGGATGGCACGGTGCAATACTTCAAGAAAGAAAGTTCAGGCGGTTCAGGCCGCGATGGCCAGCGGGTGGCGCGTCGCTTCCGCCATCGCCATGCCGCCGTTCAGCTGCCATGCCGCGCCGTGGCCGAGGCGGCGCAGGCAAGCGCTGGCGCGCGCGCTGCGGTTGCCGCTGCGGCAGAAAAACACCAGCGGACGCTGCGGCTGTTGCAGCCACGCGGCCACTTGCCCTGCCAGACGGCTCAGCGGTACGCTGCGCACTTCGCAGCCCTCGAACACCGTGCCGGCGCAGGCCGCGTGTTCATACGCTTCGCGCACGTCGACGAGGATGGCGTCGGGGTGCTGGCGCAGGAAGGCGGGCAAGGCGGCCGCATCGAGCTGCAGTTCGGCGACCGGCACGCTACCGTCCTGCACGGTGCGCACGGTGCCGCAAATGCTGCCATCGTCGCCTGACGCGCACAGCACGGTATCCGGCGTCAGCAGCGCCGCCTCCAGCAAAGGTGTCAGCGCCTCGGACGCCAGATTACCGATGAAGGCGAAGCGCTGCTCCAGCAGGTACACATGGGTTTCGCCACACTCGATGCGGCGCAAGCGCTGCTGGCCCAAAGCCAGCTCGCCGTCGATATCGACGTGGCCGACTTGCTCCATCCCGAGCTCCTGCAGCAAGGCCAGGCGCGCCACGCCATGGTCGGCTGGCGCCGCCGTGTGCACGATAGCGCGCAAGGCCAGGTGCTGGCAGCGGATGAAGGCGGCCAGGCGCGGCACGAGCGCGGCGACGGGATCGATGACGACGCAACTGGCGCTGGCAAGGTCGCTGAGCAGCCAGGTGCACTGGCCATCGACGCTCAACTGGACTACGCCGTCCTGCGCGCCGTCCTGCGGCGATGGCGCCAGCGCCGACGGCAGCAAACAGCTGCTGCGCAGCGCTTCGCCGCAGCGCTCGATGCGCGCGCAGGCGGCCGCAATGGTCGCCGCGTCGGTCAGGGGGCCGAACGACAGACGGATGGCCGAGCTGGCACGCCATTGCGGCACGTGCATCGCTTCCAGCACGTAGCTGGGAAGGGCCTTGGCGGCGGAACAGGCGCTGCCCGAACTGACGCGTACGCGCGCCGCGTCGAACAGGTCGAGCAACTCTTTCGACGACAAACCCGGCACGGAAAAATTGAGCGTCGTCGGCAAGGACAAGTCGAACGGCATATTAAACACGATGCCGGGGAAAGCGCGTTCCAGGCTGGCCACCAGCTGCTCGCGGAACGCGGCCAGGTCGGCGTGGCTGCGGAAGGTCTTGCCATCGTCGAGCGCGCCCAGCACGGCGCCCAGGGCGGCGATGCCAGCCATGTTTTCCGTACCCGAGCGCAAGCCCGTTTCCTGGCCGCCGCCCATCATCAGGGGCGTAAAGGGCGCGCCGGCACGCACGTACAGCATGCCGATACCCTTGGGCGCATACAGCTTGTGGCCGGAAAACGGCGCGTAATCGATGCGCGTGGCGGCCAGGTTCAGTTTCAGCTTGCCCAGCGCCTGCACGCAATCGACCATCCAGTAAGCGTCTGCACCCCGCTCCTGCAGCAGTTGCGCGATGCCGGACAAATCGCTGACGACGCCCGTTTCATTGTTCGCCGCCATCGTACACAGCATGGCCACGTCGCCGATCAGCGCACCGAGCGCCTGCAGATCGTGGCGCCCCTGCGCATCGACGGGCAGCTTGCGCACTTCCAGGTTCAGGCCAAGCAAACGGTTCCAGTGTGCCAGGCTTTCCGGCACGGCCTTGTGCTCGGTCGCGCCATACAGCAGCAGGCTGCCGATGCGCTTGCCCGCATCGCGCCGTTCGCGCAGCGCGCACAGGGCGGACAAGACGGCCGTCTGGATGCCTTCGGTGGCGCCGCTGTTGAACATCAGGCGGCCGTCGCCCACGCCCAGCAAGCGGGAGGCGCGCTGGCGCACGCCATCCATCATGGCCTTGGCCTGCAATCCCGTCGCGTGGGTGCTGCTGGGGTTGCCATAGCCCTGCTCCATCGCCCGCTTGGCGGCGGCGACGGCGGCGGGCAGCACGCAGGTGGTGGCATTGCTGTCGAGGTAGATTTCTTTCATGATGGCAGTCTGAGTATTCTATAAAAAGGGCGCTGCTAAAAAGGAGCAACGCAAACGGCTGGGACATATGGATAGTCTACCGGCCTGCTCCCGTGAAGATATGCCAAAAAATGCTGCAAACGCTGTACCATGCAGCATGTTCATGCCATAAAAACTGGAATAGTGAAAATGAATTCACCGAACACCGCACTCGACAAATTCGACTGCGCCATCCTGGCCGCCCTGCAGCAGGACGGCACCCTGTCGATCGCCGCCCTCAGCGAGAAGATCGGCCTGTCCAGCACGCCGTGCTGGAAGCGGGTCAAGCGCCTGGAGGAAGACGGCTATATCGAGAGCCGCGTGGCCATCGTGAACCGGCAAAAAGTGGGACTGCCCGTGACCGTCTTCGTCAGCGTGCGCACGGGCCAGCACGATGAAAAATGGCTGCGCCGCTTTGCCGCCGCCGTCATCGTCTTGCCCGAGGTACAGGAATTTCACCGCATGAGCGGCGACATCGATTACCTGCTGAAAGTCGTCACCACCGACATCAAGGGGTATGACACCTTCTATAAAAAGCTCATCAAAGCCGTGCAATTGACGGGCGTGTCGTCCGCCTTTTCCATGGAACAAATCAAGTGCAGCACGGAATTGCCGCTGGAATTGATCGCCCACGGCTTGCCTGCCTGAAGCAAAAGCAAGTTGCTGCATTGCAACATCAATGAACGAAAAGCAGCAATGGTGCGATGGAAGGCGCAGTGCGGCCGGTATACTGTCTGCTCGCCTGCGCGCTTTTCTGCTCATTCTGCAGGCCATCCTCCAAGGTCTTCCATGTCTCTGCTCCGCCGCCTCTCCATCCAGAAAAAACTCCTGTTCAGCATGGGCTTGTGCCTGCTGCTCTTCATGGCGATCTCGTCTTTCCTCAGCGTGCGCATGAGCAGCGATTACGTGCGCGAGCGCGTCGTCAGCCAGGAGTTGCCAGCGCAAGTGGGCGAGATCCGCAACGACGTGCTGCGCCAGATCAGCCAGCCCCTGTCCGTCGTGCAGACCATGGCCAACGATGTCTACCTGCAAGACTGGGAAGACGCGGGCTTGCCCGACAGCGGCATCGCCACCTTCCAGCGCTATGCCAGCGTGGTCAAGGAAAAGAACAAGGCGGCCTCGATCAACTGGGCCTCGGCCAGCACGGGCAAATATTTCACCACGGAAGGCTTGTTGCGCACCCTGGACAAGAACCAGGCGGCAGACCAGTGGTTTTATGGCTTGCTGGCCGGCGACAAGGCCTACACGCTCGACATCGACAAGGCGCAAAACTCCAGCGACCTGATGCTGTACTTGAATGCGCGCGGCCAGACGGCGGGCGGCAAGCAGATCGCGGCCGGCCTGGGCCTGTCCATCAATGCGCTGGCCGACACCATCCGCAGCTACAAGATCGGCCAGACGGGCCATGTCTACCTGGCGCGCGCCAACGGCATGCTGCTGGTGCACCGCGACACGTCCTTGGCCGACGGCAAGCATGCACTCAAGGATCTGCCGGGCTTTAGCGATACCCTGAGCCAGAGTCTGCTCACTGGCAAAAAATACGCGTATGCCATCTACGATGCGCCTGCGGGACGCCAGTTCGTCGCCGCCTCCTTCGTGCCGGAATTGAATTTGTACGTGATGGCCGAAGTGCCGGAAGCGGAAGTGCTGGGCAATGTCACGCGCTCGGCCCTGATCGCCGCCCTGGTCGCCGGCCTCGTCGGCGGCGGCATCGCCTTGCTCATCATCTATGTCATCAGCCGCGCCATCGCCGCTCCCGTCGCGCGGGCGGCCGACATGCTCAGCGAAATCGCCAGCGGCAATGGCGACCTGAGCCGCCGTATGCCCGTCGAATCGGAAGACGAGGTCGGCGCGCTGGCGGCCGCCTTCAACCGCTTCGTCGCATCGCTGAACGTGACGATACGCGAAGTTCGCGACAGTACCGGGTCCATTGCCAGCGCATCGAGCCAGATTGCATCGGGCAACCTGGACTTGTCGGCGCGTACGGAAGCCCAGGCGTCGAGCCTGGAAGAGACGGCGGCGGCCATGGAAGAACTGACGTCGACCGTGAAACAGAACGCGGACAACGCGCGCCAGGCCAATCAGCTAGTGGTGTCGGCCTCGAGCCACGCCCTCAAGGGCGGAGAAGTGGTGGGACAAGTGGTGCAGACGATGGGCGCAATTACAGACAGTTCACGCAAGATCGCGGATATTATCGGCGTGATCGACGGTATTGCCTTTCAAACCAATATCCTCGCCCTGAACGCCGCCGTCGAGGCGGCCCGCGCGGGCGAACAGGGCCGCGGCTTTGCCGTGGTGGCCACCGAGGTGCGCAACCTGGCGCAGCGGTCAAGCCAGGCGGCCAAGGAAATCAAGGACTTGATCGTCGACTCGGGCAGCAAGGTGGAAGCGGGCAGCAAGCTGGTCGACTCGGCCGGCGCCACCATGCAGGACATCGTCGTTTCCGTGCAGCGAGTGGCCGACCTGATGGGAGAAATCGCCTCGGCCAGCCAGGAGCAAAGCCAGGGCATCGCGCAAGTCAACGCCACCGTGACGCAAATGGATGACGCCACCCAGCAAAACGCAGCGCTGGTGGAAGAAGCGGCGGCGGCAGCCCAATCGTTGCAGGATCAGGCGGCCCGGCTGGCACAGGTGGTCAGCGTGTTCAAGCTGGAAGAGGCCGGGCAGGCGGCGCAGCCCCGGCAGCCGGCGCACAAGCCGGCGCTGCCCACGCCATCGCGCCCGGCAGCGCCAGCCAGCGATGCGTGGGAAGAGTTTTAAAGGGGTTTAAGGGGGGGTGAAAACGCTTAAATCGCCGGCGCTTTCACGCTGGCCGCTTGCTTGAAAAAATCGTAGATGCCGCTCTCGCTCATGCGGCGGGCATTCGCCAGTTCGCCGCCCTTGGTGGCATACAGCACCTGGTTGTTGTCGCTCGATACGAGCACGGCAGCCGGTATGCCTTTCTTGAGCGGATTGCCATAGGCTTGCGCCACGTCGAGGTTATGGTCGAAGTTACCCACGTCGACCTTGACGACCTTGAACTGCTGTTGCATCAACTCCGCGTTCTTGCCTTCCTTCAATGCCTTGTCGAGCGCGCGGCAATCCTCGCACCAGTTGGCTCCAAAGATCAGCAAGACGGGCACGTGCGCCGCCTTGGCTTCGGCCAGCGCGCGGGCCACGTCGGCCTTGGCGTCGGCCGCCGCGTTGTACGGCAAGTGCGGCGTGGCGACGGGGTTGGCCGGTGTCGGCGCGGCGGCCACGGCGGTGCCGGCAAGCAGCAGGCTGGCAAGGAAAAGAGAAAGACGCATGCGGGCTCCTGAGATCAATCATGGGGACCAGCTGAACAGCTGCCAGCTAGTGTGATTGTCTAGAATATGCCTGCTTGTGGGAAATATCCACCATTTAATTGCACTGTGCTTATGCGGAAAACGTATAAGCAACACCAAAGGAGAGCCTGCCACCGTCGCGGCCGCCAGGAACTTGCAAGCGGTCTGTGCCGAAGATTGATGCCCGCAGGCAGCGAAATAGAACGCATGGGATAATATCGGGCTGACACTGAGCAACGCGACCCGAACGCGCCCTCCTCCATGACGACTTCTTTCCTGGCACGCTGGCTGCCGCAACCGAACAACGGCAGCCGCCGCGAACAATTGCGCGCCTGCGCGGGCGCCATCTGCGGCTTGCTGCTGACGGGCCTGATTTGCCATTTCCTGCTGGCCCCCGACAGCGCCAGCGTCTACCTGATCGCCCCCATGGGCGCCTCGGCCGTACTGCTGTTCTGCCTGCCGGCCAGTCCGCTGGCCCAACCGTGGTCCGTGGTGGGCGGCAACGTGGTGTCCGGCCTGATGGGCATGGCGTGCGTGAAATGGCTGGGTCCCAGCGTGGGCGTGGCGGCGCTGGCCGCCTGCCTGGCCATCGGCGCCATGTTTGCCCTGCGCTGCCTGCATCCGCCGGGCGGCGCCGTGGCGCTCACCACCGTCGTCGGCGGTGCCAGCGTGCACGCGGCCGGCTTTGAATTCGTCTTCATCACCGTGCTGTTCAATTCCGCCGTGCTGGTCGCTTGCGCCGTGCTGTACAACAACCTGACGGGACGCCGCTACCCGCACATCCAGCAACTGGTCGCGCCGCATCCGCACGATACCAAGGATGACGTGCCCAGCAACCGCCTGGGCTTTTCGCCGGACGATCTCGACGCAGTGCTGCGCCAGCACAGCGAAGTGCTCGATATCAGCCGCGACGATTTGCAAGCGATCTTCCTGCAAACGGAAATGCGCGCCTACCAGCGCCGCTTCGGCGTCGTCACCTGCGCCGACATCATGTCGAAAGACGTGCTCAGCGTGGAATTCGGCACCCCGCTCGACGTGGCCTGGCGCACCATGCGCGAACACCAGGTGGGCGCCCTGCCCGTGCTGAACCGGGCGCGCCGCGTCATCGGCATCATCACGCAGACGGATTTCCTGCGCCACGGCGGCCTCGACGATTACCAGGGCATGCGCCAGCGCCTGCGCGGCTTGCTGCAACGCAGCGGCCTGTCCCACAGCGACAAGCCGGAAGTGGTGGGTCAGCTGATGACGCCATCGCCGCACACGGCCCGCCTGGGCACGCCCATCATTGATCTGGTCCCCCTGATGGCCGACGCCGGCTATCACCATATTCCCATCCTCGACGATGAAGAGCGTCTGGCCGGCATCATCAGCCAGTCCGACCTGATGGCGGCCCTGTACGAAAGCCGCTTTGCCGAGGCCGCCGCATGACGCCATTCCAGGCACTGTTGACAGTGCCCGACGGCGGCTCCGCCGGCACGCCCGTCAGCGCTCATTTTTTCGGCAGCCAGCTGGCCATCGATGCGCCCGGCCATGCTGTCGACGTGGCGCAGCTGGTCGTCAGCGTAGGTGGCGTCGATGGCCCGGAACTGTTCCTGAACTGGCTCGACGCACAAGGACGGCAAGCCTCGCTGAAACCGCTGACGGCTAGCGACATCGCCATCGTCTTGCGCGAAGCGCCGGCCGCGCTGCAGCCGCAACTGCAGCGCCTGTGGGGCGAGCGCCAGCGCAACCGGCGGCAAGTGTCGGGCTGGCTGGCAGGTTTGACGGGCGCGGCCGTCGTCGCAGCCAGCCTGCTGTGGTGGCAAGGCGGCAATGCCATCGGCGCGCTGGCGGGATGGATTCCCCTGTCGACGGAAAAACAGCTGGGCGAACTGGCCCTGGCGCAAGTGCGCGCGCAGGGCGGCATCAGCGAAAACGGCGTGGCCCAGCAAACGGTGCAGGAGATCGGCCGCAAGCTGACGGCCGCTTCGCGCTACGAGTACCGCTGGCTCGTCAAGAACGACGACACGGTCAACGCATTCGCCATGCCGGGCGGCATTATCGTCGTGCATACGGGCTTGCTGCGCCAGGCAGCCGACCCGGGCGAGCTGGCCGGCGTACTTGCGCATGAAGTGCAGCATGTGGAGCAGCGCCATTCGCTGCGGCAAATGATCAGCAGCCTGGGCTGGGGCGCCCTCGTGGGCGTGACCATCGGCGACATCAGCGCCGTGGCCGCCATGCTGGCGCACCAGGCCGGCACTTTGTATTTCAGCCGCGACATGGAGGAAGAGGCGGACCGCCTCGGTTTGCTCGCCTTGCAGCGCGCGCACATCCGTCCCGATGGCATGCTGCGCTTTTTCCAGCAGCTCGATGACAAGAACGAGGCCAAGGTGCCGGACTGGATTTCTTCACACCCGCAAACGGCGGCACGCGCGCAGCAGATCCGCAGCCTGATCGCCGCCACGCCCTGCCCTGCCTGCCTTCCCTTGACCAGCAGCCACTGGCAAGGCATGAAAGCAGCCCTGCGGCCTACGGCAAAATAGCAACATTCCTCCCGCACAATTTATCCAAACGCACTGGGCAATGGCGTATGCTTACGCCCCGGCTGCTCCATCGCGACCGGCCACCCCGACCCCGCTACGCCTCCGTTCATACCCTCCTTACAAAGGACATCGCGCATGAAGCATCGTTTTGCCGCCGGCACCCTCGGCACCCTGACCATCTCCCTGTTGCTCGCCTACGCGCCCATGACGCAAGCGGCCCAGCCCGCGGCCAAAAGCGTGGCCGTCAGCGCGCCGAAAGCAAAGCAGCAGCTGCAAGTGCTGGCCGACAAATATTACGATGCGCTGGCCCGTTTCGAGCCGATCAATGCCACCGAGAGCGGCGACAACCGTTTTGACGACCAGCTCGGTTCAGCCATCGTGCCCGCCGCGCGCGCAAAACAGTTCGCCCTGTACCACCAGTACCAGAAGACCCTGCGCGGGATTGCCCGTGCACAGCTGTCGCACCAGGACCAGATCAACTACGACATTCTCGACTATGAACTGGCGACGGCGCTCAGTTTCGAGCGCTTCCCCGAATACCTGTTGCCTTTGAACCAGATGGACAGCATGCCCGTCACCCTGGCCAATTATGCGGGCGGCGAGGCATCGCAGCCTTTGACGACGGTCAAGGAGTATGACGCTTACCTGAGCCGTATCGGCCAGTTGCCGGGCTGGATAGACCAGGCCATCGCCAACATGAAAGTCGGCATGCAAAAAGGCATCGTGCTGCCGAAGGCGCTGACGGAGTCGGCGCTGCCGCAATTCAAGAAACTCGTCAGCGCCACGCCGCAGGACAGCGTCTATTACACGCCCATCAAGAACTTGCCGGCCAGCTTTTCCGAGGCGGACAAGGCGCGCCTGACGCAAACCTACACCGTCATCATCGAAGCCAAGCTGATGCCTGCGCTGCAGCGCCTGTCCACCTTCATGGAACGCGACTACCTGCCGGCCGGCCGCACCAGCAGCGGCTGGAGCGCCCTGCCCGATGGCGCGGCCTGGTACCAGGCACGCGTGGCCAGCAGCACCACGACGGATCTGAAACCGGAGCAGATCCACGCCATCGGCTTGAAGGAAGTGGCGCGCATCCAGGAACAATACGCGATCGTGGGTCCGAAGATGGGCTACAACGGCCCGGCCGCCGGCTTGCCCGTGTGGGTGTCGGAACAGGCGAAATACCGCCCGTTCAAGACGGAACAGGAAGTGCTCGACGTCTACCGCAAACTGAACGTGCTGCTGGACAGCAAATTGCCCGCCCTGTTCACCCTGGTGCCGAAAGCGCCGCTGGACTTGCGCCTGGAACCTGAACTGAGCCGCGACACGGCCGCCGACCACTACACGGCACCGGCCGCCGACGGCTCGCGCCCCGGCGTGTTCTGGTCCGTCGTCACGGATCCGAAACTGTATGGCGACACGGGCATGACCACCCTGTTCCTGCACGAAGGCAAGCCCGGCCACCATTTCCACCTGGCGCTGGTGCAAGAGATGGACTTGCCGAACTTCCGCCGCTTCGGCGGCAACAATGCCTTCACGGAAGGCTGGGCCCTGTATGCGGAAACCCTGGGGAAGGAAATGGGCCTGTTCGAGGACCCGGCCCAGTATTTCGGCCACTTGAACGACGAGATGCTGCGCGCCGTGCGCCTGGTGGTCGACACTGGCTTGCACACCAAGGGCTGGACGCGCGAGCAGACGATCAAATACATGCGCGACACGCTCGGCTATGACGCCGTGGCGAGGAGCGAGACGGAACGCTACATGGCGTGGCCTGGCCAGGCCCTGGGCTACAAGATCGGCGCGCTGAAAATCGTCGAACTGCGCCAGCGCGCGCAGCAGGCGCTCGGCGACAAGTTCAGCCTGCCGAAGTTCCACGAAGTGGTGCTCGGCGACGGCACCCTGCCCCTGAAACTGCTGGAAGCCAAGGTCGACCGGTGGATCGCGCAGCAGAAGTAAATTAAACCCCTCCGCAACTGCGGCAGCGCCAGTCCGGGCTGCCGTTTTTTTTCGCGCCGATGCTTGATCTGGCGCAGATCCAGCGTATCTCGTGCACGCCTGCCGGAACGCGTGCCAGACCATGCTGCCTAATTCCCATACACTGAAGGGAGGCAGCATGCAAAGCGAAGACATCAGCGATGGCGCTACGGCGCGTCCGTCAACATGGCAGCAGCAGTCAGAACTACCAGCGGAAACATCCGCTTCGTCCGGGAATGGGCACGACGCCATTCTTCATTACACGAGCGCGCGCGGCGAGGCCGATATGCGGTCGCGGCGGCGTATTCCCGACGATACCCCGCGCGGCAACCATGCCCTGATCACGGCACTTGGCTGGCTCAGCATCTGCCTGGGCCTGGCCCAGCTGGTGGCGCCGCGCGGCCTGGCGCGGGCCAGCGGCTTGCGCGGCGTTTCGCCTTTCTGGATACGCGCCATCGGCCTGCGCGAAATGGCGTGCGGCGTAGGCTTGCTGCGGGGAGAAACCCGGCCGGCATGGCGCTGGTCGCGCATCGCCGGCGACGCCATGGACCTGTCGCTGCTGGGCGCGGCCATGGCCAGCCGGCGCCATGCGCGCACGCGCCTGGCGGCAACGGCCGCCGTCGTGGCAGGCATGACGGCCATCGACTATATCGCCAGCGCACAACTGGCGCCGCGCAAGCTGAGCGAATTGCCCGCGCCCGGCGAAGAGGGACTGGCGCTGCAAAAGAGCGTCATCGTCAACCGTTCCGCCGACGATTGCTACCGCGCCTGGCGCGACCTGGAAAACCTGCCCCGCTTCATGCCGGGCTTGCAATCGGTGCAGGTGATCGATGCGCGGCGCTCGCGCTGGAACAGCGTCGAAGGCGAGTGGATAGGCGAACTGACAGACGAACGCCCGGGCCAGGGCATGCGCTGGCGCGCGGCGGAAAACCATGCGGAAACGGGGGCGCTGGAACTGTCGCCCGCCCCCGGTGGGCGCGGCACCGTGGTGACGATGCAACTGCACATGCAGGCGCCGGCCGGCAAGGTGGGCACGGCCGTGGCTGGCCTGTTCAGCCAGGCCCCCGCCTACAAGATCGAGACCACCTTGCGCCGCTTCAAGCAGTGGATGGAAACGGGCGAGGTCAGCACCACCGAGGGCCAGCCATCGGGCAAGCGCAGCTTCAAGACGCGCCTGCTGCACAAGGCCAGCGGCACGGCGCCTGCCCCTCGACCGCAATCAAACGGAGGTGTGTCATGAAAGCCAATTGCTGGCATGGCAAGCGCGACGTACGGGTCGAACAGGTACCTGATCCCGCCATCCTCAATCCCGGCGACGCCATCATCAAAGTCAGTTCCACGGCCATCTGCGGCTCCGACCTGCACCTCTACAATGGCGTCGTGCCCAGCATGGAGCAAGGCGATATCCTCGGCCATGAGTTCATGGGCGAAGTGGTGGAAACGGGCTCCGCGGTGCGCAAACTCAAGGTGGGAGACAGGGTGGTGGTGCCGTTTCCCATTGCCTGCGGACGCTGCTTCTTTTGCGAACAACAGCTGTACTCGGTGTGCGAGAATTCCAATCCCAACGCCTACATGGCAGAAAAAATGTGGGGCCATTCGGGCGCGGGCATCTTTGGCTATTCCCACCTGACGGGCGGCTATGCGGGCGGCCAGGCCGAATATGTGCGCGTGCCGTTTGCCGACGTCGGTCCCATCAAGGTGCCGGACGAGCTCAAGGATGAACAGGTCCTGTTTCTCTCGGACATACTGCCGACCGGCTACATGGCGGCCGAAGCCTGCGGCATCGCGCCGGGCCAGGTGGTGGCCGTGTGGGGTTGCGGCCCCGTGGGGCAGTTCGCCATCCAGAGCGCCTTCCTGCTCGGCGCCGAGCGCGTCATCGCCATCGACCATTACCCGGAACGCCTGCGCATGGCGCGCGAACTGTCCGGCGCGGAAACCCTGCATTTCGATGCCGTGGACGTACCCGATGCTCTGCGGGAAATGACGGGAGGACGGGGCCCCGATGCCTGCATCGATGCCGTCGGCATGGAGGCCCACGGCTCCGGCGTCAGCTATATCTATGACCGCCTCAAGCAGACGATGAAACTGGAGTCGGACCGGCCCACGGCCCTGCGCGAAGCCTTGATGGCGTGCCGCAACGGCGGTGTCGTCTCGGTGCCGGGGGTGTATGGCGGCTTCAGCGACAAGATTCCGTTTGGCTCCATCATGAACCGTTCATTGACCATCAAGACGGGGCAGACACACGTGCAGCGCTACATGCAGCCGCTGCTGGAACGCATCCAGCAGGGCGAACTCGACCCAGGTGCCATCATTTCCCACCACCTGCGCCTGGATGAAGCGCCGCACGGCTACGATATCTTCCAGAAGAAACAGGAGCAATGCATCAAGGTGGTGCTGCATCCCGGCCCCTGAGCGGCGCTGACAGGCAAACCTCGCCGCCCTGCCCGACGGGCAGTGCTTATCTCAGACGAGCAGCGCGGCGCTCATCGAGCGCACTTCCTCGTTTGACTCGGCCAGGATGCTTTGCAAGGTGTCGTTGTCGATGATGAAATCGATGACGGAATCGGAAGGGGTGAGCATTTCCACGTACGTCACCTGCAAAGGTGAGGACACGGGCGACAGTTGCTTCGCCAACAATAAGGTATCGAGCAGGGAATCAGGCGGGATCGACAGCAAGCCATCGCGCAAGCCTTCGATGGCTTCGCTCACTGCCAGCGGGATCAAGAGTTTCTTCATGACTTCGCGGGAAATGATTTCTTCAGCGGACTCCATCCAGTGATCCGCATCGTCGTCGAGCAAACCAGGAAATTCGTCGGCACGCGACAACAGGTAAAAACCGCCCACCTCATGCACGATGCCGGCGAACAGCGCCGTGTCGGCATCGACGTGCGTGACGCGGCGGGCAAGCACGTGCGCCAGCGCCGCCACGTGGGCAGTGTGCTCCCACAGCTGGGTCGCCTTCTGGCGCAGGACGGGGTCGATGATCTTGCTGCCGAACTGGCGTACCACCATGGCCGCCACCAGTGCGTACAGATTGCGGTAGCCCATGCGCATGACGGCGGCGCGCACGCTGGTCACGGGCGCCGCCTCGCCGCGGCTGTACACGGCCGAGTTGGCCAACGCGACCGTGCGCGCCGCCAGCAAGGGTTCGGCCAGGACCAGCTTGATGGCATGGTCGATATGGCAGTCCGGTTCCGCCAGGGCCAATTGCAATTGCAATGCGGAATTAACACTCGTGGGAAACGTTAATTCGCCGCGCACCGCCTGGGAAACAATCAAACCAAAAGCCTGCAATTTGTTCATCATACGATCTATCCGCCTCAGATATTATTCCAGCAAACAATTTCACTTTATAGCAGAAATTGTTTTCCAGGCCCGGCTTTAGAATACAGATGGCATGTCATTCGTCTGCATTGGAGAATCCGGCAATGTCAGCGCCTGCAATAGCGCTTCATCGCCAATAACAAACAGCTTCGGCTGCTGTAATACCTGCAGCAGAAATGGCTGGCCTTCACGCAGTCGCCGGCGATAATCGGCCAGCGTATATAGGTTGGGATTGATTTTACGCCTTAAGGTTCGCTCGGCCGGGGCCAATCCGGTCAACAAATCACCATAATTGGCTTCTTCGCCCACCAGCAGCAAATCGATGGCGCTGCCAGGCATGTCCTGCCCCTTCGCCGTGGCGCCAGACACGAAGGCCAGGTGGAGCTGATCACGCAAGGGCGCCAGGGTCATGCTGAGCACGCCGACGATGCCAAAGGTTTTCTGCACCAGTCCGCTCAACTCGGGATACACGAGGCTTTCCTTGTTGGGCCAGAAGCGCCGCACGTTGCCGATACGCTCGGAAGTGATCAGGCCAGAGTCATGCAGCCGACGCAGTTCCCGCTGCGCCGACGCGCTGCCCAATCCCGTCAGGCGCATGATCTCGTTCAAATGAAAGCCTTCATTCACGCGGACAAAGAGCAAACCCAGCAGTTTTTGCTGGGCTGGAGTAAACAGGGCTTGGGCAATCATGCGCCAAATCTTAGCATGAATGAACTGGAAACTGGCGTGGCGCAGGCAATAGGGCGTGACGCCGCAACAACGCTGTCATGCGCAGTTGCCAGCAATTGGGCGGGCCCTTGCGCGGCAAGGCACACTGGCACAGTGGCGGCTAGCTGGCAATCCGCCATCCTTGTGAGCGCTCACTTCAGATTCCTCGGTACGTCGGGTAGAAATCTCGGCCGGCATCAGCATCAGCCTGGTTTAGCCCATCAATTCAAGCATGCTCGACTTAAGAGTAACTCGGCGATATTTGATGTATTAAGCAACCGGGATGAATGTGGATAGATCAATTTGATTCGCAATCTCAGCCATTAATAACAGCGTGGCTCAGCTAGATTTTTAATATCCGACTTGCGCTCCATTGACGCATACTGTCAATAAAACATACCACGCATGAATAAGCGACATCGGATGCTCACGTTTCTTTTCAATGCATCATATCAATAACAATTGACGATAGTAATACTGGCGGATATAAATGAGCCGTCAGGTACTTCCGCATTTCAGGCTGTTTTTATGGATGCACGAGTTAATGCACGCAGGCATAAAAAAACGGCACCCGAAGGTGCCGTTCTTGTCAGCTAGCAGCGCAGATTACGCTTCGTCGCCGTGGTGTTGCCGGGTCTCGATAGCCAGCAAAACTTCGGTGGCTTCACCGGCCAGGGAGGTTTTATCGGCCGGCAGCGAGGTTCGACAGTGCTTTCATTTCCTGTGCAGCTTCCACTTGTACATAAAAAAACGGCACCCGAAGGTGCCGTTCTTGTCAGCTGGCAGCGCAGATTACGCTTCGTCGCCGTGGTGTCGCCGGGCTTCGATAGCCAGCAAAACTTCGGTGGCTTCACCGGCCAGGGTGGTTTTATCGACCGGCAGCGAGGTTCGACAGTGCTTTCATTTCCTGTGCAGCTTCCACTTGTACATAAAAAAACGGCACCCGAAGGTGCCGTTCTTGTCAGCTGGCAGCGCAGATTACGCTTCGTAGCCGTGGTGTCGCCGGGCTTCGATAGCCAGCAAAACTTCGGTGGCTTCACCGGCCAGGGTGGCTTTATCGGCCGGCAGCGAGGTTCGACAGTGCTTTCATTTCCTGTGCAGCTTCCACTTGTACATAAAAAAACGGCACCCGAAGGTGCCGTTCTTGTCAGCTAGCAGCGCAGATTACGCTTCGTCGCCGTGGTGTTGCTGAGTTTCGATGTCCTGCAGCGCTTCGGCAGCTTCGCCAGCCATCGAGGCTTTCTCGGCCAGCAGCAGTGCTTGACGCTCTTCCACTTCCCACGCTTCTTTCTCTTTGCGTGCGCGGTGGAAGGCCAGGCCCGTACCGCCAGGAATCAGGCGGCCGACGATGACGTTCTCTTTCAGGCCGCGCAGACCATCGCGCTTGCCCATGATCGCCGCTTCGGTCAGCACGCGGGTGGTTTCCTGGAACGATGCGGCCGAGATGAACGAATCGGTCGACAGCGAAGCCTTGGTAATACCCAGCAAGACGTTCTCGTAGGTCGCAGGGATCTTGTTCTCCGACGTCACGCGATCGTTCTCGTCCAGCAGTTCCGAACGCTCTACCTGCTCGCCAACGATGTAGTTGGTGTCGCCGGCATTGACGATCTGAACACGGCGCAGCATCTGACGCACGATCACTTCGATGTGCTTGTCATTGATCTTCACGCCTTGCAGACGGTACACGTCTTGCACTTCGTCAACGATGTAACGTGCCAGCGCTTCGATACCCAGCAGGCGCAGGATGTCTTGCGGATCGGCCGGGCCGTCCACGATCATCTCGCCCTTGTTCACGACTTGGCCGTCATGCACCAGCACTTGCTTGTCCTTGGTAATCAGGAACTCGTGCTTGTTGCCGTCCATGTCCGTGATTTCCAGACGCTGCTTGCCCTTGGTTTCTTTACCGAACGCAACCGTACCCGTGACTTCCGCCAGCATACCGGCATCTTTCGGGGAACGGGCTTCGAACAGTTCCGCAACGCGTGGCAGACCACCGGTAATATCGCGCGTTTTTTGCGATTCGGTCGGGATACGTGCCAGCACTTCACCCACCGATACCTGTTGACCGTCCTTGACCATGATCAGCGCGCCGACCTGGAAGCCGATCGCCACCGAGTGTTCGGTGCCGGCGATCTTGACTTCTTCGTTCGCGTCGTTGATCAGCTTGACTTGCGGACGCAGGGTCTTGGTCAGCGAACCGCGACGTTTCGCATCGATCGCCACCAGGGTGGACAGACCGGTCACTTCGTCGACCTGACGGGCTACGGTGACGCCTTCTTCGACGTTCTCGAAACGCACTTGACCGGCGTATTCGGTAATGATCGGACGGGTCAGCGGATCCCACGTTGCCAGGGCCGTACCGGCCTTGATGACCATGCCGTCCTTGACGATCAGGGTCGCGCCGTACGGTACTTTATGACGCTCACGCTCACGGCCATGGTCGTCGGTGATCAGCACTTCGCCGGAACGGGAAATGACGATTTGCGCGCCCTTGCCGTTCGTCACGTAACGCATGGTTGCCGTGAAGCGGATGGTGCCGTTCGATTTCGCTTCCACCGACGATGCCACTGCCGCACGCGATGCCGCACCACCAATGTGGAACGTACGCATGGTCAGCTGGGTACCAGGCTCACCAATCGACTGCGCTGCCACCACACCGACGGCTTCGCCGGCGTTGACCAGCATGCCGCGGCCCAGGTCGCGGCCATAGCACTTGGCGCACAGGCCGAAGCGCGTGTCGCAAGTCAGTGGCGTACGAACCTTGACTTCATCGATGGACAGACGCTCGATCTCTTCGACCATGTCTTCGTCCATCAGGGTGCCGGCGTCATACAGGGTTTCCTGGGTTTCAGGATTGACGACGTCATGCACCACCACGCGGCCGAGGATACGGTCGCGCAACGGTTCGATGACTTCACCACCTTCAACCAGGGCCTTCATGACGGTACCGTTCATGGTGCCGCAATCGTCCTCGATCACCACCAAGTCTTGCGTCACGTCGACCAGACGACGGGTCAGGTAACCCGAGTTTGCCGTTTTCAGCGCCGTATCGGCCAGACCTTTACGAGCGCCGTGGGTCGAAATGAAGTACTGCAAAACGTTCAGACCTTCGCGGAAGTTCGCGGTAATCGGCGTTTCGATAATCGAACCATCCGGTTTGGCCATCAGACCACGCATACCGGCCAACTGGCGAATCTGGGCTGCGGAACCACGCGCACCGGAGTCGGCCATCATGTAAATGGCGTTGAACGATTCTTGCGTCGACTGCGTACCGTCGCGGCGGATCACGTCTTCGACTTTCAGCTGGTCCATCATGGCCTTGCCGACTTCATCGGAGGTCTTGCCCCAGATATCGACGACCTTGTTGTAACGCTCGCCGGCGGTCACGAGACCCGAAGCGTATTGCTGTTCGATCTGCTTGACTTCCGATTCGGCCGTCGCGATCAAGGTGACTTTTTGAGGCGGTACCAGCATGTCGTCGACGCAGATCGAGATACCGGCGCGTGTCGCCAGGCGGAAACCCGATTGCATCAGTTTGTCTGCGAACACCACGGTGGCGCGCAGGCCGCACTTGCGGAACGACGTGTTGATCAGCTTGGAAATTTCTTTCTTTTTCAGCGCGCGGTTCAAGACGGAGAACGGCAGGCCTTTCGGCAGAATTTCCGACAGGATCGCACGGCCGATCGTCGTTTCGTAGCGGGTAACCGTCTTCTCGAATTCGCCCGTTTCGGCGTTTTTCGGGTATTCGGTAATACGCACGGTGACGCGGGTCGTCAGTTCGACTTCCTTGTTGTCGTAGGCGCGGATCACTTCCGACACGTCAGGGAACATCATCCCTTCGTTCTTCGCATTGATCGCTTCGCGGGTCGCGTAGTACAGACCGAGCACGATATCCTGCGACGGCACGATCGACGGTTCGCCGTTCGATGGGAACAGGATGTTGTTCGATGCCAGCATCAGGGTGCGTGCTTCCATCTGCGCTTCGATCGACAGAGGAACGTGGACCGCCATTTGGTCACCGTCAAAGTCGGCGTTGAATGCGGCGCAGACGAGCGGGTGCAGTTGGATGGCCTTGCCTTCAATCAGGACTGGCTCGAACGCCTGAATACCCAGACGGTGCAGCGTAGGTGCGCGGTTCAACATGATCGGATGTTCACGGATCACGTCTTCCAGGATGTCCCACACGACCGGCTCCTGGATCTCGACCAGCTTTTTGGCGGCCTTGATCGTGGTAGCCAGACCCATCAGTTCCAGTTTATTGAAAATGAATGGCTTGAACAGTTCCAGCGCCATCAGTTTCGGCAAGCCGCACTGATGCAGTTTCAATTGCGGGCCCACGACGATGACCGAACGACCGGAGTAATCGACGCGTTTGCCCAGCAAGTTTTGACGGAAACGGCCGCCCTTGCCCTTGATCATCTCTGCCAGCGATTTCAGCGGACGCTTGTTGGCGCCGGTCATCGCTTTGCCGCGACGGCCGTTGTCCAGCAGCGAATCGACCGCTTCTTGCAGCATGCGCTTTTCGTTGCGCGTGATGATCTCTGGAGCGCGCAGCTCCATCAGGCGTTTCAGACGGTTGTTACGGTTGATGACGCGGCGATACAGATCGTTCAGATCCGAGGTCGCGAAACGGCCGCCATCCAGCGGTACCAGCGGACGCAGTTCCGGCGGCAGCACTGGCAGCACTTCCATGATCATCCAGTCAGGCTTGATGCCCGAACGTTGGAACGCTTCCAGCACTTTCAGGCGCTTCGCGTATTTCTTGATCTTGGCTTCGGATTTCGATTCCTTCAGTTCCACGCGCAGGGTTTCGGCATCGCGGTGGATGTCGATCGAGCGCAGCAGTTCACGGATACCTTCGGCGCCCATGAAGGCGGTGAAGTCGTCGCCGTACTCTTCGTACTTGGCGGCGTAGTCGTCTTCCGACATGATCTGGCACTTTTTCAGCGGGGTCATGCCTGGATCGGTCACGACGTATGCTTCAAAGTACAGCACGCGTTCGATGTCCCGCAGGGTCATGTCCAGGACCATGCCCAGACGCGACGGCAAGGACTTCAGGAACCAGATGTGCGCGGTCGGCGAGGCCAGCTCGATGTGGCCCATGCGCTCGCGGCGCACTTTGGCCAGGGTGACTTCGACGCCGCACTTTTCGCAGATCACGCCGCGGTGTTTCAGGCGCTTGTACTTGCCGCACAGGCATTCGTAATCCTTGATCGGGCCAAAGATCTTGGCGCAGAACAGGCCGTCGCGCTCAGGCTTGAAGGTACGGTAGTTGATGGTTTCCGGCTTTTTGACTTCGCCGTAGGACCACGAACGGATTTTCTCAGGCGAAGCGAGACCGATCTTGATTGCATCGAAGGTCTCGTTGGTCTGTACTTGCTTGAATAGATCGAGCAGTGCTTTCATGTATCACTCCAGAGGTGATTAAATTTCTATATTCCTGAGACTACATTGCCCGGCGTGGTTTCCCAGCCGGGCTTTGTACTACTCACACCAAATGACAGATGGCTGTCTTTTAGTTGCGTTCGAGGTCGATATCGATACCCAGCGAACGGATTTCCTTGACCAGCACGTTGAACGATTCCGGCATGCCGGCGTCGATCACGTGATCGCCCTTGACGAGGTTCTCGTACACTTTGGTACGGCCATTCACGTCATCGGACTTGACGGTCAACATCTCTTGCAAGACATACGACGCGCCATACGCTTCCAGTGCCCAGACTTCCATCTCACCGAAACGCTGACCACCGAACTGGGCTTTACCGCCCAGTGGCTGTTGCGTCACCAGCGAGTAAGGACCGGTCGAACGCGCATGCATCTTGTCATCGACCAAGTGATGCAGTTTCAGCATGTGCATGACGCCGACAGTAACCTTGCGCTCGAACGCTTCACCGGTGCGACCGTCATACATGGTCACCTGGTTTTTCGACGCGGTCATGCCCAGGTTCTTGGCGATGTCGTCCGGATACGCCAGGTCCAGCATGCGGCGGATCTCGGCTTCATTGGCGCCGTCGAACACTGGCGTGGCGAATGGAACACCTTTTTTCAGGTTTTCCGCCAGCTTCATGATCTCTTCGTCGTCGAAGTCGTTCAAGTCTTCGGCACGGCCGTTGTCGTTGTAGATCGTCGTCAGGTACTTGCGCACTTGCTCGACCTTGGTTTGCGCCTTCAGCATTTCGCCGATGCGGATACCCAGACCCTTGGCAGCCCAGCCCAGGTGAGTCTCGAGAATCTGACCAACGTTCATCCGCGAAGGAACGCCCAGCGGGTTCAGCACAACGTCGGCTGGCGTGCCGTCGGCCATGTATGGCATGTCTTCCACAGGAACAATACGGGAAACCACACCCTTGTTACCGTGGCGACCTGCCATCTTGTCGCCCGACTGCAGGCGGCGTTTCACGGCCAGGTACACCTTGACCATTTTTTGCACGCCTGGTTGCAGCTCATCGCCTTGCGTCAGTTTCTTGCGCTTCTCTTCGAAGGCCAGATCGAACTGGTGACGCTTCTCGTTGATCGATTCCTTGATCGCTTCCAGCGCTACCGCCGCATCGTCGTCCGCAGGGCGGATGTCGAACCAGTGGTATTTGTCCAGATCGGCCAGGTATTCCTTGGTGATCTTGGCGCCTTTGGCCAGCTTTTTAGGGCCGCCGTTGACAACTTTGCCGATCAGCATTTTTTCCAGACGCTGGAAGGCATCGCCTTCAACGATACGCATCTGGTCGTTCAAATCCAGACGGAAACGTTTCAGTTCGTCATCGATAATTTGCTGGGCACGTTTGTCGCGCACGATGCCTTCACGGGTGAAGACTTGCACGTCGATCACGGTACCGATCATGCCCGAAGGCACGCGCAGCGACGTATCTTTCACGTCCGAGGCTTTTTCGCCGAAGATCGCGCGCAGCAGCTTCTCTTCCGGGGTCAGCTGGGTTTCGCCTTTAGGCGTCACTTTACCGACCAGGGTGTCGCCGGCTTGCACTTCAGCGCCGATGTAGACGATACCGGATTCATCCAGACGTGCCAGCTGATTTTCAGCCAGGTTCGAGATGTCGCGCGTAATTTCTTCCGCACCCAGTTTCGTGTCACGGGCCACCACCGACAACTCTTCGATGTGAATCGAGGTGTAGCGGTCGTCCTTGACGACGTTTTCCGAGATCAGGATCGAATCTTCGAAGTTCAGACCATTCCATGGCATGAAGGCCACGGTCATGTTCTGGCCCAGCGCCAATTCACCCAGGTCGGTCGATGCGCCGTCGGCGATCACGTCGCGCTTGGCAACACGGTCGCCCACTTGCACGATAGGACGCTGGTTGATGTTGGTGTTCTGGTTCGAACGGGTGTACTTGATCAGGTTGTAGATGTCGACGCCCACTTCACCAGCGGTCGCTTCGTCATCGTTGACGCGAATCACGACACGGCCCGCATCGATGTAATCGACGATACCGCCACGCAGCGCTTGCACGGTGGTGCCCGAGTCGACCGCAACGGTGCGTTCGATACCGGTACCGACCAGCGCTTTTTCCGGACGCAAGCAAGGCACAGCCTGGCGTTGCATGTTGGCGCCCATCAATGCACGGTTCGCATCATCGTGTTCGAGGAACGGAATCAGCGAGGCAGCGACGGAAACGATCTGGCCCGGCGCCACGTCCATGTATTGGATGCGCTCTGGGGATACCAGGATGGTTTCGCCGGCTTCACGGGCCGAGACCAGTTCATCGGACAGCATGCCTTCGTCGTTGATGGTCGCATTCGCCTGAGCGATGATGTAGCGGCCTTCTTCGATGGCGGACAGGTAGTCGATCTGATCGGTAATCTTGGAGCCTTCGACCTTGCGGTACGGGGTTTCCAGGAAGCCGTATTCATTCAGGCGGGCATACAACGCCAGCGAGTTGATCAGACCAATGTTCGGACCTTCCGGTGTCTCGATCGGGCAGACGCGGCCGTAGTGGGTCGGATGCACGTCGCGCACTTCAAAGCCGGCGCGTTCGCGTGTCAGACCGCCGGGTCCCAGAGCCGATACGCGGCGCTTGTGGGTAATTTCCGACAGAGGATTGGTTTGGTCCATAAACTGCGACAGCTGGGACGAACCGAAGAACTCGCGAATCGCGGCCGAAATCGGCTTCGAGTTGATCAGGTCGTGCGGCATCAGGTTGTCCGCTTCGGCTTGGCCGAGGCGTTCCTTGACGGCGCGCTCAACGCGCACCAGGCCGGCGCGGAATTGATTCTCGGCCAGTTCGCCCACGCAACGTACGCGACGGTTACCCAGGTGATCGATATCGTCGACTTCGCCGCGGCCATTGCGCAGTTCCACCAGGATCTTGATCACGGCCAGCACGTCTTCGTTCGACAGGGTCATGGCGCCCGTCAGTTCATCGCGGCCGATGCGGCGGTTGAACTTCATGCGGCCCACGGCCGACAGGTCGTAGCGGTCCGAGTTGTAGAACAGGCCGTTGAACAGCGCTTCAACGGAGTCTTCCGTTGGCGGTTCGCCTGGACGCATCATGCGGTAGATCGCCACTTTCGCAGCCATCTGGTCGGCGGTGTCGTCGATACGCAGGGTTTGCGAGATGTAGGCGCCCTGATCCAGGTCGTTCGTGTACAAGGTCTGGATTTCGGAAATGTTGGCGTCGCGCAAGCGACCCAGCAGATCTTCGGTCAGCTCATCGTTCGCGGAAGCGACGACTTCACCGGTGTCGCCATCGACGATATTCTTCGCCAATACGCGGCCCAGCAGGTAGTCTTCCGGTACGGAAATGTGCTTGATGCCGGCAGCTTCGATATCACGCACGTGTTTCGCGTTGATACGCTTGTCTTTCAGCACCAGGGTCTTGCCCGACTTGTCGACGATGTCGAAACGCGCCACTTCGCCGCGCAGACGCTCGGCGACGAATTCCATCTCCGCGCCTTCGGAGCGCAGGTTGAAATTGTCGAAGACGAAGAAATTGGCCAGGATTTGCTCGTGCGACATGCCGATGGCTTTGAGCAGGATCGTTACCGGCATCTTGCGGCGGCGGTCGACGCGGAAGAACAGGATGTCTTTCGGATCGAACTCGAAGTCCAGCCACGAACCGCGGTAAGGAATGATACGCGCGGAGAACAGCAGCTTACCGGACGAGTGGGTCTTGCCGCGGTCGTGCTCGAAGAACACGCCAGGCGAACGGTGCAACTGGGAAACGATAACGCGCTCCGTGCCGTTGATCACGAACGAACCGGTGGTCGTCATGAGCGGCAATTCGCCCATGTAGACTTCCTGTTCCTTCATCTCTTTGACGACGGGCTTGGTTGGCGATTCCTTGTCCAGGATCACCAGACGCACTTTCGCGCGCAGCGGCGACGCGAACGTCAGGCCACGTTGTTGACATTCTTTGACGTCGAAGGCAGGATCGCCCAGAACGTACGACAAGAATTCGAGACGCGCAAAACCATTGTGCGAAACGATAGGGAAAATCGAGGTGAAAGCCGACTGCAGGCCATCATTCTTGCGGCCGGACGGTGCTATGTCCTCTTGCAAGAAGCTATGATAAGACTCGAGCTGGGTCGCCAGCAGGAACGGAACGTGGTGAACGTTGGCGCGCTTCGCGAATGATTTGCGAATGCGTTTCTTCTCAGTAAATGAGTAGTGCATGGACACTCCGTGAGTGACAGAAAGGATAGAAAATTCAGGTTTTGCAAGTGTTCGTTTGCACCGCTGCGTGTGACACAGACGAAACCTCAAGGCTCTGCTTTCCGGCTTGAATCGAATAAAAACTGCTGCTACAACTACGTGACAAATACGATGCAGACGACAAAGGAGCCAAAGTCGGATTTCCCCCCTTGCGAGGGGAAACCTCAGACTTTGACTCGGGCGCTAACTGCCGCCGGTACAGATATTACTTCATCGAAGCGGTTGCGCCGGCTTCAACCAGTTTCTTCACTGCAGCTTCAGCGTCAGCTTTCGACACTGCTTCTTTCACAGTTTTTGGTGCGCCATCGACCAGGTCTTTAGCTTCTTTCAAGCCCAGGCCGGTGATTTCGCGAACTGCTTTAATGACGCCAACTTTGTTTGCGCCGAAGGTGTCCAGAACAACGTTGAACTCGGTTTGCTCTTCAGCAGCTGCTGCTGGGCCTGCTGCAGGACCGGCCGAAGCCATTGCTGCTGCGGACACGCCGAATTTTTCTTCGAATGCTTTAACCAGGTCGTTCAGGTCCATTACGGACATGGCGCTAACTGCTTCCAGGATATCGTCTTTGCTAATTGCCATTTTGAAACTCCTAAATTTATTACGTTAGTTACATCAGATTGGTACTGAGAGAAAAAAGCGCGCGCAATTAAGCGGCTGCTGGGGCTTCTTCTGCTGCTGCTTCTGCAGGAGCTTCGGCGCCTTCGCCTTTTTTCGCTGCCAGGGCAGCCAGACCACGTGCAAAGCCCGAAACCGGAGCCAGCATAACGCCCAACAACTGCGAAATGAGGACTTCACGGCTAGGAATGCTCGCCAACGCGGTGACAGCAGCTGTATCCAGCGGCTTGCCTGCGTAGTTACCTGCTTTGATGACCAGTTTGTCGTTGGTTTTAGCGAAGTCAGCGATGACTTTAGCTGCTGCAACGGCATCGGCCGAGATCGAGTAGATCAACGGGCCGGTCATGGCATCTGCCAGGCTGGCGAATGCGGTACCTTCAACGGAGCGACGAGCCAGAGTGTTTTTCAACACACGCAGGTACACGCCTTGGGCACGCGCTTTAGCACGCAGTTGCGTCAAGTGACCAACCTGGATGCCACGATATTCGGCCACGACGATCGTTTGCGCATTTGCTACTTGTGCGGAAACTTCGGCGACGACGGCCTTTTTGTCATTCAGATTGAGACTCACGGTCAACCTCCTTAAATGATGTTCGGCAATCACAACCGAGTGGTTGAGCGCCTTGCATCGGTTCGAACACGGCGTCCGAAGTCAAGAAGTACTAAACTGAGCGGATGGATTCACGCAGCATGAGGACTACAAAACTTGTTCGGGTACACCATCTGCGTTGGGCACTGGCCGTTGCCGGCCAGCCTATTAACCTTCTGCATGTGCGATCGCAGTCGGCCCAACGGTCTTTGATTGTCTGCCTGCCTGGTGCGAACACCGGGCAGACAGCCCAAAGATGCGCCCGCAGCGCCCGAAGGCGCTACAGGACTTGATTCTGTTACTTAAGCTGCCAGGCTAGCCTGGTCAACACGGACGCCAGCGCCCATGGTCGACGACAGCGAAACTTTGCGCAGGTACACGCCTTTGCTCGATGCTGGCTTGGCTTTGTTCAGTGCGTCGATCAGTGCGACCAGATTCGACTTCAGATCTGCGTCAGCGAACGATTTACGGCCGATGGTAGCGTGGATGATACCGGATTTGTCGGTACGGTACTGAACTTGACCGGCTTTCGCGTTTTTCACGGCGGTAGCGACGTCAGGAGTAACAGTGCCAACTTTCGGGTTAGGCATCATGCCGCGTGGGCCCAGGATCTGACCCAGGGTACCAACGATACGCATGGTATCTGGCGAAGCGATAACGATGTCGAAAGGCATGTCGCCGGCTTTGATCTGCTCGGCCAGGTCTTCCATACCAACGATGTCGGCGCCAGCAGCTTTAGCCGCTTCCGCTTTTTCGCCCGACGCGAAGACTGCCACGCGCACGGTTTTGCCGGTACCAGCTGGCAGCACGACGGAGCCGCGCACCACTTGGTCGGATTTCTTAGGATCTACGCCCAGTTGTACCGATACGTCGATCGATTCATTGAACTTGGCCGTTGCGCACTCTTTGATCAGAGCGACAGCGTTGTCGAAAGCGTACACTTTGGTACGGTCGACTTTGGCTTTCAAAGCCTTGATACGTTTGGATAACTTAGCCATTATACAACACCTTCCACCGTGATACCAATCGAACGAGCGGAACCAGCGATGGTGCGCACAGCAGCATCCATGTCGGCAGCGGTCAGATCAGGGGTTTTCAATTTAGCGATTTCTTCAGCTTGTGCGCGGGTCAGCGTACCGACTTTGTCGGTATGTGGCTTCGGCGAACCTTTGGTGATCGCAGCAGCTTTTTTGATCAGGTAGGTTGCTGGAGGCGTCTTCATCACGAACGTGAAGGACTTGTCCGCAAACGCGGTGATCACGACTGGAATCGGCATGCCTGGCTCCAGACCTTGGGTCTGTGCATTGAAGGCCTTGCAGAATTCCATGATGTTCAGACCACGTTGACCCAGAGCTGGACCGATTGGTGGGGATGGGTTTGCTTTACCAGCTGGCACTTGCAGCTTGATAAAACCAATGATTTTCTTTGCCATGATGGCTCCTATCTTGGATTGAGTAGTAGCGCCCCGCCGATCCTACCCTGGCGGGGCTCCTCTGACCGGATTTCCCTGATAAAACCGGGACGCTCCTGGTGGCGCTTGATACAGATTTAAACTTTTTCGACCTGGCCGAATTCGAGCTCTACCGGAGTAGCGCGGCCGAAGATGGTGACAGAAACGCGCACTTTGGATTTCTCGTAATTGACTTCTTCGACATTGCCGTTGAAATCGGTGAACGGACCATCCTTGATGCGGACTTGCTCGCCCACTTCGTACAAGGTCTTCGGACGGGGCTTTTCAACACCTTCCTGCATCTGGCGCATGATGGCATCGATTTCGCGCGCGGAGATCGGCGTCGGCTTGTTCGATTTGCCACCGATGAAACCGGTAACCTTGCTGGTGTTCTTGACCAAGTGCCAGCTCTCGTCCGTCATTTCCATTTCAACCAGCACATAGCCAGGATAGAAACGACGTTCGGTGACCGACTTCACACCATTCTTGACTTCAACCACTTCTTCGATCGGCACGAGGATCTGGCCGAACTGGTCTTGCATGCCCGCGCGCTCAATGCGCTCGGTCAGTGCGCGCATGACGCTTTTTTCCATGCCGGAATAAGCATGCACGACATACCAGCGCTTGCTGCTCACTGGCACGCTCAGCGCTGCACCAGTATCCGCTGCCGGAGCGTCGCCCGGAACGGATTCGTCCGCCGCTTCATCATGCACATTTTCGCTCATTATTTTTTCCAACCAAGAATTACGTCATACAACAAAAACTCGAGCAATTTATCCGTACCCCACAGGAAAATCGCCATGACCAGCACAAAGGCAAACACGATCGCAGTGATCTGCGTGGCTTCTTTGCGGGTCGGCCAAACGACTTTCTTGGTTTCGCGCACTGCTTCTTTGGCGAAATTGAGAAATTCACGGCCGGTCGTCGAGACATACAAGAGCGCAACAGCAATAACCAAACCAGCCACAAGCGCGCTTGCACGCACCAGAGCTGGTTGGCCTGCCAGGTAATAAAACCCGACTACTCCTGCAATCGCAGCCACTATTGCCAGCGCGACTTTTATCTTGTCACTCGACGTGCTAACGGTTTGCACGGATTGATTTGACATTTTTCTACTTTCGGTGCCCTGCACCTTGACGGTGGCAGGGACGGAGGGCATCGAACCCCCAACCTTCGGTTTTGGAGACCGACGCTCTGCCAATTGAGCTACGTCCCTACGTAAAACTTTCGAGGAGTGCTATTCTACCACCCAGGACGCCCCGGGTGGAAGCATAACATTTCCTTATGCGAGGATTTTTGCAACCACGCCGGCGCCGACGGTACGGCCGCCTTCACGGATAGCGAAGCGCAGACCTTCTTCCATCGCGATCGGGTTGATCAGCTTGACGGTGATCGACACGTTATCGCCTGGCATGACCATTTCTTTGTCTGCTGGCAACTCGATCGAACCGGTCACGTCCGTCGTACGGAAGTAGAACTGTGGACGATAGTTGTTGAAGAATGGCGTATGACGGCCGCCTTCGTCTTTCGACAGAACATAGATCTCGCCGGTGAAGTGGGCGTGCGGCTTGATCGAGCCTGGCTTGGCCAGAACTTGACCACGTTGCACGTCTTCACGCTTGGTGCCGCGCAGCAGCAGACCAACGTTGTCGCCTGCTTGACCTTGGTCCAGCAGTTTGCGGAACATTTCCACGCCGGTGCAAGTCGTTTTGACGGTATCGGTGATGCCGACGATTTCGATCTCTTCGCCGACTTTGATGATGCCGCGCTCGATACGACCGGTCACAACGGTACCGCGACCCGAGATCGAGAACACGTCTTCCACTGGCATCAGGAACGCACCGTCAACAGCGCGCTCTGGCGTTGGGATGTAGGCATCCAGCGCATCGGCCAGACGCAGCACTGCGTCAACGCCCATTTCGCCTTCTTTGCCTTCCAGCGCCATACGTGCCGAACCTTTGATGATAGGCAGGTCGTCGCCTGGGAATTCGTACTTCGACAACAGCTCGCGCACTTCCATTTCAACCAGTTCCAGCAGCTCTGCGTCGTCGACCAGGTCGCACTTGTTCAGGAACACGATGATGTATGGAACGCCAACTTGGCGGGCCAGCAGGATGTGTTCGCGGGTCTGTGGCATTGGGCCGTCAGCTGCGGAGCACACCAGGATCGCGCCGTCCATCTGCGCCGCACCGGTAATCATGTTTTTGATGTAGTCGGCGTGGCCTGGGCAGTCAACGTGCGCGTAGTGACGCGTTTCCGTTTCGTACTCGACGTGGGCGGTGTTGATCGTGATACCGCGCGCTTTTTCTTCTGGAGCCGCATCGATCTGGTCGTATGCTTTAGCTTCGCCGCCGAATTTCTTCGACAGAACCGTTGCGATTGCAGCGGTCAGCGTGGTTTTACCGTGGTCGACGTGGCCGATGGTGCCGACGTTGACGTGCGGCTTGGTCCGTTCGAATTTACCTTTTGCCATTTTGAACTCCTAATGATTTGATTAGATTGCTCAGGCACACGCCCGACGGTCTGGTTTGAATTGCTTCTGTGCTGCCTGCTGCGAATTCTGGTGCCCTTGACGTGGATCGAACACGTGGCCTCTCCCTTACCAAGGGAGTGCTCTACCACTGAGCTACAAGGGCTGTAATTTGTTGCATGCGATGCATCAAGCATCTGAACGGAAACTGGAGCGGGTGAAGGGAATCGAACCCTCGTCGTAAGCTTGGAAGGCTTCTGCTCTACCATTGAGCTACACCCGCGAGGTATCGTTCACTTTTCTTCACTTGCTTTTTGCTACTACCCAGTTTTCCTTGCAAAAACTTGGTGGAGGGGGCTGGATTCGAACCAGCGTACTCATAGAGAACAGATTTACAGTCTGTCGCCTTTAACCACTCGGCCACCCCTCCGCGGGAACCGCAGAGTATGAAGCATCTACTCACAACTGTCAACCTTATTTACTGATGCCTGACTGCTGCATTTGCGTATAAAGAAGAAGTTGGCTGCTTCGGGGCGTGATTATAAGCTCCCGATTTGAGAATGTGCAAGGGTTGGCGCGAAAAAGTCGGCTTTTTTCGCATTTTTTTTATCTTCCCTGCCCGCAAGCCGCATTTTCCCGTCATTCGCCCCGTTTTCTCCCGTTCACCGTGCGTCAGGCGGATGCATCCAGGTGTTGCCCAAGGGCTTATATTTACGCAACAACTGCTGATGCAGGCCCGACAGCACCGGCAATTTGGGGTTGCGCGGGTCCAGGCGGCGCACACCGGCGATAAACGTCAGCGCCTGCTGCCCCATGCGCTCATCCCAGCCCTCGTGCTCCAGGCATTTCAGCACGGCAACGGCCGCATTGAAGACCACTTGCGGATTGTCGGGCAGGCGCGTGACGGCCTCGCCCATCAGATCGACGGCGCCGCGGAAATCGCCCTCGCCCGCCCGGGCGGCGCCGGCCGCCACCATATCGGCCACTTCCTGGCGGCTTTGCCGCGCCAGCGCCTTGGCCAGCTCTTCGCGTCCCGCCTGTTCGAACACGGCCATGGCGCGCGTCATGGCGGCGCTGTCGGGCGCGTTGCGCATGACTTCGCGCATCACCTCGGCCGCGCCATCTTCGCGGCCGTGCGCCAGGCAGTGGCGCGCCAGCTCGGTTTTCAGCATGTTCGAGCCGCCCACGCTGTGGCGGTTGGCGGCCAGGGCCGCGTCCAACGATTGCTGCAGACGCTCCTCGTTGCCCGTCTGCGCATGCAGCATGGCGCTGCACAGGGCGCTGCACAGTTCCGCATTCTTTTGCCCGCCCATCGACTTGTCGAGATCGCGGATCACGGCGCCCGCCTGCAGCGGGTCACCCTTGCGCACCAGGGTCTGCACCAGGCGCACATGGTCTTCCGGATCGCGGAATTCCGAATACTTGGCCTTGCTGACCACCAGCTTCAGGGCTTTTTCCGCCATGTCGATATCATCGGCCGCCAGGGCCGCCTCGCCCAGGCGGCGCAAGCGGCGCACGGCGTGCGGCGACAGGGCCACCGCTTCGCTCAGGGCGGCCTGTGCCAGTTCCGGTTTACCTTGCGCCAGATGCGTGCGCGCCAGCCAGTCATACGCATCGAGAAAACGCTTGTTGTTGTCCAGCAGCCCTTCCAGCATGCCCTGCGCCGCTTCGTACTCGCCCAGCAGGAACTGTGTCTTGGCCTGTCCCAGGCGCGCCCAGCCGATGGACTTGCTCTCGTACAAGGCCGCGTAGATCGGCTCGGCGTCGGTCGCCTCGCCCAGCAGCAGATGCAGTTCCGCGCGCAAGCGCAGGAAATCCGTGGCGTAGCGCGGATACAGGCTGGCGCCCTCGGCGCAGGCGGCGATCGCCGCGCGTTCATTGCCCACGTCGATCAGTGCATACACGGGTACGAAGGCATTGCGCTTGTCGAGCGCGCGGCCGATGCGCTCGAGCATGTTGTCAGCAGTGAATGGCTTGAGGATGTAATCGGTGGGCAACAGCTCGACGGCGCTGACCACCTTGGCGAAGCTGCCTTCGCCCGTGACCATGAAAAACATGGTCGAAGCGTGCATCAATTTGTGGTGGCGCAAGTCTTCCAGCATCTGCTGGCCATCCTGCCCGCCGTCGAGGTCGTATTCGCACAGGATCAGATCATACGATTTGCTGCCCAGCATGCGGATCGCCTGGCCCGAGCTGGCCGCGTCGTCGATCTTCGCCAGGCCGCACAGGTTGAGCATATTGTGCAGGCTGGCGCGCATGCCCGGATGCGGTTCGATGATCAGTGCGCTGAGGCCCTTGAGTTCTTTCATGTCGTAATGTCCGAAAACTCCGCGGCGCGCCACACTGGTGCGTGGCGCCGGCCAGCATGAGGCTGCCGAGTATATGACGGCGCCGCGCGCAAGGGAATGGCGGCGTGCCGAAAAGCGCCAACGCGGTTGCGGCTCAAGCGGTGGCGTGCTCCGGATGCCACAGTTGCGGCTCGTTGTCGATCAGGTCCAGCAGCGCCGCCACCACTTCCGGATCGAACTGGCTGCCGCTGCGCTGTTCGATGTATTCGCGCACCTGCGGATACGGCCACGGCTCCTTGTAGGGCCGCTCGTGCAGCAAGGCATCGAAGACGTCGACCACGGCCACGATGCGCGCGGCCACGGGAATGTCGCGCCCCTTCAGGCCGTTCGGATAGCCGGCGCCATCGAAGTGTTCGTGGTGGCCGCCGGCAATCTGCGCGCCGTACGTCAGGTAGCTGACGCCGTCGACCATGTTGGCGGCCCGCTCGAGGATGGTGCGCCCGACGCTGGCGTGCAGCTGCATCTGCGTGCGTTCCTCGTCCGTATGCCTGCCCGGTTTCAATAGCACGGCGTCCGGCGTGGCCACCTTGCCCACGTCATGCAGGATGCTGGCCAGGCCGATCATGTCGAGCAGCTGCGGGCTGAGCTCGTCGGCATACGCGCCGCGCTGCTGCATGCGCTGGGCGATGGCGTCGGACAATTGCTGCACGCGCCGCACGTGGCCGCCCGTGTCGCTGTCGCGGAACTCGGCCAGGTCGGCCAGCGCCACGACGGTCGCTTCCTGCGCCTTGCGCAGCTGGCCGAACATGTACAGGTTGTCGAAGGCGGCGGCGATGCGCTGGCAAAACACTTCCAGCAAGTCGCGCTGGATCTGCGCCAGCGGCCACGGCGGCGTGACGGAGATGGCCAGTTCGCGGTTGCCTTCCGTATGGATGAACAGCACGTTGGCCGGATGCTCGAACTGGCTGCGCTTTTCCGCGAAGGCCTTGTCGATGGTGGGCGTGAGCGCGTGATCGGCCGGCATCGCTTCGGACTCGGCCAGCACGGCATACGTGCCCGTGGCCGCCACCACCTCGGGCCGCCCGGCGCCGCCCTGCATCAAGCACAGCACGCCATCGGCGCCCACGTCGAGGATGGCGCTGACCTGGTTGAGCACGCCGGAAGCGAATTCGCGCAGGGAATGAATCTGGTACAGATTGGTGGCGCCGGCGAGGATCTTGCCCAGGCCGATGCGGCTGCGCTCGAGCATCATCAGGCTCTCGTAGGCGCGCAGGGCCGAAATGACGGTCGTAAACAGCTTTTGCGTCGTCAGCTCCGTCTTCGCCTTGTAATCGTTGATGTCGTATTCGATGATGACGCGCTGCTCGGGCGCCTGGCCCGGCTGGCCCGTGCGCAGCACGACGCGGACGATGGAGTTGTTCAGGTCGGCGCGAATGCGCTTGGCGAGGATCAGGCCGGCGTCATCCGTTTCCATCACCACGTCGAGCAGCACCAGCGCGATATCGGGCGTGTCGCGCAGGATCTCGTACCCTTCGCGGCCGCTGTAGGCGGAAAACAGTTCCAGTTCGCGGCCCTTGAAACTGACATTGCGCAACGCCAGCCGCGTGACCGCATGCACATCGACGTCGTCATCGACGATCAGGACACGCCACAGGCGCTGGTCGGGCGCGGCCAGCCCGGAGGGACTGGCCACCGGCTCATCTTCGTCGAGCAGCCAGTTATCATCTGCATCGGCTTTGAGGTCGGTCATGAATACTCCTAAGGGATAAGTTCGATGTGGACGCTGCGTTGACGCATATCAAGCATAATCAGATTAGATGCTGCTTACAACAGGATTCTGCGTACCGCCCTCTCCCGCGGCGGGCGCTGGCGCCGGTATCGAGGCGCCGCTGCGCGTGTTGCCGCCGCAATTGTCCTGGCCAGGCCCGACGGCCTGGTAGCGCACTTCGTATTTGCCCGCGCTGAGCTGTTCCACCGTCAGCTTGTCATTGGCCAGGATGTACAGGTAGCGCACATTCGAGCGCCGCTCCTGGTCATACAGCTTGACGAAGACGGGCGCGGCATTGCCGCTGTTATCGATGGTCAACACCAGTTCATCGCCCTTGTTACCGATCGGGAAGCCATCGACATAACCGGACCGCGCTGGCCATGGCTCGCCATTCGGCGCCACCAGCGCCGCCGAATCGGCCTGGCCCACGCCATCGCAGGCGGGCCGGCTCGCTTTCAGGCTCAGCTGCGCCACAGCCAGCACGCGGATCTCGGGTGCCTTCGCTTGCGCGGGTTCGGCCGCATACGGCTTGCCCACGGCCCAGCTATCGACTGCCACGGCCTCGCCTTTCGATGGCGCCGGCGCGGCCTCCGGCGCAGGGGGAGCAGCGCCATCGCGGGCCAGGCCGCTCCAGGCCGAGGCCAGCGCGGCAGGCATGGGCTGCGAGGTATCGAGCATCAGCAAGGCGCCCAGCCAGCCCAGCAGCAGGCAGACAAGCAGACTCAGCCACCAGCGCCAGTTGCGCCAGATGGGCTGCATGCCGCGCCGCGGCTTGCCCTTCGGCGGCGGCACATCCTGCGCCCACGTGTGCTCATGCGGCTGGGCATGACCTTTCGCGCGGCCATCGCGGCTCTTGCCTTCTTCCTGGTGGGTGCTTTCCAGCCATTCGATTTCCCATTCCTCGGCGGCGATCCACTCGTCGTGCTCCTTGCGGCGTTGCGGGTCGGACAAGGTGCCGTAGGCGCTGTTGAGGATGGCCATGATGCGGGCCGCCTTTTCGTCGCCGGGATTCTTGTCTGGATGGTATTTCTGGCTGAGGGCTTTGTACGCGGCACGTATGACTTCCTGCGGCGCCAGGCGCGCCACTTTCAGGTTGTCATAGTGTGTATGTATCTTTCCCATCGTTCTATCTTGAAATCGGTGCGCGGCGACGGGTTCTTGCAGGATGGAACCGTGCTGTGTCGGTCATCATATACGATATGACAAGATAATAACCACCGGCGGACAGGAAATTGCAGGGCGGAACTGCCCTGCCTTGATATTGCCGGCGCTTACAGGCGGTGACTGCGGTCACTCGACAACAGCGCTTGCGGCAACGCCACCTGATGCCCCACCACCAGCACCTTGAACAATTCCCCCATCTCGGCCGGCGACACCAGCTTTTGCACGGCGCTGGCCTGCGGCAGGTAAGTCTTGACCTGCTGCGGATCGGTGCGCAGCAGCAGGTCGCCGATACCGGAACCCAGCAGGAAGGACGCCTGGTTCATATAGGCGAGCACGTCGAGGCCCGCATCCTGCGCCGCCACCGCCATGGCCGTAAAATCCACATGGGCCGTGATGTCCTGCAAGCCGGGCAGATAAAACGGTTCCGCGTGGGCGTGATGGCGGTAATGGCACATCAGGGTGCCCGTGGCGCGCAAGTCCAGGTAATACTCGTGCGCCGGAAAACCGTAATCGAACAGCACGGCCGCGCCGCCCTGGCCATTGGTCAGCATCTGCGCCAGCGAGCGCATGAAGCCGCAGGCGACGCCATGAATTTCGCTGACATAGCCGACCGGCAAGTCGTCCGCGCCGGGCACCTGGGCGGCGATCTGCGCGGCCACGTCGGCGCCGGCCGGGCGCTCGATGAACACGAACTGGCCGTCGGCAATACTGACGTCGAGTTCGCACCAGCCGGCCGGCGTCTTGCTGATCAGGTTGACGGGCATGGCGTCGAGCACTTCATTGCCGAACACGGCGCCGTCGAAACTGTCGGGAAAACCGTCGAGCCACACCACCTGCGGGAAGGCGGCCAGCGCCCGCTCCTGGCGCGCGCGCAATTCGCCGGACAATTCGACGATCGCATACTGTTCGATCGCGATGCCGGCCTGCGCCGCTTCCGTCAGGATATCGAAGGCCAGCTTGCCCGTGCCGGCGCCGAATTCGAGGATGCGCGGGGCCGTTTGCGCCATAATAGCGGCTGCCACATGGGCCAGGGTGGCGCCGAACAGGGGCGAAATCTCCGGCGCGGTTGTAAAATCGCCATCTTTGCCCAGCTTGGCGGCGCCGCCGCTGTAATAGCCGAGGTCAGGCGCATACAGCGCCAGCTCCATGAAGCGGACAAAGGGAATGGCGCCGTCATTGCGCGCGATTTCGGCGGCAATCTGGTGCTGCAAGGCATGGGACGCGGCCAGCGCGTCGCTATCGGGTGCGGGAAGAGACATTCCCGCATTGTAGCGAATCGGCGGCGCATGCCGCCAGTGTGGCGTCCACCGAATATCTCAACCATAGCAAAGACATGACAGAAGCAACGACAACGCCATTCGACAGCACTCCCCGCGTCGCCCTCGTCACGGGCGCGGCGCGCCGCATCGGCCGCGCCATCGCGCTGGGCCTGGCGCGCGACGGCTGGGATATCGCCGTCCATTACCGCGACTCGCGCGAGGAAGCGCAGAGCCTGGTGGCGGAAATCACGGCGCTGGGCCGCCGCGCGCAAGCGTTCCCCTGCGACCTGGCGCAGGAAGCGGCCGTGCGCCAGTTGCTGCCGCAGGTGCAGGCGGCGCTGGGGCCAGTGACTTGTGTCGTCAACAACGCATCGTTGTTTGCATACGACAATGCCGGCGATTTTTCCGTCGCCGCGCTCGACGCCCACATGCACGCCAACCTGGCCGCCCCCATCCTGCTGGCGCAAGCGCTGTACCAGGCCACCCCGGCAGGCGGCCAGGCCGTGGTCATCAACTTGCTGGATCAAAAACTGTACAATCTCAATCCTGATTTTTTGTCGTACACCCTGTCCAAGGCGGCGCTGCTGTCGGCGACCACCATGCTGGCCCAGGCGCTGGCGCCGAAAGTGCGCGTGGTGGGCATCGCCCCCGGCATCACCATGGTTTCCGGCGAGCAGACGGAAGCGAACTTTGCCAAGGCGCATGAAAACACGCCGCTGGGCCGCTCCAGCACGCCCGAGGATGTGGCCGACAGCGTCTGTTACGTGGCCGGCGCGCGCGCGCTGACGGGCACGACCCTGCTGGTCGATGGCGGCCAGCATCTGATCGGTTTGCCGCGCGACGTCATGTTTTTGACCAAATAATCAGCAGCCACACCAAACAACCAGCATTCCAGCATCCCCTAAAAGGTAAAACTATGTCGTCCGCCCTGTCCCACCCTCGCCTGGCCGATTGCCGCCGGCTGTTCCTGCGCAATTACGAAGTCCTCATCAACATCGGTGTCTACGACTTCGAGAAAAAGGGCGAGCAGCGCGTCCTCATCAACGTCGACCTGTACATTCCCCTGGCCCTGTCGACGCCGAAGGATGACCAGCTGGAAGAGGTGGTCGACTACGACTTCATGCGCGAAACCATCGCCAGGCGCATGGCCCTAGGCCATGTGCAGCTGCAGGAAAGCCTCGTCGACGACGTGCTCGCCGCCATGCTGGCGCACCCGCGCGTGCGCGCCGCGCGCGTGTCGTCGATGAAACCGGACGTGTATCCCGACTGCGAAGGCGTGGGCGTGGAAGTATTCAAGATCAAGGATGAAGTATGAGCAATATGAACGATACCGCAGTCATGGAAACCGCCGTGGAAATTCCGGCCAACGTGGAAGCGCAGAAACTGGCGCGCAAGAAGGCGGAAAAGATCGCCCTGGAAAACAACAAGCTGCACAAGCGCCTGTGCCGCCTGGTGGGCCAGGCCATCGGCGACTTCAACATGATCGAAGACGGCGACAAGGTGATGGTGTGCCTGTCGGGCGGCAAGGATAGCTATGCGCTGCTGGACATTTTGATGACCTTGCGCGAACGCGCGCCGATTCACTTCGATATCGTCGCCGTCAACCTGGACCAGAAGCAGCCGAACTTCCCGCCGGAAATCCTGCCCGCCTACCTGACGGAATTGGGCGTGGCTTTCCACATCGAAAACCAGGATACCTACAGCATCGTCAAGCGTTTGATCCCGGAAGGCAAGACGACGTGTTCGCTGTGCTCGCGCCTGCGCCGCGGCATCCTGTACCGCGTGGCCGACGAGCTGGGCGCCAACAAGATCGCCCTGGGCCACCACCGCGACGACATCCTGGAAACGTTCTTCCTGAATATGTTCTTCGGCGGCAAACTGAAAGGCATGCCGGCCAAGCTGCAATCGGACGACGGCAAGCACATCGTCATCCGTCCGATGGCCTACGTGAAGGAAGAGGACACGCAGCGCTATGCGGAAGTGAAGGGCTTCCCCATCATCCCGTGCGACCTGTGCGGTTCGCAGGAAAACCTGCAGCGCAAGCAGATCAAGGGCCTGATGCGCGAATGGGACAAGAAATTCCCCGGCCGCGTGGAAAGCATCTTCTCGGCCCTGTCGAACGTGGCGCCGTCGCATTTGATGGACCCGAAACTGTTCGGCTTCAAGGACTTGAAGGCCGATGGCGTGGCCAACCCCATGGGCGACATCGCCTTCGACGAAGAGCCATGCTCGACGCCGACCACGTTCGGCACGATTCCGCTGCAGCCGCTGTAATCCTCCTGTTGCAAGCTCCTGTTGTTTCGCCGCCACCGCCCAGGTGGCGGCATCCCTCTCTTTCCCCCAGCGTCCATTTGATGTACCGTAGTCAGCTCTGCCGGTACGCGATGTGTCACGCGCGCATTCCTGCCCGGCGGTCAGCACGCATTCTTCCGACAACCTCACTGGAATGAACCATGACGCCATCCGCGCTCAAGCGCCCCCTGCTGTTCTCCCTGCTGGTCTTCAGCCTTGCCACCGCCTCTGCCGCCCCTGCGCCCACCGACCGCCAGCCCGACCGCTGGGATTTGACGGCGCTGTATCAAAACGACGCCGCGTTTGACGCCGACGCGAAAAAGCTGGCGGCCCAGCTGCAGCAACTGGGCGCCTGCAAGGGGCAATTGGGCACCCGCCTGAAAGGCTGCCTGGACCTGTACGCCGATGCGCGCAAGCGCGTCAACACGCTGACCACCTATGCGGCGCAGTATTACGACCAGGATACGGGCGACAGCAAGGGCAACCAGCTGAACCAGCGCGCCGCCCTGCTGGGCAACGACTTCGCCCAGGCGACGACCTTTCTGCAGCCCGAAATCCTCGCCCTGGGCAGCAGGCGCATCGACGCCATGCTGGCGAAGGACAAGGGCTTGCAACTGTACCGCTTTCAACTGAGTAACATGCTGCGCAGCGCGCCGCATACGCTCGACGCGGCCGGCGAACAGCTGGTGGCGCAGTTCGGCCTGGCGGCTGGCTCGGCCGCCAGCGTCTACCGCACCCTGGCCAATGCGGAAATCCCGTGGCCAACAGTCAAATTATCGGACGGCAAGGAAGTACGCCTCGACCAGGCGGCCTATACCAAGTACCGCGACGACGACAATCGCGCGGACCGCAAGCTGGTATTCGACGCCTTCTTCGGCAAGTGGAAGGAATATGAACGCACGTTCGGCGAAACCCTGTACGGCCAGCTGAAGACGGACGCCGCGTATGCAAAAGTGCGCCGCTATCCCGACTCGCAAAGCGCCGCGCTCGACGCCGACCATTTGCCGCCGGCCGTCTACCAGACCCTGATCGCCCAGACCAACGCCAACCTGCCCACCCTGCACCGCTACTTCAAGCTGCGCGCGCGCATGCTGGGCGTCAAGGACCTGGCCTACTACGACATCTATGCGCCGCTGCTCAAAAGCGATCGCACGTTTCCGCTGGCCGAAGGCAAGCAGATGATGCTCGACTCCGCCGCGCCGCTGGGCCCCGACTACGTCAAGACATTGAGCGCCGCGGTGGACGCGCGCTGGATGGATGTGTATCCGCGCCCGCGCAAGGTGGCGGGCGCCTACATGAATGGCGACGCGTACGACGTGCATCCGTTCGTGCTGCTCAATTACACGGACAATTACGAAGCCGTCAGCACCCTGACGCACGAATGGGGCCACGCCATGCACTCGGTGCTGGCCAACAAGGCGCAGCCGTCGATCTATGCGCCATACAGCATCTTCGTCGCGGAAATCGCCTCGACGACGAACGAGGCGCTGCTGCTCGACGCGCGCCTGAAGCAGGCCAAGGATGACGACGAACGCCTGCTGTACCTGGGCGCGGCGCTGGAAAACCTGCGCGGCACCTTCTTCCGCCAGGCCATGTTCGCCGAATTCGAGGCGGCCATCCACGGCAAGGTGGACCAGGGAGAATCGCTGACGGGCGAAGAGATCACGGCCATCTATGCCGGCATCCTCAAGCGCTACCACGGCGAAGCGCAAGGCGTCATGACCATCGATCCCGCCTACGCGCTGGAATGGGCCTACGTGCCGCATTTCTATCACGGCTTTTATGTGTTCCAGTACGCCACCTCGATCGCGGCGGCGCAGGATTTCGCGCAGCGCATCCTCGACAAGGAACCGGGCGCGCTGGCCGCCTACCTGAAGATGCTCGGTGCGGGCGGCTCGGCCTACCCGTACGATCTCGTGAAGGCGGCCGGCGTCGACCTGGCCTCGCCGAAACCGTACCAGGCGCTGGTAGCCCGCATGAACGGCATCATGGACCAGATCGAGGCGATTGAGAGTCGCCGGGGTAAATAAAGCTGAGGCCAACCGTAGGTCGGCTTAGCGCAAAGCGCGTAAGCCGACACCACCAATAACGCCAACAAGGTGTCGGATTACGCGGATTCACCGCTAATCCGACCTACCGTTTTCCACTTCCGCCGCCGCAAACGCCGCCGCATCGCTCTCGAACATGTCTTCCAGCTCCTCGCGCGCCTGGCGCGTGAGGGACATGACTTTTTGCTGGTCCTGGAAGTGCGGCGCCACTTCCAGCAAGGTCTTCAGGTTATGCCGGCCAAAGATGCCGGCCGCGCGCTGCGCCCGCTCCGCGCTGAAGCCCACCTGCTGCAAGGTCTGTTCGCCCAGCAGCAGGGCCGCCGCAAACGTCTCGCGCTCGATCAGGGTCACGCCCCGCTTCATCAGTTCATAGTAATGCGTGACGTTGCGCGCGCGCGCCAGTATCGTCAGTTCGGGCAGGCGCAGGCGCACGGCGTCGACCAGCGCCAGGCTGTCGTCCACGTTGTCGATGGCGATCACCAGCGCCTTCGCCTTTTCGATGCCGGCCGCCACCAATAAATCCACGCGCGTGGCGTCGCCATAAAACACTTTAAAACCGAACTTGCGCAGCAGCTCGATCTGGTCCGGGTCGTGGTCGAGCACCGTCACGCCGATCTTGTTGGCCGCCAGCAGGCGGCCGATGATCTGGCCGAAACGGCCGAAGCCGGCGATGACGATGGGATTGTCCTGCGCCTCGATATGATCGTCGGGACGGCGCTTCTTTTCGCCTTGCAGGCGCGGCGCGACAAATTTGTCATGCGCCAGCAGCAGCAAGGGCGTGGCCACCATCGACAGGGTCACCACCACGACGAGCAGCGCGGCCGTCTCCGGCGCAAACACGTGCGCGGCCTCGGCGGCGGCAAACACGACGAAGGCGAATTCGCCGCCCTGCGACAGCAGCAGCGCAAAGAACAGCTGCTGGCCGCGGGGAATGTCGACGAACTTCGACAGCAGGTACAGCAAGGCGATTTTCACCACCAGCAGCCCCGCCACCAGGGCCAGGATCAGCAAGGGCTGGGCGCGCAGCACGCCGAAATCGACGGACATGCCCACGGCGATGAAGAACAGGCCCAATAACAGGCCCTTGAACGGTTCCAGATCGCTGATCAGCTCATGCCGGTATTCGGAATCGGCCAGCAGCACGCCCGCCATGAAGGTACCCAGCGCCATCGACAGGCCCACCGATTCCATCAGCACGCAGATGGCGATCACCAGCAGCAGGGCGAAGGCCGTGAAGATTTCGCGCAAATCCGTCCTGGCGATGAAACGCAGGATGGGGTTCACGAGGAAACGCCCGCCGATCACCAGCGCCGCCAGCACGGCGGCCAGCTTGGCTACGCGCAGCCAGCCCGGCTCGCCGCTGTGCGTGACGAGGCCGCCCAGCAGCGGCACCAGCGCGATCATGGGAATGGCGGCGATATCCTGGAACAGCAGAATCGAAAAGCCGGCGGAACCGGCCGGCGTGCTCATCAATTTTCGTTCACCCAGGGTGGCCAGCACGATGGCCGTCGACGACAGCGACAGCCCCAGCGCCCCCACCAGCGCCGTGCGCCAGTCCACGCCGAAGGCCATGGCCACGGCGCACAGTCCCGCGCTGACGACGCCCACCTGCGCCCCGCCCCAGCCGAAGATGGGCCGGCGCAGCAGCCACAATCGCTTCGGTTCGAGCTCCAGGCCGATCAGGAACAGCAGCAGCACCACGCCGAATTCGGAAAAGCTGAGGATCACCTCGACATTCTTGATCAGGCCCAGGCCCCACGGTCCGATGACGACGCCGGCCACCAGGTAGCCCAGCACGGCGCCCATGCCCAGGCGCTTGGCCAGCGGCACCATGATGATGGCGGCGACCAGGTAAAACAGTATGTTGATGAGAAAGCTGTGGTGTTCCATGCGGATTCCGGAAAAACGTGATTGGAATCGCAATCATGCCTGAAGTGGCGCGCCAGCGGGGATCAGGTCTGCGGAGCGTCGATGCGCGCACGTATCTCGTCGACATTTACGCGTTTGAGGTAGCTTTCGATATTTTTCCACACGGCGTGATAGCCGTATCCGCCATTTTTCAGTTCGTCGATCGCCTTCTCGCGCGGCCAGCCCTGGTACAGCATGCGGTACATGGCGGCCATCATGCCCGTGCGATCGGCGCCGTGCAGGCAATGCAGCAGCACGGGTCCCTGCTGCTCTGCCGCGCGGATGCTGCGCATGGTGTCGATCACGTGCTTGTCGCGGATGGCCCAGGTATTGATGGGGATGCGCACGGCGCGGATGCCGCTGCCTTCGAGTACCTGCGTGTCGGAATGGAAGGAGCGCAGGCTGATCACCGTCTTCACGCCCAGCGCCTGCAGCTGGGCCACGTCGCGACTATCGAGCCTGGCGCTGCGGTACAGGAGGGGGGTGACCTGGTGCAGGTTCGACACCTGCGGCAGCGGCGTGGCCCAGTCCGCGTGGCGTTCCGGCGTTGCCGCCGTCTGCGCGCCGGCTGGCGCGGCGGCCAGCCCCAGGGCAAGAATCAAAAGTACTTCATGCAGCATCATGGCTTCCTTGTTAACGAAGAACGGCACCAGTGCGCAGCACCTGTCCCAGTACGTCCAGGGCGGCGCGTGGGCGGCCCAGGGCCAGCGCCTTGGCGCGCATGGCTTGCAACTGCCCGGGATGATCGAGCAACAGGCGCACGCGGTATTCCAGGGTGACGGCATCGAATGCCTTCAGGGCCACGCCCTGCTCCAGCAGGTAGTCGGCATTGCGCTCTTCCTGGCCGGGTATCGGCGAGTTGACGATCATCGGCAAGCCCAGGGCCAGGCATTCGGACGTGGTCAGGCCACCGGGCTTGGTGATCACCAGATCGGCGCACGCCATCAGGCGCTCGACTTCGCCGGTAAAGCCTTGCGCCAGCAGGCGGCCCGGATACTGGCCGGCCAGCGCCTGCAGCGCCGCCAGCGCGGCGGCGTTTTTCCCCGCCAGCACGATCAGCTGGAAGTCGCCTGGCAGCGCCAGCAGGCGCGCGGCCACCGTCTCGAGGCTGCCCAGGCCCGCTCCGCCGCCCATCAGCAAGATCGTCGTGCGCCGCGGGTCGAGGCCAAACGCCTGCGCGCTTTGCACGCGTCCGGGCGCTTGCGCGAACGCGGGCATGATGGGAATGCCCGTCACGTGGATACGCTCGGCGGGGATGCCTTCGTGGCGCATGCGGAATGCCACTTCGTCGGTGGCGGCGAAATAGCCTTGCATGTGTTCGTGCACCCACATGCGATGCAGGTCGAAATCGGTGACCTGCACCCACACGGGGCAAGCCAATTGCCGCTGGCGCAGTGCGCGCGACAGCAGTTCGGCCGGCAGGAAATGCGTGCAGATGATGGCGTCCGGCTGGAAGGCGGCGATCCGCGTCATCAGCGCGCGCGTGTTGAGGCGCTCGACGCCGCGGCGCAATCGCTGCATCGAGCTATCCTTGGGCGCGTCATGGGTGGCATGGTACAGATAGCCCCACAGCGCGGGCGCCTTGTTGACCAGCTTGATATAAAAATCCGTGTACAGCTTGCGGAAGGCGGGCGTCACAAAATCCATCACGTCGAGATGCAGGGCCAGCGCCGCAGGACCTGCGCCGTCATCGCGCGCCGCATGCGCCTCGATGGCTTGCGCCGCGCGCATGTGGCCGGCGCCGGCCGAGACGCTCAGGAGGAGAATTTTTTTCGGTGTTTGCTGCGGCATGCGCTGGTGCTCCAATGGAAGCCGGGTTGGGGAAGCTGGCACAATATCATTGTGCCGCACCGCGCACTTTACAAATGCACAAGGCCGCGCGGCTTGTCTTACTTCAGTACCGGCGCGACATCCGTGCGCAGCACCGGATACAGGTTCAGGCGCTCATCCCAGGAAGCGTGGCGGCGGGCGAAGAATTCCAGGCGCGCGGCCGGGTCTCTGGCGAACGCGGGATCGCTGGCCAGCTTTTCGTGGAACTGCGCCGCCAGCGCCGGGTCGGCCGCCAGCTGTGCGCGCGCCACGTCTTCGGCCACGTATTCTTCCATGTACTCCTTGCGCTCGAAGGCCGTATTGAAACTGCCCCAGGCCAGCAGGGAATCGGGCGCGCGCGGCTCGAGCAGGGCCACGACGAGGCGCGCCTTGGCCTGGTTGATGGGCACGTACAGCGCGCCCGCAGCGACCACGCGCTCCTCTTTCTGCCACTCGCCCTGCACGGCCGCCGTCTGGCGTCCCTCGAACGACTGCGCGCCGAATTTCACGGCCGTGGCGCGGAAGGTTTCGACCGGCAGCCTGCCCGGCGCGGTAGCTAATACCTGGTAGGACACGCCATGCTGGCGCAGCTTGGCCGCCACCATCTGCGCCTGCGCGGCCGGCACCAGGTAGCCGGCCTTGGGCGCGGCCTGCTGCAGGTCGGGCACGATCTCGTCGCGCAGGGGTACGTTCCAGATCTGTGGGGTGGTTTCGTCGTAGCGCGTCATCAGCGCGCCCGACACCTCGGACGGCGTGCGCGTGTAGGCATAGCCGCGAAACGCGATCATGCGGCTCTTGTCCGTCGTTTTATACGTGAGCGGCAAGGTGGTGCCGGCCAGCTGCGCGGCGCGCGCGTCCGCCTCGAGCGCCGTTTGCCGCCACTGGGCGCCATGCTGCGCCACCTGCGACAGCAGCGAGACGATGGTGTTGCGCGTGATGCGCACGCGGGTCGGATAGTCTTTCCACGAATGGGTTTCCACCAGCATGCCGAAGCGGTTGCGCAGCTGGAAATAGCCGTGCGAGAAGCGCGGATTCGGCGCCGAATCGACGAAGCCCGATTGCGGATTGTCGTTCTCGGCAAACGAAATATAGAACGGCTTCGGGTCCGAACCCTGCTTGGCCAGGTCGGCCAGGACCTGATCGCGCAGCGCCGTGCCAGCCACGCGCAAGGCCGCGTCGCCCGCATGCACGGGTTCAACCTGGATCGAGATATCGGGTTCGAACTGGGCGCCATCGGTGACGTGCAGGTCGACATAGGCCAGCGGATCCCAGGCGTTCACCAGCGCCAGCATGTGCTGCATCTCGGGCGTATCGGCCTTCATGTATTCACGGTTCAGATTGTAGTTTTGCGCCGTGCTGCGCCAGCCCATTTCTACGGGACCGCGCTGGTTCGGACGGTTCCACTGGCCGAAGCGTTCGTGGCCGTCGACGTTAAACACGGGCACGAACAGCAGCACCTGCTTGTCGAGCGCACCGGGCGCCGCCTTGCCCTCCAATACTTCGCGCAGCGCGAGGAAGCCCGCATCCTTGCCATCGATTTCGCCCGCATGGATGCCGCCCTGTATCAGCAGCACGGGCAGCTTGCGGCGCGCCGCTTCGGCCGGCGTCAGGGCACCCGTATTGGACACGGCCAGCGCCAGCATGGGACGGTTTTCCGGCGTACGGCCGAATTCCACGCAGCGCACCTGCTTCGGATAGCGCGATTGGAACTGGCGGCACAAGGCTTCCACTTCCGCATAACGGCCCGTCTGCAAAAAGCCGGAGCGTTCGGCCACCGTGCTCAACGGCGAGGCGGCGTACGCAGGCAAGGCAATGGTGGACAACAAGGTGGCGGACAGCAGGGCGTGGCGTAGCATGGGTCAAACTCCATCGAGAGAGAACAAGCGGGCAATTATAGGGCGGTGGCGCGCGTAAAACCGCACCGGAAAATAAAAAAGCCGGGACAGCGTTGGCTGTCCCGGCTGTGCTTCGGCAAACGTGAATTACGAGCCGAAATGGTAGTTAAATTCGACCCAGCCCTGGCGGCCTTGCGGGCTGTAATTACCGACCGGGTAGTACGGCCAGCCACCGCTGTTGTCGCGCTTGACCGTATCGAGGACGTTGTTGATGATCAGCGACAGGGTGGCGCGGTCGTTGATGCGGTACACGGTACTGATGTTGGCCAGGGCCGTCGGCGTCAGGTAGGCCGTGCCGGCAGCGTTCGGGATCTTGCCGTAACGGGTCACCAGCAGGGTATTCGACCAGTCGCCTGCGCTCCAGTTGACGCTCAGGTTCAGCTTGTCGGGCCAGTCCGTGCTGCTCAGGTCCTTCAGCTCGTCGATCTCTTCGTCGCCCGCGAACTGCTGCGATTTCTTGCTCAGCACCTTGGCGTAGTTGGCCTTGAAGGCGAAGCGGCCGTAGTCCGTCGTGCGCAGCAGATATTTCAGGCTGACATCGACGCCGCTGGTGCTTTTCTTGGCCGCGTTGATCGGGTTGACCGTAATGGTCTTGATTTCGCCGGCACGGTTCAGCGCATTGGCCGCAAAGCGTTCCACGCGGTTCAGGGTGTCGACGCAGGTCGGCGAGTTGATGTCGGTCTTGCCCAGACGGCAATCGGCTTCGTCGCGCAATATCTTGTCGGCGCTCAGGTTGGTCACCAGGTCGTCGATCTTGATGTTCCAGTAATCAACGGAAACGTCGAAATTGGAACTTGGCGACCAGACGGCGCCCACGCCGAACGACTTGCCCTTCTCCGACTGCAGATCCTTGCTGCCGTTCTGCACATAGTCGGCGCCCGGCGATTTGTTCGCGTAGTCGCAGTCCTCGATGGCCTGTCCGGCGACGCCGCAGCGGTAGTAGTCGGTGGTGCTCGAATAGTAGCCCGTGCCGCGCGCCTTGTAGATGTAGTTCATGTCCGGCGCGCGGAAGCTGGTGGCGTAATTGGCGCGGAACAGCAGTTCGCGCGTCGGACGCAGTTCCAGGCCGCCGTTGTAGGTGAACTTGCCATCGCTGCGGCCGGCAAAGTTATAGCGGTCATAACGGCCGGCCAGGGTACCGGTCAGCTTCTCGTGCAGCGGCAGGTTGATCTCGGCGCCCAGCGCGTAGCGCGTGCGCGTGCCGGCCGTGACGTCGGACCTGGTGGCGACGTTGAAATAACCGTCGTTCAGGCGCGCATCGGGCACGTTGCTGAAGCCCTGCTTACCCGCCTCGGCGATGGTGGCGATCTTCGCCACGCCGGCCGGCAGCTGGAACAGGTCGCCGTTGGTGGCCAGGCTCAGGGTATTCGTCCAGGCCTTGTCGTCGCTGTCCGAATTGCCCGTGATGCTGTCGAACTCGGCGGCGCTCAAGCGGCGCGACAGGCGCGCGGGGTCCGGTGCATAAATGGGTACGCCACTCGCGTCCGCGCCCAGTTTCGGGCCCAGGAAGAAGCTGTCGATATTGGCCAGCGCGCGCGGCGTATGGCTTTCGCTCTTGTACAGCGACGCGTTGTAGTTCGCTTCATACTGCCACGACGACGTGCCGGGAATGCGGCCCTTGGCGCCCAGCGAGATGGCCGTGGCCAGGTCGTCCCACTTGCGGTTGTAGCGCGATACGCCGCCCATTTCCTCGGGCGAGATATAGCGCGTCCATGCCTCGTACTTGCCCGTGTTCTGGTTCTTGAAATAGCTGCTGCCCGTCGACGACGACGTCCACGTCGGGCCACGCGTATTGTTCTCTGTCGAGTTCTTGCCGATCAGGAAGTCGGCGAACAGGGTCGTTTCCGGCGACAGCTCGTAATTGGCGCTGCCAAACACATTCTGGCTGCGGTTCTTCGTTTGCGTGGTCCAGTAGGTCGGGCCCACTTTCGGGCTGGCGCAATAGCTGCCGTTCTTCGCCTGGTATTTGACGACGCTGCCGCCGAACAGGTCGCCGAACTGGCTGCAAGTGTCACCCAGGTCCACGTAGGTGCCGGAGGTGCCCGCCTGCACCGCGCGGCGCGAGGCGATGTTCGTCGGCGTACCCGAACGGGTGGACATGAAGTTACGCTCCAGGCTCGACAGCGGATCGCGCTGGCTCAGTTCCACGCTGAACAGGGTATGCAGCTTGTCGAAATTGCCGCCGCCCGTCAGTTGCACGCGCTGGTTGCCGCCACCACCACGCGTGGTGGTGCCCGCCTTGACGTTGACGTCAAAGCCTTCCGTCTGTTTTTTCAGGATGACGTTGATCACGCCGGCGATCGCGTCGGAGCCATAGATGGCCGAAGCGCCGCCGTTGAGAATTTCGATGCGGTCGACGATGCTCGACGGGATATTCGCCAGGTTGGTGAAGTTCACCGTGCCTTCATAGGCGACGGGGAAGTCGGCCAGGCGGCGGCCGTTCAACAGGATCAAGGTGTGGTTCGGGCCCAGGCCGCGCAGGCTGATGGTATTGGCCGATGGCGTAAACGTGTTGCCAAAGTCTTCGCCTTGCGTAAAACCGCTGTTCTGCACTTGGTTGCTCAGGGCATCATAGACATTCTTGTAGCCTTGCTTGGTGATTTCATCGCCGGTCAGGATGGTCACGGGCGACGGTCCCTCCAGGCTGGCGCGGGGAATCCGCGAACCGGTGACCACGACGGCTGGCGGGGTGGCCGCCGGCTGCTGATCCGCTGCGGGCGCTTGCGTTTGCGCGTGCGCCTGCCATGCGGAACCGCCCAGGATGGCCAGTACGGCTATGGTGAGCGGTGGTAACTTGAATTGTATAGGCATCTTTGCGCTTCTCAAGGTTAGGGAGAAGGCGAAAGATATCAAGATGCCAGCAATTACAGAACGAATGGATTCATCTTTCTATATACCAAAATTGTTATATAGAAAGATTTTTGAGCAGGAAAACGCCATGGGCATGGACAGGCCCATGGCAGAAGCATGCGCTTTACGGATGAATGATGGCAATTTCCTTGTAGGCCGGGCGCAGCAGCCGCGCGGCCGTGTCGGCCGGACTCTCCATCGAACTCAACAGCCTGATCGCCCCCGTCGCGGGCGCGCAGCTGCCGCTGCTGCGGTAGCGCAGCGCCGCGGCCAGCTTGCCTTCGGCCGGATCGCCCAGCTGGTGCTGGTAATCGTCCGTCACGTCGCAGGTCGGCGCCATGCCATCGGCAAAGTCGCCGTAGCCCTTGGCATTGACGCCCTGGAACTGCACGGCGAAATACGTGGTGCCGCAGTTCGGCGTGGGATAGAAACCATAGGGCTTGCCGCACGTCGTGCCGCCGATCAGGTTGACCTGCACGTCCACGCCGCGCAAGCCGTTGATGATGGCTTCGCTGGCCGAGCAGGTATTACCCGTGGTCAGCAAAGTCACGCGCTTGAGGCCCAGCGAGGGCAACAGCGTCCCCTTGGGCAGGGGATTCGGCCCGGCAAAGCCCTGGCTTTGCGCATGGAATGGCACGGGCGCTTCCGGCCGCGTCTTGTCATTGGCCAGCACCTGCTCGAAGGTCTTGCCGGCAGTAATTTGCGGACCAGCAATCATGTAGGCGAGCTCGCTGGCGACGTCGAGGTAGCCGCCGCCGTTGTAGCGCACGTCGAGCACCAGATCGCTGATGCCGGCCGCCTGGAAGCGGCGCATGGTCTCGACCAGCTGGCGTTCGGCCACATTGTTGTGCGTGTTGAAGGTCAGGTAGCCCACCTTGCCCGTGGGCGTGTCGATGATGCGCTCGTTTTGCACGGCGCTGGTGTTCACTTCCACCGCCTGCAGGCGCACGGAGATGGGTGTCCCGTTGCGGCTGAACGCCAGCGTGTGCGTGCCTTGCGCTTGCGGGAACAAGCCATCGTTGATGATATTCACGCTGGCAGCGTCAGGGGCATTGACGAAATCGACGCCATCGACCGCTTGCAGCTCGTCGCCGCGCCGCAAGCCCGCCAGTGCCGCCGGCGAGCCCGGCTCGACGATCGTGACCACGGCCTTGCGCGGCGGCGTGGTGCGCGTCAGCGCCAGCAGCATGCCGTAGCCCAGCTCCACGCCATTGAGCGAGGCTTCCCATTCGGCCGTCGTGTAGGTGAAATGAAACTGGTCCTTCGGCTTGCCGGACGCCGTCGTGGCCGTTGTTTTGAGCACATCGAAATACGCCTTGGCCGTGGCAAAGCTTTGCGGCAGGTAGGTGGTCGGCACTTCGCGGTACCACAGATACGTTTCATCGACCCAGCTGCGCACCCACGTCTGCTCATCGAGCAGGGTACCCGGCTTGTCGATGCTGCTGCCGCTGCGCGGCGCCTCGCAACGGTTCGCGACCGTGGACGAAGCGACCAGCGTCGTGGGTCCGGTCGGCCCGGTTGGCGTCACGGGCGTCACGACGGGCGCGCTGTCGCTGCTGCCGCCGCCACCGCAGGCACTCAACATCAAGACGAGGGGAACGGCGAGGGAACAAAGGCGCAGGGAATGCATGAGAAACTTTCCATAAAGAAATTATCGAAAAATTATAATGCGTTTTGCAGGCAAGCGTTGTTTTCTCTGACACAAAAAAATGGCGCCCGCAGGCGCCATTGCTACAGCGTGGAGTTCAGCCCATCACGCCACGGTGGCCGCCACGGGCGCCGCCACGAGGGGCGGCAGCGGCGTCGGCGCGTTGAAGGCGATCAGCAGACTCGCTTCCTTCTCTTTCGCCGCCTTCAAATGCCGCTCCTTCACGTGGCCATAGCCGCGGATGTCTTCCGGGATGCTGGCGATGGCCACGGCTTGCGCCAGCTTGGCCGTCGTCAGTTTTGGCAGCAAGCCGCCCACCGTCGCGCGGTACTCAAGAATCAGCGCGCGCTCCATCTTGCGCTCGGCCGTATGGCCGAACACGTCAAACGCGGTGCCGCGCAAGCCCTTGAACTTGGCCAGCACGCCGAACGCCTTCAGCATCCACGGGCCGTATTCCTTCTTGATCAGATGGCCCTGGGCATCCGTTTTCGCCATGATGGGCGGCGCCAGGTGGAACTTGAGCTTGATGTCGCCTTCGAACATGGACGCGATCTTCGCCTGGAAGGCGCCGTCCGTGTACAGGCGCGCCACTTCGTACTCGTCCTTGTAGGCCATCAGCTTGTAGAAGTAGCGGGCCACGGCTTCCGTCAGGCGCAGGTGCGGGCCATTCAGGGCGCTTTCGGCGGCGCGCACCTGGCCGACGAAATCGATGTACTGCTGCGCATACGCGCGGTCCTGGTAAGCCGTCAGCAGGGCCACCCGTTTTTCGATGATGTCGTCGAGCGTGTCGATGCGCTTGAATTCCACTACCTTGGCGGGAGTGGTCATGCGTACCAGGCTGGCCGCGTCATGCGCACCGGCGCGGCCCCAGTTGAAGGCCGCCTTGTTGAACGCCACCGAGACGTTGTTCAAGTCGATGGCCTTCATGATGGCAGCTTCCGACAGCGGCACTCTGCCCTTTTGCCAGGCGTAGCCGAGCATGAACATGTTCGTCGCGATCGAGTCGCCCATCAGCGCCGTGGCGATCTGGCCCGCGTCGATGAAGTCCACGTGGTCGCTGCCGCAGGCCTTTTCGATTTCCATGCGCGCGGAAGCCCCTGGGAATTGCCAGTCCGGGTTTTTCACGAAGGCCGCCGTCGACGAGCTGGTCGAGTTGATCATGGCCCAGCTGCGGCCTTCTCCCATGCGCGAGAGGGCGTCGCGGCTGGCCGTGACGATCAGGTCGCAGCCGATCACGAGATCGGCCGCACCCGTGCCGACGCGCGTCGAGTGGATATCTTCCTGGCGGTCCGCCAGGCGCACGTGCGACATCACGGGGCCGCCCTTTTGCGCCAGGCCGCTCATGTCCAGCACGGAACAGCCCTTGCCTTCCACGTGGGCCGCCATGGCCAGGATCTGGCCGACGGTGACGACACCCGTGCCGCCGATGCCGGTCACTAAAATGCCGAACGGCTCCGCCGTCGAAGGAATCTGCGGCGTCGGCAAGGCTGGCGCGGCTGGCGCATCCTTGTCGGCGGCAGCAGCCTTTTTCGGCTTTTTCAAGCCGCCGCCTTCCACCGTCACGAAACTGGGGCAGAAACCCGTCGTGCACGAAAAATCCTTGTTGCAGGACGACTGGTTGATCTGGCGCTTGCGTCCCAGTTCCGTTTCCAGCGGTTCCACCGACAGGCAGTTCGATTGCACGGAGCAGTCGCCGCAGCCTTCGCAGACGGCTTCGTTGATGACGGCGCGCTTGGCCGGGTCCGGGTATTCATTGCGTTTCCGGCGGCGGCGTTTTTCCGAGGCGCAGGTCTGGTCGTAGATCATGGCCGACACGCCCGGCATGTCGCGCAGTTCGCGCTGCACGTCCATCAGTTCCGAACGGTGGCGCACGGTGACGCCCTCCGCCCAGGCGTAATCGTCCGGGTATTTTTCCGGTTCGTCGGTGACGACGATGATGGGACCGACGCCTTCGGCGGCGATCTGGCGAGAGATAATGGCTGGCGATAGCGGACCGTCGAATTCCTGGCCGCCCGTCATGGCCACCGCATCGTTGAACAGGATTTTATAAGTGATGTTCACCTTGGCCGAGACGGCCGCGCGGATGGCCAGGATGCCCGAGTGGAAATACGTGCCGTCGCCCAGGTTGGTAAACACGTGCTTTTCATTCGTGAACGGCGCCTGCCCCACCCAGGTGACGCCTTCGGCGCCCATGTGGGTAAACGTCGACGTTTCGCGGTCCATCCAGAGCACCATGTAGTGGCAGCCGATGCCGGCCAGCGCGCGCGAGCCTTCCGGCACTTTGGTGGAACTGTTGTGCGGGCAGCCGGAGCAGAAGAACGGCGTGCGGTCTTTCTGCGGATCGGGCTTCACGCTGATGGCCTTGAGGACGTTTTCCTTCGCTTCCAGGTAGGCGATGCGTTCCTTCACGCGCTGCTCGACGGGGTGGCCCGCGTAGTAGCGCGAAATGCGGCTGGCAATGGCGCGCGCGATCATGGCCGGGTTCAGCTCGTACGTGGCCGGCAGCAGCCAGTCGCCGTGGCCGGTGCCCTTCTGGTTGCTCCATTCGCCCGTGTCGTCGAACTTGCCGACCACGCGCGGACGCTCGCCATCCTTCAGGTTGTACAGTTCTTCCTTCAGCGCGTATTCGAGGATCTGGCGCTTTTCTTCCACCACGAGGATTTCGTCGAGGCCCTTGGCAAATTCATGCACGCCGTCCGCTTCCAGCGGCCAGGTCATGCCGATCTTGTACAGGCGGATGCCGATGTCGGACGCCGTCTGCTCGTCGATGCCCAGGTCGGCCAGCGCCTGGCGCGTGTCCAGGTACGATTTGCCGGCCGTGATGATGCCGATGCGCGCCTTCGGGCTATCCCAGATGATTTTATTGAGCTTGTTGGCACGCGCATAGGCCAGCGCCGCATACCATTTGTAGCTGTTCATGCGTACTTCTTGTTCCAGCACCGTGTCGGGCCAGCGGATGTTCAAGCCACCGGCCGGCATCTCGAAGTCGGTCGGCAAGGTGATCTGCACGCGGTCCGGGTCGAAGTCGACGGCGGCGCCCGACTCGATGATGTCGGTCACGCATTTCATCGACACCCACAGGCCCGTGTAGCGGCTCATGGCCCACGCATGCAAGCCGTAGTCGATGTATTCCTGCACCGACGACGGATACAGCACGGGAATGCCGCAGGCGTTCAGGATATGGTCGGACTGGTGCGCCGTGGACGACGATTTGGCCGCATGGTCGTCGCCGGCCAGCACCAGCACGCCGCCGTGCTTGGCGGAACCGGCGTTATTGGCGTGCTTGAACACATCGCCGCAGCGGTCGACGCCGGGGCCCTTGCCGTACCACATGCCGAACACGCCGTCGTATTTCGCGTCTTCGAACAAGTTCGTTTGCTGCGTGCCCCAGACGGCCGTGGCGGCCAGGTCTTCGTTCAGGCCCGGATGGAATTTGACATGGTGTTCATCGAGATATTTTTTTGCCTTGATCGCCGTCATGTCGACGGACGTCACAGGCGAACCGCGGTAGCCGGTGATGTAGCCGGCCGTATTCAGGCCAGCCTTCAGGTCGCGCTCGCGCTGCAGCATGGGCAGGCGGATCAGCGCTTGCGTGCCCGTCATGAAGGCGCGGCCACGCTCGAGCGTGTATTTGTCGTTCAGGGAAATCTCGGACGCGTGCGCGCCCGGCTCAAGACTCGAGCCCTTGATAGCTGCATTCATTACTTGTCTCCATTATTCTCTGTGCTACGCGTGCAAAGTCGGTTGAACTCACACGTACCGGCCGCGCTTTGTGAGCAATGCCGGTGCGGAAAAATGACTTGTTTGTCGTAGACTACCACAGGAAGGCGCGCAGTTCTTTGCTGCACTGCACTCCCGTGTTTGTGCTTTTTGCTGCTTTTTAGTGCTTCTTTTTGCGGGCATGTCGGCTTACGCCATCCTGGCTAACCCGACCTACATTACTGGCCCCAGCCGTAGGTCGGCTTAGCCGGAACGGCGTAAGCCGACAAACACCACCAGCTTACGCCGCGTTCGTATCTTTCAGCACGCCGCGCTTGATCTGGTCCAGCTCGATCGACTCGAACAGGGCGCGGAAATTGCCTTCGCCGAAGCCCTGGTCGCCCTTGCGCTGGATGATCTCGAAGAAGATCGGGCCGATTACCGTCTGCGTGAAGATTTGCAGCAGCAGTTCGCGTTCGTTTTCCGTGCTGTGGCCATCGATCAGGATGCGCAAGCGGCGCAGTTCTTCCAGTTGCTCGCCATGGTTCGGCAGGCGGCGGTTGACCAGCTCATAGTAGGTTTCAATCGTATCCTGGAAATCGATACCCGTATCGCGCATGCCTTGCACGGACGCGTAGATATTGTCCGTGCCCAGGGCGATGTGCTGGATGCCTTCGCCATGGTACTGGTCCAGGTATTCGGCGATCTGCGACTTGTCGTCCGACGATTCATTGATCGGGATGCGGATCTTGCCGCACGGCGAAGTCATGGCCTTCGACTTGAGGCCCGTCAGCTTGCCTTCGATGTCGAAGTAGCGCACTTCGCGGAAGTTGAACAGGTTTTCATAGAAGCTTGCCCATTCCTTCATGCGGCCACGGTGCACATTGTGCGTCAGGTGGTCGATATAGGTCAGGCCATGGCCAACGGGGTTGGCGACGGCGCCGGGAATGGCGACGAAATCGACGTCATAGATGCTGATGTCGCCGATGCCGCCGGGTGCGGCCGCGTCCGGCTTGTCGGCGCCCTTGCCGCGCCAGCGGTCGACGAAGTACAGCAAGGAATCGCCCACGCCCTTGATGGCGGGAATGTTCAGCTCCATCGGGCCCGTTTTATTGTCGAAACCCCAGGCGCCCAGTTCCAGCGCGCGGCGGTAGACGAAGGCGGCGTCATCGACACGGATGGCGATGGCGCACACGGACGGGCCGTGATGGCGGGCAAAACGCTGCGCGAACGAATCTTGTTCGGCATTGATGATGAAATTGATGTCGCCCTGACGGTACAGGGTCACATCCTTGTGGCGGTGGCGCGCGATGGCCGTGAATCCCATGTTCTCGAACAGCTTGCCCAATGCTTTTGGGTCTGGTGCTGCATACTCGACGAACTCGAAACCATCGGTACCCATCGGGTTATCCCAAGGCTGAAATTGCATGATGTCTCCTCCAAGAAGTAGCGCACAGTATAGGCGCGGGTCACGGGCATTAAATGCCAAAGATCTCCCGAACAATCATGATTTGCGCAATAATATTGCGTGAAACACGAACCACCGGAGGAAGCATGAGCAAAATTACGCTGGATAAAACGGATCGCAAGATCCTCTCCGTCCTGCAGGCCGATGGCCGCCTGTCGAATCAGGACGTGGCCGAGCAGGTCAGCCTGTCGCCGTCGCCATGCTTGCGCCGCGTCAAACGGCTGGAAGAAGCGGGCGTGATCCGCCAGTACGTGGCCCTGCTGGACCCGGAAAAGATCGGCCTGGGCTTGCTCGCCTACGTCAACGTGCGGCTGGAAAAGCACAGCGACGCCACCGCCCATGCCCACAGCACGGCAAGAGTACTGGCGCCGAATCTGGTGACGAACACGTCGCCGCGCGCCGACTTCGCCGTGGCGGTGGCGCAATGGCCGGAAGTGGTGGCCTGTTATGCGATGACGGGCGAGATGGATTATCTGCTGCGCGTGCACGTGGAAGACATGGAGCACTTTTCACGCTTCATGATGGCGACCCTGCTGCGCCACCCGGCCGTGCTGGACGTGAAATCGAGCTTTGCCTTGCAGCGCATCAAGGATACGACGGCCCTGCCCTTATTGTGACGGCGGTGACGGCGGCCCGGGCTTCTTCTTGCGGCCCGGCAAGCGCTCGAACAACTTGCTGGCGGCGCGCGCATTCGCCTTGAACGTGTAGTCGAACATGGCGAACTGCTCCTGCACGGCTTCCTGCAGCATGCTGCCCGGATTCGGCGGCAACAATTTCAAATAAGCATCGGCTTCGCCATAGTCGCGCTGGATTTCCATGCCCGCCTTCTTGGCGATATGCATCATCGTCTTGTTGGACGACAAGCAATGCATGTACAGGGTATCGACGTCGTTGTTACGGCAGTGAATTGCCGCCCGCTCGAACAATTTCGAGCCCACGCCCATGCCGCGCATGGATTTCGACACGGATACGCCAAACTCGGCCACCTGCTCCTTGTCCGTCACGACGCTTTTCGCCGGCGACTTGTCCTTCGGCGCGAACGCCAGATGCCCCACGCCCACCAGCTTGAACAGGCTGTTATAGACGCCGTAGACCATGTCGCGCGAAAAATCCATCTTGTGCACGTACTGGGCGACGAGCTCATCGGGCAAGGCGCTGCCGAAGCGCAGCAGGCGGTCGCTTTTCTCGAGCGACAGGAAGTGCTTCATCATGCGGCGCCGGTCGCGCTCATGCAATTGCTTGACGAGCACGGTCGGGCGCCCGCCGCTACGGCTGAGCCAGCGGCGAAACGGGTTCTGGAATAATTTGGGCAGGGTCATGGCAGCTCCGTGCCGCTGATCGCATTCGTGACGGCCTCGACCCGCGCCACGTGGATGAGCTCGGGAATGCGCTTCGGTTCGTGTGCGCAAGCTTGTGCCAGCGCGCCCGCATCGACGCCGCGCACGGCGGCCAGCATCGCTTGCAGCCAGGCCGACTGCGGGAACGCAGTATCCTGGGCATGCACGTCGCAGGCGATGGCGTCCAGCATCTGCACGAAGCGCTGCGGCTTGCGCAGTCCGTCGCAGCGTTCGCACAAGCGCACCAGTTCCTCGGCGCTCAAGGCCAGCGCACCGGCAACGGCGACCTGCTCGCGCGCCGCCATCACGGCCAGCTCGCGGCAATCGTTGGGCACGCGCAGGCGCTCGCTGAGCGCGTTGATCTGCCCAAGCGGCACGGCCAGCATCAGCACGGCAAAGCGCACGCACAGGTCATGACCGGCACTGGCGGCATGATCGATCACCTGCAGCAAATGTTCGTTGACTGTCAGTTCCGGCAGGATGCGTTCCAGCGCGCCGCATTCCTGCAGCACCGTCAGCATGCGCGACGGACGCGCCTCCATCAGCCCCTTGGCCACTTCCTGCCACACGCGCTCGGCCACCAGGGCGTCGACTTCGCCGTCCAGCACCATTTGACGCATGAGGGCCATGGTGGCGGGCGCCACCGTAAAAGTATCGAAGCGGGCGGCAAAGCGGGCCAGGCGCAGGATGCGCACGGGGTCTTCGCCGAACGCGTCGGAAACGTGGCGGAAGATTTTGTTCCGGATATCCTCGATGCCGCCGAACGGGTCCGTCAGGCTGCCGTCCTCGGCTTGCGCGATGGCGTTGATGGTCAGATCGCGGCGCACCAGGTCTTCTTCGAGGGTGACGTCGGGCGCCGTGTGGAAGACAAAGCCCCGGTAGCCGGGGGCCGTCTTGCGCTCCGTGCGGGCCAGCGCGTACTCTTCCTGCGTCTTCGGGTGCAGGAAGACGGGGAAATCCTTGCCGACGGGCCGGAAGCCCCGGCGCAGCATGTCTTCCGGCGTGGCGCCGACGACGACGTGGTCGTGGTCTTTCACGGGCAGGCCCAGCAGTTGGTCGCGCACCGCGCCACCGACCGTGTATATCTTCATAACACTCTTTTCTTAGTCAGGCAGTTCCGCGTCGTGCTTGGGCGCCGTTTCCGTTTCCGCCAGCGCTTCCGCGATCCAGCGGGCGACGGCCGGGTGCGCCTGCACGCGCTCGCAATACGCGTTCAGCGCCGGCGCCAGGCTCACGCCATAGGTGCGGAAACGCATGACGACGGGGGCGAAATACGCGTCGGCGATGGAAAAGTCGCCAAACAGGAACTGGTGGTGGCCAAAGCGCGATAAACACTCTTCCCAGATTTCGCTGATGCGGCCGATGTCGGCCTGCGCGGCGGCCGTGCGGCCCCGGCCCGGCAATTTCGCCTTGATGTTCATCGACATGTCCGTGCGCAAGCCCGTGAAACCGGAATGCATTTCCGCGCAGACACAGCGCGCCATGGCGCGCGCGGCCACGTCTTGCGGCCACATGTGCTTATCGGGAAACTGCTCGGCCAGGTATTCGCAGATGGCCAGGCTGTCCCAGATCGTGATCTCGCCCGCCAGCAGCACGGGCACGCGGCCGCTGGCCGAATACGCGGCAATTTTGGTGGCCGTGTCGCCCTGGTCGAGCAGCACGCGCACTTCCTGGAACGGGATACCGAAGGCCGTCATGGCCACCCATGGACGCATCGACCACGACGAGTAATTCTTGTTGCCAATGATGAGGGTCAGGCCCGGCTCGCGGGCGGCGGCCAGGGTTTGCGTCAGGCTGGGATCAAGGATGGTCGTTTGCATGGTCGGGTAGCTTTAGTTGGATGATGGCAAATCGGCAGAAACAGCGCTGTTTTTCGGTCCCACGGTACCCAGGCGCGCCTTCAGCGACTGCGGGCTCTTCTCGAACAGGGCCGCGTAATACGTGGCGTTGGCCATCACGTTTTTCACGTAGCCGCGCGTTTCCGTATATGGAATCGTTTCAGCGAAGACGGCGCCTTCCAGCGGACGGGTCATGGTGGCGCGCCAGATGCGCAAGCGCCCCGGTCCCGCGTTGTAGGCGGCGCTGGCCAGCACTTGCGAACCGTCAAGGCCGCCAAGCACCATGTTCAGGTAGTTCGTGCCCAGCAAGACGTTGGTGCGCACGTCGCTTAAGGTTTCCGTGACGAAATCGGTGAGGCCGATCTTCTTGGCGACATAACGGGCCGTCGACGGCATCACCTGCATCAGGCCGGACGCGCCCACGTGCGACTGGGCATCCATGATGAAGCGCGATTCCTGGCGGATCAGGCCATACACCCAGGCTTTGTCGAGACCCAGGGTTTGCGTGGCCGGGTGCATGACGTCGTCGTGCGGCGTCGGGTAGCGCTGCGTATAGTCCACTTCCAGGCGCGTGCGGTCCGAGGTGTTGACCATGCGGTCGAGCACATTGTTCTGGCGCGCAAATTCCGCGGCCGCCAGATGCTGGCGGTCCGTCATCGAACGCAATTCCCAGTTCCATTCGCGCGTGCCTTCGAAGCGCAAGCGCATGTTAAAAAATTTCAAGGCCCGCTGCAGACCCGGATTGGCGGCCATGGCGGCGATTTCCGCCGGCGTGATGGGCTGGCCCGGCGGCGGCAGCACCAGGTGGTTGCCCAGTTCTTCATTGGCCAGCAAACCATAGAAATTCGATTGATCGCTGATCGTGCGGTACAGGGCGTCCGCCTGCGCGTTCGGACGGCCCGGCGTTTCCGCCTGCTGCGCGCGCGCCAGCCAGTACACCCAGGTAGGATCGGTGCGCAGGGAGGCCGGCATGGCCTGGATGCTGGACTTCACCACAGGCCAGTTACCTTCGCGCAAGGCGATACGCGCCTTCCATTGCATCTGTTCCAGGGTCAGCGGCGCACCATTAGTCTTTTGCCAATATTCGAACGCTTCCGGCGCCAGCGCATACGACGCTTGCAGCGCCAGGCTGGCCCAGCCGATGGCCTGTTCCTGCGCCGTCAGCTGCGCACTGGCCTTTTGCAAGGCGACGACGCCCAGTTTCAAGGTGCTTTTCGCCATGCGGCCAACGGCCACCAGATACATCTCGTGGTCGGCACGGCTGGCGCCCGCGCCCTTGGCCAGCACCAGCGCCGGCAAGTCGATCGCTTGCGCCATCTTCGCGTCGGAGGCGCCCAGCAGCAGCGCGATGCGGCGCGCCGGGCCCGTGGCGTTGGTCTGGCCCGCCAGGCGGATCTGCGCCCACAGGTCGTTCGTGTCGAACTGGCCGTTTTGCGCCAATGTCGCGATCAGGCTGCCACACGCTTCGCCATAGCCGGGCGGCGACACCAGCAGGTTGCGCGCCTCGGCGGCCACGTTCTGGCCCTTGGCCGCGCGCGACATCAGCGCGTAGCACTTGAGCTGGGTATCGTCGTCGAGGGCGAATTGCGGATATTGCTCATCAAACACGACCCAGTCGCGCTTGCGGCCCAGTTCCAGCAGCCAGTCGTTGCGGAAACGGTCGGCGATGGCGCTGCCCTTGTAGCGGTTCAGGTAATCGCGAAATTGCGCCTCGGTCAGCAGTTTGATGCGCGGTTTCAGCCGATAATAGTCAACATATGATGGAATCTGGTAATTCGTCAGGCGCCCCGCATAAAAGTCGGCTTTTTCGACGTCATCCTTGCGCGCGGCGTCGCGCAGCAGCAGGAAGGCATCGTCCTCGCTGCGCGTGTCGGGAGCGGCTGGGGATATGGTGGTGGAAACCTGGGCCAGGGCGGCCAGAGGAGACAAGGCCGATGCAACACACAGCATCGTGCCGGCAATCCATTTCAGTGGGGAAATCAATGTACGACTCTCAATCTTAACTTGATGGTGATATGAATAGCGACCCTAGAATAACATGCGATCCGGCTACACGGCCACCCATTGCGCCACAGGAAAAAGCCGGCTTGCGCAAAGCCCTGCTGGCGGCCCGGCGCGCCCTGCCCGACGCCACGCGCGCGGGGTGGGATGCGGCCATCGCGCAGCGCCTGCTGGACTGGTGCGCGCAGGAAAACGTCAAGGAACTGGGCGTGTACTGGCCCCTGCATGGCGAGCCGGACTTGCACGATGCCTATGCCCAACTGGCCGCGCGCGGCGTGCAATTAAGCCTGCCCGTGGTGCTGGAAAAGCATGCGCCGCTGGCCTTTTCCGCCTGGACGCCGGGCGAGCCCATGGTCAAGGATGGCATGGGCGTGGCCGTGCCGGCCCGTTTGCGCCTGCGTCCGGCGCCCGCCACCCTGCTCGTGCCCTGCCTGGGATTCAATGAGGAACGCTTCCGGCTCGGCTATGGCGGCGGGTATTACGACCGTACCCTGGCTGCCACGCCGCGTCCGCGCACGCTCGGGATCGCCTACGCCTGCCTGGCGGCCAGCTTTCCCAATGGCGAATACGACATCGCCCTCGATCACGTCGTGACCGAGGGCGATCTGTACTGACGAGTCAGGACGGTTTATTTCACCAGGCGCTGCCACAGGGCCGTCGTGGCGGCCGCCTGGTTCATGCTATAGAAATGCAAACCTGGCGCGCCGCCTTCCAGCAGGCGTTCGCACAAGCCCGTCACCACGTCGAGGCCGAAGGCCTTGATGGATGCGCTGTCGTCGCCGAAGCTGGCCAGTTTCAGACGCACCCAGCGTGGAATTTCCGCGCCGCACATGTCCGAAAAGCGCATCAGCTGCGTGTAGTTCGTGATCGGCATGATGCCGGCCACGATGGGCACGTTGATGCCCATCTTCTGCGTCTGCTCGACAAACTGGAAATACGCGTCGGCATTGTAGAAGTACTGGGTGATGGCGGCATTCGCGCCAGCCTGCACCTTGCGCGCGAACGCATTCAGGTCGTCCTGCGGCGAACGGGCTTGCGGGTGCACTTCCGGATAGGCGGCCACTTCGATATGGAAATGGTCGCCCGTCTCGGCGCGGATGAATTCCACCAGCTCGTTGGCGTAACGGAACTCGCCCGAAGCGCCATAGCCGCTGGGCAAATCGCCGCGCAAAGCCACGATACGCTGCACGCCGGCCGCCTTGAAGTCGGCCAGCACGGCGCGGATCGATTCGCGCGAACCGCCGACGCAAGACAGATGCGGTGCGGCCTGTTCGCCGGCCGCCAGGATCTCGCGTACGGTGTCCAGGGTACCCTGCTGCGTGGTGCCGCCGGCGCCAAAGGTCACCGAGAAATACTTTGGATGCAACTCAGACAACTTGACACGCGTGGCGCGCAGCTTTTCCGCCCCTTCCGGGGTTTTCGGCGGGAAAAACTCAATACTGAAATTATGCTTTTCCATCGTCATTACTCAAAAGTAAGGTCGACAGGGCCCAGGAAATGACGCTGTACAGCAATGCACCACCCACGGCCGACCAGAAACTGGCGACATGGAAACCATCGATTATTTGCGCCACCAGCCAGAACATGAAGCCGTTGATGATCAGAATGAACAGGCCCAGCGACAAGAACGTCACGGGCAGGGTCAGCAAGATCAGCAAAGGACGGATCAGCGCATTGACCAGCCCCAGCACGGCAGCGGCCAGCAGCGCGGTCCAGCCGCTGCTCATCGTCACCGAATGCATCAGGTAGGGGACGGCAAACAGGGCTGCCGCATTGATAAACCAAATCAGTAGCAAGCGCATTTCTCTAGCCTGTCAAAGAAAGTCAGGCCGGCAATAGCCGGCACAAAAGATATACCGATCAGTCTTGTTGCCTCAGGAACCGTAGCGAGCGGATGCGCGGCGTGGCCGAGAAGCGCAGCTGTACGAAGGTACAGCGAGCATCGCCGGCTGCGCCCCGCGCCGCGCAGTAGGTTCATGAGGCAACCATCTTAATAGCGGTAGTGCTCTGGCTTGTATGGACCTTCCGTGCGCACGCCGATGTAGTCGGCTTGCTCTTGCGTCAGTTCCGTCAGCTGCGCATTCAACTTTTTGAGTTGCAAACGGGCGACTTTTTCGTCCAGGTGTTTAGGCAGGGTGTACACGCCGACCGGGTAGTTGGCCGTGTTTGCGTACAGTTCGATCTGGGCGATCGTCTGGTTGGCGAACGACGAGCTCATCACGTACGACGGGTGGCCCGTGCCGCAACCGAGGTTGACCAGGCGGCCTTCGGCCAGCAGGATGATGCGGCGGCCCGACGGGAAGATGATGTGGTCGACTTGCGGCTTGATGTTTTCCCACTCGTATTGCTTCAGCGAAGCGACGTCGATTTCATTGTCGAAGTGACCAATGTTGCAGACGATGGCCTGGTCTTTCATGCGCGTCAGGTGATCGTGCGTGAGGATGTGATAGTTGCCCGTGCAAGTGACAAAGATGTCGCCGTGTTCGCAGGCGTAATCCATGGTCACCACGCGGTAGCCTTCCATCGCCGCCTGCAGTGCGCAGATCGGATCGACTTCCGTCACCCACACTTGCGCCGACAGGGCGCGCATGGCTTGGGCCGAACCCTTGCCGACATCACCGTAACCGGCGATGACGGCCACTTTGCCGGCGATCATCACGTCGGTGGCGCGCTTGATGCCGTCGACCAAGGATTCGCGGCAGCCATACAGGTTGTCGAACTTCGATTTCGTGACGGAATCGTTCACGTTGATCGCAGGGAAAGCCAGCTTGCCTTCCTTGTGCATCTGATACAGACGGTGCACGCCGGTCGTCGTTTCTTCGGTCACGCCCAGGATTTCCGGCAGACGCTTCGAATACCAGGTCGGATCGGCCAGCAAGTGTTTCTTGATCGAATTGAACAGGCAGATTTCTTCGTCCGAACCCGGATTGGCCAGCACCGACAGGTCGGTTTCCGCGCGCACGCCCAGGTGCAGCAGCAGGGTAGCGTCGCCGCCATCGTCGAGGATCATGTTCGAGTAGACAGCCTTGCCGTCCACGTTCGGCCATTCGAAGATGCGGTGCGTGTATTCCCAGTAGTCGTCCAAGGACTCGCCCTTGACGGCGAACACAGGCGTACCGGCCGCAGCGATGGCGGCGGCGGCGTGGTCTTGCGTCGAGTAAATGTTGCACGATGCCCAACGCACTTGCGCGCCCAGTGCTTCCAGGGTCTGGATCAGCACGGCGGTCTGGATGGTCATGTGGATGGAACCGGTGATGCGCGCGCCTTTCAGAGGCTGCGCTGCCGCGAATTCTTCGCGGATGGCCATCAGGCCAGGCATTTCCGTTTCAGCAATCTTGATTTCTTTGTCGCCCCATGCGGCCAAGGTGATATCGGCGATGGTGTAGTCGTGTTGCGATTTGAGTACGGCGTTCATCACGCCCTCCTTTCAGTTGAAAAAGGTACGTGAGCGCGGTTGCAGGATATTCCGAGCCTGGCGAATTTCTTCGTCGCAACGCTCCTCGGACGGGGGATTTTAACATTGTCAAGGCCGGTGCGCCAGCTTGTTCGCCATACATTGCCATGTAACAACACATAAAAAAAGCGCCCGCAGCCAGCAGGCCGGGGCGCTTTTCTTGCAAGTCGAACTAGATTACTTCAGGCCGGCGGCGTCGCGCAGCAGGGCGACCTTGTCCGTACGCTCCCACGTGAATTCCGGCTCTTCGCGGCCGAAATGACCGTAGGCGGCGCTCTTCTGGTAGATCGGGCGCAGCAGGTCGAGCATTTGCACGATGCCTTTTGGACGCAAGTCGAAGTGCGCCAGCACCAGCTTGGCGATTTCCGTATCCGGAATCACGCCCGTGCCTTCCGTGTAGACGGTGATGTTGATCGGCTTGGCCACGCCGATGGCGTAGCTGACCTGCACCTGGCATTGGCGCGCCAGACCGGCCGCGACGATGTTTTTCGCCACGTAACGGGCCGCATAGGCTGCCGAACGGTCGACTTTCGACGGGTCCTTGCCCGAGAACGCGCCGCCGCCGTGCGGGGCTGCGCCGCCGTAGGTGTCGACGATGATCTTGCGGCCGGTCAAGCCGCAATCGCCTTGCGGACCGCCGATGACGAAACGGCCCGTCGGGTTGACGAGGAATTTGGTCTCGGTCAGCCATTCGCGCGGCAGGATGGGCTTGATGATTTCTTCGATGACGGCTTCTTCGATCTGCGAATGCGAGATTTCCGGCGCATGCTGGGTCGACAGCACGACCGTGTGCACGCCGACGGGGCGGCCATCGACGTAGCGCAGGGTCACTTGCGATTTCGCATCCGGACGCAGCCATGGCAAACGGCCATCCTTGCGCAGCTGCGACTGGCGCTCGACCAGGCGGTGCGCGTAGTGGATGGCGGCAGGCATCAGCTCGGCCGTTTCATCGCAAGCGTAGCCGAACATCAGGCCCTGGTCGCCAGCGCCTTGATCCAGGTCAATACCCGCACCTTCATCGACGCCTTGCGCGATGTCCGGCGACTGCTTGTCGTAGGCCACCAGCACGGCGCAACCCTTGTAGTCGATGCCGTATTCCGTGTTGTCGTAGCCGATGCGTTTGATGGTTTCGCGCGCAACTTGAATATAATCCACATTGGCGTGGGTGGTAATCTCGCCAGCCAGCACCACCAGACCCGTGTTGCACAGGGTTTCGGCAGCCACGCGGGCGGCTGGATCCTGGGTCAGGATGGCGTCAAGGATGGCGTCGGAAATTTGATCGGCAACCTTGTCGGGATGGCCTTCCGAAACGGATTCGGAAGTGAAGAGATAGTCGTTTGACATTGCAAGCTCCTGTTTACTATGTGAATGTTCTGTCGCAGTAAAGAGGATTTTGCCTGCGACGCTTTAGCGAGATTTATATTCCGCATCGCAAGTTGTCTATTAACTCAGCGGTTACTGCATACGTGGTATTTTACGCTTCTTAAAAAATTTTGGCACGGCAACACGCCATTCCTGGAAACCGCTTATACATGTTAGTCCCAATTTTCCGCTTCTTATCGATCTTTCCCCTGCCCGTCCTGCATGGCCTGGGCGCTGTGCTCGGCTGGGTGATTTACGCCATTTCGCCGTCCTACCGCCGCCGCATGCGCGAGAACATGCAAGGTGCGGGGTTTTCGCAACACTTGCACACGGCCGTGGCCGAAGCGGGCAAGAGCGTGCTGGAGTTGCCCTTCATCTGGTGCGCGCCGGCCGAGCGCGTGGCGCGCCATGCAACGGTGGAAAACTGGGAACTGGTGGAAAAAGCGCTGCAGCATGGCCGCGGTATTGTCTTCCTGACACCGCACCTGGGCTGCTTTGAAATCGTCGCCCAGCAGATCGCGCTGCGCACGCCGCTCACCGTGATGTACCGCCCGCCCAAGCGCGCCGCCCTCAAACCGCTGATCGAAGGAGCGCGCGCGCGCGAAAACCTGATGCTGGCGCCAGCGAACATGTCGGGCGTGCGCATCTTTGCCAAATGCCTGAAAAAGGGACAACCGATCGGCCTGCTGCCCGACCAGGTGCCGCAAGAGGGTGAAGGCGTGTGGGCCGATTTCTTCGGCCGTCCCGCCTACACCATGACCCTGCCCGCCAAGCTGGCGCAGATGGGCGGCGCCGAAGTCATCATCACCTACGCGGAACGCCTGCCTGGCGGGCGCGGCTACGTCGTGCATTTCGTGCCGTTTACCGAGTCGCTCGACAGCACTTCGGCCGAGCAGGCGCGCACCATCAATGCGGCCATGGAGCAATTGATCGCGCGCAGCCCCGCGCAATATTTGTGGAGCTACAACCGCTATAAAGTGCCGCGCGGCGCACCGCCGCCGACATCCGCCGGCGCCGATGCCGCCAAGGAGCCGGCATGAGACTGCTGATCGCCTTCATGTGGCTGCTGCACTGGCTGCCCTTACCCATCCTCGGCCGCTTCGGCGTGGCCGTCGGCAGCGTGCTGTTCATCGCCATGCCCACGCGGCGCAGAATCGCCCTGACGAATCTGCGCCTGTGCATGCCGGAACTGACGGAAGCCCAGCGCGTGGCGCTGGCGCGCCAGCATTTCCAGGCGTATTCACGCAGCGTGTGGGAGCGCAGCATCCTGTGGTGGTCGTCGGAAGCGCGCCTGAACCGCCTGATCAAAAAAGTGCCGGCCTTCCCGGGCCAGCAGATCGCGGCCAAGCCCACGATTTTGCTGTGTCCGCATTTCGTCTGCCTCGACGTGGCGGGCGCCGCCACGGCCATGGAAATTTCCGCTTCGTCGATGTACGTGCAGCAAAAGAATGCCGCCTTCGACCAGGCCTTGCGCAACGGCCGTTCCCGCTTCAAGCCGCCCAAGCTGTTTACGCGCCAGGACGGCATCAAGACGATTTTGCGCGCGCTGCGCGACGGCTTGCCGTACTTCATGCTGCCGGACATGGATTTCGGCGAGAAGGATGCGGAATTCGTGCCCTTCTTCGGCGTGCCCGCCGCCACCCTGACGGCCACGGCGCGCCTGGCGCTGGCCGCCAAGGCGCAGGTGATTCCCGTCATCGCCACCTTCCTGCCCAACTACCAGGGCTGGCAAGTGACATACTATCCGGCGTGGGACGATTATCCGGGCGACGACATCACGGCCGCCACGCGCCGCATGAACGAGTTCATCGAGGAGCGCGTGCGCGAAGCGCCGGCCGAGTATTTCTGGACCCATAAACGCTTCAAGACGCGTCCGGAAGGCGAAGCGTCGTTCTATAACCAGCACCAGTGATACGGCAGAACATGAAACTCCACTTTACGAAAATGCATGGCGCCGGCAATGACTTCATCGTCATCGACGCCATCAACCAGAATATCGATTTCACGCCGGCCCAGTGGCAGCGTTTGGCCGACCGCCGTTTCGGCATCGGCGCCGACCAGATCCTCGTGGTGGAAAAACCGCGCCTGCCCGGCTGCGACTTCCGCTACCGCATCTATAACAACGATGGCGGCGAAGTCGAGCAATGTGGCAACGGCGCGCGCGCCTTCGTCAAGTTCGTCAGCGAAAAAGGATTGTCAAGCAAGGCGAGCATCCGCGTGGAAACCATGGCCGGCGTCATCGCGCCGCGCCTGGAACTCGACGGCAGCATCACGGTCGACATGGGCGCGCCCGTGCTCGAGCCGGCGCTGGTGCCGTTCGATGCGGCGGGCCTCGCCGGTGTGGAGCAAGGCACCGATCTGTTGTGGCCGCTGGACCTGGCACTGCCGGGCCACGCGGCTCCCGTGCTGGTGTCCGTCGTGTCGATGGGCAATCCGCACGCCGTGCAAGTGGTCGACGATGTCGACGCGCAAGACCTGGAACGATCGGGCCCGCTGATCGAGCACCATCCGCGTTTCCCACGCCGGGTCAACGCCGGCTACATGCAGGTCGTCAACCGCCAGCACGTGAAACTGCGCGTGTTCGAACGGGGCGCGGGCGAAACCCTGGCGTGCGGCACGGGCGCCTGCGCGGCCGCCGTGGCCGGCATCCGTCGCGGCTTGCTCGATTCCCCGGTGCACATCAGCGCGCGCGGCGGCGAGCTGTCGATCGCCTGGCAGGGCCCCGGCCACCCCGTCCTGATGACGGGCCCGGCCGTGACCGTGTTCGAAGGCACGATCGAGCTGTAATCAACGCTGCATCATGCCGCCAGGAACTGCTGTTCCTGCGCGGCATCGAGCTCGGCCAGATAGCACTTCAGGCGGTACAGGCGCTGCCGGTAATTGCCTTCCGGACCATCGATGCCGCAATCGACGCGCTCGAACAGGCGCACCACCTGGTCGAGCAACTGACGCTCCAGCGCCGTGCGGATCAGCACGAGGCGCCGCTTGCCGCGTCCATGCGTGGCGCTGATATCGATCAGCAAACAATGCCCTTGGTCGGCCGCATGGATGTCGAGCAGCAGCGCCTCGGCACGCGACAGATGAAAGCAGCGCGCCAGTTCCAGGCGCGCCGCCAGCAGAGGGTGGCTCTGACTCAGCTGGCGCAAATGCCCATCCGCGTGCATGGCGGCACCCTGGCCCCAGTCGCCGGGCTCGCCTCGCGGCGCGATTTTCGCCAGCGCCGCTTCCGCTTCACGGCTGCCTTGCGCCTGCGCCTGCAGCAGCCAGTACGCGGCCCGCACATCGTTGTTGACGCCGTCGCGGCGGTTACGCCACGCATGCATGCCGCACTCGAGCTGGGCCGGGCCATGCCCCAGGTCGGCGGCACGCTCCAGGCAGAAATGGGCTTCCACCACATTGCGCTGGGAAAATTCCGGTTTTGTATAGATACGCGACAGCACGAACCAGGCTTCAGCCAGTCCCTGCTCGCCCGCCTGCGTCAGCCAGCGCACGGCACGCTTGAAATTGGCCGCGCCATTGCGCGTGGCCTGGCGCTGGCCGTGCGCATCCATGCGCGCATAGCCGAGCCCCAGCTCCAGCTGCGCCGTGCGGTCGCCACCATGCGCGGCCAGTTCGCAGCACTGCCAGCCTTCCGCATCGCCGCCGGGCGCCAATGCCTGGGCGCAACGCGACAGCAACAGCACCTGCTGCGCGTCGAGGGCGATCGTGCGCGCGCCAGCCGCCGCCTGGCGCTGAAGCAACTCACGCGCCAGCGGCAGGCCTTGCGACAAAAAGCCCGCATGATTGCCCTGGTTCCAAGCCTGCTCCAGCCAGGCGTGCAGCGGCGCGTCGCCATCGAAAACGGGCTCGACAGCAAGGCCCTTGTCCGGCCCGGACGCTGCAAGCGATCCTTCGTGCATGGAGAGCAACCATTGCGCATCGGGCAAGCCGGCGCGCACGGCGGCGTCCAGCGCCACGCGCGCCTTGGCGCGCAAGGCTTCACTGCTGCTGGCGGCATTGGCCAGCACCAGTTGCGCCAGCACCAGCCCTGCCTGCACGAGGCCGGTATCGAAGGCCTGCGCGTAATAGGGAATCAGCGCCTTGGCCGCCGGTTGCGCCACTTCGAAAGGCACGTGCATGCCTATCAGCAAACACGCTTCCTCGCTATCCTCCTGGGCCGCCCGCGCCAGCCAGTGCAAGGCGGTCGGCAAGCTTTGCGGCACACCCTGCCCAAACAGATACACCCGTCCCAACGCCAGCTGGCAAGCGACATCGCCAGCACGTGCGCCCTTGATCAATCCTAATGTTTCGCGATTTGCCATCGATTCTCGATATTGAGTCAATGATTCTAATAATGGTGAGCCGTCTCCAGGCCCATCGATGCAGGCCGTCCCTTAGTGTAACGTCCTTGTGTCATAAATCCGCCAAAGCCGGCTTAAGAACTTGATTCAACGCAACAATGTCGTGGCCTGGACACGTCAATATGGCAAGGCGCCGCGAGCGTGGCGATGGGAGAACGTTGCTCATCGGCGCAGGAGCGACAGAAACCGCGCGTTACAAAAATACAACAGGGGCATGCAGTTATGCCGCTTTTCACCAATCTTTTCACGCATATTTGACCAATCCCACACGACTTGCGCGCCGACGAATTAAGGTTCATTCATCGAAACGCGGCAGTTGGCGCATTTCAATCTGCTCGGATCTCGGACGGAACTCACTTTTTAATAGGGAATAAGACATGAAAAAATCACTCGTTGCCCTCGCACTCTTCGGCGCCTTTGCCGCAACCGCACAAGCGCAGTCGTCCGTCCAAATCTACGGCACGATCGATGCGGGCCTGGGCAAAACGACCGGTTCGAGCACTGTCGTGACGAAACGCGACAACAACAAGCTGGGTTTCAAGGGTACGGAAGATCTGGGCAATGGCTTGAAAGCCATTTTCCAACTGGAAATTCGCTATGAATCCGACACGGGTACGCTGGAAAGCAACTCCCGTCCGCTGTTCCAGGGTCAAAGCCGCGTCGGTCTGCAAGGCGACTTCGGTACCGTGCGTCTGGGCCGTGGCCTGACCGCTTTCCAGGAAGCGAGCACTGCGTTCGAACCATGGTCGGGCATGCCGACGACCGCCGGCTTCCAGACCGACATCACGGTGGCTGCCTACACCAGCGATCCGCTGAGTGCACCAGGCAACTCGCGTAACCGCTTCTCGAACGCCGTGTTCTACAACTCGCCAGTATTTAGCGGCTTCCAGATCAATGCCACCGTCGCCGCCAAGGAAGCCAATGGCAACGCCGCCATCACTGCCACAGCAGCCAACCGCGCCGTACCGCTCAATGCCGTGCCAGAAGTGAACCCGTACTCGGTTTCGGCCACGTACAACAGCACACAATTCGCCGCCATGGCCGCCTACGAGCGCAATGCGCTGGAAGCCAAGCTGTGGTCGGTTGCCGCATCGTTCAATCCGATCACGGAACTGAAACTGATGGCGTCGTACCAGCATCAGGATGACAGCAACTTCAAGCTCGTCAATACGGACACCAAAGCATGGCTGGTCGGCGCCAACTACGACGTCGGCCCGGGCAAAATCCGCGCTGGCTACGGTCAAAAAACGCCAGACGGCGTGACCAAAACCAAGCAGGCATCGCTGGGCTACGACTACAACCTGTCGAAGCGCACCTACCTGTACGCGGACATTTCGAACCGCAAGGCAGATGTTTCGCGGACCTACATCGGCCTGGGCTTACATCACAACTTCTAATGCCCCGCAATCACCCTCTGCGGGTGATTGCTGAGCAAGGAAGGCAAAGCGGCATGGGCAACCATGCCGCTTTTTTCATGGGCACACGGAAAATGCACGGGCGCCTCGCCCTTTGCGCCTATGCCGCCGTACTCTCGGTTAGAATGAAGCGTTCAACTTTCACTGACAGATATTCTCAATGACCGCCACACTCGATTCCAGCACCGTCGCCCAGTACCTGAGCGAGCATCCGAATTTCTTCGAAGAGCATACCGCCCTGCTCGGCGAGGTCAAGCTGAGCAGCCCGCTGACGGGACGCACCATCTCGCTGCAGGAGCGGCAGATGGAAGTGATGCGCGACAAGTACAAGGCGCTGGAACTGCGCATGTCCAAGCTGAGCCGCGTGGCCGAGGAAAATGGCGATATCGCCAGCAAATTCCACGGCTGGAACCAGGCCATGCTGCAAGTGCGCAACGATGCGGACATGCCGCGCGTGCTGGTCGACGCGCTGCAAAGCAATTTCGACGTGCCCTACGTCAGCCTGCGGCTGTGGCAAGTGCTGCCGGAACACGCCGACGGCTGGTTCACGGAAGATGTCACGGCCGACGTGCGCATGTTCGCCAACAGCCTGCAAACGCCGTATTGCGGCAGCAACCGCGATTTCGAAGCCGTGCACTGGTTGCAGGCGGATAAAATCGAATCGACCGTCATGATCGCCCTGCGCGCCCCGAACACCACGGGCACCTTCGGCTTGCTGGTGCTCGGCTCGCCCGACAGCGAACGCTTTACGTCGAGCATGGGAACGGACTTCCTCGTGCATATCGGCGCCACGGCCAGCGCCGCCCTGGCCGCGCTGCGCGCCGGCTCGCCAGCCTGAGAACGCCGTGGGTGACGCGCGCGGCAAGGCCGAGTGGCTCGACGCCTACCTGGCGCAGCTGGCCACGCAGCGCAAGCTGTCGCCGCATACGCTGAACGCCTACGGGCGCGACCTGCGCGCCTTGCTGGAACTGAGCGGCAACACGCCATGGACGGCGCTGGCGCACAACGAAGTACGCCGCTACACGGCCAAGCTGCACGCCGGTGGACTCGACCCGCGCTCGATCGCCCGCAAGCTGTCGTCGTGGCGGGGCTTTTTCAACTGGCTCAGCGGCGAGACCCAGCTCGACGCCAATCCCGTCGACGGCATCCGCGCGCCCAAGCGGGCCAAAACCTTACCCAAAGCCCTGTCTGTGGACGATGCCGTGCGCCTCGTGGCGCCCGCGCAACACCAGCAAAGCGCCGCCGAGCCCGAGCAACTGTGCAACCGCGCCATGTTCGAGCTGCTGTATTCGAGCGGCTTGCGCGTCTCCGAACTGACCAGCCTGGACACCCATTACTGCAAGGCCGATGGCGGCCAGCCCGCCTCGCTGGGATGGCTCGACATGGCCAGCTTCGAAGTCATCGTCACGGGCAAGGGCAACAAGATGCGCAAGGTGCCGGTCGGCAAGGCGGCCCTCGTGGCCCTGACTGCCTGGCTGGCCGTGCGCCCGCCGGCGGCCGATGGCAGCGCTGCCTTGTTTTTAAGCACGCGTGGCACACGCATCTCGCCCCGCGTGCTGCAGCTGCGCCTGAAGGCGCATGGTCTGGCCGCCGAGATTCCCGCGAATGTGCACCCGCACGTGCTGCGCCACTCGTTCGCTTCGCACGTGCTGCAGTCGTCGGGCGACTTGCGCGCCGTGCAGGAAATGCTGGGCCATTCCAGCATCACCTCGACCCAGGTCTACACGGCGCTCGATTTCCAGCACCTGGCGCACGTCTACGACCAGGCCCACCCGCGCGCCAAGGTCAAGTAGATAGCCGCGCCCCTGGGCTAGCCTGATCCATATCAAGCGGATCGGCGCGCATTTGCAAGCTTTTGCAAAATTCCGGCATAATCGTCCGGATTCGTCCGCTTGCGCGGCGGCACCACCGATTACAGCATAGGCTCCTTCATGGCACTGATTCCAACCACCATCCTCACCGGTTTCCTGGGCGCCGGCAAAACCACCTTGCTCAACCGCATACTGCAGGAAGACCATGGCATGCGCATCGCCGTGATCGAAAACGAGTTTGGCCAGGAAAACATCGACAATGAAATCCTGGTGCAAGATAGCAACGAGCACATCATCGAAATGAACAACGGCTGCATCTGCTGTACCGTGCGCGGCGACCTGATCGTGGGCTTGACGGAACTGGCGCGCAAGCGCGACGCCGGCCTGCTGGCGTTCGACCGCGTCGTCATCGAAACGACGGGCCTGGCCAATCCCGGCCCCGTGGCGCAAACCTTCTTTGTCGACGAGGAAGTGGGCAGCCACTACATGCTCGACGCCATCCTCACGGTGGTCGACGCCCGCCATGCGATGAAGCAACTTGATGAATACGAAGAAGCCCAGCGGCAAGTGGGCTTTGCCGACAAGCTGCTGCTGTCGAAAACCGACCTCGTCAGTGAAGAAGACGTGGCCGTCCTGACGCGCCGCCTGAAGCGCATCAATCCCCGCGCACCGATCGCCAAGGTCGATTTCGGCCGCGCCCCGCTGGCTGAAGTACTCGACATCCGCGGCTTCAACCTGAACGAAAAGCTGGAACTGGACCCGGATTTCCTGGCCACGGAAACGGCGCACGTCCACGATCATGACCATGCACATGAGCACGCACATGAGCACAAGCACGAGCACAAGCACACTGAAGCCTGCGCCACCGATTGCGGCCATGCCGACCACCACCATGCGCAGCACAGCGACGATATCGCCGCCTTTGTTTTCAAGAGCACGCAACCGTTCGACAGCGCCAAGCTCGACGAGTTCCTCGGCGGCCTGGTGCAAGTGTATGGTCCGCGCATGCTGCGCTACAAGGGCGTGCTGCTGATGCAGGGCGCCGAGCGCAAGGTGGTATTCCAGGGCGTGCACCAGCTGATGGGCAGCGACTTGGGCGCCAAATGGGGCGAAAACGAAGTGCGCGGCAGCAAAATGGTCTTTATTGGCAAAAATCTACCAAAAGACATTTTTATTCGCGGACTCGAACAATGTTTGGTATAAACTAGCCGGGTTCTGCAAAGTACCCGTTGCAAAGCAGAAACAAAAGGGAAAGTTAAGCACGCTTTCCCGCTGTCCGACACCCATCTTGCTGGTATAAACCAACAAGTCGCCGTCTCTGATCGGCTAGTCAACAAATCGGGATGGCAATATAAAGCAAAGCGTGCCAAAATCAGCGACGAAAACGGCCCATGTCGTTCGCCTGTCATGAAATGCTGGCAAACTGCCGCTGGCCGCATGCCAGGCATGCAACCGATCCACCCAACACGCCCGTTGACGCGCGCATAGCGCGACTGGCATAGAGCGGTAAAAAGTTATCAACATGGCACCATGGCCGGCCGGCAATCCTGACTTACGCCGGCAAGCCAAGGTCGCACGCAGTACAGCGGGACAGCAATGCCAAGCGGAACCTGTACAGTTGCTCGGTATCGCCGCATCAACTGATCAATTTGAAAACTCTGTCGTATCGAAGGTAAGCGAAGTTATGACCAAAACTAATAAATCGACCCCGGCCGCCAACCAAGACATCCCTCTCATCAGCGAAGAGCAAATTCGCGCCATGAGCGAAGATGACTACATGAATCCGGCACAACTGGCATTCTTCAAGGCGCGCCTGCAGCAGCTCGAAAAAGACCTGCTGAAAAACGCCGGCGAAACCACGGAACACTTGCGTGAAACCGTACTCGTACCGGACCCTGCCGACCGCGCCACCATCGAGGAAGAGCATGCGCTGGAACTGCGCACGCGCGACCGCGAGCGCAAATTGCTGAAGAAAGTGCAGCAATCGATCGCCAGCATCGACGCCGGCGACTATGGCTGGTGCGAAGAAACGGGCGAGCCTATCGGCATCCCGCGCCTGATCGCCCGTCCTACCGCCACCCTGTCGCTGGAAGCCCAGCAACGGCGCGAACTGAAGCAAAAGCTGTACGGCGACTGATCGCCCTCCCCTTGCGTGGCCGCTTCGGCGGCTGCGCGATGGCGATAAAAAAGCACACAACCTTCGGTTGCGTGCTTTTTTTTCGTCCCGCGCCGACTACACTGAAGCAGGCACGGCAGCGGCAAGTGCCGCTTGCAATTGCCTTTTCCATCCCCACTTTTGAAGCATGGGCGCGCAATCGCATGCTCTTGCACGCATACGCACGAATCTTTTGAGGTCACTATGGAACAATTTCACGGCACCACCATCCTCTGCGTCCGGCGCGGCAAGCAAGTCGCCCTGGGCGGCGACGGCCAGGTAACGCTCGGCAACATCGTCATGAAGGGCACGGCCCGCAAAGTGCGTAAGTTGTATCAGGGCAAAGTCCTGGTCGGCTTTGCCGGCGGCACCGCCGACGCTTTTACCTTGCTCGACCGCTTTGAAGGCAAGCTGGAAAAACACCAGGGCAATCTGCTGCGCGCCTCCGTCGAACTGGCCAAGGACTGGCGCACCGACCGCGTGCTGCGCCGCCTGGAAGCGATGCTGCTGGTGGCCGACAGCGAGTCGACCCTCGTCATCACGGGCAATGGCGACGTGCTGGAACCGGAAGACGGCATCGGCGCCATCGGCTCGGGCGGCACCTACGCCCAGTCCGCCGCCAAGGCGCTGCAGGAAAACACGGATTTGTCGCCGGCCGACGTGGTCAAGAAATCGCTGACCATCGCCGCGGAACTCTGCATCTACACGAACATGTCGCACATCATCGAGACCTTGGACTAAGCGTCCCCGAGCACAGAATACAGAAAGCCAACTATGATCATGAACATGACCCCGTCGGAAATCGTTACCGAACTCGACAAGCACGTGGTGGGCCAGGCCAAGGCCAAGCGCGCCGTCGCCATCGCCCTGCGCAACCGCTGGCGCCGCCAGCAGGTGGCCGAGCCCCTGCGCCATGAAATCACGCCAAAAAATATCCTCATGATCGGCCCCACGGGCGTCGGCAAGACGGAAATCGCGCGCCGCCTGGCCAAGCTGGCCGAGGCGCCGTTCATCAAGATCGAAGCAACCAAATTCACGGAAGTCGGTTATGTGGGCCGCGACGTCGACACCATCATCCGCGACCTGATCGACATCGGCATCAAGCAGACGCGCGCGCTGGAAATGAAGAAAGTGCGCGCTCGCGCCGAAGATGCGGCCGAAGACCGCGTCATCGACATCCTCGTGCCGCCGGCGCGCGACTTCGGCTTCACGCCGAATACGGCGGCGGCCGTGGACACGGGCAGCGGCGACAGCACGCGCCAGACCTTCCGCAAGCGATTGCGCCAGGGCGAGCTCGATGACAAGGAAATCGAGATCGAGCTGGCCGAGGCTGGCCCGCAGATGGAAATCATGGCGCCGCCGGGCATGGAAGAAATGACGGAGCAGATCAAGTCCATGTTCTCGGGCGTGGGCGGGCAGCGCAAGAAGGCGCGCAAGGTCAAGATCCGCGAAGCCTTGAAACTGCTGGTCGAGGAAGAAGCGGCCAAGCTGCTCAACGAAGATGAGCTGAAACAGAAGGCCATCCAGAACGTCGAGCAGAACGGCATCGTCTTCCTGGACGAGATCGACAAGATCGCCTCGCGCTCGGAATCGGGCGGCGCCGACGTTTCGCGCGCCGGCGTGCAGCGCGACCTGCTGCCGCTGGTCGAAGGCACGACCGTCAACACCAAGTACGGCATGATACGCACGGACCACATCCTGTTCATCGCCTCGGGCGCGTTCCACCTGTCGAAGCCGTCGGACCTGATCCCGGAACTGCAGGGGCGCTTCCCCATCCGCGTGGAGCTGGAATCGCTGTCGATTGCGGACTTCGAGCGTATCTTGACGAGCACCGACGCCTGCCTGACGATGCAGTACGAAGCCTTGCTGGCGACGGAAAACCTGAAACTGCAATTCGCGCCGGAAGGCATCACGCGCCTGGCGGAAATCGCCTATTCGGTCAACGAGCGCACGGAAAACATCGGCGCGCGCCGCCTGCACACGGTGATGGAAAAACTGCTGGAAGAAGTGTCGTTTACGGCCAGCGAAGGCAGCAGCAGCACGGAAAACCTGCTGGTGATCGATGCGGCCTACGTCAATGAACGCCTGGAAGCGCTGTCGGTCAACGAGGACCTGTCGCGCTACGTGCTGTAAGAAGGAAGGGGGAAAGCGATGGCAAACAAGGCCTTGGCGACGCGGCAGAAAATGCAGTTCCGCGTCGAGCCCTCGCAAAAACCGCGCAATCCGGTCGCCACCGCCGCCCTGCAGCGCGCCGCCGGGGCGCACGTGAAAACCGTGTCGGGCCAGCGCCAGCAGGAAAAACGCCTGCTGGCGAAACTGCTGTTGAAAGTGGACGTCAAAGACTGATCTCAAAATGTCCATGGCAAGGCGCATGGACGAAGACAGTATGAATAATACGGCGAGGACATGCAACGCCGCCATGGTCATTTTTGGCCGCCCGCGGACACCCCGTTCTGGGGCGTCCGCCATCAGGCCACTCTGTGCCGCGGCATCATCCCTCAGAAATGGTAGGACGCGCCCAGCGAAAACATGTCGACCTTGGTCGTTTGCTTGCTGTTGTACTTGACTGGCACGCGGTCCCAGTCGAGGTGCAGCGACCAGTTATTGTTCAGCGCATACGCCGCGCCGATGCCGTAGGTCAGGCCGATCTTGTCCTTCCTGTCCGAACCGCCATCCAGATAATCGACCTTGCCCCGCGTATAGGCTGCGCCGGCGCGACCGCTCAGGGTAAATGCGTCGAGCTTGTAGCCGAGCACGCCTTGCATGCCGAGGCCCGTGAACTTGCCGCGGCCAGCGCGCTTGCCCGCGTCCGTGTCGAAGCCGGACTTGACCTCGCCGCCCATGTACCCCACCAGCTCAATCGAAGGCACGGCCACGCCGCCCTGAAACGGCAGCGCGTCGAAACTGTAACCCACGTAGGCCTTGCCGTTGCGCTTGCTGCTTTTGTCGCAATTGCTTTGGCCGGTGGTGCAATCGAGACCGGTGCTGGCGCGAAAGCCATAGCTGGCGCCCGCATAGAAGGGACCTGGTGCAGGCTCGGCTGCGACGGCGTGCAAGGGAGCGATGGCGGCCAGCGCCAGCAACGCTGCGGAGAAACGGAAAGATGGGAACATGGATAACCTCTACAAGTGAATGGATTGCCTGGTTGTAGCGCGCTGTGCGGGCCACAAGCGGGAGTGTCATCGCTTTTGTGGAAAAGTACTATCACCTTGTGCAAAGTGCCATTAACGGCTACATTCGGTACCGTTACCCGCTACCAAACTTGTAAAAAAGGATATCTCGTGAGTTCACCTGAACTGGTATTGCGCGTGCTGCGCACGCAACTGCGCGCCGCCGGCATCACCTATAAAGTGCTGGCCGAACGCATCGGCATGAGCGAATCGAGCGTCAAGCGCATGTTTGGCCAGCACGACATGTCACTGTCCCGCCTGGCCCTGATCTGCAAGGCATCGGGCATCGCCATGGAAGACGTGCTGCGCGGCGCCGCCGACATCACGCCGCATGCCGACACGCTCACCCTGGTGCAGGAAAAGTCGCTGGTCGCGCATCCGCGCCTGCTGCTGGTGGCCATCTGCTGCCTCGGTCACTGGAGCCTGGAGCAGGTGGTGGAAACGTATGCGCTGACGCAGGCCGAATGCATCGGCTGCCTGGCCGAACTGGACCGCCTGGGCTTGATCGAACTCAAGCCGCTGAACCGCTACAGCCTGCGCGTCTCGAACGCCTTCCACTGGCTGGCCGACGGCCCGGTGCAGCAATACTTCCGCGAACACGTGGTGGCCGATTATTTCAGCGGGCATTTCGATGGCGCCGGCGAAACCCTGATGTGCATCCCGGCGCGCCTGTCGCTGTCGAGCGCGCAGGAACTGGTGCAGAAGATCCGCCAGCTGGCCGAGGAACTGGCGCGCCTGCACCAGAACGACCGGCGCCTGGCCCCCGCCGAGCGCGATGGTTTTACCCTGCTGCTGGGCTTTCGCTCATGGGAATTTGCCGCCTTCACGGCCCTGCGCCGCAGCACGGCGTCCACCGCCCCGGCGGCGTCCTACCAGACCGGTCCCAGGAACAGATAAAGGGTGCTCTCGCCTCCCTTGGTCGCGCCCGCCGCCACATACACGGGACCGAAGCGCGTGTCGACGGAGACAAAGGCGCTGCTCGCCTGAGTGAATTTGCTGCTTTTCCAGCGCTCGCTCTGGTCGAAGCCGCCGCCCATCTCCAGCGAAAAGCCAGCCCGCACGACGCCACCCAGGGTGCTGGGCAGGGAACCGATGCGGCGCGCCATCACGAAGCGCGCGAAGGCGATACTGCGTCCTCTCACCGATTCAAATTCCGTGCCGGACAAGCGCAGGAAACCACCGAGGTTGAGCGGCGCTTCGTCACGCTGCGAGCGCGCCCATTCGCCATACACGTGACCGGCCCAGTTGCCGTGGTTAAAAGCCTTCAAGCCCGTGATCGAGGATTGGCCCAAGGCCGCCTCGCCCGAGCCCGTGGTCGTATCGCGCGCCCAGGTGGCCTCAAGCAGCACGCCACGCGTGGGAAAACCCGGCGAATCGAGCGTATCGGCACGGAACCGCACGAACTGCGTGCTGCCCAGCGCGCGCGACTCCGGCTGCGTAGGATCGGCCGGAATCGCCAGCTTGCCCTTGAGTTCCGTACGCGCGACGCCGAACTGCAGATCGCCCCAGTTACCGAACTGGCGTCCCAGCACCAGTGCGGCTGTCTGGCCGTTATATGCCAGGCGGGCGCTGCGCCGGCCATTGTCGAACAAATCTATCGCCGACGATGTGTATTGCAGCTGCGGCGCGATATACCACGGGTTGCCGGCCCCCAGCGGCTGCCAGAACTGCAGGCCATAGCCGCGCGCATTACCGATCTGCGCCGTGCTGCGCAACTCGCCGCCCCAGCTGTTCAGGTTCGAGCGCGCATGCAGCAGCTTCAGGGCGAAATTATTGCTGTCCCTGAAATCGCTGGCCAGTTCCAGGCCCACGCGCAGGCGGTTGCTGGCCCATGGCGCTTCGACCGCCTTGATGTTCACCGTGCGCTGGTCGCCCGCATCGACCACTTCCGTCTCCACGCGCGCCACGTCGCCGCGGCCATACAGTTTTGCAGCCGCCTTGAGCACATCCTCCTGGCTGACCGACTGCCCTTCCACCAGGCCCGATTGCGCCTGCAGGATGCGCGGGTTGATCGCGCCTTCGCTCTCGACGGCCAGGCGCGTGAGCGGCAGGGCCACGTCCAGCAGAGCCGGCGCCGCCAGGCGCAGCTGCTCGCGCGCCGCATACTGTTCCGGCGGCAGGGCCAGCGGCGCCAGGCGGGCGGCCAGCGCCTGCGCCGCCTGTTCGCCGGCGCGCATGGCGCGCGCATAGTTTTCAAAGTCGAGGAAACTGACACCCGTCAGGTCCGGCGCCACCAGGATATCCTGCGGCTGCAGCTCCTTGAGCGAGCGCTGCACGTTCTGCTCCGTGAGAATTTGCAGCATCTGCTGCGCCACGCCGATGGCGCTGCCCAGCTCTTTTTCCGGCGCCAGCGGCGTGCCCACGTTAACGGCGATGATGATGTCGGCACCCATGGCGCGTGCCATGTCGACGGGCAGGTTGCGCACCAGCCCCCCGTCGACCACCAGGCGGTTGTTCACGCGCACGGGGGCGAACACGCCGGGCACGGCCAGCGAGGCGCGCATCGACAGGAACAGGGGCGTATCGACCAGCTCCACCAGTTCGCCGTTGACCAGGTCCGACGCCACCGAACGGAAAGGCAGGGGCAACTGGCTGGCGGGACGGTCGCGCATACCGGCCGGCAGCAGGCGGTTCAAGGCCGTTTCCAGCGCCGCATTGCTGGCCGCCGCCGGCGGCGTGGAAATGCCGTTGCGGCTGGTGCCGAACTCGATGCGCGACGGCAGCAATAAATCTTCCTCGCGGCGGCGGAACGTCAGCTCGTCGCGCGGCGGACGGTCGGCCACCACGCGCGCCCAGTTGGTCTCGCGCGCCATCTTTTCCAGGTCCGCCACGGAAGCGCCGGCCGCATACGCGCCGCCCACCACGCCGCCCATGCTGGTGCCGACCACCATGTCGATGGGCACGTGCAACTCCTGCAGCACTTTCAATACGCCGATATGCGCGAGGCCGCGCGCGCCGCCACCCGACAGGACGAGGGCGATGCGGGGGCGCGCCGGCACGGGCGCGGGGACGGCAACGGTAGAAACGAGGGAAGGCGTGACGGCGGGAGCGTCGGCGGCTGCGGCGGCTTGCGGCAAGACGCACAGCGCCGCCACGCAGCCCGCCAGGACGGCACGGATCGAGAACATGAAGACTCCTGTCGCGATGACGGCATGGCGCCATCGGCAAAATACGATAAGAACGGCGTTAATCAGCGTTAATGAGCGTTAATTCGACGGCGGCGTGCTGGTGGTGGTCACCTGCGGCGGCGCCGGCATCACGGTCGCCGGACGCTGCTGCTCCATCGGCAGCGGCGGCGGTACCAGGTTCGTTGCCGGCGCCGGGGCCGGCGCTGGCGTGGGGGTGGCGGACACGGGCCCCGGCAAGGCCAGCGCCTTGTCGTCGGCCACCAGGTCGATGCGCTTGCTCACGCCGCCATCGCGCAGCAGCACGTGGCGCGCATGCACTTCCAGCACCGTCACGCCAGGCACCACCTCGGCGCCTTCCGGCAAGGCCACGGACGGCTTGCCATCGGTCGAGATGATGGCCACGCTGCCGCGGCCATTGCCGGCGGCGACCACGCCCTTGAGCTGGTAGTTGCTGGCCGTGGCCACGCTGACCTGGCCGCCGAACAGCGAGGCGCCCGCCTCCACGCTGGCATCCTGCACCACCGGTACGGCGGGTGGATTGATGGGGCGCTGCTGCGCCTTGAACAGCTGCATGGCCCAGTAGGCCAGCGACACGGACAGCGCCACGACGGCGAGCAAACTTGTAAATTGAGGCAAACGCTTCATGGCTTCCTTGGGTTTCTTATCTGACGAGCTGATTGATTTCGATAATCGGCATCAGCACGGCCAGCACGATCAGCAGCACCACCACGCCCATGGCCAGGATCAGGGCCGGCTCCAGCAGGCCGGCGATGGTGAGCGTGCGGCGTTCCAGGTCCTGCTCCTGCGCGCTGGCCGCGCGTTCCAGCATGGCCGGCAGCTCGCCCGTGATTTCGCCCGCGCGTATCATGTGGATCAGCATGGGCGGAAAATGCTTTTGCGCCGACAGCGCGCGCGCCAGGCTGACGCCTTCGCGCACGGCGCCGCTGGCGTCAGTCACCAGTTCCTGCATCGCCACGTTGGTGAGCGTATCGCGGCTCGTGTCGAGCGCGCGCAAAATCGGCACGCCGGACCCCGTGGTAATGGCCAGGGTGCTGGCAAAGCGCGCCGTATTCAGGCTGCGTTCGAATTTGCCGTACAAGGGCGCCGTCAGCAGCCAGGTATGCCAACGCCGCTTCAGGGCCGGCTGCTGCAGCGCGCGGCGCCAGGCGAACCAGGCGCCGGCCAGGATCACGGCCACGATGAGGCCATAGTTGCGCACGAAGTCCGACAACGCCAGCATGATCACGGTGAGCATGGGCAGCTTCTGCTTGGTATTGGCGAACACGGAGACGATCTGCGGCACCACGTAGGTGAGCAGGAAAATCACGATGGAAAACGCCACCACCGTGACGATGGCCGGATAGGTAAACGCCAGCTTGACCTTCTGCACCAGCGCATTGCGCCGTTCGATATAGTCGGCCAGGCGCGAGAGCACGCGCGACAGATGGCCGATCTGCTCGCCCGACGCCACCAAGGCGCGGTAAATTTCGGCGAAGTCGCGCGGATGGCGCGCCAGCACGTCGGAAAACGCGGCGCCGCCGATCACTTCCGAGCGGATCGAGGCGATCAGGTCGCGCAGATATGGCCGCTCGGCCTGTTCCAGCAGCGCGGAAAACGCCTGCTCCAGCGGCAGGCCCGCTTCGAGCAAGCTGGCCAGCTGGCGCGTAAACAGGGCCAGTTCGGTGCTCGACAGGCGCTCGCCGAAGCCGCGCCGTTTGGTCACGCCGGCGGCGTCCACCTGCGCGGCGATCAGTTCGACGGCCAGCGGCACCAGGCCTTGCACGCGCAGCTCGGCGCGCGCGGAACGGGGACTGTCGGCATTGAGCACGCCCTTGCGGGTGACGCCTTGCGCGTCGACGGCTTCATAGCGGAATGCGGGCATGGTGGCGGGCCTAGTCTTTGGTCACGCGCAGCAATTCAGCCTGCGTGGTGGTGCCGTCGCGCAGCCAGCGTTCGCCGTCGTCGCGCATGCTCAGCATGCCGTCCTGCAGAGCCACCGTGCGCACTTCCGCTTCCGACGCGCGGTTGTGGATCTGCGCGCGGATCTGCTCCGTCGTGCGCAGCAGCTCGTACACGCCCACGCGGCCCTGGTAGCCCGTCTGGCCGCAATGCTCGCAGCCGACGGCCTGCCAGTACTGGCCATCGAAGGTCTTGCAGGAACCGCACAATTTGCGCACCAGGCGCTGCGCCAGCACGCCGAGCAGGGACGACGACAGCAGGAACGGTTCGATGCCCATGTCGAGCAAGCGCGTGACTGCCGCCGATGCGTCGTTCGTGTGCAGGGTCGCCAGCACCAGGTGGCCCGTCAGAGACGCCTGCACGGCGATCTGCGCCGTTTCCAGGTCGCGGATCTCGCCGATCATGATCACGTCCGGATCCTGCCGCAGAATCGCTCGCAGCGCCTTGGCAAACGTCATGTCGATGCGCGGATTGACTTGCGTCTGGCCCACGCCGGCCAGGTCGTACTCGATCGGGTCTTCCACCGTCAGGATGTTCGTGGTCGTGGCGTTGAGCATCGACAGCGCCGCGTACAAGGTGGTCGTCTTGCCAGAACCGGTGGGGCCCGTGACGAGCACGATGCCGTGCGGCTGCGTGATCAGGCCATCGAACTGCGCCAGCATGGGCGCGCTCATGCCCAGGTGCTGCAGGTCGAGGCGGCCCGCTTCCTTGTCCAGCAAACGCAATACGGCCCGTTCGCCATGCCCCGTGGGCAGGGTCGAGACGCGCACGTCGACGGGTTTGCCGCCCACGCGCAGGGTAATGCGGCCGTCCTGCGGCAAGCGTTTCTCGGCGATGTCGAGCTGCGCCATGATCTTGATACGCGAAATCAGCGAACCGTGGATGGCCTTGCGGGGGCGCACGACGTCGCGCAGGCTGCCGTCGATGCGAAAGCGCACGACGGACGTCTGCTCGAACGGCTCGATGTGGATATCGGACGCGCCTTCGCGCAGCGCCTGCGTGAGCAGCGCGTTGATCATGCGGATGACGGGCGCGTCGTCGGACGATTCGAGCAAGTCCTCGATGGCCGGCACGTCCTGCAGCAGCTTGGTCAGATCGAGGTCGGCGTCGAATTCATCGGCCATCTGCGAGGCGTCGCCGCCACCGCCCGCATAGGCGCCGGCGATGGCCGCATCGAGTTCGCCGCGCGGCAAGACCGTCAGCTGGATCTGGCCGAAACGGCGCGACACTTCGGCAATCGCCGCCGGCGCCGTCGATGCGGCCACCAGCACTTCGACGGGGGCGCCGTCGATGGCGCCGGGCCGAGCCAGCAGACCGAAATCGCGCGCGTAGGCGTAGGGAAGCAGATTACTCATGGCGACCCGATCACTTCTGTGGCTGTTGCTGCTGCTGGTATTGCTGCAGCATCGACTGCGGCGGCGTGGCCGCGTTGGCCGGCGCGCCTGGCGGCGGCGTCGGCGCCGGCGGCACGGGACGCGTCACCATGCTGCCGCCCACCGGCTGGCCATCCTGCAGGGCCGGCAGCACCGGCGTGCCCAGGTCTTTCAGCATCAGGTTGCCCGTGGCCGGCACGGCGGCCGTCTCGGCCGAACGCATGTAGTCGTAGCGGTCGGCCGCTAGGCTGCCGCTCTGCTCCTTGTTGCGCACGATGACGGGGCGCAGGAAGATCATCAGATTGGTTTTCTTGCGCTCGCGCGTCTGGTACTTGAACAGGTTGCCGATCAGGGGGATGTCGCCCAGGCCGCGCACTTTTTCCGCGTTGTCGCCCGTGCTGTCCTCGATCAGGCCGCCGAGCACGATGATCTGGCCATCGTCGGCCAGCACATTGTTTTCGATGACGCGGTTGTTGATGGTGATGCCGCTGACGGCCGACGCCGTGGATTTGTCCACGCTCGACGTCTCGTGATAGATGCCCAGCTTGATGGTGCCGCCTTCGGAAATCTGCGGACGCACCTTCAGGGTCAGGCCCACTTCCTTGCGGTCGATGGTCTGAAACGGGTTCGTGTTGGTACCGGCCGTGCTCGTGTACTGGCCCGTCAGGATAGGCACGTTCTGGCCCACCTTGATGGTCGCCAGTTCATTGTCCAGGGTGATCAGGTTCGGCGTCGACAGAATGTTGGCGTTGCCGTCCGATTCCAGCGCATGCGCCACGGCGCCCAGGCCCAGCGCGCCGTTGATCTGCTTGAAGATGCCGACCGTCAGGCCGCCCGTCGGCAAGACCTTGCCGCCGCCCGTGGCGATGGCGGCGATGTTGTTGCTGGTGCCCGAAGCGAACGACTGCAGCGCGCCCACGCGATAGTTGCTGGTGCTGTCGCCGGAAAGGCCCAGCCACTGCACGCCGAATTCCGAGGCCTTGGCCGACGTCACTTCGACGATCAGCGCCTCGATGTAGACCTGGGCGCGGCGCACGTCGAGCTGGTCGATCACGGCGCGCAGGTTGCGGTAGACGGCTTCGTTGCAGGTCAGGATCAGGGTATTCGTCGATGCATCGGCCTGGATGAAACCGGCCGCGCCGCCCGACGACAGCTGTTGCGGCCCGTTGTTCAGCGACGCGCCGCCCGTGGTGCCGCTTTGCGTATTGCCGCCCAGGCCAGTGCTGTTCATGCCGCTGTTATTCTGGCTGATCTGGTTGTTCGTGGCGAGGTTGCTCGTGCCCTGCTGCGCCGACGCGGCCGTGCCGTCCGACGTCACGACCGAGCGCAGGGTCTGCGCCAGCTTGGTGGCGTCCGCATTTTTCAGGTACACCACGTGCACGTTGCCCAGTTGCGTGGTGGGCTGGTCCAGCTTCGAGATCAGCGACTTGGCCAAATTGGCGCGCGCCGCCGATGGCGCGCGCAGCACCAGCGAATTGGTGCGCGGGTCGGCCAGCACGGACACCTTGCCCGCATCGGCCCCTGCGGCGCCGCCCGCATTCCCGCCTTCCATCAACTTGTTCACCATCGAGGCCAGGTCGGAAGCGATGGCATAGCGCACGGGGATCACGTCCAGGTCCGTCGACGCGGGCACGTCGAGCGCGGCGATGATCTTCGCCAGGCGCTTGAGGTTATCCGCATAATCGGTGATCACCAGCGAGTTGTTGCCCGGGTTGGCGTTGATCGTGTTGTTCGGCGAAATCAAGGGCCGCAGCACGGCCAGCAGGTTGGCCGACGATTCGTAGTTCAGGTAAAACACCTGGGTGGCGATCTGGTCGCCCTTCACCTGGCTGCTGCCATTGCCCACCTGGGTCGGCACGGATTGCAGCTTGGCGTCCGCCTCCGGCACCACTTTCGCATAGCCGTCGCCGGAGACCACCGCATAGCCCTGCAGGCGCAAGGCCGAGGCCAGCAGCCCGAAGGCCTGCGTCTTGCTGATCGACTTTTCCGACACCAGGGTGATCGTGCCCTTGACGCGCGGGTCGATGACGAAATTGATGTTGGTGTAATGGCCCACCGCCTTGATCACCGATTCGATGTCGGCGCCGACGAAATTGAGCGCCGCTTCATCGCCGGGCGCGGCCCAGACGGGCGCCGGCATGCCGGCCACGGAACAGCACAGCAAGGCGGCGGCCGACAGGCGGCGCAGCGAGAAGGAGGAGGTAATGGGACTCACGGATGGTTTTTTCATTGTCTGAACTCTAAGGCGATGATGTTTTTTTCGCTATTGCTACGGCGCTGTCCCAGCAAATTCAACAAACTCGCCAAGGTCTCTTCATATCCTGCTGCGGCCTGGGCCTGGCCGGAAAACTGCATGCGCCCCTGTTGCAGGCTGCCGCTGCCATCGAGCAGCAGCGGTCCCTTGATGGAGCGCAGTGTCAACGTCGCCTGCTGCCCCTGCCAATCGAAATCGAGCTCGTAGCTGCCCAGCGGACGCAGGGACGACAGGCGCGACGCCATGTCCGTCATCTGCAAGGTGGTGCGGCCAACGGCGGAAAACTGCTGCTTCTCCAGGGCCAGCTCCAGGGTGCTCCACGACAGGCGCATGCTGCCCGTCGGCGCCACGGTATTCAAAGGCGCGCCCAAGCCGCCGAGGCCATCGGCCGGCAGCAGCAGGGCCGCCGGGCTCACTTGCCAGTGCGACCACGAGCCGCGCAGGTTCACCGGCTGCGACAGGGCCTGCGGGTTTTGCAGTTCCACGTCCGCCGATCCCCACAGCACCGAGGGCGAAATGCGCCAGCTGAAACGCCCCGGCAGCAGCGGCGTCACGGCGCCATTCGCGCTGGATGCTCCGCCGATAAAGGCCGAGCCGCGCCACAGGGTACCTTGCGCGTCGCCCAAGGTCAAACGTCCGCCCGTCTGTTTTTCCACGATACTGGCCACCCAGCCGGCCGGGAAAAACACCAGCAGGGTGACGCACACGCTGACGATGATGGCCAGCAGCCAGCCAAGCAGGCGCATCATCGTGCCGCGCCAGGGCTCTGGTGCAGGGTCAGGCTGGCGTCGACCAGCCCCGCCTTGCCCTGCGCCGTGATCTTCGCTTCCTGCACGGCCACGCGGCCTTCGCGGCGCAAGCCGTCCAGCCACAGCATGACGCTGGCGAACGGCACGCCGTTCAGCTGCACGCGCGCATATTCCCCCGTCAGCGACAGCGATTGCGGCGCCAGGCCGCGCGCTTTCAGCGAGGCGTCGAGGCTGTCACGGCTCATGGGGGCCACCTGCACGGGCGCCTGGCGCGCCAGCTCGCCCGCTTCACGGGCCAGCGCCTGCAGCTGGGCCGCGTTCTGGCGCAGCTCGGGCAAGCTCTTTTGCAAGGCGATGCGGCCCGTCCAGGCAGGCTCGAAGAAGACGGCGTAGACGAGGGCCAGCCCCGCCACGACGCCGCCGATGGTCAAGAGCTTGCGTTCCTGTGGCGTGCGCTCGGCCCAGAAGGCCTGCACATTTTGCTGTTGTCCCGCCAGCGCGGCGCGTGCCTTGTTGACTGCTGCACTCATGCTTTTGCTCCCGTGGCCGGCGTGATCTTCCACACGCCCGGCGCCGTTTCATTCAAGGTCAGCTTGCGCGCGGCCAGGCCGTCGCGCACCTGCGCCTGGGCGCTGGCGTCGACCATGTCAGGTTTCAGCTTGACGATCAGGCTGCGCTCGCGGTATTCCAGCGAGGCCACCACGCCGCGCCCGGCCAGGCCGCCCAGCGCCTCGCCCAGGGCCGCGCTCATGCTCGTGAAATCATCCATGCTGGCCTGCCCGCTTTGCAGGCGGGCGGCAGTGATATTGCGCCGCATCTGTTCCGCTTCCAGGCCATACACGGGCGCTTCGTTCGGATACGCGGCCTTGAAGGTTTGCTGCATCGAGGTACGCACGGTGGCCGCTTCGCGCTTCAGGCGCATCCATTCGATATTCATGCCGGCCAGGTTGACGACCACGGCCAGCAACGCCAGGCGCAGCGGCCAGCGCCAGCGGCGCCATTCGGTGGCCGATCCCGTCGCCGTGCCCAGGGCACCGGCCAGGTCCAGCCCAGCGCCCTTGGCGCCGGCGATCCAGTGCGCCCAATGGTCGGGCTCGACCGTCACGCCATCCATGCCGGCAGCCAGCTGTTGATATTGCGCCAGCTCGGCCTGCGCCACGTAGACCGTCAGCGGCACATCGCCGGCAAACGCGCGCGTCGTCAGCAGCGCCTGCTGCGGCTGGGGCGGCAGCACGAGGCCCAGGCCCTCTTGCGGCGCCTGGCGCAAGGCCAGTTCCAGGCCATCGCCGCTAGCCTGCAGGGCGGCCGTCACGCTGCCCGGCTGCAAGGGCAGGCACAGCTGCGATGGCAGCAAGACGACCTTGCGCGCGCCCTGCGCCAGCAAGGCTTTCACGAGGACCTCGGCCCAAGCACGCTGCGCCACGGCCACCGTGCGCATGCCGTTTGCATCAGGCGCGCCGGCGGCCAGCAGGCAATCCTGGGCGTCGCCCAAAATGTGTTCTTCCACCAGGCCCGGCAGGGCCGCACGCAAGCGGGCGCCGGCCAGCGGCGGGGTTTTCAGGCGCAGCAGGGTCACGTCGGCCGCCGCCAGCAGCAGCACCACCTGCTTCGCGCCGGCGATCAGCTGGCCCAGGCTACCCAGCGGCGCGCTGCCCTGCTGCAACAGGGCGCCGCCGTCGCCGGCCAGCACGAAGGAGCAGGCAGGCGCGCTGTCGGTGGATGCCTTGGCTGGGTGACGGATATACAATATTGTCAAAGTGACTCGCTTTCAGCTGTTAATTTTCCCGCAACCAGACCAGGCTGGTGGTGCGCTGCGGATTCGGCTCGCGCCACACCAGTGCCTGCGCATCGAGCGCGGCGCGGTCCAGGCGCACGCGGATCACGGTGAGGAAGTACTGACTTTTCACATCGATCTCCACGCCGTCGATCGGTTTCTTGCCGTTGATATTATTCTGGAAATTTAGCCTATCGACAAACTTTTTACGCGGGTTGCTCAAGGTCAGGGCGCTGGCCTCGGACACGGACATGTCGGTCACGGCCGACAGCACCTCGGCCGGCGCCGTATTCACGTTCACCGCGGTCGTTTTCGGCAGCACGATGATGAAGTCGCGCAGTTTCTCGATCATCTGCGGCGTATAGCCGGGGACGGCCAGCAAATCCTCGACCTGCGTGAACGCCACCGGTTCGCTGCTGCCGCCCGTGGCGGGCTTGGCGGCGGGCGTCTTGCCGTCGGCGCCGCTGTCGGCGGCGCGTGGTTTCGGCCGCGCGCGCAGCACGGCGTCAGCCGTCGCCTGCGCCAAAGAACTATCGAGCTGCAAGTTGGACAGCAGCCGCTGGTAGGCCTGCACATAGGGCTGGCTGACGATGCCCGTGGCGGTGGCCAGGTTGGTAATGTTAAACCGCGCCTGCGCATCGAGCGCGCGGCCCGACACGGTGGCGTCGAATTTTTCCGTGTCGACCTTTTCGCGGTCCACATAATCGTCAAGCCGCGCTTCCTCGATGGGCGTGGCCCAGACGCCGTCAAGCGCCGTCAGCATGACATTGTCCTGGCGCAGCCAGAAGCGGGCGAAGTCGACCATGCCGCGCATGGCCCACTGCGTCTGCAGGCGCAAACGCTGGTTTTCCATCGAGCGCACCTGCACCTGCTGCTGCCAGAACAGGCTGGCAACGACGGTAATCGCCAACGCCGTCAGCAGCAAGGCCGTGATGACGGCCACGCCGCGCTGGCGGACGGGAGAGGAAAGACGCTTCATCCCGGCCCCAGCAAAAAGACTTTGGACAAGCCCGCGTCCTGGCCCGGCATCTGCAGGGTCACTTCCAGGCCCGGCACTTGCGTGGAGATGGTGGCGCCCGCCGTCAGCACGTTCCAGGCGCCATTGCTCCAGCCGCGCATGACCATGCTGTCGACGCCGCGCATCAGGGTCACGTCGGCGCTCGAGGTATCGGTATCGTCGCGCGCCGCCTGCCACAGCGTGTCGAGCACGGCCAGGTCGCGCGTGCCGTTCGACTCGCGCCGCGTCAGCACGCCGCCGCGCAGGCGGTAAGTGACCACTTGCAACTGCTGCGGCTCCTGTTCCGACGCGGCCAGGCGCACCAGGGTCAAACGGTCGGTCTCGGCCGTCAGGTTGGTGCGGCCATTGAGCAGGCTGGTATTCAGGCCGGCGCCGGCCAGGTGGTCGCAATCGCTCTGCATCTGGGCAAACGCCAGCTGCATGCCGCGCGCCTGCTCCAGCTGGCTGGTCAGCACTTCGCGCGAACGCATGATGCTGTCCAGGCCACGCCAGCCCAGCACGGCGACCATGGCCAGGATGCCGATCGCCACGAGCAGCTCGATCAGGGTGAAACCGCCGGCAGGGACAGTGCGGCGCGCCATCAGTCGTTGAACGCCAATAACACCAGGCGCACGATGCGCCGGGCCGGATATTGCGCGTCGTACACGTTCACGCGCACTTGCCGGATGCGGGGATTCGGCGTGGCCACCACTTCCTCTTCACAGATCAGTTTCAAGTCGCCCTGCGGGCAGTCGACCGTGCGCTTGCCCGTCTGCGGGAAGGTCTTGGCCAGGCGCAATCGCACCAGGTGGTTTTCCGCCGACCAGGTGGCCATCATGGCGCTGCGCAAGCCGTCGCTGTTTTGCGTCAGGCTGCCCACGGCGCGCAGGGAGGCGCCCAGGGCCGTGCCGACGATGACGAGGGCGACCAGGACTTCCAGCAAAGTGAAGCCGCGCTGATGGCGGCGCAATGAGAACCGCATCATTGCTCGACCGTGAAGTGGCCGATGCCGTCGGCGCGGATGGCCACGCTGCGCTCGCCGCTGGCCAGGGTCAGCACGAAAGGCTTGTCGACCGGTTCGCGGCCGAAGACGATGCGCAGCGGCTGGGCCACGCTGTTCGATGGCTGCACGCTGAGCAGCATGGGCGTGTTGGCAAACGCCCGCTCGCGCAGCAAATCGTCCTGCGTCACGGGTTGCCACAGCTTTTCATTGAGGACCAGGAAACGGTATTGATTTTCGTCCGCCTCGAACGCCACCTGCCGGCTGCGCACGATGGCTTCATCGCGCGCCAGCTGCAGCAGCAGCGCGATGCGCTCGGCTTCCTTCTGCAGCGCTTGCTGGCCATTCGGCATGGCGTTCAGCGAGACCAGGCCCAGGGTGACGCCGATGATGACCATCACCACCAGCAATTCGATCAGCGTGAAGCCGCTGGCGCGTGGCCGGGGCAGTGCGCGACCGGTGCTCATGGCAGGCATGCAATGGAAAACTTACAGTTCCCAGGAACCGATATCGGCGTCGTCGCCGCTACCGCCAGGCTGGCCGTCGGCGCCCAGCGAGATGATATCGACTTCACCCTTCACGCCCGGCGACAGGAACTGGTACGGGTTGCCCCATGGGTCCTTCGGCATCTTTTCCAGGTAGCCGCCCGCTTTCCAGCCATTCGCGGCCGGTCCCGTGGTCGGTTTTTCGATCAGCGCCTGCAAGCCCTGCTCGGTGGTCGGGTAGCGCTGGTTATCCAGGCGATACAGTTTCAACGCTTGCATCACGGTGGCGATGTCGACTTTCGCCGCCGCCACTTTCGACTCGCCCGTGCGGGCGATCAGCTTGGGCACCACCAGCGACGCGAGGATGCCCATGATCACCACCACGACCATGATTTCGATCAAAGTGAAGCCGCGCGCGCGGCGCTGGCGTGTCGGATGGTTTGCTGCGTTTTGCATAAGAAAGAGAGAAGAAGGTGAGTAATGAGAGCAGAGTATAAAGCGGAAATATGACAAAGCCTGTCATATAGGGAAAAATTTGTACGGGGGGCTGTCAGCCCGGCAAGACCACTTTGCCGCAAACGGCGCAGCCGGGGTCGCGCGCGACGCGCATGCTGTTCCATTCCATGTGCAAGCCGTCGAGCAGCAGCAGCCGCCCGGCCAGCGATTCGCCCGCACCCATGATCAGTTTCAGCGCTTCGGCCGCCTGCATGGCGCCGACCACGCCGACCAGCGGCGCGAACACGCCCATGGTCGAGCAGGCCTCGTCCGTGAACTGCTGCTCCTGCGGAAACAGGCAGGAATAGCACGGTTGCGTGCCCGTGCGCGGGTCGAACACGCTCACTTGCCCGTCGAAACGAATCACGGCGCCCGACACCAGCGGCACCCTGTGCGCCACGCAGGCGCGGTTGACGGCGTGGCGCGTGGCGAAGTTGTCGGTGCAGTCGAGCACCACCGTGGCGGACAAGACCAGTTCGGCCAGGCGCGCGTCGTCGAGGCGCTCCTGCAAGGCCACTATTTCAATCTCGGGATTGATACCGGTCAGGGTTTCGCGCGCCGACAGCACTTTCGGCTGACCCACGCGGGCCGTCGTGTGGGCGATCTGGCGCTGCAGATTGGTGAGATCGACCGTGTCGTCATCGACGAGGGTCAGCTTGCCGACGCCGCTGGCGGCCAGGTACATGGCCGCTGGCGAGCCGAGCCCGCCCGCGCCGATCACCAGCACGTGCGCATCGAGCAAGGCTTGCTGGCCTTCGATGCCGATCTGATCAAGCAGGATGTGGCGCGAGTAGCGCAGCAGTTGATTGTCGTTCATGGTTTTACGTCTACTGCAAACCCAGATCACACCCTGGGGTCGGACCCTCAGGGTCCGACCCCGGCACTTGCATTGGGTTAAGCATCAAGGCTTCCGCACAGGAATCTTCTTGTCATCGGCCTTGATGTCGGAAGCGATTTCCGGCTTGGCGCCGATCTTGTCGACCTTGGCGTCCACCTTGGCCAGCTGCACCGGCAAGCCCTGGAAATGGTTCAAGGCTTGTTGCAGCTGGAAATCGTCCTTGGCCCCGTATTCGAGCGGCTTGCGCTTTTTCGCCGTGGCGATCAGGCGCTGCTCTTCTTCCAATTGATCCTGCATGCCTTCCATCGTCGGCTTGGCCGCTTCCGGCTTGCCGTCGTTGCTGCTCAAGTGCTTTTCCAGGTCCGCCTCGCGGATGCGCAGGCTGTTCCAGCCATCGCCTTCGGCCGTTTCATCGACCAGCAAGTCGGGCACGATGCCGCGCGCCTGGATGGCCCGGCCTTTCGGCGTGTAGTAGCGGGCCGTCGTCAGCTTGACGGCCGTGTCGGCCGTGATCTGGCGCAAGGTTTGCACGGAACCCTTGCCGAAGGTCTGCGTGCCGATGACGGTGGCGCGCTGGTAATCCTGCAAGGCGCCGGCGACGATTTCCGAGGCGGACGCGGAACCGGCATTGACCAGTACCACCAGCGGCACGGTTTTCAGCGCGGCCGGCAGCTTGGCCAGCGGGTCGGCCTTGGCGCCCGGCGGCGCATAGAATTCGCGACGGCCATAAAACACCTGTTTCGACTCGGGCAACTGGCCCTTGGTCGAGACGATCACGGAGTTACCCGGAAGGAAAGCCGTGGCCACGCCGATGGCGCCCGGCACGACGCCACCGGGATCGTTGCGCAAATCCAGCACCAGGCCCTTGAGCTTGGGGTCTTGCGCATACAGCGCGTTGATCTTTTTGACCATGTCATCGACGGTCGGTTCCTGGAACTGGGCGATGCGCAGCCAGGCATAGCCGGGCGCGACCATCTTGGCCTTCACGCTTTGCACGCGGATTTCCTCGCGCACGATGGGGAAGACCAGCGGCTTGCTTTCGCCCTTGCGCGACATCGTCAGCACCAGCTTGCTGCCCGGCTGGCCGCGCATCTTCTTGATGACTTCTTCCAGCTGCAAGCCTTTCAGCGGGATGTTGTCGAGGCGGGTGATCAGGTCGCCCGCCAGGATGCCGGCCTTGGCGGCCGGGCTATCCTCGATGGGCGAGACGACTTTCACGTAGCCGTCTTCCATGCTCACTTCGATGCCGATGCCGACGAACTTGCCCTGCACGCTTTCGCGCATTTCCTTGAAGGCATTTTTATCGAGGTAGACGGAGTGCGGGTCCAGCGACGACACCATGCCGGAAATGGCTTCCGTCAAGAGTTTCTTGTCTTCCACCTTCTCGACGTAATCGGACTTGATCAGGCCAAAGACGTCGGACAGCTGGCGCAGCTCGTCGAGCGGCAGCGGGGCATTCGTGATCTTCTGCGCCACGGCCGGGAACTGCAGCGACATGCCGATGCCGGCCAGTACGCCCAGACCGATCAGGCCGATACTTTTGACTTTGATACCCATGTATTCTTCGCAATCTACAAATTCGCTGCCGCAGCAATGGTGGGAACTTAAAACTTCACCCAGGTGGCTGGATCGAAGGCGCGGCCCTGATGACGCAATTCAAAGTATAGCCCTGATTCCTCGTTGCCGCCGCTGTTGCCCGCGCTGGCGATGGTCTCGCCGCCCTTGACGGCGTCGCCCACCCGTTTCAGCAAGGATTGGTTATTGCCATAAATACTCATGTACTGGCCGCCATGGTCGACGATGATCAAATTGCCGAAACCGCGCAGCCAGTCGGAAAACACGACACGGCCGCCGGCGATGGCGTGGATCTCGCTGCCCTCGCCCGTGCGGATGAACACGCCCTTCCAGCTGGGGCCGTCACCGCGCTTGCTGCCAAAGCGGGCGGCGATCTTGCCGGCCACGGGCGCGCGCAGCTGCCCTTTCAGGCTGGCAAAGGCGCCGGCCGGCGCGGCCGGGCCCAGGCTCGGGCGTTCCGGCTCCGGTTCCGGCTTCGGTTCGGGTTTCGGTGTCACCTTGGCCACTTGCGGCGGCTCGTCGTCGTCGATAGGATCGAGCTTGACGGGCGGCACAGGCGTTTGCGGCTTGATCTTGCCCGATTTATTCTGCTGCTCTTTGGCAATGCGCTCCCGTTCCGCCTGCGCCTTGGCGCGCGCGGCCAGCAAGCGTTCGCGTTTTTCCGCCGCGGCCTTGGCGTCAGCAGCCGCTTTCGCGGCGGCCCGTTGCTCGGCCAGCAATTGCTGGCGTTTCTTTTCGGCCGCGGCGGCGGCGGCCTGCTCTTCGATCAGTTTCGCCAGCTTGTCGACCAGGTTGCCCATGCGCTGTTCGTCGCGCTCGACATTGCCCACTTCCTTGCGCTGCGCCACCAGGCGTTGCGACAAGCTCGTCAGCAAGGCGGCGCGGCGCGCCTTCTCCTGCACCAGCAGGGCTTTCTGGTCGCGCTCTTCCTGCGCGATTTCTTCCAGTTCATCCTTGGCGTTTTGCACGTCCGCCTGGTTTTTCTCCACGGCCAGCAAGTTGGCGCGCAAGGCTTCCAGCAGGCGTGCCTGCGCCTGCGACACATACGCCATCAATTGCAGGTCGCGGTTGATGCGGTTGGGGTTATCTCCCGACAAGAGCAGCTTGATGCGGTCTTCGTTGCCGGCGACATATTGTTCACGCAGCAACTTCGACAGCTGCGTCTTTTGTTTCTCGACGGTAGCCGTCAACTGCTGGTGCTCTTGCCCCAGCGCATTGAGTTTCACGCCCGTCTCGCTTTGCTCCCGCGCCAGGTCGCGCAAGGCGCGGTTGGCGTTGGAAATGGCTTCTTCCGACTCGGCCAGGGTATCGGCCGCGTCATCCTTGGCGCTTTCCGTCAGGCTGATGTCGCGCTTGAGCGCCGTCAGTTTTTGTTGCAATCCAGCACGTTGTGCTTCCGCGGCCGCCTTCTGCTTGCTGCGTTCGGTGGGCTTGGCGCCCTGCGCGGCACCGCTGGAAAGCAGCAGCGCCAGGCACAGCATGGCACCGGCGCGCCACGCCGGCAGGGGTCGTTCAGCAGAGGGGGCGATGGCTGTGCCGCGGAAGAAAGACGACAAGTTACTTGGCCTTCCCTTGGTTCGCCACGGCAGCCTGGGCTGCCGCAATCGCTGCCGGGTCGCCCAGGTAGTAATGACGGATCGGTTTCAGGTCGGCGTCCAGTTCATACACGAGCGGCTGGCCGTTCGGGATGTTCAGGCCGACGATGTCGCTGTCGCTGATGCCGTCGAGCATCTTGATCAGCGCGCGCAGGCTGTTGCCGTGGGCTGAAATGATGATCTTCTTGCCAGCGCGGATGGCCGGGGCGATTTCTTCATCCCAGGCCGGCATCACGCGCGCCACGGTATCTTTCAGGCATTCGGTCAGCGGGATGGCCGCTTTCGGCAAGCCGGCGTAGCGCGGATCGTTGAACGAGGCGCGGTCGTCGTCTTCCGCCAGCGGCGGCGGCGGCGTGTCGTAGCTGCGGCGCCACACCAATACTTGCTCGTCGCCATACTTGGCGGCCGTCTCGCCCTTGTCCAGGCCTTGCAGGGCGCCGTAGTGGCGCTCGTTCAGGCGCCAGTCGTTCTTGATAGGTAAATACATCATGTCCATCTCGTCGAGCGCCAGCCACAGGGTGCGGATGGCGCGCTTCAGGACGGAAGTGTAGGCCACGTCGAACGTAAAACCTTCCTGCTTGAGGATCTGGCCGGCGGCCTTGGCTTCGTTGACGCCCTTTTCCGTCAGATCGACGTCGGTCCAGCCGGTGAAGCGGTTATCGAGGTTCCAGGTGGACTCGCCGTGACGCATGAAAACGATTTTGTACATAGTTCTATCTTCTCAAGGGGTTCAAATCAAAAAAGCAAAACGTAAAAAGACCTCGTCCAGCTTCTATTTTATAATGCGCGGATTGACTTAAACCATTGGACCCTACGTGAAATTCATTATCGACCACATTTTTCTGTTTGCCATCGTCATTATTTCCGGCGGCGCCCTCCTCTGGCCACTGCTGTCGATGCGCGGCAAGCGCGCGACCGTGCTGGAAGTCACGCAACTGATCAACCGTGGCAAGACCATCATCGTCGACGTGCGCAGCGCGGAAGAATTCGCCACGGGCCACTTGCCTGAAGCAAAAAATATTCCGCTGCCGGAACTGGCAAAACGCCTGGGCGAGCTGGAAAAATTCAAAACGCGCCCCATTGTAGTGGTTTGCCAGAAAGGTTCGCGTTCGGCAACCGCCGTCGGCCTGCTGACAAACGCCGGTTTCGCTGAGGCAACGAGCCTGGAAGGCGGCCTCGACGAATGGAAAAAGCAAGGTTTGCCATTGAAAACCTTGTCGCTGGCCAAATAAGTCCGTATTGCAACACCCGACAAAACCGTAGCGAGCGGATGGGAGTTGTGGTTGAGAAGCGCAACTGTGCGAAGGCACAGTGAGCATCGCAGACCGCAAATCACGACGCGCAGTAGGTTTGGTTCGGTGTTTTTAACTGAAGGAATGATCATGACCGTACCCGTTATTGTTTATAGCACCGCAGTGTGCCCGTATTGCGTGCGCGCCGAGCGCCTGTTGGAATCGAAGGGCGTCGCCGTGCAAAAGATCCGCGTCGACCTCGACCCGGAAGAGCGCATCAAGATGATGGAACGCACGGGCCGCCGCACGGTCCCGCAAATCTATGTGGGCGACACCCACGTGGGCGGATTCGACGATTTGTATGCGCTCGATCAAGCTGGCAAGCTCGACCCCTTGTTAAACGGCACGGCAGCCTGATATAAAGCGGGTTCGAGAAATTGCTTGGTTTTTTGTCGTATTGTTTTGATACAATTGCCCTCGCACCTGATCTGGCCGCGCCTACCCGGCGCGGTTTTGAATACCGCAAGCACCATATTTGAACGGTGTGCCGTTCTTGTCCCTTACAACGAAAGCGTTCCATGTCTGACGAAAATCTGCAACCAGTCTTCCAAATCCAACGCGTCTACCTGAAAGACATGTCGCTGGAACAACCAAATTCCCCAGCTATTTTCCTGGAACAAGAAGCACCAGCGATCGAAGTGGCTCTGGACGTGGGCGCTGCGCCTCTGGCCGATGGCATTTTCGAAGCCACCGTGACCATCACCGTCACCGCCAAAGTGGGCGACAAAGTTGCATTCCTGGTTGAAGGCAAGCAAGCCGGTATCTTCGAAGCACGCAACATTCCTGCCGATCAACTCGATCCGCTGCTGGGAATCGGCTGCCCGAACATCATCTACCCTTACCTGCGCGCCAACATCGCCGACGTGATCACCCGTGCCGGCTTCCCGCCAGTGCACCTGGCCGAGATCAACTTCGAAGTGTTCTACCAACAACGTCTGCAAGCTATTGCTGACGCCGCTGCAGCAGCACCAGCAGCCAGCGAAACGCACTAAGCTTTTGCAAGACCCCGCTGGCCGTCAAGGCTGGCCTGACACGGCGGCCTGGCCGCCGTGTTTCGTTAAGGTTCAAAAATATCATGTTGAAAAGTGCGCTCTTGAGCAAGTTCCGCTGGATGGCCGGCGCCGTGCTGCTGCTGGCGACCGCCGCCAGCCACGCCGTCGATTTCAAAACGGTGGGCGCCGCCCCCGTGATCCTGTACGACGCGCCGTCCGCCAAGGGCGGCAAACTGTACGTGGCGCCACGCGGCATGCCGCTGGAAGTCGTGCTCAGCTACGGCGAATGGGTCAAGGTACGCGACGCCAGCGGCGAAATGGCCTGGACGGAAGCCAAGGGTCTGTCGGCCAAGCGCAACGTCGTGGCGCGCGCCGCGAACCTCAAGGTTCGCGCCAGCCCCGACGACACCGCCTCGCCCATCATCCTCGTCGACAAGGGCGTGCTGCTGGAAATGAGCGAACAGCCGAGCTCCGGCTGGGTCAAGGTGCGCCACAAGGATGGCCAGAGCGGCTACGTCAAGACCAGCGAAGTGTGGGGCCTGTAAGCACCGCGTCCCTTCCCCCTGCCCCGTTGAGGTTGCATGCAAGTTTCTCCCGAAGTCACTCCCGATAGCATTCCCGCCGCCCGCAAGATCACCATCCTGGGCGCCGGCGCCTGGGGCACGGCCGTGGCCATGGCCCTGGCCGGCCGCCACGACGTGCTGCTGTGGGGCCGCAACGGCGAGGCCATGGCCGCCATGGCCGCCAGCGGCGAAAACAGTTATTTGCCGGGCTTCCCTTTGCCGCCGCAACTGCGCATCGGTGCCGATTTCGACGCCGCCGTCGCGCACGCCGCTGGCGAACAGGGCCTCCTGATCGCCGCCTGCCCCGTGGCGGGCTTGCGGCCCATGCTGCATCAGCTGAAAGACAAGGCCATCGGCAACCTCGTGTGGCTCTGCAAGGGTTTTGAAGGCGGCACGGGCATGCTGCCGCACCAAATCGTGCAGGAAGTGCTTGGTGACAAGATCCCCGGCGGCGCCCTGTCCGGCCCTTCGTTCGCGCAGGAAGTGGCGCGCGGCTTGCCGTGCGCGCTGACCATCGCCTCGCACTGCCCCGCCTTGCGCGCCAAGGTCGTCTCGGCCTTGCATGGCGGCACCATCCGCGTGTATGCGAGCGACGACCTGGTGGGCGTGGAAGTGGGCGGCGCCGTCAAGAACGTGCTGGCCATCGCCACGGGCGTGGCCGACGGCCTGGGCCTGGGCCTGAATGCGCGCGCCGCGCTGATCACGCGCGGCCTGGCGGAAATCACGCGCCTGGGCACGGCCCTCGGTGGCCAGACGGAAACGTTCATGGGTCTGACGGGCATGGGCGATCTGATTTTGACGTGCACGGGCGACCTGTCGCGCAACCGCAGGGTCGGCCTGGGCCTGGCGCAAGGCAAGGCGCTCGACACCATCGTGGCCGAACTCGGTCACGTGGCCGAAGGCGTGCCCTGCGCCAAGGCCGTGCGCGAACTGGCGAGCCGCATGGGCGTCGACATGCCGATCACCAACGCGGTGGCCGGCGTGCTGTTCGATGGGGATTTGCCGCACGTGATGGTGCAGCAGTTGCTGTCGCGCGATCCGCGCGCCGAGGCGGCTTAAGGCGACCAAGGCGACGTGTGACCCGCCAGGGAAACCTAGCGCCCCGCCTTGGCCATCAAGATCGTCAGCAGCACCAGACTGTCTTCGCGCGCTTCCAGGGCGTGCGCCTGGCCGCCGAGCAGGTACAGCATCTGCCCCGGCCCCAGCAGGTGCACGCCGCCATGCGCCTCCACCGCCACCTGGCCTTGCAGGCACAGCAAGGTGATCTCGCCGAGCACATGATGCTCGGGCATGGTCTTGCCCTTGGGCATGCACATGCGGATCAATTCCAGCTCATCCGTCTTGGCCAGCGCGATGGCGGAAAACTGCGACAGGTCGTCGCCGTCCCTGCGCAGCACCTCGATCACCTGTCCTGAACTTGCGTGCTCCAGTGCCATCATCTGCTCCTTCGGCAATTACTCGGCAACTTCCTCCGGCTCTTTCGCGCCGCGCATCCACTCGACCAGCGGCCACGCATCCTTCAAGCCTTCCGCCAGGGTCGGCAACAGTTTCTCGGGCTCGTTGACGGGCAGCGGCACTTCGGTCCAGACGAAAAAGCTTTTCAGCTTGATGAATTCGATATGTTCGGCGTCCGCCTCGAAACCCTTGGGCGGGCGCTGCAGCTTGCCCTCGTTCTGGATGGTGCCGAAGCGGGCCTTCAAGCGCTTATTTTTCAGCACTTTGGAAAAACCTGGCGCATCGTTGACCATGTGCTCGCGCAGCGCCTTCAGGCGGCCCGGCGGCGGCATGTATTCGCCGGCGCCAAACAGCAAGTTGCCCTGGCCATCGATCTGCAGATAATACGTGGGACCGCCCGCCTTGCTGGGACGGCGCATGTCGTTCGGCGCGATGGCGGCCGAAAAACGCGTCTTATACGGGCTTTTATCATGGGCAAAGCGCACGTCGCGGTTGATGCGGAACATCGCCTTCTTCGGATTGCAGTATTTCACGGCCGGGTCGAACTTGCCCAGTTCACCGATCAGGCTCGTGACCAGGGCGAGAAATTCTTCGCGCAGGATGTCGTAGCGGGGCTTGTTCATCACAAACCAGGGACGGTTGTTGTTGTCGCTCAGTTCACGTAAAAATTGGGTCAAATCACGCACATGCATGTGTCAAATTCCGATCAGCAACTATTTGGAAAGCTCTTTCGGGATGGGGCGCTTGCCCACCATCACGTCGAGTGCCGCTTCGCGATTCTTGCGCAGCACCGTCATTTTAGCTTTTTCGCCGGGCGGCAGTTGGGCGATCAGGTTCAGCATTTCCGTCGTGTCGCCCACGGGCTTGCCTTGCACCGTCAGCAGGATGTCGCCGGGCACGATGCCCGCCTTGTCGGCCGGGCCGTTGCGCACGACGCCGGCGATGATGGCGCCGCTGGTGCGCTGCAAGTTGAAGCTTTGCGCCAGCTCGGGCGTGATGTCCTGCGTCTCCACGCCGATCCAGCCGCGCACCACGTGGCCATCCTTGATGATGGCTTCCATCACCGTCTTGGCCGTCGAGACGGGAATGGCGAAGCCGATGCCGACGGAGCCGCCGCTTTGCGAGTAGATCGCCGTATTGATGCCGATCAGATTGCCGCGCGTATCGACCAGGGCGCCGCCCGAGTTGCCGAAGTTGATGGCCGCATCCGTCTGGATGAAGTTTTCAAAGCTGTTGATGTGCAGGTTGTTGCGGCCCAGGGCGGAGATGATGCCCATGGTCACCGTCTGGCCCACGCCGAAGGGGTTGCCGATGGCCAGCACCACGTCGCCCACGCGCGCCAGTTCCGACTGGCCCAGCACGATGACGGGCAGCTTGTCGAGGTCGATCTTGATGACGGCCAGGTCCGTTTCCGGGTCCAGGCCCACCACCTTGGCCGGTGCCTTGCGGCCATCGGTGAGCACCACTTCGATTTCGTCGGCGCCTTCGACCACGTGGTTGTTGGTCAGCACATAGCCTTCATGGCTGACGATGACACCGGAGCCGAGACTGTTTTTCAAGTCGTCGTCATCCCCGTCGTCCGGATCGCGGTCGCCGAAGAAACGTTTGAAGAAGGGATCGCGCGCCAGCGGATGGGCGCCACGCTTGGGCACTTGCAGGGTGAGGATGTTGACGACGGCGGGCATGGCGCGCGCCGCCGCGTCGCGGTAGGAACCGGGCGCCAGGCTGCTTGACGCCGTTTCCACCACGGGCACCGGCTTGGCGGGAGAGCCCAGTTGCTGTACCCGGCTGGCCGGGCGCAGCGCGCCGTACACAAAATACAGCGCCAACGCGATGGTCACGGTTTGCGCAAACAACAACCAGAATCGTCGCATACAGTTCTCTGCCCAGGTCAGCCGGCCGGTGCCGGAACGGCTTATTTTGCCAGATCGCCGCCGTTGCGTGCGTTCTGCTGCAGGGAGTCGCGGATTTCACGCAGCAGGACGATGTCTTCCGGCGTCGCCGGTGCCGGTGCCGGCGCGACAGGTTCGCTACGGCGTGCCTTGTTCATCAGGCGTACCATCTGGAAGATGATGAAAGCCAAAATGATGAAGTTGAGCAAAATGGTGAGGAAGTTACCGTAGGCCAGTACGGCGCCCGCCTTTTTCGCTTCGACCAGGGTCAGCGTCGTGGCTTGCCCGTTCAAGGGCAGGTAGTAATTGGCGAAATCGAGGCCGCCGAAAATGCGGCCGATGGGCGGCATGATCACGTCTTGCACCAGGGAATCGACAATCTTGCCGAAGGCGCCACCGATAATGACACCGACCGCCAGATCGACGACGTTACCCTTCATTGCAAATTCTTTAAATTCTTGCATCATTGCCATGAATTTCTCCTTCGGATATGTATAAAAAACATGCCGATCATACTATTGATTCCCGAGGACACCAACTTGTGGTTGTTGGCAGGACCAATTCCGGTACAGCCATGCGCATCTAGTTCGAAAGAACTAGCCACCTCCTGCAAAAGTATATAAATTATGGTACAAGCAACGTTTTTGTTTTATTCGTTGTTTGCTTCACTTATAATTTGCGGTTGCCAGAAGTGGCTTTTTCACTTCCGGATAATCAACAAGAAACTGGCACGGGCTGCGCCATTGGCCGAAGTTCCGCAGGGATGTTGCCACGTTACCGTACAAAGATGCGGATCGCGGCAATCAGAGGGATAGAGCTTCGGCGACGGGTTTTTCGCGGCTGCCACTCATAATAAAGATTCGCATTTTGACTGATTGGGGTTTGCATGAGTAACGAAAAGCAGGTCGATTCAGGCCGTCGCGGCTTGCTCGTCGCCACGTGCGCGGCGGGCAGTGTAGTTGGATTGGCAACCGCGGGAGCCTTGGTAAGCACCTTCCAGCCGTCGGAGCGCGCGAAAGCGGCTGGCGCGCCGGTCGAAGTAGACATCACCACCTTGCAACCCGGCGAAATGCGCACCGTCGAATGGCGCGGCAAGCCGGTCTGGATCCTGAAGCGCACGCCGGAAATGATCGCGTCCCTGAAAAAGACCGATGGCAAAGTCGCCGATGCCAATTCCCAACGCAACCCCGCCGAATTCACGCCACCGTACTGCATGAACGAGGCACGCTCGATCAAGCCTGAAATTCTCGTCGCCGTCGGCATCTGCACCCACCTGGGCTGCTCCCCTTCCTCGAAATTTGCCCCCGGCCCGCAACCGTCGCTACCCGATGACTGGGAAGGCGGCTTCCTGTGCCCTTGCCACGGCTCCACCTTCGACATGGCAGGCCGCGTGTTCAAGAACAAGCCGGCGCCGGACAACCTGCAAGTGCCGCGTCATATGTATCTGAGCGACACCAAATTGCTGATAGGTAAAGACGAGAAAGGCGAGGCTTGATCATGGCTGCTTTCAAAGAGACGAAATTCCCGGCAGACGCCCCCGTCGCCGAAAAAGCGCTGGGCTGGGTCGATGACCGCTTTCCCCTGACCAAGCTGTGGAACGACCAATGGGGCAAGTACTACGCCCCGAAAAACTTCAATTTCTGGTACATCTTCGGCTCGCTGGCCATGCTGGTACTGGTGCTGCAGATCGTCACCGGCATCTTCCTGACCATGCACTACAAACCGGATGCGGCCCTGGCCTTCAATTCCGTCGAGTACATCATGCGCGAAGTACCGTGGGGCTGGCTGGTGCGCTACATGCACTCGACGGGCGCCTCGGCCTTCTTCATCATCGTCTACCTGCACATGACGCGCGGCCTGCTGTACGGCTCGTACCGCAAGCCACGTGAACTGATCTGGCTGTTCGGTTTCGCCATCTTCCTGTGCCTGATGGCCGAAGCGTTCTTCGGCTACCTGCTGCCATGGGGCCAGATGTCGTACTGGGGCGCACAAGTGATCGTCAACCTGTTTGGCGCGATTCCCTTCATCGGCCCAGACCTGTCGCTGTGGATCCGCGGCGACTACGTCGTCTCCGACGCGACCCTGAACCGCTTCTTCGCCTTCCACGTGATCGCCATCCCGCTGGTCCTGCTGGGTCTGGTTGCAGCGCACCTGATCGCCCTGCATGAAGTCGGCTCGAGCAATCCGGACGGCATCGAAGTGAAGGAAAACCTGGGCGCCGATGGCCACCCGGTCGATTCGATTCCTTCGCACCCGTACTACACCGTGCATGACCTGTTCGGCGTATCGATCTTCCTCGTCATTTTCAGCGCCGTCGTGTTCTTTGCGCCGGAAATGGGCGGTTATTTCCTGGAATACAACAACTTCCTGCCGGGCGATTCGCTGAAGACCCCGCTGCACATCGCGCCAACCTGGTACTTCACGCCGTTCTACTCGGTGCTGCGCGCCACCACGGCCGACTTCATGTACGTGCTGATGGGTGCCGTGGCCGCCTATGTCGTGTTCATCTGGCTCAAGTCGCGCCTGTCGACGACCATCAAGTCGGCCATCGCCGGCATCGCCATCGTCGCCATCATCGGCATGCTGCCGCAGGTGCTGGACGCGAAATTCTGGGGCGTGGTGTTCTTCGGCGGTTCCGTCGTGATCCTGGCCTTCCTGCCATGGCTCGACCATTCGCCAGTGAAATCGATCCGCTACCGTCCGACCTGGCACAAATACATCTATGCCATCTTCGGCCTGTCGTTCCTGGTGCTGGGCTACCTCGGCACCCAGGCGCCAACGGATACCAAGACCATCGTGTCGCAAGTGTGCACCCTGATTTACTTCAGCTTCTTCCTGCTGATGCCATGGTGGAGTGCCATGGGCAAGTTCAAGACCGTGCCGTCGCGTGTGACGTTCCACCCGCACTAAGCCGCTCTCACGCCACGCTCAAAGGACATACATCATATGAAGATTGCAAAAAAACTGCTCGCCATCCTGGCACTCGTGCCCGCCATGGCTCTCGCCAGCGAAGGCGGCTTTCCGCTCGACAAGGCGCCCGACCGCCAGACCAACATGGCAGCGCTGCAGCATGGCGCCAAATTGTTCGTCAACTATTGCTTGAATTGCCACGCCGCCGTGTCGATGCGCTACAACCGCCTGCGCGACCTGGGCTTGACGGAAGACCAGATCAAGCAGAATCTGTTGTTCTCGGGTGATAAAGTCGGCGACCTGATGACGACTAGCCTGGCAGCGCAGGACGCCAAGGCCTTCTTTGGCGTCGTACCGCCCGATTTGTCGGTAATTTCGCGCGCGAAATCATCTTCCGCTGGCACAGGCGGCGACTACCTGTATACTTACCTGCGTACGTTCTATAAAGACGACACTCGTCCGACCGGCTGGAACAACATGGTCGTGCCGAATGTTGCCATGCCGCATGTATTATGGGAATTGCAAGGTGTCCAGACTGCCAAGTTCGTGGAAGAGAATGATCCGCACGAAGCTGGCAAGAAGATCCACAAATTTACCGGCTTCGAGCAGGTCAAGCCAGGTACGTTGAACAAGATCGAGTATGACAATGCGGTAGCCGACCTGGTCGGCTACATGGAGTGGATGGCCGAACCGGCACAGCAGACACGCAAGCGCCTGGGCGTCTGGGTGCTGCTGTTCCTGTCGGTCTTCGCTCTGCTGGCATGGCGCCTTAACGCGTCGTTCTGGAAGGAAGTCAAATAAGTGAGGCGCCGGCCTTAGGCCGGTTTATGCCTGTTTCTGCGTTGTCCGCATGAGTGGACAAGCGACCTGGGGTGAGCCGTTCGCGGCTTCACCCCCTTTGTTTCTAAGGAACTATAAAAAATGATGGTTCTCTATTCGGGTACAACCTGCCCATTTTCGCAACGCTGCCGCCTGGTTCTGTTTGAAAAAGGCATGGACTTCGAAGTGCGCGACGTCGACCTGTTCAACAAACCGGAAGACATTTCGACCATGAACCCGTACGGCCAGGTGCCTATCCTGGTCGAACGCGAACTGATCCTGTATGAATCGAACATCATCAACGAGTACATCGATGAGCGCTTCCCGCATCCGCAACTGATGCCGGCCGATCCGCTGATGCGTGCCCGCGCGCGCCTGATGCTGTTCAATTTCGAAAAAGAACTGTTCGTGCACGTGCACGTGCTGGAAAGTGAACGCGCCAAGAGCAACGACAAGGCCCACGACAAGGCACGCGCGGAAATCCGCGACCGCCTGACGACCCTGGCGCCGCTGTTCCTGAAAAACAAGTACATGCTGGGCGACGAATTCTCGATGCTCGACGTGGCTGTCGCGCCGCTGCTGTGGCGCCTGGACCACTACGGCATCGAACTGTCGAAGACGGCTGCACCGCTGATGAAATACGCCGAACGCATCTTCTCGCGTCCAGCGTATATCGAAGCGCTGACGCCATCGGAGAAGGTCATGCGTCGTTAAGATATTCCCGGCAAGCCACGCTTGCCGGGACATCTTGGGCCACGTGTTAAAGCCGTTTTTTGCGCGAGCCAAGTCTTTTGAAATACCGGTGCGCCCGCCTTGCGGGGGCGCTCCCGCCTCACAGTGCCTACCATGTCTGAAATCTCAACCAAACCTTATATGCTGCGCGCCATCTACGAGTGGTGCACCGACAGCGGCTACACGCCTTACCTCGCGGTCAAAGTCGATTCGCGCACCACGGTACCGATGGAATACGTGAAAAAGGGCGAAATCGTGCTCAACATCAGCTTCGGCGCCACCAGCGGCCTGAAGATGGACAACGACGCCATCCGCTTCCACGCCCGCTTCGGCGGCGTCTCGCGCGAAATCTACGTGCCGGTCGATAATGTGATGGCCATCTACGCCAACGAAAACGGCCAGGGCATGGCCTTCGAGCCCGTGCTGGGCAACGATGACCCCGACGCGCAACCGACGGACAGCCCCGCCTCCGCCGACGTCCCGCCGCCAGTGCTCGCCCCGACCGCCAGCGCCCCGACCCTGTCGTCCGTGCCGGCCAGCTCCCCCGAACAACGCGACAACGCCACGCCAGGCGACGACGAGCCACCAAAAAAAGGCGGCCGCCCGACCCTGACACGCATTAAATAGCGTATAATTCGCAACGCGCAGTTTTTGCCGACTTAGCTCATTTGGTAGAGCAGTTGATTTGTAATCATCAGGTGGCCAGTTCGAAACCGGCAGTCGGCACCAAGAATATCAAGGGCTTACAGAGATGTAAGCCCTTTTCTTTTGGTCAAGTGTCAACCAACTGTCAACCGCGTCAACGGGTTCAACATCTTGGCTTCTTGAAGATGCCCAGGGCTGAGGTGGGCATAAATCATAGTGGTTTGCAGACTGGAGTGACCCAGAACTTTTTGCAGGGTCAGAATGTTCCCGCCATTCATCATGAAGTGGCTCGCGAACGTATGCCGCAAAACGTGTGTGAGCTGGCCGGATAGCAGCTCAACGCCCGATTCCTTTATGGCCATCCGGAAGGCGCCAACCGAGCTTTTGAATATTCTGCCGGACGCATCCCTACTCCCAACCTTGTGAAATTCCCTAATCTCGTCGGCAAGCGCATCGTCGATGGGAACCGATCTGTTCTTGTCCGTCTTTGTTTGAGTGAAATGAATCATTCCGCTGTGGAGCTGAGAGATACGCAGCGATTCGCCTTCGTTCCAACGTGCTGCCGATGCCAGGCAAAGTTTCGTAATCAGAAGCGCATCTCGATCCTTGCGAGCCTCCAGCGCGGTCAACAGTGCACGAATCTCATCGTCGTTTAAATAAGACAGCTCGCGCTCCGCGATCTTAAACTGGCGAAGTCTCGCCAAGGGATTATTCTCTGTCCAGAATCCCAGACGGATCAGCTCGTTGAACACTGCGCGCAGGTATGCATGCTCCCGATTGATTGTATTGGCTGTTACCCCTTCAGCTAGCCGCGCCGAACGATACGCGGCGAAATGCTCGGATTTCAGATGCTCGGCAATTGGATTGCCAAGCGCCTCACAAACTCGAAGCAGCGTTCCATAAGTACGCGTGTGGCGTAACTGGACGCCATGATGCGACTGCCATAGCTCGATAAGCTCCGACAATTTGGTAACGTTTTTCTTGGGCTTTATCCAACCGTCATTCTGTACAACCTGCGTCTTCGCCCAAGCCTCGAACTGTAAAGCCTCAGCCTTCGTAGGCAACGTCTTTCGAATACGCTTGTGGCCACGTCCACCAGGCTGAATATCAACAAGCCAGCCGGCCTCTGATTTTTTGATGGTCATATTTTTACTACTCGCTATCGTCGAGATATGACGGTGTTTTAAGTTTCACCAGCTCCGCGACAAGCTCGGCATCCTCCACTCCGGCAAGCGCGTGTTGCTCAGCGTTGCGTCCGATCTCCAGCTCGAGAAGTTGGATTTTTTGCGCATGCGAAATCCCATATTCAACATCCTCGTCAGCACTCTCCTTACTTTCCATCACACGTTGCTGCCAAGCCAGCATTATCGTGGCCATCTCCCAATACCCTTCCGCAGCTTTTCGGCGCGCACGCCTTCTTTCAGGAAAGCTCGCCGCCCCCTCACTATCTACATGACCATGCTTCGCGTCAGTAATGCCAGTCGAGAGCCAGAAAGCGAATTTTGGCCAGCGCGTACACACGGCCGCGATCATGTCGCAAGTCGGCCGCTGTCGCCCATGCCAAAAACTCTTCCAGCTATTTGCAGAAATCTGCGTCAGTTTTTCCAGTTCAGCGAAACGGCCTCTCTCATCAGTCGTCCGCTCAATCACAGCTTTGAGTCGTTCTTGAATCGTATCCATTGGCTCATCCTCAGTTAAATATATCTCGTATCGTAACAAAAATACACAACATCAAACTAAAAATGATTGACATAGTGTATTTGTGTGTTTATATTGCCGTGAATCGGTCAAATATACACAGCAACGTGCACGGAGTACACATGTTAAGTAGGGTACAAGAAATTGATGCTGTCAGCCAAGTGGCCAATCCTGCTCAGTTCACTGCGCCAGTAGGGTTGATGACTTTGGAGAAATTTGCAGAAGCTGTAGGCCTGCCTCCTGGGGTGGTACTTGGCCATCTGAACCGGGGGATGCTGCCAACGGTAACGCTTGGCCGTCGCCGCCTCATCAACGTAATTGCACTTCAGCGTGAACTGGGCCGTCGCGAGTTTGCACTTTGATCCAGCTCCAATGCGCCAGGGGCGCACGTTTTTCATTCTTAAAGCGTTTTTGCATTTGCAATTTCAAAGAGCTGCGCAGGGCGCGGCGGAACCTAACGAGTACAAAAGCCTCATGAAGCCTACAGCCAAAACTACTGACGCATATTTCGTCGCAACCGGGCGGTCTTCGGCGCGCACGCTGAAAGCCAAGTTGTATGGCTTAGGCAAGTCGCCTGCCGGCGATGGCGACCGTGCCGACAGCGCGCCAGCGCTGCCGGTGCGAGTCGTCTCGACGGTCCAAAAAACGGAGTTAGTGCCGCAAATAGCGCATGTAAGCGCAAGCGAATGCCCCCCCATTAATAACATGGGGGAAAACTTAGAAAGCGCCGAATCTGAAACTTGGTCGAGCATCTGTGATGAAGACTTGGGTGAAGTCGAACTGGTGATGACCGATAGCGGAAAAATCAAGTCGGTGATGGTTCGTCGTCCATCAGCTGCTCAAACCTGCGTGATCGACTGGATCAATTTTTCGGTATTGGAAGATACCTGGTTCAGAACTGCGCGCGAACACCTGATCACTGATGACCAAATCATCGTTGAAGCCAGCCGGCAACTGGAAAAAATCTTCGGCTTTGGGATAACGTCCAATCGCGGTAAGGGCATGAATTTTTACCGTGACTCATGGGTGCTTGGAGACGATATGGGCTTCGTCTGTTTCGGTGGTCAGCGCTCGACAATGCTTATTACGCTGACTGGTCAGGGGTGCTTGAACGCAGTGGCTGGTTGGGAAAAACGCCTGTATGACTTTCTTTCTAAAACAGCAATCAGGCCAACAATTTCACGCATCGACTTAGCCCATGATGATCTGGCCGGCGCGTACTTATCCGTAGATTGGGCATATCAGCAATGGTGGGATTCCTGCTTTAGCTTCAAGAAAGGCGGTCGTCCGCCTGAAATTCAAAAGGTTGGAAATTGGGATCGTCCAAGTGGCAAGGGTCGCACTTTGACCATTGGACAGAGGAGCTCCAGCAAGTATTGCCGCTTTTATGAGAAGGGCAAAAAAGAGGGAGACAAGTTGTCGCTGTGGTGCCGTTGCGAGATTGAATTTAAAAGTACGAACACGATTATTCGTCCAGATGTATTGCTTGATCCAAGCTCCTTTTTTGTCGGTGCCTATCCGTGCTTGGCAAAGTTCGCCACTGTCGAAACTCCCGCCCGGATGGAAGTGAAGGCACGTGCCCAGCACATCACCGTGGATGACTCTATCGCTGTAACGAAGCGCCAGTACGGCAAATATATCCGTGTCTTTCGCGCGTTGTTTGGCGACAAGGAAACGCTCGATCTGATCACCAATGAAGACGAAAACGCTTTTCCAAAGCGGCTCAAACCGTTCCTCAGTTTTGCAGATACCGGACCAGCTCCCGTTCACGTCGAGCCGCCTCCGTATGTCCCATCATTTTTTCATTTTATTAACACCGTCCCATCTTTCGGCCTCAATGGGGAACACGGTTTTGCGTAGGCCATGAAAAACGTAAGGGTATCCAATGAAATTTAGCTCAACTATCAAAGTAACAGGCATGAAGTTCTCCAAAGGCAAGATGGATAACGGCACAGAATTTGACAGCACCAAGGTGTATGTCGAGACCGAGCTGGACACGAGCAAAGACACCGCCATGGGCACCGCGTGCGCCGAATACGGGCTGGGTAAGGCCGACGAATACCAGAAATACAAACACCTTGCCGATGCACTTCCGTTCATGGCCATCGCCGACATGGAGATTGTCACGAACGGGAAAACGCAAAAGACCATCATTCATGCTTTGAAGCCGATTGAGCCTGCAAAGCCTTCCGGCCAGGGTGTCAAAAATGTGGCCGCATAGGCTGGAAGTCAAGTTCATCGTCCAGGACAAGGAATCTGCATTGTTTTTAATGCCTTGCGAAGGGGATGTGGGCTTTACCCCTTGGGCGCATGAAGCCGGACGATTTGATGGTTTTGCTGAGGCTACTGACACAGCTGCATTGAATTGCCATGAAGGCTACTTTGTCACCGAAGTCCTGCAATAGGAGGTAAGTGCATGGATGCAGTAACTCCAGAACTAGTGATCTGCATTGCTGTCGCGGTGCTCTTCGCTCTCGGATGGATCGCGGGGGGCCAACGATGATTGCTTTACTTAAGTCGCTAGGCCCAATCCTGTTTCTGACCGGGCTGTTTGTGGCAGTGGTTTATCTCATCAAATACATCATCCATCGAATTGTGGATCACAAATGAGCATCTATCAGGTAATTGGCTACTGCCTCAGCGCTTTCGGACTCGGCTATGCAGGCGGCGCGATTCGGCGTATTGCCCGACAGGCTATTGAGGCTTTGGAATAGGTAAGCGGTCGAGAAAAAATTTTGCAGTACTCCCCGGCATCGCCAAACCGGGGTTTTATCAACGGCATTTTTCAGAAAGATACATATGAAAGCAATTATCAAAAAAGCCCTGGTCGCTACTTCCGCAATGGCGGCTACCGGTGCAGCCTTCGCCGCTGGCGACCCAGGCGTTGATGCCATCACCGCGCTGTCCACCCAAGCGCAAACCTACATCACTGCTGCGTTTGCCGTCGCGGTGTTGGTAGCTGGCGGCTTCTGGGGCATCAAGATGATGAAGAAAGCGTTCAGCAAAGCCGGCTAATCCACCTTCCCGGTTCCACTCTCGGCCAGCGTTTTAATACCCTGGCCGTTTTTCATGGCGGTCCTATGACTTCGTACAAAAAAAAATTTGCGGTCTCGATTGTGGCTCTCGCGCTCGTTTTCGCTCCCGTGCGCGACTCGAAGGCGATTGTCCCCATTATCGCGGCTTGGCTGCTCGAACTGACGGGTGGCTCCATCCTCATTGGCGACCTGGTCGCCGGTCAGGCTGGCATTATTAGCGCGATCCTCTGGTGGGATTGCAACAAGTTCGCCCTCAACGCCCCCTGCACTTCAAAGACCCCCATCCCGTCCACAGCTCAGCCTAAGCCTGCCATCACGGTAAGCCTTAAGCCGGATAGTAAGCGCGAAAATCCCGATCCCAAGAAGTTTAACGACCCCGCTGCCGGTAAGCGCGACGTGACGCCAAAACAGACCATAGCGGCCTCTGGTAAAGGTCCGCCACCGGCTGCGCAAGGAATACCCGGCGTGCCGGTTGGTCCCGGCGACATCGGAGTTCTTACGCAGGCACCGAGAGAGACGAACATCGGTGCTGCCGGCGTTGATCCAGCCGTTCAGATCGCGCAGTACAACGGCTCTGTGTCGCACGGTGGCGTTATAACCGGCATTGAGGTGATTCCTCAGAAGGCACCGGCCCAGCCCAAAGCCATTCCCTTTATTGCACTTGCCACGGTCTGCCCCTCAACCCCCGGTCCCGGTCCTGATTGCACCATGCAGGTTCGCGCCTCGGAGCAAGCCCTCATGAAGTACAACGGTGGAAAATTCATCAATACAGCGGTTATTGAATGCTGCATGGGGGAGTATTTCAAGTATGTCAGTGTCGCTTATCTATACGACCAAGCCTCCAACGTGACGCTCACCTGCGACGCGGGGTACGAGGGTAGCGGCAAGGACGCTGGGGGTAACTATCAGTGCAGCCTGACCGATGCCACCAAGGTCAAGAAACCGGCGGACACCACCTGCGAAATCCTGTTCGACCCGGCCACCAAGGGCTTTAATATAGACAAGGCGAATACGGCCTGCGACGGGCTGACGGATACCACAAAGCTAGCAATCTCGGCGGCCGACGGCTCGCAGTCGGTGGAGGTCGGCGCCAACGCCGGTAACGGTTTCGACATCAACATTACGAAATCGGATGGCAGCAAGACTGGCCTGGACACAGGCGTGTACGATCCCGGTACGGGGGGCTATGTCATCGTCCACGTGAACATCACACCGCCACCGAAGCCAGACAACGGCTTGGGCTGCGGCGGTCCCGGCCAAGGAATGTGCGCTGTCACCGAGCCAGGTGACAATGCTACATCGATCAAGTCAAACGAGACCCAGGTGGCCAACCGTGCCGCTGACACGGACATGAAGGGCAAGATGGATGGCATCAATTCGAGCATGTTCGACTGGTCGTTTATCCCGTCAATTCCCACTGCATCTTGCAAAAATCCTTCGTTGAAAAGCCCTATAGGCCATGTAACAGTGGATATGGATATCTGCGTCTGGTTCGACCGACTGTCCTTCTTTATCAACGCCGTGTTAGCCGTGATGTGTGTCTACGGCTGCGTTCACCAAATTCAATCTGCCATCCGGGACTGATTATGAAACGGCTTATCGACCGCCTGTTGACCTTGGCAGCCGCGTGCGCTGCACTGACAGCACCGGCCAATGCTCAGACTGCCAGCACAGCATGCGGTGGCACATCGCAACCACGCTGCCAGATCACTACCCCTGCAGATCAAGTCACCACCGATCAGACCAAGTCGTGGACGGACAACATCGCCGCATGGAACACCTATTCGCAGTCGCAGGCAAGCATCGCATCGAATCGCTTTTACTGGTCGTTCATACCGAAGATACCGACCACCGCGTGCGTCAATCCCATGATTGACAGCCCCAACGGCAACGGGGCTGTGATGATGGATGTCTGCTCATCGTTCAACACCTTCCAGACGTTCATCAACGGCGTACTGGCTTTCTTCTGTCTGCTGGGCTGCGTCCAGCAAATCCGGGCCGCACTGGCCGTCAACTAGGAGCTTCATCATGTGGGCAACTCTCATTGGATATTTCGGCTTCGAGAACACCTCGAAAATCGGCATGCGCGTTTGGGCCGTCACCACCCTGACCGCGATGGTCGCTGCACTGTGGGCTGCGGGTCAGGTATGTGCAAACGTTGTCTGCGGCCCGGTGATCCAGTCGATCAGCCAGTCGCATCCGATGTTTGCCGTCGGCCTGTCGCTGGGCTTCAATCCGGTCACGTATACGCTCGCCAGCGTGTATTGCAGCGTGTGGGCCGCCTGCGCGCTCTACACGTACAAGAAGACCATCCTCGACAAACTGGTGTGATATGGCGGTCTATGCAATCACCGGTAAGCTCGGATCGGGCAAAGGCAAAGGTGCAATGAAGCTGTTGCGCGACTACCTCCGCACTGGTAAGCGGGTGGCCACCAACTGCGACATTTTCATGGAGCACATGATGCCGGGGCAGTCGAGGCAGACCGTCATTCGGGTGCCGGACAAGCCCACATCGGCGGACCTATATGCCATCGGTTCAGGCAACCGCTTTATCGACTTCGAGCCACTCGTAAAGCACACAGCTAAAGGGTTTGAGTACACGCCGCCTGCTCCGCGGCTGCTTCCTGGTTTCGATGAATCGTATAACGGAGCACTTTTCCTCGACGAATGCGCGTCCTGGCTCAATACACGGGACTTTCAAGCTGGCGGACGCAAGGAACTGCTGGAATGGGCGATTCATGCGCGTAAATACGGATGGGATGTGTACTTCATCTGCCAGAACATCAGCCAGATTGACAAGCAATTGCGCGACAGCCTGTTCGAGTACGTGGTGCGTATGAGCCGTCTCGACCGGATGAAAGTACCGTTCGTCTCAGCTGCTTTCAAGCTGGTCACCGCAGGCTTCAGCGATGGCTCACTGCCCCGCATGCACATCGGCGTGGTCCGCCTCGGCTGCTCCCCGGAAGGGGTCGTCGCCGACCGCTGGCACTTCAGGGGCGATGACCTAAACCGGGCGTACAACACGACGCAGGTATTCTCCGACAGCTACCCCCACGCTATCCACTGCTTGCTTCCTAGTTGGCACTTGCAGGCCCGCACAGGCATACGTCCTGGCTTCGTCGGCCCTGTACGAATTCCCCAGGACTATGAGCTGCTCACCGCTCGTCCAATTCCTCCAAAACCACCACACAAGCACATGACTAAGTTTCTCGCAATCGCTCTGATGTTCGGTCTCGTACTCGGAGGCGTCGGCTCCCATGTTCTCGGACCGATGTTTTTCACTCCGCCTCCCGCTGTAGCTAATGCTGCCAAGCCGATCAAGTTCTCTGAGACTGTTACCGGCAAGGGCTTCCTCACTAACTCTGGTTCGGTGAGCGTGGTTCTATCCGACGGCCGTGTTGTCTCGCCGCTGCGCTTCAAGTCGGGCGCCAGTGGCTGGGAGGCCGAAATCGAAACAGGCCTATGGGTCAGAGGAGGCGCACAATGAGACGCTTTCTGTCGGCCCTGATCCTCGCCCCTGTCTTGGCGTTTGCCGCACCTGCCCCGGCTCCGGTTTCATTGAGCTTCGATGCGACGCCGCTGATGGCGTTCGGCGAAGCTATGTTTAAGGCGATCATGCACCGGGACTTCGTGGTATCCCCCGACGTTATCGGAATCGACAAACGAATTACGATCAAAGTAAAGAACATCGACGCCGCCGAGCTGCCCCGCTTCGTTGAGGATTTGCTGCTGCGCGAAGGGATCGCCACGACGCTCAAAGGAGGTATCTACTACCTTTCGTTGAACCGTCAAGCAGCCGTGAACGAGCCACAAGGTCCGCCACCGAATAGCCTCGGTTCATTCACATCGACTACGGACCGTCCCAGTGCGTCAGAGGGCAATTCTGCTACCCATCCCTCCGATCCGCTAGCAGTTGATCATGCCGCCGCCAGCCGCAAGGACGACGACGAATCAGTCGTCTTCACACCGCAGAACCGAGATGCAGATTTCATGGTGGCTATCGCCAACGCGGCGTTTGGCCCTCGATCTGCTGTCCGGGCTGGCCCACATCTGGTATTAACTGGCTCGAAAGCGACGCTCGAAAAACTGCACGTCCTGCTCGATACCGCCGACACTACACCCAAGGGATTAACCGTATCGGCGTCCTGGATCGAGGTGTCACGCAACGATACGAGTGGCCGTGGCATTTCTCTGCTCGCAAACGTCTTAGGTGCCAAGTTGGGGGTTGCGCTCGGTAGTGTGAATTCTGGCTCGGCCGTCAGTATCAAGAACGCCAATTTCGAGTTGGTGATCGATGCTCTGAAGACTGACGGCCGCTTTAAACAGGTATCGAATAGCCGCGTGTCTGGGGACGACTATGAGCCAATGAATATCACCTTCGGTGACGAGACGCCGACGGTATCAAGCACCGGCAAGGACAATGTTGGCAACCCAGTGCAAAACGTCGTCTATCGTCCTTCGGGCGTGATAGTAGATGTCGTAGCCAAGGTGCTCGGCAGTGGCAAGGTCAAGATCGCCATTGACGGCCAGATCAGCAGCTTCAAGGCAACGTCGACCGGGGTAAGCGGGTCGCCTACGCTGATTAAACGCCAAGTGAAAACGACGATTACGGTATCCGATGGTGAGGTGCTGTTACTCGGTGGCCTGAACGACAGCCAGTCTTCGGACACCTCCTCGGGGCTTCCATTCCTCCCTTCATCGTGGGCGGTCACATCTAATAACAGCACTCAAACAGAACTCGTCCTAGTGTTATCTGCCCGGACCAACAACTAGCGTGCATGCATATCTACATGAGAATTTTCTTGGTATTACCAAGAATTTTTGTGTTGGGTTGCAGCCAATTACAATCGCGTGTGTGAAAACACGAAGTCTGCAAGAATGGCGTTTAGTACGCCAGGAAGAACAATATATTGACATCGATCTTACGACTGATACTGGTAACAGGGAAATAGGAGTTTTCTTAAAATGAATAGTATTTCACACGAAGAGCGTGAGCGTCGGAGACGGGCAGTGGCGTTCGCACGTGCTTCCGTGGGCCTAGAAGGAATGACTCCTAGTGTAGTTTGCATGGAACAAGCACAGCGTTTCATTAGAGGAGAGATCGATTTAATTGAGTTTTTGCAGCAATCACCCTCAATCGTCGGCACGCCAGTTCAAGAACGATAATAGATACCACGTCAACGAAACTCAACATGTTCCCTACTAGTGCCGATCAGCTGGTGCGTATTCGGGCCAAGGATACTAGTCGCTACACGTGTTTTCACACACACCTTGTTGAACCGGAACCTGACGGCCGTTTTGGTCGTTGTATTCCCGAAGAAGGGCGATTTGAGGCCCGCTAGGACTGGAGCGAAGCGGAACCCTTCTGCATCACGGGAGTATGTAGGAGCGTCTTGGCCGGCCGTCCCGGCCAGCGACGATACCATCCGTTCGTACTGTCAGCCATTCGCTGCTCGTTGCTAAATTTGCAGCTTCGCTATAATTTTTGAAAATACAGGGCTACTGTTTCAGCCGTCCCGTGCCGGAAGACGAGTGCGAACAAATGCTCACGGGAGGCAAGCTGCTGCAATATATTTGAGCGAACCACCGTCGCGTGTGTGAAAACACGAGTGTCACCAGATTCCCTTGAACCACCAATTTTTTCGTTCATTAACGATAGAAACCCTGTTAAAAACGCAATTTTCCAAGAATTTTCTATTGTCGATGCTATTTTTTGGCTCGGATGTCATAAAGGTTCGTGTTTTCACACACGCGCCACATGAGCGTGCAAGTCTCAAAAATTCCTCCATCAATAGACAATGTGATGCAATGCACATTACACTGGAGAAAAATTATCAAATTTAAACCTATTGCTTCCGACTCTGCATCGAACAATAGGTTATCCATGAGCATGGCTATCTGTGAGGAAAATGTGGCAGAAAAAGATATCAGTGCGTTGATTCGCATCGAAGGTGGAATCGCTGATGAAGGGAAAATTGACATCTATGATGCTGCTGGGTTCATCAACGGTTTGGCGAGGTCCATCAACATTGTTACTCATGCTTTTGCCAATGATGAGCATATTCGAAAGCAAGCACAAGCTGCACATGGGTCGCACTCATTTCTTCACTCCTCAATAAAAGGCTGCTTTGAGGAAAGAATCGATGTGGTTTTCGATGCAAAGACCGTAGTAAAAATCGGCCATAGTGTCATAGCTAACAATTTTTGGGATTACCTTACTTGGTGTTGGGCGATTGCGGCAGGCCAAGAATACGATCCAACAACATCGTTTGTTAAAAAAATCAAGCAAAAAGACGAAGATTTTGTTTTTGAAATGGGTGATGCGCTAGAGACCGCAATGCAGGGACTTCATAAATCGATTGCTCGTGATCGAAGCATGGTGATGTACTTAAGCCGCCCTAGAGTAGGTGATGTACTTAAGCTTGACGCAACGAGTTTGGACTATGTTACGACGCGCGAAGAGCAAGTGGAAACTGGCTACATTCTCGGCAACGTAACACGCTACAGTGTGATCAGCGACCTTGGCCGATTGTACTCAGATAACGATAATAGAATTATTTCTTTTAGGTTCGCCGACTCTGAAGAGTCTCGACTAAAAGGTCTCGCAATTGACTCAATGCGCTCAAAAGTTGATGGCGAAGCAGGGAAATTACACTTTAAGGTCTCGAAGGTAGTCAGTGCGCAAGGTGTCGTGAAGAGGTACATTGTTCATGACATTTTGAAAGCTACTTAACCATGCCAGTCTTAACCCCAGTGGCAGCCCAACTCTATTGTGTTCCATTCAGCGGCTCTTGTCGGACAATGGCCGAGTGGGCAGTCTATTGGCAAGCACTTGGAGTAGTAGCGGCGGTACTCTTTGGCGTGTTTGGTCTCTATAAGATTTATCATGAATTGAAGCGTCTGAACGAGCAACGTTCGAAAGACCAGCATGACAAAGAAACTAGCGCAAAGCTAAAACGGACAGAGTTCTTTCTAAACCAACATCGACGCCTATTCGATGACGAGATTCTGTATTCTGTGCTGTGTTTACTAGATGCTGATAAGACTGAACTCGCCAAGGAAGAAATGTGGGACGCTAAACGTAAGTTTTTGGCATTTATTGAGGAAATAGCCTTACTGGTATGCTCTGAACAGATCAATAAAGATGTGGCAATGAACATGTTTGGCTACTACGCACGATGCGCCCGTTACGGCAAAAATTTTGTTAACGGCATCAATCCGGCTAGAGAGCATTGGTCTTTATTCTATTGGTTCACCGATGAAGCTGACAAGTTTGCCCAACAGTATCCTGACGGCCCACCCAAACTGACCCTTTAGGTATATCAGCCTTCCTTCCATGTCGACTTTGTATTGGATGCCATAAGCTCGTCACAATTCGCTGTCCATGACGGCCCTACTTCGCTTCAAGGTGATATAGCCTGCCATCCCTGCCATCAACGATGCTCGACGAGCACAGGTAAATCCAAGAATAAGTAATCAAAATAACAATCAAATTTTGCGAAAAATATTCGCTACCAGCGAAATAATTCTTGCACCTTCTCAGGTTTCTTGGTAGAGTTCATCCGTAGTTTGGAAAACAGAGAATCCTCGAAAGTAGTGTTGAGCGCTAGCTCGCGGCTTGCTTTTTGCTTGCCAAAACCATGCTTCGGTCTCCACGTCGGGACGCGTCACGCTCGACGACGACTGTGCATACCTGGTTGCGCGAGGGTGCGCAACCAGTCACTAATGGGTGAAGGGGAGTTTGGTCGTTTTCTCTGTCCTTTGAAAGAGCGAGGGCGGGCTTAGGCCCGGCACTGATCAATTCCTGATCAGTGTTTTTCAAAGGAAAATTTATGCAATTACGAACTACAAAACGACCAACGCAAGGTAAACACAAATCTTCTGATTCCGCTCCGGCGCCGAAAACTAGAGGGGTTCTCGTCAAGATTGCTAAGGCAGTCTTACGATTTATTCTTTTACGGCCTGCGACTTGGCGCTTCCTTCAGGTGCATGTGCCTGAAGTGTTTGCAAAAGTGGAGTCGTGGGGAAAGGATGTACTCTCTTTCTTCATTGATTTGTTCTAAGCCGAGCACCCTTCCATTTTTGAGGAGTTCATATAATGATCAGTAATGCGCTTAAGGTCATACGCCAGTATCATAATCTCACACAAACAAATCTTGCTGGAAAGCTCTCTATTTCTACATCTTATTTGTCAGAACTAGAATCCGGAAAGAAAGAACCAAGCTTAGAAATATTGCATAGGTACTCACAAGTATTTGGTGTTCCGCTTTCGTCTCTTGTTGTTTTTTCGGAAACTCTGGACGGGACTCAAAGCGCTAGCAAAGCACGGGCTTTCATTTCGAAAAAAATGTTAAAAGTACTTGAATGGATTGCAGATACTGATGAAGCCAAGTCCAAGGAAGCCAAAGCAATACGAGCTTGAACAATCTCCACTTTACAAACTGTCAAGCAAACGCAAGTTAGCGGAACTATTACAGGTCGACTTAGTTACTTTGGGAGTTACGGAACTTGCAAAGTTAACATCCAATTATAGGATTTTTGTTCACTGTGAGACAGGGCGATTTATTACGGAACCTGTAGGTACGCTAATTCCTGTCCACAAGCGGCTATTGAGCCTTTTTTCACGAGTTGTGCCAAGGGATTATATTCACTCGGCCACAAAAAAAAGGTCATATAAGACTAATGCCGAGAAGCACATTGGCAATCAGAATATTCTTAAGATCGATATTAAGAAGTTTTTTCCCTCAGTACGATTTTGTTACGTCCACAATTTTTTTGCCAATACGTTGAAATGCTCGCCTGACCTCGCGACCATTCTTGCCAAGCTGTGTACTGTTCGAACCAAAAAGCATGGCGTACATCTCCCTACCGGAAGTTGCATTAGCCCCATTCTTTCATTTTTAGCAAATCGCGATTTATTTGACCGTATTGAGAAACTTTGTATAGAGGCGGATTGTACATTCACGTTATATGTCGATGATGTTACGATTTCTGGTCCTAACGCAACACGAGCCTTGCTAACCAGAATTGCGATGGAAATTCATAAGAACGGCTACGGATATCACAAAATCAAGACTTATCACGCCGTACCAGCAATGGTCACAGGGCTGATTGTGACGGAAGGGCGCCTTATCCTACCGCATGCCAGGTGTCAGAAAATTCGTCAATACGCCGAGGCACTAGAGTGTTCTGTCGGTGGCCAAATACGAGAAAAGTTGTTAGCGAGCCTTGTGGGCCGGTTGTCGGAAGCAGAACAGATCGATGCGAAGTACCGTACTGCACGCCAGGATGTCTTGAAGCGATATGCTGTCGATTGGGGCCGTGTCATGGCGCTTCGAATAGCAAGCGCAAAACATCGCGCTCGCAAGACAGCTAGTGTCAACAAACCGTCAACGACACTGTTAGATCAACAAGGCGATACTGTTAGGTCAATCACTGCAAGTTCTTGATTTGTAATACAAAGTCAGGTTAAGTGATGTCCAGAGCGTGATTTGTAATCATCAGGTGGCCAGTTCGAAACCGGCAGTCGGCACCAGAATTCAGCAGGAAAATCAAAGGGTTACCCGCTTCGGCTGGTAGCCCTTTTTTCTTTTCCTCGGCCTGCGGGACACTACCGCAACCATTGCAACCCATCGCCGTCGAAGCAAACCACTGACGTAGCGCATTGCTGCACCGCGCAATGACTATCTGCACGTTTAGGCGCAAGATGAGCACGTGCTTGCGCAAAGCAGGCTCCCGATGTCTGGCTTGCCTACCTGGGGAAATATCATGTCCGCACACACTTACAAGCTGATCGAACTGGTGGGAACTTCGACCGAGAGCAGCGATCAGGCGATACGCGATGCCATTGCCAAGGCGGCGCTGACGGTCAAGCATATGGACTGGTATGAAGTGACGGAGTCGCGCGGCCATATCGTCGATGGCAAGGTGGCGCATTTCCAGGTCACGCTCAAGGTCGGCTTCCGGCTCGAATAAAGGGACCGAGCAAGGCGGGCGGCGCGTTCACCGCCGCCCAGGTACTCCCCGGCTCTCCAGCCACTCCCGGCCGCCGTTGTCCAGCGCGGTCTCTATGACCTTTTCCGGCAAGCTGTAGACGGTCGCCCAGCTGGCGCGGCCGTCCTGCGTGTTGGCGGGGAAGCTGTGCGTTTCGATCGGCCAGTGGTATTTGCGTTTCAGCGCCTTGACGATGGCGGCCAGCGAGACGCGACCCTGCAGCGGTTCGGCGCCGGACTGGTCGCGGTTCGACAGCAGGACGGCCAGGACCTGGCCGCGGCCCGTGCGCGCGCCGGGGAAGGTGGGGGTTTTGTTTGCCATGGCCTATTTTACCGGGCACTTATCGGCGAGAGGCGATGTGCCGCACCTTTGATCTGGCGCAAACGCCGCATCGGCTTTGCGGCCACGATGGACGTTTCGACAGGCTGCCAGTGCCCCTCTGGCAGCCTGGACCTGTCATCATGGGGCACAGGAGCCTATCATGCACAGCCTGAACATCCAAGCCATGCAATGGCAGCCCGTCGCCGATATTTCCGCCGTCAATCCGCTGCTGCCCGACGACCTCGCCTGCTTTCGCGAACTGCGCGACGTGCTGCAACGTTATGGCGCGCTCGATCGCTTTGGCATTTCCCTGATCCACCGCCATTTCGACATCGCCGACGACGAGGAATTGATGGAGTACACGGATGCGGAAGCACGCACCCTGACGGTAAAGCCTGTCAAGAAAAGCGACATCGACTGGCAGCACACGACGATTACCAACTGGAAATTGACGGAAGACGAGGAAGTGGCGCGCATCGGTTGCGGCTGCGCGCGCAATTCGGGTGGCCACCTCGGCTATCACCGCGGTACCTGAACCTGCCAATTGCCGCGCCCTTGAAAGGTCCTGCCATGGATGATCCCAAACTCAGCAAGTCACGCCGCAGCTTTGTCGAAGGCATGGCCGGCGGCGCACTGGCCGCCTTCGCCGTGCCCACGGCGGCACAGCCGGCGGAGGCGCCGGTGCCCGCCGGACCCAGGCCGCTGGCACCCGGCTATCCGCGCCCGCCTTTTCCCGTCCAGCAGCAGCCGTGGCCGGGCCTGGCCAGCCGCATGCAGCCCCGGCCCGACCATGGCGAAACCAGTTACAAGGGATCGGGGCGCCTGCTGGGGCGCAAGGCCTTGATCACGGGCGGCGATTCCGGCATCGGGCGGGCGGCGGCCATCGCCTTTGCGCGCGAAGGCGCCGACGTGGCCATCAACTACCTGCCGGCCGAAGAGCCCGATGCGCAGGAAGTGCTGCAGCTGATCCGCGCGGCGGGGCGCAAGGCCGTGGCCATCCCTGGCGACATCAAAAGCGAGGCGTTTTGCCAGCGCCTGGTCAGCGAAGCGGCCCGCCAGCTGGGTGGCCTGGATATTCTGGTCAACAATGCGGGACGGCAATTCTCGCGCGACTCCATCCTCGACATCAGCACGGCGCAGTTTGACGACACCTTCAAGACCAATGTCTACGCCATGTTCTGGATCACGAAAGCGGCCGTGCCCCTGCTGCCAGCCGGCGCCAGCATCATCAATACCGCCTCCGTGAATGCCTACGATCCCGGCGAGAACATCATCGATTACGCCGCCACCAAGGGCGCGATCATGATCTTTACCAAAGGGCTGGCCAAGCAGTTGGCGAAGCAGAACATCCGCGTCAATGCCGTCGCGCCCGGCCCCTTCTGGACGGCATTGCAGGTGACGGGAGGGCAATCACCGGACAAGATTCCCGCGTTCGGCCAGGACACGCCCATGGGACGCCCGGGGCAGCCGGCGGAACTGGCGGCCGTGTATGTGTTGCTGGCATCGCCGGAATCGAGTTACGCCACTGGCCAGGTGTATGGCGCCGTCGGCGGGCGCGGCGGTCCCTAGCGCGCAGTGACGCCGGCGCCGGCACCACCCGCCAGGCGCCGTCGGCCTTTCTTACACTTTGCTTCAACCGGCTCAGTCCGCTTTGCACAAGTACTTGATTCCATGTGATTTTTTTGTGTGGCACGCAAGCTGCTTATCACTGTCTACGAGATGAATCCAGGCAGGTCATTCTGGATTTTTCATCCCCCGGATTTTCCGAGACTGACTACGATAAGAGGCTGCGATGAACATCGATCACACACGAAGCAAGACCTTGGGCTGGCTGGGCGCACTGGCGGCGGCAAGCTTGCTTGCCAGCGGCCAGGCGCAGGCCGGCGCGTACGGCCTGGCCGTCAACGAGTTGAACACTTTCCGCATCACCACCAGCGCCGGCGCGCTGTCGCTGGCCGGCGCCAACCGCAATGCCAGCGACAGCGCCTTCTTCGAGGGTGGCGTGGCCGTCAATCCGCGCGCCGTCAATACGGGCCCGGCCGCCAACGCCGACGTGCTGCAAGTATGTTCGGGCGGCGGCTGCAGCGGCTTGCCGCAAAATAATTACGCACCCAGCCCCAGCTCCACCCTGGAGTTCGCCCGCGGCGACGCGCATGCCTTCGGCAATATGCTCACGGCCGCCGGCTCCACCGTGCGCGCCGTTGCGGAAGCACAGCGCGACACGGTCGGTGCCGCCACGGCCACGGCGGGTGACACGCTCACCGGCTCCGTCAACCTGACCCTGTCGAGCGCCGGCTTCATCACCTTCAACTTCATGGCGCGGCGCGACCTGCGCACCAGCGTGACGACGATGGGCGACAAGTCGAACGTGTCGATCATGGATATCTTCAATATCTCGTGCAATACTTCCAGTCCCGTGGGCTGCCTGTCGCGCGCGAACGCCGATGGCGTGATCTTCCAGTTCGCGCCCGATGGCGACGCCAGCAATGGCAGCGACATCAACGGCAACCATACGGTCGGCAGCCTCGATCCCTTCAGCCTGAACATGACGGCCGGTACCAACGACCCGGCCACGGGGCGCACCTTCACGAATGGCTTTGCGATGTTTTCGCTGACGTCGAATTTCGCCCTGCCCGCCGGCAGCTACACCATGAACTTTTCGAAGTCCACGCGCACCGATATCGTCGTCATCGACCCCCTGCAGGTACCGGAGCCAGGCACCCTGTTCCTGCTGGGCACGGGATTGGCGGCCCTGGCCTTTACGCGCCGCCGGCAGCCGACATAATCAGCAGCTTGAAAAAAACGCGGCGCCCGTCAAGGCGCCGCGTTTTTTTTGTGCCGCTCAAAACGTGTTAACCGAGCCGTGCCAGCGCCCGGCGCGCCATCTGCAATTGCTGCAGATAATAGCGGTGCAGCATGGCGGGATCGGTGAGGTCGCGCCCCAATACCAGGCGCAGTTCGCTGGCAGGGCAGTCGGCGGCCTGGGTCTGTACTTGAGCACCCAGCTGGCGGGCCAGCTGGCGCGCCGCCTGTTCTTGCGCGGGCCGGTATTCGACGCGCGTGCGCGCCACCTGGAAGCGGGTTTCATTGGCCAGGCGCACCACCTGCACGGGCGCACCGGCCAGGCTGCGCGCCAGCGCGGCGGCCAGACCGGGCACGCCGTTGCCATTCACGATTTCCAGGCGCGGATGCGGCACGCTGGCTGCCGGTGCAAGCGCCACAGATTGCGACGCGGCAGCGGGCACGCTGCGCACGATGGCCGGCGGCACGCGGCGCAGGCGGGCCAGGCCATCGCTCTGCGTGATCTCCACGCGCGCCATGGCGGGCACATCCCGTGTCTGCGCCTCCGCCGGCACGGGCTGTGGCGACTGCTCGCCGTGCAATAACGCCATGTCGCGCCGCACATCGTGTTCCTGCAAGCTGCTCGCCTGGCGCCGCATGACGGCGGCGCGCGCGTGCTGCCCCAGCCGTTCCAGCACCTGCGCCAGATGCCGCCAGGCCAGCGCATTGAGCGGGTCGAGCAGACAGGCCTGTTCCAGCGCAGTCAACGCCTGCGCATCGCGCCCGCTTAAATAATAGGCATGACCGAGATTGCTGAACAGGTAGGCCTGCCGTGGCTGCGGCGTGCCCGCCTCCTGCGTCAAGGCCAGCCAATGGACGATCGCCGCGTCGTGGTCGCCCCGCTGCGCATGCAGCACGGCCAGACCGTTGCGCGCGTTCACGTGGCGCGGTGCGGCGCGCAAGGCTTGTTCATAGGCCGCTTGCGCCGCCGGCAAATCGCCCCGCTCGAAATGCTGGCGCCCCGCCGCATAGGCGGCATCGGCGTCGGGCCACGCTGGCAACGGCGCGTGGGCCAGTTGCGTGGTACAGGCGGCCAGGCCCAGGCAGGCGCAGGCGGCGGCCAGGCGGGAAATCATCAAGCGCATGGTAGCTCCTTTCAGCGGCTGGCCATGGCCGGCACGAGCACGCGATAGACTTCGATCACGGCCGGCCCCATGAGCACCAGCATCAGGGTGGGAAAGACGCAAAAGATCAGCGGGAACAGCAGTTTCAGGGCGATCTTCGCTGCTGCCTCTTCTGCAAGCAGGCTGCGCTTGCCGCGCAGGTTTTCCGAATGCACGCGCAGCGAATCGCCCATGCTGGTACCGAAGCGCTCCGATTGAATCAGCATGGCGACCAAGGTGTCGACGTCTTCCACGCCGCTGCGCAGGGCCAGGTTGCGCAGCGCCTTTTCCTTGGAAAAGCCGGCGCGCATTTCCATCAGCACCAGCTGCAATTCCTGCGCCAGCACCACGCTCTTGATATGGATTTCGCCCGACACCTTCACCAGCGCGCGCTCCAGGCTCAGGCCCGCTTCCACGCACACGGTCAGCAAATCGAGCGCGTCGGGGATGTTTTCAAAGATGTCGCGCTGGCGCCGCTTGGCCGTGCTGGCCAGCACCAGATTGGGCAGGTAATAGCCGACGGTGGCGCTGACGCACAGCAGCAACAGCAGCACGCTGCGCAACTGCGCCGCCATGGCGCTGGCCGCATACAGGCCCAGGACGGTGGGAAACAGCAGGGCCAGCACGGTTTTCGCCGCGAAGTACAGGGCCGGTGCGCTGGCTTGGCGCCAGCCCGCGTTCATGAAGCGCGTGCGCAGCGGCGAGCGTTCCCAGCCCTCTTCAGGCAGCGACAGCTTGCTGAACGGCTGCGCCACGCGCGCCACGCGCTCCACCCAGCCGTTTTCCACCACCACATCGCTGGCGGCCGGCGTCATGGAACCGAACAGGCGCTGGCGCAAGGCGCCGGGAAAGAAGATCAGCCACGCCAGCAGGGCCAGCGCCACCACCACGGCGAAGACGATCAACAGAAACAGCAGTTGTGCGCCGCTCATGCCACCTCCTGTTTTATATCCGGATACGGATGACGTTGCGCATCCACACTACACCCAGCGCCACCATGCCGGCCGCGTACCACAGCAGTTTAATGCCGCTGGGATCGGTCCACAGCAGGCTGATGTATTGCGGGTTGACCAGCGCCATGACGCCGATCATCACCACAGGCATCAGCCCCAGCACCCAGGCCGACATGCGACCCTCGGCCGACAGCACGCGCACTTGCCCCAGCAGTTTTAACCGGGCGCGGATGATGCGCGCGATGCTGACCAGCACCTCGGCCAGGTTGCCGCCCGATTCGCGCTGCACCAGCACGGCGATGACGAGGTAGCGCAAGTCCGTCAGCGGTATGCGCGCGGCCAGGTTTTGCAGCGCCTCGTTCATCGGCACGCCGTAATTGATCTCTTCATGCGCCATCTTGAATTCGCCGCTGATCGGCTCATTGAGTTCATCGCCCACCATCTGCAGCACGTTCGAAAACGAGTGCCCGGCGCGCAGCGCGCGGGCCAGGAAATCGGCCGCTTCCGGCAGTTGCGCCTCGATCTTTTTCAGCCGCGCCGCGCGCGCGCGCAGCACGCACAAACACGGCGCGCTCGCGGCGCAGGACAGCAGCAGCAAGGCGCCGGGCAAGGGCATCGACCAGGCCGCCAACAGCAGCAAGGCCGCCAGCAGCAAGACGCCCGTGCCGCCCAGGAATTGCGCCACCGACCAGGACAAGCCCGATTGCAGCAGCAGCTGGTCGAGCTTTGCGGCCTGCGGCAAGCGCCGCAGCCAGCGTTCCAGGCCGGGCGAACGCGCATAGCGACGCTGCTTGAGGATGGAGACCCGTTCGCCGCCCCCTTCGCCGCGCGCCGCCATCAGCCGCAGGCGCCGGTTGATGCGCCGCGCCGCGCTGCCATGCGTGCCCGACCACCACAGCCAGACGCCTTCCACCATCAGGATGCAGGCGGCGAACAGCAGCACGGCAAAGCCATAGAAGACCAGGTCCATGATTCCTCCCTCGTTTTTACTCGTAGATGCGGTCGGGATCGAAGACCGTATCGGGCACGGGCGCGCCGAACATGCGCAAGCGCTCCGTGAAACGGGGCCGCACGCCCGTGGCGCAGAAGTGGCCCTGCACCTTGCCATCGGCATCGACGCCCGTCTGCTCGAAGCGGAAGATTTCATGCATGGCGATGATGTCGCCTTCCATGCCCGTCACTTCCTGCAGGCTGACCAGCTTGCGCGCGCCGTCCGTCAGGCGCGACACTTGCATCACCACCGTCACGGCCGAACAGATCTGCTGGCGCGTGGCGCGCGGCGTCAGGTTCACGTTGGCCATGCCGACCATATTTTCCAGCCGCGCCAGCGCGTCGCGCGCCGTGTTCGAGTGAATGGTCGCCAGCGAACCTTCATGGCCCGTGTTCATCGCCTGCAGCATGTCGAGCGCCTCGGCGCCGCGCACCTCGCCCAGGATGATGCGGTCGGGCCGCATGCGCAGCGCATTGCGCACCAGCGCGCGCTGGCTCACTTCGCCCTTGCCCTCGATGTTGGGCGGGCGCGTTTCCAGGCGTACCACGTGCGGCTGGCGCAGCGCCAGTTCGGCCGCATCCTCGATGGTGACGATGCGCTCGCTGCCGGGAATGAAGCCGGACAGCACGTTGAGCAGGGTCGTCTTGCCGCTGCCCGTGCCGCCCGAGATCAGGATGTTGACCTTGGCCTGGCCCAGCGCCTGCAGCACCTGCACCATGGGCGGCGTCAGGCTCTTGTAGTCGAGCAGATTGGCGATCGTCAAAGGCTGCACGGCGAAGCGCCGGATCGATAAAATGGGGCCATCGACGGCCAGCGGCGGAATGATGGCGTTCACGCGCGAACCATCGGGCAGGCGCGCGTCGACCATCGGGCTCGATTCATCGACGCGCCGCCCCACGCGCGAGACGATCTTTTCGATGATCTTCATCAGGTGCGCATTGTCGTGGAAGGTCACGTCCGTCAGCTGCAGCCGCCCGCCCCGCTCCACGTACACCTTGTCGCAGGTATTGACGAGGATGTCGGACACGCTGGCGTCGGCCAGCAAGGGTTCGAGCGGGCCAAAGCCCAGCATCTCGTGCTGGATGTCGAGCACCAGGCTGTGGCGCTCGTGCTGGTTCAGCACGATGCGTTCTTCCTCGATCACGCGCTGCACCAGCAGCGCCAGCTCGTGCTTGAACTGCTCGGCCGTCAGGCGTTTCAAGCGTTCCAGGTCGATACGGTCGAGTATCGTCTGGTGCATGGTCTTTTTCAGTTCCTGGTAGGCGTGCAGCGCCAGCGCGCCTTGTCCATTGCTGGCGGGACGCGCCGTTTCATTTGCCGCCAGGCGTTCGCGTAAAGTCATCTCGGCTCCCATGATGGCTCCCGGCGGGAGCCTTGACATCGTTCATCGGCGACCGCGTCAAGCCTCGCTGCGGCTGAACAAGCGGTCGAACAGGCCGCGGCTTTCCGTCACGCGGCGCGCCGTCACCAGTTCCACCAGTTCGGCCAGGCTGCGCGCCACGGCGCTGGTGCGCGACAGCTGCAGCAGCGGAATGCCCTGGTTGACGGAATCGGTGGCGGCGATGTAATCGTTGGGCACCGTATGCACCACTTCCGCGCCCAGCGCCTGCTCCAGGTCCGCCAGGCGCAACCGCCCGCCCTTCTCATAGCGGTTGACGATCAGGCGCAGGCGTTCGCCCGGATAGCCGAGCGAGCGGAAAATATCAAGCAGGCGGCGCCCGTCGCGGATGTCGGGCAAGGCCAGCTGCAGCACCGGATAGATGGCGTCGGCGTTGTCGAGCGCGCGCAGCGACAGCGCATCGATCTGGCGTCCCACGTCGAGCACGATGTAGTCGTAATGCTGGCGCGCCACGGCCAGGATGCGGTCCATGTGCTCGGGCTGCATGTCGACCTTGTGCGACGGGTCGTCGGCCGCCGCCAGCACGCCGAAGTTCGGCGTCACGTGCACCAGGCACGAAGCGAGGAAGGCGCCATCCATGCGCGCGATCTGGGCGCAGATGTCGGACAGGGTCATGGCCGGCTTCTGGTCCGAGACATATAAGGTGGCGTCGCCGAACTGGCCGTGCAGGTCGATCAGCAGCACCTTGCAGCCGGCCAGGCTGGCCAGCGCGTAGGAAAAATTCGTCGACAAAAAAGTGGCGCCGCTGCCGCCCTTGCACGAGATGAAGGCGAGCACTTTGCCATCGCGCATCTGCGTCACGCCCGCCTGGATATCGACCCTGTCCATCGCCTCGTGAAAGGCCTTGTGCACCAGCGGCAGCTGCAGCACTTCGCGCATGCCGGCGCGCATGGCGCGTATCAGGACATCCTGCTGCTGGCCGCGCGTGAGCAGCATCAGGACCGCCAGCGGATACTGGCGCGCCAGCCGTTCCAGCAGGTCGGCTTCATCGGCATCGATGCCGCTGGCGTCGACGATCACCAGTTCCGGCGCTTCGGGCAGCATGCGCTCGACGGCGTCGCGCAGGCCGCTGCGCCGTTCCAGCAGGCGCAGCACGGGCATGCGGGCCGCCCCCTGTGCGGCAATTTCATCGTGCAAGCTGGCGTCACGGCTAATCATCAAGGCTTTCATCGCACTTCCTCGCTTCTTTCAGGTCTACACATTCGGCTGCGCCGCCAAGTGGCGCTCAAGGACAAAAGCCGGGATTGTCCGGATACCCCAGCGACTCGGCCACCGCCATGGTGGCGCCGCTGGGCAGGCGCACGGCGCTTGCGCCGGACGGGAACATCATCCCCAGCAGCGGCAGGATGGGCCTGTACGGCACGCTCTCGCAGCGCCCGCCATCGCCGGGCACGCACAGGCGTGCGCGCACGAAACGGATGCAGCTGGCGCCGTGCGGATCGTCCAGACAATTGATGCGGTTACGCTGCGGGCAACCGGGCATCACCGTCACCGGAACGGCCGCCAGCGCGGCGCCGCCGGCCTGCGACAGATAATCGATGCGCACATACGCGTCGCTGATGCCGCCGCCGAGCGGCAGCACGCCCGGCGCGGCCCGCAGCACGGCGTGCGTGCGCACGTCCTGCAGCGCACTTGCGTTGCTGAAATCGGCAACGGCCGCACCGCGCGCGGCACGCCGCGTGATTTCATGCACCATATTCCATAAATACACGGCGCGCGCCACTTCCAGCAGGGCAAACAGGAACAGAAAGAACAGCAGCGCCAGCATGGCGAACTCGACAGCGAATACGCCGTCCTGCCGCTGCCGCCGGGGGTGCGGATTAATGAACATAGCGCAATGTCGCATTGGCACGCAGCGAGATCGGCGCCAGTTGCGGCAGCCACTTGCGCGTCAGCTCGGGCAAGATATCGACAGGCATCTCCACGGACAACTTGATGCGCACCTGCAGCGGCGCCGTCGCAGAATTGCCGCAGTTATAGGCATCGTCGGCATACACGCATTCCACGACGACCTTGCTGCTGCTCATGCCTGGCCAGGATTCCAGCATCGCCTGGCGCACCATCTGCCGGGCAAACACGGCGCCCTGCTCCGCCGCATCGGCATTGACCATCTGCGGCAGCGGCATGGTCGCCAGGTAGCGCGCCGCATCGTGCGCGCTTTTCTGCAGGGCCGTGTACGCCAGCAGCGCGCGGCCGAACAGCAGCACGAAAGGCAACAGGCCCATGAAAAACAGCATGATGAGCGCCAGCTCGATGGCGGCGACACCCTCCTGGCGGCGTGGCGCGCGGCAGGCCGGCCTCATTGCAGCAGCTCCGCGGGGCCCACCAGCGCGCCCTCGGCCACCAGGCCGTCAAATTCGGCGCTCAGCACGCCATTGCTGGCCGGCGCCGTCATGAAGAAGCGGCCGATACCGCGGACCTGCGCCAGCACGTCGCTGCCGGCCGGCAGCGGACAAGCCAGCAGGGGAATATGCAGCAGGCGCCGCTGCGCCACGCCCGTGTTGCCGGTCGGCGCCGTCTGGTACGCCAGCGTCTGGTATGGCGGCGTGGCCGGATAGCCGGACTTGGCGGCCGGCGCGGCAGGGCTGGCCGGATACAGCTTGGGCCAGTCGCTGGTGGCGAACGGCAAATAGCCGCCGGCCGGCTTCACGCTGCTGTATTTGGCCGCCTTGGCAAACGACCACAACGGGCCATAACCGCCAACCGCGGGCGGCGTCGCGTTCGCTTCCGGATCGGCCACGGACAGCAGCGGATTGCCTGTGCTCAGGGCGCTCGGCGCGTCGGGCGTGTTCGTCATCCACCAGTTCGTGGCCGTATTCGGATAGGCGCGGATATTCGTGTCGGGCGGCGCCGTGATCGTATGGCAGCCGCTGCCCGCATGCTGGTTGAAGCGCGCGTTGAAAGCCGGCCACAAGGTGGCGGGAAAGGGCCGGTGCACGTGCACCTGGGCGCTGCCGATGCGCGGATACAGCACCGTGCCGCTGCACACAAACGGCAGCACGCTCGATTCGCCGACCTGCTGCGACGGTCCCACCACGCCCGGCGGGCCCAGTGGATTGAGCACGAAATGTTCGGCCGCCGGGCCGTTCGGATTGAGCTTCAACAAGTTGTACGCCACGCCACGGCGAAAGCCATATTCCAGCAACTCGACGGCCGGCAGCAGCGCCGCATTCGTGCGCGGGCTGGCCGCGCTGGCAGACAGCGCGCAGATGGCCAGCGGTGTCAGGTTCAGGCTGGTACGCCCCGCCACGGCGCGCGCGCCCGTGTCCAGGGTGCGCAGCGCCGGCGACCAGGCGCCCAGGAACGCCGTCGTCACCCGCCCCAGCGACGGTGTATTGGCCTGCGTATCGACGCGCACGAACAGGGCCGTGGCGGGATCGGGCACGGCGCCCGCCGCATGCCAGGCACTGGCGGGCGCATCTGGCGCGCTGGCGAAACGGATGCTGGCGTCCGACAGGATGGCGCCTTGCATGCGGCGGCGCCACGCGCTCTTGTCGGCCGCGCTGCTCTTGGCCTTCGTCACGGCGCTGTCCAGCCCTTCGGGCGTGCCCACCAGTTCCGCGGCCGCCGCCAGCGCCGCGTTGTCGGCCAGGTTCTGCAATTCCGTCTTGCGGCCGATGACCTGGCCCACGTCGAGCGCCAGGCCGATAAAACCCAGCACCAGGATGAGCAGGATGGAAAAGGCGATCAGCATCGCCCCGCGCTGACGCTGGCCCTGGCGTCTATTTGCCATTGCCGCCTCCCAGCATGAATTGCACCGGCTGCGGCGCCTGGCCGTTCGGTTCGACGAACGAGGCACGGTAGCGCTGCATGACGGCGTGCGCGCTGGGCCCGTCCAGCCCGTCGGCAAGCTGGCGATTGCCCGCGCTGGCCGGGTAACGGACCTGCTGCGCCATGGCCAGGCGCACGGCGTCGCCGAAGCGCGGGTCCAGCTGCGGCGTGCTGCTGTGCGCGCAGGCGGCCATTTGCAGGGCAAGGACCAGGGCGGCCAGGCGCCGCAGCGATGTCAGGAACGAGTTCGGCATGGCGTATCTCCCCATCTCATTTCAACTCGAAGCCGTTGGCCGCGCGCGGTGGCGGCACGGACGGCGGCGCCAGCGGCAAACTGCCTTCCATCTTGCCGCGCAACATCAAGTCCGTGCGCGAGGGCGGCGCCAGTTGCGCCGTCGGCAGTGCGGCATCGGCCGGCAAGGGTTTCACGAGGTGCGCAGTAATGACGAACAACAATTCCGTGCGGTCATGCTGGAAGTCCGTGCTGCGAAACAGCGCGCCGAGAATCGGCAGTTCGCTGAGCCAGGGCACGCCCGTGATGTTGCTTACCTGGTTGTTCTTGATCAAGCCGCCGATGGCATAGCTCTGGCCGTCGTACAGCTGCACCGTGGTCGAGGCGCGCCGCGTGGTAATTACGGGCAAAATCGAGCGTCCGCTGACGCCGGCGGCGGAAATGCCGACGCCTTCGCGCGACAGTTCCGACACTTCCGGCGCCACCTTCAGATTGATGCGCCCGCCCGACAGCACGGTGGGCGTAAAACGCAGGCCGACGCCATACTCGCGCTCTTCCAGGGTGATCTTGTTGTTGTCCTGGCCGACGGGAATGAAAATCTTGCCGCCGGCCAGAAAACTGCCCTCCTGCCCACTGATCGCCATCACCGTCGGCTCGGCCAGGATGCGCACCAGGCCATCCTGCTTCTGCGCCTCGATGGTCAGCTGCTGGCCATTCGACTTGCGCACGTCGAGCAAGCCATTGGCCGTGCCGCTCAGGAAATTCGACAGCAAGGTGGTGGCCCAGCTGCCGGAAGCAAAACGCAGGGTGGCGCCCACTTCCAGCCGCTCCAGCAGCGACTTCGATACTTCGGCGATCTGCACGGCCAGCATCACCTGCTGCGGCGCGCTGACGTCGAGCATATTGATGATGCGGCTGTTCGCGCCGCCAGCGGGCGCCGTGGCAACAAGCGGCATGGCGGCGCCATCGGCAGGCTTGGGCAGCGCCAGCGGTACAGTTGCGCGGCGCAAATAGGCGTGGGCCAGTTCGGCGGCGCGCAGCACGGCGCCCGCATCCTGTACCGTGCCCGACAGCACCAGGGTATCGGCCACGGCCGTCACGCGAATGGCTTTTTCTTCCGGCATCAGGGCCGCCAGGGTCGTTTGCAGGCCGGACGGATCCATGCTGACGCTGACGTTCACCACGCTGCACACGCCGCTGCGTCCCTGGATGATCATGTTCGTGCTGCCCACGTCGACGCCGACCACATATAAGGTGTCGGGCGCCACCAGCATGGCTTGCAGCATGGCGGGATTGCCGACGCTGCGGGCCAGCACGGCCTCGGGCAGGCGCAGCATGCTCGACTTACCCACTTGCAGCTGCAAGTTGCCCGGTGTCGCCGCTTCGCCGCCGCAGCGGGGGCCAGGATCGGCTGCCGCGCCGGCAAGCGGCAACAGCAGGCAGCACAGTGTCAGCAGAGCGCGGTTCATGAGCGTGTCCATGGTTGAGCTAAAAACATTCGCGCGACTGGCGCGTCCCATCGATGACGGCGCTGCACTGGCGCTTTGGTTCCGGCGGCGCCTTCGCCACACGCACCGGACGCGGCGCGGCGGCCAGCACGGGTGCGGCGGCAGGCGCGGTAGCGGGCTCGGCTTCGTGCGGCCCGCCCAGCAGGGTCAGCTTGGTGGCGCCCGCCGTCACCCCGGGCTGCGGGTCGACCTGGTTGCGCAGCACCAGCGACAGGCTGCCCACGCTGCGCGCCAGGTCCAGGTTTTCCGCCTGTTCCGGCGTCACTTCCAGGGTCACGGCGTTGACCACGCGCGGCTTGGTCTCGTCGCGTCCCACTTCCTGCGCCACGGCCAGCACGAGGATGCGTTCGAGCACGATCTTGGAAATATTGCGGCTTTGCGGAAACGCACGGTCGCCGGCATCGTGCTGGGTACTGACGATGATGTCGACATAGTTGCCCGGCAAGGCGAAGCCGGCCACGCCGATCACGTCGTTGACGCGCACGGTGATGGCGCGCCGCCCTTCCGTGATCAGGGCCGACAAGCCGCCCAGGGTGCCGGCCGGCGCCAGCTTCGCTTCGCTCAGCGGTTCGCCGCGCAGCACGCTGGTTTTCAGCACCCGTCCCGCCAGTTTTGCCGGGTCTTGCAGCGCGCCTTGCGGCAAGCTTTCCGCCGGCCACTCGGCCAGGCGCAGCATCTCGGGCGTCAGGCGCTGGCCCAGGTTGACATCGGTGGAGGCAACGACGATCTTGCCCTTGCCGGCCGGCGTCTGGCGCAGCAGCCAGTGCGAGGCCAGCAGCACGGCCAGCAGACCCAGCACCACAGCCAGGGCCATCATCATGAGGGCGCGCCGGTTTTTCATGCGATACGCTCGCACAGGCTGGCGGACGGCATGTCGCAGCTGGCAAACAGGCTGCTCCAGGCCTGCTCCAGGGCGGCCACCGTCAGGCGCGCTTCGCAGCCGGCAAAGCCGGCGAAGTCGCCTATGCGCGCCAGCAATTCCTGCGGATAGCTGGCCAGCAAGGGCCGTCCCTGCGCGCCATGCAGCTGCAGCAAATGATTCATGGCCAGCTCATCGATGCTCATGCCGGCCAGCCGGCATTGCTGGCGGAACAGCGCGCGATAGGCGTTCTCGGCCAGCGGCCCCACCCGCACCTTGTAGCCGATGCGACGCAGCAAGGCGGCGTCAAACAGCTCGCCCGGCGGCACGTTCGTGGCCAGCACGAGGGCATTGTCGAACGGCACGCTGATCTGCACGCCGCCGGGCAAGGCCAGCTGGTCGCTGCCGCGCGCCAGCGGCTGCATCAGCCGCGTCAGCAGTTCTTGCGCACCCAGGCGCTGGCGGCCCAGGTCGTCGATGATCAGCATGCCGTTATTCGCCCGCACATGGGGCGGCGCCTGGTAGCAGCCGCCGCTGGCGTCATGGCGCAGCTCCAGCATGCCGGCATCGAGCTCGGCGCCCACGTGGATCACGGGACGCTGGCACAGCACCCAGCGGATATCCGTGCTGCGCCGTTCCAGCGCCTGGCGCGCATGGCTGACGTGCTGCGGCGCAGGCGGCAGGTGCTGGGCCGGATCGTACAGCTGGATGATGTCGTGGCCGACGACGATGGCGTGCGGCACGGCGACGAGACCGTGCAGCAATTGCCCCAGTTGCAGCGCCAGGGTCGACTTGCCGCTGCCGGGCGGACCGTACAGCAGCAGCGAGCGTCCCGAATGCAGGGCCGCGCCGACCACGTCGAGCATGCCGGGACCCGCGTGGGCGCCACCGAGCACGGCGGCCAGGTCGTCGCTGCCGACGCGCTGTTCCTGCGCCAGCCACGACTGGCGCGCCACCATGGCGCGGTAGGCGTCCAGGGTGACGGGCGCGGCGCCGACGTAGGCGCAACGCTCGAGGAAGGCGCCGGCGCGCTGCTTGCCAGCACCCGTCAGCTGGTATTGCACATCGATATCGGATTCGCCGCGCCAGGCCACTTCGGCCATCTGCTCCGTCACCATGAAATCGAGCACTTCGCGCAAGACGTTGATCGACAGGCGCAGGCGCGTCGTCAGCGCGGACAGGTGCGTCTTGCCGCCGACAAACATCAGCTTGGCGATCAATTCGACCACCAGCGAGCGCTCGAGCCCCGTTTCACGCAAGCTCTTCGGCTGCGGCGGCAAGGGCGGCATCAGGTTCGCGTCGGCGGGGCGCGGCGTGCTGTCGGTGCTCATGGAATAGTCGACCTCGGTCATGCTGCGTCTCCAAGCCGGTTAAGAGGGCATTCAACAAAATTCATTCTAGCGAGCGGACACTGGCGTCCATTGATTCAGAGCAATAAATGCCAATCAGAAATACTGCCGCCCTTGCACCACCAGACAGCCCAGGGCAATGGCCAGTCCATACGGCATATTGCCCACGCTGGCGCCGCTGCCGAGCGCGTTGGGCGCCAGGGAAATGCCGGCCATGCGCGCGATCATCGGCCACAGCAACTGGCGCAGATTGGCCAGGCAGGCGCGCCACTTGCCCTGCCAGGTGATCATCAGCACGGCCATCACGCCGCCCAGGACAAACGTGGCGAAACAGATCTGCAGCACGGGCCAGGGACCGGCAAAGGCGCCCACCATGGCGATCAATTTGACGTCGCCGGCGGCCATGCCGCGCAGCGCGTACAACGGTAGAAACAGGAAGAAACCCGTGGCCATGCCGCCCAGCCACGACGGCAGCACGCTTTGCGGCCACAGCCACAGGTGCAAGGCCAGGGCGGCGAGAATGCCGGACAACACCAGACCATTCGGAATCTTGCGGCGGATCAAATCACTGACGGCGGCCCCCGTCACGAAGCACAGCAACAGCAGGTCGCACAAGGCAGTTGCAGGCATGGCACACCTCCCGAAAAAAACCCGCCACCGGCCGGCCGATGGCGGGCACCCGCTTAGGGCGTCAACACCAGGTTCGACGAAATATCGGTGAGGACGGCCAGCAAGTTGGTCTTGATCAGCAAGAAACCGGCCGTGATGGCGGTAGCCATCAAGGCCGCAATCAGGCCGTATTCGATTGCCGTAATGCCATCCTCATCCTTGACAAACTGCTGTACTGCCGACAGGAAGGTATGCATGACAAGCTCCCAAAAGTGAATCACAAGTCCCTGGCGCAATCGGGTGTGAAACATTGCCCTTTCCTGCTAATATGTTTCCTGCCGTAAATTTCTGCGCCATTACATTGACTATAAAGCGTCCACGTTTTGGCAAATTGACGCGCCACAAGTTTCCACATGGAAATTATCAAACCTTGGTGAAATGGCGGCTGACGCAAACAAATGTTGCGATCAGGATTGAAAGCCTGCGTCAGGGCAAGTTTTTTGCAATGTAGTGCATGAATCTCATGTATTTACATGAAATATTGCATACGTTAATTGCCTATTAGGCAAAAAGACATTATCCTGCTTAGCTCTTCTTTGGAAAGGCCTCTCGCCCGGCGGTACAGAGCGTCATGCCACCAAATAAATCTTGGCTTCTTGTAGACGGACGCGAACATGCTCTTGCTTGATGCAATGCTGGTATGACGACACTTGTGTGACCACTTTCCAGAGATCGACAATGGATTCCCTACTGAAACACATGGTGGACATGACCGGGCATCGCGACCACACGATGCTCGACATCTCCGTGATCTCGGCCGTCCAGGAACTCGCTGCCGCGTCGCAGACCCGTGTGCTGGCCCTGACCACCGTGCGTGGCCAGGTGTTCGTGCGGTCGCGGGCCATCATCGTGGCGGGCAGCGTGGCCCGCATGGAAGAGCATAGCGATCCTACCCTGCCGGGTGAACCGCTGTCCGACTACCCGGCACTGGCCGCCTGCATCAAGCGCCATGAAGCGAGCGCCGACACCCTGTGCGCGGACGGCCGCCACCTGCTGTGGCTGCCCATCTGGATCGGCGACCAGGTCACCACCTGCCTGGAAATCACCAATCCCACGCCCTACACGGGCGCCACGATCCAGGTGATCGGCGGCATCGTCAGCGTGTACCGCAATTTCCAGAACCTGCTCGACTACAGCGAACGCGATTCGCTTACCGGCTTGTTGAACCGCAAGACCTTCGACGACCAGCTGGCGAAAATCCTGCACAGCCGCGGCGAACCGGAAGCGGAAAGGCCGCGTCCCGTCGATGAAGAACGGCGCCACCACACGGACACGGAACGCCAATGGCTGGCCGTGATCGACGTCGATCATTTCAAACTGGTCAACGATAAGTTTGGCCACCTGTACGGCGATGAGGTGCTGATCCTGATCGCCAACCAGCTGCAATCGTCGTTCCGCTCGCAAGACCGCATCTTCCGCTTCGGCGGCGAGGAATTCGTCGTGCTGCTGCGCTCGATCACCCTGGAAAATGCGCAGAAAATCATCGACCGCTTCCGCACCAACGTCGAGGCGCACGACTTCCCGCAAGTGGGCAGAGTGACCGTCAGCGTGGGCTTCGTCAGCATCAACGCCTACGAGGCGCCCGTCATCATCCTCGGCCGCGCCGACCAGGCCCTGTATTACGCCAAGAGCCATGGCCGCAACCTGGCGTGCCACTACGACGAACTCGTCGCCAAGGGCTTGTTAACGACTATTACCTCGAACGATACGGCGGAATTTTTCTGATCACCTGAGAAAACGTCCATGGCGGCGTTGCAGGCGCTCGCCGTACTAGTCGTACTGTCTTCGCGCCAGCGCCTTGCCCTGAACGGTTTTCAGGCGCTCTTTGTCAAAGGCGCACACCATTCAGGCATCCGCCAGCGATAAAAAACGCATGGGATCGACCTGCCACTTGGCGGCCGACTCATGGCCGACGATCTTGTCGGCGCCGCCAAAGCCGAAGCCGCGCGACAAATCGACCGTTTCCGGCTTGATGTAGGTCTTGCTCTTCGTACTGAAAAACACATTCACTTTGGGCGCCAGCAGATTGCTTTCGTGCGCCTCGATGACGACGGCCAGGCGGCCCGATTCCAGCATCACCATGGTGCCTACCGGATAGATACCCACGCAGCGCATGAAGTCCTGCGCGAACACGGGGTTGAAGTGGAATTTGCTCCATTCATAGATCTTGCGCAAGGCTTCGGCGGCGGGAATGCCCTTGTGATAGCTGCGGTCCGACGTCAGCGCGTCATACACGTCGACAATGGCCGCCATCTGCGCCAGTTCGCTGATGGCGTCGCCGGCCAGCTGGTCCGGGTAGCCGCTGCCGTCGCGCCGTTCGTGGTGGTGCAAGGTGATGTCGAGGGGAATCGCTCCCACTTCGGGCGACTGGCGCAGGATGTCATAGCCGTCGCGCGGATGGCGCTTGATCTGGGCAAATTCTTCCGAACTCAGGGGGCCTGGCTTGTTCAGCACGCTGTCGGGCACCAGGGCCTTGCCCGTATCGTGCAGCAAGCCGCCGAGGCCGGCCTGGTGCGTGGTGGCCGCATCGATGCCGCGCGAGCGGCAAAACGCCACCAGCAGCGCGCACACGCTGACGGAATGCAAAAAGGTGTAGTCATCCTTGCTCTTGATGCGCAACAAGCCGACGAGGGCGCCGGGATTGCGCAGGATCGATTCGGTAATATCCTGCACCGTGTGCTGCACGCGGTCGAGCTCGACAGCCTTGCCCAGGCGCACGTCGGCCATCACCGTGCGCACCAGGCTCGCCGCCTGACGCCGCACCTGCGTGGCGCGCGCCAGTTCCATGCCCAGCGACACGCGCGTGACCACTTGCGGCGCCGCGGCGATCTGCACCAGCTCGCGTTCCGTGTCAGCCTGGGCCTGCGCCACGGTGGGCGCGTCCTGCACGTCGAGGCCCTTGCCGCTGTCGATCACCACGTCGTGGATGCCGGCCTGCATGATCTTGCGGATTTCATCGTCGCTGCGCAACAGGAAACGGTTGCGCACGAATGGATGCGTCATCCAGTCGCAGCTGAGGTCATGAATGTACATGCCCACTTTTAATTGAGACGAATCAACTTTCTTGAGCATGCTGTCATCCCACAAATACGCGGCTGGAGCACCGAAGGCGCTAGAATGAGTATAACAAAATTGTTATTCTGCTGGCCGCGTTCGGCGCTGCGGCGCAACACCCTGTTTTTTCCGCTCAACGCACCGCTCTTGGGACCCATGGAACTGCGCCAATTACGCTACTTTGTTGCCATCGTCGACCACGGCTCGCTGTCGCGCGCGGCCCTGATCCTGCACGTGGCGCAGCCGGCCCTGACGCAGCAGCTGCGCCAGCTGGAAGAGGAACTGGGCGTGCAGCTGCTGCACCGCTCGGCCCAGGGCGTGCTCAGCACGGACGCGGGCAAGGTGTTTTACGAACATGCGCAAGCGATTTTGAAACAGGTGGCCGACGCCCGCTCGGCCGTCACGCAAAGCGCCACGCGGCCATCCGGCAATGTCACCCTGGGATTGCCGCACAGCATATCGGGCGCGCTGGCCCTGCCCCTGCTGCTGGCCGCGCGCGAACGCTACCCCGAAATCACCTTGCAACTGACGGAAGAAATCACGGGCAACCTCAATGAACAACTGAAATCGGGCCGCATCAACCTGGCCGTGCTGTTCGACGATGGCCAGCTGACGCCGTTTGCCTGCTGTCCCCTGGTGGAAGAAGAGATGCGTTTCATCTGCCGCAGCGATTCGCCGTTCGCGCCCACGGGCTCGGCGCTGTCGTTCCCGCAAGCATTGAGCGCCACGCTGATCTTGCCGGGCCTGCAGCATGGCGTGCGCCCGCGCATCGACAGCCGCGCCCGCGAACTGGGCCTCGAGACGGCGAACGTGATCGAAATCAACTCGATCGCTATCCTGAAATCGGCCATCCTGGCCGGCATGGGTGCCACCATCCTGCCCGCCGCGCCGCTGCTGGCCGAACTCGACAGCGGCGCCATGCGCAGCTACGCCATCCACAGCCCCGTCCTGTCGCGCACGGTGGCCCTGTGCGCCTCGAAAAACATTCCCCTGACGAACGCAGGCAACGCCGTGAAAAATCTGGTGCTGCAAGTGGCCGCCGAGCTGTGCGGCAGCGGGCGCTGGGTGGGCGCGCACGTGCTCTCGCCCATGGCATAAGTATTTCTTATACCCCCATCGGCAAACCATATTTGCCCCTCTTCCCCGCTCGTTCTACACTGACCACATTAACTATTTTAAATTTAAAATAGTTATGTGCCGCCCACACGCGGCCATCCCGTCTGCACAGCGCGCGCCTTACCGGGCGCGTTCCTTGTACAGCCGTCATCTGAAACACCCTTTTGGAGACAGCCATGTCCGTGACCACGGAAAACGGCTCCGCAGCGTTCGCTAGAAACGCCGGTGCCGCGCCATCTACCCCTCTTGAGCCTTCCCGTTTGACCACCGTCAGCCTCGACGACAAATACACGGCCACCACCGGCGCCATCTTCCTGTCCGGCACCCAGGCCCTCGTGCGCCTGCCGATGATGCAGCGCCTGCGCGACCAGGCCGCAGGATTGAACACGGCCGGCTTCATTTCCGGCTACCGCGGCTCGCCCCTGGGCGGCCTCGATGAAAACCTGTGGAAAGCCAAGAAACAGCTGGAAGCGCACCACGTGCAGTTCGTGCCCGGCGTCAACGAAGACCTGGCCGCGACCGCCGTCTGGGGTTCGCAGCAGGTCGACCTGATCGGCCCGGCCAAGTACGACGGCGTATTTGCCATGTGGTACGGCAAGGGCCCTGGCGTGGACCGCTGCGGCGATGTCTTCAAGCACATGAACCATGCGGGAACGGCCAAGCTGGGCGGCGTGCTGCTGGTGGCCGGCGACGATCACGGCGCGTATTCATCGACCCTGCCGCACCAGTCTGATCATTTGTTCTCCGCCTCGATGATCCCCGTCCTGTATCCATGCAATGTGCAGGAATACCTGGACCTGGGCATCCACGGCTGGGCCATGTCGCGCTTTTCCGGCTGCACGGTGGCCTTCAAGGCCCTGGCCGACACGGTCGAATCGTCGGCCTCCATCGATGCCGACCCGTTCCGCGTGGAAGTAAAAATTCCGCAGGATTTCCAGATGCCCGAAGGCGGCCTGAACGCGCGCCTGTCGAGCATCCCGCTGGGCCAGCAGGCGCGCAACCAGGAAGCGCTGATGCAGGATTACAAGATCTATGCAGCCCTCGCTTACGCGCGCGAAAACAAGCTCAACCACACCACCATCGACAGCCCGAACGCCAAGCTGGGCATCATCGCGTCCGGCAAGTCCTACCAGGACGTGCTCGAGGCGCTGGAAGAGCTGGGCATCGACGAGCAAATGGCGGCCGACGTCGGCATGCGGCTGTTCAAGGTCGCCATGCCGTGGCCGCTGGAACCGGACAGCGTGCGCGAGTTCGCGCAAGGCCTCGATGAAATCCTCGTTGTCGAAGAAAAACGCCAGATCGTCGAATACCAGTTAAAAGAGCAGCTGTACAACTGGCGCGACGACGTGCGCCCGCGCGTGATCGGCAAATTCGACGAAAAAGGCGAATGGGTGGCGCCGCGCGGCGAATGGCTGCTGACCTCGAAGGCGGATTTTTCCGTCTCGCAAGTGGCGCGGGTCATCGCCAGCCGCATCGCGCGCCTGATTTCCGATCCCGTCACGTGCGACCTGATCAAGGCGAGATTAAGTTTCCTCGACGCCAAGGATGCGGTCTTGAAGAAAGCCGTAAACACGCCGTTCCGTCCCGCCTTTTACTGCTCCGGCTGCCCGCACAACACGTCGACCAAGGTGCCGGACGGCAGCCTGGCGCTGGCCGGCATCGGCTGCCACGTGATGGCAACGTCGATCTACCCGGAAATGAACAAGCTGACCACGCACATGGGCGGCGAAGGCGCGCCGTGGATCGGGCAAGCCGCGTTTTCCGAGCTGCCGCACGTGTTCCAGAACCTGGGCGACGGCACCTACTTTCATTCCGGCTATCTGGCCATCCGCGCCGCGCAGGCGGCCAAGGTCAACATCACTTATAAAATCCTCTACAACGATGCCGTCGCCATGACGGGCGGCCAGCCCGTGGACGGCCTCATCACCGTCCCGATGATGGCGCAACAGGTGGCGGCCGAAGGCATCGCCCGCATCGCGCTGGTGACGGAAGATTTATCGCGCTATAGCGACCGCAGCAACCTGCCCGCCCACCTGACCTTGCACGACCGCAAGGACATGGATGCCGTGCAGCGCGAATTGCGCGAAGTACCGGGCGTGTCCGTGCTGATCTACGACCAGACCTGCGCGGCCGAGAAACGCCGGCGCCGCAAGAAAGGCGAGTATCCGGACATAGCCAAACGCATGGTCATCAACGACGCCGTCTGCGAAGGCTGCGGCGACTGCGGCGTGCAATCGAACTGCGTGTCGATCTTGCCGAAAGAAACGGAATTTGGCCGCAAGCGCACCATCGACCAATCCTCGTGCAACAAGGATTACTCGTGCGCCAAGGGTTTCTGCCCCAGCTTCGTCACCGTCGAGGGCGGCAGCCTGAAGAAGACCAAGACGGGCGCGAGCAAAGCAGGCGAGACGGACAATTTCGGCCCCCTGCCGGAACCCGTCCTGCCCGCTTGCGACGCGCCGTACAACATCCTGATCAACGGCATCGGCGGCACGGGCGTCATCACCGTCGGCGCCCTGATGGGCATGGCGGCGCACCTGGAAGGCAAGGGCGCGTCCGTGCTGGACATGACGGGCATGTCGCAAAAAAACGGTTCCGTCACTTCGCACGTGAAAATCGCCAAATCTCCCGCGCACATCCGCGCCCAGCGCATCGCCACGGGCGAAGCGGACCTGATCCTGGGCTGCGACATGCTGACGGCCGGGGCGCAAGATGCCGTGTCGAAAATGCGTCCGGGCCGCAGCCTGGCCGTCGTCAACCTGCACGAACAACCGCCGGGCACGTTTGCACAGAATGCGGACTGGCAATATCCGGCGGCCGAAGTGCGCCAGCTGATCGAGGAATCCGTCGGCGGCGCCGACGCGGCCGACTTTATCGACGCCACAAAACTGGCCACCGCGCTGATGGGCGACTCGATTGCCGCCAACCTGTTCATGCTCGGCTACGCCTGGCAAAAGGGCCGTATCCCGCTGACGGAAGCGGCCCTGCTGCGCGCCATCGAATTGAATGGCGTGGGCATCGAATCGAACAAGAAAAGTTTCCTGTGGGGCCGCCGTGCCGCCGTCGACGTACGCAAGGTGACGCAAATCGCCACGCCGTCGCAAGCGATCATCGTGCAAATGCCGCAAAGCCTCGACAGCGTGCTCAAGAAGCGCGTGGAGTTCCTCACGGCCTACCAGAACGCCGCGTATGCGGATGGCTATGCGACCTTGGTGAGACAGGTGCGCGACCGCGAAAACACCCTGGGACTGGGCCAGAAACTGTCGATGGCTGTCGCCAAGAGCTACTTCAAATTGCTGGCCTACAAGGATGAATACGAAGTGGCGCGCCTGTACACGGATGGCCGTTTCGTCGAGCAATTGCAGCAGCAATTCGAGGGCAACTTCTCCGTCAAATTCAACTTGGCGCCGCCGCTGTTCGCCAAGAAAGATGCCAAGGGCCACCTCGTGAAAGCGGAGTTCGGCTCCTGGATGTGGCGTGCCTTCAAGCTGCTGGCGAAAGCCAAAGGACTGCGGGGCGGCACCTTCGACCTCTTCGGCTACACGGCCGAGCGCAAGATGGAACGCGCGCTGATCGTCGAATACCGCGAACTGCTGGCCGGCCTGCTGGTCAACCTGACGGCGGACAAGCTGGCGACCTGCGTGGAACTGGCATCGCTGCCCGAGAAAATCCGCGGCTTCGGCCACGTCAAGGAAGCGGCAGTCGACACGTATCGCAAGGATAAGGCCAGATTGCTGGCGGTGCTCGCGGATGGCAGCAAGCACGCGGCATAAAAGACAACGCAGAGCCTCGGCTCTGCGTTTTTTTTATTCAGGGCAGCGCCCCACCGTCGCTCCCGGCAACAGCACCGGTTGCCAGATTTCCTGCAGCCGTTCCGGCGGCGAGCCGGCCAGCAGGGACTGCAGCATTTCGACCATCTTGGCGCCGGCGCGGCGCAGGTCGGGCTGGTCGATGGTGGTGACGTTGATGCCGATCAGGGTGTCTTCCACATTGCCCCAGACGATGACGGAGATTTCCTTGCCGATCTCGATGCCGGCATCCATCAGCGCGCGCACCACGCCCACGCCGGACAGATGGTTGTCGACGATGACGGCCGTGGGACGGGGCGAGCAGGCGAGCAATTGCTGCATCGCCTGGTAGCCGCTGCGGCGATCAAAGGTATTGTCGAGCAGATAGGCGGGATCGACCGGCAAGCCCGCTTGCGCCATACAGCGGATAAAGCTTTCCTTGCGCTCATACGCAAAATGCAGATCCAGCGGCGCGCTCAGCAAGGCGATGCGCTGGTGGCCGTGCGCCGCCAGGAAAGACACGGCCAGGTCGATGCCCGTGTCGTTGTCGTAGTCAAAATAGGCATACGGCGCATTGATGCGCGTGCGGCCATTCGCCACAAAGGGAAAACCCACTTTCGTCAGGTAGGCGATGCGCTCGTCGACCACCTTGGTGCGGCCCACCACCAGGCCATCGACCTGGCGTCCGCGCACCATGTTTTCATACGAAGGCTGTTCGTTCTGCGGCGACACGGGAGCGATGATCAAGCTCATCTTCGACGCTTCGACGGCGTCGGACATGCCATTGACCACGGAAAGAAAGACGCTGTCGCCCAGGTCGCTGGGCAGCAGCGGATAGATCATGCCGAGCACATTGGTGCGGCCGACGGCCAGGCTGCGCGCGAGCGGATTGGGCCGGTAGCCGACTTTCTTGGCGGCGGCCAGGACGATTTCACGGGTGCGGGAATTGACTTCCGGATAGCCGTTCAACGCCCTGCTGACTGTCGTTTTCGACATGCCGAGGGCAATTGCGAGGCTCTTGAGATTCATGTTAACTACCTGTCTGTGTGGCAAAAGAAACCAACTCTGACCGTCCATTATAGCCGAGAGCGCCAAACAGGCCGCGCATTAGCGGGCACAGACATGGTATAAAAACAACAATACATTGACTATCTAAAAAGCAACGTTTTAAATGTGAGCACTTGTGCCTCTCTACAGCACGGCGTCACCGATGGCAGAGAAACAATGCTCTCAGGCGACAGCATGTGCTCACTTCGACAATCACTTGCTCACCTTCGGCATGCCGCTTCGGCAACATAGGGCGCGCGCGATAGCCTTATCAAGAAAACATAATGACTGGAACTGTGCGAGAATTTGTCCTACTCTTGATTCAGGTAAAGGTTACCGCCAGGCATGTTGCGTCTGGTGCGGCACATGGCCTGGGCCTTCCCCCTTCCCTGTACGCCTGGACATACTTTCAAAGGTGAACAATGTGGTATCGCTAACGTCCGTCAAAAACTTGCAAGCCTCGCTGGCCACGGCGCAGCGCAGGGTCGAACAAGGCCAGAACCAGGTGCAGCGCGACAGCGAACAGCTGGCGCAAAGCCGCCAGTTGCTGGCGCGGGAACAGGAATCGCTGAGCCAGACGCAACGCAGCAGCCAGCAAGCGCAGGCCGATGCCCCGGCCGCCATCAAGGCGCCGCAGCTGGACCAGGCGATCAAGGTGGCCGTGCCGCAACAAGCGGCCCCGGCCGCACCGAAAAGCACGCCCCAGCTGAACGGCTATGGCCAGACCCTGGGACGCCTGATCGACGTGACGGCCTGAGCCAGCGTTACCGCGCCATCTCTTCTTCCAGCATCGCCAGCCACCATTTTTCGCCTTTTTTCGGCTGCGCCAGGTCGACCGCTTCGCCCATCTGCGGCGTGGCCAGGTTCACGCCCTGCTTGGCCGCCAGCCCCGTGATGCGGTCGAACGGTTCGTGCCAGGCGTGCAGACCCAGGTCAAACGTGCCGTTGTGCACGGGCATGAGCCACTTTCCGCGCAAGTCCAGGTGGGCTTGCAGGGTTTCCTCGGGCTGCATGTGCACGTCTGGCCACAGCTTGTCGTAGGCGCCCGTCTCGATCATGGTCACGTCGAAGGGGCCGTACTTGTCACCGATCTGCTTGAAACCGCCGAAATAGCCGGAGTCGCCGCTGAAAAACACGCGCACCTGGGGCGCATCGATGACCCACGAGGCCCACAAGGTTTGATTGCCGTCAAGCAGGCCGCGCCCCGAGAAATGCTGCGACGGCGTGGCGACGAGTTTCACGCCGGCAATCGTCGTGCCTTGCCACCAGTCGAATTGCTGCACCTTTTCCTTCGGTACGCCCCATTCGACGAGGGTATCGCCCACGCCCAGCGGCGCGACGAAATGTTCCGTCTTGGCGGCCAGTTGCAGCACGGCGGCATAGTCGAGGTGGTCGTAATGGTTGTGCGACAGGATGATGGCCTTGATCGGCGGCAAGTCGGCAATGCTGATGGGCGGCTGGTGGAAACGCTTCGGTCCCGCCCACTGCACCGGCGAGGCCCGTTCCGAAAACACGGGGTCGGTGAGGAAGAATTCATTGTTCAGTTTCAGCAGCAGGGTCGAATGGCCGAGGCGAAACAGGCTGTTGTCGGGCGCGGCCAGCAGCTGCGCCCGGGTCAAGGCTTGCACGGGCACGGCAGCGGCCGGCACCGTGCTGTCCGGCTTGTCAAAGACAAACGTCCACAGCAATTTGAGCGTGGCCGCCGTGCCCAGCTTGTACATTTCCACGGGATTGCGGAACTTGCCTTCGTGGCGTTGTGGGGATTCAGCGGGCGCGGCAGGCGCGGCGCGCAAGGTGCAAGAACTCATGATGATCAGGACTCCCAGAAAGAAGAAACGACGTGCGGCTCGGTGCAAGTGCATATGTGGTCCGGCAAGGAATTAACAAGGATTAAATTACACTACACAGTGTAGTTCCTGTTTCAAGCAAAGTAAACCAGGAGGTGTAAAATATTGTTTTGAAAGGAGTTTTCGCCATGGTCTCTCTGCAACGCCTCACCGACCGCAAGCGCGTAGCCATCGTCGATGCCGCCATCGCCGAGTTTCGCGACCACGGTTTTGATGCGACCAGCATGGACAGGATCGCTGCCACGGCCGCCGTTTCCAAGCGCACCGTGTACAACCATTTCCCCAGCAAGGATGAGTTGTTCGCGGAAATCCTGCAGCGCATGTGGGAAAGCAGCGTGGCCCAGCCAGCCGTGCCCTATGTTGCCGACCAGCCGCTGCGGCCGCAAGTGCTGGCCCTGGTCGAGCAGAAAATGGAATTGCTGTGCGATCCGGCCTTCATCGACCTGGCACGCGTGATCTTTGGCGAAACCATCCACTCGCCCGAGCGCGCGCAAGCCATGGTGGCGCGCCTGAATGAGAAGGAAACGGGCTTGAATATCTGGATCCGCGCGGCGCAGCAAGACGGGCGCATCAAGGCGGGCGAGACCCTGGAAGTGGGGCATTTGCTGATGGCGCCGCTGAAGACCTTTGCCTTCTGGCCGCAGATCACCCTGGGCGAGCCTCTGCTGGGCCCGGCGCGCCGGCGCGAAGTGACGGAACTGGCCGTCGATATCTTCCTGTGCTACTACGGCGTGGCAAAACAGACGGTATAAACGGGCGGCAAATGGGCGGACAGCGTCTGCCAGTGTTCGCCCTCGTCGCCGGAATACCAGGCGCCGCCCGTCGTCGACGCCATCAATAAACTGCGCCCATCGTCGGCCAGCGCCAGCCCGTGGCGGTAGACGAGGTCATAGCAATACTGCTGCGGCAAGCCCGCGCGCAACACCTCGAACGTCTTCCCGCCATCGCGCGTGCGCGTGACGGCCAGCGCGCCATCCTGCGGGATGCGCAGCACGTCCGCCTGCGCCGGCACGAACCAGGCCGTATCGCCATCGCGCGGATGCACGGCCACGGCAAAGCCGAAATGCGACAGCGGCGCAGTCGTCACTTCCTGCCAGTGCCAGCCGGCATCGTCCGAACGCCAGATGCCGTTATGGTGCTGGCACCACAGCGCGTCCGGCGTGCCGGCGCTGCGCACGATGCGGTGCGGGTCTTGCACGGCTTCGTTTTCATCGAGCTCGGGCGGCATGTAGTCGGCGCGCATGCCCGTCGCGCTCAAGGCCCAGCTGGCGCCGCCATCGAGCGTTTGCCACACGCCGCCGCAGGACACGCCGACCAGCACTTTGTTGCTGTCGCGCGGGTCGACGCAGATGCTGTGGATGCCAGGCACGTCGTAGCCGCCGCCAAACCACTGCGCCCGCTGCGGCACGTTCCACAAGGACTCCACCAGCTGCCAGCTCTCGCCGCGGTCGTTGGAACGGAACAGGCCGCCAGGCAAAGTCCCCGCCCACAGCACGCCGGGCTGGTCCGCGCCAGCGGCCGCCAGCGACCATATCTGCCGCAAGGTCCAGTCGACGGTATCCGTGCTGCCTTCCGGCTTGGCGGGATAGGCGGGCACGGCAACTTCCTGCCACGCGCTGGCGCCCGCGTCAAGGCGGTGCAGCTTGGCGCCGAAGTGACCCAGGTTCAGGGCCGCGTACAAGGCGCCGTCGCGGCCATCGTGCAGCAGCATGGAGACGGGATCGCCGGCAAACTGCACCAGCGCCAGCTGCCAGGCGCCGGCCGCATCGACGTCGAACTGGAACAGCCCCTTGCGGGTGCCGAGATACGCGCGTTGCGCCATGCCTTGTCCCATGCTTAACCTCCAGAAAGTGCCTGCAAGATATACACCTGACTGTCGGGCAGCAAGGCGTCGTCCAGTGCGCGCCGCTCGCTGCAGCGCACCCCGTCGATGAAGATCACGACGTTGGCGCGCAACGCGCCCTGCTCGTCGAGCACGTAGCCGCGCAGGCGCGGATGCTGGACGAACGCGGCATCGAGGGCGGCGCGCAGCCGTGGCGCGGCCACGTCCACCGTGGGGACGTCGAGGAAACGTGCCAGCTGTTGGGTAAAATGCAAGTGCGCCATGCTGCCCTTCGACATCATCGACCTGGTGCTCATTCTAGTCCGATTCGCGGACGATACAATGGCGTATGTCCTAAAATACAGGCAAGCACACAAGGAGGCCAGGCATGACGATTACCCCGGAAGAATTAGCGGTGCTGATGCAGGAAGTGGAAGTGGCCGACCCCATCGATTTTGCCGACCTGCCCTTCAACGAGCAGGAATTGCGCGGCCTGATCGCCAACCACCTGTGCGAGATGGCCGACGCCATGGAAAGTTTTACGCCGGAAGACCGCAACCTGGCCTTGCTGGCCGTGGCGGCCAAGCTGGTGCTGGAAAACCTCGTCTTGCACGTGCAACTGCTGCGCCGCCACGGTTTACCCGTGAGCGACAGCGTGGATGCGCTGCTGCAGCGTCTCAAGGGCGGCAAGCCAACGTGAATCAGGTGCCCGTGCGCACGGCCCGCGCCTGCACGGTGAGATCGCTTTCGGCCACGGCCACGCAAGGCAGGATATAGCCGTCGAGCCGTTCATCGGGGCTGATGCCGGGCCAGTCCACCGTGTAGCGCACTTTTCCCTCTGGCATGTGACAGAGGCACGTGCGGCAAGTGCCATTGCGGCAGGAACTGAGCAGGCGGATGCCGGCCAGCTCGGCGGCGGCCAGGATGGTCGTACCCGCTTCGGCCGGGAATTGCCAGCCTTGCGGGACGATGGTGATGGTAAAGGTGGTCAGGGGCGCGCTCATGCGCCCAGTTTAACAGTCCGCCAGCGCCGTCCAGCTCGCGCCCGCCGCATGGCTGCGCAGCACGGCTTCGGCAAAGGCCAGGCCCGCCACGCCATCGGTGACCGTCGGCAGCCAGCTCGCTTCCCTGGGCACGGGCAAGCCCGCTTGCAGGGCGCGGATGGCCAGGGCCGCATCCAGATACAGCTGGGCGAACGCTTCCAGATAGCCTTCCGGATGGCCGGCCGGCACGCGCGTGGCGTGGCGCGCGGCCGCGCTGTCGACGCGCCCCGGGCGCAACAGCTGGCGGTTGCCGCCCTGCGGCGTACACCACAGTTCATTCGGCTGTTCCTGGTCGAAATCGAGCTGCGCCTTGCTGCCGAACAGGCGCAGGCGCACCGTGTTTTCGCAACCGGTCGCCACCTGGCTGGCCCACAAGGTTCCCTTGGCCCCATTCGCGTAGCGCAACATCACCTGCACGTGGTCGTCCAGGGTACGGTTCGGTACAAACGTCGACAGTTCCGCCAGCACGGATTGCGGCGTCAATCCGCTGACGAACTGCGCCAGGTGATACGCGTGCAGCCCCACGTCAAGCAGGGTGCCGCCGGGACCGGCCTTGTGCGGATCGTTATGCCAGTTGCCTTCGCTCATGCCGCCAGCCGCGATGGCATCGGCCAGCCAGTCCTGCGAATACTCGACTTGCACGAGGCGCAGCTCTCCAATCTCGCCCGCCTCGACCATGGCTTTCGCATGGCGCAGCAGCGGGTAGCCGCTGTAGGTATGCGTGAGCGCAAACAGCAAATTTTTGCGTTGCGCCAGCGCCGCCAGCGCCTGCCCCTCCGCCAGAGAGATGCCCAGCGGCTTGTCGCAGATCACGTGGATGCCCGCTTCCATGAACGCCGTGGCGACGGGCGCATGCAAGTGATTCGGCGTGACGATGGCCACGGCCTCGATGCCGTCCGCCCTGGCGGCCTCCGCCTGCGCCATGGCGCGGTAATCGCTGTAGCAGCGCTCCGGCGACAGATGCAGCGCGGCGCCGCTGTCGCGCGCGCGCTGCGGGTCGGACGACAGGGCACCGGCCACCAGTTCGTACTGGTCGTCGATGCGCGCCGCGATGCGGTGCACGGCGCCGATGAATGCGCCCTGCCCGCCCCCTACCATGCCCAGCCGTAAGCGTCGCTGCATGTCGTTTCCTTAGCTCAAGCCGAGCAAATGATTGATCTGATGTTGATCCACCGCGCTGCCGGCGAAATCGTCGAACGCGCGTTCGGCCACGTGGATGATGTGTTCGCGAATGAAACGCGCCCCTTCGGCCGCCCCGTCCTCGGGATGCTTCAGGCAGCATTCCCATTCCAGCACGGCCCAGCCGGGAAAGTCGTACTGCGCCATCTTCGAAAAGATCGCCTTGAAATCGATCTGCCCGTCGCCCAGCGAACGGAAGCGCCCGGCGCGGTCTTGCCAGTCAGCATAGCCGCCATACGCGCCCTGGCGCCCGTTCGGCCTGAATTCCGCATCCTTGACATGGAAGGCCTTGATGCGCGCGTGATAGATGTCGATGAATGCCAGGTAATCGAGCTGCTGCAGCACGAAGTGGCTGGGGTCATACAGAATCGACGCGCGCGGGTGGTCGTTGACGGCGGCCAGAAAGCGCTCGAAGGTCACGCCGTCGTGCAAGTCCTCGCCCGGATGCAGTTCATAGCAGACGTCCACGCCAGCGGCATCGAAGGCGTCGAGGATGGGCAGCCAGCGCTTTGCCAGTTCCGCGAACGCCGTCTCCACCAGGCCGGCCGGGCGCTGCGGCCACGGGTACAGATACGGCCAGGCCAGCGCGCCGGAAAACGTCACATGCGCCTTGAGGCCCAGGCGCTGCGAAGCGGTAGCCGCCCACAGCAGTTGCTGCGTGGCCCAGGCCGTGCGCGCAGCCGGATCGCCACGCACGTGTTCCGGAGCAAAGCCGTCGAACAGCGCGTCATAGGCGGGATGCACGGCGATCAGCTGGCCCTGCAAATGCGTCGACAATTCCGTCACCTGCAAGCCGTGGCGTGCCAGCAGGGCGACCACGTCGTCGCAGTACTGCTGGCTGGCCGCCGCCTGTTCCAGGTCGAACAGGCGCGGCGCCGTGGGCAGCTGCAAGCCCTTGTAACCGAGGCCGGCCGCCCATTGCGCCAGGTGCTCGAGCGAGTCGAACGGCGGCTCGTCGCCGAGAAACTGGGCCAGGAAAATGGCCGGGCCCTGGATGGTTTTCATGTCTATGTCCTGTTAACCCAAACCGAAACCCGGGGTCGTACCCTGAGGGTACGACCCCAGCCCTTGTTTTGGGGTGTCGTTAAAAAGGCGAGTTCGGAAAGTAGAACTGCTTGGCGTTCTCGCGCGTGATCAGCACCGAGGGGATGATCGTATTGGCTGGCAATTTATCACCTTTCAGGCGCGCTTCCGTCGTCAGCTTGATGGCGTCGTACATGAACTTGGGCGAGTACGACACGTCGGCCACGATCAGCGGGTCGGAACCGTCCATGATCTTTTTCACGGCGCCCTTCGCGCCCGCGCCGCCGAACACTTGCTTGATGTCCGTGCGCTTCGCTTGCGCGATGGCTTTCTGTACGCCGATGGCCATGTCGTCATCGGCGGCCCAGACGGCGTCGATCTGCTTGAAGCGCGTCAGGTAATCCTGCATGACCTTGAACGCGTCGTCGCGGTTCCAGTTGCCATACTTGGCGTCCAGCACCTTGATGTCGGGATGGCCCTTCATCACGGCACTGAAGGCATCGTAGCGCTCGTTGTCCAGGGTGGTCGGCATGCCGCGCAGCACGACGATATTGCCCTTGCCATTCAGGCTTTTCGCCAGGTATTCGGCCGGCAGCTTGCCGAAGGCCGTGTTGTCGCCGGCGATGTAGGCATCCTGCGACTGCGTGTTCGTCAAGCCACGGTCGACCACGGTGACGTAGACGCCCTTGTTTTTCACTTGCGCCACGGGCTGCGTCAGCGAGGCCGATTCGATGGGGAAGATCACCAGGGTGTTGATCTTGTTGACCGTCAACATGTCCTGCAACTGGTTCGCCTGCTCGGGCGCCGTGGCGGCCGTCTTGACGATGATTTTCACGCCCGGATGGGCTTTTTCCAGTTCCGCCTTGGCCTGGTTCGCCCACCAGACGATGCCGGAAGTAAAGCTGTGCGTGGCCGTGGGGATGGCCACGCCCACCACCAATTTCTCGGCCGCCTGCGCCGGCCCCATCGCCCACGCCTGCATCACCAGCACTGCCATCCCTGCTACCCGTATAAAGCTCTTCATGCTGCTCTCCTCCAAGGTTGTGGGCGCCCGTTGGCTGCCCTTTCAGAACGCCGCTGTGTTTTTATTTGCGGCCTCGCTGCAGGAAGGCGACGGCGATGATCACCACGCCTTGCACTGCGGCATTCAGGTAGACACTGATGATGCTGGTCAAATTCAGGATATTGCTGATCACGGACAAGAGGATGGCGCCGATCACGGTGCCGACGATGCGCCCTTCTCCTCCTTTCAGCGCCGTGCCGCCCACGACGACGGCGGCAATGGCTTCGAGTTCCCACAGCAAGCCCGTCGTCGGCGTAGCCGAGCCCAGGCGCGGCACGTACAGCACCGTGGCGATGCCCACGCACACGCCCAAGAGCATGTAGGTGGCGATCTTGACTCTATCGACATTGATGGCCGCATAGCGCGCCACTTGTTCGTTGGAACCAATCGCCTGCACGTGACGGCCAAACGTCGTGCGGTTGAGGATGATGGCGCCGGCCGCGGCGACGAATAAAAAGATCCAGATCGGTATCGGCGCGCCCAGCACGCTCGTGTAGTAGACGGGGCTGTACAGCTCGGACAGGGTGGCGTCCAGGGTCAGCGCGCCGCCATCGGCCAAGTAGGTGAGTACGGCGCGGAAGATGCCCAGCGTGCCCAGGGTCACGATGAACGGTTCGATATTGCCCTTGCTGATCAACAAGCCATGCATCAGGCCAAAACCGGCGCCCAGGACGAGGGCCATGGCGATGCCCAGCACCAGCATGGTGATCGGCGCCAGGTCGCCGCCCGCGCCTTGCGCCAGCGCATTCATGAAATAGATCATGCAGCCGGCGATCAGGGCCGCCATGGAGCCGACCGATAAATCGATGCCGCCCGAGATAATCACGAAAGTCATGCCGACGGCGATGATACCGATGAAAGCCGTGCGCGTGAGCACGTTCATCAGGTTGTCGAGGGTGGCGAAGTCGCCGTTGAGCAAGGTGCCCGCGATGCACAGAGATAACAGGCCCAACACGGGGCCAAAGCCCTTGATGCGCGCGCCAAATTGGGCCAGGGGGGATACGCTCGTATCAGTGCGTGCCGGTTGCATGGGCAATCAACTCCTCTTCGGTCAGGTGGTCAGCAGACAGGGTGGCTTGCAAGGTGCCGGCGCGCATCACGGCGACCCGGTGGCACAGGCCAATCAATTCGATCAGTTCGGATGAAATCACGATCACGGCGCGCCCTTCGGCGGCCAGGCGGTGGATCAAAAAGTAAATGTCGCGCTTGGCGCCCACGTCCACGCCGCGGCTCGGTTCATCGAGCACGACGACACGCGGGTCCGAATGCAGGTATTTCGCCAGCGCCAGCTTTTGCTGGTTGCCGCCGGACAGCATGCGCGCGCGGCTGTCCAGGTCGCCCGTGCGAATATTGAAATCCTCGACGGCCTTGGCCAGCGCCGCCTTTTCCCCTGCCACATCGAGCCAGGGCCGCGCATAGCGCTCCATCGTCATCATCGTGAGGTTTTCGCGCAAGCCCAGGTTGACGTGCAAGCCCTTGCCCTTGCGGTCTTCGCTCAGATAGGTCATGCCGTGCTGCATGGCTTGCTTGGGGGTACGGATATCCACCGGCCGGCCATTGAGTTCGATCGTGCCCGCGCTGCGCGGACGCAAGCCCAACAAGGCCTCGAACGATTCCGTGCGCCCCGCGCCCACCAGGCCCGCAAAGCCCAGCACTTCGCCGGCGCGCACCTCGAACGACAGCTCCTTGGCCCAGCCGGGCACGCACAAGCCCTCCACTTTCAGCAACACAGGAGCGTCTTTCGCCAGCGCCACCTTGACCGGGAACATGTCCGACAATTCGCGTCCCACCATCAGGTTCGCCATCTGCTGGCGCGTGAGGCTGGACGTCGGCTCGCGCGTGACGAAACGCCCGTCGCGCATGACGATGACCTCGTCCGTGTTGCGCTCCACTTCATCGAGCTTGTGGGAAATGTAGAGGATGGTAACGCCGTCCGCTTTCAGCTGGGCCATGACGGCAAACAGACGCTGGGTTTCCGACGACGTCAGGGTGGCGGTCGGCTCATCCATGATCAAAAAGCGGGCGCGGCGCGACAGGGCCTTGGCGATTTCCACCAGCTGCTTCTCGGCGACGATGAGGTCGCGGATCTTCGTGTCGGGCGACACGTCCAGGCCCACCTGTTTCAGATAGCGCGACGCTTCCTCGCGCATGGCGGCCTCGTCCAGCAGCCAGCCGCGCGTCTTTTCGTGGCCGAGGAACATGTTCTGCGCCACCGTCAGGTGTTCGGCCAGGTTGAATTCCTGGTGGATCAGCACGATGCCGGCGGACTCCGCCGCGCGCGAATTCATGAAACGCTGGGGCTGGCCATCGATCAGCAGCTGGCCTTCGCTCACGCCTTCGTAGCCGGCGAGGATTTTCATCAGGGTCGACTTGCCGGCGCCATTTTCACCCAGCAAGCCATACACGCGCCCCGGCGACAAGGTAAAACTGACGCCATGCAAGACGCGCACGGGGCCGAAATCCTTGCAGACCCCCTCGAAACCGACGGCAACGCTCACTATGCACTCCCTCGCAGAATTAATTGGTGTTGCAGCAGCACGCCCGGCACTTGGGCCGCCGGGTCCGCCAGGCGTTGCAGCAATAATCGCGCCGCCGTCTCGCCCAGCTCGCGCATCGGCTGGGCGATCGTGGTCAAGCCGGGGTCGATCTGCGCGGCGATGGCGATATCGTCGAAACCGATGACGGCCACGTCTTCGGGCACGCGTTTGTTCAGCTGGCGCAGCGCGCTCAAGACGCCAATGGCCAGGGTGTCGGACACGGCAAAGATGGCCGTCGGTGCGTCGGGCTGCGCCATCATCTTCAGGGTAGCAGCCGTGCCCGCTTCGTAATCGAGGCTTTGCACCGTGTGCACCCACTGCGGCTGCACGGGCAGGCCGGCCGCCGCCAGGGTATCCAGATAGCCTTGCTGGCGTTGCCGCGCGTACAGATAGCGTTCATCGGAGTTGATCAACCCGATGCGCGTGTGGCCGCGCGCCAGCAGATGCGCGACGGCGTCCGAGGCGGCCCGGTGGTTGTCGATGCCGACATAGGGCACGGCCACGGCGGGGTCGAATTCGCAGCAGGCCACCCATGGCAGGCTGACGGATTCATGCGACAAGGCATGTTGCACCGTGTCCGGGTCAAGGCAGATGGCGCCGTCGGCGCGGTGCATGCGCAGCAAGTCGAAATACGAGCGCTCGCGGCCGGCATCGGCGCCCGTATCGCACAGCAGCACGAAGTAACCGTGTTCGCGCGCCACCGTATCGATGCCGCGCACGATCTGCGCATAGAAGGGGTTGCCCACGTCGGGCACCATGGTCAAGAGCATGCGGCTCTCGGCCGTGCGCAGGCTGCGCGCCAGGTGGTTCATGCGGTAGCCGAGCGCGGCAACCGACGCCAGTACCTTGTCGCGCGTGGGCGCCCGCACGCCCGCCTGCTCGTTCATCACGCGCGAGACGGTGGCCACCGACACGCCCGCATGCGCGGCGACGGCGCTGATGGAGACGGTTTCTGTCGGCAAAGGAGAAGGAAGGGTTGCAGGCATGGCGCTTTTCAAGCAAATGTAATCGATTACATTTATAAGCCAGCGCGCCGCGCGATGCAAACATTATCGATGCTGCGATGCGCAAAAAAAGGCCCTGTGCTGGCCACCATCAATACATATTTTCGGGGCTGGAGCGTCAGTGCTGCGGGGCAAAATGGCTTATCAGGGGAGAAATGGGCACCGACAATATCTGCTCGGTACCCAAGCCATGACCCAACGACATAGATCAGGGGTAACTTGCCTGGATCCGCTGGGCCGTAGGGACTTACCAGTCCTTGTCGCCACCAACCGCAGTGGCATTTTTGGCGGCAGCGGCGGATGTACTGCGTTTCACTTCGGTTTTCACTGGCGCCACTACAGGCTCAGTCTTGACGATGGCCTTCTCTACCGGTGCCGCTTCCCGCACCTGCAGCGCGCCTGCGGCGATGCCATCGAGTTTGATTTTGACGTTTTCCAGGACGCCATACGACAAGTTCGGCGCCACGCGCTCGATACGGACCTCGCAGCACAGTTTTTCCATATTGCCCAGTGACTGGCCGGTTTGCGGATCCTTGATCTCCTTGCCTTGCTGATACACACGATAGCGGCCGTTTTCCACCACGGCGTTACCACCCTGGCTCAACACAACGTTGTCGCCATCGCGCTCAACGATGGAAATGGGAAAAGTGCGCAGCAGGATAGCCTCGGTAGCCTGTTTGACGATCGCGGCCTGCATGTTCTTCAGCGTCTGGCTCTCATTGAAGTTACTGCCCAGGGTCGTGGCGGCAATCGCTGGCGGCTCACCACGCAGGGTGGTCGATTGCAGGATCTGTCGCGTAGCCAGATTGATCATGCGTTGCGAGACCGACCAGGCACCGGCATAGGACACCAGTTCGCGGTCCGAGGTCTGCAGCTTGCGTGCATGACGCTGGTAAGCGAATTCATTGACCACGCCAACCCACACCAGATCCGCGCTCAGCGCCTGTCCCAGCTTGGCAAGGTCGGTACTCGGGGAATTACCCGAGGTAATCATATTCAATTCATCCTGCAACTCGCCCTCAAACTGGCGATCTAGCACGGTAAAGCGGCCCGTTTGCGACAAGGCGTCAATGATCTGCTGGCGGATCGGCGCCAGTACTTCCTGCGCCGGCACCGCGCGTCCGCCAATGTTGAAGCTGACTTGCTCGCTGCGCAGCGGCGCCACGACGATCTTAATCTTGCCACTATCGGCTGGCGCCTTGAATTTGGCAATGCGCGCTTCGATCTCCACCTTGTAAAGACCGCCTTTGGAAAACGGCGATGCCACGTCAACCACCTTGAACGAGGACACCACGCCCTTCGATTGACTGATGATCTGCTCGGCAAATGCCTGGCCCTGCATGGTCGCTTTCATACTGGCGCTCCCCGAACCGGCCGTCGAATCGACATCGAGCGTTGCCGTCACTTGCTCAAACATACTCGCATTGCTTGAATTGGCTTGCACCGCGGCACCATTGACTTGCATGATGGCCAGCTTGAGCGCGTCATTGAGCGCGGCACCGGGCGAAATGCCGCTGCCGGTTGCCGTTGTAATGACTTGCTCAACCTGTCCGACGTCAGGTGTCTGCGTCAGCTTAGGCGCGCTTGACGCAACAGACGGCTGCGCAGCTTTCTCGCCGCAGCCAGCCAAGCCCAGGGCGATACTCAGCAGTATGGCCGGCATACCGGATTTCATTGTGATCTTCATAGGCAATTCCATTGTCCAAAAAAAAGGGCGAACCAGTCGCCCTGCTATCTTTCCTATCCCGTTCTTGACTTACAGCAATGCCGTCGCGTCGCTGGCTTCTTTTGGCAGCGGAATATTATTGTTCTTGGCAAAATCAATCGCCACTTTCAAGGTGCTGCCGACGGCCTTGATCGACGACGGCAGGTTTTGCGCGATAAACAGGGCCGAATTGGCCGACGCGCCCAGTGCGGTGACCGATGGCTTGAAGCTGCCGACATCCTTGCTCATGCCGACGTACTGGATCACGCCTTTCGACAGATCAATCAGTCCTTCCGTGAAGCGCTGCTTGCTCGCATCATCCATGGCTACTTTCTTGCCCTTCATTTGTTCTTCCAGCAGTTTGCTGTTTTCGCTTTGCATCTTGCTCGCACCTTGGAGGCTATCCTTGGTGGCGCCCTCGGTCAGGTTCTGCGCTTCCAAGGCGGCCTTGTCCGACTGTTCCTTCAAACCAAACGCGGCCAGCATGGTGGCATCGGCTTTCATGACGCTTTGCGTACCGCCGACATATTTCTTGACGATCTGCTCGGCTGTAACTCCCTTGCCGCCGCCCAGCGCACCGGACAGGCCACCGAATTGAGCCGATGCCAGGCTCGAAACTGCCAACAGGGTCGCACCCAACAATGCGGAAATACGGATATGCTTCATGACTTGCCTTTTTATAAGAAGAATGGGAAACAGTCGAGGAAATGGAAGATGCGGGCGTTCGACCTGCCGCCCGCACCGGTATGTCAATACACGCCAGCAGCGCTCAAGCGGCTGATAATTTCCTTGGCCGCCAGTGCAGATGCGTCCTTCAAAGCTTTGGTCTGGGCTGTCGCATTGTCCGCACCAAGGCCAAAATACTGCACCGGTGGCACGGCCGCCACTTCACGCGGCAATGCGCCACGCAAATCGAGTACACGGCCGGTGACCGATACCACGACGCGCTGCAAGCCGGTCGCTTCATCGGTCGCGGCAGGATTGACGTCAAAAGTGGCCAATGCCAGCAGAGGCACATTCGCTTTGCGCAAGGCGGCAACGATGGAACGCATGGTCGCGGGTGCCAAATCATTACCTTTGGAGAAATCTTTATTCACTGACGGAATGTCCTTGTCACCGAGTACGAAGTCAGGATCGGCGACCAGATACCCTGCTTGCGAAAACACGCTCGTCACGGCCGTCTTCTGATTGGCCAGCGAAAACACGCGGTAATCGGTTTCATCAGCCTTGCGTACGGTGCTGCCACCCGTTTCGACCTTGATAGTCTGCTTGAGGGCAACGTTTTCATTCCGGCGCACGGTGGCACTGGTGGCGACGGCGCCGCCGCTCAGCGATTCGCCTTCGCGGCCGTTCACGCTGCCGGTCGTTTTCGCGCTGCCGTCAAGGGTCAACTCGGCACGCTTGACGACACGTTCATCAAATGCCTTGACGCTGGCCACTTCGCGGCCGACAAAGACATACACCATCTGCGATTTTTCCCCGTTCGATACCCGACCAGTGGCACTGGCGCCTTTCAGGGTATTTCTCAGTTTCGCCACATTGAGTTCCGCACGCACTGCCACGGAATATTTGCGCAGGCTGGTCTGATCCTGCTCATTCAGGACAACAGTACTGAGCAAGAATTTATCCAGATTGGCTTCAATTTTCCCCTGGATCGCTTCAAAATTTTCCGATTCCGCTTCGCCGCTTTCAGCGAAATAACGTTCTATCGCCGCCATTTGCGCCTTCTGATAAGCCATTTCCTTGTCAGCATCCGTCAGCATGGCCGCATATTTCACCGTCGCCGCGCCTTTTATCTGAATAACCTGGGAAAAGCATGGGCCGACCAAAAACAAGCCCAGGCAAAACAACATTAATTTTTTCATCTATTTACTCGCCTTTAATATCACCCGAGTTGCCTCGAGTTGTTTTCCAATATCCTTGGCTCCTGCCGCGGTCTGTATCCATTTCATGTCGCCACCTTCAAATGCGGCGGTCAACTTTAAAAACAGACCACGCAAGGCATCCTGATAGGCCGCAAAATCATCGGAACCGATGCGGCCGGCAGGAACAATTGCTGTTTCGCCATTTTTCAAGTCAGTATTCAGAAAATCTGAATTGAGCAACGGTTCGGAAAACTGAACGTGCGCATATGCACCGTAAACATACGATATAGCGACAGCCGTTTCCGCCGCTTTAATCTTGGCGAACTTATTCAGAGTGATATCAAAAACATAATCACCCTCCCCCACGCGCAAATCGACGTCATCACCATTCTCGAGCCGCAGAGACATGCGTCCCAAGGCATCACCCGCCTTGGTGGGCAGTAGCGGTACGCCTGCCTTGGCGGACAGCACCGAAGCAAAAGCATCGACCACCATGCTTTCCATGAGTTGTGGCTGAGTGCGAAGTACCTCTGGCATGACCGCCAGCGCTTCAGGTGCCACCTTGGCACGCCGGATCTGGATCGTGCGCTGGCCTGGGGTCGGCAAGGTCGCGTGCGACAGGCGATCCAGATATTGCGTCACCAAGCCCTTGCCCTCTTCCTTCAACAATAACTGTTCGATGAATCCGCGAATACGTGCCGCATCGGGTGCGTCCGGCGTGGCATCAAACAGGGCGGCATTGACGGGATAGCTGCGCACCACGGTCTTGCTCTTGTAATCGAATATCAGGGCATCGCCACGCAAATTGACAAAGGTTTTGTAATAACTACCAAAATTCTCCGTCAACACCGTTTCACCGGTCAGCACCAGTACTGTAATCAATGCCTGATCACTTTTTTTGAGATTAACGAGAGAGGATGGCGGCAACAGGCTGAAGGCGGGATTGACCACTTTGCCACTACGGTCGTGAATAATACGCGAAAGGTTCTGGCCCGAATTCTCGGCACGCAGACGCATATATACTTGATGGGAATATGGGAAACGAACGCCGGCCGTGGCGGAATCACCGGAAAATGCAAATCCGGCTACCGCTATATCAGCTGCATAAGCTGGGATCGCAAGCAAGAAAAAAATCAGCTGAAATGACAGAACTGCAGATATCTTAGATTTCGACCACACAAACCAACCCCTATTGCCTCATGGAAATAGCATAAATTGTAACTTATTTTTCATCAAGCAATCAAAAGTATTTTTTCCAACTTATTACGTTTGTTGTAAATTCCGACGTTCCGTGATTTGCCGAGAATAAACCACAGAATATCTGGCTATTTTTTTAAAAAGCGGTGCAATAAACATCAAGACCGCCTTCCATTAATTTTTCATCATCGCACAAAACGTCTCGGGATCGCCATCAAGAATGACGCCGCTGGGCAACCTGTGGTTGCGCTGCTGGGCACGCAGCAAGGACGCGGCCAGGGCCGAGTCGCCATCGACGGCATAGACGAAGACGGGCATGCTCAGGCTGGCCGCATCGCTGAGCAAATTCGGATTGGCGTCCAGGCTGCGCGCATCGACGTGCACGCCCGTGGGCATGCCGATCTGCTGCTGCACGCGCTGCAGCCACGGCTTGTCCAGCTTGGGCGGGCGGGCGTTTTTCGCGATGTAGCGGCTGATCCGGTTGGCACCGGCCGCCTGCGCATTGCGCGCGTCAAACACGAGCAGGCCCAGATAACCCTGCGGATCGGCGCGGCGCGCGCAAGCGAGGTTGTTCGGCACGCCCGACGTCAAGAACCAGTTGCCGTGCTTGATGTTCGCGCGCAACTGCCCCACCAGGGTGGCGATCGGCGCGCACGACGACACGACATCCTTGATTTCCGCGTTCAGGGTTTTAGCCGGAAAGGCCGTGGCCAGGTCGGCGATATCGGTCACAAAAGGCGGCGTTTCCGGCGTGGCCACGCCACGGTTCTTCATGCTGGCGGCGCGCCAGTCGTCGGCCGTCAACTGCTTCACGGTGCGGGGCGAGCCCGTGTCGACGACCCTGCCCGTCAGCAGGTCGTGGTGGACGACCCAGTTGCCGTCGCCGAGCAGCTGCAAGTCCGTCTCGACGCCGTCCCAGGTGCCGAAATACGTGTTACGCAGCGCGCTCAGCGAGTTTTCCGGCGCATTGCCGGCGCCACGGTGGGCGTGCACCTTCATGCCCAAGCAGTCCGCATGCACGGCCGTGCTGGCCAAGCTGAGCAGCAAGGCCAGTGCGGCCGCCTTATTTTTTTTCTGGGTGATAACCATATTCAATTCCCTGCAAAACGTTGGTGCGGATCGCTTCGTTGACGGGATAGCTGTAACCCTGCCCCACCGCCACGACGTGCGTGATATTGGCCAGCAAGCCCTTGCCGGCGATTTGCCAGCGCGTGCTGTCATCGGCTGCCTGGCGGTTCCAGTCCAGCATCTGGCGGAACAGCTCGCTCTTCGTGACATTATTGTCCGAGAGAGTAAAGATGCCCCAGATTCCCAGGAAGGCGCTGGCCAGCACGCCCGTGGCGATCCAGGCGGAACGGCGGCTCAGCTGGCCATCGGCGCCCGCCTGCTCGCCGCGCCGTGCCGCCAGCACCAGCAAGCCCACCGTGGCGATCAGGTACAGCAGTTTCGAGAAGTGGCCGATGGCGCCCAGCAAGGAGAAAAACAGGGCGACGGGCGGCACGATGGCCGCGCGCGCCGCTTCCTTGCCCTCTTCAAAGTACTTGCCGCCCACTTCGAAGTCGTTGCGGCTGGCGCGGTATTCCACGAGCTTTTCCGCCGTCTGGCGCGCGGCGAACTGGTCGAACAGACGGCTGAACTCGGCCGGACTCGCATACGCATCCTGCACCACGGCGCCCTTGGGCAAACGCAAACCCTTGCTCGCTTCGCTGCCGTCGCCGCCGTCCGGCCCGTCGCGCAGCACAGCCTGGATGCCGGGGCGCGCCACAAAGGCGGCAAAGGACAAGCCGGGCGGAATGCGGTCGCCCTTGATGTGCAAGCCCTTGCTGGCCGCTTCCGACGCATAGCGGCGCTTGACGGCCAGGCGGAACGATAACTGGTCGGCCGGGTGCCAGTTGGCCGATACGGGCACTTTCTTGCGCACATTGTTGACGACGGCCGCCTTGCGCCGCGCCGGCACGGAATGCGGTTGCCAGCCATGGCGCGACAGGCTTTGCCGGTAATCGTTCCACGCCGTTTCCTGCTGCTGGCGCAAGCCCGCATCGTCGTCGGGAATGATGCCCGAATACAGTTTCCACTTGTCGCGCACTTCGTCAATCGCCTGCTGGTATTTTTTATAGTAACCGGCAGCGCCACCGGCGATCTTGCGCACGTTGAAATTGATCAACTGCTCCTTGGCCGGCTCCATGCGCTCATCGAGGTGGCCCACCGAGACGGCCAGGAAAGGAAACAGCGCAAGAAAAGCCTTGCCTTCGGGCTTGGCAAACAGGGTGGCATCATCAACCAGGCCCTGCAATTGCAGGCTGCCGCCCACCAGCGAGCGCTGCATCAGGGTCGTGTTGAAGGCCAGGCGGCGAAATTGCGCATCGCGCGTTTCGACCAGCACCGTGACCGTGGTTTTCAGAATGCCGAACACGACCGCCGCCGTGGCGACGCAGCAAAAGAGGATCTTTTTCCAGCTGGGGCCGCTGCCATTGTTCTTCAGGCGGCGGCGCCACATCAGTTGCAGCACCACCAGCGCGGCGGCGATGCCCGACAGGCTGCGGCCATAGAATTCCACGCCTTCCACGTCCTGCGGCTTGACGTCGCCGCCCACCACGTCGAGCAGGCGGGCATTGAAGCCCAGCTCGAAGCACAGGTAAATGATCGTCAGGACGATCAGGATCAAGGTCTGCCGGATCTGCAGACTGCGCAAGCTCGCGGCCATCTTATTTCCTCAAATCGATGACGACGGGCTTGATCTCTTCGGCCTGGAAGATCATCGGCGCCGCCGGAGCGGCCGCTGCGGCACGCGGCGCGGGCAGGCTGATGGCGGCGGGCGTTGCCGCCTTGGCCGCAGTGTCCTGGCGGCGCGGCCTGGCGCTGGCGCGGCTGCCCGTTTTCGGCGTGGCGGCAGGCGCCGGAGCCGATGTCGGGGCCGGCGGCGCCGGGATCACGCGGCCGCTGTCGTTGCCAGCCGGCATAGTGGCGATGGCAGGACCCGTGCCGCGCAAGGCGTCGTCGGCAAACGGCTGGGCGCGCGTATCGACGCCCGGCGGCACGGCCACGCTGGCGTTGAGCAGGCGGTTGTCCGTGTAGATCATGCGCGACAGGCGGTTGTAGTTGGGGAAATCGATATTCAGCGATTTTCCATCGGCCGCCACGTCCACGCGGGGGCGGTCCTTGCAATTGCCGACCGTCCACTGCAGCACGTCCGTGCCCTGGAAAGCCAGCACTTCATAGCGGTAGGCGCAGCCGCGCTCCTGCGTTTCGACGATCACCACCGTGCGTTCGCCCACGTTTTCCACGCGCGCCACGCGGGCCGTGATGGCATTGGCCAGCGGCACGACGCGAAAGGCCTGCGACAGCTTGATCGAATACTTGCCCTGCGGGTCCTTGCGCAAGGTCCCTTCCGTGCCGTCGCGCAGGCGGAAGGTGGAAATCGGCGTGCCGAACAGCTCGGCCGTATCGAGGCCCATCAACACGCCGCCACGGCCATTCGGCGTCATGGCACAGCCCGTCAACAGGACGCCGGCGGCCACGCCGGCGATCAATGTGCGCCAGTGCGCGGATGCAAAATTCTTATACGTTGTCATGCTCGATAACTTTCTCTTATTTCTGGGTCAGGGATTGATGACGGCCAGCGGATTGCCCGGGCCTGGCGGCGGCAAGACTTTCTGGCGGTTACGCGACAGCACGGTGAAGGCGCCCAGGGTGTCCGGTCCCGCGACGATTTCCAGCTGCTCGCGCTGCAGCCAGGTGCGGATTTCCGCCTCCGTTGCCTCGGCGCGGAACAGCACGCGCGTGCGCACGCCCGTCTCGACGCCGCTGCCGCCGCTGCGGAATTCCCCATTGCCGACGACGGCGCTCTCTTTCGGCAGGAACAGCCACGCCGATTGCACCACCATCACGCTGGCGGCCACGGCCGTGACGATCTTCAGCCAGCGATTGGCATTGGCCGCCCGCACCGGCGCCGTCACCTGAGGCGCGGCGGCATCGGCCGAAGCGATCTGCAACTGCTGCAGCCCCTGGCGCAGCAGTTGCCGGTAGGCCACGCGGCCATCCTTGCCCAGCTCGCTCGACAAGGGCGTGCCCGTCAGCGCATAGTCGCCGCCGGGCAAGGCCACGCGGGCGATCACGCCGGGCGCGGCCGTGGCGGCATTCGCGCGGCCATGCAGCTCCAGCCAGCGTGCCGCCTGCAGGCGCTCCTGGCTGAACACGCCCAGGCAGGCACCCAGATCCGTCACGGCCAGGGTCACGGGCATGTCGCATAGCACCAGGCCCGCGCGCGGATCGGCCGGCGCGTCGCGCTCCTCGACCACGAGGCCGCAGGCGTCCGCATACGCCGTGTCCGGCGTGACGAGCCAGCCGCGCCAGCGCTGCCGCGTGCTGTCCCAGGCGTCGAGCAGCACGGCGCCAAAGCCGGGACGGCGCGCCAGCAGGTGAATCTGTCCACCGGCGATGGGCCGCCCGGCCAGCGGCGCGGCGTCGCTGCGGCGCTCGAAACGCTGCAGCAGGTGTTCCGGCACGGCGATGCCGCGCCAGTCGGGCGTATCGCCGGCCACGTCCGCGTCCAGCAATTCGGCGGAAGACGGGGGCGACGGCAGGCGCGCGGCAACGATGGCCAGCGAGGGCGTCAATGCAGTCATGCCGATGGCCTTTCATTAGGGTTCGGGTGGGGGGACACAGGGTCCATGTGCAGGGATAACGCGGCCACGCACAAGATATCCAAAACTATTTGCGCCGCCTGCATATCGCGCGCGGCCAAGGCGTCCCCGACGCGCAGCTTGAGCAGGTTCAAGACCCAGCTACCCAGCAAGGTGGCGCGGTGGGCCGGCTCGACGATCTGGCGGCCCGCGCTGGCGGGATCACCCTTCTGCCTGTGCACCAGGCCCAATTTTCCGCCGTGGTAATGCGCGGAAGCGATCTGCTCGGCCAGTTCCTTGACGGGCATGCCGCCGCAGCCGCAATGGCGCAGCAGCAAGATCAAATCGTGCGGCAAGGTGGTGATGAACACGTCGGCCGCGTCGCGCACATGCTGCGGCGTGAGCTGGTAGTCGCGCAGCGGTTCCGCATACGCATCGGGCGCGCGCAAGTCGCAGCCTTCTTGCGCATCGGTATCTTCGTCATCGCGCTGCTTGCGCAACTGGTCGATGATGAAGCGCTTGAAGTACAGGAACAAGGCACCGACGTGGTGGGGGACCGCGTCGCTGTCACCGTGCAGGACTTTTTCAATGAAGAACTGGTGGCGCAAGTCGGCCAGCGAGTCGCCCAGCGACGCCGCCTCGCGCGGACGGCATGGGGTCAGCGCAGCGATGACGCGCTGGTAAAATTCGCCCAGTTCGCCTTGTGTCAGTTGCTGGCGGCGGGTCCAGAAAGCATGAATCCGTTCAAATTGTTCCGATTGCAAAGCCGGTCCGATCGTGTGTTGGGCGGCACGCGCCACTGGCCGGCGACGATGCACGCCGTGCGCTGGCCAGACAAGAGAAACTTGTCAGTAAGGTAAAATGCATTTAAGCAATTTTCTCATATCAGAGTAAAAATCGCTAACTTTTGTTACTCCAACGACAATTCCACCAGACACCGATGCGCCGCTTATTCCTCCTGTTGTTGACCACCTTGTTTTTGCTGAACAGCAACGCCACGCAAGCCGCCAGCGGCCCCGGCAAGCGCATCGCCCTCGTGATCGGCAACGCGGCCTATCCGCAGCCTCTGTTGAATCCCGTGAACGATGCGCGCGCCATGGCCGAGCGCCTGCGCCGCCTGGGCTTTGAAGTGCTGTTGCGCACGGACATCAATGCGCAACAGCTGCAAAAGGCGTCGGCCGAGTTTTCCACACAGGCGCGCGGCGCCGATATCGCCCTCGTGTTTTACGCGGGCCACGGCGCGCAGGCGGGCGAGGCGAACTATGTGCTGCCGCTGGGCGCGAACATGAATGCGCTCAGTGCGGCCGCCATCGCCGCGCAGGGCGTGTCCGTTTCCAGCCTGGCCGGCGACTTGCAGCGCACGGGCGCGCGCGGCGCCGTGCTGATCCTCGACGCCTGCCGCCAGGAATATACGCGCGGCGGCGCCGTGGCGATTGCCGGCGGCGGCAACGCGGCCAGCCACGGCTTTGCCGACACGCAAGCGCCACGCGGCGTGGTGATCGCCTATTCGGCCGGTCCCGGCGCCCTGGCGCGCGATTTCTGGTCGCCCGATTCACGCAACAGCCCCTACACGAGCGCCCTGCTCGATGCGCTCGATGCTCCGGGTTTGCCGATGAGCGATGTGTTTTCGCAAGTGGCGGCCAGGGTTGCCGCCATGACGCACGACGTGCAAAAGCCCCGCGTGTCGTTCGGCGAAACGTCGGCGCGCCTGGTGCTGAACATGGGCAGCGGCAAGGGCGTCAGCCAGGCAACGCCAGGCGTGCTGGCCGGTGGACAAGGTGGCGTGCGCGCGCCTGCGCCAACGGTGGAGAAGCCAGCCGTAGCCGGCGCCAAGGTATGGCCGGGCAATGTGCTGCAAGACATCAACTATGAAATCCGCATGCAGATCGCGGCCCGTCCATTTCCCCGCCAGCAGCTGGAAAAGCGCGCACGGGGCGGCGATCTGGTGGCGCTGACGGCCCTCGGCTATGGCATCGGCGGCGGCGACGCTGGAATAAAACAGCCGAAGGCGGGCATGCAGTGGCTGGAAAAAGCGGCCGCGAAAGACTTTCCGATTGCCCAGACCTATCTGGCGGAATTGCTGATGGTCAAGGGCGATCCCGCTTCGCTGAAACGCGCGGGCGCACTGCTGGACGCGGCCTCGCAAGCTGGCTACAGCCCCGCCCATGCGTATAAATTCGACCTGGCCCGGCGCACGGGCGCGCCTCCGCAGGATGCGGCCCGGCATTTGCAGGACGCTTTCATGGGCTTGATGAAGGATTACCAGGGCGCCGCCAAGGACATGATGCAGCCGCCAAAAAATAATTCAAAATAATTTTAGATTTCCCTGAACTGCCCCCGTTATCCGTGGGTACATGCAATAGAGCATGACAGTGACCAGGGAAATCTCATGCAACCATTCACCACCACCGGCCAGCGTGGCCGCATCCTCGCCTACCAACCGAGCGGACAGGGTTCCGTCAGCGTGGCCGGCATTCAACATGCTTTCGACGTGGCCACGCACTGGCGCTCGGACGTGGCACCCGCCATCAACGCCGTCGTCGACGTGCGCTTCGATGAGGCCGGCAGCCTCGCCACCGTCAGCGCCGTGGCGACACAGCAGCTGGCGCAGGAAGAAATGGCCGGCGCGGCGAAACTGGCGCGCGAAAAAAGCCAGCAACTGTGGGGCCAGGCCGTGTCCGCCCTGGGCATCAAGATGCTGGCCAGCCTGGGCGTTTTGATCGCCGGGGCCTTTATCTTCAACACCATCGGCATCCGTCTGTTCGCTTCCGTCTCGCGCACCTATTGGCAATTGCTGGGCTTGTCCGCAGACAGCCTGGAAAGCTTTGCCCGCGATGGCGGCGGAGGTTTTACGTCCGCACAATTTTTCTTCCTGCTGGCCATTGCCGGATGCTGCGCCACCATGCTTAGCCGCCACCCGAAAGCGGCGCTGGGCAAGTGCGCCCCGCTGCTGTTCATCGTCATCCACAGCAGCTTGCTGTTCATCAAGATCAAGGGCGCCGTCAGCGACGCGGGCAACGCCATGGGCGGCATCATGGGCACCCGCGCGGCCCGCATGGCCGAGCAGATGGCCAGCGAAATGCTGGGGCAAGTGTGGCAAGGCCTCTCGTTTGGCATCGGTTTTTACCTGGTGCTGGCGTCTTCCATCGTCCTGGCCGCTTACGGCGTCGGCGAATACAAACGTAAAACCATCGGCTAAGCCACCTCTTACACATTTACTAAAGGAAATATCATGCAACGTAATCTCCCTACCCTGCTCGCCATCGCCGTGATCCTGTCCGCCTGCGGCAAGACCGAGAACACCACACCGGCCGCCTCCGCCCCCGTCGCCGCGAATGTCGCCGACCTGGCCGCGAAAGCCCAAGTGAAGGCGGCCGCCGCCAGCCTGCCGCAAGCGGACGCTGCCACGCCAGCGTCCAGCTATGTCGACATCACGAGCGGCCACCAGTTGATGTACAGCTACCTCGCCCTGTCCGGTGTGCCGCCCGACTACGCGGCCGTGGCGCAGCGCATCTCGCGCGAATATGCGGGCAGCAACGATGCCTTCCGCAAGCAGGAAGTGCTCGACGCATTGAAACCGCAGATCGACGCCAAGGTCAATGAAGCGAAAACCAGGCGCTACCTGCGCTACCAGATCAATGGCCAGGGTGCGCTGTCGCCGTACGCCATGGACAAGGCCGCCTTCCCCGCCAAGTTCGCCGACGCGGGCACGTATTACTACATGTACGACAACGGCGACTACAAGCTGGCCTTCACGAATGGCGACGGTTATTCCTTGCTGAAAGTGGACCAGGAGGCGGCCCGCAAGATCGAGGCGGCGCGCAGCGGCTACAAGGACTTCGCCATCGTCGTGTATGCCTACGCCCAGGAAGCGGACTTGGCCAGCAACCAGGTCAAGGCGCAGATCGTCAAGGTGGCGATCAAGCTGAACGGGGAAGAAATTCCCGTCAACCAGGCACGGTAGAACGGGCTCGGTTACACTGTTCGCCACATTGCATCGGGATCGGGATCGGGACATATGGGCGAACAGACACTGGCGGAACAACATCTGGCAAACGGGCAAGGGCTGCAGCAGCAGGGCAAGCTGATCGAGGCGATCAACGCCTACCAGGCCGCTTATAAGCTGAATCCGGCCCTGGCCGAAGCGCAGCATTTCCAGGGCCTGGCCATGCTGGAGCTGGGCCAGGGCGCCATCGGCCTGGGCTTGCTGAAACTGTCGCTCAAGCAGCAGCCAGACAACGCCCTGTTCCATTACAACCTCGGTAACGTGCTGCGCGGTACGGACAGCGACGCGGCGCTGGCCAGCTACGCCACGGCGGCGCGGCTGGCGCCGCACGAGCATGATTTCGCCATCAGCCATGCGGAATTGCTGATGGGAAAACAGCGGCTGATGGAGACCATCGCCGAGCTGGAACGTGCCCACGCCCTGCGCCCGCAGCGTTGGCAAACCCTGCAGGGACTGGCCGAGCTGTATTACCGCACGGGACAGCAGGAACTGGCGCTGGAACGCTACGCGCAAGGCCTGGCACTGCATCCGGCGCTGGCGCACACGTGCCGCATCGGCTTTGCCAGCCCCGGCACGGAGAATACGGAACGGCTGACGGCGCCCGACGTGCCGGCAAGCTTGCACGATTTCCTGCGCGAAACCGATTTGCACATCCTCGACGATTTCCTGCCCGACCCCGCCGCCTGGCGCGCGCAGGCGCTGGCCCTGCCGTTCGAGCAGCAGCGCTATGCGGGACAGAATTATCCGGGCAGCCAGACGGCGGGCCAGCCCAGCCAGGCCATCATGGAGCGCATCGCCACGGCGCTGGGCCGCCCCATCCGTTTCATTTCACCCGACAATGGTTCCTACCGCCTCAGCTATGCGGACGCCATGGCGCGCACCGATATCCACGTGGACAACGAGACGGGCAATAATTTCAATTTCTATGCGGGCGTGCTATACCTGAACCCGCCCGAGCAGTGTCAGGGCGGCACCACCTTCTGGCGCCACCAGCCCAGCGGCTGGTACCGGCGATTACCCGAAGCGGACGTGAAAGCGGGCGGCTACGCCAGCTTCAAGGATTTCCAGAAACGCTGGCTGCCGAACAGCAAAGTGCAGAAATTCAACGACTTGCAGGAACAGCGCGACAGTTGGCAAGCCCTGCTGGAAGTACCGATGCGCCACAACCGCCTGATCGTGTACAAGGGCCACTATTTCCACTCGATCAGCAATGTGTTTGGCGACACGCCGGAGAATGGGCGGCTGGTGCAGCTGTTTTTCTTTGAGGTGCCGGATCGAGTGTAAGGGGCAATTGTCGGATTACGCGTGCCGCTAATCCGACCTTGTATTATTCCCTTCATGCCGTTCGTGATATTGCGAACGGTATCGACCGCTGTCAAAATCTTGGTAGGCATATCAAGACCGGGTAACTGGATGCCGTATCCGCCCTTAGGCTCCGAGCCAGTTTCGTAGATCTCGCACCAGTTACCCATCCTCAATGTCAAGATCGGACAGTATCTTTGGCACCGGCATGCCGGTTAGCCCGCATTCACAAGGTAGATCGCAAGAGGAGCACAGCATGTTTAATCTGGGAATCGACGTTGCCAAGGCAAAGCTCGACTGCGCGCTGCGCCTGCCCAATGGCAAGCATCGTAACAAGGTAGTAGACAACAATGACAAAGGATACGCCGAGCTGCACGCATGGCTACTCAAGCATGAGGCCGGCAGCCCGCGTGTGTGTATGGAAGCGACCGGCACCTACTGGGAAAGGGTGGCCGAATATCTGGCGGGACGGGGCATGCTGGTCAGTGTCATCAATCCGGCGCAGATCAAGGCCTTCGGCGCTTCGCGCCTGGTGCGCACGAAAACGGACAAAGTCGACGCGCAGCTGATCGCCGACTTCGCCCATGAACGCCAGCCCGAGCCATGGCTGGCGCCGTCGCCGGCCGAACAGGCACTGCGCGCCATGGTACTGCGCCTGGAAGCCTTGCAAGCCATGCGCCAGCAGGAAAGCAATCGGCTCGATGTGGCGCGTGCAGCGGTACGCCAGGGCATCGTCGATCACATCACCTGGCTCGATGGCCAGATCAAGGAACTGATCCGAGCCATCAGACGGCATATCGATGACGACCCGGATTTGCGCGGCAAGCGTGAGCTGCTCGACACCATTCCTGGCCTCGGAGAGCGGACGATTCCGGTGCTGCTGTCCTACTATGCCAATCCCGAGCGCTTCGACAGCGCCAAGCAAGCCGTGGCGTTTGCGGGACTCGACCCGCGCCAGCACGAGTCTGGTTCCAGCGTACGTGGCAAGCCACGCATGTCGAAGGTCGGCCACAGCTTCCTGCGCAAAGCGCTGTACATGCCCGCCATGGTGACCGTGTACCGGACAGCCTGGGGCAAGCGCTTTGGTCAGCGCCTGCGTGCTGCTGGCAAGGCAAAGAAACTGATCATCGGCGCCATGATGCGCAAGCTGGTGCACGTGGCATTCGGCGTGCTCAGGTCGGGAAAAATATTTGATCCGACCTTGCACGCCGCTTGACGGGGATAACAGTATCTACCATGTGGCGTAGGCGTAGGTCGGATGAGCGCGCAAGCGCGTAATCCGACAACACCAGCACAGCACTCAATACATATCCGCCGCCGTCGCCCGCACCGCCTTGAGCAGCATATCCGCCCCCGGCGACAGCAAATGATCCTGCTGGCGGATGATGCCGAACGCATCCATCTTGCACGGCAATTCGATGGGCAAGATGCTCAGCACGTTCAACGATTCATAGTAGTGCGCCACTTCCGTCGGCATCACGTGCAGCGAGTCCGTCTGTTGCAGCAAGGATGTGATCAAGAGCAAGGCGGTCGTGTCGACGACGTCGACGGGCGGTTCCTGGCCCGCGCGGCGGAACATCATGTCGAAGCGGTGGCGCAGGATGCTGCCTTGCGGCGGCAAGATCCACGGCTGGGCCGCCAAATCCTTCAATTGCAGATTCTTGCGCGACAGCAGCGGATGGCCATTGCGCGCCACGGCGCTGGCCGGCTCTTCCGTCAATTCCTCGTAGATGAGGCCCGCGCTGCTTTCCTTTTCCAGGATGCGCCCGATCATGAAGTCCAGCGTGCCGTGCTGCAGCATGTCCATCAGGGTATTGCTGTGCTCCAGGTGCACGCCGATGCGCATCAAGGGCGCCTGCTGCTTGATGCGGGCAATCGCGCGCGGCAGCAAGGCCATGGCCGGCGTCATGATGACGCCCACTTCCACCTGGCCCGTCAAGCCCGACTTCAGGGCAACGATGTCGTCATGCGCCAAGGACAGGCTCGTCAGGGCCATGCGCGCGTGGCGTATCATCGTCTCGCCGAAGATCGTCGGCTCCATGCCGCGCGGCAGCCTGTCAAACAGGCGCACGTCGAGCATCTCTTCCAGATCCTTGATTTGCTTGGACGCGGCCGGTTGCGTCATGTGCAATTCTTCCGCCGCGCGATGGATGTTGCGCTGCTCGTCAAGGGCGATCAACAGCAGCAATTGCCGCGTCTTCAGGCGGGCTCGCAAGAACCAGTTGGGGTTGAGGGTATCCATGAATAAATCATATCATGATCGATATCGGTTTTAACTCAATATCGATATTATAGATATCGCCGTGTCTCCTTTTTGTGTGGTCAGCAAGCGTTCACAATGGCTTGCAGGCGGCGCTCGGGTTGGCGGCCGGGCCAGCCGTCTGCCGGATGAATTCGATGCTGCCGTCCGGCTTGTATTTCAGCTCTTCCACGGCCACGGAACGCCGGTATTCTCCGCCGCCGGGCAACTTGTCGTTGTGATAGAAAATATACGACTTGCCATTGAACTCGATGATGGCCTGGTGAATGGTTTTCACGACGGCATTCTTGTCCATGATGGTGCCGCGGAAATGCCACGGACCCGTCGGCGTCGGCCCCGTCGAATACGCCGTTTCCTCGGGGAAATTGCGCGAGTAGGACAAATAATAGCTGCCTCCATGCTTGTGCATATAGGCCGCCTCCGTGAACGCATCCATGCCGAAGGTCAGGATCGGGCCGTCCAGCTCCGTCATATTGGACTTGAGCTTGGCGTATTTCAACACCGTGTTGCCCCAGTAAATGTAGGCCTGACCATCCGTATCGATGAAGACGGCCGGGTCGATATCGTCCCAGGGAATCGCCGTCTGTTTCGTCATGTCGTTCGTGATCAGGGCGCTGCCGCGCGCGTCGACGAAGGGGCCCGTCGGGCTGTCGGACACGGCCACGCCGATGGCCTTGCCGGGGATGGTTTTATGGTCGACTGTGGAGTAAAAATAATACTTGCTGCCGCGCTTGACGATGTCGCCGGCCCACGCATCCTTGCCGGCCCACGCGAAGGTGGAAAAGCGCACGGGCGAGCCGTGATCCGTCCAGTTCGCCATGTCGCATGAGGAATACACGCGCCACTCGTGCATGCGGTAATCCGTATCCGAGGCGCTCGCTTCATCGTGGCCCACGTACAGGTAGACCCTGCCATTGTCGACCAGCGCGGCCGGGTCGCCCGTGTAGATGTTTTTCACGATGGGGTTGGCTGCGTGTGCACCGAATGAGGCGCAGGCGAGCGCTACCGCCATGCCGGTGGCTGCGGCAAGTTTATTCTTTTGAAACATGCTATTAACTCCGATTGGTATTTTTCTGGCCCATGGCCATCAGTCTTTGCACGACGCAAAAGACGAACAGCAAGCCGCCGATGACGATCTTGGTCCACCACGAGCTGAGCGTGCCGTCGAAGGCGATCAGGGTCTGGATGGTGCCCAGCACCAGCACGCCGGACAAAGCGCCCGCCACGTAGCCATAGCCGCCGCTGAGCAGGGTGCCGCCGATGACGACGGCGGCAATCGCGTCCAGTTCCGTGCCTTGCGCATGCAAGCCATAGCCGGACAGCATGTAGAACGAAAATAGCACGCCACCCAGGGAGGCGCAAAAGCCGCTGAAGGCATAAATGAAGACCTTGGTGCGGCCCACAGGCAAGCCCATCATCAGGGCCGACTGCTCATTGCCGCCGATCGCATACACGGCGCGGCCGAACGGCGTGGCGTGCGCCAGCCAGATGGCCAAGAGCAACGTGATCACGGCAATCACGACACCGGGCGAAACGAAGCCGCCGAGAAATTGCAATTGCGTCTGCGACATGGCGACGAATAGCGGATCATCGATGGTAATCGAGTTGATGCTGATCAGATAGCACAGCCCGCGCGCCAGAAACATGCCGGCCAGGGTGACGATGAAGGGCTGCAACTTGAAGTAATGGATCAGCGCGCCCATGCCGGCGCCAAAGACGGTGCCCAGCGCCAGCACGGTGACGATCACCAGGAGCGGCGGCCAGTGCGCCACGTTCAGCAGCCAGGCGGCGATCATGGTCGACAGGGCCAGCACGGACCCGACGGACAAATCGATGCCGCCGGAGACGATGACGAAGGTCATGCCGACGGCGATCACCAGCAAAAAGGCGTTATCGATCAACAGGTTAAAGATCACTTGCGTCGACAGCAGGCCCGGATAGGCGGCGCCACCGAGGCCCAGCATCACCACCAGCAGCAAGACCGTGACGAGCGAGGTGAAATACGGGGTGTGCAGCAAGCCCTTCATGCTTTTCTCCGATGCAGCAATTGCTTGAATTCCGACGATTGCGACAGGCAGACGAGGAAGACGACGACCGACTTGACGACCATGTTCACTTCCGGCGGCACGCCCAGCGAATAGATCGTGTAGGTCAGGGTCTGGATGATGAGCGCGCCTATCATGCTGCCAACTAAGCTGAACTTGCCGCCGGCCAGCGAAGTGCCGCCCAGGGTCACGGCCAGGATGGCGTCGAGTTCCAGCATCAGGCCCGCGTTATTGGCGTCGGCGCTCTTGATGTTCGAGCTGATCATCAGGCCCGACAGGCCCGCGCAGGCGGCGCAAAAGACGTAGACGAAAAAGATCAAGGTCGCCGTCTTGATGCCGGCCAGGCGCGCGGCGACGGGGTTGATGCCGACGGCCTGGATGAACAGGCCCAGGGCCGTCTTGCGCATCAGCACGGCCGTGATGATGAACACGGCAGCGACGAGGAACAGGGAAAACGGCAAGCCGAACAGGTAACCGCTGCCGATGAAAAAGAACGGCTGATAATAGACGGTGACGATCTGCCCATCCGTCAGCAATTGCGCCAGGCCACGTCCCGCCACCATCAGGATCAGGGTCGCGACGATGGGCTGCAAGCCGAGTCCCGCCACCAGCACGCCATTCCAGGCGCCGCACAGCAGGGCCGCGCCCAGGGCGGCCGCCAGGGCCCAGCCCATGGGGATGTTGCTCACGTAGGTCGGCACGCCGTTGTCCATCACCATGGTGCCGCCGATCAGCATGGCGGCCACGGTGCCGGACAGGGCCACGACGGCGCCCACGGAAATGTCGATACCGCGCGTGGCGATGACGAGGGTCATGCCCAGCGCGGCCAGCATCAGTGGCGCGGCGCGGTTGACGATGTCGATCACGCTGCCGTACAGATGGCCGTCGCGCACTTCCAGGTGGAAAAAGCCGGGGATGGCAAAGAAGGCCACCAGCAACAGCAGCAACAGCGCGGCCAGTGGCCGGCTCAGGGGATGATGCAGAACGGTATGCAAGGCGGACGTACCCGTAGTGGAAGCCGGACGCGCCAGTGGCGCGCTCGATGGCGTGGATAAACTCATGTGGCGTCTCCGGCGATCACTTGCAGCACGGAACTGTCGTCGAGCTCGCCGCGCGCATAGTCGCCGCAAGCCTTGCGGTCGCGCATGACCAGGATACGGTCGCTGCAGCGCAGCACTTCCGGCAACTCCGACGAGATGAACAGGATGGCCATGCCCTTGCGGCACAGCTTGCTCACATAACTCATGATTTCCTGCTTGGCGCGCACGTCGATGCCGCGCGTCGGTTCATCGAGAATCAGCATGGCGGGCGACGTCACCAGCCAGCGCGCCAGCAAGGCTTTCTGCTGATTGCCGCCCGACAGGCTGCCGATCGGCGTTTCGATGCTGGCCGTCTTGATGCCGAGCGCCTTGACGTACTCGTCGGCCAGCGCCTGCTGGCGTTTGAAGGGAATCGCGCGCAGCAAGCCCGTGCGGGCCTGCAAGGCCAGGATGATGTTTTCGCGCACGGACAGCGACAGGATCGCCCCCTCGTGCTTGCGGTCTTCCGAGCAAAAGCCGATATCCCGGGCGATCGCGTCGCGCGGCACGTTGAACTGGCGTATCTTGTCCTGCATGACGATGCTGCCGGAATCGGCCTTGTCGGCGCCGAACAGCAAACGCGCCAGTTCCGTGCGGCCCGAACCGAGCAAGCCGGCCAGGCCCAGCAATTCACCCTGGCGGATGTGGAAATCCATGGGCAGCAAGGCGCCTTTGCGGCCCAGTCCCTGCGCTTCGAGCACATTCGGCCCGAAACTGGCGGCGCCCGCTTCTTGCGCCAGTTCCAGTTCTTGCGGCTGGGTGTCGGCCGCCACGCCGATCATTTTATTGACCAGTGCCAGGCGCGACAGCTCGCTGCACGCGTATTCTCCCTCGCGCTCGCCATTGCGCATGACGGTGATGCGGTCGGAAATGGCGTAGGTCTGGTCGAGGAAGTGAGTGACAAACAGAATCGCCATGCCCTGCTCGCGCAGGCGGCGCAGCACGGAAAACAGCAGATTGACTTCCGCTTCGTCCAGGCTGGACGTGGGTTCGTCGAGGATCAGCACGCGGGCCGAAATATTCAGCGCGCGCGAAATGGCCACCATTTGCTGGATGGCCAGCGGAAAGCTGGACAATTGCGCGGTGACATCGATATCGATCTGCAATTGCTGCAGCAAGGCACGCGCCTGTTGCTGCATGGAACGCCAATCGATGGCGCCGAAGCGGCGCGGATAGCGGCCGATAAAGATGTTTTCCGCTACCGACAGGTTCGGGCACAGATTAACTTCCTGGTACACGGTGCTGATGCCCAATCCCTGGGCGTCCGACGTGGACGCGGGGGCGATGGGCTTGCCATCGAGCAGAATCTGGCCGCTGTCGGGCGTGTAGACGCCCGTCAGCACCTTGATCAGCGTCGATTTCCCGGCGCCATTCTGTCCCATCAGGGTGTGCACTTCACCCGGATACAGGCGCAGGGCAACGTCGCTGAGGGCTTTGACGCCGGGAAAGGACTTGCTGATGCCGCGCAACTCCAGCAAGGGAGCTGGCGCGGCGTTGTGTTGCGCTTGCGTATTCATCATGCGGCAAGCTTAGTACTTACGGTTCGGGAATTCCTTGGCGGCCACCTCGGCAGGGAACACGCCTTCCACCGTCGTGATGCGCGCTGGCACGGGCTTGCCGGCCACCACGTCGCGGGCGATCGACATCAGTTGCGGGCCCAGCAGCGGGCTGCATTCCACAGTGACGTTCAGCTTGCCGGCGATCATGGCCTCGAACGCGCCTTTGACGCCATCGATCGAGATGATGATGATGTCCTTGCCCGGTTTCATGCCCGCTTCTTCGATGGCCTGGATGGCGCCGATGGCCATGTCGTCATTGTGCGCGTACAGCACGTTGATCTTCTTGCCCTCGGCCTTCAGGAACGCTTCCATCACTTCCTTGCCCTTGGCGCGCGTAAAGTCGCCCGTTTGCGAACGGATGATCTTCAGCTTCGGATTCTTGCCGATGACTTCCTGGAAGCCTTCCTTGCGGTCGATGGCCGGCGCGGAGCCGACCGTGCCTTGCAGCTCGACGATGTTCAGGGTGGCGTCCGGGGTTTTCTTGGCATAGTCCAGCAGCCATTGGCCGGCGCGGCGGCCCTCTTCCACGAAATCGGAACCGATGAAGGTCACGTACAGCGATTTGTCGGCCACGTTGACGGCGCGGTCCGTCAGGATGACGGGAATCTTGGCGGCCTTGGCTTCGCGCAAGACCGTATCCCAGCCGGACTCAACGACGGGCGAGAAGGCGATCACGTCGACTTTTTGCGCGATGAACGAGCGCAGCGCCTTGACCTGGTTTTCCTGCTTTTGCTGCGCGTCGGCAAATTTCAGGGTGACGCCATCTTTCTTGGCCGCATCCTTGATGGAGACGGTATTGGCGGTGCGCCATTCGCTTTCGGCGCCTACCTGCGAAAAGCCCATGACGAGGGGCTTGGCGGCGAAGGCGGAAGAGGTTGCGGACAGTGCCAGCAACATGGCGCTGGCGAGGAGGGTTCGGCGTGTCAATGTCATTCTTGTCTCCAGTTTTTTTTGGAATACCATCACAGCCGGATGCCGGATGGGCGGTTTTTTATGAACCCATGGTAGGAGAAAGCAACATAGCCATCCAATCAATTCTTTTTCGCTTGCGATACCGATTTGCGTATCACCTGCCGCCCATCCCCTTCCCTGCTTACCGTTTGGCGGCCGGCAATTCGCGGCTGTGATAGCGGTTCAAGTCGCGCGCGTCGACTTGCGGCCAGCCATCCTGGTCCCACGTCATGGGCAGGATCTTGAGCTTCTGCAAATAATTGTCCGCCGTTTCATAGGCGTGCAGCACCAGGTAATCCTTGCCGTCAAACGTATAGGCACTGTTGTGGCCGAGGCCTTGCCAATCCTTGTCGCCTTTCAGCAGCACCGTGCCGCCGCCCTGCGCCATGTCGCGGCCCTCCTTGTCCAGGTAGGGTCCCGTCACGCTTTTTGAGCGTCCCACGGCCAGGTGATAGGTGCTTTTTTCTTTCTGGCAGCACAGGCCCCAGGAAACGAAGAGGAAGTAGTCGTTGCCGCGCCGGAAGATGAAGGGTGCCTCGATTTCCTCGGGCGCGGGCTTGAATTCGCCTGCGCGTGGCGGCAGGGGTACGCGTCGGGCCAGCGAGTGCCACTCTTGCGGTTCCGCAATGCGGGTCCAGTCTTTGTTGAGTTTCACCAGCTTGATGCCATTCCAGAACGAGCCGAACGACATCCACGGCGTGCCCTTGGCATCGGTGATGATGTTCGAATCGATGGCGTTCCACTCGTCGCGCTCGGGCACCGATTGCAGCAGCATGCCCTGGTCGACCCAGCGGTAGTCGGGCGAACGGGGATTCAAGGTCGTGTTGACGGTCACGCCGATGCCGGACGTGTTCTTGCCGAAGCCGGACACGGAGTAGTACAGATAATATTTTCCGTCGTGGAATTGCACGTCGGGCGCCCAGATATGGTCGTCAAATGATGGCGCGGCCGTCTTGGCCCACGTAGGCTGGCCGGCGAAGACGCGCCCTTCCGGCTGCCAGTCGAGCATATTTTTCGAACTGTAAAAGGTAATGCCGGGACCCGTGCTGTACAAATAATACGTGTCGCCTTCCTTGGCCATCACGGGGTCGTGCACGCTGACCTGGGCCGCGTGCGCGGCGGCCATGATCGCCAGGGTGCTCAGGATGGCGGCCATGCCGCGTGTCAATATGTGCATCGTCTTCTCCAAAATGGTCAGCCGGCCCGTCATGCGGGCCGGCCTGATGAATGACAGGTGAGCGACAGCTTAGTCGACGGCCACCACCACGACGGCCTTGGCTGGCACCGACACGGTCAGCTTGCCGCCTTGCGCCTTGGCATTAAACGCCACCGGTTGCACGGCTTGCGGTTGCGCAAAGCTGTTGACGGCATCCATCTTGCCGGCGGTCAGCACGCGGCCCGTCACGCTGGCCACTTGCTTGCCGGCCAGCGCCACGTTCACGTCGACGGCCTTGTGCGGGTTCGTGTTGACCAGCGACAGATACACCTTGCCATCCTTGCCGCGCGCGGCCGAGGCGCTCACTTCCGGAATGCTGACCTTGCCCAGGCTGTACTTGCCATTGCCCTGGATGGCGACCGGCAGCGAAGTGGCATCCTGGAACGGCACGTACATTTCAAACGCATGATACGTAGGCGTGAGGAAATATTTGTCCTTGTCCGTGATGATCATCGCCTGCAGCACGTTGACCATTTGGGCGATATTCGTCATGCGCACGCGGTCCGCGTGGGCGTGGAAAATATTGAAGTTCAAGGCGGCGACGAGCGCATCGCGCAAGCTGTTTTGCTGGAACAAAAAGCCCGTATTGGTGCCCGGCTCCACGTCGTACCAGGTGCCCCATTCATCGACGTACAAGCCCGTCTTTTTCGAGGGGTCGTTCTTGTCGATGGCGGCGATATTGTTCTTGATCAAGCTATCGATGCGCAGGGTACGGGTCAGGGTGGAAATCCACTCATTTTCGCCAAAGCCCGTGGCGGCGCCCTTCTTTTCCCAGACGCCGGTCGGCACCGTGTAGTAGTGGAAACTGATGGCGTCCATCATGTTCGGCCTGATTTCGCGGCTCAGGGTACCGGACCAGCTGATGTCGTCGTCATTGCCGCCGCTGGCGATGAATTTCGGGCGCGCGCTTTCCGGCGTCTTCATGAAGCTGTGATAGTGCTTGTACAGGTCGGCATAGTACTGCGGGCGCATATTGCCGCCGCAACCCCAGGCTTCATTGCCGATGCCAAAGTAATCGACTTTATACGGCTGGGCGCGGCCATTCTTGCGGCGCAGCTCAGCCAGGGTCGATTTGCTGTCCGACGTCATGTATTCGAGCCATTCGGACATTTCCTGCGGCGTGCCGGAACCGAGATTGCCGTTGATGTAGGTCTGCGCGCCCAGCAGCTCGGCCAGGTCGAAGAATTCATGCGTGCCGACGGCGTTCGATTCTTCCACGCCGCCCCAGTTGGTGTTGACCTTGGTCGGGCGCTTGTCACGCGCGCCGATGCCGTCCTTCCAGTGGTATTCATCGGCAAAACAGCCGCCCGGCCAGCGCACCAGGGGCACGTGCAACTGTTTCAGCGCACCCAGCACGTCGTTGCGCCAGCCTTTGGTGTTAGGAATGGAAGACTCCGGCCCCACCCACATGCCTTCATAGATACCGGTACCCAGATGTTCGGCGAACTGGCCGTACACGTTCTTGTTGATCACGGCACCGGGCTTGGCCACGTCGATGGTGACCTTGACGGGCGCGGCAAAAGCGCTGCCGCCGGCTATGGCCAGGCTGAGGGCCACGATGCTGGTATGGATGAATTTCATGCTGTCTCCTGTTTTTTAGTGAAAAGCAAGGGCCGGGATCAACCCGGCGATGGAATGGCGATGCCTCTCCTGCCGCGGGGTTGGGGCGGCAAGAGGGTGTTTCAAGATTGGAGGGCCGGTCAGCACCGGCGCGGATTGAACGATGCGCTAAGGCTTAGACCCAGCCGGCATCCACGATGAACTCCTGACTGGAGCACATCGCGCCGTCATCGGAAGCAAGGAACAGCACCATGGCGGCGATGTCCTGTGGCATCAGCTTGCTTGGCAAGCATTGGCTTTTCTTGATTTCCACTTCCGCCGCGTCGTCGACCCACAGGTCGATCTGGCGCTGCGTCATGACCCAGCCGGGCGTGACGGTATTGACGCGGATATTGTGGGCGCCATAATCGCGCGCCAGGCCCCGCGTGAGACCCACGACGGCCGCCTTGGTGGTGGCGTACACAGGGTAGCCGCCCGACTTCATGTGCCAGGAAATCGAGCTGACGTTGATGATGGAACCGCCGCCCTTGCGCTTCATGCCCTCGAAGACGGCCTGGCAGGTGAAGAACATGGGACGCTGATTGATCGCAATGCGCTCGTTCCAGTATTCCAGGGTGACGTCCTGCGCCTGGTGGCGCTGGTCGTTGGCGGCATTGTTGACGAGGATATCGAAGTCGCCCAGCTTGTCGGCCAGTTCGGCCATGACGGCTTGCAACGATGGAATATCCGTGATGTCGCAATGGCGGAACAACGGCGCCGTCAGGCCCGCTTCAGCCAGGCGGCGGCACAGGGCCTCGCTCGCTTCCACGGCGATATCGACAAACGCCACCACCGCGCCCTGGGCGGCAAATTCCGCCACCAGGGATTCGCCGATGCCGCTGCCGCCACCCGTGATGAACACGCGCTTGCCCTGCAAGCTGCCATATTTCGCCAATTGCTTCATCTTGTCTCCGCTGTGTATTTTTATTTTTTATGATTAAAGTTTGCCCAGCACGCCATCGTGACGGCGCCAGATGCCCAGCGGATTATCGTCGCGCAGCGACTCCGGCAGCAAGTCCTGCGGCAGGTTCTGGTACGACACGGGACGCAAGAAACGGTTGATGGCTGCCGTGCCGACCGACGTGCTGCGGCCGTCCGACGTGGCCGGGAACGGGCCGCCGTGCACCATGGCCGTCGACACTTCCACGCCCGTCGGGAAACCGTTGGCCAGGATGCGGCCCACGCGGCGTTCCAGCACGGGCAGCAGGCGGCGCGCATCTGCCACGTCGCCGGCATCGATTTGCAGGGTGGCCGTCAGCTGGCCTTCCAGGCTTTCCGTGATCGCCAGCAATTGCTCGATGTCGCGGCAAGCGACCAGCAGGGAAGCCGGGCCGAAGACTTCGTCGCGCAAGTCGTGCTTGGCCAAAAACGCTTCGCCCGAGGTGACGAACAGGGCGGCGGCGCCCTTGCCTACCTCGCCCGTGTTTTGCACCAGCGACGTCACGTCGGCGTGCTGCGCCAGGGCGGCCACGCCCTTGGCATAGCTGCTGGCTATACCAGCCGTCAACATGGTGGCGGCCGGCGCCGGCGCCAGCGCTTCGGCGGCAGCGGCGGCAAACGCCGTAAAGTCGGGGCCTTCCAGGCCCAGCACGAGGCCGGGATTGGTGCAGAACTGGCCCACGCCCATGGTCAGCGAGGCGGCAAAGCCGCTGGCGATCGCCGCGCCACGGGTGGCCAGCGCTTGCGGCAGCACGAAGACGGGGTTGATGCTGCTCATTTCCGCATACACGGGGATCGGCTGTGGACGTTCCGCCGCCACCTTCATCAGGGCGATGCCGCCCGAACGCGAACCCGTAAAGCCGACGGCCTGGATGGCGGGATGCGCCACCAGGGTCTGGCCGATGCCATTGCCCGTGCCCGTCAGCAAGGCGAACACGCCGGCCGGCAGCTTGCACAGGGTAATCGCTTTCACGATGGCGCGCGCCACCAGTTCCGACGTACCCGGATGGGCCGAGTGGGCTTTCAGCACGACAGGGCAGCCGGCTGCCAGGGCCGAGGCCGTATCGCCGCCAGCCACCGAGAAGGCCAGCGGGAAATTACTGGCCGCAAACACGGCGACGGGGCCCAGGCCGATCATGCGCAAGCGCAAGTCAGGACGCGGCGGCGTGCGTTCCGGCAAAGCCGAATCGATGCGCGCATCGGTCCACGAACCCTCGCGCAGCAAGCCGGCGAACAGTTTCAATTGCCCCACCGTGCGGCCGCGTTCGCCTTCCAGGCGCGCGCGCGGCAAGCCGCTTTCCGTCATGGCGCGCACGATCAGGTCGTCGCCCAGCTCGAGGATTTGCGCGGCGATGGTGTCCAGAAAATCGGCGCGTTGCGCATCGCTGGTGGCGCGGAACGGGTCGAACGCGGCCTGCGCCAGACGACACGCCGCGTCGATTTGTGCGACGTCCACCATGTGGAAGGCGGGCGCGATGTGGGCGCGCGCGGCCGGGTCCCACGCTTCGAAGGAGCCGCCATTACCCTTGACGGCGACGCCGCCGATCAATGCATCACCGGTGATATTGAAACTCATAATGTGCTCACTTTCGCAAATTCGGTTGGGAAGACGTCGAGGCGGTTGCGCAAGGCAGGGCCAAAGGCCGGCGCTTCGATTTCAAAGGTTTCGCCCGGCGCCACGCTCACGCCATCGGCAAAGCTCAAGGTGGCCGTGCCAAAGAAATGCACGTGCACGTCGCCAGGGCGCTTGAACAGCGGATACTTGAAGTGATGGTGTTCCAGGTTGGCAATCGTGTGCGACATATTCTCTTCGCCGCTGACGAACGCTTTTTCCCAGCGCACATTGCCAGCCGCGTCGAGCACGCGCGAGGCGCCGGCGATATGCGCGGGCAATTCGCCCACCAGCAGGGCCGGGCCCACGCTGCAGGCGCGCAGTTTCGAGTGGGCCAGGTACAGATAGTTCTGGCGTTCCGTCACGTGGTCGGAGAATTCATTGCCGATGGCGTAGCCGACCCGGTAGGGCTGGCCGTCGTCGCCGATCACGTACAGGCCGGCGATTTCCGGCTCTTCGCCGCCATCGAGGGCAAAGTCCGGCATGCGCAGCGGCTGGCCGCTTGGGCGCATGATGGAGCCGTCGCCTTTATAGAACCATTCGGGCTGGGCGCCGGCCGTGCCGTCGGCCGGCTTGCCGCCTTCCACGCCCAGGCGGAACATTTTCATGGAGTCGCTCAGGGACTCCGCATCGCCGCCGATCTTCTTGTGCATGGCGTCGCGCGCACCGGCGCTGCCCAGGTGGGTCAGGCCCGTGCCCGTCACGTAGCAGTGCGCCTCGTCGGCGTGGTCGAGCGGCGCCAGCAGGCGACCGCTGGCAGCCACGGCCGCATAGGAATGCGTGGTGTTGCCGACCGTGGCGTTGACCAGGTCCGTCAGACTCACCTTTTTGCGGATGGCGTCTTGCGCCAGCGCATACGTCGTGTTGTAGCCTTCGATGACGCGGATGACGTCGTCTTGCAGCAGGCCGACGAGGCGGCCGCCGTGTTCATTCGTAAATTGCAGCAACAGCATGGGATTCTCCGCTTAGTGTGAGTGGCGCGGCACGGCGGAACCGCGATTGCCGACCAGGAAGTCGAAATCGCAGCCTTCATCGGCCTGCAACACGTGATCGATGTACAGCTGCTGGTAACCGCTCTTCGGCCCGGGCGCGCTGCCCAGTTCGCGGGCCGCCAGGCGCTCGGCGATTTCCGCAGCGCTGATGTCGATGTTCAGGCTGCCGTTGTGGCAGTCGAGGGCGATCATGTCGCCATCCCTGACGATGCCCAGCGGACCGCCCGCCATCGCTTCCGGCGCCACGTGCAAGACGACGGTGCCGTAGGCCGTGCCGCTCATGCGCGCATCCGAGATGCGCACCATGTCGGTGATGCCTTGCGCCAGCAGTTTCGGCGGCAAGCCCATGTTGCCCACTTCCGCCATGCCAGGATAGCCTTTCGGGCCGCAGTTCTTCATGACCAGCACGGAGTTCGCGTCGACATCCAGATCCGGATCAACGATGCGCGCCTTGTAATGTTCAAAATCCTCGAACACAACGGCCTTGCCACGGTGTTGCATCAGGTGCGGCGAGGCGGCCGACGGTTTCAGCACGGCGCCGCGTGGCGCCAGGTTGCCGCGCAACACGCAGATGCCGCCATCGGCCAGCAAAGGGTTGTCCAAGGTGCGCACCACTTCATCGTTGTAGATCGGCGCTTCGACGCAGTTGTCCCACAGCGACTTGCCGTTGACGGTCAGCGCATTCTTGTGCGGCAGCAGATCGCCCTCGCCCAGGCGGCGGATGACGGCCGGCAAGCCGCCCGCATAATAAAACTCTTCCATCAGGAAACGCCCCGACGGCAGCAAGTCGACGATGGTCGGCGTGCCGCGGCCTACCTTGGTCCAGTCTTCCAGCTCCAAAGGCACGCCGATGCGCCCGGCAATCGCTTTCAGGTGGATCACGGCATTGGTCGAACCGCCGATGGCGGCGTTGACCTTGATAGCGTTTTCAAATGCTTCGCGCGTCAGCACTTTCGACAGGCGCAGATCTTCGTGCACCATTTCGACGATGCGGATGCCCGACATGTGCGCCAGCACGTAGCGGCGCGAATCGACGGCAGGAATGGCCGCGTTGTGCGGCAGGGACGTGCCCAGCGCTTCGGCCATGCTGGCCATCGTCGAGGCCGTGCCCATGGTGTTGCAGGTACCGGCCGAGCGCGACATGCCCGATTCGGCCGACATGAACTGGTGCAGAGTGATGGAACCGGCCTTCATCTGCTCGTGCAACTGCCATACGGCCGTGCCGGAACCGATGTCCTTGCCATTGAGCTTGCCGTTCAGCATGGGGCCGCCGCTGACGACGATGGTGGGAATGTCGACGCTGGCCGCGCCCATCAGCAATGCCGGTGTCGTCTTGTCGCAGCCGACCAGCAGCACGACGGCGTCCATCGGGTTGCCGCGAATCGATTCTTCCACGTCCATCGACGCCAGGTTGCGCGTCAGCATGGCGGTCGGGCGCAAATTCGATTCGCCATTCGAAAACACGGGGAATTCAACTGGAAAACCGCCCGCTTCAAGGATGCCGCGCTTGACGTGTTCGGCCAGCTGGCGGAAATGCGCGTTGCAAGGGGTCAGTTCGGACCAGGTATTGCAGATGCCGATGATGGGCTTGCCGTGAAATTCGTGGTCAGGTATGCCCTGGTTTTTCATCCAGCTGCGGTACATGAAGCCGTTCTTGTCCTGCGAGCCGAACCACTCGGCCGAGCGCAGGGCTACCTTCTTTTTTGTCTCAGACATGCCATTCTCCTGGTTGTGCCATGCCGGATCTAAGGTGGTCGGCCCGGGCAGCGATGTTGGAATACTAAAGAATCCTGCCATGCCTTTCCAATCAATTTTTAATGCGTTCCGATATCGAAAACGATATCCATCGGCACCAATGAAAACGCCCTGCGGGCGCGTGGCGGCAGGGCGTGGGCTGTTTTGGCTGCGGTGCTTACTCGGTGGAAAAGCGGTACACAGTTTCCGTCCGGTATTCTTCACCCGGGCGCAAGATGGTGCCGGGGAAGTGAGGCTGGTTCGGCGAATCCGGGAAATGCTGGGTTTCCAGGCATAGCGCGCTGCGATAGCTGATGGCGCGCAGCTTGCCGTATTGGCTGCTGTCGAGGAAATTGCCGGAATAGAACTGAATGCCCGGCTCCTGCGTGTACACCTGCATCACCCGGCCCGATTGCGGATCGCGCACGGTGGCTGCCAAGTTCAGCCCCTGACCTGTTTTTTGATTCAGCACGAAATTGTGATCGTAGCCGCGGCCGATGCGGATCTGCTCATGCGGCAGGTCGATGCTGTTGCCGATGACGGTGGCCTGGCGCAAGTCGAAGGGCGTGCCGGCAACGTCCGCCAGTTCACCCGTGGGTATCGACCCCGCGTCGACGGGCAAGTAGCGGTCTGCGTTGATGGACAGCTCATGACCGAGGATATTGCCCTGCCCCGCCAGATTAAAATAGCTGTGGTTGGTCAAGTTGATCGGTGTGGCCTGGTCCGTCACGGCATGGTAGCGCAGGTGCAGCGCATTGTCGTTGTCCAGTTCGTACACGACGGTAACGTCGAGCTTGCCCGGATAGCCATCTTCCCCATCCGGGCTGCTGCGCGTGAAGGTGACGCCGACGGCGTCGTCTTTCGTGAACGGCTCGGCTTGCCACATGACCTGGTGAAAACCCTGGTTGCCGCCATGCAAATGATTCGGTGCATTGTTGACGGCCAGCTGGTAATCCTTGCCATCCAGACTGAAACGTCCCCCGGCGATGCGGTTGCCGAAGCGCCCGATCAAGGCGCCCAGGAAGGCGCTGTTGTGCAGATACGGTTCGATGCGCTCGAATCCCAGTACCACGTCGGCAAAACTGCCATTGCGGTCCGGCACGTGGATTTCACTGATGATGGCGCCAAAGTCGAGCACCTTGACTTGCATGCCGTGGCGGTTCGTCAGGGTAAAGACACTGACGTGGTCGCCGTCTGGCAAGACGCCGAATGGCGCTTGCGTCACTGAAACAGAATCAACTGGGGTCATGGCGTCGGGTCCAGGGTTTACAGGGTCGATGAACGGCCAAACACGGGCATGCCCTGCGCATCCCAGCGCAGCGGTTTGACAAAGGTATGGCGGTCCGGGTTCCACAGCGGGTCGCCGACAATTTCCGTGTAGGTGCGGGCATGGTACACCAGCAACACACCGTCGCCATCGGCGGCCGTCGTGAAGCTGTTGTGGCCGGGACCGTAGATGCCATGCTCGTAGCAGGTGGCAAACACGGGCTCGGGCGACTTGCTCCACGAGAACGGATCGAGCAGGTCGGACGTATCATCGGCCCACAGCAAGCCCATCGCATAGTTTTCATCGGTGGCGCTGGCCGAATAGCTGATGAAAATCTTGCCGTTGCGCTTCAGCACGGACGGCCCCTCGTTGACCCAGAAGCCGCGGATTTCCCAGTCGAATTCCGGTTTGCTCAGCATCACGGGCGGCCCGGCCAGCTGCCACGGCGTGGCCATCGGCGCGATGTACAGGTTCGAATTGCCCTCGATGGCGACATCTTTCTGCGCCCACAGGTAGTACAGCACGCCGTCGTGCTCGAACGTGGTGGCGTCCAGGCAGAAGGTGTCGATGCCCGTGTCGATCTGGCCCATGAATTCCCATTCGCCCTCAAGCGGATTGGCGTTCGTGTTGCGGATCGCGTACATGCGGTGCTGGAACAACTTATGTTTGATCTCGCGGCTCGGCGCGGCGGCGAAATACACATACCACGCACCCTGGTTGAAGTGCAGCTCGGGCGCCCATACCAGCTCGCTGTACGGCCCTGTTTCCGGCTTGTGCCACACGTCGACCGTTTGCGCGCCGGCCAGGCCGGCGATGCTGTCGGCGCGGCGCAGTTCGATGCGATCGTACTGGGGCACGGAGGCCGTAAAGTAATAATAGCCGTCGCTGTGGCGGTAGATATGCGGGTCGGCGCGCTGTTCGATCAGCGGTTTCAAGATGTCTGCCATGTTGCTTGCTCCATTCAGTTATTCTTACGCGGCGACAAAACCGCGCTTGTGCATCTCTACCTTGACGCCACGGTAATAGTCATCGCTGATGCGGTACTTGAACATCAGCAAGCCCATCAGCAAGTGGAAGAAGCCGGGGATGATCGACAGCATCAGGGCGATGCCGTTCAGGGCGAATTGCGTTTGCTCATGGTTGGGTTGGTAGTCAAAATACGCGAGCAGCACGCCGACCAGGCCGCCCGCCACCGCCATGCCCGCCTTCTGGCACACGGAAATGCCGCCAAAGGCGAAGCCGGAGACGCGCTTGCCCGTTTTCACTTGACCATAATCGATGGTTTCCGCGATGGCCGACCAGAACACGGGCGCGTGCAAGTCCACGACAAAGGACAGCAGGAAATACAGGGCGAAGGCCAGCACGGTATCGCTCGGCTTTACAAAGAAATAGATCGCCAGGCTGATCAGGGCGACGCCGATCTGCGTATAGCGGAACAGTTTTACCTTGCAATAGAACTTGGTGATCCAGGTCGAGGCGATCATGGCCAGGATGGCGGCCACCACGCCCGTCGTGAGGAAGGCGGCCACGGTTTCCGTGCTGCCACCCAGATAGTATTTCGCGTAATAAATGGCGACGGAGCCGCGCACCACGTAGCCGATGGTGCCCGTGACGCACACGCCGCACAGCACCAGCCACTGGTCGTTTTGCAGCAGCACTTTCAATTGCGCGAGCAACGACTGCTTTTCCACCACGTGCACGACACGCTCGGTGGTGGAGAAATAGCAGAACAGGAACAGGGCCACGCCCATGACGGCCATCACGGCCATGGCCGCCTGGTAGCCGACGGCCGGGTTGCCGCCGCCCCAGCGCTGCGACAGGATCGGCACGACGATGGTCACCATGAAGGCGCCGATCTTGGCGAAGAACAGGCGGTAGCCGTTGGCCGACAGGCGATCCTGCGGGTCGCTCGTCAGGCCGCTGATCAAGGAGATATACGGGATGCCCACGCCGGCCGTCATGATGGTCATCAGGATATACGTCGAATATGCCCAGATCAGCTTGGCGTCATATTGCCACTCGGGCGTGCTGAAGACAAAAAAGACGCTGACGCCATACGGCACGGCCAGCCACAGCAGGTATGGGCGGTAACGTCCCGAAGCAAAGCTGTAGCGGTCGGTGATCTGGCCCATGACCAGGTCGGCGATGGCGCCGATGACTTTCACGGCCACGAACAGCAGCGCCAGGTCGGTGGTTTTCAAGCCATAGATATCGGTATAGAAAAAGGTGATGATCAACATCATCGACGAGATGACGACATTGAGCGCCATGTCGCCGGCGCCGAAGCCGACCTTTTCAACGGTAGATAATTTTTGCGTCTCCATGCTTTCCGTCCATTCTTTTTATGATGAATCGTGCGTGACTGCTCAACTGACAGGGGCGTTGCCGGCCGAAACCATGGCAACGCCCTTGATTTTTTACTGTGCGACCAAGTTACATTTTCCAGCGCAGAGATAAACCGACTGTCCGGTCATAACGGCGCGTATCGCGCGGATACACGCCCGCAGTGTTCCAATAATCCTTGAACTTGGTGTCGAGCAAGTTATTCCCATCGAGAGTCACGGTGAACTGGTCGTTGATCTTGTACGACAGCGAACCGTCGAGCTGGGCCGTCGGCGCCACTTTCAAGTCCAGGCCGGGGCCGCCCTGGTTGTAGCTGTCGATGAATTTCGAGCGCCAGTTGTAGGCCAGGCGGCCCGACCACGCGTCTTTTTCGTACAGCACGACCAGGTTGTAGGCATAGCGCGACACGCCCGTGATGGCATGGCTGCCCGTCTCGTCGTCCGTGGTGCCGCTCATGTAGGTGCCGTTCGCTTGCAAGCCCAGGCCGCTCAACAGGCCAGGCAAGCCGTCATAAAACTGCTGGTAGCCAATTTCCAGGCCTTGCAGCTTGCCGGCGGCCGTGTTGTACGGGCGGTCCACGTCATAGGTCTTGCCGGCGATGGTTTCGCTGGAAATACGTTGCTGGATATAGCCGTCGAACTTGTGGTGGAAGACGGTGGCCGTGACGGAACCGGCTGGCGCGAAATACCATTCCAGCGCGGCATCGACATTGTCGCCCGTGACTGGTTTCAAATTCGGATTGCCGCCGGCGCCCGTGGCCTTCACCGTTTCCGTCGAGTTGACGAGGGCCACGCCCGGGTTCAGCTGGGAAAAGCCCGGGCGGCTGATGGTGCGGCCCGCAGCGAAGCGGCCGACCAGGTCCGAGCGCAGCTTGATTTTCAGGGCCACGCTCGGCAGCACGTCGGTGCTGGCCGTGTCGCTGATGACGGGCGTGTAGACGCCATCTTGCGAACTGTTGCCTTGCAAGCTTTGTTCGGTACGCACGACGCGCACGCCCAGGGTGCCGTCGACGGGGTAGGCGCCCAGCTTGAAGGCGACCTTGGCCTTGGTATAGATCGAGTACGTTTTTTCCGTATCCTTGAAGAACGAGCCCGGGTCCATGGCGCGCGCCGCGCCGCTGCCCGTGACGGCTTGGCGGATGGTGCCCGTGTTATTGAGCAGGAAATTGGCGCATGGCGTGTACCACTGCTTCAAGCCATAGTCGGGGCCGCCGCTGGACATCGGTTCCGACAGGCAATTCAAACCGGGAATCGACGTCACGCTCTGGCGGCTGAACGGGAACGCGGCGCCGGACACGTCCGGTGCTTCCGCATTGCCCTCGAAACTCTTGATCGATTCGGCTTCGCGCTTGACGCCGCGCAGGCCGACGCTGATTTCCTTGAAGATGCCGCCCGCGCTCGGCGTGTACGCCAGGTCGGCACGCACGTCGTTCGAGCTGCCCTGGTCACGGCCGTAGCGGTCGAAAAAGCCCTTCAGATAGTAATTCGACGGGTCTTGCAAATCGCTGCCCGTGTAGTCCACGTGCAAGGTGCCGTTCTGATTGGTATTGATACGGGCATTCGGCACGACGGTGATGGCATCGAGGATCGGGTTGCGCCAGTCATACGTGCTCCGGGTGCTGGCCACTTCCGACGTGAAACGCCATTCAGGATTGATATCCCACAAGCCGCCCACGGCAAATTGATGCGTCTTCGTCTGGTTCTTGTTCGCCTGCGTCGACATGATGGTGTTGACGTTGGTGGACGTGAGCGTTTGCAGCTGGTCGGTGCCGGGAATTTTGGTGGCCGAAACAGGCGTGCCCCACCATGGCAAGCCGACAAAGTAATCGGACTCGGCATCGAGCAGGAAGCGCGTGGCCATGCCTTCCGCGTACAGTTCGACGTCGGCGTTCGGGCGCCATTGCAGCACGGCATTGGCCGTCGTGCGGCGGCGGTCGCCCTTGATTGGCAGCAAGCCCACCTGGTCCGGCCCCGTCAAACCGGGCGACAGGAAGCTTTTATCCACGGGCGCGGTACTGAAAGCGCGTTCCTCGTGATAACGGTGCTGCTGCTGCGACAAGCCCAGCAGCGCGCCCACTTCGCCGATGCCCGTTTTCCAGCGGTTAGCCACCATGCCGCTGATGTTCGGGTCGGTGGCCTTGGATTTGTCGCTGTAGACGGCGCGCGTATTCACGCTGGCCGTGAAGTCCTTGAAATCGAACGGGCGGTTGGTGCGCACGTCGATGATGCCGGCCACGCCGCCCTCGACCTGGTCCGCGCCCTGCGACTTATAGACGTCAACGCGCTGCAGCATGGTGGCGGGAATGTCGGCCAGGTTGACGTAGCGGCCGGTGGTGGTGAACAGTTCGCGGCCGTTGAGCAGGGTCGTGACATCGCGCAAGCCGCGGATCATGACGGCGCTCGCTTCGCCCGAATCGCGGCGGATCTGGATGCCGGAAATGCGCGCCAGGGTTTCGGCCACGTTGTTGTCAGGGAATTTTCCGATGTCGTCGGCCACGATGGAGTCGATGACCTGGTCCGAGCGCATCTTGATCTGCTGCGAATTTTGCGCCGAACGGCGCACGCCGCTGACGGTCACGACGGACACTTCCGCCGCCGGCTCGGCACCGGCATCGGCCACCACCGCATCCTGCGCCCACACCGAAGCCGTGCTCAGCAGACCGATACCGGCCAGTGCCGCAACGGCTGCCTTCAAAATGAATGGACGAGGGGAAGTGGCCGCGAGCGGGCCGGTGGCATTGCGCATCATGAATCTCCAGATATTGTATTGATATTTTTTGTATCGCTTGCATGTCGTTCGCATGCTCGGCGTTTATCTTAGGGGCTGGGCGATAATCTCTCCAATCAATTTTTCCACTGTTTCGATATCAATATTGATATCAGCGGCTGAGGGACTTTGGAGGTTGCAAACAGACAACGGCAGGGGCGTCAGGGATGTTCCCCAGAAGTGACTGCACAAAAAAGTGGCAGCGTTGGCGTACAGCATGAAAAGCGGGGCAGGCCAGCGCGCAAGGCGCTGACCGGATGACATTGACGGATGGGATGTTGACTAAAGGCCAGCATCCTGCCTTTTCAAAGGCGGCAGCGCAGGTTTTGCTGGGATTGTTGAAGCGGAGGGGAGATGCCGGCAGCATCGCGTGGCAATGCGGCGCCCAGGATTTCTTGACACGGCAATCTCAACCAAATGGGGGAAAAGTGACACATGCGCCAAGTCAATGACCCGCATACCTCTATATTGTCAATTGGACACTCCAAGTACCAACCGTTACACTAGCTTTGGTCCCCCTCACCTCCCGAAAGAATCTATGCATTCTGAGTCATCACCAACAGCCCAGCGAACTTCTGTCGTATTGTGGGGCGTCTTGGCTGCGCTAGCCATCGCTTCTATCATTCTTGCAGCCCTGTACTACCAAGCGACTCGCGACCTTGAAGCGCAGAAAATCACCGTCGCTGCTTTGCAGTTGGAGATTGCGAAGGAAGTCGCACGCTCGGCGGAATTGAAGTCAGACCTCAATTCTTCCCGTACCGATGCTCAGACCTTAGCTGCGAAGTCAGCTCAGCTATCGTCGGAAGTGAATAGTAAGGAACAGGCTCTTGCAGTGGAAAGAGAAAATGTCGAAGCGGAGAAATCTAAAGCCGAGTCCGCGCAAATGGCGCTCGACCAAGAAAAATCGCGCCTCCCCGTCCTCCCAGTGCGTATCGAGATGCGACGTTCCGCGATGGGCCGTGGACTTGTCGCTATATTCACGAACACGTCAGCCTTGCAACTGTCGGTTGTGATGGGAACACTTAATCCAACCACAAAAGCCGTCTCCAGGAAGTCAATACAGATAGCCCCAGGAGCAAAGTTAGAAATTGGCTACCTTGAAGGCATCCAATTTGCATCTGGCGATGAGATTCGGATGCACACCGCAGGATTTGAGGAAACACATTACACCGTGCCATAAACATTAGGGCGTATAACAAGAATGACTGGGGGACTAGGCGTCTACACAGGCATGCTTCTGCTCAACAAGCATTGGTATAGGTAAGACTGTTCGTTTGAAAAATGCTTACGTATCGCTTGCGTGGAATTGAATTGAGATAATCAAATGAAGATAAACAACGCGAAATCCGCAATAACAGTGGAAGTCTATTGAGAATCTTGGTGCGGCTGGCGGGGATCGAACCCACGACCCTTGGCTTCGGAGGCCAATACTCTATCCACTGAGCTACAGCCGCGTAGGGGGAATTTCTGAAGTGATGCGAAGGATACCGTTTTTCTTTACCTACGTCTACGGAAACTGTCGTATCGCTGGCAATTGCATGTCACTGCTCAATTTTTGTGCCTATAATTGTGGGTTTCATAAAGGTTTACATCCAAGCATGTAAAAATGCTACCTTACACGGCCATCAGTTTCAAATCTGGACTAAGGACATCATGAGCGACGCACATAACGAACAACAATCAGCGATCAAAACGCCTAAACAATTGCTTGCCGCCGTAGCTGGCTTCTTCCTCATCACCGTCATCGGCATCATCCTGCTGGTGCAGTTCGTCACGTCGCAAAAACTGACGGGCGCCGGTACGGACAGCCAGTCGCCGGAAGCCATTGCCGAGCGCTTGAGTCCAGTTGCCAACGCCGGCTTTACCTTCAAGGATGCCAGCGGTCCGAAAGTGCTGCAAAGCGGCGAAGCCGTCTACACGGCCACCTGCGTGGCTTGCCATGGCGCCGGCGTGGCCGGTGCACCGAAATTTGGCGACGCGGGCAGCTGGTCGGCCCGCCTGGCCCAAGGCTACGATACGGTCCTGAAACACGCCGTCGAAGGCTTGCGCGCGATGCCGGCCAAGGGCGGCAATCCCGACCTCGACGATGTGGAAGTGGCGCGCGCCGTCGTCTACATGGCCAATGCGTCGGGCGGCAAGTTCAAGGAACCGGAAGTGCCGGCACCGGCCGCTGCCGCCGATGGCGCTGCTCCTGCAGCCGAGCCTGCCAAATAATTCAGCCAGCGCGCTGAACCAGGAACCGCCCGGATGGGCGGTTTTTTTTCGCCTGCGCATAAGCGAGCGATTTGTCGGATTACGCGTGCCGCCAATCCGACCTATGCGACGTTCGCGACGGACATGAAAAAGCCGCCCGGCTTGATAGCGGGGCGGCTCGATACTAGCGCGTCAGCACTGGTGTTACCACATGATGACGCGGTCTTTCGGTGGCAGATACATCTTGTCGCCCGGTTTCACGTCGAAGGCCTGATAGAAGCCGGGCTGGTTGCGCATGGTGCCGTTGGCGCGGAACTGGCCTGGCGAATGCGGGTCCGTTTTCAGCAAGACCAGTTGCTGCGCTTCACGCATCTTCATGCGCCAGACTTGGGCAAAGCCCGCGTAGAAGCGCTGCTCGCCCGTGAAACCGTCGATGACGGGGGCTTTCTTGCCATTGAGCGACAATTTGTATGCTTTGTACGCGATCGCCACGCCGGAATTGTCGGCGATGTTCTCGCCCAGGGTCAGTTCGCCGTTGACGAAGTGGCCCTTCACGGGGCTGAAGCCGTTGTACTGCGCCACCAGCTGCTTGGTTTTCTTGGCGAAGTTTTTATGGTCGGCCTTGGTCCACCAGTCGCGCAGATTGCCGTCGCCGTCGTACTGGGCGCCCTGGTCGTCAAAGCCGTGGCTGATTTCATGGCCGATGACGGCGCCGATGGCGCCATAATTGACGGCGTCGTCCGCGTTGGCGTCGAAGAACGGCGCTTGCAGGATGGCGGCCGGGAAGACGATTTCGTTCAGCTCAGGATTGTAATAAGCGTTCACGGTCTGCGGCGTCATGCCCCACTCGTCGCGGTCGATCGGCTGGCCCAGCTTGTTCAGCTCGCGGTTGTAGTTCAGCAAGTGCGAACGCTGGATGTTACCGACCAGGTCGTCCGGCTTCACTTCCAGGCCCGAGTAGTCGCGCCATTTGTTCGGATAACCGATCTTGGTGGTGAATTTGGCCAGCTTGATTTGCGCCTGTTTCTTGGTGACAGGACTCATCCAGTCGAGCTTGTCGATGCTTTGCTTGTAGGCCGTCATCAGGTTTTTCACCAGCGCTTCCATGCGCACCTTGCGCTCGGCCGGGAAATATTGCTCGACGTACAGCTGGCCCACGGCTTCGCCCAGCGCGCCTTCGACGGCGCCCACGCCGCGTTTCCAGCGCGGACGCATTTCCGTCACGCCCGTCAGGGTGGTGCCATAAAACGCGAAGTTTTCATCGACATACGCTTTCGGCAGGTAACCGGCGTTGGCGTGCAGCAAGTGCCACTGGAAATATGCTTTCCACGTTTCCAGTGGCGTCTTGTTGGCGATCTCGGCAAAGCCTTTCAGGTAGCTGGGCTGGCTGACGATCACATAATTGACCTTGCCGGCGATGCCCGTGTCCGTCAGGTAGCGGGCCCAGTCGTAACCTGGCGCCACGGCAGCCAGTTTCGCCAGTTCCACCTTGTTGTAGGTTTTGACGGGGTCGCGGTTCTGCACATTGCTCCATTGCGCCTTGGCCAGTTCCGTTTCCAGCGCCAGGATGGCCTTGGCATTGGCGGCAGCGTTCGCGTCGCCAGCCAGGCTCAGCATTTTTTCCACGTGGGCCAGGTATTTGGCGCGCGTATCGGCCTTGCCTTCTTCCAGGTAGTAATCGCGGTCAGGCAAGCCCAGGCCGCTTTGCACGATGTCGGCCACGTATTTGGTGGAGTCCTTGGCGTCCTGGTGGATGCCGAAGTCGTAAGGCGAAGTCACGCCCAGCTTGCTGAAGTGGGCGATCACGGCCGGCAATTCCGCCTTGTCCTGCAGCGCGGCGATCTTCGCCAGCTCCGCATTCAAGGGGGTCAGGCCCAGGCTTTCCAGCTTGGCTTCGTCCATGAAGCTGTTATAAAAATCACCGATCTTCTGGGCATTCGAACCAGCGGCGCGGGCCTTGTCGGCGGCAGCGCCTTCGACGATGCCGCGCAGCTGCGTTTGCGTATCGTCGGCCAGCTTGGCAAAGCTGCCCCAGCTCGACTTGTCGGCAGGAATCACGGTTTCCGCCAGCCATTTGCCATTCAGGTGCTGGAACAGATCGTCCTGCGCGCGCACGGCAGGGTCGACGTATTCGACGGCGATGCCGGACGTCAGCGCCGCGGCGGCGACGGCCGTGGAGGGAGCGGCGGCGGCTTTCTTGGCGCTATCAGCGGCACCAGCCATGCCGGACACGCCGGCCAGCAAACTCAGGGTCAATGCACTTAACAAATAACGATTCACGGTTGTCCTCTATATTGTATTGTGTGGAATATAAGGGTCAGAAGGCCCAGGGCTTCTGGCCCGGTTTTTGACTGTAGCATACCGGCTGAAATGACAGAAAGAACTTTGGCCAGAATGCAAAAAAGACCACGCACGTGGTCTTTTTTGTTGTGACAAGATAACGTTTACATGGCGTAGGTCGGCTTAGCCCAGAGGGCGTAGGCCGACAACATTGTGAGCGCCATCGGTGTGTCGGATGACGTTTACCAGATGATCACGCGGTTTTCCGGAGCAACATACATCTTGTCGCCCGGTTTCACGCCAAACGCTTCATAGAAGCCAGGCTGGTTGACCATAGTGCCATTGGCGCGGTACTGGCCCGGCGAATGGGGATCGGTCTTGATCTGCACGATCTGCTGCGCTTCGCGCATCTTGCTGCGCCACACCTGGCCAAAGCCCATGTAGAAGCGCTGGTCGCCCGTCAAGCCATCGAGCACGGGCGCCGGCTTGCCGCCCAGCGAGATTTTATAGGCTTTATAGGCGATCGCCACGCCCGAGTTGTCGGCGATGTTCTCGCCCAGGGTCAGCGCGCCGTTGACGTGGTAGCCCGGCAATGGGCTGTAGCCGTCATATTGCCTGGTCAGCGCGTCGGCCTTGGCCGCGAAGTTCTTGCGGTCGGCCGGGGTCCACCAGTCGCGCAGGTTGCCGTCGCCATCGGACTGGCTGCCCTTGTCGTCGAAGCCGTGGCTGATTTCATGGCCGATGACGGCGCCGATGGCGCCATAGTTGACGGCGTCGTCCGCGTTGGCGTCAAAGAACGGCGGCTGCAGGATGGACGCCGGGAAGACGATTTCATTCATCGTCGAGCTGTAATAGGCGTTCACCGTTTGCGGCGTCATGCCCCACTCTTCGCGGTCGATCGGTTTGCCCAGCTTGGCCACCTGACGGGCGGAGCCGAAGTTGGCGGCGCGCATCATGTTGCCCACCAGATCACCCTGGACGATTTGCAGCTTCGTGTAATCGCGCCATTTGTTCGGATATGCGATCTTCGGCGTGAACTTGGCCAGCTTAGCTTGCGCTTCCTTCTTGGTCTCCGGGCTCATCCAGTCCAAGGTGTCGATGCTGTCCTTGTAGGCGGCCAGCACGTTTTTCACCAGTTCCTGCATGTGCGCCTTGCGCTCTGCCGGGAAATATTGCGCGACATACAGTTTGCCGACGGCTTCGCCCAGCACGCCTTCGACGGCGCCCACGCCACGCTTCCAGCGCGGCTGGTTTTCCTTCACGCCGCTCAGTACCGTGCCGTAGAAGGCAAAGCTTTCATCGACGAAGTTTTTCGACAGGTAGCTGGCATAGCTGCGCAGCAACTGCCATTCGAAATACGCTTTCACGGTGTCCAGGTCGGCGGACGCGAGCACCTTGTTGTAGCCGGCCAGGTAGCTTGGCTGGTTGACGATGACGTAATCGACCTTGTTGGCGATACCGAGGGCAGCCAGGCCCGACTTCAGGTCGTAGCCCGGGGTCAGGTCGTTGAGTTGATTGATGTCGGTCTTGTTGTAGCGTTTGACGGGGTCGCGGTTCTCGACCTTGGTCCATTGCACTTCAGCCAGGGCCGTTTCCAGCGCAACGACAGCCTTGGCGCGCGCGGCGGCGTTCTTGTCGCCAGCCATGGCCAGCATTTTTTCCACGTGCGCCTGGTATTTTTCCTTCACGCCAGCCTGCTTGGCTTCCAGGTAATAGTCGCGGTCGGGCATGCCCAGGCCGCTTTGACTCACGTAAGCCGCATATTTCGTCGAGGCGCGCGCATCCTGGCCCACGTAGACGGCGTACGGGGTCGACACGCCCGTCTGGCTCAGGTGGGCGATCAGGGCCGGCACGCCCTTCTTGTCGCGCAGCGAGCGGATACGGTTCAGTTCGCCGGCCAGCGGCTTCGTGCCCAGCGCTTCGAGCTTGGCTTCATCCATGTAGCTCGCGTACAGGTCGGCGATTTTCTGCGCTTCGGAACCGGCTTTCTTGGTTTTGTCCTGCTGCGTAGCGACGATGATGCCGCGCAATTGCGGCGTCGTATCGTCGCGCAGCTTGGCGAATGAACCCCAGCTCGACTTGTCGGCGGGAATCTCGGCCGTGGCCAGCCACTTGCCGTTCAAATGGGTAAAGAAATCGTCCTGCACGCGCACGGCAGGGTCAATGTACTGCACATCGATGCCGGAAACGACGCCAGCGGCGGCAGGTGCGGCAGGTGCGACACTTGGGGCCACGGTCGGAGCGGCAACGGCGGATACGGGTTCGGCGGCATGGGCAAACGCAGCCAACAGGGTCAGGGTCAGACTGCTCAAGAGATAGCGATTCACGGATTGTCCTTATGGGGCATGTCAAAAAGACCGGGCGGATGGCTTAGGGCGGATAGCCTGCCGCGCCAGGCGCTGCAGGAATGTAGCACGCGAGCATGCCATTTGACCATCCTTGCCCCCCGGGACTGCCTCCTTGCTTGCCCTTAGTTGTCCGGTATCGTCATGCCGGCGCCTCCACTGCCCATAGTCACGCCCCCCATTCCGCCCTTGCCGCCCTTGCGGCCACCGTGCTCGCCACCGGGAACGCCACGCGATTCGCTGCGGGGCATGGCGGCGTCCATCACGCGCGCCATCTGGCCGGCGATGAACTGGGTCACCATCTGGCGCTGGTTCTCGTCCAGGGCATCGTTGACGCTCAGCCACCATTCGCGCAGCTGCTTTTCTTCGGCCAGGCTCAGCGAGCTTTCCGTGTCCAGGCCGGCGAGCAAGTCGCGCAGCTCCAGCCGGGGCACCTGCAAGCCCTGCGTCACGCCTGCTTGCAAGCGTTCGCGGCGCGCCTTACGTTCGCGCAAGAGTTGGCGGGATTTCCCTTCCACCTGTTGCCACAAGGTGCTTTGATTCGCATTGAGTTTCAATTCCGCCTTGAAATCGGGCGCCATCGGCAACAAGTCTTCCAGGCGCATCTCGGCAATCGGCACGGCCGAGGCGGTCAAGGCGGTTGTGCCCAGCAGCAAGGCCAGGCCGAGACGGCGCACGGCGTTGGAAAAGGTCAGCGAGATCATGGGGGCTCCGGATAAAAAAAAGCCTGCGTCCGCGGACGCAGGCAAAACCACTTCGGGTCGAGAATGCGAATCCACTATAGGGCCGCCGCACACGCTTTTTTTCGACTCTTACAAATGCTTACTCCCCTCAAGACTCACTATACATCGCATACAAAACCGCAACATATGGCAAGCTGGCAGCCCCGTTTTCGCGCGTAGACTGGCTCCAGGCACGCTTTTTCCACGGCCGGCCCACGCCGGCAGAGATTCAGGTCTATACTTTCAACAAAGCGCCGCTCCACGGGGACTGGCGCTTGTGCAAGACACGCTAGCTGCAAAGGTGCAAAGATGGGCAAACTCAAAAATACTGGCTTGATCGGCCTGGGCGTGGTGGCCGGCGTCGCCGTGTCGCTGCAATTTTCCGCCATGGCGCAAAAGACCGTCGAACCGCCCCTGCCGCTGGAAGAGCTGCGCCAGCTGGCCGACGTGTTTGGCCTGATCAAGTCCGATTACGTCGAGCCGGTGGAAGACAAGAAACTGCTGGAAGACGCCATTTCCGGCATGGTCGCCTCGCTCGACCCCCATTCCGCCTACCTGGACAAGAAAGCCTACGCCGAGCTGCGCGAAGGCTCCGAAGGCAAGTTCGTCGGCCTGGGCATTGAAATCGGCCTCAGCGAAGACGGCTACATCAAGATCGTCTCGCCCATCGAGGATTCGCCCGCCTACCGCGCCGGCATCAAGGCCGGCGACTTGATCACCCGCCTCGACGGCCAGCCCGTGAAGGGCGTCAGCCTCGACGATAACGTCAAGCGCATGCGCGGTGAACCGGGCACCAAGGTGTCGCTGACCATTGCCCGCAAGGATGAACCGCAGCCACTGGCCTTCACCATCACGCGCGAGGAAATCCATCAAAAAAGCGTGAAGGCGAAGATGGTCGAGCCGGGCTACGCCTGGCTGCGCGTGTCGCAATTCCAGGAACCGACCGTCGACGACATGGCCGCGCAGATCACGGCGCTATATCAACAGGATCCGAACATCAAGGGCATGGTGCTGGACCTGCGCAACGATCCGGGCGGCGTGCTGCAGGGCGCCATCGGCGTCTCGGCCGCCTTCCTGCCGAAGGACGCGCCCATCGTCTCGACCAACGGCCAATTACCGGACTCGAAACAGGTATTTTATGGCCGCGCCGAATACTATAACTTCCGCTCGGAAGGCGACGCGCTGGCGAAATTGCCGCCCGCCATCAAGAAAGTACCGCTGGTAGTGCTCGTCAACACGGGTTCGGCCTCGGCCTCGGAAATCGTCGCCGGCGCCCTGCAGGATTACAAGCGCGCCACCATCATCGGCACGCAAACCTTCGGCAAGGGTTCCGTGCAAACCATCCGTCAATTGACGGCCGACACGGCCGTCAAGCTGACGACGGCCCGCTACTACACGCCGAACGGCCGCTCGATCCAGGCCAAGGGCATCGTGCCCGACCTGCTGGTCGATGAAAATGCGGACGGCGACGGCTTGAACGGCTTGCGCATCCGCGAAGCGGACCTGACCAAGCACCTGAGCAACGACCGCGACCAAGAAAGCGCCAAAGCGGCCCCCGTCAACGACGAGATGGAAGAGCAATTGCGCATCATCGCCCTGGAAAAGACCCGCAAGCCGCTGGAATTTGGCAGCAAGGACGATTTCCAATTGCACCAGGCGCTCAATCACCTGAAGGGCTTGCCGGTGCAACTGGCCAAGGCCGAACCGGTGGTGGTGCAGGCCGACGTCAAGAAAGAACAGAAGAAGTAAGCAGTTTGGGGTCAGACCCGGCGGGTCTGACCCCATCACACGCAATACCCCCAGCACCGCTCCACGCGACAAAAATCAATCTTCCGCCACACATCGCCCTGCCCCGCAACACGAAACTCTCTACAGTCGAGCACGTTTGTGTAAAATTTGCTTCACTTATCGGCGCCACGTCGATTGTCAAATTTGAAAGTTTAACCATGAAACAAGTCGTCATCAGCGGTACCGGACTGTACACGCCGCCATTTTCGATCTCCAACGAAGAACTGGTCACCTGCTTCAATGCCTACGCGGAAAAGTTCAATGCCGACAACGCCGACGCGATCGCCGCGGGCACGGTGACGGCGCTGGACCTGTCGAGCGTGGCCTTCATCGAAAAGGCGTCCGGCATCAAGTCGCGCTTCGTGATGGAAAAGGAAGGCATCCTCGACCCGGCGCGCATGGTCTCGCGCATCCCGGAACGGGGCGATGACGAACTGTCCCTGCAGGCGGAAATGGCGGTCGCCGCCGCGCGCGACGCGCTGGCCCGCGCCGGCCGCACGTCGGCCGACATCGACATGGTGCTGGTGGCCTGCAGCAACATGCAACGCGCCTACCCGGCCATGGCCGTGGAAGTGCAGGATGCGCTGGGCATCGATGGTTATGGTTTTGACATGAACGTGGCGTGCTCGTCGGCCACCTTCGGCATCCAGCAAGCCGTGGCCGCCGTGCAAAGCGGCCAGGCGCGCGCCGTGCTGGTCTTGAATCCCGAAATCACCAGCGGCCACCTGAACTGGCGCGACCGCGACAGCCATTTCATTTTCGGCGACGCCTGCACCGCCATCATCGTCGAAGCGAAAGACACGGCCGTGTCCCGGCACCAGTTCGAGATCATCGGCACGGAACTCAAAACGCGCTTCTCGAATGCCATCCGCAACAATTTCGGCTTCCTCAACCGTTTTGACGAGTCAGGCGTGGGCCAGGCCGATAAACTGTTCCGCCAGCAAGGCCGCAAGGTCTTCAAGGAAGTGTGCCCGATGGCCGCCGAGATGATCAAGGCGACCCTGGCCAAGGCCGGCGTGGAAGTGGCGCAAGTCTCCCGCTACTGGCTGCACCAGGCCAACCTGAACATGAACTTGCTGATCGCGCGCCTGATCCTGGGCCGCGACGCACAAGAGAACGAAGCGCCCGTGATCCTCGACACCTACGCCAACACCTCGTCGGCCGGTTCCATCATCGCCTTCCATAAATATCAGGATGACATGGCGGCGGGCAGCACCGGCGTCATCTGCTCGTTCGGCGCCGGCTATTCCATCGGCTGCGTGGTCGTGCGCAAGGTCTGAGCGCATGGGTGTAACATCGCTTGATTCCTTGAATTAGGCGATGTTCGGGGTGGATAGGCATGCGTTCGCGGCCACCTGGACGAAGATATAGCACTGGTTTTTTGCGATAAAGCCGCAGGAAATTTTCCGGCAGCGGCTTTGATGCGTTTATACTTAGCCGCTGAGCAACATCTTTTCCATCCGCACATCCTCCATAAGGAACCCCACACGCATGCCCCATGACATCAGCCTGATCACCACCATCGCCGCCGCCCTCGGGTTCGGCCTCATCTTCGGCTTCATTGCCGCGCGTCTGAAACTGCCGGCACTGGTCGGCTATCTGGCCGCCGGCATCATCATCGGACCGGCCACGCCCGGTTTCGTGGCGGATGCGGAAATAGCGGGACAATTGGCGGAAATCGGGGTGATGCTGATGATGTTCGGTGTCGGCCTGCACTTTTCCATCGAAGATTTATGGGACGTGCGCAAGATCGCGCTGCCCGGCGCCATCCTGCAGATCGGCGTCGCCACGGCGATGGGCATGGGCCTGGCCCACTGGTGGGGCTGGACCCTCGGTGGCGGGCTGATCTTCGGCCTGGCCCTGTCCGTGGCCAGTACCGTGGTGCTGCTGCGCGCGCTGGAAGAACGGGGCATCCTCGATTCCCTCAATGGCCGCATCGCCGTCGGCTGGCTGGTAGTGGAAGACCTCGTCACCGTGCTGGTCCTCGTGCTGCTGCCGGCGTTTGCCGGCGCGCTGGGCGGCAAGGTCGCCCCTGGCGCCGAAGCCGTCAGCCTGTGGCAAACCCTGGCCATGACCCTGGGGCAAGTGGCCGGCTTCATTCTCTTCATGCTGGTCGTCGGCCGCAAGCTGTTCCCGTGGATACTGTGGCAAGTGGCGCGCACCGGTTCGCGCGAGCTGTTCACCCTGTGCGTGATCGCCGCCGCCGTCGGCATCGCCTACGCTTCCACCAAGCTGTTCGGCGTGTCGTTCGCGCTGGGCGCCTTCTTCGCCGGCATGGTGCTGCGCGAGTCCGAACTCAGTCACCGCGCCGCGGAAGAATCCCTGCCCCTGCGCGATGCGTTCGCCGTGCTGTTCTTCGTTTCCGTCGGCATGCTGTTCGAGCCGAACATCCTCATCGACAAGCCTTTGCAAGTGCTGGCCGTGTGCGCCATCATTATCTTCGGCAAGTCGATCGCCGCCTTCCTGCTCGTGATGGCGCTGCGCTATCCGCCGAAGACGGCCATCATCGTCTCGGCCAGCCTGGCGCAGATCGGCGAGTTCTCGTTCATCCTGGCCGCGCTGGGCCTGTCCCTGGGCCTGATGCCGCAGGAAGGCCAAAGCCTGATCCTGGCCGGCGCCATCCTGTCGATCGCCCTCAACCCGCTCGTCTTCAGCATGGCCAAGCCGCTGCTGCGCGTGATCGGCAACAGCGATTTCGCTCGCAAGTTCGAACGCACGACGGATCCGCTGGCCGAGCTGCCGATGACGGTGCCGCAGGAAAAACTGTCGGGCCAGATCGTCCTCGTCGGCTATGGCCGCGTGGGCCGGCGCATCGCCGCCGCCCTGATGGAGCGGGGCATCCACTTCGTCGTGGCAGAGGAAAACCGCGAAATCGTCGACCAGCTGCGCAAGCAGGGCATTCCAGCCGTGGCCGGCAATGCAGGCGAACCGGCCGTGCTGATCCAGGCGCACATCACGCATGCCACCATGCTCGTCATCGCCACGCCGGACACCTTCCACGTGCGCGCCATGATCGAGACGGCGCGCGCGCTGAACCCCGCCATCCTGACGGTGGTGCGCACGCACAGCGAAGAAGAGGCGGAATTGCTGCGCGCGGAAAACGCGGGCAAGGTCTTCATAGGCGAGCACGAGCTGGCCAATGGCATGGCCGAGCACGTGCTGCAAAGTTTTGAGACAGCGAAGAAGGGGCATGGCCATTAAGGTTCTTTGATGCCGAACCTCTAGCCCATGCAAGTGCCGGGGTCGGATCCTGAGGGTCCGACCCCAGTTTTTTTTCCGGGTTATAAACTCGCCGCCAGCTCCGCCCCTTCGCGTATCGCCCGCTTGGCATCGAGTTCCGCCGCCAGCGCGGCGCCGCCGATCTTGTGGAAACGGGGGCCGCCAGCCTGCAAGGGCTTGCCATCCTTGTCGACGGGCGGCATGAGTTCCGTCAAGCTGTCCTGGCCCGCGCAGATGACCACGTTGTCCACCACCAGCAGGCGCTGCTCGCCGCCCACGGTGATGTGCAAGCCCTGTTCGTCGATCTTGTCATACGCCACGCCGGCCAGCATGGCCACGCCGTTTCTCGCCAAGGCCGCCCGGTGCACCCAGCCCGACGTCTTGCCCAGTCCGGCGCCCACTTTCGACGTCTTGCGCTGCAACAGGAAGATTTGCCGCACGGGATGCGGTGCCGCGGGCGGCACCAGGCCGCCGCCGGTCGCCGCGTTCAGGTCCACGCCCCACTCGCCCGCCCAGGTCGCCACGGGTTGCGGCAGCGGATGCGCCGGGTCGTGCAGCAAATACTCTCCCACGTCGAAGCCGATGCCGCCCGCGCCGATGATGGCCACGCGCGCGCCCACGGGCTTCTTGCTTTGCAGCACATCAAGGTAGGACAGCACTTTCGGGTGATCGATGCCGGGAATGGCCGGCAGGCGCACCTTGATGCCGGTGGCGACGATGACGTCGTCATAGCCGCCGGCCAGCAATTGCTCGCGCGTGACGCGCTGGCCCAGGCGCAGCCTGACGTCCAGCAGCGCCAGCCGACGGCTAAAGTAGCGGATGGTTTCCGTGAATTCTTCCTTGCCGGGAATTTGCATGGCTACCTTGAACTGGCCTCCCACGCTGTCGCTGCTGTCGAACAGGGTCACGTGATGTCCGCATTCGGCGGCCACGCAGGCGGCAGACAGTCCGGCCGGCCCGGCGCCGACGACGGCCACACGGCGCGGCACGGCCTTTTTCGCGTACACGAGTTCCGTTTCATGGCAGGCGCGCGGATTGACGAGGCAGCTGGCGCGCTTGTTGGCAAACGTGTGATCAAGGCAGGCCTGGTTGCAGCCGATGCAGGTGTTGATCTCGTCGGCGCGGCCCGAGGCGGCCTTGGCGACAAAGTCAGGATCGGCCAGGAAGGGGCGCGCCATCGACACGAGGTCGCAGTCGCCCCGCTCGAGGATGGCGTTGGCCTCATGCGGCATGTTGATGCGGTTCGAGGCCACCACGGGGATCGTCACTTCGCGGCGCAGCCGGCCCGCCACGGAAGCGAAGGCCGCGCGCGGCACCGAGGTGACGATGGTGGGCACCCGCGCCTCATGCCAGCCGAAGCCGGTATTCAAAATCGTCACGCCCGCCTGCTCCAGGGCCTTGGCCACCGCCACCACGTCATCCCAGGTATTGCCGCCCTCGACCAGGTCGAGCAGGGAATGGCGGTACATGATGATGAAGTTGGGGCCGACGGCGGCGCGGATGCGGCGCACGATGTCCACGGGCAGGCGCATGCGGTTCTCGATGCTGCCGCCCCAGCGGTCCTGGCGCAGATTCGTGCGCGCACACAGGAACTGGTTCAACAGATAGCCCTCGCTGCCCATCACTTCGATGCCGTCGTATCCCGCCTTTTGCGCCAGGCGCGCGCAGCGCACGTAGTCGCAGATCGTGCGTTCGATGCCGCGTTCGCTCAAGGGACGGGGACGGAACGGGGAAATCGGCGACTTTTTTGCCGACGCCGAGACGACGAACGGCTGATAGCCATAGCGGCCCGCATGCAGGATCTGCATGACGATCTTGCCGCCCTCCTCGTGCACGGCGCGCGTCACCTTGCGGTGGTTGGGCACGTCGCCGAGGAAATTCAAGGTCCCGCCGAACGGCAGCAGCCAGCCCTGGCGGTTCGGCGAAATGCCGCCCGTGACGATCAGCCCCACGCCGCCGCGCGCCCGTTCGCGGTAAAACGCGGCGAGCTTGCCATAATGATAAAAGCGGTCTTCCAGGCCCGTGTGCATGGACCCCATGATGACTCGGTTGCGCAAGGTGGTAAAACCCAGGTCGAGCGGGGCCAGCAGATGGGGATAGGCAGTCATGGTGATCGGTCCGGTAGTAGTGGTTGCAGGCCGTACGGTAGCAAGCATTGCCGATCGCCGCAGCGACTTTCTCTAGACCGGGAGTTCTAAATCGCCCGGCGCAGCGGCCGGCGACGCTTACGGCTTGTGCCGGCCGGTACTTTCCCGTAGGCTAGGTGCATGACGCGATTCTTCCTTTGCCTGCTGATGCTGTGCGCCGTCCCCGCTACCGCGCTGGCGCAGGCGATACGCCTGGACAAGCTCAAGGTCGAGGTCAAGCGCATCGAGGTCGACGGGCAGCGCATGTATGAAGTCGATGCCAGCGCCAGCGTGCAGGCGCCGTCGGCGTCCGTGTGGAAGACCCTGACCACCTACGAGCGCATGAATGAATTCGTGCCCGACCTCAGTTCCTGCCGCGTGCTGTCGCGCAACGGCAATGAAGTCATCATCGAGCAGCAGGGTATGGCGCGCTTCCTGTTCATGAACCACGCCATCCACCTGGTGGTGCGGGCCACGGAAACGCCGTTCACGTCCATCGACATCGCCCTGATCTCCGGCGACATGCGGCATTATGAATCGCGCTGGAATCTGTATCCCGTGCCCGAGACGGGCGGCACGCGCATCGTCTTTTCCAGCCGGCTGATGCCGGGCTTCTATGTGCCCGGCATGCTGGGCACGACCATGATACGCGGCGATATCGAGCGCATGATGGCGGCCGTGCTGGCCCGCATCGACAGCCAGCACATGGAAAAGTCAGGCTGAATTACGCCAGATAGGTATCGCGGTCGCGGATTTCCGCGAAGTTTTCCAGGCTGCCCAATTTGACCGTAACGGGGTTCAGGCTGGCTTGCGGCTGCATCGAACGCCAGGCGAACAGCCATTCCTGCTCAACGGCCTCGGCGCGCGTCTTGGTGAAGGCGGCGCCCAGGGCCGCGCGCTGGCCATATTCGACCAGGCCATCGATGCCTGCCCAGCTGGGCAAGGTGCGCTGTACGGCGCGGTGCAGGCGTTCGCCGAATTCTTCCGTATTGTGGATGATCAGGCAAGCGTCGGCCGGGGCGAACAGGTCGAACAATTGCTTGTCCCACACTTGCGAAAAACTCAGGGTCAGACAATTGCCCGCAGGGGTCAGGCGGAACTGGCCCAGGCTCAGCGCCTGCTCGAGTTCGCTGCGCTGGCCGTAGCGGTGCAGGGTGGGGGGACGTTTGTAATCGTGCATGCTGGACTCGTTCTTCAATAGTAGGGTGAACCGGCGCGCCGCTTAACGTGGCGGGCGGATATGGCGCCGGATGCGCTGGGCCGTCGCGGCCAGGTAAATTTCGCGCAGTAAATAAATAAAACAGCCGATCAGGCAAAGCACGGCCAGCACAAAGAAGGCCGCGATGTATTTGTCCAGGGTCAGGTTCAGAATATCGCCCAAAAACAGCATGGCGATGATGACGCAGACGAAGAAACCGCACGCCGTGCTCAGCGAAATCGAGTAATTGATCAGATGGGTACGCCGATACAGGGTATCTAGCTCATCCATATAGAAATCGTTGTAGCCGATATCGAGCCGGTCTTCCAGCACGCGCGTGCGGTCGATGATGCGGCCCAGGCGGTTGGTCAGCACCACCAGCATGGTGCCAATACCGGTCAACAGGAAAACCGGCGCAATCGCCAGCTGGATGATATGGCCGATGTCGCCGATCTGTATGTTCATGGATAAAAAGTCGTGGGTTCACACCGGCGCCCGACCGTGGCGCCAGCACAGGCCATAGTGTAGCAGGTGGCGCACGCCGGCTGGCCGCTTTGCCAACCGGCGTGTCGCATGGTCATGCGAAGCCGCGTCCCGGCACGAAGCGCTCGGTGGCGCGCACCAGCGCCGAAGCGATGCCGTGCTCGAGCGCGCCATGGCCCGCATCCGGTATCATTTCCAGCTGCGCGCCGGGCCAGGCCTGCTGCAGCCGGTAAGCCGACAGCGGCGGGCAGATGGCGTCGTAACGGCCCTGCACGATGACCGCCGGCAAATGCGCGATGCGTCCCATGTTGCGGATCAGCTGGTCTTCCTCGAAGAAACCGAGATTGGCCATGTAATGCGATTCGAGCCGGCCCACGCCCAGGTCCAGCGCATCGTTCGGCACGTCCTCGGGCTGCGGCATCAGGTAGACGCGGCGGCCTTCGAAGCGGCTCCAGGCACGCGCGGCCGGCCAGTACACGGCGGGATCGCTGCTGAGGATGCGTTGCACGTAGGCCGCCAGCAAGTCGCCCCGTTCTTCCGGCGGAATCGGCGCGGCGAATTCCGCGTACAGTTCCGGATAGAACCAGCGCACGCCTTCGATGAACCAGTCGATTTCCGCCTGCGTGCACAGGAAAATGCCGCGCAGCACGAAACCGAGGCAAGCCGCGGGATGCGCCTGGCCATACGCCAGCGCCAGGGTCGAGCCCCAGGAGCCGCCAAACACCAGCCATTGGGCAATGCCGAACTGGGCGCGCAGGCGTTCGATGTCTTCGATCAGCAGCTGCGTCGTGTTGTTGCGCCATTCGCCCAGCGGCGTGGACTTGCCGGCGCCGCGCTGGTCGAACAGGATCACGCGGTAGCGCTGCGGATCGAAGAAGCGGCGGTGCTGCGGCGACAGGCCCGCGCCGGGGCCGCCATGCAGGAACAGCACGGGGATGCCGTCGGGGTTGCCGCACTCTTCCCAGTAAATGGTGTGGATGTCATCGACCGCCAGCATGCCGTGCCGGTTCGGCGACAGGACGGGAAACAAAGGTGTCAGGGAATCGGGCATGGCGGTCCTTGGAATGGCGATCAGGGCGCCAGGCGCGAGTCCTGGCAACTGTTCCAATTATAGTGCGCGCCCGGTGCCTCAGGCCAGCAGCAAAGGCAGGCGGTTCGACGACTTGATTTCACGCATCGACAGGCTGGACTGGATTTCCGCCACGCCAGGCAGGCGGCGCAGCACGGTCGAGACGAATTCGCCATACGCTTCCAGGTCGCGCGCCACCACTTGCAGGAAATAATCGGCTTCGCCCGCCACGTTGTGGCACGACAAAATTTCTGGAATCGTCGCGATGGCCTGCTCGAACTGCGACGGCTGCTCGCCGCCGTGGTTGGCAAACACGACCCGCACGAACGCGACGAGGCCGATGCCCAGCTTCTTACGGTTGAGCAAAGCCTGGTAGCCCGTGATAAAACCTTCGTCTTCCAGGCGGCGCAAGCGGCGCCAGACGGGGGTTTCACTGAGTTTCAAGCGCTCGGCCAGGCGCGCATTCGACAGCCTTCCTTCATCCTGCAACAGCCTGAGTATCTGCAAATCGGTGGCGTCGAGGCTAACTTCTGAAATTTTCATCTAATTTTTGTTTTTATACGAGTGGAATCTACCCGAATACTAGGGCATGCAGGGAAGGAAAAGCAAGCACATTTCATCGCAGCGGGAACATAATGGGACCCGGCGAGCAGGCTGCACCGTGCGCATGCTCCCGCTTTTCTTTTCGACTGGCCCATGTCCGATTCTACCTTCCTGATGTACCTGCTGGCACTGGCCGGCGCGTTTTTATTACCGGGCCCCGACATGGCGCTGGTGCTGGCGACGGGCGCCGCGCGCGGCGTGGCCACGGCGCTGGTGACGGCCGTGGGCATCGCCGGCGCGCGCGCCGTCCACGTGGCGCTGTCTGGCGCGGGCCTGGCGGCGCTGATGGTGACGCATCCGCAAGCCTTGCAGTGGGTCAAATGGGCCGGCGCCGCCTACCTGCTGTACCTGGCGCTGCGCCTGCTGCAGTCGGCCCTGTCGAGCAAAACGGCGCAGGAAGAAACCGCCCCCGCCACGGCGCATGGCGCCCGCGCCAGCCTGGTGCGCGGCTTCCTGACGAATCTGCTCAATCCGAAGGCACTGCTGTTTTGCAGCATGTTCCTGCCGCAATTCGTCGCCGGCAGCGAGCAGGTCGGCATGCAATACCTGCGCCTGGGCGCCGTCCTGGTGCTGATGGGCCTGCTGTTCGACGCCCTGTACGCCGTGCTGGCCGCGCGCCTGGCGCGCCGCCTGCGCGGCAAACCCTCGCCTTACGGCAAGTTCGTGCTGCCCACCGTATTCGTCTTGCTGGCCGGGCGGCTGGTGCTGGGCTGACCTGCTTTAGCGTCGGCAAAGAAGGCGGGGTAGTCGTTCAACAAGCCGCGCTCACGATCGTTGACCTTGCGAAATTGCCGCAGCGACGGCGCCATGGCCCGGCCCGCATCCCAGGTGCGCCAGGCGTTCGGCGCATCGAACTGCGCCAACAAGGCGTCGCCCAGATCCTGGTATACGGCCGCCATCTGCGGCTTTGCCTGCAGCACTTGCAGATACAAGGCCGTCGCTTGCGGCCATTGCCCCAGCTTGGCGCGCAAATTCCCCTCGAACAGCGCCAATACGGCCTGATCCGCCCCCATTTGCTTCCTCAATTCCTGCACGCCGGCCAGCGCGGCCGCGATGCCCTCCTTGTCCTTGGCCAGCAATCCCCGCGTCAAGTCATGGATGGGCTGGCATTCCTGCATGGCCTGCCGTTGCTCCGGCGAGAGTTTTTCGACCAGCGCGCCCGTGGAAAAATGGTCTTCCAGCATGGTCAAGAAAGCTTCGAAGGGCTTTTCTTCGGCAAAGAGCTTTTCCGCTTCGGCCCGCAGCGCCGGATGCACCTGCGGTCCCGGCGGTGGCAGCGACGCCGCCTGCGCCAGCACGCTTTCGAGCGGCGGTGCATCGGCCCCCAGCGGGCGTGGCCGGTAGGCGGCCAGGGTATACGTGGCGGGCGCCCCCGCCGTCATGGCGCTGATGCGGAAATGGCGCGCGACCTTGCCGCCCACCTCCTCGTAGTGCAAGGTGAATGCGGCGGGAATGCGCTTGCCGTCGGCCAGCATCTTCAGCACCAGCGGATGGCCGCCCCAGGTGTAGCGCAAATACTGGGCAAACGCCGTCGCATCGTCGTTACTGACGGGGCTGCCGGCAATGCCCAGGCGCAGCAGGGGCTGCTCATCGAGCGACCACAGCACGGCGCCATCGAGTATCTGGGGCACGAGCGCATTGCGCCGCCTTGCCGCCGGCACGGACAACGCTTGCTCTTCATACACGGGCGGCGTGACGTGGGCTTGCAAGCCGCCAGCCTTGAGCGCGCCGGCCATACCCTGACGGTGCTCTATCTCGATGCGGCGAAAACCCGCCACGTCGAACAGCGAATACGTGTCGTAGGTGGACGCCGCCGTATCGATCACGTAGCGGCGGCGCGTGGCAAAGTCCAGCACGGCCAAGGCCTTGCCATCGCGCACGCTCAGGTAATGTTCGCCCAGCACGACATCGCTTTCCTGCGTAGTGTGCGCGGGCAGGCTGGTTTTCACGCCGGGCTGGTTGACGCGCTCGGTCGTGACCGTGACGTGGAACGCGACGCTGGCCTGGGCCGCGCCGGCGCCCAGGAAAAGGATGGCGGCCACGCTGGCGCGGCGCAAGGCGGGAACGAGGATCATGGAGATGATGTAGTGGAGAAATGCTGATTCTAAGGCAAATCCGGCCATCCCCTTGTTTTGCTGGCAAGCATAAAAAAAGACAGCCGCAGCTGTCTTTTTTGTTTTACCTCAACAACGATTACGACATGTGCTGGCCGCCGTTGATGGAGATGTTGGCGCCCGTGACGAACGCCGCTTCGTCGGAAGCCAGGTAGGCCACCAGGCCGGCCACTTCTTCCGGCTTGCCCAGGCGCGCCATCGGAATTTGCGGGATGATTTTGCTGTCGAGCACTTCCTGTGGGATCGCCATGACCATCTTGGTGCCGATGTAGCCTGGCGAGATGGTGTTGACGGTGACGTTCTTGCGCGCCACTTCCAGCGCCAGCGACTTGGTGAAACCATGCATGCCGGCTTTCGCGGCCGAATAGTTGGTCTGGCCGAAAGCGCCCTTCTGGCCGTTCACGGACGAGATATTGATGATACGGCCCCAGCCGCGTTCCACCATGCCATCGCAGACGGGCTTGGTCATGTTGAACACGGAATCGAGGTTGGTGCTCATCACGGCATCCCAGTTCGGCTTGTCCATCTTCTTGAACGTCATGTCGCGCGTGATGCCGGCATTATTCACCAGCACGTCGACGGGACCGATGTCCTTTTCCACGGCCGCCACGCAGGCAGCCGCCGAATCGTAGTCGGCCACGTCGCAAGGATAGGCCTTGAAGTCGTAACCCATGTCCTTCGTCGTCGCCAGCCAGTCAGCGACCTTCGGATTGCCTGGGGAATATGTGGTCACCACGCGATAGCCGAGGGCCGCCAGCTTGAAACACACCGCTTCGCCCAGACCGCCCATGCCACCAGTTACCAATGCAACTCTTGCCATTTTCATCCCCTCAGTGTCGTTCTATTGCTAAAAAGTTAATTATTTATTTATAGCAGTCCAAAACCGCTACATGACGGCGGCGTACCGCATCGCAGCCAAGCGTAGCGAGCGGCGATGATTTGTGGCTAAGAAGCGCAACCGTGCTCTAGCACGGTGAGCATCGCAGGCCGCAAAGCGCGCCGCGCAGTAGCTTGGGTGCGGTGCCAGCTACTTAATCGCGCTCGATTGCGAGAGCTACACCCATGCCGCCGCCGATGCACAGTGCTGCCAAACCTTTCTTGGCGTCGCGGCGTATCATTTCGTGGATCAGGGTGACCAGGATGCGCGCGCCGGACGCGCCGATCGGGTGGCCGATGGCGATCGCGCCGCCGTTCACGTTGATCTTGCTGGTATCCCAGCCCATTTCCTTGTTGACGGCAATCGCTTGCGCGGCAAACGCTTCGTTAATTTCCATCAGGTCCAGCTCTTCATGCGTCCAGCCGGCTTTTTTCAAGCACAGACGCGATGCGGAGACGGGGCCCATGCCCATGACGGCCGGGTCCAGGCCCGACGAAGCGTAGGCCTTGATGCGTGCCAGCGGCTTCAAGCCCAGTTCTTTCGCTTGCGAAGCGGACATCATGATGACGGCGGCGGCGCCGTCGTTCAGGCCCGATGCATTGCCGGCGGTAACAGTACCGTCCTTGGCGAACGCGGGGCGCAGGCCGGACAGCGATTCCAGGGTCGAACCGGGCTTGATGTATTCGTCGCTGTCGAAGACGACGGTGCCTTTTTTGTTGGCGATTTCCAGCGGCAGGATTTCATCCTTGAACTTGCCCGCTTTTTGCGCCGCTTCGGCCTTCAGTTGCGACTGCAGCGCGAATTCATCCTGCTCGGCGCGCGTCACTTCGTATTTCTTGGCGACGTTTTCCGCCGTGATGCCCATGTGGTACTGGTTGTACACGTCCCACAGGCCGTCGACGATCATGGTATCGATCATCTTGAAGTCGCCCATGCGGAAACCGTCGCGCGAGCCGTTCATCGCGTGCGGCGAAGCGCTCATGTTTTCCTGGCCGCCGGCGATGATGATGTTGGCGTCGCCGCACTTGATCGCTTGCGCCGCCAGGTGCGTGGCCTTCAGGCCGCTGCCGCAGACTTTATTGATGGTGAAAGCGGGAATGCTGCTCGGCAGGCCAGCCTTGATGACGGCCTGGCGCGCGGCGTTCTGGCCGACGGCGGCCGTCAGCACCTGGCCCAGGATCGCTTCGCCGATCAGGTTCGGGTCGATGCCGGTTTGTGCCAGCAAGCCCTTGATTACATGCGCACCCAGTTCGGACGCAGGAATCTTGGCCAGGCTGCCACCGAATTTGCCGACTGCGGTACGGCCAGCGGCCACGATTACGACATCATCCATTTATTTCTCCGATATGCAGGCCACGAGGGCCAAGGTCAAGGTGTTAATAGAATCCAATGAGAATCCGGGAAGACACAGCAAGCTGCGTTTCATTCTAGCGCGGCATGCGCCGCAGTTCCAGCGCCGCACCGCAGGCGGCGGCGATGACAGCCTGCTTGCGGTACTGGCGGGCAGCCTGGCGCGGCGGATAGCCGCTGCCGGGCCGCAACACGCTTACGCCTGGCGAGCAGGGCGCGTGTTTTTATTTTTATCATACCCTTCATCGGCGCCGCCGAAAGTGGTTTTTAGAAAATTATTGAAGGGAATAATCAGGGGCACGGGGGTTTGCTTTACCACTTGCAACAGCTCGCCAAATTTTTGACGCGATGCAGCAAACTCACCCTTTGTCACAGTGTCGAATTTCTCCTGGGTTTCTTGAGCAACATCCTTTGCCTGGCGGCCATATGCACCGATGCGTTCGATGGCCAGTTGCGACTGCGTGCGCGACAGTTGCAGCAGCGCTTGCGGGTCCTTCACGGACAGCAGCTGATTGCCCGCCACCGTAGCGGCGGCCAGCGCCGTGCGGGCCGCGTCGAGTTGCAAGTCCAGCACGCTGGCGCCGCTGTCGACGGCGGCCTGAGCATACGCTTGTGCGCTGATCAATTGCGCTTCCATCACGGCCTTGCCGGCCAGTGCCCATTGTTCGGAAAATGAAAACATGTCGTTCCTCCCCAAAGAGTAGGCAGCGCCATGTTGCGCCGCACAGTACTCAACTGTAAGCGGTGGTTCATTGCTGAACCTTGATATTTATCAAGCTTTCCTGTTGGTTTGTTTCCAACTCAACGTTGATCAGGACAACAACTTGATACCGTCGAGCGAGGCCGCGCACTGCTCGCGTATCACGCTGACGAAATCGCGCACGTACGCCTTGTCCTGCAGATGCTCGGGCACGGACACGTACAAATCGCTCCACAGGCCGTGCTCGCCCACCGGGCGCGCCACCACATAATCGTAATCGACGTAATTCTTGATGGCCCAGTTCGGCAAAGCGGCGATGCCGCGCCGGCTCGCCACCAGCTGCAGCACGGCCACCGTCAATTCGGCCGTGCGGCGCTCAAACTGGATGCCGGCGGGCTTGAGCACTTCGCGGATCAGGTCGATGCGCTCTTCCGGCACGGGATAAGTGATCAGGGTCTCGCCCGCAAAGTCGGCCGCCATGAGCCGGCGCTGCGCCTGCAGACGGTGTTTCTGCGCCATCACCACCAGCATTTCAAAGCGGAACAGGGAGAATACGGTGAAATCGGGGCCATACGGCGAGCCGATCACGAGATCCGCCTCGCCCGAACGCAGCAAGTCCGCCGGTTCGCTATGAAAGCCGGAGACAAGATCGATCTCCACTTCCGGCCAGCGCTGGCGGAACGCATCCATCACGGGCATGAGCCAGTCGAAACAGGTATGACATTCGAGCGCCACGCGCAACTGCCCTTGGTCGCCCTGCGACAGGCGCGCCACGTCGCGCTCGGCCAGTTCGATCTCGGGCAACAGCTTGTCGGCCAGCTCCAGCAGCCGGCTGCCCGTGGCCGTAAACGCGATCGGCATCGACTTGCGCTCGAACAGGGGCGCCTTGTAGCGCTCTTCGAGCAAACGGATCTGGTGCGACAGGGCCGACTGGGTCAGGTTGAGCAGCTGCGCGGCGCGCACCAGGCTGCCGGACGAACGCAGGGCACTCAAGGTGCGCAGGTGGCGAATTTCTAGCATCGGGAAAGGGAATGATGTACGTGAATTATTTTCATGTTATTCGTCAAAATGTTTCGTTTTGATTATAGACCAAGTTGCCGCACACTCTAGCGCATTCACATTAAATCTCGATGACATCATGACCATTCGTACCCACATCCTTGGCTTTCCCCGTATCGGCGCCGCGCGCGAACTGAAATTGGCGCTGGAAAGCCACTGGCGCGGCGAGCTGTCCGAGGCGGCCCTGGAAGCGACGGGCCGGCAATTGCGCGCACGCCACTGGGCGCTGCAACGCGATGCCGGACTCGACTACGTCACCGTGGGCGACTTCGCCTTTTATGACCAGGTCGCCAGCCATATCCAGCTGCTCGGCTGCGAACCGTCCCGTTTCAACTTCACGCCGGAGCAATCGCCCCTGTCGCGCTATTTCACGATGGCGCGCGGTGAGGAAACGCACGCGGAGCACGCGGGCTGCTGCCACGGTCACGCGGAACACGAGGCCGGTCAGCACGCGCTGGAAATGACCAAGTGGTTTGACACCAATTACCATTATCTGGTGCCCGAATTGTCGCCGCAGACCCAGTTTTCCCTCGCTTGCGAGCGCCTGCTGGCGGAAGTGGCCGAGGCGCAGGCGCTGGGCCACCAGGTCAAGGCGGCCCTGATCGGCCCCCTCACCTTCCTCTGGCTGGGCAAGGAAAAGACACCAGGCTTCGACCGCCTGGCCCTGCTGGAACAATTGCTGCCCGTGTACGGCGCCCTGCTCGACCGCCTCAAGCAGCAAGGCGTGACGTGGGTGCAGGTCGACGAACCGATCCTGGGCCTGGACTTGCCCGGCGCGTGGCGCAGCGCTTTCGAGAGCGCCTACTGGCAGCTGAACCAGGTAGGCGTGAACATCCTGCTGGCCACGTATTTCTCGCCGCTGGAAGAAAACCTCAGCCTGACGTGCCGCCTGCCCGTGGCCGGCCTGCACGTGGACGGCATCCGCGCGCCGCATGAATTGACCGGCGTGGCGGACTGGTTGCCCGCACATAAAACCTTGTCGATCGGCATCGTCGATGGCCGCAATATCTGGCGCACCGACCTTGACGCGGCCCTGGCCGTACTGCAGCCGCTGGCGGCCAAGCGCAACGGCCAGCTGTGGCTGGCGCCGTCGTGTTCGCTGCTGCACGTGCCGTTCAGCCTGGAAGCGGAAACGGAACTCGACGGTGAAATCCGGACCTGGCTGGCGTTTGCCACGGAAAAACTGACGGAAATTGCGCTGCTCAAGGACGCGCTGGCAGGCCATCCTGATGACACAGCGCTGGCCGCATTGGCCGCGTCTCGCCTGGCCATCGCCGGCCGCCGCGCCAGCGCCCGCGTGCACCGGCCGCAAGTGGCGCAGCGCCTGCAGGCGCTGACGCCCACCGTGGACCGCCGCGATTCCAGCTTCCCGCTGCGCCAGGCCGTGCAGCGCGCGCGTTTCCAGCTGCCCGATTTCCCCACGACGACCATCGGCTCCTTCCCGCAGACGACGGCCATCCGCGCCGCGCGCGCCAGCCATAAACGGGGCGAACTGGCCATCGCCGACTACGAACGGCAGATGCGCGCCGAAATCGCCCACGCCGTGCGCCGCCAGGAAGCGCTGGGCCTGGACGTGCTCGTCCATGGCGAAGCGGAACGCAACGACATGGTCGAATACTTCGGAGAACAGCTCGACGGTTTTATCTTCACGCGCCACGGCTGGGTGCAATCGTACGGCTCGCGCTGCGTCAAGCCGCCCATCATCTACGGCGACGTGCAACGCCCGGCCGCCATGACCGTCAAATGGACGGTCCATGCGCAAAGCCTGACGAACAAACCGATGAAGGGTATGCTGACGGGGCCGGTGACCATCTTGCAATGGTCGTTCGTGCGCGACGACCAGCCGCGCGCCACAACGACACTGCAGCTGGCCCTGGCCATCCGCGACGAAGTGGCAGACCTGGAAACGGCCGGCATCGGCATCATCCAGATCGACGAGCCGGCCATCCGCGAAGGCTTGCCGCTGCGCCGCGGCCAATGGAATACTTACCTGGACTGGGCCACGCGCGCCTTCCGCATCGCCGCGTCCGTGGTCCATGACGCGACGCAGATCCATACGCACATGTGTTATGCGGAGTTCAACGACATCCTGCCGCAGATCGCCGCCATGGACGCGGACGTCATCACGATAGAGACGAGCCGCTCCGGCATGGAGTTGCTGACGGGCTTTGGGCAGTTCCGGTATCCGAACGAAATCGGCCCCGGCGTGTACGACATCCACTCGCCGCGCATCCCCTCGACCGTCGACATGGTGACATTGCTGCAAAAAGCCAGCGCCGTGATTCCGCCGGCCCATTTATGGGTCAACCCCGACTGCGGCCTCAAGACGCGGGGCTGGGTGGAAACGGAAGCGGCGTTAAAGAATATGGTCGCGGCGGCGCGGCAGATGCGTGCCGGATAAGCGCAACACTACCGTCCTGTCTGCTGCGCCCATAGCGCCATGGGGAAGCGGAGGCGACTGCGGTGCTGCCGCCATTCCCGCTTTCTCACATGAAAAGACTGTTCTTATACCGGCCTCAGCCAGGACATTGAAAAGCCATGTCAAATAAGTATGTGATTTGCCAGCCTTTTTTTCCTTGGCCGATATATATTCGGGCATGCTCCTTGCACCATCCCCGGTAAGAAGACAGGGCATCCCGGTTATCCGAAAAATCCGTCCATTGGGTATTTTTTAACGCCTCGTCGATTTCTCCGACATCTGGTTCTTCACTTAGCAGGCACGTCTCCGCAATCACCCCACCACTTGCGCTTCCACAGTCAACAATATATTTTTGCAGTGACGTTCCCTGTATTTTGAGCGAAAGATATAAATTTTTCGTCGATGGCGCTCTATATTTCTCTTCGAATAAAAGTAGAGTCATTAAAACTAAAACAAATAAGAACCCGAAAATATTCTTTTTCATCTTGCAAAGCCATGCATTTTTATTGTTGTGCCTGCGGAAGGCAAACCCTCCATTTCAGGCGATGATTTCTTGCGAGGACTTCCACCCACCAGATAAGCTGCATTTGTTCCATTATTAATGTTATCACAAGTACTTTAGGGCGGAGACGGCGCAGCAGATGCGCGCCGCTTGATCCTGGAACAGCGCCGTCAGGGCGCATTCTCGGCTGCGTTCGGGGCGCCGCCCGTTTTTTTTGACATGAAGTAGGTGTTGCCCTGCGGAATAGCATGCGCCAGGCCCCTGACGCCGATTTTTTTGCAGTAGAATGCAAGAAATTTACTGCTCCCATTGTTGCCGTACGGAACATCTGGCCTGCCGCAGTTTCACTTTGATAAATGTTTATGTCCAAAAGCCCGTCGCAGAAGCCTATCGAAATCAAGATTTCCACCGTCGTTGCTGTCTCCGCCATCATGCATAGCGCCGATACGCAGGCCCTCGATGCCGCCTTGCGCGACATGACGGGAGGCGTGGCCGACTTTTTCGAGGACGACCTGGCCGTGCTGGACGTGGCAGCCTTGCCGCCCGGCAGCGTGCCCATCGACTGGGCCGCTTTGGTCGCCCTGCTGAAAAAATACCGTTTGAATGCCGTGGCCGTGCGCAATGCGCCGGCCGACATGCATGACGCCATCCTGGCCCAGGGCTTGAGCCTCGACAGCGGCAAGACGCGCGACGATGCGCCGCCCAAGGATGGCCCCAAGGATACGCCCACGGCGGCGGCCCAGGCCGGCGCCGACGCCCAGGTGATGGTGATCGACACGCCCGTGCGGGCCGGCCAGCGCATTTACGCGCGCGGCTGCGACCTGATCATTACCGCTGTCGTCAACAATGGCGCCGAAATCATCGCCGATGGCAGCATCCACGTGTATTCCTCGCTGTACGGCCGCGCGCTGGCCGGCGCCTCGGGCAATCCCCAGGCGCGCATCTTCGCGCTGGCCATGGAACCGGAACTGGTCTCGATCGCCGGCGTGTACCGCACGTTCGAGGATGGTTTCCCCGCAGAAATGGCGCGCGGACCCGCGCAAATTCGTTTGGCTGGAGACAGAATCGATATACACTCTGTCAATCCGGTCACTCCCGTGAACCGCTCTTAAGCTGCACAATTCAAGAGATATCTGAAAAGGATTATTTGTGGCAAGAATTATTGTTGTGACGTCCGGCAAGGGCGGTGTCGGCAAGACGACCTCTAGCGCCAGTTTTTCCACTGGCCTGGCCATGCGCGGTCACAAGACAGCCGTGCTCGACTTCGACGTGGGCCTGCGTAACCTCGACCTGATCATGGGTTGCGAGCGCCGCGTCGTCTACGACCTGATCAATGTGATCAATAAAGAGGCCACCCTGAACCAGGCCCTGATCAAGGACAAGCACTGCGACAACCTGTTCATCCTGCCCGCGTCGCAGACGCGCGACAAGGATGCCTTGTCGGAAGAAGGCGTGGAACGCGTGTTGAACGACCTGATCAACATGGGTTTCGAGTTCATCATCTGCGATTCGCCGGCCGGCATCGAGCATGGCGCGCTGATGGCGCTGACGTTCGCCGACGAAGCCATCATCGTCACCAACCCGGAAGTGTCGTCGGTGCGCGATTCGGACCGCATCCTCGGCATCCTGCAAGCCAAGTCGCGCCGCGCGCAGACGGGCGGCGAGCCGGTCAAGGAACATCTCTTGATTACCCGCTACTCGCCGAAACGCGTGGAATCGGATGAAATGCTGTCCTACCAGGACGTGCAGGAAATCCTGCGCATCCCGCTGGTGGGCATCATTCCGGAATCGGAGCAAGTGCTAGCCGCCTCGAACCAGGGCAACCCGGCCATCCATTTCACGGGCACGGACGTGGCGCAAGCCTATGAAGACGTGGTCTCGCGTTTCCTCGGCGAAGAAGTCGAGCTGCGCTTTACCAACTATGAAAAGCCTGGATTACTCCAGCGCATTTTTGGGGCGAAGTGATATGGCCTTGCTTTCTTTCCTCTTCCCCCCCAAGCCGAAGACGGCCACCGCGGCCAAGGAACGCCTGCAGATCATCATCGCCCGCGAACGCAGCGGACGCGATGGTCCGGACTTCCTGCCCGCCCTGCACAAGGAATTGATCGCCGTCATTTCCAAGTACACCAAGGTCAATGCCGACGACATCAAGATTTCGCTGGACCGCCAGGGCAACCTGGAGGTGCTCGACGTCAACGTGGTGCTGCCGGACGCGTAATAGTTAATCCGGCCTCACTGTGAGCAATTCCTGCGCCACCGCGGCGCAGGCGTTCACGTGCTGGTTGCCGATCTGGCGGAAAACGGCGTAGCCGATGGCTGCCGCCACCGCCTGGCCGGCAAACGGCACGAAGCGCGCCACCTGCTTGGTGGCTATCTTGACCCCACTGCGCTTGAGCAGGTGGAGTATCAGTTCGCGCGACACCAGCTTTCCTACCAGCATGCCCCCCATGCCCACCGCCGCGCGGTAGGCCATCATCTTGAACTGCGGATTCAGGCGCTCGATCTGCTCGGGCGTGAGGCCGAATTCGTGGTTGATATCGTTGATCAGCATGGAAAACAGGCCCACGTCGGACATCAGGTCGACGCCGGGAATGGGAATGGCCGAGGCGCCCGCCGACATCATGGCGCGCCGCTGCACCAGGCGCCGGCAACGCTCGCGCACTTGCTCGATTTCCGCACGACTGGCCGGTATCAATGTCCAATCGGTAGTGCTCTTGTCTGACATGGCCGCTTCTCCACTGGTAGGGGTAGATGAACAAGTGTAACGTAAAGGCTCTGCCCTCCGATTTCACTGGACACAGTTGCAATCTCTGTTATATTTCACTTGAGCATTCCTTAACATTACGATAAGCAGAGCAGACCGTCTGTTTGTTGCTACACACTCCAGCCAATTATGCGAATTGCCGTACTCGATAGCGACCATAGCCAGGCAGAACTGATCTGCCAGGTGCTCACCGCCGCCGGCCACGCTTGCCACGAGTTTCAGAGTGGTAAGGAAATGCTGGGGCAACTGCGCAAGGACAGTTGCGACATGCTCATCCTCGACTGGCATGTGAGCGATCTGGACGGTGCGGAAGTCTTGCGCCGTGCCCGCGAAAAACTGGCGCCGAAGGCGCCCGTGTTGTTTATGACCAACAGTTCCGGCGAAGACGATGTGGTGGCGGGCATGACGGCCGGCGCCGACGACTACATGATCAAGCCCCTGCGGCGCAGCGAACTGACCTTGCGCACCCAGGCGCTGCTGCGCGTGGCCTATCCTGCCCAGAATGGCGCCGAGTACTTGCAATTCGGTCATTACACATTTGAAACCCGCCCCGGCCGCCTGCTGCGCGATGGCGAAGTGCTGGACGTGACGCACAAGGAATTCGCCCTGGCGCTGCTGTTTTTCCGCAACCTGGGGCGGCCCCTGTCGCGTGCCTACATCCACGAAGCCGTGTGGCAGCGCGACACAGCCCTGCCCTCGCGCACCATGGATACCCACGTCTCGCGCGTGCGCAACAAGTTGCAGCTGAAACCGGAACACGGCTACAGGCTCGTGCCCGTCTACAGCTACGGTTATCGCCTGGAAAAACTGGGCGGCTGAACGGCGGCAAAAAGGCTGACCTGCTCAAAGCGCGGGCACAAAGCGTTATAATGTCGGCATAAGTCATCCCAACTGCCCTGAAATGCAACTGCTCGCCGTCGGCCTCAACCATACCACCGCCCCAGTGTCGCTCCGCGAACAGCTGGCGTTTGCGCCTGAGCACTTGGGTTCGGCGGTGATGGCGGCGCGCACCTGGTTCCAGCGCATCGACTTGCGCGACAACGACGAAGCGGCCATCCTGTCGACGTGCAACCGCACCGAGCTGTATGCGGCCAGCCACGTGCCCAATCCGCTCGACGCGGGCGCGCATTTCCTGGCCGACTACCACCAGCTCAATTACAGCGAGCTGCGCCCGCACTTATATATGCTGCCGCAGCACGATGCCGTGCGCCACACCTTCCGCGTCGCCTCCGGGCTCGACTCGATGGTGCTGGGCGAAACGCAGATCCTGGGGCAGATCAAGGACGCGATCCGCACGGCCGACGAGGCGGGCGGCCTGGGCACGTATCTGCACCAGTTGTTCCAGCGCAGCTTTTCCGTCGCCAAGGAAGTGCGCAGCAGCACGGAAATCGGCGCCCACAGCGTGTCCATGGCGGCGGCCGCCGTGCGCCTGTCGCAGCGCATCTTCGACAAGATTGCCGAGCAGAACGTGCTGTTCATCGGCGCCGGCGAAATGATTGAATTGTGCGCCACGCACTTTGCGGCGCAAAACCCGAAAAGCATCACCATTGCCAACCGCACCATGGAGCGGGGCGAGGAACTGGCGCACCGCTTCAACGGCAAGGCCATCCGCCTGGCCGACTTGCCGGAGCAGCTGCACCAGTTCGACATCGTCATCTCGTGCACGGCGTCATCGTTGCCGCTGCTGGGCCTGGGCCTGGTCGAGCGCGCCATCAAGGCACGCCGCCACAAGCCCATGTTCATGGTCGACCTGGCCGTACCGCGCGACATCGAGGCCGAAGTGGGCCGTTTGAACGACGTCTTCCTGTACACAGTCGACGACCTGGGCAAGGTCGTGCAGACGGGCCTGGAAAGCCGGCAAGCGGCCGTGGCGCAAGCCGAATCCATCATCGAGACGCGCGTGCAATCGTTCATGAGCTGGGTCGACGACCGCGCCATGGTGCCCGTCATCCAGCATTTGCATGAAAACAGCGAATCGTTGCGCCTGATGGAAGTGGAACGGGCACGCAAGATGCTGGCCAAGGGCGCCGACATCGACGCCGTCCTCGAAGCGCTGTCGAAAGGCTTGACGGCCAAGTTCCTGCACGGCCCGCAGCAGGCGCTGCACCATGCGCAAGGCGACGAGCGCAAGCAGCTGGTCACCCTGCTGCCAAAACTGTTCCGCCCCCGCCGTTAGCGCAGCCCGCTGGCCGCCCGCGCGGCCGCCCCCTGCCCGCCTGCCGGGCCTGCTTCATCCCCACACTCTTTTACCGCGAATCGCTATGAAACCATCCATGCTGGCCAAACTCGATCAACTGGCGAACCGCCTGGTCGAACTCGACGAACTGCTGATGCACCCGGACGCCACGTCGAACATGGACAGCTACCGCAAGATGACGCGCGAGCACGCCGAACTGGGCCCGCTCGTGGCCCTGTACCGTTCCTACCAGGAAGCGGGCAACGACATCGCCACGGCGCAAGAGATGCTGGGCGACCCGGACATGAAGGAATTCGCCCAGGAAGAAATCGAGGCGGCGAAAGCCACCATGACGCGGCTGGAACGCGAACTGCAGACCATGCTGTTGCCGAAGGACGTCAATGACGAGCGCAACATCTTCCTGGAAATTCGCGCCGGCACGGGCGGCGACGAATCGGCCCTGTTCGCCGGCGACCTGCTGCGCATGTACACGCGCTTTGCCGAGCGCAACCGCTGGCAGGTGGAACTCGTGTCCTCGTCCGATTCCGACCTGGGCGGCTACCGCGAAGTGATCGTGCGCGTGGTGGGCAATGGCGCGTATTCGAAGCTGAAATTCGAATCGGGCGGCCACCGCGTGCAGCGCGTGCCGGCCACGGAAACGCAAGGGCGCATCCATACCTCGGCCTGCACGGTGGCCGTGATGCCGGAAGCGGACGAGGTCGAAGACGTCAACATCAATCCGGCCGACCTGCGCATCGATACCTACCGCGCCTCGGGCGCCGGTGGCCAGCACATCAACAAGACGGATTCCGCCGTGCGCATCACCCACTTGCCGACCGGCATCGTGGTCGAATGCCAGGATGACCGCAGCCAGCACAAGAACAAGGCGCAGGCGATGAAAGTGCTGGCCGCGCGCATCAAGGACGTGCAGCTGCGCGAACAGCAGTCAAAGGAAGCGGCCACGCGCAAGAGCCTGATCGGTTCGGGCGACCGCAGCGAGCGCATCCGCACTTACAATTTCCCGCAAGGTCGCCTGACGGACCACCGCATCAATCTGACCTTGTACAAGCTCGACTTCATCATGGATGGGGATTTGACGGAGTTGACGAATGCGCTGGCGGCGGAGCACCAGGCTGAGCTTTTAGCGGCGCTCGGTGACTAAACGCTGACGCCATTGCGTCGACTTACGCTGCGCTAAGCCGACCTACGCCGACCACCCCGCAGTTGTAGGCCGGCTTGGCGCGCAGCGCGTAAGCCGACAGCTTTAAGTAGCGGCTAAGCAATAAAAATCTAGCCTTGTGCGAAAATGACCTGCTCGATTCCATCCACCTCACCGTGTCGCCCATGAAAAATTCACGCACCGTCCTCCTGTCGATCGCCGCCCTGTGTTTCCTGATGCTGGGTGTGGCCATGTATTTGCAGCATGCCATGAACATGGCGCCGTGCCCGCTGTGCGTGATCCAGCGCTACCTGTTCCTCGCCATCGGCATCGCCTGCCTGGCTGGCGCGGCAGCCCACCGTCCAAAGATCGGCGCGGGCGTCGGCTTGCTGGCGGCCTTGGGCGGCCTGGGCGTGGGCGCCAAGCATTTGTACGTGCTGGCCAACCCCGGCTTCTCGTGCGGCATCGACCCGGTGGAAACGGCGCTGAACAAGGTCTTCACGGCCCAACTCATGCCCTTCATGTTTGAATCGTACGGCGCCTGCGAAAGTGCCGGCGAACCGTTTTTCGGCCTGTCGATCCCGCAATGGGCATTCGCCTGGTTCGCCATCATCGCCATCGCCATGCTGTGGACCTTGCTGCGCCGTCAGAAATAATTGAAAGCACCATGCCAGAAATCTTGATTCCCGCCGGCAGCACTGTCGGCGCCCTGCAAATCCGTCCGCTGCTCGATCCGCTCGATAACCGCATCCTGCTGGGCCACGCGCTGGGCCTGTCGCGCGTGAGCCTGATCACGCAATCGGAGCGTGTGCTCACTGCCGATGAAGCCGAACGCCTGTCGGGCTTGCTGGCGCGTCGCCTGCAGGGCGAACCGGTCGCCTACATCGTCGGCCAGCGCGAATTTTTCGGCCTGCCGTTCGAAGTGAACGACGCCGTGCTGATCCCCCGCCCCGACACGGAAGTGCTGGTGGAACTGGCGCTCGAGCGCCTGCCACCGGGCGGACGGGTGCTCGACATGGGCACGGGCAGCGGCGCCATCGCCGTTGCGCTCGCGCACACGCGGCCCGACGCCGTCGTCACGGCCCTGGACGTGAGCAGCGCGGCGCTGGCCGTGGCGCGCCGCAACGCCAGCGCCAACGGCGTCAACATCACCTTCATGGCCAGCGACTGGTTCGAAGCGCTGGGCACGGAAAAGTTCGACCTGATCGTCTCGAATCCCCCCTACATCGCCAGCGGCGACCGCCACCTGGCCGAAGGCGATCTGCGCTTCGAACCGGCGGGCGCGCTGACCGACCACGCGGACGGCTTGTCGGCCCTGCGCACCATCGTTTCCGGCGCCGCGCGCCACCTGGCCTCAGGCGCCTGGCTGCTGATGGAGCACGGCTACGACCAGGCGGCATCCGTGCGCGCCTTGCTGGCCGACGCCGGCTACAACAAAGTGCAAAGCTGGCGCGACCTGGCCGGCATCGAACGGGTCAGCGGCGCCCGCCTGGGCTAACGGCCGCCACGTGCGCAAAGCTTGACCCGGCAGCGCGCCAGATCCCCCCGCAGTTTGTTAAACTATCAAGCGAATTCCTGACCGAAGCGCCGTCCCCGTTGCTCGGGGCGGACGCTGGCGACGCGGCGTTTTTTGGGCCGGCGCCGACGCATTTGCCAAAATTCGGTTAATCTCAGCACAAATTATTTATATGCTGCACAAGAAAGGAAGCTCAAATTGCCCAACCTGTTGACTCGCCGCCTGGCATTGCTGACCGAAGATGCCAACCGCGCGCTGCTGGGCGGCTTGCGCGGCATCGAGCGTGAAACCCTGCGCGTCGACCACGCCGGCCATCTGGCTTCCACGCCCCATCCCGCCGCCCTGGGCTCGGCGCTGACGCACCCTGAAATCACCACCGACTACGCCGAAGCGCTGCTCGAATTCATCACGCCGGCCGAAGCCGACATCGGCGTCACGCTCGACAAGCTCGACACCGTGCACCGCCACGCCTACAGCCGCCTCGGCGACGAGTTGCTGTGGAGCCAGTCGATGCCGTGCCAGCTGCCGCCCGAAGCGGACATCGAGATCGCCAACTACGGCAGCTCGAACATGGGCATGCTCAAGCACGTCTACCGGCGCGGCCTGGCCTTGCGCTATGGCAAAGCCATGCAATGCATCGCCGGCATCCATTACAACTATTCGCTCGACGAGCGGTTGTGGCAAGTGTTGGCCAGCAATCCGGACACCAGCGCCAGCGCCACGCAGGCGGCAGCCACGCCGAAAGACGTGCAGTCGGAAAGCTATCTGGCGACGATCCGCAATTTCCGCCGCTACAGCTGGCTCTTGATGTACCTGTTTGGCGCTTCGCCGGCCCTGTCCGCCGGTTTCCTGCGCGGCCGCGCGCACAAGCTCGACACCTTGTCCGACGACACGCTGTTCCTGCCTTACGCCACCAGCCTGCGCATGAGCGACCTCGGCTACCAGAACGACGCCCAGTCGGGCCTGCGCCCGCACGAAAACAGCCTGGAAGATTACGTCAACGCGCTCACGCACGCCGTCAACGACCCGTATCCGCCGTATGCGGCGCTGGGCACGAAGAAGGATGGCGAGTGGATACAATTGTCCACCAACGTGCTGCAGATCGAAAATGAATACTATTCGACCATCCGCCCGAAGCGCGTGATCCGCACGGGCGAGCGTCCGATACAAGCCCTGTGCCTGCGCGGCGTGCAATACATCGAAGTGCGCTGCATGGACGTCGACCCGTTCGAACCGGTCGGCATCAGCCTGGAAACGGGCCGCTTCCTCGACGCATTTTTGCTGTTCTGCGCGCTCGACGACAGCGGTCCCATCTCGGCCGAGCAAAGCGCCTGCTACACGAACAATTTCGCGCGCACCGTCAAGGAAGGCCGCAAGCCGGGCCTAACCCTGCGCCGCGATGGCGAAGACATCGGCTTGCAGGCGTGGGGCGAGGAACTGCTCGCGCGCATCGCCCCCGTGGCAGCCCTGCTCGACTCTCGCCATGGCGGCACGCAGCACGCGGACAGCCTGGCGGCCCAAGCCGTCAAACTGGCCAACCCGGACGCGACGCCGTCGGCAAAGGTATTGGCCGAGCTGCGCGCCAACGGCGGCTCGTTTGCCGCCTTCGGCCTGCGGCAAAGCGAACGCCATGCGGCGTTTTTCCGCGCGCATCCGCCCACACCCGAGCAAAGCGCGTATTTCGACGCGATGGCCGCCAGCTCGCTGGCCGAGCAGCGCGCCATGGAAGCGGCGCCAGCCGGCAGCTTCGACGATTTCGTCGCCGCCTACCGCGCCAGCACCCTGTGCTCGCACACCTGATCCTGCCCGACTTTCCGCCTGGCGCCCCATGCTGACCTTCTACAATGAATTGCACGGCCAGCACCGGGGCCGCTTCGAGATGTTTCGCGGGACCATGGTGCCCTGCTTCGAAACGCCCGAGCGGGCCGACATGGTGGTGGCCGAGCTGGGGCGGCGCAACCTGGGCCGCATCGTCACGCCGCACGGCGTGCCGCTGACGTCATTGGAGCGCATCCACACGCCCCGCTACCTGCATTTCCTGCGCCACGCCTGGCACGACTGGCTGGCGCTCGATCCGGATAATGCGGGCAAGGACGCGCTGCCCTCCGTGTGGCCCGTGCGCACCCTGCGCAGCGATATCGAACCGGACGACTTCACGGCCAAGCTGGGCCTGTACTCGATGGACAACGGCACGCCGCTGACGGCCGGCACGTGGACGGCGGCCAAGACGGGCGCCGACTGCGCCGTCAACGCGGCCCACGCGCTGCGCCTGGGTGAACGGGCCACGTTTGCCCTGACGCGCCCGCCCGGCCACCACGCGGGCAGCGATTTCTTTGGCGGCTACTGTTTTCTGAACAACGCGGCCCTGGCCGCGCAGCATCTGCTCGACGACGGCGCCCGCAAGGTCGCCATCCTCGATATCGATTACCACCACGGCAACGGCACGCAAAGCATCTTTTACCAGCGCGATGACGTGCTGTTCGCCTCGATCCACGCCGACCCGCGCAATGAATATCCGTTTTACCTGGGCCATGCGGATGAAACGGGCAGCGGCGCGGGACTCGGCTACAACGTCAACCTGCCGCTGCCGGCCGGCAGCACCACGGCCAGCTGGTTCGCGGCGCTGGAAACGGCCTGCCTGCGCATCAATATGTACGCACCCGACGCGCTGGTGGTCTCGCTCGGTGTCGACACCTTCGCCGGCGACCCGCTGTCGCACTTCGCCCTGCAAAGCGGCGACTACCTGCGCGTGGGCGAGCGCCTCGCACATTTGAATTTGCCCACCGCCTTCATCCTCGAAGGCGGCTATGCGGTGAAGGAAATCGGCATCAATGTCGTCAATGTGCTGGAAGGCTTCGAGACGGCGGAATAATTCTGGGGTCAGCCCCCCGTCCACGTTGACGGTGAGCCTGGCGTTAGCAGTGTTGAGGGTCTGACCCCGGCTTTAGCAGCGCTACATATTCCGGAACAAACTCATAAACGGCTGGCTCACGGCCAGGGTTTCCGGCCGCGTCTTCAGGCGCAAGACACCGCGTCCCACCTCGTCGCGCGTCACGGACGCCACCATCTTCATGTTGACGATGGTGGAGCGGTGGATCTGCTTGAAGATGGCCGGGTCGAGCACGTCGAGCAGTTCGCGGATCGGCTTGCGCAGCAGCGCCTCGCCGTCCGCCGTCATGACGGCCGTGTACTTGGTGTCGGATTGAAAATAGGCGATGTCTTCCACCATGATCAGCCGCGTATCCTTGCCGCTGCTGGCCGTCAGCCACACCAGCGGCGGCGACTTGGCGGCGGCCGGCAAAGCACTGCTCAATTGCTGCAGCAGGCCGGCCAGCGCGCCATCGCCCGCCCGGGCCTTGCCGGCCCGCGCCCGCACGCGCTGCAAGGTCGCTTGCAGGCGCTCGCGGGCGATCGGTTTCAATACATAATCGACGGCGCCCTTGTCGAAGGCATCGATCGCGTACTGGTCGTAGGCCGTGACGAACACCACCTGCGTGGCGGGACTCGCTTCGAGCGCGCCGGCCGCCACTTCCAGCCCCGTCAGGCCCGGCATGCGGATGTCGAGGAAGGCGACGTCGGGCTTGTGCGTGGCGATGGCCTCGAGCGCCGTGCCGCCGTCGTCGCAGGCGGCGACGATGCGCAAGTAGGGCCACTCTTCGGCCAGCAGGGCCACGAGCGCATCGCGCAGCAGGGTTTCATCTTCGGCGATGACGCAAGTCATCTCAGGCTGATGCATACGATACTCCTTGCGCCGTGCTGTCCGGTACCGTGATGGTGGCTGTCACGCCATCGGGGAAATTGGCGACAATGGCAAACGCGGCGGCATTGCCGTAGGTCAGGCGCAGGCGTTCGCGCACATTGCGCAGGCCGATGCCCGTGCCGGCGCCATCGTCGCTGAAGCCCTTGCCGTCGTCGGCCACCGTGACGATCACCGTGCCGTCGCCGCTGCGCGCCATGATCCAGATGGTGCCGCCGCCGCTTTTCGGCTCCAGGCCATGCTTGATGGCGTTTTCCACCAGGGTTTGCAGCATCATCGGCGGCAGTTCCACCTGGCGCAGGTATTGCGGCACTTCGATCTGCAGGTTCAAACGCCCGCCCATGCGGATTTTCAAAATATCGAGATAGGCGCGCGCCCGTTCCAGTTCCGTGCCCAGGGTCGACATGGCTTGCTCCGTGCGCGGCAGCGAGTGACGCAGGTACAAAATCAGGTTGCCCAGCATCTCGTCGGCGCGCACGGGGTCGCTGCGCGTGAGCAGCTGCGCGCTGGCCAGGGTGTTGTACAGGAAGTGCGGCTCGACCTGCGCATGCAGCAGGCTCAGTTTGGCCACCGTGAGTTCCTTTTCCGTCACCGTCTGGCGCGCCTCGGCCTGCTCGCCGCGCCGGCGCTGCGCCACGCGGCGCGTCATCGCCCGCGTCACCGCTTCCGCGTTTTCCAGGTTGCTGCCATGGTCGACGAGGAACCAGTCGGTCCAGGCATTGCGCGCCGGCTCGCAGATCAGGGTCACGCTGCCCGCCTCGCCATTCGGCGTGACGGTGGCGAGGATCTGGTTCGGCCGCGGCTCGAGGAAACCGAGCACGCGCATGCGGGGCAAGCCCGTGTGCGTGTACGGCGCGGCACGGCGCACTCTAGCCTGCACCTGCAGGCTGTCACGCGCGCTTTCGACTACTTCGCTGCCCGGCAATTCGCGGATGGCCGCGTCGATCATGTCGAACGCCTCGCCCGCCTCGAACGGAATCTCGATCTGGCGCCGCTGACGGCTCGATAGGGTGCCGGCATTGACGGCGCCGGCGATCAGGCGCACGCGCCGCACGTGCGAAAACGCATTCGTGATGACGGCGCTGGCCAGCAGCGCGCCGACGATGACAAAGAAGCCTTCCGTATGCCCGAAGATATGGCGCAGGAAATTCTCCACCAGGATCGCCGTGGCGATGATGTACGTGACCATCGTGGCCAAGGTGATGCGCAGGATAAAGAAGAGGCTAGTCATGATTTTTCCTTGGGGTGTGAAGTGGGCCAAGCATAACCATCGGTGCGCGCGGCGGTGGCCATTATGCGATGGAAGGCCCGTAGTGGCGACAAAGGCTGCAAAATAAAGCATCAATCCGCGCCGCCCGAAATAAAATCGCTTGCAATTAAATAGTGCGCGATATATATTGTGTACATGGACGCCGGCAAGTGCTTCTGCAGACGGAGATCCTGGGGCGACAGCCCATGAAGCAAGTAGCACACTATTTAGTAGCCACCTATTTATCTACCTAAAGGAAACCATCATGTCGATCAAACAAGTCCTGTACCGCGCTCAAGCCACCGCCACCGGAGGCCGCGAAGGCCGTGCCGTGTCGTCCGACAATGTGCTGGACGTCAAGCTGACCACGCCAAAAGAACTGGGCGGCAATGGCGCCGTCGGCACCAATCCGGAACAGCTGTTCGCCGCCGGCTACTCGGCCTGCTTCATCGGCGCCATGAAATTCGTTGGCGGCCGCGACAAGATCGCCCTGCCAGCGGACCTGTCCATCGAAGGCAACGTCGGCATCGGCGCCATCGAAACGGGCTTCGGCATCGAAGTGGAACTGAAAATCTCGCTGCCAGGCATGGACCGCGCCGCCGCCGAAGCGCTGGTCGCCGCCGCCCACATCGTCTGCCCGTACTCGAACGCCACGCGCGGCAACATCGACGTCACCCTGACGATCGTCTAATCCCCGCTGCATGCACTCTACCTCCCCGGATGCGCCCTGGCGCCGCCGGGGATGTTTGCTTTAGCGCAGCGCCTGCAGCAGCCTGTCCGCCAGGGCCGGCGCCGAGGCGGGATTCTGTCCCGTGATCAGTTCGCGGTCGACCACCACGTTGCTGGTCCACGGCGTCTGGTTCTGCACATACTGCGCGCCGGCCGCCTGCAAGCCCGACTGCGGATAGAACTTCATCGTCCCGCCCTTCAGCGCGCCTTGCGCCGCCAGTTCTTCCTGATTGCTGATCACCGTCATGCGGTAGCCGCTGTAGATCCAGCCCGCCGGCTTGGGCGGCGTGCGTCCCGCTTCCAGCGCGGCCGCAAACGCTGTCGCCTGCGGCAAGGCCGACAGCAGGGCGATGGGGCCATGGCACAGCAGCGCCGTCGGCTTGCCATCCGCATGGAACTGGCGCAGCAAGGCGCCCAGGCCGGCATCCTTCAACAGATCCTGCATCGGCGCGTGGCCGCCCGGCACCAGCACGGCCGCGTAGTGGCCATAACCGATCTGTTCCACGCGCTTCAGGCTGATCACGGGCGAGCGGCCCGGCACCGTCAGCGCCAGTTGGTCCAGCAGCGCCTTGTGCGCCGCGTGCGCGGCCGCGTCGCCGCCAAAATAGGCATCCGTATCCGAGCTGGCATCCAGGGTGGGCGCCTGGCCCTGCGGCGTGGCGAACGTCACCATGTGGCCCGCGTCGAGCAGCTTTTTCACGGGCTGCATCAATTCATTCAGATAAAAACCCGTCGGGAAGACCTTGCCGTCGCGCAGCTCGAGGTGATTGGCGTCCGACAGCACGACGAGGACCTCGGCCGCCTGGGCGGTGGAAAAGGCAGCGAGCAACAGGCTGCTGATCAATAATTTTTTCATGGTGTCGCCTTTCTGTAGAGAGGTCACCAGCATATTCCGAATCAAAATCGAGAAAAATGATGAATAATGCACAGCACTGATGCAGAATAAGACCGAATAGAAGCGCCGAATAGGAATGAAATGGATAAATTGCAGGCAATGCAGCTGTTTCGCCGCGTGGCCGAGCTGGGCAGCTTTCGCCGCGCCGCCGATGAACTGGACCTGTCGGCGTCATATGTGAGCCGGCGCGTCGGCCAGCTGGAGCAGGAGCTGGGCGGGCGACTGATGACGCGCACCACGCGCCAGCTGGCCCTGACGGAAACGGGCGCCGCCTACCTCGAGCACTGCCGCAAGCTGCTCGACGAGCTGGCGCAGGCGGAAGACATGGTGGCACATAGGGCGGCGCACGTGACGGGCCGCCTGCGCATCAACGCGCCGCTGACCTTGGGCGTGGGCGAGCTGGCCGAAGGCCTGGCCGATTTCATGGCCGACTGGCCCGCGCTGCGCCTGGACGTCGACCTGAAGGATGAATACGTCGACCTGGCGGCCGCCAACTACGACCTGGGATTTCGCGTCACCACCGCACTCAACGATTCGAGCTACGTGGCGCGCCACATCCACGACTACCGCCTGCACATCTGCTGCGCGCCCGCCTACCTGGAACGCCACGGTCCCCTGCGGGAAGCCACGGACTTGACGCGCCAGCGCTGCTTCATCTACAGCCACGCGCTGTTCGGCAGCCGCTGGCCGCTGCGCCATGCGGGGCCGCACAGCGACATCGAAGTACCGAACTGGGTCCGCACGAACAACACCCTGTTCATGCGCAGCCTGATCCTGCGCGGCCTGGGCATCGGCATCCTGCCCACCTTTGTCTGCCGCGAGGAACTGGCCAGCGGCGCCCTGGTCGAGCTGTTTCCGGACATCGAGCGGCCCAGCCTGGCGCTGTTCGCCATCTATCCGTCGCGCCAGCTGGTGGCGCCCCGCGTGACGCGCTGCATCGAGCACCTGAAGCAGTGGTATGCGCAGCGCTATCCCACGCCGGCCGCGTGAAGCCGGTAAAATCACGCCACTCTCAATCAAGGATGACCCATGATCAGCTGGCAATGGAACACGTTCGACGAACTCGGCCCCCACGATTTGTACCAGGTGCTGGCCTTGCGCCAGCGCGTGTTCGTCATCGAACAGCAGTGCATTTACCCGGACCTGGACGGCCATGACCAGCAAGCCATGCATTTGCTGGGCTGGCAAACGGTCGATGGCCAGCGCCGTCTGTCCGCCTACCTGCGCGTGCTGGCACCGGGCGCCAAGTATGTGGAAATGTCGCTGGGCCGCGTGCTGACGGCGCCCGAGGCGCGCACCACGGGCGCCGGCAAGCAGCTATTAACGGAAGGTATCGCGCGTGCCGAACGCCGGCATCCTGGCCACGCCATCCGCATCGGCGCGCAGCACTACCTGGAGCGCTTCTACCAGTCGTTCGGCTTTGTCACCGTCAGCGCGCCGTACGACGAAGACGGCATACAGCACGTCGACATGCTGCGCGCGGTGGCGCCGGAAGCTGCGGCATGACGACGGCCCTGATTTCCTGGAGCGGCGGCAAGGATTCCTGCCTGGCCCTGTGGCGCGCACGCAACGCGGGCATGGACGTGCCGCTGCTGATCACGGCCATGGATGAAGATGGCCGCAAGTCGCGCTCGCACGGCGTGCCGCCCGAGCTGCTCGCGGCGCAGGCGGCCAGCCTGGGCGCGCGCCTGCAGCGCTATCACGCCAGCTGGGCCAGCTATGAAGAGCAATTCATCGCCATGCTGCGCGCGGCCAAGGCCGAGGGCATCGATCATGCGCTGTTTGGCGACATCGACCTGCAGCCGCACCGCGACTGGGAAGAAAAAGTCTGCGCCGCGGCCGGCCTGACGGCCCACCTGCCCCTGTGGGGCGGGGACCGCCGCGCGCTGGTCGACGAATTTCTCGCCGCCGGCTTCAAGGCCATCGTCGTGTGCATCAATGGCCAGCACTTGCCACGGACATTTTGCGGGCGCGAATTCGATGCCGCCTTCCTGGCCGACCTGCCGCCCGGCGTCGACGCCTGCGGCGAAAACGGCGAATTCCACACCTTCGTCTACGACGGTCCCGCCTTCAGCACACCGGTGGCGCTGCGCCGCACGCAAGTGCTGCAATATGACGCGCCTGCCAACCTGGGCGGCGCCACCTATTACTTCCAGGAACTGGCCCCGCCCGAGGCGTAAAGGGGCCGCCCAAGCAAAAAGGGCGATTCCGTGGAATCGCCCTTTGTCCGCTGCCTTGCGCGTGCTTACTTTTTCGTCACGCTCACCAGCTTGATCTCGAACAGCAAGCCGGCGTAGCCGGGAATCTTCGGCGCGCTGCCTGCCTTGCCGTAGCCCAGGTCATACGGAATGGCCAGGGTGCGCGTGCCGCCGACCTGCATGCCGACCAGGCCGCGGTCCCAGCCCAGGATGACACGGCCGATACCCAGCGGGAAAGTAAAACCGGAGCCGGCCGGGCTCGCATCGAACTGCGTGCCCTTGTTGCCCGGTTTGCTCGCGTCATACAGCCAGCCCGTGTAGGTCACCAGCAGGGTGTCGCCCGCCGCCGCTGCCGTGCCGGTGCCGACCACCGTATCGGTAATGGTCAGTTCTTTCACTTGCGTATTCGGGTCGAGCACGACCGGCTTCTCGGTGTTGGCAGCAGCACCGCAGGCGGTCAGGGCCACGGCGCAAGCGAGGGTGGCGATCATTTGAAATACCGATTTCATGGTTTCCCTTTAAATATTGGTGTGTGGCTCAGCCCGTACGGTGCGGGCCGGTGCGAGCAGCAGTTTAACAGGAGTCGCGCGGCCAATTTGTAAGCAGACGTAAGCACGGCGGAAGATTGCGCAACAATACAACATTGTCACAACAACCATTCCGCCGCACTGCCACGTCTAGATTTCCACCTGCGTACCCAGTTCGATCACCCGGTTGCTCGGGATCTGATAGTAGTCGGCCGCCGTGCGCGCGTTGCGCGACATGGTGACGAACAGGTGCTCGCGCCACGGCATCATGCCGGCGCCCGGCGTCGAAATGATGGTCTGGCGCGCGATGAAGAACGATGTTTCCATCATCTCGAAATCCAGTCCCTGCTGCGCGCATTGCGCCAGCGCATCGGGAATGTCCGGCTCATCCTTGAAGCCGTAATGCACATTGACCTGGTAGCACTGGTGGCCCAGGTCCACCACGCGCACGCGCTCGGACGGCGCCACCCACGGTTCTTCATGCATGAAAACGGTAAGGAAAATGACTCTTTCATGCAACACCTTGTTGTGCAGCAAGTTATGCAGCAGCGCATGCGGCACGCCATCCGTTTCGCCGCGCAGGAAAATGGCCGTGCCGGGCACGCGCAGCGGCGGGGCGATGAACAGCGACGAGAGGAAATCGTCGAGCGGGATCGCATGCTTTTCCAGGTTCTCGAACACCAGCTGGCGGCCCCGCTTCCAGGTCAGCATGACGATGAACAGGATGGCGCCCAGCAGCAGCGGGAACCAGCCGCCGTGGAACAGTTTCAGGGCGCTGGCCGAGAACAGGTTGACGTCGATGATCAGGAAGAAACCCGTGGCGGCCCAGCACAGCAGCAAATTCATCTTCCAGCGGTAGCGGATGACGAAGAAGGTCAGGATGGTGGTGGCCAGCATGGTGGCCGTGACGGCGATGCCGTAGGCGGCGGCCAGCTTTTCCGAGGAGCCGAAGCCGACTACGGCCAGCAGCACCACGGCCAGTTGCAGCCAGTTGACGGCCGGGATGTAAATCTGGCCGATTTCGCTTTCCGACGTGTGGCGCACGCGCATGCGCGGCAAAAAGCCCAGCGCGATGGCTTGCTTGGTCATCGAGAAGGTGCCGGAAATGGTTGCCTGCGAAGCGATCACGGTGGCCATGGTCGACAGGATCACCAGCGGATACACGCTCCAGGCGCCCAGCTGCTGGTAGAAGGGATTGGAAATGGCTTCAGGGTGCGCGAGCAGCAGGCCGCCCTGGCCCAGGTAATTCAATGCCAGCGCGGGGAAGGCGATCAGAAACCAGGCCATGCGGATCGGCTTCTTGCCGAAGTGGCCCATGTCGGCGTACAGCGCCTCGGCGCCCGTCAGCGCCAGCACCACGGCGCCCAGCGACAGGAAGGCGATGCGGCCATTTTCCAGCAAGAAAGCCACCGCATGCAGCGGGTTGACGGCGGCCAGGATGGCCGGCGACTTGATGATGTTGACCACGCCCATGCAGGCCAGCGCGACAAACCAGATCAGCATGATGGGAGCGAAGAAGCGGCCGATGCCGGCCGTGCCGTGCGACTGCACGGAATACAGGCCCACCAGCACGGCGATCGTCAGCCACACCACGTACGGGCTGAAGGCGGGCGTGGCCACTTCCAGGCCTTCGATGGCCGACAGCACGGAAATGGCCGGCGTGATCACGCTGTCGCCGTAGAACAGGGTGGCGCCGAAGACGCCGATCACCATCAGCGGCACGTGCCAGCGCGACGACTTGCTGACGGACGACAGCACCAGCGCCATCAGGGCCATGATGCCGCCCTCGCCGCGGTTGTCGGCGCGCAGCACCAGGGTCACGTACTTGAGCGAGACGATCAGGGTCAGGCCCCAGAAGATCAGCGAGACGATGCCCAGCAGGTTGTTATGCGTGACGGACAGGCCATGGGTCGGGTCGAAGACCGTTTTCAGGGTGTACAGCGGACTGGTGCCGATATCGCCATAGACGATGCCGACGGCAGCCAGCGTCAAGCCGACCAGGCTGCTTTTTTTATGTTCCGACGTCAAGATTGCACCCGTTTTTGTTTTGTTGCATCGCACAATATGATAGGTATTAGCAAATAGCAAGAGTATTTTTGCATGGTTCCGGGCTGCCCCAAGGTCGTTGTTTTATGCCGCCGCGCCCGCTTGCGCGAACGGGCGGCCGTTGATTTGTTGCCATTCTACGCCTCGCCAGCGGCGCCGGGCAGCCCCGTGTGTTTTCAGCGATAATGACAGACTGTCTACTCTCCAGTGCCCCCATCATGAATCCAGGCATGCTCTACGCCTCCCTCGCCTTCCTGTGCTGGGGCCTGTTCCCCCTGTATTTCCATGCCATCGACGCCATCGCGCCGCAGGAAATCCTGGCCAACCGCATGGTCTGGTCGCTATTGTTCCTCGGTATCGTGCTGACCGTGCGCCGCCAGTGGAGCTGGCTGGGCGCCTTGCGCAGCCAGCCGAAAGTGGTGGCCAGCTTCGTGGCCAGCGCGTTTTTGCTGTCCGCCAACTGGTTCATCTATATCTGGGCCGTCAACAACGGCCACGTGGTCGACGCCAGCCTCGGCTACTTCATTACGCCCCTGATCAATGTCATGCTGGGCTTTTTGCTGCTGCACGAGCGCTTGCGCCGCCTGCAGTGGCTGGCCATCGGCCTGGCCGGCTGCGGCGTGGCCTGGCTCACCTGGCAGGCGGGGCAGATACCGTGGATCGCCCTGCTGCTGGCGGCCACCTTCGGCGGCTATGGCCTGCTGCGCAAGACGGCCGCGCTGGGCGCGCTGGAAGGCTTGTCGTTTGAAACATTGATTCTTTTTCCCCTGGCGCTGGCCTACATGCTGTGGCTGGCCTGGCATGGCCAGAGCGGCTTCGTCAATACCGACTCCACCGCCACGCGCGCGCTGCTGCTGGCGTCCGGCCCCATCACGGCCATTCCCCTGCTGCTGTTCGCCGCTGGCGCGCGCCGCCTGCCGCTGGCCGTGCTGGGACTGTTGCAATACATCGCGCCCACGGGCCAGCTCCTGATCGGCGTATGGGTCTTCCACGAATCGTTCACGCCCGAGCGCATGCTGGGCTTCCTCGTCATCTGGACGGCGCTGGGCCTGTATGCGGCCGAGGGCCTGTGGAGCAGCCGCCGCGCGCGTCTGGCCGCCTGACCGGCCCGTTCCGGCAGCGCACAGCGCTGGCCGGAAGCGGGCGTTTACCGTATCCTGTCCGTCTTTGTATATCACCCGAGATTTCTAATGGCAAATTACGTCTACACCATGAATCGCGTGGGCAAAATCGTCCCGCCCAAGCGCCAGATTCTGAAAGATATTTCCCTCTCCTTCTTCCCAGGCGCGAAGATCGGCGTGCTGGGCCTGAACGGCTCCGGCAAATCGACCCTGCTGAAAATCATGGCAGGCATCGACACCGACATCCAGGGCGAAGCCGTGCCGATGCCGGGCCTGAACATCGGCTACCTGCCGCAGGAACCGCAGCTCGATCCGGCAAAAACCGTGCGCCAGGAAGTGGAATCCGGCCTGGGCGAAGTGTTTGAAGCGCAAGCCAAGCTGGAAGCCGTGTACGCCGCCTATGCCGAGGAAGACGCCGATTTCGACGCCCTGGCCACGGAACAGGCACGCCTGGAAGCGATCATCTCGACTTCCGACGGCGGCAATCTGAATCTGCAGCTGGAAATGGCCGCCGACGCGCTGCGCCTGCCGCCATGGGACGCCACCATCGGCGTGCTGTCCGGCGGTGAAAAGCGCCGCGTGGCGCTGTGCAAGCTGCTGCTGTCCAAGCCCGACATGCTGCTGCTCGACGAGCCGACCAACCATCTGGATGCGGAATCGGTCGACTGGCTGGAACAATTCCTGCTGCGCTTCCCCGGCACCGTCGTGGCCATCACCCATGACCGCTACTTCCTCGACAACGCGGCAGAGTGGATCCTGGAGCTGGACCGCGGCCACGGCATTCCATGGAAGGGCAACTACTCGACCTGGCTGGACCAGAAGCAAGCCCGTTTGAAGCAGGAAGAAGCGACGGAATCGGCGCGCCAGAAAGCGCTGCAGAAGGAATTGGAATGGTCGCGCCAGAACCCGAAAGCGCGCCAGGCCAAGTCGAAAGCCCGCCTGGCCCGCTTCAACGAACTGTCCGAGCACGAATACCAGAAGCGCAACGAGACGCAGGAGATCTTCATTCCCGTGGCAGAGCGCCTGGGCAATGAAGTCATCGAGTTCAAGAACGTGTCGAAAGCGTTCGGCGACCGTTTTCTGATCGACAACCTGAGTTTTACCGTGCCGCCAGGCGCCATCGTCGGCATCATCGGTCCCAACGGCGCTGGCAAGTCGACCCTGTTCAAGATGATCACCGGCAAGGAAACGCCGGACAGCGGCGAAGTGGCCATCGGCCAGACGGCGCGCGTGTCCATCGTCGACCAGAACCGTGATAGTCTCGCTGACAACAAATCCGTGTTCGAAGACGTGTCCGGCGGCGCCGACATGCTGACGGTCGGCCGCTTCGAAATGCCGTCGCGCGCCTACCTGGGCCGCTTCAACTTCAAGGGCTCGGACCAGCAAAAGCAAGTGGGCAACCTGTCCGGCGGTGAACGCGGCCGTCTGCACCTGGCAAAAACTCTGCTGATGGGCGGCAACGTCCTGCTGCTCGATGAACCGTCGAACGATCTGGATGTGGAAACCTTGCGCGCGCTGGAAGACGCCCTGCTGGAATTTGCCGGCAGCGTCATGGTCATTTCCCATGACCGCTGGTTCCTCGACCGTATCGCCACGCACATCCTGGCCTTCGAAGGCAATTCGCAAGTCACCTTCTTCGACGGCAACTATCAAGAGTACGAAGCCGACAAGAAGAAACGCCTGGGTGAAGAAGGCGCGAAGCCAAAACGTATCCGCTACAAGCCGCTGACCACGTAATTTCGGTCCGGCCATGCAAAAAGGCAGTTACCTCGCGGTAACTGCCTTTTTTTTCAGCAAACTTCCGGTGACTTAGAAGTTGTAGCGTGCGCCCAGAGCGAGGCCCGTAGCCTTGCGGCCCTGGTCGGCGCTCTTGCCGAAGTGTTCCACTTCCGCCGTCAGCGAGACTTTCTCGTTGATCGCGTACTGGGCGCCGACGGAAGCGTACACGCCCGTCTTGTCGTTGCCGCTGATGCCGGTCGACAGGCCCGTGCCGCTCAGGCTGTTCTTGACCTTGGCCACGCCGAGCTTGCCGAACACGCCGACTTTATCGCTCACAGGCATGGTGGCCTTGCCGGCCAGGTAGTAGCCATGCGAATCGCTTTTCACGGAACCGTTGCCTGCACCCGTGACATAGCTGTAATCCTTGCTGCCGAAATCGGCATAGCCACCTTCGATTGCCCAGGTTTTGTCGAAATCGTAACCGGCGAAGATCTTGGCGCCAGCCTTGTAGCCGCTGTGATTGTCGGCGCTGGTGGCGCCAGGAATATCGAAGTTATAACGGTTGCCCGTGACGCCAGCACCCACATAGGCGCCTTCGGCGTGTGCTGCGCTCATGCCGGTCAGTGCGGTAACGGAAGCGATCATTGCAAACAGGATTTTCTTCTTCATCATGTTCTCTCTCTCAATTAGTGAATGGTGCCTGGATTCGCAGTTCAGCGAAGTGCGATGAAGACACAATAACAGCCGAAAAAAGCTACGTCTTTCATCATTCCGTAAGAACTGTGACAAGATGTAAGTCGACATTGCAAACTGACAATAACCGTAAAATGCGCACCGTTGAGCGAACTTAAGATAGACTTAAGAACATTATCGATTTTCAGTCACCAGGAGAAATGCATGCATAAACGCCAGTTTCTTGCCGCCGCCATGGCCGCCACCGCCCTGCCCGCCATAGGCCGCGCGGCGCCCACAGGCTTGCGCGGGCCGGCACTGCTGACCGTCACGGGCAGCATCGACAAGCCCAACCGGGGTCCCTTCGACGCCGTGCGCGACCAGATGATGCACAAGCAAAAGATCAGTTTTGAACGGGCGCGGGCTTTCGACTTTGCGGCGCTGGCGAATTTGCCGGCACGCACCATCCACCCCACCCTGGAATACGACGGCAAGGTCCATGCCCTGCGCGGGCCATTGCTGGTCGATGTATTGAAGGCGGCGGGCGCGCCCGAGGAAGATGCCGTGCGGCTGTTGCTGCGCGCCGTCGATGGCTACGCGGCGGCGCTGACCATGGCGCAGGCGCGCACACAGCGTTTCATTGTCGCCACCCACCTGGATGGCCAGGCGATGGCGCTGGGCGGCCTGGGACCGCTCTGGGCGATCCACGATGCGGACCGCATCGCGGCCGTGGCGGCCATGCCCCTGGCCGAACGTTTTTCCAGCTGCCCGTGGGCGCTGTATCACATCGGCGTCGAGGCGGGTTGAAGCGGTTGAGGCAGATTAAGCGTAGGCTTCGGCCATCGACATGACGCGTGGAGCGATGGTAATGCCATGCTCCTCGAACAAGGCCGTGATGGCCGCCACGTTCTGCGTGCACTCCTCGGTCTTCCAGCCCTTGAAGATGTCCGTGCCATCCTTCTGGAAATGCAGGTCCAGCACTTTGCCCCCATCCTTGTGCAGGTAGGGCGAACTATAGGTGTTCTCGAATCCAAGCGCCTTCAATTGCCCCAGCAAGGCCAGTGGCGGGTGGTCGGGATCGGTGGCAAGAAAAATGCCGAAGGTCTTGCCCGGTGGTTTGGCGGCGATGTCGACCTCGTAAATACCGGGGGCCTTGCTGACGGACGTACTCTTTAAAAATAACATGCAACACTCCCTGCGCGTAATGTCCCGTGCCGAAAACGGGCAACAAGACAGGGGCGGTGCGCAATGATTCCCCTCGTCAAATCTTATTGCTAATTGGAATCTTTGTCGACAAATCGGCACTTTTATTTGGTAAGTCGTGGTTATCTTGTCGTGTTCGCCAGCGTAAATTATCAATAAAGCCAGTTATCATTGCGCTAATATCCGCCCTGCTGCATACTTTTGGCTTGCGTCACGATAGCCTTCCCGCCGGCCATTCCCCGTCTCCATGCGTCTTCTGTCGATCAAATACCGCCTGCTCATTCTTCTCACCCTGATCCTGGGCGCGGGCTTCATGGCCACCAGCCTGGCCAGTTACCTGGCTTCGCGCAAAGCCATCGAGCACGGCATCGCCGACCAGACCCTGCCCCTGACGGGCGACAATATTTACTCGGAAATCCAGAAGGACATGCTGCGCCCCGTGTTCATCTCGTCGCTGATGGCGCATGACACCTTCGTGCGCGACTGGATACTGGCGGGCGAAAACAAGCCGGAACAGATCGTGCGCTACCTGGCCGAGGTGAAGAAGAAGTACGGCGCCATCACCAGCTTTCTCGTCTCGGACAAGAGCAGCAAATATTATTACGCGGAAGGCACCTTGAAATCCGTCAGCCCGCAGGAAACGCGCGACATCTGGTACTACCGCGTGCGGGCCATGGACAAGACCGACTATGAAACAAATGTCGACGTGGACATGGCCAACCGCGACAGCATGACCATCTTCATCAACCACCGCGTCTATGACTACGACGGCCAGTTCATCGGCGCCACCGGCATTGGCCTGACCCTGGCCACCATGAACCACATCATCGACCGCTACCAGGCGCGCTTCCACCGCAACATCTATTTTGTCGATGCCGCCGGCACCCTGGTGTTGACGGGCAAGACCATGCGCAACGGGCACGGCAATATCCGCAGCCTGCCCGGCGTGAACGCCATTGCCGATAAAATCATCAACCACGAGAGCCAGCCAACGCATCTGTCGTACCAGCTGGGCAGCGCGCAAATCCTCGTCAACTCGCGCTTCATTCCCGAACTGGGCTGGTACCTGGTGGTCGAGCAGAACGTCAGCGACGAAGTGCAGTCGCTGCAGCGCGTGTTCATCTTCAACCTGGCCATCAGCTTTGGCGTGACCGTGCTGGTCCTGGGCTTGACCCTGCTGACGGTAAACCGCTACCAGCGCCGCATCGAGCGCATCGCCTCGACGGATGCGCTGACGGGGCTATTGAACCGCCAATCGCTGGAATTGCTGTTCCAGCGCGCCATGCTCCTGTCCAGACGCAACGAGCAACCGATGTCGGCCATCCTGTTCGACATCGACTTCTTCAAGCGCGTCAACGATACGCACGGCCACCTGTGGGGAGACAAGGTCATCCGTGGCGTGGCCGACGTGGCGCGCGCCACCGTGCGCGAAAGCGACGTCATCACGCGCTGGGGCGGCGAGGAATATCTGGTACTGCTGAATAACTGCAGCCTGGCCCAAGCGATGGAAGTGGCGGAAAACCTGCGCGCCGCCATCGAAGGCCACGATTTCGGCCTGCCCGCGCCGCGCGTACCGGTGACGATCAGCCTGGGTGTGGCCGAATACCGGTCAGAGGAAAGCGAATCGGCCTTCTTTTCACGCGCCGACAGCGCGCTGTATCAAGCCAAGCATCACGGCCGCAACGGCGTGCACGCCGCCTGAGTCACCCGCCGCGCTTGCGCCGGGCCAGCTCCTGCGTGGGCGCCACCAGCGCCCGGTACAACTCGCCCGTGGCGGCATCCCATTGCTGCACCGCCTGCTGCTGGCGTTGCACGGTGGCCGAGTCGCCCCGCGCGATGGGGCCGGAGAGCGCGGGCGCGGCGCCCAGGCGGAATACATTGGCCACCGCTTCCGTCACCAGGGGCTGGGCCAGTTCGCGCGCCACCGGCTCGGGAATGCCGGCCGCCTGGTAGGCGCGCAGGGCCGCGTCGAGCACCGTCACCAGGTAATTGCTGGCGAAGACGGCGGCAGCGTGATACAGGGTCTTGGCGGCCGGATCGATGGGCACGGGGCGCGCGCCGATGGCGATCAAGGCCGGCGTCAAAAAGGCCAGCGCCAGCGGATCGCCTTCCACGCCGCAAAACGTGCCGTCGAAGGTGGCGGCCACTTGTGCGGGGTCGGCAAAGCTGCGGATCGGATGCGCGCTGGCGACAAAGGCGCCCGCCTGCGTGGCGGCCAGCAGCACGTTCGAGGCCAGCGCGCCGCTGCAGTGGAACACGATGGCGCCCGCCTGGCGCCCTTCGGCCACCAGGGCCGCGCAGGCCGGGCCGATCTGGTCGTCCGAGACGGCCAGCATGGTGACGTCGGCGTGGCGCAAGGCCGCATAGCTGTCGACGGGCGTGCCGGCGCCGATGAAAGCGACGGCCGCTTGCGCCGAGGCCATCGACCGTGTCAGCACATCCTGCACCAGGATTTTTCCACCATGCGCCCCCTCGGTTTGCGCAAACAAACGGCCCAGCACGCGGCCCACGTGGCCGGCGCCGATGATATTGAGTGTGACGTTCATGATGATTTTCTAAAAGCTCGATCCCGGCTGGCGCAGGAATTCCAGCTCTTGCGGCGTGGAAGTGCGGCCGAGGATGGCGTTGCGGTGCGGGAAGCGGCCAAAGCGGGCGATCACTTCCTGGTGGCGCTCGGCGTAGTCGAGCATGCCGTCAAAGCCGGGCTGCGCCTGCGACAGCAGCTGGAACAGCTCGACGGCGCGCGCCTGCATGGCCAGGTCTTCCGCGTGTTCGAACGGCAGGTAGGCAAAAGCGCGCAGCATCGGTGGCAGCTGGCGGTCCTGCCCCGCTTGCGTCAAGGCGAGGGCCAGCGCCAGCGCCTGAGCGTCGCCGGCAAAGGCGCGCGGCGTGCCCCGATACACATTGCGCGTAAACTGGTCGAGCACGACGAGGCGCGCCAGCGCGCCGTGCGGCGTCGCATCCCATGCGCGCAAGCCGCCGTCGATGGCGGCATCGATCAGCGCGCCGAAACGCGCGCGTATCTGCGCGTCGAAAGCGTCATCCTTGCGGAACCATTCCATGCGCGACTGGCCATGGCCAGGGTGATCCGGCGGCAAAAACCAGAAGTCGAGTACCGCTTGCGCCTGTGCATCCATGTCCATCCTCTCGGCATCCGTATCAATTGCGGGCATGCGACAGCTGGAAGCCGGCGATGCCTTCGAAGGCGGCCAGTTCGGCCGACATGGCCGACAGGCTGGCGCCCGTGTTCTTGCCATGCGCGATGGCGACAAAGCGCCATTCCTGCATGCCGTCGTTGCTGCCGATGGTCAGCGAGCCGCCGGCGATGTCGTAGCCGCGCTTGGCAGCCATGCGCCGCAGCGCATCTTCGCGCGGAATAAAGCCCTGCTTGAAGCGCATGGTGATGGCCACCGCGTGGCGCGACGGCAGCCAGTTCTCCAATTTTGACAGAAAAATCATCGCCATCGCGCACAGGAAAGCCAGGCCCATGGCCGACAGATAAAAGCCGATGCCGACCATGATGCCGATCACGGACGAGGCCCAGATCGAGGCGGCCGTCGTCAGGCCGCTGATATTGAAACCCTCGCGCATGATGACGCCGGCGCCGAGAAAACCCACGCCCGTGACGATGCCCTGGATCACGCGCGTGGGGTCGCTGCCGACGATGGCGCCATGGCCGCCGTACCAGAATTCCGGGTAACCGCCCAGTACCGTCAGCGCGGCCGAGGCCATGCAGACGAGGCTGTAGGTGCGCATGCCCGCCGCGCGCCCGTGATACGAACGCTCGTAACCCACCAGCAAGCCCAGCAAGAGCGCGCCCAGCAGGTTCAGCAGGATCACGCCATTCGTCGCCAGCTCGGCCGGCGACCAGTAGGCGCGCAGGAAGTCGATGGTCGGCATTTAGGGCTTTTTCGTCAGCTGCTTTTCAAACGCCACGTCAAGCTTGCTGACGCGGCGCGCCTTTTGCGGTCCCAGGCCATTGACAAAGGCGACAAAGGCATCGAGTTCCAGCGGCGGGCACAGAGGCGGCAAGCCGGGGCCTTCGGTCAGGAAAAACAGTTCATCGCCCGTGCGCGCCATCGTGTAGAGGCGGTTGCCGGTGCGTTCCTTGAGCCGCTCGATGGCGGACGTGGCGCGGGTCGAGCGCATCAGATGGCTCCCGTGCGCTGTTCCAGCCACGCCAGCGCATCGCCGGACAACAGCGGCGCGAGGCGCGCGCGCACGGTGGCGTGATAGTCGTTGAGCCAGGCCGCCTCGTCGTCGCGCAACAGCGAGCGCTCGACGCAGCGCGTGTCGATCGGGCACAAGGTCAGGGTCTCGAAGCGCAGGAATTCGCCGAACTGCGTCGTTTCCGCAGGAACGTTGAGTACCAGGTTCTCGATGCGGATGCCCCACTGGCCGGGACGATAAATGCCCGGTTCGATGGAGGTGATCATGCCCGGCTCCATGGCCGTCTGCGGCTCCGGCATGGCGGACTGGGAAATCGATTGCGGTCCTTCATGGACGTTGAGGAAAAAGCCCACGCCGTGGCCCGTGCCGTGGCCAAAGTCGATGCCTTCGGCCCACAGCGGCGCGCGGGCGATGGAGTCCAGCATGGGCGACTTCACGCCGCGCGGGAACTGCGCGCGCGACAGGGCCATCATGCTGCGCAAGACGAGGGTGAAATCGCGCTTGTGCCCGGCCGTGATCGTGCCGACGGGAACGACGCGCGTGATGTCCGTCGTGCCGCCCCAATACTGGCCGCCCGAGTCGATCAGCAGCAAGCCATCGCCTTCGATGGTCGCCGCCGTATCCGCGTGCGCGTGGTAATGCATGATGGCGCCATGCGCATTGAAGCCGGCGATGGTGCCGAAACTGGGGCTGACAAAACCGGCGCGGCGGGCGCGCGCGGCCGTCAGGTGTTCGTCGACGCCGATTTCCGTCAGCGGCGCGCGCTGCGGGTCGGCCAGGGTGGCATCCAGCCAGCTGAAAAACTCGCACAGGGCGGCGCCGTCCTGTTCCATGGCGGCGCGCACGTGCGCCGCTTCGCTGTCCGTCTTGCGCGACTTGGCAAGCGTGGTGGGATTGATGGCTTCCACCACGCGCACGCCGTCGGCCACGGCCTGGCGCGTGCCAAAGGTGATGCGGCGCGGGTCCAGCAGCAAGCTGGCATCGGCCGGCAAGGCGGCCAGCGCGGCCGCCGTGCGGTCGTATGCGGCCACGTCCACGCCCTCGCTCTCCAGGGTGGCGCGCAGGGCGGAGGCTACCTTGCCGTCGGCGACGAACAGGGTGGCGCGCTCCGGTCCCACCAGCGCATGGGCGAGGAAAACGGGGTTGTAATTGACGTCGGCGCCGCGCAGGTTGAACAGGTAGGCGATATCGTCGAGCGTGGAAATGACGTGGTGGCTGGCGCCGTGCGCCGCCATGCCGGCGCGCAGGGCCGCCAGCTTCTGCGTGCGCGACAGCGATGGATACGCGGCCGCATGTTCAACCACGGGCGCGGCCGGCATGGCCGGGCGATCGGGCCACACGGCTTGCAGCACGTCGGTGTCCGTGCGCAGGGTCACTTGCGCGCCCAGCGCCTGCTGCAGCAATCGCGCATTGGCCAGGCCCAGCACGGCGCCGTCGACGGCTACCGTCTGCCCCGGCCGCATGGTCTCGCCCAGCCAGTCGATATACAGCACGCTGGCGCCGGACGGGATTTTTTTCAGGACGATGCCGCTGCCGGCCAGTTCGTCTTCCGCCTGCTCCCAGTAGCGGCCATCGGTCCACACGCCGGCAACATCCTGCGTGACGACCAGGGTGCCGACGGAACCCGTAAAGCCCGACAGCCATTCGCGGCCCTGCCAGCGGGCCGGCAGGTACTCGGACAAATGCGGGTCGGCCGATGGCACGATCAGCGCATCGATCTGCTGCGCGCGCATGGCGGCGCGCAGTTGCGATAAACGGGAGGCGGGGTGACTCTGAACGGATGTCTGCATGGCGGCGAAAAAGTGCGGTGCTGGGAAGTGCCTATGATACCGCGATTAGCCGGGCACTTGCAGAGCGTTCCGGCAGCGCAGCCTCATTCGCCGTCATCGGCCTCGTAGCGGCGCAAGCCTTCCAGGTCCAGCACGCGGATGCCGCCGTAATCGAGGCGCAACAAACCCTTTTTTTCCAGCACCTGCAAGGCCTGGTTGGCGCGCTGGCGCGAGGAACCGGACAGCAGGCCGATTTCTTCCTGCGACAGCTGCACCAGGGTGTCCACGCTCGGGTACAGGTGCGAGTGGAACATCGAGGCCAGGCAGCGCGCCACGCGCGTGTTCAGGTCGAGCAGGCGTTCGTTTTCCATCATGCCGATGAACTGGCCCAGGCGCTCGTTGAGCTGCATCAGCAGGAAGCGCGTGAATGGCAGGCTCGTTTCCAGCAGCCAGTGGAAGGTGGCGGCGGGCAGGCGCGCCACGCGCGTATCGCGCACGGCGATGGTGTCGTATTTGCGTATCTCGCGCTTGAGCAGCGACCCTTCGCCAAACCAGCTGCCCGGTGACAAGCCCGTAAACGTCATGGCCTTGCCGGAAGCGGAAAAATTATTCATCTTGACCATGCCGCTGATGACGCCAATCCAGTAGTCCACCGGCTCGCCCTTGCGGCAGACAAAGCCGCCTTTCGGCACGAAAGTCTCGAACACATCGGCCTCGACCCGGGCCATTTGCACGGGGTCGAGCAGTTGCGCCCAGTGGGCCGCGCGCACGGCATCCTTGAGGGTGATATCAGGGTAGGTCATTGTGCGATGCACCATCGAAAAGTGGGTAAATGTCCCCGAAAAGACAACTTGGCAAACTAACGCAAGCTACTATCATTGCACAAACGCCTTACACATAAAAAACACGGAGCGCCATCCAACGAGGTGGGGCCTGAGACAAGCAACAGGGAGACACTGGTGCAAACGAATACCACAGCAGCAATGCCGACTTTTCCGCGGCGCTTATTGCAACACGGGACAGTACGATCCGACAAGCCCGCCTTTCGTGAAAAACACCTGGGCATCTGGCAAACCTGGACCTGGTCCCAGGTCAACGACGAGGTGCGCGCGCTGGCCTGCGGCCTGGCCGCCATCGGCTTCCAGCGCGGCATGAATCTGGCCATCATCGGCGACAACCGTCCCCGCCTGTACTGGGCCATGCTGGCCGCGCAAAGCCTGGGCGGCGTGCCCGTGCCGCTGTACCAGGATGCGCCGGCCGCCGACATGGCCTACGTGCTGCAGGACGCGGAAGTCCATTACGCCATCGTCGAAGACCAGGAGCAGGTCGACAAGCTGCTCGAACTCAAGGCCCTGTATCCGCACATCGCCCACATCGCCTACGACGATGAACGGGGCATGCGGCACTACCGCCAGCCGGAGCTGATTTCCTTCGCGGGCCTGCAGGCGCTGGGCCGCACCTACGACCGCGAGCATCCGGGCTTTTTCGACGCTGCCGTGGAACAGGGCAAGGCCCAGGATTCCGCCGTCATGCTGTACACCTCGGGGACCACGGGCAAACCGAAGGGCGTGTGCCAGAGCCACGCGGCGCTGCTGGCGGCCGGCGAAGGCGGCGTCGCCTTCGACAAGCTCACCGACAATGAAGACATCCTGTCCTACCTGCCCATGGCGTGGGTGGGCGACTGCCTGTTCTCGCTGGCGCAAGCCATGGTGGCAGGTTTCACCGTCAACTGCCCCGAATCGGGCGACACGGTGATGATCGACATGCGCGAAATCGGCCCCACCTGCTACTTCGCGCCGCCGCGCGTGTTCGAGAACATGCTCACCAGCGTGATGATACGCATGGAAGACGCGAGCAGCATCAAGCGCCACATGTTCAGCCATTTCATGGACGTGGCCAAGCGCTGCGGCGCGCAGATCCTCGACGGCAAGCCCGTCTCGCTGGCGGACCGCATCAGCTACAAGCTGGGCGAACTGCTCGTCTACGGCCCGCTGAAAAACGTGCTGGGACTGTCGCGCGTGCGCGTCGCCTACACGGCCGGCGCCGCCATCGGCCCCGACCTGTTCCGCTTCTACCGCTCCATCGGCGTCAACCTCAAGCAGCTGTACGGCTCGACCGAAACCTGCGCCTATGTGTGTCTGCAACCGGACGGCAATATCAAGTTCGACAGCGTGGGATTGCCGGCGCCGGGCGTGGAAGTCAAGCTGGCGGCCAATGGCGAAGTGCTGGTCAGGTCGCCCGCCACCATGAGCGGCTACTTCAAGCGCCCCGACGCCACGGCCGAAGTGATCGACGACCACGGCTACTTCCATACGGGCGACGCGGGCGTGTTCGACAGCGAAGGCCATCTGAAGATCATCGACCGCGCGGCCGACGTGGGCAAGATGAATTGCGGCGCCATGTTCGCCCCCAACTACATTGAAAACAAGCTCAAGTTCTTCCCCTTCATCAAGGAAGTGGTGGCCTTCGGCCATGCGCGCGACCATGTGTGCGCCTTCATCAACATCGACATCGAAGCGGTGGGCAACTGGTCAGAGCGGCGCGGCATCGCCTACTCCGGCTACACGGACCTGGCGGCGCGCGCCGAGACCTATGGCCTGATCCGCGACTGCATCGAGCAAGTCAACGCGGAACTGGCGGCCGATCCGCTGATGGACCGCACGCAGGTGCACCGCTTCCTCGTGCTGCACAAGGAACTCGATCCGGACGACGACGAGCTGACGCGCACGCGCAAGGTGCGCCGCAAATTCATCGCCGAAAAATACGCGGTGCTGATCTCCGCCCTGTATGAAGGCAAGGCAACGCAATACATCGAGACCCAGGTGAAATTCGAGGATGGCCGCACCGGTTCGACCAGCGCCGACCTGCAGATCTGGGACAGCAAAACGTACCGGCCCCAGGGCCTGGCCGCATGATGGAGCACAGCACGATGCAAATGAACGAACCCGACGCCCATTTCGGCACGGCCCGCAAGACGGGCCCCGTGATCCTCGACCTGAAGAACATCTCGCTGTCGTTCGGCGGCGTGAAAGCGCTGACCGACATCTCGTTCGACGTGAAGCAGCATGAAATCCGCGCCATCATCGGCCCGAACGGCGCGGGCAAAAGCTCGATGCTCAACGTGATCAATGGCGTGTACCGCCCGCAGCAGGGCGAAATCATCTACCGGGGCGAGCACCGGCGCGGCATGGATTGCTATGCGGCCGCCAAGTCCGGCATCGCCCGCACCTTCCAGAACATCGCCCTGTTCAAGGGCATGACGGTGTTAGATAACATCATGACGGGGCGTAACCTCAAGATGAAGTCGAATTTCCTGCTGCAAGCCCTGTACTGGGGGCCGGCGCGGCGCGAGGAAATCGAACACCGCAAGAAAGCAGAAGAGATCATCGACTTCCTGGAAATCCAGGCCATCCGCAAGACGCCCGTGGGACGTTTGCCCTACGGCCTGCAAAAGCGGGTGGAACTGGGCCGCGCGCTGGTGGCAGAACCGGAAATCCTGCTGCTGGACGAACCGATGGCCGGCATGAACGTGGAAGAAAAGCAGGACATGTGCCGCTTCATCCTCGACGTCAACGACCAGCTGGGCACGACCATCGTGCTGATCGAGCACGACATGGGCGTGGTGATGGATATCTCCGACCGCGTGGTGGTGCTCGACTACGGCAAGAAGATCGGCGACGGCACGCCCGACGAGGTGCGCAGCAACCAGGATGTCATCAACGCGTACTTGGGTGTAGCCCACTAGCACCAGACCAGGGATAACAATGAATATCAATTTTTTCTTTGAAGTGCTGATCGGCGGCCTGCTGTCGGGCGTCATGTATGCGCTGGTGGCGATCGGCTTCGTGCTGATCTACAAGGCCTCGGGCGTGTTCAATTTTGCGCAGGGAGCGATGGTGTTTTTCGCCGCCCTCACCTGCGTCGGCATCATGGACAAGTTCGGCCTGTCGCTGTGGCTGGCCATTCCGCTGACGATGCTCACCATGATCGTCCTGGGCATGGCGATTGAAAGGGTGGTCTTGCGGTCCCTCGTCAACCAGCCGGAAATCACGCTGTTCATGGCCACCATCGGCCTGACCTTTTTCATCGAAGGCCTGGCGCAGCTGATGTGGGGCTCGCAGGTGCACAAGCTGGACCTGCCCATCGAAGACGTACCGATGCAGTTCCTGATGGACCGCTTCGACATCAACATCTCGCAGTTCGACCTGATGGCGGCCGGCATCTGCGCCTTGCTGGTGATCTGCCTGGCCTTGCTGTTCTCGAAAACCAAGGTGGGCCGCGCCCTGCGCGCCGTCGCCGACGACCATCAGGCGGCGCTGGCGGTCGGCATTCCGCTGCAGCGCATCTGGGCCGTGGTGTGGGGCGTGGCGGGCCTGGTCGCGATGGTGGCCGGCCTGCTGTGGGGGGCGCGCAACGGCGTGCAATTCGCCCTCACCTTCATCGCCTTGAAAGCGCTGCCGGTGCTGATCCTGGGCGGCTTTACATCGGTGCCCGGCGCCATCGTCGGTGGCCTGATCATCGGCGCGTCGGAAAAACTGGCGGAGGTCTACCTCGGCCCCATGGTGGGTGGCGGCATCGAAGGCTGGTTCCCGTATGTGCTGGCCCTGCTGTTCCTGCTGGTGCGTCCGGAAGGCCTGTTCGGCGAGAAGATCATCCGGCGAATATAAGGCCCAAAGCGCATCGTAGGTCGGATTAGCCGAAGGCGTAATCCGACAAACACCCCAACAGCCAGTAAAGGACACGCCATGATTTACCGTGAAGCAGGACAATTCAAGACCAGCTACCAGGCTGACAACCAGATTTTCCCGATCCGGCAAGACCGCCTGGCGCTGACGGCCACGCTGCTCGTCGCCGTCTTCCTCCTGCCGTATGTCGCCTCGCCCTACATGCTGTCGGCGATCCTGATCCCCTTCCTGATCTTCGCGCTGGCGGCGCTGGGCCTGAACATCCTGACCGGTTACGCGGGCCAGCTGTCGCTGGGCACGGCCGCCTTCATGGCCGTGGGCGCCTTTGCCTCGTATAACTTCATGGCCCGCCTGCCTGGCTTGCCGCTGCTCGTGTCCTTCATCCTGGGCGGCCTGTGCGCGGCCATGGTGGGCATCGCCTTCGGCCTGCCCTCCTTGCGCATCCGCGGCTTTTACCTGGCCGCCTCCACCCTGGCGACGCAGTTCTTCGTCGTCTGGTGCCTGACCAAGATTCCGTATCTGACCAACTACAGCTCCTCGGGCGTGATCACGGTGCAGAAGATGACCATCCTCGGCTACCAGTTCGACACGCCGCAAAGCAAATACCTGCTGGTGCTGGCCATCGTCGCCGGCATGGCGCTGCTGGCCAAGAACATGATCCGCTCCAACGTGGGGCGCTCGTGGATGGCCGTGCGCGACATGGACATGGCGGCCGAAGTGATCGGCTTCAGGCTGATGCGCACCAAGCTGCTGGCGTTTGCCGTCAGCTCCTTCTACTGCGGCGTGGCCGGCGCCCTGTATGCATATGCCTACCTGGGCACGGTGGAACCGGAAGCGTACAACCTGGACCTGTCCTTCCGCATCCTGTTCATGATCATCATCGGCGGCGTCGGTTCGATTCTCGGTTCCTTCCTCGGCGCGGCCTTCATCGTGCTGCTGCCCGTCTTCCTGAACACCATCGCGCATGGCCTGGCATTGCCGACCAGCGTGGCCTCGAACCTGGAACTGATGGTGTTCGGCGCGCTGATCATCTTCTTCCTGATCGTCGAGCCGCACGGCCTGGCCAGGCTGTGGCAGATCGCGAAGGAAAAGCTGAGACTCTGGCCCTTCCCCCACTAAGTTTTTGCAGTCGATGTCGGTTCACTTGAATACCAAATAAAACAAGAGGAGACACACAATGAAACACATCAAATCGCTCATGCTGGCCGCCGCCATCGCCAGTGCCGCACTCACCATGGCCGGCAGCGCGCAAGCGCAGGACAAGGAACAATATATCGCCCTGCCGTCCTACCGCGTGGGTCCGTACGCGGCCGGCGGCTCCGGTTTCTACGGCGGCATCATCGATTACTTCAACCTGGTCAACCAGGCCGGCGGCGTCAATGGCGTGAAAATCAGCTGGGAAGAATGCGAAACCGAATACAACCCGTCGCGCGGCGTGGAATGCTATGAACGCCTGAAAACCAAGCAGGGCGGCGCCACCCTGGTCGAAACCCTGTCCACGGGCGTCGCCTACGGCATCCTCGACCGCGTGGCGCAAGACAAGATCCCCATGACCATGATCGGCTACGGCCGCTCGGACGCCGCCAACGGCAAGGTCTTCCCGTATGTGTATCCGCTGATCTCCAGCTACTGGAGCCAGGCCGCCGCCATGATCAAGTACCTGGGCGACAAGGATGGCGGCATGGACAAGCTGAAAGGCAAAAAAATCGTCCACCTGTACCACGATTCGGCCTTCGGCAAGGAGCCGCTGCCCGTACTCGAAGCGCTGTCGAAACAGTACGGCTTTGAACTGATCAAGATCCCCGTCGCGCCGCCAGGCAGCGAACAGCAGTCGCAATGGCTGCAGATCCGCCAGGCCAAGCCGGACCACGTGATCCTGTGGGGCTGGGGCGTCATGAACTCCGTTGCGATCAAGACGGCGCAGCGCAATGGCTTCCCGCGCGACAAGATGCTGGGCGTCTGGTGGGCCGGTTCCGAGGAAGACACCATTCCATCGGGCGACGCGGCCAAGGGCTACACGGCGATGACGTTCAACACGCCAGGCAACTACCCCGTGCTCGACGACATCCGCAAGAAGCTCTACGCGGCCGGCAAGGGCAACCTGTCCGACCAGTCGCGCATCGGCTCCGTCTACCACATGCGCGGCGTGACGGCCGGCATCCTGTGGGTGGAAGCGATCCGCGTGGCGCAGGAAAAATTCGGCAAGGGCAAACCGATCACGGGCGAGCAGATGCGCTGGGGCCTGGAAAACCTGAACGTCGACGATGCGCGCCAGAAGGCCGTCGGCGCGCTGGGCATGTTCCCGACCGTGAAAACCAGCTGCGACGACCATGAAGGCTCGGGCGCCGTGAAGGTGCAGCAGTGGGATGGCAAGAAATGGACCGCCATCACGCCGAAGTGGATCGTCGGCGACAAGGCTCTGGTGCGCAAGCTGGTCGAGGAATCGTCGGGCAAGTACGCCGAAGAGAAAAAGATCACGCCGGCGTGCATGAAGTAAGCGGCTTTCGGGGTGGTGTCGGATTACGGCCTGCGGCCTAATCCGACCTACGCCGCATCCACGTAGGTCGGATTAGCGTAGCGTAATCCGACAAGCACCAACATCACATGAAAACGAAGCAGCCATGACACCCACTGCCACGCAAACACCGGACACCGCGCCGCCCTACCTGTCGGTCAACAACATCGAAGTCATCTACGACCACGTGATCCTGGTCTTGAAAGGCGTGTCGCTGCAAGTCCCGCAGGGCAAGATCGTGGCCCTGCTGGGCGCCAACGGCGCCGGCAAGTCGACCACCCTGAAAACCATCTCGACCCTGCTGCGCGGTGAACGCGGCGACGTCACCAAGGGCGAAGTCCAGTTCAAGGGCGAGCGCGTGGATCAATTGACGCCGAATGAACTGGTCAAGCGGGGCCTGTCGCAAGTGATGGAAGGGCGCCACTGCTTCGGCCACCTGACCATCGAGGAAAACCTCTTGACGGGCGCCTACACGCGCAGCCTGTCGCGCGGCGAATTGAAGGACGCGCTGGACAAGGTCTACCACTACTTCCCGCGCCTGAAAACGCGGCGCAGCAGCCAGGCCGGCTATACCTCGGGCGGCGAACAGCAGATGTGCGCCATCGGCCGCGCGCTGATGGCCAAGCCGTCGATGATTTTACTGGACGAGCCCTCGATGGGCATCGCGCCGCAGATCGTCGAAGAGATCTTCGGCATCGTCAAGGATTTGAACCACAAGGAAAACGTCTCTTTCCTGCTGGCCGAGCAGAACACCAACGTGGCCCTGCGCTACGCCGACTTCGGCTACATCCTGGAAAACGGCAGAGTCGTGATGGAAGGGCAAGCCCAGGAACTGGCCAGCAACGAAGACGTCAAGGAGTTTTACCTGGGCGTGTCGGGCGCCGGACGCAAGAGCTTCCGCGACATGAAGTTCTACCGCCGCCGCAAGCGCTGGCTGGCCTGATATCGGAGCTGCCGTCATGGACCTGGAACGGGCGAAGCAAGTGTGCCGCGGCTTTCCCGGCGCGACCGAAGACATCAAGTGGAGCAACGTGCTGGCGTTTTGCGTCGGCGGCAAGATGTTCGCCCTGTGCGGCGCGGAAGCGCACAGCACGCGCGGCATGAGCTTCAAGGTCGATGCGGAGCGCTTCCTGGAATTGACGGATCGCCCCGGCTTTCGCCCTGCACCCTACCTGGCGCGGGCCAGATGGGTGCTCGTCGCCAGCCCCGACGCCCTCGACGACGATGAAATGGCCGCCCTGCTGCACCGCTCATACAGCCTGATTGTTGCGGGGCTGACGAAAAAAATGCAACGTGACATTGGAGAATCAGCAACATGACCGATACGCTCGACAGTCTGGAAGCACGCGCCCCCGAAGCGCGCGAACGCGAATTGATGGCCGGCCTGCCGCAGCTGATCGCGCGCGCGCAGCAGGCGCCGGGCTGGGCCCGCATCCTCGATGGCGTCAACGCGGCCGACATCACCAGCCGCGCCGCGCTGGCGCAACTGCCCGTGACGCGCAAGTCCGACCTCAAGCAATTGCAGCACGGCGCGCTGCCGTTCGGCGGCTTGAACACGACGCCGAAAAACGCCCTGTCGCGCGTGTTCGTCTCGCCCGGCCCCATCTTCGACCCGGAAGGGCGCGGACCCGACTGGTGGCGCTTCGCGCGGCCCATGTACGCTGCCGGCGTGCGCGCCGGCGGCTTGCTGCAGAACTGCTTTTCGTATCACTTCACGCCGGCCGCCTTCATGGTCGAAGGGGGCGCCGCGCGCCTGGGCTGCACCGTCATCCCGGCCGGCATCGGCCAGACGGAAATGCAGGTGCAGGCGATGGTCGACCTGAAGCCGGACACGTATATCGGCACGCCGTCGTTCCTGAAACTGATCATCGAGAAGGCGCGCGAAATGGGCGCCGACATCAGCAGCGTCACCAAGGCCGTGATGGGTGCCGAAGCCTTGCCTGAATCCCTGCGCAGCTGGTTTGCCGCAAACGGCGTGCCGCACGTGTTCCAGACCTATGCCTCGGCCGATATCGGCAGCATCGCCTATGAGACGGCCAGCAATGGCAAACTCAATCCCGGCATGGTGGTCGATGAAAACGTGCTGCTCGAGATCGTCCACCCGGGCAGCGGCATTCCCGTCGCGCCGGGCGAAGTAGGCGAAGTCGTCGTCACCGTCTTCAATGCCGACTATCCGCTGATCCGCTTCGCCACGGGCGACCTGTCGGCCGTGCTGATGGACGCGCCGGAGTCGCCGTGCGGGCGCACGAATACGCGCATCAAGGGCTGGATGGGGCGCGCCGATCAAACCACCAAGGTGCGCGCCATGTTCGTGCATCCGTCGCAGGTGCATGAAATCGCGCGCCGCCACCCGCAGATCAAAAAGGCGCGGCTGGTGGTATCGGGCCGCATGGCCAATGACGAAATGACTTTGCATTGCGAAGTCGATAATCCTCTTGACGCCAGCGGCACCGAGGCCATCATCGGCTCGATCCGCGAACTGACCAAGCTGCGCGGCGAGGTGCTGCTGGTGGCCGTGGGCAGCCTGGCGCAGGATGGAAAAATAATCGACGACATGCGCGATTACAAATAAGGCCGATTTGCGGGATAATACCCGCATTCATCATCAGCCCCATTCATCGCCATGCAAGAGTCCATGCAAGAATTTCATCACAATCGTGCCCGTGACCTGATCAAGAACGCGGAACTGCTGTTCGACCAAGACGCCGTGCAGGCGTCGATCACGCGCATGGCCGATGTGCTCAACACGCGCTTCAACGCCGAGGATTCGAAAGAATTCCCGCTGGTGCTGGGCGTGATGGGCGGCGCCGTCGTATTTACGGGCAGCCTGCTGCCGCAACTGAGCTTCCCGCTCGAATTCGACTACATCCACGTGAGCCGCTACGGCGACGACGACAAGGGTGGCGAAGTGGTGTGGAAAGTCATCCCCCGCTCGAACGTGGCGGGCCGCACCGTCATCGTGCTCGACGATATTCTCGACGAAGGCGAAACCCTGGCGCACGTCAAGCAGCGCTTGCTGGACATGGGCGCTTCGGAAGTCATCCTGGCCGTGTTCGCCGACAAGGCCATCGGCAAGAAGAAGCCCGTACAAGCCGACATCGTCGGCCTGGTGATCCCGAACCGCTTCGTCGTCGGCTTCGGCATGGATGCGTATGGCTACTGGCGAAACCTGCCGGGGCTGTGGGCCATCAAGCCTGAAGATTTGAAGCAGGAGTGATTGTGGTGTTGTCGGATTACGCGCTGCGCGCTAATCCGACCTACCAGTGCCCGGTGGCGTAATCCGACACCGTCATCATAGGTCGTAGGTCGGATTAGCGGCGGCACGCCGCGTAATCCGACACCACCACCATCGCAACAACGATTACAGCTTCAACCGCGCGCGCGCCGCATCGTATTCGGCTTTCAGGCGCGCCACCATTTCTTCCACGCTCGGCACGTCGTCCATCAAGCCCACACCCTGGCCCGCGCCCCAGATGTCGCGCCAGGCCTTGGCGCTGCCGGAGCCGAAATTCATCGCGCTCTTGTCCGCTTCGGGCAAGGCTTCCGGATCGAGTCCCGCCGCTACAATCGATTTTTTCAGGTAATTGCCGTGCACGCCAGTAAACAGGTTCGTGTAGACGATGTCGGCCGCGCTGGAATCGACGATGGCGTCGCGGTAGCCGTCGCTGACGTTCGATTCCTTGGTCGCCAGCCAGCGCGAGCCGATATAGGCAAAGTCGGCGCCCATCGCTTGCGCGGCCAGCACGGCGTCGCCCGTGGCGATGGAGCCCGACAGCGCCAGCGGGCCGTCGAAGAATTTGCGCACCTCGCCCACCAGGGCGAACGGCGACAGGGTGCCCGCGTGGCCGCCGGCGCCACTGGCCACCAGGATCAAGCCATCGACACCGGCTTCCAGCGCCTTTTTCGCGTGGCGGATCGAGATCACGTCATGCAGCACGATACCGCCATAGCCATGGATGGCATCGAGCATTTCCTTGGGCGGCGCGCGCAGCGAGGAAATAATGATGGGGATCTGGTGTTTCACGCACACTTCCACGTCGTGCGCGAGGCGGTCGTTCGACTGGTGCACGATCTGGTTGACGGCGATCGGTCCCACTTTCTTGTCCGGATTGGCGGCCTGGAAGGCGGCCAGTTCGGCCTGCAGCTCCGTGAGCCAAGTGTCGAGCAATTCGGCGGGACGCGCGTTCAGGGCCGGGAAGGAACCGACGATGCCGGCCTTGCACTGCGCCGCGACGAGGGCCGGGCCGCTGGCGATGAACATCGGCGAAGCGATAACGGGTAAGGAGAGGTTTTGCAACGCAACAGGCAATGCCATGGCGGACTCGCTGGAAAGTTGATCGGGATGAGAACCACACTGAGCTTGATTATAGTTCAGAAAAAGTACGATCGTGCTGAATTTATCGCGCCGGCGTTTCAAGCCTCGTTAAGCAAGTACTCACCCTCAACCCGTGCCGCCGTGGCCCGCATCAACTGGGAAACGGCCCACTCGGCCAGCGCGGCCGCTTCCTGGCGTAGAAAGCGCCGGTTCGCCTCTTCAAAGACGGGCATGCCGCGCAGCAGGGCCGGTATGTCGGCGAGGGCGATGCGCTGGCGTTCCAGCAGCAGGAATTTCAGCAGCACTTTCACGGCGTTCTGCGCATTGCGCACGGGGTCGGACGACAGGTAATCGAGGCGAGAATAGGCGCGCTGCAGGGCGCCGGCGGCATCCGTGAATGGCCGCCCGTGGCCGGGGATCACCACGCGCACGTCCAGGCCGGCGATCAGGTCCAGGGTGGCGCGCGCCTCGGCAAAACCGGAGCCGCCATCGAGTTCGGGGAAGATCACGCCAAAGCCGTTTTCCCACAGGGCGTCGGCGGAGATCAGGATGCCCTCGCCGGCGCAGTAAAAAATCAAGGAGTGCGGATCGTGGCCCGGTGCGCCCAGCGCTTGCCAGCCCATGCCGGCCAAGGTCAACGTGTCGCCTGGCGAGACGGTGGCGTCAAAACCGAAGCGCGGGCATTGCTGGCCCGTGGCCTGAAAACTCAGGGCGTCGACATCCCACGCGCGCACCTTGTCCGCTTCCGACACGGGAATGGCCGTATGGCAGCCGTATTCCTCTTGCAGCAGCGCGTTGCCGCCGCAATGGTCGGAATGCAGGTGCGTATTGAACAGACGGTCCAGGGGACGCCCGGCCAGGCTATGGCGCAGCAGGGCCAGGGTTTGCGGCGCGTGCGTGACATAGCCGCTGTCGATCAGCGCCGTCTCGTCCCGGCTCTGGAACAGGATGTTATTCGACGACAGCCAGCCGCGTTCGAACACCTGCATGGCATCGGGGAACAGCGCTGGCGATCGCGGCATGGGCTTCCTCAGTAGTCGGGCTCGAAGTCGAGCAGGGATTCGCGTCCTGGCAATTCGGCCCACACGGCGCGCTTGAAATCGTCGTCGGCCTTGCTCCAGGCGATGATCTCGTCGAGCGTGCGCAAGCAGCCTTCGCACAAGCCGCTATTGCGGTTCATCTTGCACAGGCTGACGCAGGGCGACGGTACCGGCGACGGCAAGGGAAGCGGAACGGCTGGCGGAGGTGGGGGAGCGACCATCATGGAGCGGCATCGGTAAACGTGAAGGCTTTCATTATGCCGCGAAACGGCGCCGGCGAGGCGATGGCATGGCCATGCAATGTTTCTATCGCTACATTTTTTAGCGCGAAACATGGTCAAAGAGTTATCTGTCGCATATTTATTTTATGCCCGGTTTTCACTCTGCGGGTGGCCGTCCTACAGCCGGATCAGGCCAGATCCTGCTTGACTTGAGATACTACACAACTATACTACCATCCATACAGATGGCAAATGGATGCCACATGGAGTTCTGGAGACTTATGGCCAAGCAAGACAGCAAGCCCAAAATTGGGGAATCCGAGAAAATCACGATCAACCTCGGCTTGATCGACCTGGGGCAGATCGATCTGCTGGTCCAGGAGGGATTTTATTCCAACCGCACGGATCTGATCCGTACGGCCATACGCAACCAGCTGGGTACCCACGCCGACGTGGTGAAACAAACCGTCGCCCGCAAAAGCCTGGTATTGGGCATGCAGCATTACTCGCGCGCCGATCTGGAAGCGATCCAGGCAGCCGGCCAGCGCCTGCAGATACAGGTGCTGGGACTGGCCAGCATCGCCAGCGACGTCTCCGTGGAACTGGCACTGGCCACCATCGAGTCGATCTTCGTATTAGGTGCCCTGCACGCCAGCACCGTCGTCAAGACGGCGCTCGCAGGGCGAATTCACTAGCGTATTGGTTCGCGGCGATGACCCGGCCGATACGCTGCACCGTTAAGGATGGTCATGAAACTACCTCTCAACATGCTGGCGCAGATGCGCGCCGCAACCCGCAACCTGATGGGCAGCGGTCCCGCCGCCGCCACCGAAGCGATCCAGCAGGCGCTGTCCGCCGCCGGCCTGGCGCCGCAAGCGGCCGCCACGCAAACGCCGCCACCGCAGCCGATGCGCGACATTAATCCGCCACCTGCGCCGCCACCTGCGCAAGCCCGAGCCGAGCAGCCGGAAGCGGCATCGGTACCGCCCACGCCCGCACAGGCGGCGCAGGACTTCGCGCAGGATTTCATGGCGCGCCTGGGCGTGCCGGCCGGCCTGGGCCAGCACAGCTTCGACATGCCCAGCTTCGAGCTGCCGAATTTCCACCCGCCCGGTTTCAACGCGCCGGCCGCCACGCCGGTCGATGTGCCGGCCGGTGCCCAATTCATCGACGGCGTGTACCGCAACCATGCGGGCACGCGTTCGTACAAGTTGTACATCCCCAGCAGCTACCACGGCCAGGCCATGCCGCTGATCGTGATGCTGCACGGCTGTACGCAAAATCCCGACGATTTCGCGGCCGGCACGCAGATGAATGCGCTGGCCGAAGAAAAGGAATGTTTTGTCGTCTACCCGGCGCAGACGCAGGGCGCCAACAGTTCGCGCTGCTGGAACTGGTTCAATGCCATCGACCAGCAACGCGACCAGGGCGAACCTTCGCTGATCGCCGGCATCGCCCAGCAAGTGATCGACGAATATCCTGTGAATGAACGCGAAGTGTTCGTCGCCGGCCTGTCGGCGGGCGGCGCCATGGCCGTCATCGTCGGCACCTTGTACCCGGATTTGTTTGCCGCCGTCGGCGTGCATTCGGGCTTGCCTTTCGCCTCGGCGCAGGACTTGCCGTCCGCGCTGGCGGCCATGAAGGGCGGCGCCATGCCCAATGCCCAGCGCAAGGCGCCGGCCGGCGGCGTGCCCATCATCGTTTTCCACGGCGACCGCGACACCACCGTCAACCTGCGCAATGGCGATGAACTGATCGCCCAGGGCGTGCGCAGCCAGGCGGGCGGCAAGGCGGCCAAAGCCGCATCCATCGACGGCAGCGTGCCCAATGGCCACCGCTACACGCGCACCACGCACAGCCAGGCCGACGGCTCGCCGCTCGGAGAGTACTGGGTCATCCACGGCGCGGGCCACGCGTGGTCCGGCGGCAGCGACAGCGGCAGCTATACGGATGGAAAAGGCCCGGACGCCAGCCGCGAGATGCTGCGCTTCTTCAAGACCGTCAGCTGACGTTGTCGGTGTAGGGCGCGATTTGCCGCTGCTTGTCGGCGATCTCGCACACGCCGTCCGCATAGCGGTGGGAGATGGCGATGAACTGGTCCTGTATCTGCAAAAAGGCATCGACGATCTCGGCGTCGAAGTGCGAGCCGCGTCCCTCGACGATGATCCGCACGGCTTGCGCATGGTCCATGCCCTGCTTGTAGATGCGCCGGCTGATCAGGGCATCGTACACGTCGGCCAGCGCCATCAGGCGGGCCGAAATCGGGATGTCTTCGCCGGCCAGGCCTTGCGGGTAGCCGCTGCCATCCCATTTCTCGTGGTGGCTGTAGGCGATCTCTTTCGCGTATTTGAGGAAATCGACTTCGATGCCCAGCTCGTGCTCGGCCGCCAGGATGGCGTCGCGCCCCAGGGTAGTGTGCGTCTTCATGATGGCCATTTCGTGCGGCTCGAAACGTCCCGGCTTGAGCAGGATATGGTCGGGGATGCCCACCTTGCCGATGTCGTGCAGCGGCGCCGTCTTGAACAGCAGTTCGATATTCTTGTCCGTCAAAAAATCGCGGAAACGCGGCAAGTCGCGCACCTTCTCGGCCAGCGCCTTCAGGTAGTGCGAGGTGCGGCGGATATGGTTGCCCGTCTCGCTGTCGCGCGTCTCGGCCAGCGAGGCCATGGCGTGGATGGTGACGTCCTGCAGCGCCGCCACTTCCTGCACGCGGCGCTCCACTTCCGTTTCCAGGTACTGGTTCTGGTCGCGCAGGAAATCCTGCATCTGCTTCATCGCCAGCTGCGTCCTGATGCGCGCCAGCACGATGGGCGCCGAGATCGGCTTGGTGATGTAGTCGACGGCGCCCAGGGCCAGGCCCAGCTGCTCGTCCGCCACTTCGCTCATGGCGGTGACGAAAATCACGGGGATGCCGGCCGTGGCGGGATCGGCCTTCAGCGCGCGGCACACGTCGTAGCCGCTCATGCCCGGCATCATGATGTCGAGCAGGATCAGATCGGGCTGGTCGCTGCCGGCGGCGATCTTCAGGGCGCGCTCGCCATTGACGGCGATCTTGGTGCGGTAATCGTCTTCCAGCACCGCGCGCAGCAGGTCGATATTGTCTGGCGTGTCGTCGACCACCAGGATGGTTGGCTTGCTTGCCGGCGCTCTCATGCCCGTCCTTCGTTCTGCATCATTATCCTTCTCACAGTGTCAGCTCCAGCGCATCGGCCACTTCGCCCAGCTGCGCCAGCGCACCTTCGAAATCGTATTGTCCCAGCATGCGCTTCAACTGGCGCGCATGTTCCGCCTGCCCCGCCGCGACCAGCACGGGGCCGATGCCGTCGAGGTGCCTGACGGCCTGCGCATCGTCCTGCTGCAGCAGCTGCGACAGTTCGCGCAAGCCCGCTTCCAGGCGCGCCCGGTCCACCGGCGCCACGTGCGCCAGCGCCGCGCCGCCCGCCTCGGCCGCATGGCCGCGCGACTGCATGGCCAGCACGATCTTCGGCACCAGCTCGTCGAGCGCCAGGGTGCAGGCGGCCAGCGCCTGCGGCAAGCCGTCGTGCGAGCCCAGGCTGAGCAAGTGCTCGACCCGCGCGGCGCTGTCGGCCAGGCCGCCGGCGCCGATATTGCCGGCCAGGCCTTTCAGGGTATGCGCTTCGCGGATCGCCGTTTCCAGCTGGTTGTTCTCGATGGCGGCAACGATGCGCTGCATGGCGTCGAACTGGGTTTCCACGAAGCGGTCCAGCAATTTTCGCATCAAAGCGGCATTGCCGCCCACGCGGCGCATGGCCTCCGCCATTTTCAGGCCGGCGATCACGGGCAGCTCCGCTTCCGGCTGCGCCACCACCGCCGCCATTTCCTGCGGCGTGGCCGGCGCGATCCAGCGCGCCAGGGTGCCGAACAGCTGCGCCACGTCGATCGGCTTGGCGATGAAATCGTTCATGCCGGCGTCCAGGCATTTTTCCTTGTCGCCCACCATGGCGTTGGCCGTCATGGCGATCACGGGCAAGTTCGAATAACGGGGATCCTGGCGCAGCTTGCGCGTCGCCTGGTAGCCATCCATCACCGGCATCTGGCAATCCATCAGCACGCCGTCATAGGCGTTTTCCGCGATCTTCGCCAGCGCGATGGCGCCATTGCCCGCGATGTCGACGCGGATGCCGGCGTCGTTGAGGATATGCTGCGCCACTTCCTGGTTGACTTCATTGTCCTCGACCAGCAGCAGCCAGGCGCCGCGCAAGGCGCGCTCGTCGTCGCGGTAGCTGCTCTGGCGCTGCGTCTTGCGGCTCTGCCCCGTCACGCCGCCAAACACGAACGCAATCTGGTCGAGCAGGGTCGAGGCGCTGATCGGCTTGTTCAATACGCCGTCGAGCGGCAAGTCGCGCTGGCGCGCCGCCTCCAGCAGCGCTTCGCGATGGAAGGCCGTGACCATGATGCAGGCCGGCGTCGCATCGATGCCGGCGGCATCGGCGCGGATGCCGGCCAGGGTATCGAGGCCGTTCATGCCCGGCATTTTCCAGTCCATCAGCACCAGCCCGTACGGCCGCCCCTCGGCGCGCGCCTGCGCCACGGCGCCGATGGCCTGCACGCCGCCGAACACGGCACGCGCCTCGAAGCCCAGCGCCGTGAGCATGCTGACGAAGATTTCACGCGCGCTGGGGTTGTCGTCGACCACCAGCACGCGCAGGCCATGGAATTGCTGTGGCAATAGCAAAGTATCGCGCGGCACGGCGGCCAGGCCAAAGCGGGCCGTGAAGAAAAAGGTGCTGCCCACGCCCGCTTCGCTGACCAGGTCGATCTCGCCTTCCATCATTTCCACCAGCCGCTTGCTGATGGTCAGTCCCAGGCCCGTGCCGCCATGGTGGCGCGTGGTGGACGTGTCGGCCTGGGTAAAGGCCTGGAACAATTTGCTGCGCTGGGGCGGCGTGAGGCCGATGCCCGTGTCGCGCACGTCCACGCGCAAGACGGCCGCATGCTCCTCCAGCTGCTGCAGGCGGATGGTAACGACGATCTCGCCCTTGTCCGTAAATTTGATGGCGTTGTTGGTCAGGTTGATCAGCACCTGGCCCAGGCGCAGCGGATCGCCCTGCAGGGCGTTCGGCACGTCGGGGGCGACGTCGAACAGCAGTTCGAGTCCCTTGTCCTGCGCCCGCATCACGGACAGGTCGGCGATCTGCGCCAGCACGTCCTCGAGGAAGAAATCGACTTTTTCAAAAGCCATCTTGCCCGCCTCGATCTTCGAGAAATCGAGGATGTCGTCGATGATGGCCAGCAGGTTCTTCGACGCCGATTCCACCTTTTCCAGGTAGTTGCGCTGGGTCGACGTCAGTTCCGTCTGCAGCGCCAGGTGGGTCATGCCGATGATGCCGTTCATCGGCGTACGGATCTCGTGCGACATATTGGCCAGGAAGTCCGACTTCATCTTGGTCGCATCTTCTGCCACTTCGACGGCGTGGCGCAGGTCCTGCTCGACGGCCAGGCTGGTGCTCATGTCCTTGAGCGCCTGCAGCAGTTCGCCCGTCTCGTCGCGCGACGTCACTTCGATGACGGAACTGAGGTCGCCATTGGCCACGCGCGTGGCGATCGCCACCGCCTCGCCCAGCGGCCGCGTGATCGAGCGCGCCGACCACGCAAAGGCGAGACCTGTCAGCAAGGCCGCCAGGCCGATGCCGCCCATCAGCAGCAGCGAGGTATCGATGTCGTTGCGTATCCTGGCCGCGCTGTCGCGGATCTGCCGCTGCTGCAGGTCATCGAGCTGGCCCACGTACAGCAGCACTTTTTCCAGCACCGGCAAGGTCTGCGTCTGCATGGCCTGCTCGGCGCGGGCATGCTCGCCGTGTTCGACCAGTTCGAACATCGCCTTGAGCGACACATAGTAATCGGCGCGTGCCAGGTGCATCTGTTCCAGCAGGCGCCGCTCCTCGGGCCGCGCATCGAGACCGTCGAGGATGCGCACCTGCTCATCGATGCCTTGCTTGATCGCTTCCAGGCGCGCCTGGTTCGCCTGGCGTAGCGCCAGCTCGTGCTGGTTCGGCAGGTTGCCGATGCGCGTGGCCGCCTCGCGCGCCAGCCCGTGGATCTTGCTGGTGGCCTTGGCGGCGACCCAGTCGCGCTGCAGGATATCGTCGGTCTCGGCACGGATGGCATAGATGCGGCTGCCGGACAGCACGATGACGACCAGCATCAGCACGATCAACATGGCATAACCGGCATTGATGCGCACGCCGATACTGATATCCCTGAAGCGCATAACTTTCCTATAAGAAATTCTTGAAAGTCGAAGTCTGACCGTATTCCCCTACAAAATGCAAGGTCTTTTGCAAAGGAAAAAGCGTGCCGATGCGCTTATTTGGCTGCTGTCGGGACTTTTGCAGGCGGCGTCAAGGTAGCGATATGCGTTTGCAGGCAGGCGGGGCACCAGCAGCCCGCGGCAGCGCCGCCGGGCAAGGGAACGGCGGGCGGCAGGGCCAGGCACCAGCACGGTTCGTTGGCGTCCGGGTCAAGCTGGCCGCACTGGAAGGTGGCGCCGCACAGGCTGCACTGGCTCATGGCTGTGTTTGAATTGGCAAGTGTGTGTCATGCCGCGCCGGGAGGCGACGCAGATGTAACGGGCAGTAAAAGGGCTGGCTGGGGGACATATCGGGCCAGACTATAGGATCATCAGGGAAAATACAACAAGATCGCCCTATAATGCCTCCAAGATTTTCTTCTTCCCTGTAAAATCGCACAAATCTATTTTCCGGACTCGCCATGAATCAACTAGCTAACTTGAACCTGGACATGAATGACGACTTGACGGCGGTGTCGCCGCAAATCAAGGCGCAGATTCTGGCCGAGGCCCTCCCCTACATCCGCAATTTCCACGGCAAGACCATCGTCATCAAATACGGTGGCAACGCCATGACGGACGAACGCCTGAAGCACGGCTTCGCGCGCGACGTCATCCTGCTCAAGCTGGTCGGCATGAACCCCGTCGTCGTGCACGGCGGCGGACCGCAGATCGACAACGCGCTGAAAAAAATCGGCAAGCAAGGCACCTTCGTGCAAGGCATGCGCATCACCGATGAAGAAACCATGGAAGTGGTGGAGTGGGTGCTGGGCGGCGAAGTGCAGCAGGATATCGTCATGCTGATCAACCATTACGGCGGCCAGGCCGTGGGTCTGACGGGCAAGGATGGCGGCTTGATCCGCGCGCGCAAGATGCAGATGCCGGACCGCGAACATCCGGGCGAATTCCTCGACATCGGCTTCGTCGGCGAGATCGACGCGATCAACCCGGCCGTCGTCAAGGCGCTGCAGGACGACGCCTTCATCCCCATCATCTCGCCGATCGGTTTCGGCCAGGACGGCCAGGCCTACAACATCAACGCCGACGTCGTGGCGGGCAAGATCGCGGAAATCCTGAAAGCGGAAAAGCTGATCATGATGACCAACATCGCCGGCGTCCAGGACAAGCAGGGCAACCTAGTGACCGACCTGTCGGCGCGTGAAATCGACGAGATGTTCGCCGATGGCACGATCTCGGGCGGCATGCTGCCGAAGATCTCGTCCGCGCTCGATGCCGCCAAGTCCGGCGTGAACACGGTGCACATCATCGACGGCCGCATCGAACACTCATTATTGCTGGAAGTGTTGACCGAGCAGGCTTTTGGTACTATGATCCGTTCGCACTAAAAAATAATTCGGCGCAATTCACCCAGCGCCGATTTTTTATGCCCTTGTAGCTCAGTGGTAGAGCACTCCCTTGGTAAGGGAGAGGCCACGTGTTCGATCCACGTCAAGGGCACCAGTATCCTTTCCCCGCAGCTGAAAAACTGTCCATGGCGGCGTTGTCCTTCCTCGCCGTACATTCGTACTGTCTTCGTCAGTCCGTCTTGCCCTGAACACTTTTCCATCTGCTCTGCCGCGTGTCTTGCGCGGCTGAGCTAGCGCTATCTCTTCTGCCTTCTGTCGTCAAAACTCAATACACCCGCTCGACCTTCAATCCGCGTTTACGCAGTAAATCCGGCACGCTCTTGTCGCCCACCAGATGCAGCACGCCGATGGCGGCCAGGCTGGACTTTTCGCGCGCAAGCAACTTGGCGATGCCGTCGGCCAGGGCCGGGTTGCGGCCGTCCAGCAACACCTTTTGCACGAACTGCGCGGCGAACGAGGGGTCTGTGGCCGCCTTCGCCGCCAGCTTGTCGAAGGCGGCTGCGTCGGCGTTGCGCCAGGCGTTGGCGATCTCGCGCGCTTCCTGGCTTTGTTCCTGGTCCTCGATCGAGGCAACGCCGTCTTCCAGGAAGCGGCACTGGTCGACCGGCGACATGGCGCCGAACAGCGCCATCTGGCCTTCCATCGACTCGAGTTCCACCACGGGGATCTTGCGCGCCTTGGCTTGCTGCGACAGGTAATTGTCCACCGCCAGGTCCGAGCGGTAGCCAAGCGTGGAAAATTCGCCGATGGCCAGCACGCTGGCCAGCATCCACGGCTTCATCGGCGCCACCGCTTCGGGCGCGATGCCGTATTTTTGCAACAGCGGCGCCAGGCGCGGGGCCAGGGTCTGGCGGCAGTCGACAGGCACTTTGCTGCCCGGCGCCTCCATGCCGTATTTCAGCACGGCGCTGACGGCCTTGCGCGGATCGGCGCCGGGATCGATCTCCAGCGCCAGCGCGCCAGCGCCGTCCAATGCCCGCGTCACGGTCGGCTCGAGCGGATAAAAGTCGGGTGCGCCGACGTGGATGGTACCGAACAGATACAGGGTGTGGCTGGCGTCCTGCACCTTGAACAGCGCGCCCCGGTTTTGCGCCACGGCCGGCGCTTCCGCCAAGGCCGACTGCAACGGCAGCAAGAATAATCCGCAAAACATCACTATAATCTGGCGTCGCATGGTTTTCCTGATTGTTGAATTGTTCATCTTCTCTCGCTAGCAAAGACTCCTGTGCCTGTGTCCCATCTTAACCGCTCGTCGCCGGTCTGGCTGTTTGACCTCGACAACACGCTGCACAATGCCTCGCACGCCATCTTCCCCACCATCAAGGCCAATATGAATACCTATATTGCCCGCGTACTGGGCGACGGCGTGACGCCGGCCGACGACGCCATCGTCAATGCGGCGCGCGCGGCCTACTGGCGCCGCTATGGCGCCACCTTGCTGGGCATGGTCAAGCACCATCAGGTGCAGGCCGCGCATTTTCTGCACGAGACGCATGCCTTCGACGATTTGCGCGCCATGATACGCGCCGAGCGGGGGCTGGGGGCTTTACTCAAACGCCTGCCTGGCCGTAAAATTTTACTCACCAACGCGCCGCTGCGCTATTCGAGCGACGTGATGCGCCACCTGGGCTTGCGCCAGCATTTTTCACACCACGTCTCCATCGAGGCCATGCACGTGCACCGCCAGTTGCGGCCCAAGCCTTCGACCCTGATGCTGCGCAAACTGATGCGCAAGCACCAGATTCGCCCCGGCCGCTGCATCCTGGTGGAAGACACCCTGGCCAACCTCAAGGGTGCGAAAAAACTGGGTCTGCGCACGGCCTGGATCACGCAATACCTGAAAATGGCCGATCCGATCGGCGTGGCGAAGTTGCCCAAGGCGTTAAATCGCCCCGCTTACGTCGATGTCAAAGTAAAATCTGTCCGGCATTTGGCACGCCGCCTTCACCGTCTGCGTTGAAGGGGATTCCTGGGCTTCCGGTTGACACTGGAAGCCGCACCGCTAGCGGCGGTGACGGACCTCCCCATCAAGGCAGCATTTTTTTTAACGACAAGAGAAAATATGGCAAGCACACCGCCGGGCCAACGCAGGCTACAAATTCTTCAGGCCCTCGCCGCAATGCTGGAGCAGCCGAAAGGCGAAAAGATCACCACCGCCGCACTGGCGGCCAGACTGACCGTATCGGAAGCGGCCCTGTACCGCCATTTCGCCAGCAAGGCGCAAATGTTCGAAGGGCTGATCGAATTCATCGAGTCGAGCGTCTTCGGCCTGATCAACCAGATCGCGGAAAAACACAGCGACGGCATGACGCAGACGCGCGACATCATCGGCATGCTGCTCAATTTCGCCATCAGCAATCCTGGCATGACGCGCGTGCTGATCGGCGACGCGCTGGTCAATGAGGACGAGCGCCTGCAAATGCGCATGAACCAGTTCTACGACCGCGTGGAACTGGCGCTCAAGCAGGCCTTGCGCGTGGCCGCCGCCGAAGGCCATGGCAAGGAAAGCGAAGTGGCGGCGCGCGCCACCCTGATCGTCAGCTTCGTCATCGGGCGCTGGCACCGCTACGCCAAGAGCGGCTTCAAGATCAATCCATCCCAGGAAGCGGCGCTGCAAATCGCCATGCTGCTGGGGTAAGTCACCGCCGCGGCTGTCCCCATGCATACCGACTGTTTCGCCCTGCTCGACGACGCCAGCACCCCGGGCGCCGGTTCGCGCCTGTACACGGGCCTGGCGGCGGTCTTGCGATGCAGCGAGGGGCAACAGTGGCCGGCCCTGCTGGAAGGGCTGCAAGAGGCCTTGCAGCGCGGCCAGCACGCCGTCAGCGTGTGCAGCTACGAACTGGGCGCCCACTTGCTGGCCATGCCGCCGCGCGCGGCCAGGCCTGACGCGCCGCCGCTGGCGCAGGTGCTCGTCTTCGAGCATTGCACGCAGCTGTCGCAGGACGAGGTGGCGCAGTGGCTGGACGCGCGCGTCGACACGGACGCCGCGCCTGCCGGCGTGGCCGGCATCGAAGCCAATGTCGACCAGGCCGAATTTACGCGCGCGCTGCACCGCATCCACGACTACATCGTGGCCGGCGACACCTACCAGGTCAACTACACGTATCGTTTGCGCTTCGACGCCTTCGGCTCGCCCCTGGCCCTGTATGCGCGGCTGCGCGCGCGCCAGCCCGTGCCGTATGGTGCGCTGGTGATGCTGCCCGATGGCGGCGCCCTGCTGTCGCTGTCGCCGGAGCTGTTCGTGCGCCATGCGCAAGGCGAGCTGACGGCGCGTCCCATGAAAGGCACGGCGCCGGCCGCCCCTGCGGATCAAACGTCAGAAAACGCGCGCCGCGCCACCGCCCTGGCCAACGACCCAAAAAACCGCGCGGAAAACCTGATGATCGTCGACCTGCTGCGCAACGACATCGGCCGCATCGCCGCCACGGGTTCCGTCAAGGTGCCCGCACTGTTCGAGGTGACGCGCTACAGCAGCGTGCTGCAAATGACGTCCACCGTACAGGCGCGCCTGCGCGACGACGCCAGCCTGGCCGACATCTTCGCGGCCTTGTATCCGTGCGGCTCGATCACGGGCGCACCGAAACGCCGCACCATGGAAATCATCGCCGAACTGGAACCGGCGCCACGCGGCATCTACACGGGCGCCATCGGCTGGTTCGATCCGCCATCTTCCAGTCAGGCCGTCGGCGACTTTTGCATGTCCGTGCCGATCCGCACCCTGGCCTTGCAGCCGGCTGGCCCTGGCGGCATCCGGCGCGGCGAAATGGGCGTGGGCGCCGGCATCGTGCTCGACAGCGACCCGCAGGAAGAATTTGCGGAATGCCAGCTCAAGGCCCGCTTCCTCACGGGCCTCACGAATGAATTCGAACTGTTCGAAACCCTGCACGCGAGCCGTGCCGACGGTTGCCGCCAGCAGGAGCGCCACCTGGCGCGCCTGGCCGCCTCCTGCGCCTACTTCGGTTTTAGCTGGGATGCCGACGCTGCCCGCGCCGCGCTGCAGGCGGCTTGCACGGCGCGCCCCGACGATGTCCCTTTCCGACTGCGTCTGGCGCTGCGCCACGACGGCCGGTTCACGGTGCAAAGCGGCGTTCTCACCGCCTTGCCGGAGACGGTCAACGTCATGCTGGCGCCCGACACAACGACTGCCGGCGACCTGTTCCTGCGCCACAAGAGCAGCGTGCGCGCGCGCTATGACGCGGCCTGGCGCGCGGCCGAGGCACAAGGCGGCTTCGACATGCTGTTCTTTAACGAACGGGGCGAGCTGACGGAGGGCGGGCGCAGCAATGTCTTCGTGCAGCTGGACGGCCGCTGGCATACGCCGCCCCTGTCCTGCGGCCTGCTACCCGGCGTGCAACGCGCGGCCATGCTGGCCGATCCCGCCTGGAATGCGCAGGAAACCGTCATCACGCGCGCCATGCTGGCGCGGGCCGAAGCGATCATCGTGTGCAATGCGCTGCGCGGGGCGATGCCGGCACAGATTATCGCTAGCGCCTGAAACCGTTCAGGGCAAGGCGCATTGCCGAAGGCAGTGCGAACGCACGACGAGGCACTGCAACGCCGCCATGGACTGTTTCAGCCGCTAGATATCCACCTGCATTTCATAGCCGCCATAGATCATCCGCTTGCCATCGAACGGCAGCTTGGCCGGGTCCATCATCTCGGCCAGGCGCGGGTCTTTCATGACCTTGTCGTTGATTTCATCGCGCTTGGCGCGCGACTCATACACGATCCATGAAAACACCACCACTTCGCCATCCTGCAAGTCCACCGCTTGCGGGAACGAAGTCAGCTTGCCCGGCTTGACATCGTCGCCCACGCATTCGCGAAATTCCAGCGCGCCGTACTCTCGCCACACGGCGCCGCAACTGCGCGACATGGCCAGGTAGGCATCGAGCTTGGCTTTCGGTACGGGCACGACAAATCCATCGACATACGCCATGATGTTCTCCTTTGTTGTGACAAACGCGAACAACCAGCTTAGGACAATGATGGCAAGACGACAAGCGCGGCATTAAAAAAAAAGCAGGCGATCAAGCCTGCTTGTGTCTCTGCGCGCCTTACAGCGCCAGCGCTTTTTCCACCGCGCCAACGAGTTTCTTGTCGTCCGGCGTCACCTTGCTGGGGAAGCTTTCCACCACTTTGCCGTGGCGGTCGATCAGGTATTTATGGAAATTCCAGGCCGGGGTCTTGCCCGTCTGTTTGATCAGGTCCACGTACAGCGGATTCGGCGCAGGGCCGGAAACGACCGATTTGGAGAACATGGGGAACTTCACGCCATAGGTGTTGTAGCAGAAATCGGCGATTTCCTTGCTGTTACCGGGCTCCTGCTTGCCGAAATCGTTCGACGGGAAGCCCAGCACCACCAGGCCCTTGCTGCCGTACTTGGCGTACAGCGCCTCGAGTCCTTCATACTGATTGGTAAAACCGCAATAGCTGGCCGTATTCACCACCAGCACGACCTTGCCCGCATACTGGCACAGGTTTTGCGGCGCTTCATCCTGCAGGCGGTTGAAGGTCTGCTTGAGGATGGCGGGGCAAGCGGCTGGCGCGGCAGCGGCAGCGGCAGCGGCAGCGGCAGCAGCAGCAGCAGCAGCAGCAGCAGCAGGGGCAGCGTCGGCCGCATGGGCCGGCATGGCCAGGCCGGCGCCGGCGGCAAGGGTGGTCAGTGCAAACAGCTGGGCAAGGGTCTTGGACATGAAGGGCACCATGGTTGAACGGAAAAAAACCATTCTATGTCAAACGCCGCGCGCGCGTACAAGACGGACAACAATGACAATTGCTTGAGCGACATCAACGACGGTGCAGTACTTGCCCAGCGCACAGTTTTTTTACCTATGCTCGGCCTTCCTGCCCTTGCCCTGTGGAGCCGCCATGCCCTTCCCGCACCTGACCGCGCACCTGACCACACTAACCACCGCCCTCCTGGCCGCCAGCCTGTTCATCCTGGCGCCAGGCGCGCACGCCGCCACGGCCGCCAAAGCCGCCAAGCCCGCCGCGACCAAAGACGCCCCCGCCCTGCCCGGCTACCAGGCGGACCTGCGCCAGACCACGGTATCCGGCCTGTCCTCGGGCGGCTTCATGGCGGCGCAGTTTGCCGTCGCCTACTCGGCCACGGTGGCCGGCGCCGGCATCATCGCGGGCGGCCCGTATTTCTGCTCGGGCCAGCCGGGCCGCTTCCCCTACATTCCCTACCTGACGAATGCCTTGAGCACTTGCATGAATCCCGGCAGCGCGCAGGTGGCGCCGCCCGTCGCCAGCGAATTGCTGCGCGCGGCGAACGATTTTGCGCGCGACCATCTCATCGACGACACGGCCAATCTGAAGCGCCAGCGCGTGTATCTGTTCAGCGGAACGAAAGACCAGACCGTGACGCGGCCGGTGGTGGAACAGGTGGGAAAATTCTATCAACTGGCGGGCACGCCGGCGGCGCAGATCCGCTTCGTCGACACGCTGGGCGCGGGCCACGCCATCCTCACCGACAGCAATGCCGACAAGCCTTGCGCCGTGACGGAATCGCCGTTCATCAACGATTGCGACTACGTGCAGGCGCGCGACATCCTGCAGCACCTGTACCCGGACCTGCAACCGTCGGCGACCACCCTGACGGGCAAGCTGATCGCCTTCAACCAGCGCAGCTTCATCCAGAATTCGTACTCGAGCATGAGCAATACGGGTTACGCCTACATTCCGAAAGCCTGCGACAGCGAGAGCTGCCGCGTGCACGTGGTGTTCCACGGCTGCCTGCAAACGACGCAGGCCATCGGCGACCGTTTCTATACGAGCACCGGCTACAACCAGGTGGCGGACGCCAACAAGATCATCGTGCTGTATCCGCAGGCCGAACCGAGCCCCGTCTACCCGTACAACCCGAAAGGCTGCTGGGATTTCTGGGGCTACACCAGCATCAATCCGATCGATCCGGATTTCTACCGCAAGAGCGGCACGCAGATGGAAGCGGTCAAGGGCATGCTGGACCGGTTAGGATCGGCTCGCAACAGCCATCGATAACGGACGTAACGGATGCTTGAGAAAATCGTAGCGAGCGGCAACGATTTCTGGCTAAGAAGCGCAGCTGTACTGAGTACGGGGCCGCCGAGGCAGCGAGCATCGCAGGCCGGAAAGCGCGCCGCGCAGTAGATTTAATCAAGCATTCTAGATCCCGCCCATGCAGATGTACTTGATGACCAAGTAATCTTCGATACCGTAGGTCGACCCTTCACGGCCCAGGCCCGATTGCTTGACCCCGCCGAAGGGGGCGATCTCGTTCGAGATCAGGCCCGTGTTCACGCCGACCATGCCCGTTTCCAGGCCTTCGGCCACACGCCAGATGCGGCCGATGTCGCGCGAATAGAAGTAGGCGGCCAGGCCGAATTCCGTGTTGTTCGCCAGGGCGATCACTTCATCGTCCGTCTTGAAGCGGAACAGCGGTGCCAGCGGGCCGAAGGTTTCCTCGGTGGCCACGCGCATGTCGTTCGTCACGTCGGCGATGATGGTCGGCTCGAAGAAGCCGTTGCCCAGCGCATGGCGCTTGCCGCCAGCGAGCAGGCGGCCGCCCTTGCCCAGCGCGTCGGCCACGTGTTCTTCCACCTTGGCCACGGCCTTGGCGTCGATCAGCGGGCCTTGCGTGACACCGGCCTCGATGCCATTGCCCACCTTCAGCTTGGCCACTGCCGCCACCAGCTTGTCGGCAAACGCGTCATACACGCTGTCCTGCACATACAGGCGGTTGGCGCAGACGCAGGTCTGGCCCGCGTTGCGGTATTTCGAGGCGATGGCGCCTTCCACTGCCGCATCCAGGTCGGCGTCGTCGAAGACGATGAACGGCGCATTGCCGCCCAGTTCCAGCGACAGTTTCTTGATCGTCGGCGCGCACTGTTCCGCCAGCAGGCGGCCCACCTGGGTCGAGCCCGTAAACGTCAGCTTGCGCACGATGGGGTTCGACGTCATTTCGCCGCCGATGTCTTTCGGCGCACCCGTGACGATGCTGAACACGCCCGCAGGCACGCCCGCGCGCTCGGCCAGCACGGCCAGCGCCAGCGCGGAAAACGGTGTCGCTTCCGCCGGTTTCAATACCATCGGGCAGCCGGCGGCCAGGGCCGGGCCGACCTTGCGGGTGATCATGGCGGCGGGGAAATTCCATGGCGTGATGGCGGCGCATACGCCGATCGGCTCCTTGGTGACGACGAGGCGGCGGTCAGGCCATGGCGACTGCAGGGTCTCGCCCGCCACCCGCTTGCCTTCTTCGGCGAACCACTCGATGAACGAAGCGCCGAACTGCACTTCGCCCTTCGCTTCCGGCAGGGGCTTGCCCTGCTCGGTGGTCATGATCAGCGCCAGGTCGTCGGCGTTTTCCAGGATCAAGTCATGCCAGCGGCGCAGCACGGCCGCGCGCTCCTTGGCCGTCTTCTTGCGCCAGGCGGGCCAGGCGGCATTGGCCGCCTCGATGGCGCGGCGCGTCTCGGCTGCGCCCATCAGGGGCACGGTGCCGATATGCTCGCCCGTGGCGGGATTGTTCACGTTAATCGTCTGGCCACCATCGGCATCGACCCAGGCTCCATTCACGTAAGCCTGGTGACGCAACAAGGTAGGATCTTTCAACTGCAGCATATGGATCTCCGGTCTGGTTTGAATTATCGACGAGGGATACTATGCCACAGCGCGGCCGATTCCGCAGGCACGGAACGGATTTACTCGACCTTGAAAGACGACAGTTTCGGGTCCGGCGCCGGGTATTCCAGCTTCATGCCCTGCAGGGTTTCCAGCAGCAGGGAGGCGACCACCAGGTTGCGCTGGGTCTTGGAGTTCGATGGCACCACATACCACGGCGCGTGGTCGGCATCCGTCTCGCGGATCGCCGTTTCATAGGCGCGCTGGTAGCCATCCCACTTCTTGCGCTGGGCGATATCGTTGGGGTCGAACTTCCACTGGCGGTCGGGATCGTCAAGCCGCTCCTGCAACCGTCCCCGCTGCTCGTCCTTCGAGATATGGAGGAAGATTTTCAGGATGACGGTGCCCGTTTCGCTCAGCATGCGTTCGAAATCGCGGATCTGCGCGTAGCGGCGCTGGCATTCGGCCTTGTCGATCATGTCCTGCACGCGCGTGATCAGCACATCTTCGTAATGGCTGCGGTTGAAGATGGCGATCTCGCCCTTCACGGGCACGTGCTGGTGCACGCGCCACAAATAATCGTGCGCCAGTTCGATGTCGGTCGGCCCCTTGAACGCGATGGCGCGGATGCCCATCGGGTTGATGTTGCTGAAGATGGCCTTGACCGTGCCATCCTTGCCCGACGTATCCATGCCCTGCAGGACCAGCAGCACCTTCTTTTTGTGCTGCGCGTACAGCATGCTCTGGCACTCGGCGATCTGCGCCGTCAGGGCCACGGTTTCCTCGCGGTCCATGGCCTTGCATTGGGCTGGCGTCAGCTTCTTGTTCGCCGCCTTGGTGGCCGCGCCCAGCAGACGCTTGCCGGCGAAATCCTCGTTCAGCTCGAAGTCCTTGCCGGCGCGAAATTGCGTGCGCGCCTTCATGCCGCCACCGCCAGCTTGCGGTGCTCGATTTTTGTGCAGTGATCCATCACCACGTCCAGCCCTGCGGCCCGCGCCAGCTGTGCCGCCTGCTCATTGACGACCTCGAGCTGCAGCCACAGGCAGCCGGCCTTGACGGCGATGGCCTCCTCGGCGATGGGCACGATGTCTGCGGATTTGCGGAAGCAGTCGACGATGTCGATGCGCGCCGGCGCGACGGCAGCGGCCGCCTCCGTCAGATTGGCGTAGGCGCGCTGCCCCAGCACGTCGCGCCCGGCCAGGGCCGGATTGACGGGCAAGACGCGGTAGCCATGGCGCAGCAGGTAGTCGGCCACTTCATGGCTGGCGCGTTCGGGCTTGTCGGACATGCCGACGATGGCGATGATGCGGCTGTCTTGCAGGATGCGGGCGATGTTGGACATATTCTGGTCTATGAGGCGTGCGACATTGCCCGCCTAGCGTAGCAGAAAAAACCTACTGCGCGGCGCGATTTGCGGCCTCCGATGCTCACTGCCTTGGCGGCCCCGTGCTTCGCACAGCTCCGCTTCTCAGCCACAACTCACATCCGCTCGCTACGGTTTTCTCAGCAGGACGTTACTGAGAACGCACGGCCGCCATCTTCGCCACGAAAGCCTGTGCGCGCGCCGTCACGGCCCCGTAATCACCCGTGGCGCCCGGGCCACTGAGGCTGCTGCCGATTCCCACGGCCACGGCGCCGCTGGCAAACCATTCATTGAGATTCTCCACCGTCACGCCGCCCGTCGGCATCAATGGCGCTTGCGGCAGGGGCGCGCGCAGGGCCTTGATGTAGGCGGGGCCGAACATCTCGGCGGGGAAGACCTTGACGATGTCGGCGCCCGCCTGCAGGGCCGTGACGATTTCCGTCGGCGTCATCGCGCCCGGCATGGACAGCACCTGGTAGCGCTGGCACAGCGCGATGGTGTCCACGTTGACGCTGGGCGAAATGATGAACTGGGCGCCAGCCAGGATGGCGGCGCGCGCCGTCTCCGTATCGAGCACGGTGCCCGCGCCCAGCAGCACGTCAGGGCCATGACGTTCGCGCAAGGTGCGCAGCACGCCCAGGGTATCGGGCGTGGTGAATGCCACTTCCAGCGCCGTGATGCCGCCGGCGATGCACGCCTCGGCGATCCGCAGCGCCGCATCGGGCGTATCGGCGCGCACGATGCCGACCATGCCCCGTTCGAGGATGCCATTGAAAACCACGTGTTTTTGCATATGCTCTCTCCTGTCAGGCCGGCAGGGCGCCAAAGCGCACTTCCGGCAAACCGCGCACGCCCACCTGGCGCGCATGAAACAATCCGCCGGCGAGCGGCTCGTCCGCCAGCTGGGCCGGGCTCAAGCTTTCCTGCGCCGTCGTGACGAACAATTCGTCGTAGTGCGGGCCGCCCAAACTCACGCAGCTGGGCTGCGAGACGGGCAGGCTGACCTTGCGCTCGACGCTGCCGTCCGGCGCAAAGCGCAAGACCCTGCCCGCGCCCCACTGCGCGCTCCACAGGTGGTCATCCGCATCGATGATGGCGCCATCGGCGGCGCCCGGTCCCGGGTCGAGCACGGCAAACACGCGCACCCGGCTGGCGTCGCCCCCCAGGTAATCGTCCCAGCGGTAGATGGCCTTTTTCATCGAGTCGCAGAAATACATGGCCGTGCCATCGACGCTGAAGCAGATGCTGTTCGAGATGGCGATCTGCGGCAGCGGCAAGCGCTCCAGGCTCAAGTCCAGGTTGAGGCGGTAAAAGCTGCCGATGGCATCGCGGCACGGGCGCTCATCGAGCGTGCCGAAGACAAAGCGTCCCTGGCGGTCGCAGCGGCCATCGTTCAGGCGCGTCATGGGCAAGTCCGCCTCCACCGTGTGCAAGCGCGTGACGGCCCCGCTGCGCGCGTCAAACCAGGCCAGGCCCGAGGCCAGGCCCAGCAGCAGCACGTCGTCGCTATCCGTCAGCGCAAAGCAGGCCAGGCGCTCGGGCATGGCCCAGCTCTGGCGCTCGCCCGTGGCCAGCACCAGCGCATGCAGCTGGCAGCCTTCGATATTCGTCCAGAAGACGCGGCCGCTGCGTTCGCACCAGCGCACGCCCTCGCCCAGGAAATTCTGCGCATCGACCAGTAATTGCGCCTGTGTCCCCATCATTTTTTTCCTTCCCTTCAATGAGACTCGCGCGGAACGGCCGAACCCCGGCAACCGACGAGGAAGTCCAGATCCGCGCCTTCGTCGGCCTGCGTCACGTGCTTGATGTACATGGCCTGATAACCGCCCTTCATGGCCGGCGGCGGCGCGCTCCACTCGGCACGCCGGCGCGCCAGCTCGGCCTCGTCGACGTCCAGGTGCAAGCGGCGTCCCGCCACGTCCAGTTCGATCATGTCGCCATCGCGCACCAGGGCCAGCGGCCCGCCCACGGCCGCTTCCGGCGCCACGTGCAGCACCACCGTGCCGTAGGCCGTGCCGCTCATGCGCGCGTCCGAGATGCGCACCATGTCGCGCACGCCCTGCTCCAGCAGTTTTTTCGGCAGTCCCATATTGCCCACTTCGGCCATGCCCGGATAGCCCTGCGGGCCGCAATTTTGCAGCACCATCACGCAGCTGGCGTCGATATCGAGGGCGGGATCGTCGACGCGCTTTTTATAGTGCTCGATGCTGTTGAAGACAACGGCGCGGCCACGGTGCTGCATCAGCTCGGGCGAGGCGGCCGAGGGCTTGATGACGGCGCCGCGCGGGGCCAGGTTGCCATGCAGGACGGCGATGCCGCCCTCGTCCTTGAATGGCTGCGCCAGCGGCGTGATCACCTCGGGATTGAAATTTTCCGCTTCGGCCACGTTGACGGCCATGGTGGCGCCCGTGACGGTGAGCGCCTCGCCATGCAATTTGCCCAGCAGGTCGCGGATGATCACGGGCAGGCCGCCCGCGTAGTAAAAATCTTCCATCAGGTACTGGCCCGACGGCATCAGGTTCAGCAGGCAGGGAATGTCGCGGCCCAGGCGGTCCCAGTCGCCCAGGCGCATGTCCACGCCGATGCGCCCGGCAATGGCCAGCAGATGGATCACGGCATTGGTCGAGCCGCCGATGGCGCCGTTGACCATGATGGCGTTTTCAAACGCTTCGCGCGTGAGGATCTGCGACAGTTTCAGGTCTTCATGCACCATGTCGACGATGCGCCGCCCCGTCAGCTGCGCCTGCAGCTTGCGGCGCGCATCGACGGCGGGAATGGCCGCGTTGCCGGGCAGGGTCACGCCCAGCGCTTCGACCATGCTGGCCATGGTCGAGGCCGTGCCCATGGTCATGCAGTGGCCGGCCGAACGCGACATGCACGATTCGGCCTGCTTGAATTCGGCTGACGTCATGCGCCCGGCGCGCACGTCTTCGGAAAATTTCCACACGTCCGTGCCCGAACCGATCGGCTTGCCACGGTAATTCCCGTTCAGCATGGGGCCACCCGACAGCACGATGGTGGGCAAGTCCACGCTGGCCGCGCCCATCAGCAGGGCTGGCGTGGTCTTGTCGCAGCCCGTCAGCAGCACCACGCCGTCGATCGGGTTGGCGCGTATCGATTCCTCGACATCCATGCTGGCCAGGTTACGGAACAGCATGGCCGTCGGGCGCAGATTCGTCTCGCCCAGCGACATGACGGGGAATTCGACGGGAAAGCCGCCCGCCTCGAGCACGCCGCGCTTGACCATCTCGGCCAGGTCGCGGAAATGGCCATTGCAGGGCGTCAGTTCGGACCAGGTATTGCAGATGCCGATGACGGGGCGGCCATCGAAGGCGTCGCTGGGATAGCCCTGGTTCTTCATCCAGCTGCGGTGTATAAAACTGTCCTTGTCGTCGCCACCAAACCACGATTGCGAACGCAAGGGACGCTTGTTCTTGTTGCTGCTCATACTGTCTCCTGCGGGGAAATCAAGCCGCGCGCGGCGGCGATCAGCAGCGCACCGTGACCGGCCAGATAGTCTTGCTGCTGGTCGTCGACGATGATGCGCTTGCCATAAAAAAATCCGTGTTCTTCGATCAGCAGCCCGAGCGCCTGGCGCAGCATGGGCTTGCCGGTAATGACGAGCGGGCTATCGGGCCGCATCTGGATGGCCGTGCTGTTGCGCAGCGCCAGCAGGTCGCCGCTAAGGACGGCGCCCATCAGGAAATTGGCCCGCTCATTGCATTCGATGGCGCTGAACTGGCCCAGGGTGCGCACGCTGAAGCAGGCGCGCGCCAGTCCCGTTTTTTGCGCCGCGGCCGCGCCGGCCAGCAGCATTTTCGGCACCAGGGTTTGCGCAAAACCGCCATCGACCGATTGCTTGATCAGGGTGTGCTGCGTGATCGCCTGCAGCAATTCGCCCGCGATGGTGGTGCTGCAGCCGAGGATGCGGCGCTGCTCGTCCACGCTGATCAATTTGGTATGCGAGCCGGGCATGATCAGGGTCGCCGCGCCCCGCAACTGCAGGCGCTCGAGCAGTGCGACGACTTCCGTCTCTTCGCCGCGCATCATGTCCATCGCCTCGACGTTGTGCAGGCCGACGGCGCCATGCTGGTTGCGCACGCCGGGAATCAGCCACAGGGGCTGCGCCAGCACGTCGGGCAAGTCCACCGCCTGCATGCCTTGCGCCAGCTGGGCCAGGCCGGCGGGCGCCGGCAAGTGCGGCACTTCCCGCACGCCCATGGGCGAAGTGATCATGCCCGAGGCCACTGCCAGGTCCACGTCGGATGGCGCGAGCCCCGCGCTGGCCAGCACGCTGGCGATGGTGTCGCGCAGCGCCTGTTTCAGCGCGCCGTTATGGCCATCGATGGCGGTATTGCGCACGCCCGTTTCCAGCTGCGCCTGGGCGACGACGGCGCCTGCGCGCCACAGCAAGGTACGCGTATTGGTGGTGCCGGCATCGATGGTGAGTATGTTCATGGGCAGGTTCGCAGCGTCGGTCAGGACAAAAATGAATGAGGGAAAAACTACCCCATGGTAGAACTGCCCCGCATATCTGACCAATCACTTATTTGACATCATTGATACCGGTTCGGATATGTCAAATGCGTCAATATCCTGCACGCCCAAACGGTAGGCAAGGCTGAAGCGCCTCACCTGTCCCGGCTGCAATTGCACGCCCTGCGCCAGCAGGGAAAAACAGCGCGCATCGGAATACAAACGGCAACTGTCCTGGGTGCTGGAAAAACGCAGGACCCGGCCCGAAGCGGGGTCGGCAACCCGCGCCGCCTCGCGCAGCTGGCCGCTGCCCGTCCAGTAAAAGTCATGCCGGAAGCCCGGCAAGTGCACGAGCGCGGGCCAGGCCAGGCGTGTAGCGAGCGGCGCCGGCTGGCGAAAATCAAACGCGCTGCCCGCCACGTCGAGCGGAGCGCTGCAAGAATGGCCGCCAGGCCAGTAGCGGTCGGCGGCCAGGCGCAGCACATGATCGCCCACGGCGGCACGGCGGCCCTGCAGATTGAACAGGGGCGCGGCCAGCGCAAAACGGGAAACCGTCTCGGCCGTGGCATCACAGTCGAGGTGCAAGCTGCCATCCTCGTCAAGCCGGTAGGCCAGGCGCACGGACAGGCCGTCGTGCGCCAAGTGCAGCAGCAAGTGGCCGTCGTCCGGCGGCGCGCACTGCCAGGCCGTGGACGCACGCGCTGCAGGGGGCGCCGCGCCCAGCACGTCGGCCAGGCGGCCATAGCGGTCGGGCGCCCACCAGGCCCGCACGCTGGCATCGTGCGCGTCGATGGCCACGCGCATGCCGCGCGCGTTGCGCAGCAGATGCATCATGGCGCCTGCCCGGGGGCAGGCGGCGGCCGGCTGCGCTGCTGGAATTCGCGCGGCGTGCAACCGAGTTCGCGCTTGAAGACGGCATGCATGTATTGCACCGTGGTAAAGCCGCAACGCACGGCCACCTCGGCCACCTGCCCGGGCCCCCGCGCCAGCAGGGTCTTGGCCGCATCGAGCTTGAAATGCAGGATTTCGTCGTGCACGCTGCGCCCCAGCTCGTGGCGGAAGTGCGCCTCGAGCGAGGAGCGCGACACGCCCACGTAATCGGCCACCTGCTCCGTCTTGATGCCCTGGCAAGCGTACTGGCGGATGAAATGGCGCGCCTGCATCACCTGCGGATGCTGGAAAGGCTGGTGGCGCGTGGAAGCGAGCACGTTCAGGCCGGCCGGCGGCACGAGGATGCGCGTGCCGGACAGGCGCGCGCCATTCAACATCTGGTGCAGCAGATGCGCGGCCGTGCGGCCCATTTCCTCCGTGCCCTGGATTACGGAACTCAAGGGAATGCGCGTGAGCATGCGCGCCAGCGGGTCGTTGTCGATGCCGATCAGGGCCACTTGCTCCGGCACGGCGATCCCCGCATGCATGCACGCTTGCAGCAGCTGGCGCGCGCGCGCGTCACTGACGGCGATGATGCCGACGGGTTTTTCCAGGCTGTTGAGCCAGGCGATCTGCTGCTCCACCGCCTCGTCCCACGAGGGCGCGCTGGTGGCGACGCCCCGGTACACGTCGGCGCGCATGTGGTCGCGCTCCATCAGGGCGCAAAACGCCGTTTCGCGCTCCTGCGCCCAGCGGTTGACGTCGGCCTCGGGCAGGCTGAAACAGGCGAAACGCGTCAGGCCCGCTTCCACCAGGTGTTCATAGGCCAGCTTGACGATCTTGAAATTATCGGTCGCCACATACGGGATGCCGGCCGGGTAATCCTCGGCGCGCGCATACGAGCCGCCCACGGCCACCACGGGCAGGCGGCTATGGGCCAGTGCTTCGCAGACGGCGGGATCGTCGAAATCGGCGATGATGCCGTCGCCCTGCCAGCGTTCGATGCCGGGCAGGCGGCAGCGAAAATCCTCTTCCAGGAACAGGTCCCACGACACGCGCGTCGTGTTCAGGTAGGCGGCGATGCCCGCGATGATGTCGCGGTCGTAGATCTTGTTCCCGTTAAACAGCAGCGCGATCCGGTGCGCGGTCGGCATCTTCATGGTGTCTCCTCCCGTGCCAGATCGTTTCACGGCTAACGACGCCCTGCTCGCGTGCTGACATCGACCCACACGGCCAAAGTGAGGATACTGCCTTTCACGATCATCTGCCAGTAGGTGTCCACGTCCAGCATGGACATGCCGTTATCGAGGCTGGCCATGACCAGCGCGCCGATCAGGGCGCCGTACACGGTGCCCGAGCCGCCGCGCATCGAGGTGCCGCCGATGAAGCAGGCGGCAATCGCATCGAGTTCGCTGAAGGTGCCGGCCGAGGGCGAACCGGCGGCCAGGCGGCCCGTATTGATCAGGCCCGCCAGCGCACACATCAGGCCCATGATGCCGAAGATCCACAACTTGACGGCTTTCACGTTGATGCCGGACAGGCGCGTCGCTTCCATATTGCTGCCGACGGCGTAGATGCGCCGGCCGAACACGGTCTGGCTCGTGATGTAGCTGAACAGTCCCAGCAAGGCCAGCAGCAACAGCACGGGCAGCGGGATGCCTTCATAGCCGTTCAGGGTTTGCACGAAGGCATACAGCACGGCGCCGATGACGGCCAGGCGCAAGCCGTCGGCCCAGGGCGCCGTCTGCGGCAAGCCATGCTGCGCGCGGCTGGCGCGCGCGCGCCACGTCAAAAAGGCGGCCAGCAGGAACAGGCCGATGCCCAGCACGATGCCGGGCACTGCGGGCAGATAGCCCTGCCCCAGGTAAACCATCGGCTCGGAGACGGGTGCGATCGTGATGCCGCCCGTGATGCCCAGCAGGACGCCACGATACGCGAGCATGCCGCCCAGGCCCACGATAAAGGAGGGGATACCCCGGTAGGCAGTCAGGTAGCCATTCAAGAGGCCGATCACCAGGCCGCAGCCGAGTACGGCCGCCAGGTTCAGCGCCAGCGGCCAGTGCTGCGTGACGTCCAGCACGGCGGCGATGCCGCCGAGCAGCCCCAGCAGGGAGCCGATCGACAGGTCGATCTCGCCGGCGATAATCACCAGCACCATGCCGCAGGCGAGGATGCCGGTGACGGACATCTGGCGCAGCAGGTTCGACAGGTTGCGCGGCGTGAGGAAACTGCCCTCCGTCTTCCACGAAAAGAAGGCCCAGATCAGCGCCACGGCGATCAGGAGGGCCAGCATCTTGTATTGGGTGAACAGCTGTTTGATACTGTGCGGTTTCATGCTGCGGGTTCCTTGTTTGCGGTGTTGGCGGCGGGTGCCGGGCGCTGGTCGAGCGCGGCCGCCAGCACGGTTTCCTGGCTCAGGCCATCGTTGATAAAGTCGCCGCGCAGGCGGCCTTCGCCCATCACCAGAACGCGGTCGGACACGCCCAGCACTTCGGCCAGTTCCGACGAGACCATGATGATGGCCACGCCACGGTCGGCCAGCGCCAGCATCAGTTTGTAAATTTCATATTTGGCGCCCACGTCGACGCCGCGCGTGGGCTCGTCGAGGATCAGCACGCGCGGGCGCGTCAGCAGCATCTTGGCCAGCACGGCCTTTTGCTGGTTGCCGCCCGACAGGCTCGTGATGGGCAGTGACGGGCTGGCCGCCTTCAGTTCCAGCTGGGCGATCTCGCCGCGCACGGCCGTCAATTCCGCCTCGCCATCGATGCGCGTGGCGCGCGCGAATTCCTCCAGCACGGCCAGCGTGATGTTCTGCCCCACGTCGAGGTCGGGCACGATGCCGTGGTGCTTGCGGTCTTCCGGCACCATGGCCAGGCCCATGGCAATGGCCTTTTGCGGCGAGCCCGTATCGATGCGGCGGCCATCGAGCCACACTTCGGCCTGGCACGGCCCCTGGTAGGCGCCGAACAGGGCCGAGACGAGCTCCGTGCGCCCCGCCCCCACCAGGCCGGCGATGCCGAGGATCTCGCCCTTGCGCAGGGTGAACGACACATCGTCGACCCGCTTGCGCTGCGGGTTGTCGGCGTCGATGCAGGTCACGTGGCGCGCCTCGAACAGCACTTCGCCGATGGCCGCCGGCTGCACGCGCTGCGGATACAGCTGGCTCATTTCGCGGCCCACCATCTGCGCGATGATGCGCTCGACGTTCATCTGCGCCATCGGCGTGGTGGCGATATGCTTGCCGTCGCGGATGACGACGATGGTGTCGCAGATGGCCGCCACTTCATCGAGCTTGTGCGAAATGTAGATGCAGGTGACGCCCTTGGCTTTCAGCGCGCGCAGGATATCGAGCAGCACGGCGATTTCCGACGCCGTCAGCGACGACGACGGCTCGTCGAGGATCAGCAGGCGCGCATTCTTGTTGAGCGCCTTGGCGATTTCCACCAGCTGCTGGTGGCCGCCGCCGTAATTCATCACGGGCTGCGCCACGTTCAGTTCGGGAATTTTCAGTTCGCGCAGCAGTTCGTCGGCGCGCTTGTACATGGCCGCGTAATGCATGCGCCCGCCGGGCAGGGTCAGCTCGCGGCCCATGAAGATATTCTCGGCCACGGACAGCTGCGGCACCAGCATCAGCTCCTGGTGAATGATGATGATGCCCGCGTCTTCCGTGTCGCGGATCGATTGCGCGCGCAGGGGCTGGCCCTCCCACAGGATCTCGCCATCCCAGGTGCCGTGCGGGTACACGCCGGACAGCACCTTCATCAGGGTCGACTTGCCGGCGCCATTCTCGCCGCACAGGCCGATGCACTCGCCGGCCCGCACCTGCAGGTCGATGCCGTCAAGCGCGCGGACACCGCCAAACTGTTTGACGATGCCTTTCATTTCAAGCAGATAGTCGGACATGCTCACTCTCGTTGCGGATACGGGGGAAATGTCGGATTACGCGACGCCCATGGCGCCGCTAATCCGACCTACAGCCGATGCGGACGGCCGACACCATCACCGGCGTTTCCGGAGCCGGCGATTGTCGGATACCGGCCGATGCGGGCAATCGTAGGTCGGCTTAGCGCGCAGCGCGCAAGCCGACATCAAGCGGGTGATCAATTACCCAGCTGCGCCTTGGTATAAAAACCGTCATCAACGAGAATGTTCACATTCGCCTTGGTCAGCGGCGTTGGCTTCAGCAGCACCGTGCTGACCTTTTTCAGGCCGTTTTCATAGCTGGAGTTGTAGGCCGGCTTTTCATTGCGCGCCAGTTGCACGGCCAGCTTGGCCGCTTCCGATGCGATGGTTTTCAACGGTTTGTAGACGGTCATCGATTGCGTGCCGGCGATGACGCGTTTCACGGCCGCCAGATCGGCGTCCTGGCCCGAGACCGGCACCTTGCCGGCCAGTTTTTGCGCAGCCAAAGCCTGGATGGCGCCGCCGGCCGTGCCGTCGTTCGAGGCGACGATGGCGTCGATCTTGTTGCCGTTGGCCGTCAGCGCGTTTTCCACGATGGACAGCGCTTCGGTGGCGCTCCAGTCCTTCACCCATTGCTGGCCGACGATCTTGATGTCGCCCTTGTCGATGAACGGTTTCAATACCTTCATCTGGCCTTCGCGCAGCATCTTGGCGTTGTTGTCGGTCGGCGAGCCGCCCAGCAGGTAGTAATTGCCCTTCGGTTGCAGCTTGGTCACGCCTTCGGCCTGCATCTCGCCCACTTTCTCGTTGTCGAACGAGATATACGCGTCGATATCGGCGTTCAGGATCAGGCGGTCATACGACAGCACCTTGATGCCGGCCTTTTTCGCTTCCTTGACGGTGTTATTGAGCACCGTCGCGTTGAACGGCACGATCACCAGCACGTCCACGCCGCGCGAGATCAGGTTTTCGATCTGCGAAATCTGGCGCTGCTCGCTGGCGTCGGCCGACTGCACGAAGACCTTGGCACCCTGCTTTTCGGCGGCGGCGATGAAGAAGTCGCGGTCGCGCGTCCAGCGTTCCACGCGCAAATCGTCGATGGAGAAGCCGATTTTCGGGTTTTTCGCATCGGCCAGGGCGGCGCTGCTGCTCAATGCCAGCATGGCGGTCATGATGGCTGCACTGATGATCTTGTTCATTGTGTGTCTCCTTGTGGATTTTATTAACAACGTTTTTTAACTGCGGGTACTGCTGAAAATCTGGTGATGCTGGTGTTGTCGGCTTGCGCGCGGAGCGCTAAGCCGGCCTACACCTATCTGCCTGCTAATGGTTATGGCGCGGCAGGGTCTGGCCCACGGCACGGTATTTCAGGGCCAACTCCATGCAGGCGCCCGTTTCCAGCTGGCCCACGCTGGCGCGGTAGATTTCCTGCCACGGCGTGGCGCTGTCGTTGACGGGCGGCGGCAGCTCCTGCGCGCGGCGCGCCAGTTCGCCAGCATCGACCAGCATGTCGCACTGGCCCCCGTTCAAGTCCACGCGGATGATGTCGCCCGTGCGCAACAGCGCCAGGCCGCCGCCCACGGCGCTTTCCGGCGACGCGTTCAGGATCGACGGGCTGTCCGAGGTGCCCGACTGGCGCCCGTCGCCCAGGGTCGGCAGGTTCAGAATGCCGGCTTTGAGCAAGGCGTCGGGCGGCTGCATGTTGACCACTTCGGCCGAACCGGGCCAGCCCACGGGACCTGCGCCGCGCATGACCAGCATGCAGCTGTCGTCGATGTTGAGCGCCGGGTCGTTGATGCGCGCGTGGTAGTCGGCAGAACCGTCAAAGACGATGGCGCGCGCCTCGAACACGCCTTCGCTGCCGGGACGCGACAGGTAGCGCTCGCGGAAAGCGGGCGAAATCACGCTGGTCTTCATGATGGCGAAGTCGAACAGGTTGCCCTGCAAGGCCATGAAACCGGCCTTTTCCTTCAGCGGAGCGGCAAACGGGCGGATCATCTCGCGATCAGTACTTTCGCGTCCGGCCAGGTTCGCCGCCATGCTCTGGCCCGTGACCGTCAACCGGTCCGCATGCAGCAAGCCCGCCTGCTGCAGCTCCCACATGACGGCCGGCACGCCACCGGCGCGGTGGAAGCGCTCGCCCAAATACTTCCCGGCCGGCTGCATGTTCAACAGCAGCGGCACGTCGTAGCCGTGTTCCATCCAGTCGCTCGAATGCAATTCCACGCCCGCATGGCGCGCCATGGCCATCAGGTGCGGCTGGGCGTTGGTCGAGCCGCCGATGGCCGCGTTGACGATGATGGCGTCCAAAAACGCCTCGCGCGTGAGAATGCTCGACGGGCGCACGTCGTCATGCGCCATGGCGACGATGCGGCGTCCCGTTTCATAGGCGATCTGGCCCCGTTCGCGGTATGGCGCGGGAATCGCCGAGCAGCCCGTCAGCGACATGCCCAAGGCTTCCGCCAGCGCATTCATGGTCGATGCCGTGCCCATGGTGTTGCAATGACCGGCCGACGGCGCGGAGGCGGCGGCGATCTGCAGGAATTTGTCATTGTCGATCAAGCCGGCGGACAGCTGGCGGCGGCCCTTCCAGATGGCCGCGCCGGAACCCACCAGTTCGCCGTCCATCCAGCCGTCGAGCATGGGGCCGCCCGACAGCACGATGGCGGGAATGTCCACCGTGGCGGCGGCCATCAATTGCGCCGGCGTCGTCTTGTCGCAGCCCGTCGTCAGCACCACGGCGTCGATCGGGTAGCCATGCAGGATTTCCACCAGGCCCAGATACGCGAGGTTGCGGTCCAGCGCGGCCGTGGGACGGCGGCAATTTTCAAAAATCGGGTGCAGCGGGAATTCCATCGGGATGCCGCCCGCGTCGCGGATGCCGTCGCGCACGCGCTGCGCCAGCTCCAGGTGGATGCGGTTGCAGGGACTGATGTCGCTGCCGCTTTGCGCAATGCCGATGATGGGCCGGCCCGAACGCAGTTCCTCGGCCGTGATGCCATAGTTCATGAAGCGCTCGAGGTACAGCGCCGTCATGTCGATGTGGTCGGGATTGTCGAACCAGTCCTGCGAACGGAAGCGCCGCGCCTGGCGGTTGCCTGCGGTGCTCATGCGCCGTACCAGCCTGCGTCGACGTAGTATTCGCGTCCCGCGCACTTGGCCGCGTTGTCCGACGCGAGGAACAGCGCCAGCGCCGCCACGTCTTCCGGCTCCACGCGCAGCTGCAGGCATTGGCCCTGCAGGATTACGGCTTCCGCTTCCGGCGTATGCCACAGTTTTTCCTGGCGCGGCGTGCGCACGGCGCCGGGAATGATGCAGTTGACGCGGATGCCGTCGACGCCCAGGTCGCGCGCCAGGCCGCGGGTCAGGCCCTCGATGCCGGCTTTGGCCGTCATGTAGATCGACAGGCGCGCTTGCGCCAGGTGCCAGGAAATCGACCCCAGGTTGAGGATCACGCCGCTGCCCTTGGCGCGCATGGCGGGCGCCACGGCCTGGGCGCAGAAATACTGGTGGCGCAGGTTGACGGCCATGCGCTCGTCCCAGTAGGCGGGCGTGACGTCCTGCAGTTCGTGGCGGTCGTCATTGGCCGCATTGTTGATGAGGATATCCGTGGCGCCCGCGCTGTGTGCGATCTCGGCGAAGGTGGCGGCCAGGGCGGCCAGGTCCGTCAGGTCGCAATAGCGGAAAACGGGCGGCTGCGGCAGGTGGGCCAGCTTGTCCTGCAGCGCCAGCGACGCCTCGCGGGCGATGTCGAGAAAGGTGACGTGGGCGCCCTGGCGCGCGAACGCCTCGACGATGGCTACGCCGATGCCGGTGCCGCCGCCCGTGATGACGACGCGCTTGCCGGCCAGGCTAGGGTAAGTTGCATGCTGCATGGTGTCTCTCTTTTTAAAATAATCGGATCAAAGCAAGCCGCGTTGCGCCAGGTTCTGGTACAGCGCGCGCACGCCGAACGTCCAGGGGGCAATCGCATCGCAGCGCTGTACTTCGTTGACCAGCGCGCCCAGCGCGGCGCTGGCAATCGTCACCCTGTCGCCCAGGTGGTGCGTAAAACCGCCGCCCTGCGCGCCGCGGTCCTTCACGGGCGAGAACATGGTCCCCAGGAACAGCATGAAGCCGTCCGGATACTGGTGGTACTGGCCGGCAGTCTGGCGCACCAGGTCGAGCGGGTCGCGGCTGATTTCACGCATGAAGCTGGCGCCTTCGAGCACGAAATCGTCGTCCGCGCCTTCGATCAGCAGCGACACTTCCGCCTCGCGCACGGTGTCGAGCGTGAAGTGCTCGTCGAACAGGCGGATGAAGGGGCCGATGGCGCAGGAGCCGTTGTTGTCCTTGGCCTTGCCCAGCAAGAGGGCGCTGCGCCCTTCGATGTCGCGCAGGTTGACGTCGTTGCCCAGGGTCGCCCCCAGCACTTCGCCGCGGCTGTTGACGGCCAGGACGATCTCGGGCTCCGGGTTGTTCCAGGCGGACGATGGCAACAAGCCCACTTGCGCGCCGCAGCCCACCGACGACATCGGCTGCGCCTTGGTAAACACTTCCGCATCGGGGCCGATGCCCACTTCCATGTATTGCGACCAGGCGCCGCGCTGCTGCAACTGCTGTTTCAGGCGCTGCGCCGCGTCCGAGCCCGGCTTCAATGCCGACAAGTCGCCGCCCAGGGTCATTTGCAGGGCGGTGCGCAGGCTGGCCGCGCGCGCCGCGTCGCCACCCGCCTGTTCCTCGATCACCCGTTCGAGCAGGCTGACGGCGAAAGTCACGCCGCAGGCCTTGACGGCCTGCAGGTCGCACGGCGCCAGCAGCAGCGGCTCGCCGGCCGGCGCGGCCAGCGCCTGCTCCAGCAGCGTTTGCACGGGGCCGAGCGCAATGCCGGGCGCATGGCGGACGATCTCGAGCGCATCGCTGCGCTCGAACAGCTCGGCCACCGTCGCTACCGTCTGCGTGATGTCGACCACTTCGCCGCCGCGCACGGCGACGACGCAGGGGCCGTCACGCCAGATGCGGCCGACAAGAAGGGCCTGCGCCAGGTCGGCGGGCAACAGGGAAGTGGGGGAAATCGGCTGCATGGCAAGCTTTCAAAAGATCGTGACGGGATGGCGGGTCTTCAAGTTCGGACCGATTCTGCGCGCCGCCCTGTATCGCCGCAATTACGAAAATCACCAAATTGAATGATGATTATTGGTATTGCAGCGCACCAAAAAAAGCCGCCGCCGGGCCCCCGTTTCCGCTCTGTGCGCAGGCGGCAAGGCGCGCCATGGCGCATTGCATCAATTGACCCATCGATATCGTTTTGGATATCACCAATGCGAAAAAAGTGATTGGTGAGGGATGGATGGACAAACTAGTATCAGCCGTGGCCTGCAATCGGCCATTCGCACGGAGCCCGCCCACTGGACGACGGCCCTGGCACATTCAACTATCGAAGACGGTGGAGACCTGAAATGAAAACAACAATGAAAATGCTGACCGCGAGCCTGGCGCTGGCCATCTCCGGCATGGCGGTAATGCCCGTGGCAAGCGCCGCAGACAAGGGCGCGATCGGCATCTCGATGCCAACCAAATCGTCCATGCGCTGGATCGCCGACGGCGACAACATGGTCAAGGTATTCAAGGAGCGCGGCTACAAGACGGACTTGCAGTTTGCCGACGACGATATCCCGAACCAGCTGGCGCAGGTGGAAAACATGATCACCAAGGGCGCCAAGGTGCTGGTGATCGCCGCCATCGACGGCACCACCTTGTCGAACGTGCTGCAAAAGGCGGCCGACAAGGGCATCAAGGTCATTTCGTATGACCGTCTGATCCGCGGCACGAAGAACATCGATTACTACGCCACCTTCGACAACTTCCAGGTCGGCGTACTGCAGGCGGGCTATATCGAATCGGCGCTGAAGCTGAAAGAAGGCAAAGGCCCGTTCAATATCGAACTGTTCGGCGGCTCGGCCGACGACAACAATGCGCACTTCTTCTACAACGGCGCGCTGTCGGTGCTGAAACCCTACATCGACAGCGGCAAGCTGGTGGTGCGCTCGAAGCAGATGGGCATGGAAAAGGTCGCCACCCTGCGCTGGGATGGCGCCGTGGCGCAAGCCCGCATGGACAACCTGCTCAGCGCCTACTACGGCAATGCGCGCGTCGACGCCGTGCTGTCGCCATATGACGGCTTGAGCATCGGCATCCTGTCCTCGCTCAAGGGCGTCGGCTACGGCACGCCGAAGCAGCCGTTCCCCGTCGTGACGGGCCAGGATGCGGAAATCCCGTCGGTGAAATCGATCATCCGCGGCGAACAGGCATCGACCGTGTTCAAGGACACGCGCGAACTGGCCAAGGTCACGGCCAACATGGTCGACGCGATGATGAGCGGCAAGACGCCGACCGTCAACGATACCAAGACCTATAACAACGGCGTGAAAGTCGTGCCGTCCTACCTGTTGAAACCGGTCACCGTCGACAAGGCGAACTGGAAGCAGGTGCTCGTCACCGGCAGCGGCTACTACACGGAAGCGCAAGTGAAATAAGCATCCACGGTACTGAAGGCCCGGCGCTACCGGGCCTTTCGCTTCACGCACGATCAAGAACAAGACTGCCGCACGACCGATGCCGACCAGCGCGGCCGTGCCAGAGAGGTTATATGACGAACACTATCCTGGAAATGCGCGGGATACGCAAAACATTCCCGGGCGTCGTTGCGCTCGACAATGTCAACCTGCGGGTACGCAGCGGCGAGATCCACGCCATCGTGGGCGAAAACGGCGCCGGCAAATCGACCCTGATGAAAGTGCTCAGCGGCGTCTACGGCCATGGCAGCTATACGGGCGACATCGATTACCTGGGCCAGACGCGGCACTTCCGCGGCATCAAGGACAGCGAAGAAATCGGCATCATCATCATCCACCAGGAACTGGCACTCGTGCCCCAGCTGTCGATCGCCGAGAATATCTTTCTCGGCAACGAACCGTCCAGCATGGGCGTCATCGACTGGGAATACGCGCAAAGCAAGACGCGCGAACTGCTGCACAAAGTCGGCCTGAAAGAGTCCCCGGACACCCTGATCACCAACCTGGGCGTGGGCAAGCAGCAGCTGATCGAGATCGCCAAGGCGCTGTGCAAGGACGTCAAGCTGCTGATCCTCGACGAGCCGACGGCCAGCTTGAACGAAAGCGACAGCGCGGCCCTGCTCGACCTGCTGCTGGGCCTGAAAGCGCAGGGCATCGCTTCGATCCTGATTTCGCACAAGCTCAATGAAATTTCAAGAGTCGCCGATGCCATCACGGTGCTGCGCGACGGGAACACGGTCGACAGTTTCGACTGCCGCGTGGAACCCGTCAGCGAAGACCGCATCATCGAAAAAATGGTCGGACGCGAAATGGCCGACCGCTATCCGCCGCGCACGCCCACCATCGGCGAGACCATTTTCGAAGTGCGCGACTGGCGCGTCTTCCATCCCGAGCATGCCGACCGCCCCGTCATCAAGGGCATCAACATGCATGCCAAAAAGGGAGAGATCATCGGCATCGCCGGTTTGATGGGCTCCGGACGCACGGAACTGGCGATGAGCATTTTCGGCCGCGCCTACGGCCAGCGCATCAGCGGCACGGTACTCAAGAATGGCCAGGAGATCGACGTCAGCACCATCGGCAAGGCGATCGCCCATGGCCTCGCGTACGTGACGGAAGACCGCAAGGGCCTGGGCCTGATCCTCGAGGAAGACATCCAGAAGAACACCAGCCTGGCCAACCTCGATGCGATTTCCAGGCACATGGTAATCGACGAGCAGCGTGAATTCAGCGTGGCCGAGGATTTCCGCCGCAAGCTCAAGACCCGCTGCTCGAGCGTGGCGCAGAAGGTGGTCAATCTGTCGGGCGGCAACCAGCAGAAAGTGGTGCTGGCGAAGTGGCTGTTTTCGCGCCCCGACGTGCTGATCCTCGATGAACCGAGCCGCGGCATCGACGTGGGCGCCAAATACGAGATCTACAGCATCATCAGCGACCTGGCCGCCGAAGGCAAATGCATCATCATGATCTCGTCGGAAATGCCGGAATTGCTGGGCATGTGCGACCGGATCTATGTCATGAACGAAGGCCGCTTCGCGGCAGAACTGAGCGCGGCAGAAGCATCGCAGGAGCGAATCATGCGCGCGATCGTTACACACGGAGAAAACAATGGACAATAAACTGACAGCAGGCGCGCCGGCAGCAGCAGCGCCAGCGGCCGCGCCGCAAGCGAAAAGCTATGCCGGCTTTTTGAAGAACAATATGCGCGACTACGGCATGCTGCTCTCGCTGATCGTCATCATGGGCTTTTTCCAGTACATGACCGACGGCACCCTGATGCAGCCGCTGAACCTGACCAACCTGGTGCTGCAAAACAGCTACATCGTCATCATGGCGCTGGGCATGCTGATGGTGATCGTGGCCGGCCATATCGATTTGTCCGTCGGCTCGGTGGTCGGCTTCGTCGGCGCGCTGGCGGCCGTCCTGATCGTCAACTACAACATGAATTTTGTCGCCGCCAGCATCCTCTGCCTGCTGGCCGGCGCCGTCATCGGCGGCGCGCAAGGCTATTTCGTCGCCTTCTTCAAAATCCCGTCCTTCATCGTCACCCTGGCCGGCATGCTGGTCTTCAAGGGCCTGACCCTGGCGCTGCTGGCAGGCCAGTCGGTCGGCCCCTTCCCTGAAGGCTTCCAGATGCTCAGCTCGGGCTTCCTGCCCGACCCGTTCGGCGGCGAAAACCTGCGCGGCTTTTCGCTGCTGTTGGGCGTGATCGCCGCCGCGGCGCTGATCTTCACCTCGCTGCGCAGCCGCGCCAAGCAACTGAAGCACGGCATGGAAAACGAGCCGCGCGCCTTCTTCCTGCTGAAAAACGCGGTCTTCGCCGCCGTGATGGTGTATTTCAGCTATCTGCTGGCGTCGTACCGCGGCTTCCCCAACGTGCTGGCCGTGATGTCGCTGCTCATCGTCGCCTACACCTTCATTACCAACCGCACCGTGCTGGGCCGCCGCGTGTATGCCGTGGGCGGCAACGAGAAGGCGGCGCGGCTGTCCGGCATCAAGACGGAACGGGTCAGCTTCTACACCTTCGTCAACATGGGCATGCTGGCCGCGCTGGCCGGCCTGATCTTCGCGGCGCGCCTGAACACGGCCACGCCGAAGGCCGGTACGGGTTTCGAGCTGGACGTGATCGCCGCCTGCTTCATCGGCGGCGCCTCGGCGTCGGGCGGCGTGGGCAAGGTGATGGGAGCCGTCATCGGCGCCTTCATCATGGGCGTGATGAACAACGGCATGTCCATCATGGGCATCGGCATCGACTATCAGCAAGTGATCAAGGGCCTGGTGCTGCTGGCGGCCGTCTTCATCGACGTCATTAATAAAAATAAATGAGAAGAACAAGGAAGTACAGGTTCGAGCCTTAGGGGGCTCTGGCCGGCGCTTGCGCCGGCCTTTTTCATTTATGTGATCGCCAGGCGCGCCGCCCTGTCGCCCCACCACGCGGCCTCTTCAAATACGGAAAAGCCCGACAGATCGGCATGCGCGAACAGAATCGCGCCGTCGTGCTCGCGCAAGGCTTTGAGTCCCGCATTGCTGCGAAATCCCGGTAACGGTGCGGCCATGGCGTGGCCTCGCACGGTGATGTCGACGCGCTCGACGCAGCGGGCGAAATCGCGCCCGTACGCCGTCTTCAAATCGACGCTGGCCAGCGCCAGCAATTCTTCGGGCGTGGCTGTGTCAAGCCATTTGCGCGCTTGCTGCGGCGTGCGGTCGGACAGGGCCACGTAGGCGCTGAAGACGGTTTTCTCGGGCGGGCGCACGCGGATGTCCTGGTGGGTCGAGACGACATAGCCCAGGCCCGGTTCCTGGTACACGACGTTGTCCCAGCACAGGGGCGCGTGCGGCAATTCGTCGGGAAAGCGTTTAAGCAGGAAATTGGCCACCATCCACGGCGCATACGCGGGCGTATCGCGCTTCGCATCAAAGCCATAGCTGGCGATATTCTCCACCACGCGCGCCGCGACATACAGCGGCATGGCGCAGATGGCCTTGCGCGCCTTGACCAGGTAGGTGCGCGGCTGGCCATCGACCAGTTCCAGGCACAGCGCTTCGACGCCCTGCTCCGTCGTCCGCACGGAGACCACCGTGCCGCTCTTGCGCCGCACGCCCGACGCCTGCTCCATCGCCGTGGCCACCGGCTGCATGCCGCCCGGCCAGGTCAGCCAGGCGCCGTTGCCCGCGTTCGCCGCCTGTCCCCAGCGGCTGCAATAGTAATGCAGGCCGGCCCAGGCCGAGACCTGGTCGTAGCGCGTGCCGTAGTCGTCGCGGCAGCAGTAATTCAGATACCAGTGCAGGGTGGGCGAGGTATAGCCTTCACGCTCCATCCACTGTTTTAACGTGATGGTGTCGAGCGCCTGCCAGGCCGGGTCTTGCGACGATTCCAGGGTGGGAAAAACGAAGACACGCTTGCCGTCGTTGCCATGCGCCTGGCGCAAACGCCGCACCTCGGCAAAGAAGCGCTCGTGCTGCGCCAGTTCCGCAGGCGGCACGCCTTCGGTGGGAATGAAGCCATCCTGCCAGTGGCCGTTGAACAGCAAGCGCTCTTCCGGCGCGTGCAGGATGTAGCGCTCGTCGTAGTATGGTTTTTCCGCCTGCGGATCGCGCTCGATGATCCCCAGGTCGAACAGGATTTCGCGCACATGGGTCGATTCGGGCGACGGCAGCGGCAGGTAGTGGCCACCCGTGGGATAAGCCAGGTCGCCGAACTGCCCGCCGGCCGCGTTGCCATACGGCTGCGGGCCATCGATCATGAGGAAATCCTTGTGCCCCAGCTTGTTCAGGCGCCAGGCGGCCGTCAGGCCGGCGATACCCGAGCCGAGGATGGCCACGTCCGTCGTGACGGTTGCCGAAGGCGCCGGCAGCGCCGTGCGCTCGCGCAGCAGCTTGCGCAAAAAATGCCCCTCGCTGCGGCCCGGGTACAGCACCTTCGGCGTGATTTCCTGCCAGCGCAGATACGCGGCGATGCTGCCGATGCCCACGGCCGCCGCCGCGGTGCCGCCGGCGGCCCACAGCATGAAAGAGCGGCGCTGCATCAGCGGATCACCTGGCGCCAGTCCTGCTCGAATTCATGCACGAGCGACTGGGTATTCAGGCGATTCGGCGCCATCGGCAGCGGCTGCATGTCGGGCGGGAAGATGAACATCTCGCGCGTGGTGTCCGCATTCAGGTAGCGCATCGGCAGGCGGTATTTCGTCGGCGGTGTGTAGTCGAGCTGGGGCGAAGCGAGAATAAAACCCCATTCGCCGAACGAGGGTACGTAGGCGTGGTAGGGCCAGGTGCGCATGCCCACTTCGCGCAGGGTCGAATTGATGGTCCAGTAGGCGTGCGGGGCAAAGAACGGCGACGTCGATTGCACCACCATCAGGCCCTTGGCGGCCAGGTGCTTTTTCACCAGGTCGTAGAACGGCACCGAGTACAGTTTGCCGAGCGCGAAGCTGGAGGGATCGGGGAAGTCGACGATGGCCGCGTCGAACATGTCGCCGCTGTTGCGCAGCCAGACGGCCGCATCGGCATTGACGACGGTGACGCGCTTGTCCGAGAACGAGCCCTTATTCAGCTTTGCCAGTTCCGGGCGCGTGGTGAACGCGGCCGTAATGGCCGGGTCGAGGTCGACCACGGTGACGTGTTCGATCTGTGGATAACGGAGGATTTCGCGCAGCGCCAGGCCATCGCCGCCACCCAGCACCAGCACGCGGCGCGCCCACGGCAAGGCCTCGAGCACGGGGTGCACGAGCGCTTCGTGATAGCGGTACTCGTCGCGCGAAGAAAACTGCAAATTGCCGTTGATGTACAGCCGCGTATCGTCCTTCCAGCGCGTAATCACCAGGCGCTGGTAGGGCGTGGTGGTGGAATAGACGATCTCGTCGCCGAACAGGCCGTGTTCTCCCCAGGCCACCATGCGGTCCGACATGGCAAAGCCGGCGATCAGCAGCAGCATCACGGCGCAGGCGCGCAGCAAACGCCCCGTGAGGTTCTTCAGCTCCGCGCGGAATACCCAGATCGTCCACAGGCCCACGCCCACGTTGAGCATGCCGAACAGAAAGCCCGTGCGCACCAGGCCCAGGTACGGCGACAGCACCAGCGGGAACAGCAGGGAGACGGCCAGCGCGCCCAGGTAATCGAAGGTCAGCACGCGGCTGACCAGCTCGGAAAATTCCGTCTGGCGCGAGTTCAGGGCGCGCATCACCAGCGGCACTTCCATGCCGACCAGTGCGCCGATCAGGAACACCATCACATACAATAAGGTGCGAAATGGCGCGGCCATCCACGAAAACGTCATGAACAGGATGGCGGCCGACAGGCCGCCGATCAGGCCCACGGCCAGCTCGATGTCGACGAAGCGCGAGAGCACGTCGTCGTCCTTTACATACTTTGAAAAGTGAGCGCCCACACCCATGGCAAACAGGTAGCAGCCGATGATGGTGGAAAACTGCAGGATGGAGTCGCCGAGCAGATAGCTAGACATGGCGCCGGCGATCAGTTCATACGCGAGGCCGCAGGAGGCGACCACGAAGACGGACAAAATCAGAATCTTTTTGTTCATTGGACTTTTTTTGTTCTAATATGCGTTGACGTTATCAAATGCTCATTGCGAGGAATGCCGTGCCCGACATCCTAAACTATCTGATCCATCTTATACTGGCCGCCGCGCTGCTGATTGCCTTTTTTATCATCTACACGCGCGTCACGCCATATAACGAAGTGCTGCTGATCCGCCAGGGCAACCACGCGGCGGCCCTGTCGCTGAGCGGCGCGCTGCTGGGCTTTTCCGCTACCATCGCCTCGTCCCTGATGCACACGGCCGGCTACCAGCAATTCTTCGCCTGGGCCTTCGGCGCCATGGTGGTGCAGCTGCTCGTCTATGTGGTGACCACGCGCTTGCTGCGCATGTCGAAGGACCAGATCGAATCGAACAACAGCGCTTTCGGCGGCCTGCTGGGCACCATCTCGCTGTCGATCGGCGCCATCAACGCCGCCTGCATTTCCTGACACCGCTTTATCTTTTTCAAGGACATCCATCATGAGCCTCGGCAGCTTTATCAAGAAGCAGTTTATCGACGTACTGCAGTGGAACGAAGAGACGGAAGGCGTGCTGGCCTGGCGTTTTCCCATGCAGGATTTCGAGATCCAGAACGGCGCCATCCTCAACGTGCGCGAATCGCAGGTCGCCGTCTTCGTCAATGAAGGCAAGATCGCCGACGTCTTCGGTCCCGGCACGCACAAGCTGACGACGCAAACCCTGCCGCTGCTGACCAACCTGAAAAACTGGGACAAGCTGTTCGACTCGCCCTTCAAGTCGGACGTGTATTACTTCAGCACCCGCGTGCAGACTGGCCGCAAGTGGGGCACGCCGCAGCCGATCACCATCCGCGACAAGGATTTCGACATGATCCGCGTGCGCGCCTTCGGCATGTACTCGTACCGCATCGCCGACGCCCGCACCTTCTTCACCGAGATCAGCGGCACGCGCGAAATCTATACGCGCGACGAGGTGGAAGACCAGTTGCGCGGCATTCTGATGTCGAGCATGGCCAGCTCGCTGGGCGGCGCGAATGTCCCCTTCCTCGACATGGCGGCCAACCAGGCGCTGATGGCGCAGGAAGTCAAGGATGGCCTGGCGCAGGCGTTTTCCCGCTACGGCGTGGGCCTCGATGAATTCAACGTGGCCAGCATCAGCCTGCCAGAGGAATTGCAGGCGGCGCTCGACGAACGCATCTCGGCCGGCATGAAGGGCGGCCTGGGCGCCGACAAGATGAGCGGCTACACGAAATTCCAGGTGGCCAACGCGATCCCGCTGGCGGCGCAAAACGAAGGCGGCATGGCCGGCATCGGTGCGGGACTGGGCGCCGGACTGTCGATCGGCCAGGTGATGGCGCAAAGCATGGGCGGCGCGCTGCAGCAGCCGGCACCGGCGCCGCCGCCTGCCCCCGCGGAAGAACCGATCGAGGCACGCCTGGAAAAGCTCAAGGGCCTGCTGGACAAGGGTCTCATCTCGCCGGCCGACTACGACGGCGCCAAGGCTGAACTGCTGAAAAAACTGATCGGCTAAGCGCGACTGCATGCAAACTGTTTCCTGTCCCAGCTGCGGCGCGGAAGTCCATTTCCGCTCGCACGCTTCCGTGCTCGCCGTGTGCGAGTACTGCCACAGCACCATCCTCAAGGACGCCGATTCCGTCAGGGACCTGGGCAAGATGTCGGCCGTCCTGGAAGACTATACGCCGATCCAGATCGGCACGGCCGGCGTGCACGATGGCGTGCACTTCACCGTCGTCGGGCGCATCCAGCAGCGCTACAGCGCCGGCACGTGGAACGAGTGGTATCTGCTGTTCGACGACACGAGCACCGCCTGGCTGGGCGACTCGTCCGGCCTGTACACCCTGACGCGCGAACGCAAGACGCAGGACGCCCTGCCCGCCTTTGGCGAGCTGGTGCCGGGCAGGCGCTACACGATTTGCGGCGAGCCGTACACGGCGGCCGAGATCCGCAGCGCCGAATGCATCGCCGGGCAGGGAGAACTGCCGTTCAAGGTGGGCGCCGGCTGGCGCATCCAGGTGGCGGACTTGCGCAACTACGCCAGCTTTGTCACGCTCGATTACACGGATGGCCCGCAACCGGTCGTCTACCAGGGCGTGGCCGTCACCCTGGACAGTTTGAAGTGCCAGCTGCTGCGCGACGACGATGCGATCGCCAAGAGCGCCGGCAAGTACCGCGGCAAGCTCGATGCGCTCGACTGCCCCTCCTGCGGCAGCGGCATCAAGTACGTGCCTGGCGCGGCGGCGCAGCTCGTGTGCCCCGCCTGCCACGCGCAGCTCGACGCCAGCGGCCCGGAAGCGCAGGTGCTGGCCATCGGCAAGCAGGTGCACGAGAACGCCGACATCTCCCTGGAGCTGGGCGCCAGCGCAAAGATCAGCAATGTGAACTTCACGGTGATCGGCATGATGCGCCGCGCCGACGACGAAGGCAGCGAGTGGAACGAATACCTGCTGTACGGCGCGCGCGCCGGCTTCTTCTGGCTGGTGGAGACGGACGATGGCTGGTCGCGCTCGAACGTGCTGCCGAACTGGCCCAGCTGGGCGTCGCTGGACGCCGATACCTGCACGCTCGATGGCGCCACCTACCGCAAGCTGTATGACTACGGCTCGCAAGTCGTGTATGCGGCGGGCGCCTTCAACTGGAAGGTGGCCGTCGGCGACAGCACGCACGTGCATGAATTCGAGCAGGGACAGACCAAGCTGGCAGCCGAGATCACGGGTGAGGAAATGACCTGGTCGCGCTCCGTGCCCGTCGCCTATGACCAGATGAGCGCCTGGTTCGGCGCCGCCTTTCGCGGCGGCGACCAGGTGCACAATATCGAACTCAGTCACCGCGGCATCGCCAAGGTCTTCATGGTCATCGTGCTGGTCCTCAATGCGATCCCCATGTTCGTCTCGTTCTCCAGCACCTTGATGTGGAGTGTGCTGGGCTGCCTGGCGCTGTTCCTGCCCGCCGCTTTTCTCGACAAGAATGCAAAGAATCCCCGATGAGTAAATACGTGATCTATGCCCTGATGGTGACGTTTTCCGTCACGGCCGCCAACTGGGTGCGCATGTTCAAGGTGGCCGGCAGCGGCAGCAGCGGCGGCAGCAGCTGGAGTTCGCGCACGGGCGGCGGCGGCGGCAGCTATGGCGGCGGCTCCAGCGGCGGCAGCCACAAATAGGCATGGCGTCCACACCGCATCTGCCCCTGGGCATCCATCTGCTGGCCGATTTGTCGGGCATCGCGCCGGAACGCCTGCGCGACGGCGCCGCGCTCGAGCGCCTGCTACGCGACGCCGCCATCGCGGCCGGCGCGCAAGTGCTGCACGGCCATTTCCACAGCTTTGGCCCGGGCCAGGGCATCACGGGCGTGCTGCTGCTGGCCGAATCGCACATTTCCATCCACACGTGGCCGGAATGCGGCTTTGCCGCCGTCGACATCTTCATGTGCGGCGCGGCGCGGCCGCAGCTGGCGCTCGACATCCTCAAGGATGCGCTGCAGGCCGCGCATTGCCAGCTGCAGTCCGTGCGGCGCGCGCCGCCCGGGCATTCCTAGCGCCGCTGGTGGATCGCGTAGGGATCGCTTACACTGTCGGCTCATATCCCAACCGTGACTCCCATGCGCCGTTCCGCCCTACTTGCCCTGCCCCTGCTGCTGCTGGTTTCCGCCTGCGATGACTACACGGCGCCCAGCCTGTACCAGGCCACCACGCCCGAGTGCAAGACGTGGACGGAGGGCTCGCGCTTCGAGCTGCCGCGCGGTATCAGCATCTACGCCACGCCGCCCGTCACCTTAAAAGAAGGCGGCACGGAACTGGCGCTGATCTTTACCTTGCCCGTCGGTACGCAAGCCAGTTTTACGCGCCTGTCCTTCCTGCTGGAAGAACCGAAAAAGCCGCCCTTCGCCGAGGCCAAGGTGCTGACCATTTACCAGCGCGGCATGAACCAGAAGGCGGAGATCGTCGACGTCATCGAGCAGCTGCCCATCATGTTTTCCGCCGTCGGCAACAGCAAGGAAACGCAATGGCGCCTGCGTTTGCAACTGCCGCGCCAGCTGCCGCAGCGCTTCGATCTGTCGATGCCCGACATGCTCGTCGGCGGCAAGCGCTATCCGGTGCGCACGTTTACCTACCGCTATTTCCCCGAGCGCCAGGCTTACGGCATGTGCAGCTGAGCCACACATCCCGTTGACGGCGGCGCAGACCGCTGGCACACTGGTGTTTTCCATCACACAACAGGAGTAGACAACATGCGCCATTCGGATACTGCCGTGCTGTCGGCTGCCTGATCACCGTTTTTCCCCGCTAAGGTTTTTAGCCCGCAGTTCCCATACGCTGATCGCGTAGCCGACTTCCCGCCTCTCTCGTGCCAGTCATAACGACTGGCGGTGCCTGCACGCGCAGGCGACACGTCCGCACGCGGACGACAGAATACGGAATCACGCTACCATGATCGCATTCGATTTTGCGCAACTACGCCTTATCGGGCTGCAGCAGGCCATCGCCAGCGCAGCCACCCAGCTCGACATCTCTTCCCCAACCGCGCAGCTGATGCGCGTTTGCGCCGTGCACCGCGACAGCATCATCGTGCACGATGGCCTCCTGGAACAGCCAGCGCAGATCCTGCCGCGCCTGCTGCACGAGCTGCAGGAACGCGACACCATCCTCACGGTGGGCGACTGGGTCGCCGCCGACGCCGACGGTCACGCCATGCTGTGGATAACGGCGCACTTATCCCCAGTCACGCAGATCGCGCGGCGCGGCAATGACGGCCGGCGCCAACTGCTTGCCAGCAATGTCTATACGGCCCTGCTGGTGATGGGACTGGACGACGATTTTAATCCGCGCCGGCTGGAACGCTATCTGGCCATCGTGCTGGCGGCGCAAGTGGCGCCCGTGGTCGTGCTGAGCAAGGCCGACGTGGCCGACGACGTGCCGGGCAAGCTGGCGCAGCTCAGACAGCGCCTGCCGCCCCACGTGCCGCTGTTTGCCATCGATACGCGCCATGCGTATGACGTGGCCATCCTGGAACCGTGGCTGGACGCCGGCCAGACCCTGGTGCTGCTCGGTTCATCGGGCGCCGGCAAGTCCAGCCTGACCAATACTTTATGCGCGACGGAGCAGGCAACCAAGGGCGTGCGCCATGGCGACGGACGCGGCCGCCACACGACGACGGCCCGCTCGCTGCACCTGTGCGCCAGCGGTGCGTGCATCATCGACACGCCGGGGCTGCGCAGTTGGCAGGCCGATGCCGATGCGCAAACCTTGGCCGCTACCTTTGACGATATCGCGGCGCTGGCGGCGGCGTGCCAGTTCCGCGATTGCCGGCATGCGAGCGAACCTGGTTGCGCCGTGCGTGGCGCCGTCGATGGGGACCGCCTGCGCAATTATCACAAGCTGCTGCGCGATGCGCGGCGCGGCGAGGAAACGCCGCTCGAGCGCATCGCCGCGCGCGCCAAGTGGAAGACGATATTGAAGGCGGGACTGGAAAGGGGCAAGGACAAGCGCCGCTAATTTTTACTGAAATACGTTTTGCTGAAAAAAAGGCAGCCCGAGGGCTGCCTTTCTTGATGCTGGTTCGCTGATTACAGCTTGCGCAGCTTCTGGATCGCTGCCAGCTGCGCAATCGCGCTGGCCAGCTCGGCTTGCGCTTGCGCGTAGTCGATGCCCGAATCCTTGTTGTGGATATTTTCTTCCGCCAACTTCTTCGCTTCCAGCGCTTTCGCTTCGTCGAGGTCGTGACCGCGGATCGCGGTATCGGCCAGGACGGTCACGGTATCCGGTTGCACTTCCAGCAGGCCGCCGGCGACGAAGACGAACTCTTCTTCTGCCTGGCCGACTACCTTGATGCGGACCGCGCCCGGACGGATGCGGGTAATCAAAGGCGTGTGGCGTGGGTAGATACCCAGCTCGCCCTGTTCACCCGGCAACGCGACGAATTCTGCTTCACCTGAAAAAATCAGTTCTTCAGCGGAAACCACGTCAACGTGAATTGTGTGTGCCATGTGTGTCCTATCGGGTTGAAGAACCCCGCCTTCTGAGGGGCGGGGTTAGGCCCAGACTTAACTTAGTTAAGTTTCTTGGCTTTTTCGATTGCTTCTTCGATCGTGCCGACCATGTAGAACGCTTGTTCCGGCAGGTGATCGAGTTCGCCCGAAGCGATCATTTTGAAGCCCTTGATCGTGTCTTTGAGCGAAACGTATTTACCAGGCGCGCCGGTAAAGACTTCAGCGACGTGGAAAGGCTGCGACAGGAAACGCTGCATCTTACGTGCGCGGGCGACCAGCAGTTTGTCTTCCGGTGCCAGCTCGTCCATACCCAGAATCGCGATAATGTCGCGCAATTCCTTGTAGCGTTGCAGGGTCGTTTGCACGGCACGCGCGGTGTCATAGTGCTCTTGACCAACGATCAACGGATCCAGCTGACGCGAGGTCGAATCCAGTGGGTCCACGGCTGGGTAGATACCCAGGGAAGCGATGTCACGCGACAGCGCAACGGTCGAATCCAAGTGAGCAAACGTGGTAGCAGGCGACGGATCGGTGTAATCATCGGCTGGAACGTAGACGGCCTGGATCGAGGTGATCGAACCGGTCTTGGTCGACGTAATACGCTCTTGCAGACGGCCCATTTCTTCAGCCAGGGTCGGTTGGTAACCCACAGCCGACGGCATACGACCCAGCAGTGCCGATACTTCGGTACCAGCCAGGGTAAAGCGGTAGATGTTGTCGACGAAGAACAGAACGTCCTTGCCTTCATCACGGAACGATTCAGCGATCGTCAGGCCGGTCAGCGCAACGCGCAGACGGTTACCTGGCGGTTCATTCATCTGACCGTAGACCATCGCGACTTTGGAGTTCTCCGGATTTTCCAGATCGACCACTTTCGCGTCAGCCATCTCGTGGTAGAAGTCGTTACCTTCACGAGTACGCTCACCAACACCGGCGAACACGGACACGCCGCTGTGCGCTTTGGCGATGTTGTTAATCAGTTCCATCATGTTCACGGTCTTGCCTACGCCAGCGCCGCCGAACAGACCCACTTTACCGCCTTTTGCAAACGGGCAAACCAAGTCGATCACCTTGATGCCGGTTTCCAGCAGTTCTTGCGATGGCGACAGTTCGTCGTATGCAGGAGCGGTGCGGTGGATCGACGCGATCTGCTCGTGCGACACGGGGCCGCATTCGTCGATCGGGTTGCCCAGCACGTCCATGATGCGACCCAGGGTTGCTTTACCGACTGGCACCATGATAGGTTTGCCGGTGTTCTGGATCATCATGCCGCGACGCAGGCCATCGGACGAACCGAGTGCAATGGTACGGACAATGCCGTCGCCCAACTGCTGTTGTACTTCCAGGGTCAGTTCCGAGCCTGCCATCTTCAAGGCATCAAATACCTTAGGCATCGCGTTGCGGGGAAACTCAACGTCCACCACAGCGCCGATACACTGAACGATTTTGCCATCAGCCATGTTCGTTCCTTCAATATAGTTAAATTCGTTTAAACCGCAGCCGCACCGGCGACGATTTCGGAGAGTTCTTTGGTAATCGCAGCTTGGCGGGTCTTGTTGTAGATCAGCTTCAATTCGCCGATCACACTACCCGCGTTGTCGCTTGCAGCTTTCATCGCGACCATCCGTGCCGATTGCTCGGACGCCAGATTCTCCGCGACTGCCTGGTACACCAGCGCTTCTACATAGCGCTCCAGCAATTCGTCGATGATGCTTTGTGCATCCGGCTCGTAGATGTAATCCCACGAGTGAGCGCTCTTGTCGACGACCATCTTGTCGGCCGTCAATGGCAGCAACTGTTCGACCACTGGTTCCTGCTTCATCGTGTTGATGAATTTGGTGTAGCACAGGTACACTGCGTCGAGCTTGCCAGCCTGGAACTCTTCGAGCATGACCTTGACAGGTCCGATCAATTTGTCCAGGTGGGGCGTATCACCAGTTTGAATGGCAGAGGCGACGATCTTGACGCCGATGCGATTCAAAAAACCCAAACCCTTGTTACCGATGGCAACTGCTTCAACCCGGTTGCCAGCTGCTTCCAGCTCGCGCGACTTCGACGTCACCTGGCGCAGGATGTTGGTGTTCATGCCGCCGCACAGACCCTTGTCGGTCGTGACAACGATGAAACCCACTGCCTTCGCTTGCGTACCCTGGGCAGCTGCCAGGAACGGGTGCGTGTATTCCGGATTGGCGGTCGCCAGATTGGCGGCGATATTCCGAATCTTGTCACTGTAGGGACGGGCGGCCCGCATCCGGTCTTGCGCCTTGCGCATTTTGGACGCGGCGACCATTTCCATCGCCTTGGTGATCTTCTTCGTATTCTCTACGCTCTTGATCTTGCCTCGTATCTCTTTGCTTGATGCCATGAGTCCTTACTCCTTCTGCGCGTAGGGCGGCGCCTCACTCGAGGTGGGCGCCGCCTGGCCGCTTAATATGCGCCGGATTTCTTGAAATCAGCAATGGCCGCCGACAGAGTTGCTTCGCTGTCTTTGTCGAGTTGCTTGGTTTCTTCGATCTTGGCCAGCAGAGCAGCTTGCTTGGTCTTCATGTAAGCGTGGACACCAGCTTCGAACGACAGCACTTGCTTGACTGGCACGTCGTCCATGAAGCCTTTGTTCACCGAGAACAGCGATACGGCCATCAGCGAGATCGACAGTGGCGAGTATTGGGCTTGCTTGAGCAATTCCGTTACGCGGGCACCACGGTCCAGCTGCTTGCGGGTCGACTCATCGAGGTCCGAAGCGAACTGCGCAAACGCGGCCAGTTCACGGTACTGCGCCAAGTCGGTACGGATACCGCCGGACAGGTTTTTGATGACCTTGGTCTGGGCGGCGCCACCGACGCGCGATACGGAAATACCGGCGTTAATTGCAGGACGGATACCGGCGTTGAACAGCGAGGTTTCCAGGAAGATCTGACCGTCGGTAATCGAAATCACGTTGGTTGGAACGAATGCGGACACGTCGCCAGCTTGCGTTTCAATGATCGGCAGTGCCGTCAGGGAACCGGTCTTGCCTTTGACGGCGCCGTCGGTGAACTTCTCGACGTAGTCGGCGTTCACGCGTGCTGCGCGTTCCAGCAGGCGGCTGTGCAGGTAGAACACGTCGCCTGGGTACGCTTCGCGACCTGGTGGACGGCGCAGCAGCAGCGAGATTTGACGGTATGCAACAGCTTGTTTGGACAGATCATCGTAGACGATCAGTGCATCTTCACCGCGGTCACGGAAGTATTCGCCCATGGCGCAACCGGAGTACGGCGAGATGTATTGCATGGCGGCCGATTCCGAAGCGGACGCGGCGACGACGATGGTGTATTCCATCGCGCCGTGCTGTTCCAGCGAGCGCACGATGTTCTTGATCGACGAGGCTTTTTGGCCAATCGCGACGTAGATACATTTCATGCCCTGGCCTTTTTGATTGATGATCGCATCAATCGCCACAGCCGACTTGCCGGTTTGACGGTCGCCGATGATCAGTTCGCGCTGGCCGCGGCCAACTGGAACCATCGCATCGATCGACTTCAGGCCGGTTTGCATCGGTTGCGAAACGGATTCACGGGCGATCACGCCCGGGGCGATTTTTTCAATCGCGGCCGTCAGTTTGGTTTCGATGGCGCCTTTGCCGTCGATCGGCTGGCCCAGCGCGTTGACAACGCGGCCAAGCAGCTCAGGACCGACTGGCACTTCCAGAATGCGGCCGGTGCATTTCACCGTGTCGCCTTCGGAGATGTGCTCGTAGGCACCCAGAATCACGGAACCGACGGAGTCGCGTTCCAGATTCATTGCCAGGCCAAACGTGTTGCCTGGGAATTCCAGCATCTCGCCTTGCATCACGTCCGACAAACCGTGGATGCGGCAGATACCGTCGGCGACGGAAATAACCGTGCCTTGATTACGCACTTCAGCGCCGCCGTCAAGACCTTGGATCCGGCTCTTGATCAACTCGCTGATTTCAGATGGGTTGAGTTGCATACTAACTCCTAAAAGTGTTTCTCTCAGCTTGCGCGAGGGGTAAGGGTCTGTCTAAGCTGGCCTGCCGAAGCGCGTGTCTTACGACACCAGTGCAGCGTGCAGTTGCTGCAACTTGGCGCGCACCGAGGTATCGAGCACCTGGTCGCCAACGACCACGCGCACGCCGCCGAGCAGCGATGGATCCACTGTGACGGCAGGGTTGAGCTTACGACTGAATTTCTTTTCCAGCGTTGCGACCAGCTCGGCCGTTTGGCCTTCGCTCAGATCGAAAGCGCTCGTGATCTCGGCGTCAGCCGCACCTTCCAGGCCATTTTTCAAGGCATGGAATTGCGCGCCGATTTCCGGCAGCAGGCTGATGCGGCCATTTTCGATCAACATCGTGACGAAGTTTTTCACTTCCTCATTGAGCGGCGATTTCAACAACGACAGGATGGTGGCGGCGACGTCGCTTTCCGAAACTTTCGGATTGCGCGCGTACGCCTGTACCTCGGGGTGGCTACCGATCTGTGCCAGTTCGGACACCAGTTCGGACCACGCCGCGAGGTTGCTTGACTCCTTACCAGCTTGGGCTACGCGGAACAAAGCTTCCGCGTAGGGACGGGCGACGGTTGCGAGTTCTGCCATGATTACAGCTCGACAGCAAGACGCTGCAACATTTCGGCGTGAGCCGTTGGGTTTACTTCACGCTTCAAGATCTGCTCGGCACCCTTGACAGCCAGGTCAGCCACCTGAGCGCGCAATTGTTCGCGTGCTTTCGACAGTTGCTGTTCGGCGTCCGACTGGGCTTGCGCAATGATACGCGCAGCTTCAGCTTGTGCATTTTGCTTGATCTCTTCAGCAACCAGCTGCGCGCGCTTTTCAGCGTCAGCAACGCGTTGCGACGCTTCTTCACGTGCACTGTTCAATGCCTCTTGCGCACGCTTTTCAGCGACTGCCATCGAAGCCTGACCTTGATCGGCCGCAGCCAATCCATCCGCGATTCGTTTGGCACGCTCATCCAGCGCGTTGTTCAGCGCTGGAAATACGAACTTCATCGAGAACCAGACCAACACCGCGAAGGTGATCATCTGGCCGATGAGCGACATATTGATGTCCATACCTTTGCTCCTAACTAAAAGTTTCTCCTAGGGTTGGAGCGAATTACTGAGCAACAGCCGTCAGAGCGGACAGGAACGGGTTAGCGAACGTGTACAGCAGAGCAACACCAACGCCGATCATCGAGATAGCATCCAGCAGACCAGCGATAACGAACAGTTTGGTTTGCAGTTGTGGCATCAGTTCTGGTTGACGTGCCGAAGCTTCCAGGAATTTGCCACCCAAGATAGCGAAGCCCAGAGCGGTGCCGATTGCGGCCAGGCCGATGATGATTGCTGCTGCCAGAACGGTCATGCTTTGTACTTGTGCGATCAGAGCTTGCATAAAATTCTCCTAAATTTAAAAACGAAAGATACTAAAAAAACAAAATATAAAGTTAATGATTAATGTTTCTCAACCGCGAGGCTCAGATACACAACCGTCAACGCCATAAACACAAAAGCTTGCAAAGTTACAATCAAGATATGGAAAATTGCCCATGGACCACCCAACGCCCACTGTGCCCACCAAGGCAACAACGCGATCAAGATGAAAATCAGTTCGCCGGCATACATATTGCCGAACAGTCGCAGCGACAGGGAGATCAGTTTTGCAACCAGCTCAACCATTTGCAGCAGGAAATTGACAGGTGCCAGGGCGATCGTGCCGATCAGGCCGCTCGCATGGAACGGTGCCGTGAACAGTTCCTTGATCCAGCCGCCCAGGCCCTTGGCCTTGATCGAGAAGGCGATCACGCACAGCACGACCGACAGCGACATGGCGAAGGTATGGTTGACGTCGGCGGTCGGCACGGCGCGCAGTTTATGCACGCCAAACCAGCTCAGAATCTTCGGCAACAGGTCAACCGGCAGGAAGTCCATCGCGTTCAGCAACCAGACCCACACAAAAATAGTGATGGCCAGCGGCGCGATGACCTTGCTTTTCGCGTGGAAGGCCCCATTAATAGTGTCATTGACGATTTCCATGACCATTTCGACGAAGTTTTGCAACTTGCCAGGGACACCAGCCGTCGCGCGGCGCGACGCCATATAGAAAACAGCCAGGAAAACAAAGCCCAGAATGGCCGAAATCCAGAACGTATCCAGATTGATCATGCCGTCGGCACTTCTCAGGTGGGCCAGATGGTGACTGATGTATTCTGTGGCGTTGGCCGGGGCAGCATGGCCCGCTTCGATAGCGTGTTCTGTGGTCATAATGAATTTAGATTTGTCGTTTCAGAGCTCAACAGGCCCCAAAACCAATGATTAAACAGCGAGCAATGAAAACCAGTATGCTAAGGTTGCCACCGCGAAACCCAAGATCAGCCATAACCAGGCGGCCGACTGAAACAACACCAGTGCCAATATAAACAGCACCGCTGTGATAAATATTTTCACCACTTCTGCGCGCAAATGCGCCCGGAATGCCTTATTGGCGTCGCTAGAACCGCGAACTACCAACAGGGCATACACCAGGCTACCGATGACTGCGATAGCGCCGCCGTATGCGGCGGACCAGCCTTTCACACTGCCACCGAAAAACAGGGTGATCGTGGCAAAACTGATAGCGATTGCTAGCTGCAAGGCAACTACTTTGTAGACTGGCTTGGCAATACTTTGTTGTGAATCACTCAATTGCCAAGTTCCCAGAAAAATCTACACACGCAAAGACACGGGATTATAGTTGGCTTTGATCTATAGAGTCAAACGTTGCTGCACCGCAGCAGGGCAATTGCTGCGTGAAACTGACGCTTTACCGACTATTCGCCGCCATTTGCACCACTATATGGCAAAGCCGCTTGTCTGGCCGCTCCCAGCCATGTTATCAAGGAATCACGTGGTGCATCCGGAAAGCATGGCCCGGTTGTCCACACCCGCATGGCCCCTGCCTTTGCAGCTTGCTATTTAACCACGCAAGCGGGTCAACAAACCATCCAATACGTCAAGATCGGCAAAATCGATCACCAATTGACCACGGCCCTTGTTGCCCATCTTGAACACCACGGGCGTGGCCAGCGCATCGGACAGCTCTTCTTCCAGGCGCGCGATGTCGCCGGACTTTTCCTTTTGCCGCGGTTCGACCGGGTTGGCCGCTTCCTCGAGCGTGCGGGTGACGAGCTTTTCCGTTTCGCGCACGGACAGGCGCTTGGCCACGACCTGGTTCGCCAGGGTAATCTGGCTGGCCGCATCGACGGCCAGCAGCGCGCGCGCGTGGCCCATGTCGATATCGCCGGCCATCAGCATGGTTTGCACGGGAGCTGCCAGGTTCATCAAACGCAACAGGTTCGACACGGCGCTGCGCGAGCGTCCCAGCGCAGTGGCCGCTTGCTCATGCGTAAAACTGAAGTCGGCGATCAGGCGATGGATGCCCTGCGCTTCTTCCAGCGGGTTCAGGTCTTCGCGCTGGATGTTCTCGATCAGCGCCATGGCCGCGGCGGCCAGGTCGTCGACGTCGCGCACCAGCACCGGCACTTCCGTCAGGCCGGCCAGTTGCGAAGCGCGGAAACGGCGTTCGCCGGCGATGATTTCATATTTGACAAGTCCGCTCAAGGTGTCTTGCCCGATCGGGCGCACCAGGATCGGCTGCATCAGCCCTTGCGCCTTGATCGAGGCGGCCAGTTCATTCAAGGCCCCCTCGTCCATGCGCGTGCGCGGCTGGTATTTGCCCGCTTGCATTTGTGACACGGGCAAGTTCGACGGTTGATTCGTGTCCGGACTGGCGAAGTCGCCACCGCCGCCGCCCAACAGGGCGTCGAGTCCGCGACCCAGTCCTTTTAATTTTTTCGTAGCCATGCTGTCCTAATTAACTAAGGGGTCAGACCCTCCGGGTCCGACCCCAGTATTTTTCTTGGGGTTGGCAGTTTTTCAGCCCAACCGCTAAAGCCGGGGTCAGACCCAAAGGGTCCGACCCCGATACTGCTGTTTACATATGTTTGATGCGTTCGACCATCTCGGCGCCGAAAGCGATATACGCCTGGGCGCCTTTCGAACTCGGGTCGAAGGTCACGCCGGGCAAGCCGTACGACGGCGCTTCGGCCAGGCGCACATTGCGCGGGATGATGGTATTGAACACCTTGTCGCCGAAGTGCTGTTCCAGCTGCGCCGACACTTGTTGCGATAATGTCATGCGCGGGTCGAACATCACGCGCAGCAAGCCGATGATCTTCAAGTCCGGGTTCAGATTGGCATGCACCTTCTTGATGGTGTTGACCAGGTCGGACAAGCCTTCCAGCGCGTAGTACTCGCACTGCATCGGGATGATCACGCCATGCGCGGCGCACAGGCCGTTCAGGGTCAGCATCGATAATGCCGGTGGGCAATCTACCAGGATGAAGTCGTATTCGCCATCCACTTCGGCCAGCGCATCCTTGAGGCGGCGTTCGCGGTTGTCCAGCTCGACCATCTCCACTTCCGCGCCGGCCAGCTCGCGGTTCGACGGCAAGACATCGAAGCGCCCCGCTTCCGAACGCTGGCGTGCCGTTTTGACATCGGACTCGCCCAGCATGACTTCATAGGTCGATGCCTTCAGGCCGGCCTTGTTGATGCCGGCGCCCATGGTCGCATTGCCCTGCGGGTCGAGGTCGACCAGCAGCACGCGCTGGTTCAACTTGGCCAGACCGGCGGAGAGGTTGACGCTTGTTGTGGTTTTACCAACACCACCCTTTTGATTTGCTACACAAAAAATTTTGGCCATGTATCTTCTAGTTGTAAAGAGATGCAAACTTCATCATGCGCCCCGGCATCATGCCGAAACGATTTATACTGTTTATTTCATTTATACGATATAAATCGTTTATACGGTTTATATAATTTATACCGTATAAACTGTTTATTTCATTTATACCGTTTAATTTTTCGGCTTTTAAATTCTTGCTATAAAGACCAGATGACGCTCTGCATTTAGCCCTGGTACCTGAATTGCGCGTAATTCCGTCACTTTCCAGTCTGCCGGCAGTCGCTCTCTCTCGTCTGGCGGCGCCACCCCTTTCAAGGCGATATATTGCCCGCCCTCGGCCAGCACATGGTTCGACCAGTTGACGAAGTCGGACAGGTCGGCAAAGGCGCGCGAGGTGATCACGTCGAATTTCTGCTGCACTTCCAGCTGTTCCACCCGTTTCGTGTACACGGTGACGTTGCTCAAGCCCAGTTCAGCCTTCACTTGCGTCAAAAAAGCCGTCTTTTTATGCACGGTGTCGATCATCGACACCTTCACGTCGGGCCGCGCGATGGCCAGGACCATGCCCGGCAAGCCGCCGCCGGCGCCCACGTCGAGCACGTTTTTCGCCTGCGCGAACGCCGGCACGGCGGCCAGCGAATCGAGCACGTGTAGGGTCAGCATCTGCATCGGATCGCGCACCGACGTCAGGTTGTACACGCTATTCCATTTGGCCAGCAAGGCCAGGTAATCGAGCAGTTTTTCCGTCTGATCCGCGCTCAGATCGAGCCCCAGCGCGGCGATGCCTTCATTCAAAATGGGGGCCAGTGCGGCCCGGTCAAACTGCTTCATTCAACAACCTCGTCCTTTAAAGTGGTGGTGTGCGCGGCGCCAAAACCGCGCTTTTTCAGGTGCACCAGCAGCAGCGAAATCGCCGCCGGTGTCACGCCGGAAATGCGCGATGCCTGGCCCAGGGTTTCCGGGCGCTGCTTGTCGAGTTTTTGCCGTACTTCGACCGACAGTGCGCCGATATCGAGGTAGTTGAAACCTTCGGGCAAGGCCAGGTTTTCATAGTGTTCGTGACGCTCGATTTCCTTGCTCTGGCGCTCGATGTAGCCCGCGTATTTGAGCTGGATTTCCACCTGTTCGCGCACGGCCGCATCCTCCACGCCGGGACCGGCCAGGGGCTGGCCTTCGATGCCCGTCATGCTCATCAGGGTGTCGTAGGCGACGTTCGGGCGGCGCAGCAAGTCCGCCAGCGAGTATTCGCGCTCGATGGCCTGGCCAACGATGCGTTCCGATTCGGCGGCCGCCAGGATGCGCGGGTTGACCCACGTGGAACGCAGGCGCTCGAGTTCCAGCGCCACCGCTTCACGCTTGGTCTCGAACGCTTGCCACTGGGCGTCGCCCACGCAGCCCAGAGCGCGGCCGATTTCCGTCAGGCGCATGTCGGCATTGTCTTCGCGCAGGCTCAAGCGGTACTCGGCGCGGCTGGTGAACATGCGGTACGGTTCCTGCACGCCCTGGGTGATCAGATCGTCGACCAGCACGCCCAGATAGGCCTCGGAGCGGCCCGGTACCCAGGCTTCCTTGTCCTGCGTCAGCAAGGCCGCATTCAGGCCCGCCAGCATGCCTTGCGCGGCCGCTTCTTCGTAGCCCGTGGTGCCGTTGATCTGGCCGGCGAAGAACAGGCCTGCGACGGCCTTCGTTTCCAGCGAGGCTTTCAAGCCGCGCGGGTCGAAATAATCGTATTCGATGGCGTAGCCAGGGCGCAGGATGTGGGCGTTTTCCATGCCCTTCATCGACTGCACCAGCGCGATCTGCACGTCGAATGGCAAGCTCGTGGAGATGCCGTTCGGATAGAACTCGTGCGTCGTCAAGCCTTCCGGCTCGAGGAAGATCTGGTGCGATTCCTTGCCCGAGAAACGGTGGATCTTGTCTTCGATGGAGGGGCAATAACGGGGGCCCACGCCTTCGATGACGCCCGTGTACATGGGGCTGCGGTCCAGGCCGGCACGGATGATGTCATGCGTCTGGCTATTCGTGTGCGTGACCCAGCACGGCACCTGGCGCGGGTGCATGGCCGTGTTGCCCATCACGGAGAATACAGGCACGGGATCGAGGTCGCCCGGTTGTTCCTGCATGACGGAAAAGTCGATCGTGCGGCCATCGATGCGCGGCGGCGTGCCCGTTTTCAAGCGGCCTTGCGGCAGCTTCAGCTCTTTCAATCGGGCCGACAGCGAGATGGCGGGAGGGTCGCCGGCGCGGCCAGCCGAGTAATTGTTCAGGCCGACATGGATCTTGCCGTCGAGGAAGGTACCGGCCGTCAGCACGACGGCGCGCGCAAGAAACTTCAAGCCGATCTGCGTTACGGCGCCAACCACGCGGTCGCCTTCGACGATCAAATCATCGACGGCTTGCTGGAACAGCCACAGATTCGGCTGGTTTTCCAGGCGCGTGCGGATGGCGGCCTTGTACAAAATACGGTCGGCCTGGGCGCGCGTGGCGCGGACTGCCGGGCCTTTCGAGGAGTTCAGGATGCGAAACTGGATGCCGGACTCGTCGGTGGCAATCGCCATCGCGCCGCCCATGGCATCGACTTCCTTGACCAGGTGGCCCTTGCCGATGCCACCGATGGAGGGGTTGCACGACATCTGGCCCAGCGTCTCAATATTATGCGTGAGCAATAGCGTCTTCTGCCCCATGCGGGCGGAAGCGAGGGCCGCCTCGGTGCCGGCGTGACCACCGCCGACAACGATGACGTCGAATTCTGTAGGAAATAACATGATAAATAGGTAACAGTGCAAGTAAAAATGCGGGAAGAGAGCTCCGATTATAGAGTCTTTTTGCAAGCGCAACCTTCCACGGGCCAATTTTTGCTTAATTTTTACTCAGCATGGGCCAGTCAACGACGATTTTTGTTTCACGTGGAACACGCAGCAGTGCCAGCAAAGCGCCCGCGACGGGGCTGCGGCGTCCTGCAATGTTTGCTACAATTGCCGCATCGTCCGCATCCGTGGCCACGCCTGTGGCCATCGTGACGATCATCCAGGAGGACGGCCTCCCCCATCATGGGAACACACCGGGACGGCCCGCTCTGTATATGGAGCCGCCATGGCCTGGATACTATTACTCATTGCCGGCATGCTTGAAGTCGTGTGGGCATACTCGATGAAACTCTCCGAGGGTTTCACCAAACTTACTCCCTCCGTCATTACCATCGTCATGATGATCGCCAGCTTCGGCTTGCTGTCACTGGCCATGCGCACCCTGCCCTTGGGCACGGCCTACACGATCTGGACCGGCATCGGCGCCGTCGGCGCCTTTATCGTCGGCATCGTTTTTCTGGGCGAGCAAGTCAACACCCTGCGCGTGTGCGCCGCCGTCCTCATCGTGTGCGGCATCGTGCTGATGAAACTGTCGTCCAGCCACTGAGAGGAATCCCCATGCTCCTCGAAAACTATTTTCCCGTTCTCCTGTTCATTCTGATCGGCATCCTCGTCGGCATCGTGCCCATGCTGCTGGGCCGCGCGCTCGGGCCGCACAAACCGGACCCACAAAAACTGTCGCCGTACGAATGCGGCTTCGAAGCATTTGGCGACGCGCGCATGAAGTTCGACGTCCGCTTCTATCTGGTCGCCATCCTGTTCATCCTGTTCGATATTGAAGTCATCTTTCTGATGCCGTGGGCGGCCAATGTCCATGCACTGGGCTTGCCCGGTTTCTGGGCCGTCATGGGCTTTCTCGCCGTGCTGACAATCGGACTCGTCTATGAGTGGAAAAAAGGCGCGCTGGACTGGGAGTAAGCGACGCATCTGGTTTCACGTGAAACAGGCGCGGGGCTGGAAAGCGGAGTAAGCTTGGCTTCTGTCCTTCTCGTCAGGAGTACGCATGTCCGCCTTCCAGTTCCGCACCGTGCCGCATCTGATCGTCGAACCGGGCGCCGCCGCCCAACTGGGCACGCACATCGCCCACCACTTCCCCACCGTCCGCCGCGCCCTGCTCGTCACCGACGCGGGTTTTTTACGCACGGGCCTGGCCGATGCTCCCTTGCACAGCTTGCAGGCTGCCGGCATCGAGGTCCACGTCTTTTCCGACGTGCAAGCCGATCCGCCCGAAGCCGTCGTGCTGACCGGCGTGGCCCAGGCGCAGATGTTTCACGTGGAACTGGTGATCGGCCTCGGTGGTGGCAGCTCGCTGGACGTGGCCAAACTGATCGCCGTGCTGGCGCCAGGCCACCAGGAACTGGCGCAACTGTATGGCATCGGCAACGTCCACGGTCAGCGCCTGCCCCTCGTGCAATTGCCGACCACGGCCGGCACGGGCTCGGAGGTGACGCACATCGCCATCGTCACCACGGGCGCCACCAACAAGATGGGCGTGGTCGCGCCGCAACTGTATGCGGACCTGGCCATCCTCGACGCCAGCCTGACCCTGGGCTTGCCTCCCGCCGTGACGGCCGCCACGGGCATCGACGCCATGGTGCATGCGATCGAAGCGTACACCAGCCGCCTGCTGAAAAATCCCTTGTCCGACATGCTGGCCACGCAGGCGTTGTCGCTGCTGTCGAGCAACCTGGTCACGGCCTGCCGCGATGGCGCCAACGTGTCGGCGCGCCAAGCCATGCTGCTGGGCGCCATGCTGGCCGGCCAGGCCTTTGCCAACGCGCCCGTGGCCGCCGTGCACGCGCTCGCCTATCCCATCGGTGGACTGTTCCACGTGCCACACGGCTTGTCGAATGCGCTGGTGCTGCCGCACGTACTGCGTTTTAATCTGTCCCATGCGGCGCCCCTGTATGCGCAACTGGCGACCATCCTGCAGCCCGGCATCGCGGGCAGCGAGGAAGCGCGGGCCATGGCCCTGATCGAGGCTATGCAGGAGATTGCCGTGGCCACCGGCATCGCGCGCACCTTGCGCGAAGTGGGTATCGTGGCCAGCGACCTGGACCGGCTGGCCGACGAAGCCATGCTGCAGACGCGCTTGCTGGGAAACAATCCCCGTCCCGTCACGCGCAGCGATGCGCGCGCCATCTATGCGGCCGCACTGTGAGCCAGCAGACGGAGTCCGCCACCCCACCCTGCTACACTGCCGCCATGACGCCTCCCGACATCCCCATCCATCCTGACAGCACCCACTTTCCGCACGGTGCCTGTGCCGGCTGCCACGACAGCGCGCCGTTGCCGTTTGCCTTCGAGTATGCCTATCAGCCCATTGTCGACCTGGCCACCCGCAGCATCTATGCGCACGAGGCGCTGGTGCGCGGCCCCAACGGCGAAAGCGCGGCCAGCGTGCTGGCGCAAGTCAACGACGACAACCGCTACCGCTTCGACCAGGCTTGCCGCGTCAAGGCCGTGGCCGGCGCCGCCAGGCTGGGCATGCAGGGCTTTCTATCGATCAACTTCCTGCCCAACGCCGTCTACCGTCCCGAAGTGTGCATCCGCAGCACCCTGGAAGCGGCCAGGCTGCATCACTTCCCCACCGATAAAATCATCTTTGAAGTGACGGAAGGCGAACGGGTGCAAGACCGGCCCCACCTGGTCGAAATCTTCCGCGCCTACCGGCGCTTCGGTTTCCAGACGGCCATCGATGATTTCGGCGCCGGCTATGCGGGTTTGAACTTGCTGGCCGAATACCAGCCCGACATCATCAAGATCGACATGGACCTGGTGCGCGGCATCGATACGCACACGCCGCGCCAGGCCATCGTGCGGGCCATCGCCAGCCTGTGCCATGAACTCGGTATCCGCGTGCTGGCCGAAGGCATCGAGACAAGCGCCGAGCGCGACTTTCTTGCCAGCTGCGGCATCTCGCTGATGCAAGGCTACTGGTTTTCCAGGCCCGTGTTCCAGGGACTGGGCTGCATCGCCGAGTCGGCCTGGGAATAAAAACGGCCACGTAAAACGTGGCCGCAGCATCCACAGGCAAGACAGCCTAGTTGGGAATATCGACGACAGTGCCCGTCACGCTGATGACATTGCCGGGCGCGGGCGCCGTGGCGATCGCCGGCACATTGACGTTCGTGATCAGGGTCGAAGCATCGGCGCGCGTCACCGTGCGCACCACTTGCGATGGCGGCAAGGCTTGCTTGGCATTCAAGTGCGCATACATGGCGTCCAGCGCCCGGTTCAGGTACACGTGCAGCGGCACGATCAAGGTCGGCAAGGCGTTGCTGAAGGAATCGAAGTGGTTGGCGTTCGTCACCTCGATATAGCGCAACTGGCTGTTCCCTTCCACGGCGGCGTTCAGGCCCAGATAGGCGCGCGAAGCGTGATTGACGGGAATCAGGGTGTCGCTGCGCCCGTGCAGGATGATGGCCGGCTTGCCGTTCAGTTTGCCGCTGGCCGCGACCTCGGCCACGCCTGCCCGCACGCGCACGCTTTGCGCCGCCAATGTCCCCTGCAAGTTGGCGCCGCTGACGGTGTCGCGTCCCGTCGCCAGGCTGCGCAAACACAGGAAGCCGTCGAGCGACTGGTCCGCCAGGCTGCTCGACGGCGACACGCCGGCCGTGTAGACCTTGGCGCCACCCACGCTGTTCTCGTACACGACATTGCCGAGGATACCGTTCTGCGCGGCAAAGCTGGCCGCCTTCTGCGTCGAGGTAAACGCGATCGGATTGCCGCCGGCATCCGTCTGCGCAAACGTGAAACCGCACACTTTATCGGTCACGGAAAATTTTCCGTAGGCATACGCATAGGTGACGGCCACGAGGATGTTCGTGCCCGCGTGCGCCGCCTGCAAGGGATCGGAGTCGGGCAACCAGCCATACGCGCGCAAGCGCTGCTTCGCGTCCGCCTGCTGCGCGGCCAGGTCGGCGCCGTTCAACAAGCCCTTGGCCACCAGCGCCGTGCAGCGTCCCGCATTGCCTGCCACGGAAGCGATGCACGGCTGATACAGGGCCGCATAGGTGGCGTAGTCGAACAGCGCACGGCCGGGATTGGCCACCACCGCCCCGCCCTGGCGCACGGTGTAGGCGCCCGACGCCGCCGGCTGGATTTGCGGCTCGCTGGCCGCCACGCCGCTGATCAAGCCCTTGCTATCCTGTTCCGCCGCCAGCAAGGCCGAGCCGGCGCCATTGGAAATGCTCGAAGCGATCGTGATGGTGTTCTTCGGCGTCAGCCGCACGACGCGCGAACTGCCGTCGCGGGCCAGCACGCCGTAGCGCTCGTTCAACACGTAATACGCCATCTCGACGGCCTGCAAGGTGACCTTGCCCCAGTCCTTCTCGGGATTTTGCTGCGAGTGCGCATGCTTGAAAGCAATGCGGTTCGGATTGCTGCCCGCCCAGGCCAGCCGCTCGGCGTCGCTCAGGTCCGGCGCGAAAATGGCGTTTTTACCGGCGGCTACCCTGCCCGCACGCACGCCATTTTGCAGGTTGACGCTGTCGTCCTCGAACACGTACAGGCCCGTGCCGGAACCCTTGTCCGCATACGCCACGGCGCAACCCTTTTTGAGGCCCCATTCACCCGAGCTGCCGATGGCGCCGTAGATGCCGCGCGAGCCGCTCGACGTGCCCGTGACGATGCATGCGCGGTCGGGGTCGAAGCTGGCCGGCACCTGCACCATCAGGGTGACGTTCTTCTTGCCCGTGCCATCGTCGGCATAGGCGATGTATTCGCTGCCCGCGACGAGGCCCTCGCCCGTGCCCACGTTCCCGGACGCATCCACGTTCGGTCCGTACAAGGTGCCGTAGCCGCTGTTGGCGGCAATGTCGAGCACGGCGCGGTAATTGGCATAGATGGCGTTGCGGCGCAGTTCGAGCGGCGTCGGCTGCTCCGCGTTTGCATACGCGGGCGCGGCGCCGGCCAGCCCCGTCTTGCCCAGGCCGGCCGTCAGCAGATCGTTCGTCTTGCCGTCGTAGTCGGCGCGCGTGATGGTACCCAGATAGCCGGGCATCTGGTTCAGTTCTTCCGGCGCATGGTTGCTGCCGCAGGCTGCCAATGCCAGCAAGGTGCACAGACTGCTCCCCGCGCGCGTGATCGTCATTTGCATGGTGGTACTCTCCGTTGAAGTAACAGTGGACGCACAATGAAAAACGCCGGACGATCCGTCCGGCGTTGCTTGAAAATCAGACAGCGGCTTTGGCAGCCCTGCCACCGAAGCGCGCGATGGCTTCGCCGACGATGCCGCGCCGGAACAGCAGCACGCAGATGACGAAGATCACGCCCGTGACCATGCCCACCGACTCGCCCAGGGTGCCGAACCACTCGATGCCCGTGTGCGTGGCCAGATAGGTGCCGACGTCGCCCAGCTTGTTTTCCAGCGCGATGATCAGCACGGCGCCAAGGATGGGGCCGGCCAAGGTCCCCATGCCGCCCACCAGGGTCATCAGCACGACCAGGCCCGACATGCCCCAATACACATCGGTGAGGGTTTCAAAGCCCAGCACCAGCGTCTTGGTGGCGCCAGCCAGTGCGGCCAGAGAAGCGGACAGCACGATGGCCATCAGCTTGTACTTGTTGACGTCGTAGCCGAGCGAGATGGCGCGCGGTTCGTTTTCCTTGATCGCCTTGAGCACTTGGCCGAACGGCGAGTGGATGGTGCGCACGATCAGGGCGAAGCCGGCGATGAAGATGGCCAGCACGACGTAGTACAGGACGGTGTCATTGCCCAGGTCTATCGTACCCAGCAAGGTTCCACGTGGAACACCCTGCAAGCCATCCTCGCCGCCCGTAAAGGGCAGGCGCAAGGCCAGGAAGTACACCATCTGCGCCAGCGCCAGGGTGATCATCGTAAAGTAGATGCCCTGGCGGCGGATCGCCAGCCCGCCGATCACGAGGCCCAGCAAGGCGCCCGTGACGACGCCGGCCAGCAAGCCCAGTTCCGTCGGCCAGCCCCAGGTGCGCAGCGCATAGCCGGTGACATAGCCGGCGCCGCCAAAGAAGGCCGCATGGCCGAACGACAGCAAGCCCGTATAGCCGATCAGCAAGTTGAACGCGCAGGCAAACAGGGCAAAGCACAGCAACTTCATCAGGAAGACGGGATAGCCGTAAAACGGGGCCGCCAACGCCAGCAGCAAGGCAATGGCGTAGCCTACATTCTTATTCATCGTGGTAGCTCCAATACATGACTGATGAGGATTACTTTTCTTTGCCGAACAGGCCGGCGGGACGCAGCAGCAGCACGATGACCATCACCACGAACACCACGGTGGCCGAGCCTTCCGGGTAGAACACGCGGGTCAGGCCCTCGATCACGCCCAGGCCCAGGCCCGTCAGGATGGAGCCCATGATGGAACCCATGCCGCCGATCACCACCACGGCAAACACGACGATGATCAGGTTCGAGCCCATCAGCGGCGAGACCTGGATGATGGGCGCGGCCAGCACGCCAGCGAAACCGGCCAGGGCCACGCCGAAGCCGAACGTCAGGGTGACCATCAGCGGCACGTTGATGCCGAACGCTTCCACCAGTTTCGGGTTTTCCGTGCCGGCCCGCAGGTAGGCGCCCAACTTGGTTTTTTCGATGACGAACCAGGTGGCCAGGCAGACGGTGAGCGACACGATCACGACCCAGGCGCGGTAGTTCGGCAGGATCATGAAACCGAGGTCCGTCGCGCCGGCCAGCGCTTCGGGCACGGCATACGGCTGTCCCGAGACGCCATAGAAGGAGCGGAACACGCCTTCCATGATCAGGGTGATGCCGAAGGTCAGCAGCAAGCCGTACAGGTGGTCGAGTTTATACAGCCAGCGCAGCATGGTCTTTTCGATCAGGATGCCGACCAGGCCGACGAGAATCGGGGCGATGACCAGCATGGCCCAGTAACTGATGTCGAAATAGCTGAGACCCATCCAGGCCAGGAAGGCGCCCATCATGTACATGGCGCCGTGCGAGAAATTAATAACGTTGAGCAAGCCGAAGATGACGGCCAGACCGAGGGACAACATGGCATAGAACGAGCCGTTGACGAGACCCAGCAGCAGCTGGCTCATCATTGCTGGTAATGGAACGCCGAAAATTTCCATGGCATCACAGTATAAAAAGCACCGCCGGGTAGCGGTGTGGTATCAAGGGAAACGCGCCACCGCCAACGGAGGCGGCGGCGCAAGGCGCACCCTGCGCGCCGGGCTGATGGCGCGCAGGACAGACCACCCGCGCGCAGGCGGGCAATCCGCAGGGATTGCTACAGCGTTACTTCCACAGCGAACACTTCGATTCGGCCTTGGTCACATACGCTTGCGCACCGGGCACGGTGGCGACCACCTTGTAGTAATCCCATGGGTACTTCGACTCGGACGGTTTCTTCACTTCCATCAGGTACATATCGTGCACCATGCGGCCATCGGGACGCACTTCGCCATTCTGGGTAAACATGTCGTTGATCTTGGTCTTTTTCAGGTAGGCCATGACCTTCTCGGTGTCATCCGTACCGATCGCCTTGACGGCTTTCAGGTAGTTCGCCGCGGCCGAATAGTCAGCCGCCTGCAGCATCGACGGTTCCTTCTTCATCTTGGCGAAATAGCGTTTCGACCAGGCGCGCGTTTCAGGATTCAAGTCCCAGTACCAGCCATCCGTCAGGTACATGCCTTGCGTCAGGTTCAGGCCCAGCGAATGGATGTCGTTGATGAAGATCAACAAACCGGCCAGTTTCATCGATTTCGTCAAGCCGAACTCGTTGGCCGCCTTGATGCTGTTGATGGCGTCGCCGCCGGCATTGGCCAGGCCCAGAATTTGCGGCTTGGCAGCTTGCGCCTGCAACAGGAAGGACGAGAAATCCGAGGCGCCCAGCGGATGCTTGACGCTGCCCAGTACCTTGCCGCCGGCCGCCTTGACGACCTCGGCCGTGTCTTTTTCCAGCGAATGGCCAAACGCGTAGTCGGCCGTCATGAAATACCAGTTCTTGCCGCCCTGCTTGACGATGGTGCCGCCCGTGCCGCGCGCCAATGCCACCGTGTCGTAGGCGTAATGCACGGTGTACGGCGTGCACTCTTCATTCGTCAGGCGCGAGGAGCCGGCGCCGATGGCGATGAAGATTTTTTTCTTTTCCGCCGCGACCTTGGCCATGGCCAGGCTGGCGCCGGAATTGGTGCCGCCGATCAGCATGTCGACGCCCTGCTGGTCGAACCATTCGCGCGCCTTCGAAGCGGCGATGTCGGCCTTGTTTTGATGGTCGGCGGAAATGAATTCCACCTTTTTGCCGGCCAGTACCACGCCGGCATCGGCGATCGCCATCTTGATGGCTTCCGCGCCGCCGAGGCCGTCGACGTCGGAATACACGCCCGACATGTCGGAAATAAAACCGATCTTGATGGTGTCGCCCGATACCTGGGCGTGCGCGGCAGCGGACAAGCCCAATGCGCAAAGAGTGGCGGTGGCAATGGCGATAGCGTTACGTTTCATAGTGTCTCCGTTGGGATTATTGTTTGCTATTCAGTCGATTGCTGACGATGGACGCTTACTACATGGGGACTACACGCCAAGCAGCTCGGTCAATACCGGCATCTTGGCCTCCAGTTCGGATGCAGCAAAAGTCTCGACGATCTGACCGTGCTCCATCACATAAAACCGGTCCGCCAGCGGCGCGGCAAACCGGAAATTCTGTTCCACCATGACAATGGTGTAGCCCTTCGCTTTCAGGGTGGTGATCATGCGCGCCAGCCCTTGCACGATGACGGGCGCCAGGCCTTCGGATATTTCATCGAGCAGCAGCAGGCGCGCGCCCGTGCGCAGAATGCGCGCCACGGCCAGCATCTGCTGTTCCCCGCCCGACAGGCGCGTGCCCTGGCTGTGCCGGCGTTCCTGCAAGTTCGGGAACATGGCGTAGATTTCCTCCACCGACATGCCCTTCTCGCCGCTGGCCAGGGTCGGCGGCAGCAGCAGGTTTTCCTCCGTCGACAGCGAGGAAAAAATGCCGCGCTCTTCGGGACAATACCCGATGCCCAGGTGGGCGATTTTGTGCGTGGCCAAACCTATCGCTTCGGCGCCATTGACTTTGATGGAACCCGTGCGCGCGCCCGTCAGCCCCATGATGGCGCGCAGGGTGGTGGTGCGGCCGGCGCCGTTGCGGCCCAGCAAAGTCACCACTTCGCCCTGCTGCACTTTCAGGTTCACGTCGTGCAGGATGTGCGATTCGCCATACCAGGTGTGCAGCTGTGTAATTTCCAGCGCGGGTGCGCCGCCATTCACTTGTGTCGCCATCAATGCGCCCCTTCCAGTTCCGCGTGGGTGGTGCCCATGTACGCTTCCATCACTTGCGGATTGCGCGACACTTCCGCATAACTGCCTTCGGCCAGCATGGCGCCGCGCTGCAGAACGGAAATTTTGTCGCAGATGCCAGAGACCACGCTCATATTGTGTTCCACCATCAAAATGGTGCGGCCGGCCGACACTTTTTTGATCAGTTCCGTCACGCGGTGCACGTCTTCGTGGCCCATGCCTTGCGTCGGTTCGTCGAGCAGCATCATTTCCGGTTCCATCGCCAGGGTGGTGGCAATTTCCAGCGCCCGCTTGCGCCCGTAGGGCATATCGACCGTAATCGTGTCGGCAAACTCCGTCAGGTCGACTTCGGCCAGCAAGGCCATGGCGCGGTCGTTGAGCTGGTTCAATGCCCGTTCGCTTTGCCAGAAGTGGAACGAGGTACCGAGCTGGCGCTGCAAGCCGATGCGCACATTTTGCAGCACGGATAAATGGGGGAAGACGGCGGAAATCTGGAAGGAACGGATCACGCCCATGCGCGCGATCTGGGCCGGTTTGGCGGCCGTGATATCTTTCCCATTGAACAGGATCTGTCCGGAAGTAGGGACCAGGAATTTGGTGAGCAAGTTAAAACACGTGGTCTTGCCGGCGCCGTTAGGACCGATCAAGGCGTGGATATGGCCGCGCTCTACCTTCAGGTTCACCTCGCTCACAGCGGTGAAACCCTTGAATTCCTTGGTCAAATTTCTTGTTTCCAAGATTACGTTTGACATCGTGTCTCCTAGTTGTACTTTTTGTACTACTTAGTCATTTTTATAATACACAACTTAAATTTAACGCACAATACAGTATAACTACGGGGATTTTTCGCCAGCCCGAATGGCGCAAACTCCCATGCTTGCCCCGCTATTTCCAGGCCGCGTGTATCATTTGCGCCGCTTTTTCCGCGATCATCACGGTGGGCGAGTTCGTGTTACCAGAAGTAATGTACGGCATGATCGACGCGTCAACGACGCGCAAGCCTGCCACGCCGATCACGCGCAAGGTGCTGTCGACCACGCTAGAGGCATCGCTGGCCAGGCCCATGCGGCAAGTGCCCACGGGATGAAAAATGGTGGTGCCGATCTGGCTGGCCGCCTGCGCCAGTTCTTCCTGGCTCTGGAATTGCACGCCGGGTTTGTATTCCTGCGGCGCGAATTTTTTCAGGGCCGGCGCGGCGGCAATGGCCCGCGTCAGGCGCAAGGCGTCGGCCGCCACGCTGCGGTCCTGCTCCGTACTCAGGTAATTGGGCACGATGTGCGGCGCCGCATAGCTGTCGGCCGATGCGATGTGCACATGGCCGCGCGAGGTGGGACGCAGATTGCACACGCTGGCCGTAAACGCGGGAAACGCATGCAAGGGTTCGCCGAATTTGTCCAAGGACAAGGGTTGCACGTGGTATTGCAGGTTCGGCGTGGCTTGCAGTGGATCGGACTTGGCGAACGCCCCCAGCTGCGACGGCGCCATCGACATGGGTCCGCTCTGGAACAGCGCATATTGCAAGCCGATCTGCATCTTGCCCAGCATATTGCCCGCCATGATGTTCAAGGTTTTCACGCCCTGCACTTTAAAGACCATGCGCAGCTGCAAATGATCCTGCAAATTGCCGCCCACGTCAGCGGAGTCCAACACGGGCACAATGCCATGCTGCTGCAGCAAGGCGGCCGGGCCGATGCCCGACAATTGCAGCAATTGGGGCGAACCGATGGCGCCCGCCGTCAGCAAGGTTTCCCGCCTGGCCGTCGCCTGCCACTGCGTGCCGCCGCCCGTAAACACGATGCCCGTGCAACGGGGCCCCGACTCCGAAGTCTCAATCAACAGACGTTCCACGTGGCAGCCCGTCATGATGGTCAGGTTCGGGCGGCGCGACGCCGGTTTCAAGAACGCCTTCGAGGTATTCCAGCGGATGCCGCGGCGCTGGTTGACGTCGAAATACGCGCTGCCGCTATTGTCGCCACCGTTGAAATCGCTGGTTTTCGGGATGCCGACTTGCTGCGCCGCATCGCGAAACGCGTTCAGGATATCCCACGACAGCCGCTGTTTTTCCACGCGCCACTCGCCGCCCACGCCATGGTTTTCCGACGCGCCGCCGTAATAATCCTCGCTTTGCTTAAACAGCGGCAAGACCTTGTCCCAGCGCCAGGAAGCGTCGTCCGTCAAGTCGGCCCAGTGGTCGTAATCGCCGGCCTGGCCCCGCATATAGATCATGCCGTTGATGGAAGAGCTGCCGCCGAGCACTTTGCCGCGCGGATAGATCAGGCTGCGCCCGCCCAGTCCCGCGTCCGCCTGCGTGGAATACAGCCAGTCCGTGCGGGGGTTGCCGATGCAATGCAAGTAGCCGACGGGGATGTGGATCCACACGTAGTCGTCCTTGCCGCCCGCTTCCACGAGCAAAACGTTGGCATCCTTGTCGCGTGTGAGCCGGTTGGCCAGCACGCAACCTGCCGTGCCGCCGCCCACGATGATGTAGTCGTATTCGCCTGCCGATTCCAATGAAGCTCCTTTCGGTATGCCATCAAGCTGTCGCGCGGCGTGTCTCCCCACCGCGCTCCGCTACCAGAGTCTGTCTTTTTTCATGCATGCATGGCTGCTGAGCCGCCTTGAGATTACCACCAGTGCCGTGCCAGGGCGACATTAATCGTTGCCTGGGATACGAACAAGCGTCACGGCAAGGTAAAAAAAGCATCAAGCCAGGGGCTTGCGGACTGTGGATAACCATATGGATATCCACAGGTACGATATGTGCGTAAACGAAAATTTTTTTCGGCGGCTTTTTTTTGTCCAGAAACCATCCCAGGCAGATACAACGCTTACTCAGCGCTTATCCGTACGCCAAGCGATTGTTTACAAGGATAAATCGGCACTTATCCACAGAAGATGTGTCCGTTAACTACTATTACTATTCTTGTATACGAACTTGTTAAGGTAAACCCGACAACGCGCGCTATGCCTGCCATACGCCTTGAAGAACGTTCGCAAGCCTGTCTTCAAAAAAAACCCGGGCAGCGGCTTTGGCCGACAAAAAAAATCGCGCCAACAACTGCGCGACGAAAACCGGCGCGGCCAACATCACGCACACAGCACTGCCAAACCGTTTTGCAAAATGGAAACGTCAACAGACCTGAGCAGGCACAGTGCCAGCAGGCGGTTCGATGTCGAAAAAAGGGGAATTTGAAACGATTGTGGATAAGTCACTTGATATCCACAGGATGACTTGTGCGTAAACACGAACTTTTGCACAGGTCCGCATTTTATACAATTTTGCTCCTCGCGTGATACAGCGATTATGCACGCTTTATTTTGCGCGTAAACAGTTGATCCTGTTGAAAAAAAGCGACTTATCCACAGAAAAAAACCCGTTTACTATTACTACTATTTTTATATATAGATCTATTGTAAACCGACAAAAAAAGCGACAGTCCGGGGATATTTCCAAAAAGCATGCAAAAAGCGTCAAAAAAAAAGCCCAACGGCGACATCGCGACCCACTGCCAAACCGTCTTCCAGGAATCACCTCGATGCCAGCCTCCGTGAAAGAACAGTGCTCGTGGTCGCTCAACGTTCATTGCCAGACAAGATCCCATGCTGACGAAACACGTCAAACATGCCACTACAGCAAGAAAAGCCATGATTTTTGCTTCGCGGTGTGGATAAGTGCCTGCATATCCACAGGATGAGATGTGGGAAAAGTCGATCTTTGTCCACAGCCCAATTTTTATCCCAAACAAGTCCTCCGTAGATACAATGCTTGTGCGCCTACTTTTTTGTGGGCTAAGTCGATGATTTTTCGATGGTATACCGACTTATCCACAAAAAAATGGCCGTTTACTATCACTACTATTTTTATGTATACATCTTTATTTAAAACACAGAGACAAACGCGAACGGTGGAAAAGTCGTCGAAACGGCTGTTTTCACCGTGTAAACCGTTTTGCAATTCAAAAAACCTGTAAAAACAGCATGAATTCACACAAAAAAATGCGTTTAGGCATCATCAGTGCCTTGCACGAAGAACAGCAAGGGCTGGTAGAAGCCATGCAGGGCCCCCAGAGGCGTTCGCACGGCATGCGCGACTACACCCTGGGAACCCTGTGGAATATCGACGCTGTGTGCGTCCTGTCGCGTCTGGGCAAGGTTGCCGCTGCCATGACAGCTTCTATCCTTGTGGAAAAGTACGGAGTTACCCACATCGTCTTCACCGGCGTAGCCGGCAGTGGGGATAAGCGCGTGAAAGTCGGCGATATCGTCGTGGCCGAAGCGCTGTTGCAGCACGATATGGACGCGCGCCCCCTGTTTCCCCGCTTCGAAGTGCCTCTGACGGGCTTGCAGCGCTTTGCCACGGACCTGGAACTGAGCACGCAGCTGGCTGGCGCCGCGGAAGATTTCCTGCGTGACGATGTGTCGAGCGTGCTCAAGGCGGCAGATATCGCGGCATTTGGCTTGCAGCATGCGCGAGTGCACCGCGGCCTGATCGCCAGCGGCGACCAGTTCATCAACAGCGCCGCGCATCTGCACCAGCTGAAAGTTGATATCCCCGACCTGCTGGCCGTCGAAATGGAAGGCGCTGCCGTGGCGCAAGTGTGTTTTGAACTGGGCGTGCCGTTTACGGTCATGCGCACCATTTCCGACAATGCCAACGAAGAGGCGGCCGTCGACTTCATGCGCTTCGTGCAAACCGTCGCCTCGCCGTACGCGTTGACGGTGATCCAGCAATTGTGCCAGCGCCTGGCTGGCTGATTTTTCAGCCAGCGTGTATAAAAAAGGGCAGAACCACTGGTTCTGCCCTTTTACGTTGACTGCCTGCTTAAATGTTAGACACTGAGCATCATTAAACTCGCGTTACCGCCTGCCGCCGTCGTATTCACGCACAGCGCCCGCTCAGCAACCAGACGCCACAGGGGGATGGCCCCGTCCTGCGTGGTCGCAATCGTGGCCACCAAGGCCCCGTCCCGTGCCGCCAGCAGCGGTTTGAGCTGCACATCGAGGCCAGGCTCGATCATGGCGATCTGGAAATCATGCTTGACCGACTCCAGACTCGTAATGATCTGGATGCGGTCCTTCAGCGCGGCCGGCAAGTCGCCCGGGATCAGATCCGGTGCCTGCGCCAGCACGAGGGCCTGGTTACCGGTGGCCAGGACGGCCGCCAGCTGGTTCATCAGCGTTCCCGAGGTCGCCGCTGCGCACAAAATCGTGCCGCGCGAGGCAAAGCTCAGGGTATTGCGTTCGCCGGTCGGGCCTGGCAAGACGGTGGTGCTGCCCAGCAAGGTCGTGCGCGCGTATTCCTGCGCCAGTTGCTCTACCTTGTCGTGGCCATGCATCTTTGCCCACACGGTCAGCGCGTCGAGCGCTGGCGGCGCCTGGCGCTGGTGCTGCGCGCCGGCCGGCGCATTGCGCTGCAGGCGCTTCAGGTACAGGGGGCCGCCCGCCTTGGGGCCGGTTCCGGATTTGCCTTCGCCGCCGAACGGCTGCACGCCGACAACGGCGCCAACGATGTTGCGGTTCACATAAATATTGCCCACATGCGCGCGCTTGGTGATGAAAGCTATGGTTTCATCGATGCGCGTATGGATGCCCAGAGTCAGACCGTAACCGCTGTCGTTGATCGATTGCACCAGTTGCGGCAGTTCGGAGCGCTTGTAGCGGATCACGTGCAGCACGGGGCCGAAGACTTCCTGCGTCAATTGTTCCAGCGACTTGATTTCCAGCACGGTCGGGGCGACAAACGTGCCTTTGACGGTCGGCAAATCGAGCGAATAATGGTCGAGGGCCACGGTCTTCATCTTGTTGATGTGGGCTAGCAAGTTACCTTGCGCTTCCGCATCGATGACGGGACCGATATCGGTGGCCAGGCGGTCAGGATTACCCACGCGCAATTCCTGCATGGCGCCCTTGAGCATGTGGATGGTCTTGTCGGCGATTTCCGCTTGCAGGAACAGCACGCGCAAGGCCGAGCAGCGCTGGCCGGCGCTGTCGAAAGCGGACGACATCACGTCCTGCACCACTTGCTCCGGCAAGGCGGACGAATCGACGATCAGGGCATTCTGGCCACCCGTTTCGGCGATCAGGGGAATATCGATGCCCTCAGCCACGGCGCGCGCGGCCAGGTTGCGGTTGATCAATTGCGCCACTTCCGTCGAGCCCGTGAAAATCACGCCTCTGACGCGCGCGTCATTGCACAGGCCGGCGCCAACGACTTCTCCGCTGCCGGGCAAAAATTGCAGCGCACCGCGCGGCACGCCCGCCATGTGCAGCAATTGCACGGCGCGGTGGGCGATCAGCGGCGTCTGCTCGGCAGGCTTGGCCAGTACCACGTTGCCTGCTGCCAGGGCGGCGGCCAGCTGGCCCGTAAAGATGGCCAGCGGGAAGTTCCACGGGCTGATGCAGGTGACGGGACCGAGCGCCAGGGTATTTGGCGCGTGTTCCACCTGCGCCGCGTAGTAGCGCAGGAAGTCGACGGCTTCGCGGATTTCCGCGATCGCGTTCGGCAGGGACTTGCCCGCTTCGCGCACGGCCAGGGCCATCAGCTCGATGTGGTGTTCCTCGAACAGGTCGGCGGCGCGCTGCAAGGCTTGCGCGCGGACCGACGGTTCCGTGGTTTGCCAATCCATGGCATACGCGCTGGCGCTGGCCAGCGCCGTTTCCACGTCGGCCGGGCCCGCTTCCATGACCTTGCCCACGACATCGTCGTGCTGGGCCGGATTGTGGATGATTTGCATGGGCGTATTCAGGCTGACGGCGCCATCGATCAGCGGCGCCGCCTGCCAGGTCTGCTGCTGCGCCAGGCCCGTGGCCAGGGTGCGCAAGGTGTCTTCATTCGACAGGTCCAGGCCGGCCGAGTTCTTGCGTTCGCTGCCAAACATGTCCAGCGGCAGCGGAATCGACGGGTGCGGCAAGCCGCCCTGCAGGCGCGCCTGCTCGAGTGGATCGCGGATCAGGCTATCGATGGCCACGCTTTCGTCGACGATCTGATTGACGAACGACGAGTTGGCGCCGTTTTCCAGCAGGCGGCGCACCAGGTAGGCCAGCAGGGTTTCATGCGAGCCGACGGGCGCGTAGATGCGGCACGGCTTATTCAGTTTGTCAGGACCGACGACCTGGTCGTACAGGGTCTCGCCCATGCCGTGCAGGCACTGGAATTCGTAATCGGTGATGCCGTCGCGTTTCGCCCAGGTATAAATGGTCGACAGGGTTTGCGCGTTGTGCGTGGCAAATTGTGGATAGATCAGGCTGCTCGCTGCCAGCAGTTTTTGCGCGCACACGAGGTAAGAGACGTCCGTGTAGACCTTGCGCGTGTAGACGGGATAGCCTTCCTGGCCATCGACTTGGGCGCGTTTGATTTCCGCATCCCAATACGCGCCCTTGACCAGGCGCACCATGAACTTGCGGCCGCTGCGGTGCGCCAGGTCGATCAGGAAATCGATGGCGAACGGGCAGCGTTTTTGATACGCCTGCACCACGTAGCCGATGCCGTCGAAGCCGGCCAGATCCGCATCAAAGGCCAATGCTTCCATCAAATCGAGCGACAGTTCCAGGCGGTCCGTTTCTTCCGCATCGATGTTGAAGCCGATGTTGTACTGTTTGGCCAGCAACAGCAGCGCTTTGACTTTCGGCAGCAATTCTTCCATGACGCGGGTGCGCTGGGCGCGGCTGTAGCGCGCGTGCAGGGCCGACAGTTTCACGGAAATGCCGGGACCGTTGCGGATGCCGCGGCCGTTCGATGCCTTGCCGATCGCGTGGATCGCCGTTTCGTACGAGGCGTAGTAGTTGGCCGCGTCCTGCTGCGTCAGGGCCGCCTCGCCCAGCATGTCGTACGAGTAACGGTAGCCGCGCGTTTCATTCTCGCGGCTGTTTTTCAACGCTTCTTCGATGGTTTGACCTGTAACAAACTGGTTGCCCAGCATGCGCATGGCCAGGTCGACGCCCTTGCGGATCAGCGGTTCGCCGCCTTTGGCGATGAGCTTGGTCATGGCCGAACCGAGGCCCGATTCGCTGCTGGTACTGACCAGTTTGCCCGTAATCAGCAAGCCCCAGGTGGCCGCGTTGACGAACAGCGATGGCGATTCGCCCAGGTGTTTCTTCCAGTCGCCCTTGCTGATTTTGTCGGCGATCAAACGGTCGGCCGTCTGACTGTCGGGTATACGCAACAGCGCTTCAGCCAGACACATTAATGCAACACCCTCTTCCGACGATAGTGAGAACTCGTGCATCAGTGCATCGACGCCGGACGCGCGTGTGCGTTTTTGGCGCACGTTCGAGACCAGGCGGTGCGCCAGCGCTTGTCCTTCGGCCGTCGTTTCGGTGCTGCTGGGGCGCACTTGTTGCAACAGCCACTGCACCGCGGAAACCTCGTCGCGCCTATAGGCGGCGGTGATGGCGGCGCGTTGTGGAGTCGCTTCGGGCAGGATTTCTGCCTGGAACGCAGCAAAAGGAATCGGGGTAAAAGCCGAGGGGCCTGCAGGGTGCATAAGTGCTCTTTACAAGGAAAATGGGGACGAAAACTGCCGTAATTCTTGCTCTTTTTTGGTGCAAAAAAATACAGAAAGTCGGACGTTAAGATGATTCGATTGTAAAGGGGATTCTTATGGATTAATTCTGGTAATACAGGGGACTAGCAATAGATAGTTTTTGATGCGACAATTTAACCAAATAATATTAATTTGGGGGTGATGGTAATGCTGGACAAGATCAGTAAGAAAATCTTGATGGAATTGCAGAGCGATGGACGCATCAGCAATGTGGAGCTGGCCGCGCGCGTGAACCTGTCGCCGGCGGCCTGTCTGGAGCGCGTGCGCAAGTTGCACGAATCCGGTTACATCATGGGCTATACGGCCCAGTTGAACCCGCAGCTGCTCGACGTATCGTTGCTGGTGTTCATCGAAGTGGTGCTCGATCGCACGACACCGGAAGTGTTCGACGCCTTCAAGCATAGCGTACAAATCATTCCAGAGGTACTGGAATGTCATATGGTTGCCGGCGGTTTCGATTACCTGGTCAAGGCGCGCGTCAAGGATATGGCCGCCTACCGCGAATTCCTGGGCAAGACCTTGCTGCAGAAAGGTGTGCGGGAAACCCACACTTATGCTGTCATGGAAGAGGTCAAAAACACCACCAAATTGCCAATTAAGTGACCCTGGTGTAGCGGCCCCGTTTTTCTGATTGAGCTATCGGAACAAATGTTGTAGGGTAGAACTACAATTCTGCTATCCGGTAGCCGGCCTGAAAACACGCGCAGACGTTGTGTTCAGGGTGCAAGGTGGGCAATCGTGCCCACCCGCATACGGCCACAGCACGTCCCTCCCGGGACGTGACGGGTTCGCGCAGCGGGGGACAAATGAAGCAGTTGCAGCATCAGCTGGTGCGTTTCTTTGTATTCACGATCCTGGCGATGGCCGTGGCCTGTTGCCTGGCTTATCTGTTGCTGCTGTCGGGCGGCGACCATCCTTATTTGATTGCCTGCGTGGCCGCCGCCATCGGCGCCGCGCTGCTGGCGTTTGCCGGCCGTCCACGCGGCGAACCGGGTTTGCACCAGTTCGCCGACACGGTGGGCAATGCCATCGACGCCATCATGATCGGCGCGGCGGAAACCTCGTATTTTGTCGATTCCGTCAAACAGAAGGTGGAACTCGACGTGCGCACGGCCAGCGACATTGCCGACAGTTCCGTACAAAATGCCGCAATGACGGAAAAGATCGCCGCCAATGCGGAGCGGGCCGCCAAGGTGGCGGCCGGCGTGCGCGTGGAAAGCGTGGCGGCGCGCGCCGAAGTGGACCAGGGCTTGCGCCGCATCAATCATGCCCGCGAGGAGGCGCAAGGCGCGTCCAGCACCATGCTGAGCCTGCAGGAAAAATCCAAACGCATCACGGGCTTTACGGAAGCCATTTCCGATATTTCCGCGCGTACCAACTTGCTGGCGCTGAACGCCGCCATTGAAGCGGCCCGTGCCGGCGAACACGGCCGCGGTTTTGCCGTCGTGGCCGGTGAAGTGCGGCAATTGGCGCAGCGCACCAAGGAGGCTTCCGATGAAATCAGCGTGATGGTGCGCGAAATCAATGAACAGTCGGAAAAGGCCGCGCGGGGCATGAGTTCGCTGGCGGCCGGCGTCACGGAAGCGGCGCGCAATGTGGAAAGCGTACATGCCTCACTGAGCCATATCGAGCAATCGTCGGGCGAATCGGAAGACGAGATCGGGCAAATCGCCCAAGCCTCGCGCGAACACGTCGATACGACCCAAGTGATCGCCGACGCCATCCTGCAAATCCGCGACAGCATGCTGTCGACCAATGCCGAATTGCCGCGCGCCACGCAGTCGGCCATGGCCCTGGCCGAGCGGGCCGAAGTGATCGCCGGCGCCCTCGGCGAATCGAGCGTGGCGACGCCGCACGACGAGATCCGCGAGGCGGCCCAGCGCGCCGCGCGCGACGTGGGAAAATTGTTCGAACAAGCGATCGCGTCGGGCCGCATCACGCGCGAAGCCCTGTTCGACCGCCATTACCGGCCCATTCCGAACACGAATCCGCCCAAGCACAACACGAAGTTCGACGCGTTTACGGACAAGGTGCTGCCCGACCTGCAGGAAGGCGTGCTGGCCGCCCTGCCCCATTTGGCGTATGCGGGCGCCGTCGACAACAATGGCTATTTCCCAACGCATAACAAGAAGTTTTCGCAGCCGCTGACGGGCGACTACGCCACCGATATGGTCAATAACCGCACCAAGCGCATCTTCAGCGACCGCACGGGCAAGCGCTGCGGCAGCAACACCAAGGCCTTCCTGTTGCAGACGTATAAACGCGACACGGGCGAGGTCATGCACGATTTGTCCGTGCCCATCCACGTCGAGGGCAAGCACTGGGGCGGCTTTCGGATCGGTTACCGCTCCAGCAGTCACACATAGCAAAACGCCTGATGAGAGATCATCAGGCGTTTTTTCTTCTGCAGGCGACGCTTATTCGATATGGGGCTTGGGCGCCACGCCGCCGCCGGCCGCCGTGGCCGTCCGTAAAGTGGGCGTGTTCATGCTTTCCAGATGATTACGCAGCCATTTGTGGGCGGGGCTGCGGGCGTCGCGCTCGTGCCACAGCATGTCCAGGTGGACGGCCGGCAAGGTCAGCGGCAAATCCTTGTACAGCAGGGACTCCGTCATGCCCGTCGAGGCGATCAAATGGCGCGGCAAGACCGTGATCAGGTCGGAATTGGCGACCACTCGGCCTGCCGTGAAGAACTGGTTGACCGTCAGCAAGATGCGCCGTTCACGGTGGATCTGCGACAGCGCTTCGTCAATCAAGCCATGCGCACGGCCGGAAAAGCTCACCAATAAATGGTTCGCAGCGCAGTAGTTATCCAGGGTCAATTCCTTGTCGGCCAGCGGATGGCCGCGCCGCATCACGCACACATACTTGCCGGAATACAGGCGCTCGTGGCGGATGGGCGAACCCGTTTCGCTGGACAATTGCGCCGCCACGCCGGGAAAGAAGCCCACGGCCAGGTCGATGTCGCCGCGCAGCAGCATGGGCCGCGGTTCGCGCGTGGTCAGCGGCATCATGCGCACGTTGACGCCGGGCGCTTCCCGTTCGATCGAACGCATCAGCGAGGGCAGCCAGAAGGCGGCCGTCGCATCGGCCATCGCCATGCGGAAGGTGGCGTGCGTTTTCGACACGTCGAAGGTTTCCGGCGTGACGGCCGCTTCCAGGCTGGCCAGGGCCGAGCGCACGGATGGCCATAGTGCTTCGGCGCGGGGCGTGGGTTTCACGCCGTACGCCGTGCGGATCAGCAATTCGTCACCGAGGCTCTCGCGCAGGCGTTTGATGGCGTTTGATACCGCCGGCTGCGTCATCGCCAGGTGGCCGGCTGCGCGCGTCAGGTTTTGTTCCGTCATGACGGCGTCGAAAACACGCAGCAAGTTCAGATCCAGCGTCAGAAAACTCATGGAAAGCCCAAGATAAAAGTTGAATTGATTACTTAAAATTGATTACTTAGGAGTGTAAACCGCGCCGGGCACGAATATTTTCACTCGTTAAAAAATATTACAGTTTTCCATTCACGATTCATATAATTGGTATCAAGAAATGGAATTAGATTTATATGTTGCACTGCACTATAGTACTGGCAAATTCTATAATGCACTGGAACACTATGTCTACCTTCGCCTCCGCCCTGTACGCAGTATCCGCACCCGTGCTGGAGATTTCCCTGCTGAACGCCCTGCAACTCGTGCTGGTGATCGTCGCCGTGGGCGCGTTTGCCCTGCTGTTCAAGCCTTTGCTGGTGGGCATCGCGCGCGCCATGATGCTGGTGGTGCGTCCCAAGCTGAGCCGTGAAGAGCGTTTGGCGCGCCAGCAGATGCGTGAAGCGCAAGCCTTGAAACGCACCTTGGGCAAGATGGATGGCGTGTCGCCAAGCAACGCCGCCGAATTGCGCGCCCTGTCGACACGCGCATAAGCTCGCTGTTGCAGAAAGACAAGCCGGCATGCGCCGGCTTTTTTTACGCCCGCGTTGTGCTTCAGGCCATGTCACCCAGCAAATGCGCGCGCAACAGGGTGTCGGCCGGATGGGCGCCGATCCAGATTTTCAGCAGCGCATTGTAAAAGGCCAGGTCCGGCACCATGTCGCCCACCTGCTTGCCGTTCAGCTTGCACAACGTGCCCTCTTCCGGCAACCAGTCCACGGTGAGAATGTCGCCCTTTTTCAGGCCGGGCACCATTTCGAACATGGCGCCGAACTGCATCGTCTGGCTCAGCAGGCGCGTGCGGTCGGCCTGGTCGGAGATGCGCTTCAAGCCTTGCATGAAGGCTTGTCCCAATTCGTCGGAAGTGATGTCGCGCAGCATGACGATTTCCAGGCGGCGCGGTCCTGGCAGGGGCAGGATGTCGGCCAGCTGGGTTTTCTTTTCCGGCAGGTATAGCGCGATCGTGTAGACCTTGAAGATGACCTTGTAGCGTACACCGGCGCCGTTGAGTTTCAGCTCGCGGCTGGCCAGCTGCACCGTGTCGTCCAGCTTGACGCCGCCCACCTCGACGGCCAGCGCTGCTTGTGCCAGGCAGGCGCACAGGCAGGCGGCTGCGAGGGAACGGCCGAAACGGGATGTGCGTATTTGCATCTTCTACCTCCGTGGAAACCATGGGCTGTGGATAAGTCAGCACACAGTGTAGAACAGTTGGCAGAAGCTGGCGCCACGCAGAAGTGGTGCGGGAGAAAAGCTTAAGGCTTGGCGGGCAGTTCAGCCTGCAGGCGTTCGTACTTGGCCATCAATTGCTCCGGGCTTTCGCGCCAGGCAGGATTGAAGGGGATGCAGCTGACGGGGCACACTTGCTGGCATTGCGGCTCGTCAAAGTGACCCACGCATTCGGTGCACTTGTTGGGATCGATTTCGTAGATTTCCGCGCCCATGTAGATCGCGTCATTCGGACACTCGGGCTCGCAAATGTCGCAATTGATGCATTCGTCGGTGATCAGTAATGCCATGATTTCACTCTTACTTATTGCGATGAGGCAGCGTTGGCGGCAATCTTGTTTTGCAGCCAGCGGTTCACCGAGGGGAAGACAAACTTGGACACGTCGCCGCCCAGCGCCGCGATTTCGCGCACGATGGTGCCCGAAATGAACTGGTACTGGTCGGACGGCGTCAGGAACATGGTTTCGACATCGGGCAGCAGGTAGCGGTTCATGCCCGCCATCTGGAATTCGTATTCGAAGTCGGAGACGGCGCGCAAGCCGCGCACGATGACCCGCGCTTCATGCTTGCGCACGAAATCCTTGAGCAAGCCGGAAAAGCTTTCCACTTGCACGTTCGGGTAGTGGCCAAGCACTTCGTTGGCGATTTCCAGGCGTTCGTCGAGCGAGAAAAACGGTTGCTTGTTCTTGCTGTCGGCCACACCGACGATCAGCTTGTCAAACAGACCCGATGCGCGGCGCACCAAATCTTCATGACCACGCGTGAGCGGATCGAATGTTCCTGGATAAACGGCTACAACCATTGCGGCTCCCTGACGATGCACCAATATAGACGCGCATTATGCCTGAAATTGGTGCTGCGCCTCGGGCCAGGGAGCGTTTTTGCCTCATTTATAGGCAGATTCAGGCAGTTGCCGGCACTTTGTTGTAAGTTAGCAAATGATAATAAACGGTGCCCGCCTTGTCGGCGCGGATGACTTCCCACGGCGCCAGCCATTCCGGCTTTTCCAGCGCACTGTTTTCATCGAAGACCAGCGGCAAGCCTGATTCCGCGTACACGATGCCGCCTTCCTTGAGCAGGTTGGCGCACAGCGGCAACACTTTCGCCAGGAAATCCTGCTGGTAGGGTGGATCGAGGAAGATCAGGTCGAAACGCTGGCCGCGCGCCGCCAGGCCTTGCGCCGTCAGCAGGGCGTCGCCGCGCAGCAGTTGCACGTTGTCGGCGCGCAATTTCGTCTTGTTCTCTTCCAGCTGGCGGATCACGGGCGTGTGCGTGTCGACCATGGTGACGGACGCGGCGCCGCGGCTGGCCGCTTCAAAACCCAGTGCGCCGCTGCCGGCGAACAGGTCCAGCACCTGGGCGTTGGCCCAGTCGCCGTCGCGCAAGTGATTGATCCAGTTAAATACGGTTTCGCGCACGCGGTCCGGTGTCGGGCGCAAGCCCAGTGCCTGTAAAACAGGCAGCACGGAGCGCTTCCACTGGCCGCCGATGATGCGCACCTGGTTCGGTGGCGGCGCGTGGTGGACGGGGACTTTGGCGGGTTTTTTAATCTTCTTTTGCATGGGGATTTCTTCAATTCGGTGGCGGCCACTATAGCATATGGCCCCCTCCCCCCTGCTGGCGCTGCCCCGCTATTTGGCTTGCGTGGCCAGGGAATTGAAATCGTCGATCCAGCCCTGCATGCGCTTGACGGCGTGGGCCTTTTGCGCCGGCGTGGCGATCTTGATCACCGTCAAGACCATCTGTGCCGTGCTGCTTTCGTAGGCATCGAAGAAAGCCTTGCGCTCCGAATGTTCGAGGCGCTCGAAACTGTCCTTGATCAGGGTCGTGATCAAGCTTATGGTGGCGTCCTTGCCGAGTTTTTCCTGGTGGACCTTCTTGACCAGGTTCAACACATTCTGCTGGCGCCGCATGCGCTCATCGAGCCAGATCTCATTGTTCAGCGGACGCGCGTCCGACGCCTTGCGGATGATGGCTTCCTGCTCGCTGCTGAAGCTGCCGAACCACAATTCGAATTGTTCCATGGCTTTCTTGTAGCGCAGTTTCTGGCGCTTCTCCTGATCGCCGCTCAGGTATTTCTTGCGGTAATCATCATTGTTCGACTTGAACTTCTTTTCCATCTGCGCGATCTGCTCGGGCTTGAGCGAACGGGCCAGATCGGCCAGCTCGGGCGCCGCCTTCAGCAGCAGTGCCTGGGTGCGCTGCTTGATCTCGGCGTAATCCATCATCAGGTCCGCCTGCGTGATATTGCCTTGCAACTGCTTCTGGCCCGTGCGCAGGATTTCCACGTAATCCTTCAATTGCGTCTTGCGGTGCCAGTCGAACAGCTTGTCGATATCTTCGCGCACCCAGCCCTTCTGGTCGCGGTCCAGGTCGACATACGCGTTCAGCCACCAGTACAGCACGGTATCGCCATTGTTGTAGGCCAGGCGCAAGCCGCTGCAGCCGGCCACGATAATGAAAAGCATGGCCAGCACGGCGTAACGAAAGCGACTGGAGAACGGGGCCTGCGTGTTAAAATTTTTCATATTCTTAACTTATAAAAACTACAGTCTATGAACGTTGTCATTCTCGCTGCCGGTATGGGCAAACGCATGCAGTCGGCACTGCCCAAGGTATTGCACCCGTTGGCGGGCAAGCCGCTGTTGTCGCACGTCATCGACACGGCGCGTAGCCTGGCGCCGTCCCGATTATGCGTGATTTACGGGCATGGGGGCGCAGCGGTGCTGAAGTTGCTCGACGGCTATAAAGTGAACCATGCCGTGCAGATCGACGCCGCTGAGCAGGCGCAGCAGCTGGGCACTGGCCACGCCGTGCAACAAGCGCTGCCTTTGCTGGACGACAATGTGCCGACCCTGATCCTCTACGGCGACGTGCCGCTGACCAGCGCCGCCTCCCTGCAGCAGCTGGTGCAGGCGGCCGGCAACGATAAACTGGCCATCCTGACCGTGGAACAGGACGATCCCTTCGGCCTGGGCCGCATCGTGCGCGAGCACGGCGCCATCGTGCGCATCGTCGAGGAAAAGGATGCCACGCCAGCAGAGCGCGCCATCAAGGAAATCAACAGCGGCATCATGGTCGCGCCCACCGTGGCCCTGAAGCAGTGGCTGTCGGCCTTGTCGAATGACAATGCGCAAGGGGAATACTATCTGACCGATATCGTCGCCCAGGCCGTCACCGATGGCGTGGCCGTCACCTCGGCGCATCCAAGCGCCGTGTGGGAAGTGGCGGGCGTCAACAGCAAGGTGCAGCTGGCCCAGCTGGAACGCATCCACCAGAACAATATCGCGCAAGCGCTGCTCGAGCGGGGCGTGACCCTGTTTGATCCAGCCCGCATCGACGTGCGCGGCGAACTCATTTGCGGCCGCGATGTCACCATCGACGTCGGCTGCGTGTTCGAAGGCAGAGTCGAACTGGGCGACGGCGTGCGCGTGGGCGCCAACAACGTCTTCATCAACGCCACGGTGGCGGCCGGCGCGCACATCAAGCCCTTCTGCCATATCGAGGACGCCATCGTCGGCGCCGCCTCCATCATCGGCCCGTATGCGCGCCTGCGCCCGGGCACGGTCCTGGCGGAAGACGTGCACATCGGTAACTTCGTCGAAGTGAAAAACAGCCAGATCGCCGCGCACAGCAAGGCCAATCACCTGGCCTACATCGGCGATGCCACCATCGGCTCCAAGGTCAACATCGGCGCCGGCACGATTACCTGCAACTACGATGGCGTGAACAAGTTCCGCACGGTGATTGAGGACGATGCTTTCATTGGCAGCGACAGCCAGCTGATCGCGCCCGTCACCGTCGGCAAGGGCGCCACCTTGGGCGCCGGCACGACCTTGTCGAAAGATGCGCCGGCCGGCAAGCTGACCGTCTCCCGCGCGCGGCAAGTGACGATTGACGGCTGGACGCGTCCCGTGAAAATCAAGAAATAAGCGCACCGCCCTCGGTACGCATGACGCCGTCAGCCTGTCCGGGCTGGCGGCGTTTTTTTATGCCTGTGGATAATCCTGTGGAGCATTGGCTGGCAACCCGGGATAAGTCGCGCCATTTTTCCCATCCCGTATTTTCTCCCTATTGTCGAGTGTGGATAAACATGTGAACAAGCATGCGGACAAGCGATGGATAAGCCCGGTATAAGCTGCGTATAAACGGTAAAGAACCTGTGGAAAAGACGGGATAAGTTTTCTGGCCCAGCTTACCGTTCCAGCGTACAAGCCAATCTGGGCAGACTGAAAAGCATCGCCGACTTTTTGCTTGCCTGGACTGTGGATAAGCTTGTGTGCAATCTACGGATAAGTGATGAATAACTTATAAGTCATTGTATTGTAAGGATATTCAAGAGTTATTCTTCAATGCTGGCTGTGGGTAAAGCTGTGCAAAAGCCTGTGATTAAAGCGTGGGCAAACGATGGATAAGTCGGGATAAGTTTTGCCCGGCAGCCGATGTGCATTTATTCAGAGGCCTCCTGCGAGGCCAGATGTGGCAGCCGTGAAAATCCGTGATTTTTATACTGTGGATAAACTTGTGTATAAGCATGCAGAAAAGTGAGGATAAGCAGGGATAAATGTTCTGTCCGCTTGCTTCACACCGCGATGCGCGTTTCGAATTTGCTGCGAAACGTGGAAAAATAGCTTTTCACGTTGCGCACATTCGCGTGCGCGGCGAACAGGCGATGCGCCAGTGCATGGTAGGCGGGCATGTCGGCCACCTGCACCATCAGCACGAAATCGGGTCCGGGCGAGACGCGGTAGCATTGCAGCACGGCGGGTTCGTCCGCCACGAGTTGTTCGAACTCCGCCATGCGCTCCGTCGCCTGTACGTCGAGCGTGATTTCCACGATGGCCGTCAGGCGCGCGCCCACCAGTTGCGGCGCGACGATGGCCACTTGGCGTTCGATGACGCCGCTTTCGCGTAAATGCTTGACCCGCCGCAAGCACGTGGGCGCCGAGACGTGCACCGCTTGCGCCAGTTCACTGTTGGTTTGCGATGCATCAATTTGCAAGGCGTTCAGGATGCGACGATCGATTTCGTCCAAGGTAATGTTGTCTTCGCTCATGGTATTGATGAATTGGAGAATATATCGAGTTTAAATGAAATAATATTTCATCGCAAAATAGACGTGAAATATTCAGTCAAAAATAGATAGATTTAGAAAGCATATTTCACGCACTCTGCATTAGCATGCGTGCATTGATTAAATTTTAGACAGAGGTTTCCATGTGCGGCATCGTCGGCGCGGTAGCGCAACGTAATATCACTCCCATCCTGGTCGAAGGCTTGAAGCGCCTGGAATACCGCGGCTACGATTCCTGCGGCATCGCCCTGCATGCGGACGGCCGCTTGCAGCGTTCGCGCTCCACCTCGCGTGTGGCCGAGCTGGAAAAGCAGATCGGCGAAGAAGGCTTGAGCGGTTTCACGGGCATCGCCCACACGCGCTGGGCCACGCATGGCGCCCCTGTCTCCTTCAATGCCCACCCGCACTTTTCTCCAACGGAAGAGAACGCCCGCGTGGCGCTGGTGCATAACGGCATCATCGAAAACCATGACGAACTGCGCGCCGAACTGACGGCCTTGGGTTACGTCTTCCAGAGCCAGACGGACACGGAAGTGATCGCCCATCTGGTCGAGCACATGTATAACGGCGACCTGTTCGAGACCGTGCAGCAAGCTGTCAAACGCCTGGACGGCGCGTATGCGATCGCCGTGTTCTGCCGCGACGAGCCGCATCGCGTGGTCGCCGCGCGCCAGGGTTCGCCCCTGATCGTCGGCCTGGGCAATGGTGAAAACTTTGTCGCGTCCGACGCCATGGCGCTGGCCGGCACGACGGACCAGATCATCTACTTGGAAGAAGGCGACGTGGTCGACCTGCAACTGTCGCGCTGCTGGATCGTCGACGTCGATGGCAAGCCTGTCGAGCGCGAAGTGAAAACCGTGCACGCGCACACTGGCGCGGCCGAGCTGGGCCCGTACCGCCACTACATGCAGAAGGAAATCTTCGAACAGCCGCGCGCCATCGGCGACACCTTGGAAGGCGTGACGGGCATCATGCCGGAACTGTTCGGCGACGACGCCTATAAAATCTTCAAGCAGATCGACCGCGTGCTGATCCTGGCCTGCGGCACCAGCTCGTATGCGGGCATGACGGCGAAATACTGGATCGAGTCGATCGCCAAGGTGCCCGTCAGCGTGGAAGTGGCCAGCGAATACCGCTACCGCGACAGCGTGCCGCACCCGAACACGCTGGTCGTCACCATTTCGCAAAGCGGCGAAACGGCCGACACCCTGGCTGCCTTGAAACATGCGCGCAGCCTGGGCATGCTGCACACCTTGACCATCTGCAACGTGGCCACCAGCGCCATGGTGCGCGAATGCGCGCTGGCCTACATCACGCGCGCCGGCGTGGAAGTGGGCGTGGCATCCACCAAGGCCTTCACGACGCAGCTGGCCGGCTTGTTCCTGCTGACCCTGTGCCTGGCGCAAGTCAATGGTCACCTGTCCGAAGAGCAAGAAGCGGCGCACCTGAAAGCCATGCGCCACTTGCCCGTCGCCATCGCGTCCGTGCTGGCGCTGGAACCGCAAATCATCGCCTGGTCCGAAGAATTCGCGCGCAAGGAAAACGCCCTCTTCCTGGGCCGCGGCATGCACTATCCGATCGCCCTGGAAGGCGCCTTGAAACTGAAGGAAATCTCGTACATCCACGCGGAAGCGTATCCAGCCGGCGAGCTGAAGCACGGCCCGCTGGCCCTGGTGACGAATGAAATGCCGGTCGTCACCATCGCGCCAAACGACGCCCTGATCGAAAAGCTCAAATCGAACATGCAGGAAGTGCGCGCCCGCGGCGGCCAGCTGTACGTTTTCGCCGACGTGGATTCGCGCATCAGCTCCGGCGAAGGCCTGCACGTCATCCGCCTGCCCGAGCACTATGGCGATTTGTCACCGATCCTGCACGTGGTCGCGCTGCAATTGCTGGCGTATCACACGGCGCTGGCGCGCGGCACGGATGTGGACAAGCCACGCAATCTGGCCAAGTCGGTGACGGTGGAATAAGCAGGGCGGATTGTGCTTTTCTCTGGTGGCGCAATGTCACCAGAGAGGCGGTCGTCGCACAGGATGCTCAAGGGCCCGGGTCGGTGCGTGTACGGTACTGTTCTATCCACTTCACCGACTGTGCGATGCCGCCAAATGGAAAGAAATGCAGGCTGACCTTGCCATGCGCTGCTGTCAGTCCCGTGGCCAGGCGCTCGACAAACAGATCCGGCCCCGCTGTGCCGAACAGCTTGCCGATCGAGACACCGTACTTGGACCACATCGATGCGCATGCGCCCACGCCGCACAGTGCGGCATAGCGCGCCAGCACGGCGATGCTCGCGGGACCCGGCACGCCCACGCGCACGGGATGGTTGATGCCGCGCGCGCGCAGCGCTTCCAGCCACGTCAACACGATGTCGGCATCAAAGGCGAATTGCGTGACGATCAATGGCGCCATGCCGCGCATTTCAATGCTATGGCACTTGCGTTCAAGCACCTCCCACTGTTCAGCCTTGCTCATGACCGGATGGCCTTCCGGGTGGCCACCCACGCCGATCACTTGCATGCCCGCGCGCTCGAAAACGCCTGTGTCGATCAGCGCGGCACTGTCGGCAAACGGCCCCATCGGTGTGTGTGGATCGCCAGCGATGACGAAGCAGCGCTCGACGCCCGCTTCAGCGGCCGCGCGCTGCACGAAGGACTCGAATCCGGCGAGCGAAGCGATACGGCGCGCAGACAAGTGCGGCATGGGCTCAAAGCCCAGCCTGCGCACGGCCCGCGCCGCGGCAAGCCGAGCGTCGTCGTTCTCGCGTGGCAGGTAGGGAATGGCAATGGTGGACCCGGACAATATCCGCGGCGCCGCCGCGCTCAAAGCAGCAATGTCCTTCGTACTGGCTTCCAGGGAATAGGCGTGCGTGATGTCGCTGGCGGGCCAGGGCTGAGCGGGATTGACCATAGCTTCACTGCGCATGAGCGATGGCAGGCTGGCGCGCCAGTGCGATGAAGGCGCGCACATAGTCGATGGCGGTGTCCGTCTCGCGTGCCCCCAGGAAGATCTGCTTGGCGATGCCGCGCGGGCCCAGCCGCACAGGCACCACGTCCATCTTGGCCGCGTATTCCTCGACCAGCCACCGCGGCAGGGCGGCTACGCCGCGGCCGCTGGCCACCATCTGCAGCATGATGTCCGTGGTTTCGATGGCTTTGTGGCGCTTGGGCGTGACACCGGCCGGCAGCAGGAACTGGTTGTAGATGTCCAGGCGCTCGATGTCGACGGGGTAGCTGATCAGCACTTCCTGCGTCAGCTGCTGCGGCTTCACATAGGCTGCCGACGCCAGGGCATGGCCCTTGGCCACGACGAGCACCTGCTCGTAGTCGAACACGGGTTCGAATGTCAGCCCCGGCTTGTACAGCGGGTCGGGCGTGACCAGCAAGTCGATCTCGTAGCCGAAGAGCGCGCCGATCCCGCCGAACTGGAACTTCTGCTTAACGTCCACATCCACGTCGGGCCATGCGGCCAGATAGGGCGACACTACCTTGAGCAGCCACTGGTAGCAAGGATGGCATTCCATGCCGATGCGCAGCGCGCCGCGCTCGCCCTGCGCGAACTGGCCCAGGCGTTCTTCGGCCAGATCCAGTTGCGGCAGCACCCGGTTCGCCACCGCCAGCAAGTACTGGCCGGCCTGCGTCAGGCGCAGGTTGCGCCCTTCGCGCAGCCAGACGTCGGTGCCCAGTTGCTGCTCCAGCTTCTTCATGCTGTGGCTCAAGGCCGACTGGGTCAGGTTCAGCACGCCTGCGGCGGCCGTCAACGACCCTTGTTTCTCGACTTGCTGGACGATGCTGAGGTGGATGCGTTCAAGCATTGAAATGAGCCATATTCATGGATGTATGAAATAAGACCATTATACTTCATCGATTCCCCCCGTTATCATCCGTCCTCTTGCTGTTGGCATTCTTAGCCCTCGCGCATCACTCCCTATGAAAGCAAACATGACACGTCCACTTCGCTTAGTCGCCGTTTCCGGCGGGCTGCAACGCCCTTCCAAGGCTGCCGCCCTGGCCGAGCACCTGATGGACCTGATCGCCGAGGAAGTGCTGTGCGAACAACGCCTGGTCGAACTGGGGCAGCTCGCGCCGCAGCTGGCCGGCGCAACCTGGCGCTCCCACCTGCCCGAGACGGTGGAGCGGGAATTGGCGGCGGTCGAGCAAGCGGACATCCTGGTGGTGGCGACACCGGTCTTCCGTGGCGCGTACACGGGTCTGTTCAAGCACTTCTTCGACTTCATTGACCAGGACGCCTTGATCGACAAGCCCGTCTTGCTGGCGGCTACCGGCGGCAGCGAGCGCCATGCCCTGATGATCGACCACCAGTTGCGGCCGCTGTTCAGCTTTTTCCAGGCACGCACATTGCCGCTGGGCGTCTACGCGACCGACAAGGACTTTACCGACTACCGCCTGCAGGATGAGGCCCTGCTCCAGCGCGCCACCTTGGCGGTGCAACGGGCATTGCCCTTGATCGGCTTGACGCGCCATGCGAGATCCGCCACCGCTGCAGAGCTGGTCGCGGCCTGATACGCATTACTACGGTCAATCAACATATTCACCTTTTCGCAGACATCAGGACAGATCACCATGAGCAAAGATTTTGTATTCAGCATCAAGAGCATTATCTTCGATGAAAACTATCACCCATCGGACAACACGCGCTTGACGACCAACTTTGCCAATCTGGCCAGGGGAGAGCGTCGCCAGGAGAATTTGCGCAATACCTTGAAGATGATCGACAGCCGCTTCAACAGCCTGGCGCATTGGGACAACCCGAAGGCAGACCGCTATTCCGTCGAGCTTGAAATCATTTCCGTCGCGTTGAATATCGATGCCGAAGGCGACAATATTCCCTTGATCGAGATATTGAAGCCGAATATCCTGGATAAAAAAACCAATGCGCGCATCGATGGCATCGCCGGGAATAACTTCTCGTCCTACGTGCGCGATTACGACTTCAGCGTGCTGCTGCCAGAGCACAACAATAATAAATCCACGTTTGGCACGCCGGACAATTTCGGCGATTTCCATGGCAAGCTGTTCAAGCACTTTGTCAGGTCAGACACCTATAAAGCGCACTTCAGCAAGCCGCCGGTGATCTGCATCAGCGCCTCGAGCAGCAAGACCTATCAACGCACGGAAAACCAGCATCCCATCCTGGGTGTCGAGTACCAGCAAAATGAGTTCTCGTCGACGGATGAATATTTCGAAAAAATGGGGATGCAGGTGCGCTATTTCATGCCGCCGAACAGCTCCGCGCCGCTGGCTTTCTACTTTATCGGCGACCTGCTGGCCGACTACAGCAATCTTGAGCTGATCGGCACCATCAGCACGATGGAAACGTTCCAAAAGATCTACCGGCCCGAAATTTACAACGCCAATTCCGCGGCAGGGAAGTTGTATCAGCCCAGCCTGAAGAATCAGGATTACTCGTTGACGCAAATTGTCTATGACCGGGAAGAGCGCAGCCAGCTGGCTGTCAAGCAGGGCAAATATACGGAAGAGCACTTCATCAAGCCCTACAAGAATATTCTTGAACAATGGTCTGCGAACTACGCGCGCTGATTAAAAAATAAACGAAAGCATTCATCATGAAAAAATTATTGCCTACTTCCACTGCCGGCAGCTTGCCCAAACCTTCCTGGCTGGCGCAGCCTGAAAAACTGTGGTCGCCGTGGAAATTGCAGGACGAGGAATTGATCGAGGGCAAACAGGATGCCTTGCTGTTGTCGCTGCAGGAACAGCAGCAGGCGGGCATCGATATCGTCAGCGATGGCGAGCAAACCCGCCAGCATTTCGTCACCACGTTTATCGAGCATCTGAGCGGCGTGGATTTCGACAAACGCGAAACCGTCAGGATCCGTGACCGCTACGATGCGAGCGTGCCGACGGTGGTTGGCGCCGTGAGCCGCACTAAGCCGGTGTTTGTGGACGACGCCAAATTTTTACGCCAGCAAACCACGCAGCCGATCAAATGGGCGCTGCCAGGTCCGATGACGATGATCGATACGCTGTATGACAGCCATTACAAGAGCCGTGAAAAACTGGCCTGGGAATTTGCCAAGATCCTCAACCAGGAAGCGAGGGAATTGGAGGCGGCCGGCGTCGACATCATCCAGTTTGACGAACCCGCATTCAATGTCTTCTTTGACGAGGTCAATGATTGGGGGATTGCCACCTTGGAAAGGGCGATCGAAGGACTCAAGTGCGAAACGGCCGTGCATATTTGCTATGGCTACGGCATCAAGGCCAATACGGACTGGAAAAATACGCTGGGCTCCGAGTGGCGCCAATATGAAGAGTCTTTCCCGAAGCTGCAGAAATCGAATATCGACATCATTTCGCTCGAATGCCACAACTCGCGTGTGCCCATCGACCTGATTGAACTCATTCGTGGCAAAAAAGTGATGGTCGGCGCCATCGACGTGGCCAGTAACACCATTGAAACGCCGGAGGAAGTGGCCAACACCCTGCGCAAAGCGCTGCGCTTTGTCGATGCCGACAAGCTCTACCCGAGCACCAACTGCGGCATGGCGCCCCTGGCTCGCCGGGTGGCAAGAGGCAAGCTGAATGCGCTCAGTGCCGGCGCGGAAATCATCCGGGGAGAGCTTTCCTAGCCGACTGGTGAAGTTACGCCTGCGCCTAAGCCAGGCGCAGCAGCATCGTCCGCAAGCGCTCCGCCATCCGTGCCCGCAAGGCTGCGTTCAGCAGCGGCGCCACCTGCGCAAAAGCTTTGTCGATGCGCGCCAGCAGGGCATCGATATAATCTTCCGCCTGCTGTCGCGTGGAGAAGCCGAAACGGGTCACATCGCGCAGCATGGCGTCGCGCGTGATGTCGCGGCGGCCGGCGCTCACTTGCATGACCAGCGCTTGCGGGTCGTCTTCCGTATCCGGCACGACATCGAAGGCGGGCGAGAGGCGCCAGCGTTGTTCGTCCAGGTCGAACAGCACGGCGTGGTTGCGCGGATGGTCGTCGTTGTTGCCGACGACGCCATTGAAGACCATGCGGCCGAACAGTTCGATGCCGTCTTCCGGCGGCGCGCCGATGCGCCGCAGTTCTTCCGCCAGGCGGGGATAGCTGGCGCCATCGCTGTCGGCCGCTTCCACCGGCGGATATTGCACTTGCAGCAGCGATGCGGCGCTGGCCGTCATGATGCGCCGCGCGCCGCGCCGGTCGTAGCGCAAGATGCGCGCCACGCTGCGTTCGGCCGTCAATGCATGGTGGCGCGTGTCGGCGAAACGCAGGCCGGCCGCCCTGCCCCATTGCATCGTCGCGTGTTCCAGCAGCGCCAGGTCGACCGTATCGGTCATCAATCCCGGTTTCACCAGCCAATAGTCTTCGCCGTCCCGCACCGTTGCCTTGGGGCGCGCGCCGCCCATGCTGGGGGTGGCGAACAGGCGTTTGCGCAGGGGCGCATGGACGGCTGGCCGGCTTTCAGCAATCGCAAGCACTTCCTGCACCAGCGCATCCAGGTGGTGCAGTCTGGGGCTGGCCAGTTGCGCAATGTTCGGTTTGGGCGTGTCCCCCACGGCCAGCGCACCCCAGCGGTCGCCGTTGCCCGACAGGCGCAAGAACTGGATCGCCGTGGCTTTTTCGCTCAGCTGGTGTTCGCGGCGTATCAGCATCTGTCCCCAGGAATCCGGACTGGCGTCGCGCAGCACGTCATGCAGGCCGTCATAGCGGCGCGCCAGGTGTTCCATGCCGGGAATAAAGGGCAGATTGACGGGATCGATGGCCCAGGACAAGCCTGCATCGACATAGCTGGGCGCGTACAGAAAGCTGCCGATGCCGGTGCGCGCATCGAACGCATGGCGGCCGGCCACGACCCATTCGCCGTTGTCGGGCCGCTGCAGATAGACAAACAAAGGGCGGCTAGAAATAGCCATCGTCGCCCTCGTTCACGGTGGGGCGGCTGCGGATGTTGGCGCTGTCCATTTGCCACAGCGCCGCGTCGGGTTCCGGCGCCGTGATGGCAAGAATGCCGAGCACGTGGAAGGCGGCCAGGAACAGGCCCACGTTGACGGACGCCTCGCCCCTTTCCATGCGCTGCAGGGTGGGGTGCGAAATGTCGAGGCGTGCGCACAGGTCGCGTGCCGTGATGTTTTGCTGCACCCGCTGCTTGCGCACGCACTGGCCCCATATCCTGAGCCGCTCGTTGACGAGCGTCGGCATGGCATCTTCCGGGCGGGCACGTTTTGTCATGATAAGGAAGTGAACATGGAAGTGAACATATTCTTTATATTCTAGTCCTTAACTGCAAGAATATGTTTGCTATCGCTTCATATAGGTGAACATAAAATTAAATTTAATGACATTAAATTCAATTTTATGTTCATCAAAATCCTCCATCTTCTTGCCGCACGAAAATTTCCGCCATCTATCGCAGGAGTGCGCTAGGCTGTCGCTGTTTGCCGTACAGTTCAGCAACTCCCGTAACACCCATCGCCCCGCCGCCGGCCGCTGCGCCTGCCGGCGCGATGCCGTCTTGCTTTCACCCGTATTGACCTGGCCGATAGGACCGCATGATTTCATTCCGTACCCCCCATTTCTTTTCCGCGCGCCAGCCTTGGCGCGGCTGGCTGCTGCCGCTGCTGTTGACCCTGTTGCTGGCCTGCTCGCTATCTGCGCCACCGGCCTGGTCGCAGCCCGTCGACGATGCGGCCACGGCCGACCAGCGTCTCGATGGCTTGCGCAAGCAGATTACCACCATCCAGAAGGCGCTCGATGGCGACGCCGACCTCGATGATGCGACCCTGTCGCAGATGCGCGCCGATGCGCTGGCGGCCAGCGCCGAGGCGGACAAGGTGGCCGAGGCGCTCGCGCCCACGCTCGCCAGCGTGCAGGCGCGGCTGGCCGAGCTGGGCAAGCCGGCGGCGGGGACCAAAGACGCCCCTGACGTGGCGGCGCAGCGCAGCCAGCTCGACCGCACCAGCAGCGCGCTCGATGCGCAGGTGAAGTTGGCGCGCTTGCTGGCCGTGGAAGCGACGCAGGCGTCGGAACAGGTGTCGACGGCGCGCCGCGCGCAGTTGCAGGCGCGCCTGGGCGAGCGTACGGCCTCGATACTCGCCGGCTCGTTCTGGAAGCAGCTGCATGGCGAATTGCCGCAGAACCTGCAGCGCCTGAGGGCGCTGGAGCAAGAGTTGGCGAATGCGGCAAGCGCCACGCCGTGGTCGGCCTGGGGCGGCTTGCTGGCCGGTATCGTGGCCGTGATCGGCGCCAGCATCTGGACGTCGCGCTATTTGCTGTTGGTCACGTCCACGCGCGTGCCGCATGGCCGCTTGCGCCGCTCCCTGCATGCGCTGGCCGTGCTCGTGCTGGCGCTGGCCACGCCGGGCCTGGTGGCGGAATTGCTGGCCATGGGCCTGCGCTGGGAGGGCGGCCTGTCCGAAAAGACGTCGACTTTCCTCAGCAGCCTGATCGGCATCATCTGTTTTGCCGGTTTTACGGCGGGACTCGGTCACGCACTGCTGTCGCCGCGCCGCGTGTCGTGGCGTTTGCTGCCCCTGCCCGATGCGCTGGCGCATCGCATGCGCAATTTTCCATCGATGTTTTCCTTCATCGTCGTGCTCGTGTGGGCGACGGAACGGGTCACCATCGTCATCAATGCGGGCCTGTCGACGGCCGTGGCCGTCAATTGCATCGTCGCGCTCGTGATGAGCACGACCATCGCCTATGGCCTGATGCGGGCCGAGCGCTGCTGGCGCCAGTTGCGCGAGGCCGATCCCGCCACCCTGGTGACGCCACTGTGGCTGCGCTGCGTCACGGTGCTGCTGTGGCTGGCGCTGGCGTCGAGCGTCATCAGCTTGCTGGTCGGCTATGTGGCGTTCGGCAGTTTTATTGCCAAGCAAATCGCCTGGGTCATCGTCGTGCTGTGCAGCACGTATCTGCTGACGGTGCTGGTCGACGATATCTGCATGTTGCTGGCCTCGACGCCGCCACCGCCGGACGCGGCCCATCCCGTGCTGGCCACGCCCAAGGCGCGTGACCAGGCGGCCGTGCTGCTGTCGGGCATCGGCCGCGCCATCGTCGTGCTGCTGGCCCTGATGCTGCTCTTGGCGCCGTTCGGCGAAGGGCCTGGCGAGCTGTTCCAGCGGATCGGCAAGCTGCAGGATGGCCTGGCCATCGGCGAGGTAGCGATCCGCCCGGCCGCCATGATCCAGGCGCTGCTGGTGCTGGTCGTCGGCTTTATCGCGCTGGGCCTGTTCAAGCGCTGGCTGCAAAACAGTTATTTGCCGACTACCAATCTCGATACGGGTATGCAAGTGTCGTTCATCACCCTGTTCGGCTACATCGGCGGCGTGCTGGCCGTGGCGCTGGCGCTGTCGGCGGCCGGCATCGGCCTCGAACGCATCGCGTGGGTGGCGTCGGCCTTGTCGGTGGGTATCGGTTTTGGCTTGCAGGCCGTGGTGCAGAACTTCGTGTCCGGCCTGATCCTGCTGGCCGAGCGTCCCGTCAAGGTGGGCGACTGGGTGTCGTTGGGCGGCGTGGAAGGCGACATTCGCCGCATCAATGTGCGCGCCACGGAAATTCAGCTGGGCGACCGTTCGACGGTGATCGTGCCGAACTCGGAATTCATCACCAAGACGGTACGCAACGTGACCCTGGCCAATCCGCTGGGCCTGGTGCAGGTCAAGCTGCCGCTGCCGCTGGGCACGGATGCGCAGGCGGCGCGCGCGCTGATCCTGTCCGTCTTTGTCGACAATCCCGACGTGCTCGACACGCCGGCGCCGAATGTGCAGCTCGACGGTATCGACAATGGCCTGTTGTTGTTCAACGCCACCGGCTTTGCCTCGTCGCCGCGCCTGACGTCGGGCATCCGCAGCGCGCTGCTGTTCGAACTGCTCAAGCGCCTGGACGAGGCGCACATTGCCATCGCCAAGCCCAGCACGATGGTGCTGAGCACTGTGCCGGCGCAGCCCGAGGCGCCGGCCATGTCAGCCGTTGCACCGGCGCCCGCCCCCGTGCCGCCGCTGACGAGCTAGTCGGCAAGTCAGCGCACGGTCGACCACAGCAGGGCCGCCAGGTACAGGCCGATGCCGAACGCCGTGTGCGCCATCAGGCTGCGCAGGCGCGCGGCGTTTGGGTGCGGCGTCTTGCTGGCGGCCAGGCCGGCACCCATGCCCGGCTGCAAGATGCAAAATGGCGCGGCCACGCTCAACACACCCGCCAGCAGGGCCGGCGCGAACGTCGGCCCTTGCACCCACTCCTGTCCCACCAGCGCCAGCAGCACGGCCGCAAACAGCACGCCGATCAGGTAATGGGCCGTCCAGCCCAGGATGGCTTCATCGCGTACGGGCGCCGCCTGGGCGATGTTGACGTGGCTGAAGGTACCGCGCGGCAGATGGCCGAGCCAGCGCCCCACCATCGCAAAGTTCAGCGAGGGGATGCACCAGAAGCGTTTCAAGGCCACTGCCCACACATCCATCACCGCCGTCGCGCCCACGCCGATCGCCAGCGCATCGAGCCAAAGTATCTGCATTGCCGCCCCTAACATTCAATTGATTGATTGAATGTTATAAGGGTGCTAGCATCGTGTCAATGAAAAATGCCGATATTGAATTCCTCACCGGTTCTGCCGGCTTTGCCCATGTTTTAGGCAGCGCGCCGCGTTTGCGCCTGCTCGAGCAGATCGTGCATGGCGAGTACGCGGTGGAGCAGCTGGTGGAGTTGACGGGCCTGTCCGTGGCCAACACGTCCCAGCATTTGCAGCAGTTGCGGCGCGCCGGTTTCGTGCAGGCGCGGCGCGACGGCAAGCGCGTGCTGTACCGGCTCGGCAGCGGCCCCATCGTGCAATTGCTGGCCGCGCTGGACGTGTATGCGCAGCATCAGCGCAGCGAGTTGCAGGCGCTGGGCCGGGGCGATCACGTGGAGGCGATCACGGGCGACGAGCTGCAGGAGCGCATGCGCGAAGCCAGCATCACCGTGCTCGACGTGCGGCCCGCGCAGGAATTTGCCGCCGGCCACTTGCCCGGTGCGCTCAATATTCCGTTTGATGACTTGCAGCGCCGCCTCGGCGAATTGCCCGCGAACGCAGAGATCGCCGCCTACTGCCGCGGTCCGTATTGCGTGCTGTCCGTGCAGGCCGTGGCGGCCCTGCGCCAGCACGGCTTGCAGGCGCGCCGTCTGGGCAGCGGCTACGACGACTGGCAGGCGGCCGGCTTGCCTGTCGTCAAGGCGGCGTGATGGCGGTCCCCAACAGCAAGCAGGAACTGCTCGACGCCATCAACAGCACGTATGCGAAACTGGCGCAGGAGCTGGCGCGCGTGCCGCCGGCGCTGGCGCGGGAGCCCGTGCTGGAAGGACAAGTGGCGGGCACACGCATGAGCGTGTGCGATCTGCTCGCCTATCTGGTCGGCTGGAATGAGCTGGTTTTGCACTGGCACGCGCAGCTGCGCGATGGCAAACGCATCGAGGACATTGCCTTTCCCGCCGAAGGTTTCACGTGGAACGCTCTGGGAAAACTGGCGCAGCGCTTCTATGCCGACTATGCTGAACTGGGCATGGACGACTTGCTGCAGCGCCTGGAACAGGCGAAAAACCAGTTGCTGGCGCTGGTCGAAAGCCATGATGACGCGCAATTGTATGGCCAGTCCTGGTACACGCATTACACGATGGGACGCATGATCCAGTTCAACACGGCGTCGCCATATGCGAACGCGCGCACGCGCTTGCGGGCCTGGCTCAAGACTTTGTAGTACCCGCAGCGGCAGGCTTGCACGATTGCATCAGTACGCTCGGAAAACTTTTCAGGCAGGATAGTGGTTTCAAGCGCAACCGATTGAAGGATCACCATGCTGACCATCGCCCTCGCCCAGATGAATCCCACCGTGGGCGACTTCGACGCCAATGTCGCCGCCATCGTCGCGCGCATGCAGCGCGCCAGCGAGGAAGGCGCCGATCTGCTCGTCTGTCCCGAACTGTCGCTGTGCGCGTATTACCCGGGCGACCTGTTCGAAGACGCCGCCTTCCTGCGCGGCATGCAGCAGGCGCTCGATACCGTGTTGCAGGCGTCCACGCGCTGGCCGCAACTGGTTACCGTCATCGGCACGGCGCGGCCGAACTCCGGTGTCGGCAAGCCCCTGTACAACGCCTTGCTGGCGATGCGCGACGGGCGCATCGTGGCCGAATACTACAAGCAGCTGCTGCCCACCTACGGCATCTTCGACGAAGGCCGCCATTTCGAACCGGGTCCGGCCGGCGCCTGCACCTTGACTATCGCCGGCTGCAAGGTCGGCTTCATGATTTGCGAGGATGGCTGGAATGACGACGGCCGCGCCTACGCCGTCAACCCCTTCGACGCCCTGCACGCGGCGCGGCCCGACCTGATCGTCAGCATCAACGCCAGCCCGTCCGACATCGGCAAGCGCGCGCAGCGCCACGCCGTGTTTGGCGCCGCCTGCAAGCGCGTCAATCTGCCCCTGCTGTTCGTCAACCAGGTGGGCGGCCAGGACCAGCTCGTGTTCGACGGCGCCTCGTTCGCCATGTCACCGACCGACGGCGTGGCATTTGAAGCGGCCCGCTTCGTCGAGGATTTTCCATTGCTGCGCTTTGCCGACGGCCGTTTTACGCGTACCGACGGTGCCGCGTTTCCCGTGCCCGACCCGGACGGCATCCCCGCCGTGGAATTTGCGCGGCGCCAGATCGTGCTCGGTTTGCGCGACTACGCGCGCCGCTGCCGCTTTACGCAAGTCGTCGTCGGCTGCTCGGGCGGCATCGATTCGGCGCTGACCCTGGCCCTGGCCGTCGAAGCGCTGGGCGCCGACAACGTCGTGGGCATCACCATGCCATCCGTGTTTTCCAGCGCCGGCTCCGTCACCGATTCCGTCGCCCTGTGCGCCAACCTGGGCATCGCCCTCTACACGCATCCGATCCGCGACATCGTGGCGCAATATGAAACCGGCTACGCCCAGGCCTTCGATGGCAAGCTGCAGGGACTGCCGCTGGAAAACCTGCAGGCGCGCGTGCGCGGCACGATCCTGATGGAATACTCGAACGCGTTCGGCGCCCTGCTGCTCACCACCGGCAACAAGAGCGAAATCTCGGTTGGCTACTGCACCCTGTACGGCGATACGAATGGGGGCCTGGGCTTGATCGGCGACCTGTATAAAACCGAGGTGTTCGCCCTGTCGCGCCACGTCAACGCCAGCGCTGGGCGCGAACTGATCCCCGTCGCCGTGCTCGATAAACCGCCGTCGGCGGAACTGGCGCCGGGCCAGCGCGACACGGATAGTTTGCCGCCGTATCCCGTGCTCGATGAAGTCCTCAAATGGCATATCGAGGGACGCCGTTTGCCGGCGGCCGAAAGCGCGCAGGCGTTGACCCTGGTCGACCAGCTGCGCGAGACGGATGAGGGACGGATTCTGGTGACGCGCATCCTCGGCATGGTCGCCCGCAACGAATACAAACGGCGCCAGGCGGCGCCCATCATCCGCGTGCGTTCGCGCGCCTTTGGCAGCGGCCGTCAATTGCCGATCGCCGCCCACTACCCCACCGGAGACGACGCATGACCCCATCCTATCCTGCCGACGCGGCCATCCTGATCGGCCGCTTCCAGCCTTTTCACAATGGCCATGCGGGCTTGCTGCAAAAGGCCCTGACGACGGCCGCGCAAGTGGTGGTGGTGCTCGGCTCGGCCTTCCATGCGCGCAGTCCGAAGAACCCGTTTACGTGGCAGGAACGGGCCGCCATGATTGCCGCGACCTTACCCGAGGCGCAGCGCGCGCGCGTGCATTACGTGGCCGTGCGCGATTACTACGATGACGGCCTGTGGGCCGACGCCGTGCGGCGCGCCGTGGCGGGCGCCGTGCCGAAGGCGCAGCGTGTGATGCTGGTGGCCTGCTTCAAGGACGCCACCAGTTACTACCTGCACCACTTCCCGCACTGGCAGTTATTCAACCTCGAGATCGATGCGGGCGCGCCCATCGGTGCGACGGCGATTCGCAACGTGCTGTTCGAGGCGGAAGACGTGGACGTGTCGCTGAGCGCCGTGGCCCAGCTGCTGCCGGCGGCCATCGGCCAGTATGTAAAAGCGTGGACCTTGTTGCCGTGGTACGCGCCGCTGGTGCAGGAATACCGCGCCATCGAAGCCTATAAAGCGCGCTGGCGGATGGCGCCGTATCCGCCCATCTTCACCACCGTCGACGCGCTGGTGCAGACGGGCGGCCACGTGCTGCTCGTGCGCCGCGGCGGCTATCCGGGCAAGGGTTTGTGGGCGCTGCCGGGCGGCTTCCTGGAACCGCGCGAACGCCTGCTGCAGGGCGCCTTGCGCGAGCTGGCGGAAGAAACCCAGCTGGGCGTGCTGGCGCCCACCCTCGTCGAGGCGCTGGTCGGCGTGGCCGTATTCGACCACCCGGACCGCAGCCAGCGCGGGCGCACCATCACGCATGCGCATTACTTTGACTTGAAGACGCGCCAGCTGCCGGCCGTGACGGCGGCCGACGATGCGGCGCTGGCGCAATGGGTGCCCGTGGCCGCGCTGCCGGCCATGGAAGAGCAATTCTTCGAAGACCACTTCCACATCCTGAACCACTTCCTCAAGCTCACGCACGAGGGGCGCTGAGAGGGAGCACTCCCCCTCTTCGCGCGTCAGGACGTCACGCGTTCCCAGCCATGTTTGATGGCCGCCTTGAAGTTGTCCCATGCCGATTGCGGATACGTGTGCTCCCACGTGGAACGCAGGTCCGCTTCCACTTCGTCCCACGGGCGGCCCCGGTAGCTGTCGCTATTCGCCATCGAATGGCCATAGCGGTAGGCGGGATCGTAGTCCTCGAAACGCGCGCCCGTGGCGACATAGGTGGTGCTCCAGTGGCTGCGGTAGTACTGCTCGTCGTCGTAGCTGGTGCCGGGCAGGTTGTCGGCGCTGGGATAGCGGCGCACGTTGGCGCCCGCGCCGGACGGCGGCGGGGCCATGTCGCTGGCAAATTGCTGCGACCCTGGCGCCTCGTTCATGCTGCCCTGCTGCGATGACGTATCCGACTGCATGCTGGCGCCCTGGCGCATGGCGCTGGCGTCTTGCGGCGCGCCTTGCCAGCCGCCGGCGCGCCAGTGCTCGGCATGCGCATCGATGTCGAGCGGCGCGTAGCGTTCGACGATGTCGGTGGCGCGCTGGATATCGGCGTCGCTGGCCTCTTCCAGGGTCAGCACGACATGCCCGCGCCGCACGGCTTCCGCATAGATGTGGCGGTCGGCGTGGCTGCCGAACAGGTCGGTGAAGAAATGCTTGACGCTGTCGAGCAGGCCGTCGCTGTCGTCGCGGCGGATGTTTTCCGTGGCGGAAGTATCGTCGGTGCCCGCATCGTGCAGGCGGATGCTGGCGCCGGGAAAGCCTGCCGTGATCAGGTCGTGCCGGGCGCGCTCGGCCATATCGCGCACGGCGAAAACTGCTGCCAATGTATGTGCCATGATGGTCTCCAATCGGTGAACAACGTCCTGTCAGTGTAGGCCGTGCAAATCGAAAAGGGCGCTCGTTTGCCCTTTGGAAACCATTGTCCTTGTCAAATATTGAGGACGTGAAATCTCATTCCGGCGTGCCCACGAAGGCGCGCAAAAAATCGATAAAGGCGCGCACTTTTTCCGCGATATGCTGGGTGTTCGGATACACGGCATACACGCCCTGCTGCGGGAAGACGACGTCGGGCAGCAGGCGGCGCAGGCGTCCCGCGCGCACTTCCGCCTCCACCTGCCATTGCGGCAGCAAGGCCACGCCGCAGCCGCCCAGGGCAAAGCCCAGCAGGGCCGAGGCGGAGTCGGAATGGATGGCCGCGTCGTCCTGCGCCGTGAAGGCGGCGGGGCCGTCTTGTGTCTGCACGTCCCAGCGCAAGGGCGCGGCCAGGCGGCTGTGCGCCAGCCAGCGCGCGCGCTGCAAGTCGTCCAGGCTGGCGACGCCCTTGGCAGGCAGGCTGGCCAGGTAGGCGGGCGAGGCGACGGGCCAGATCGCGTACGGTTCGATCAGCGCGGCGCGGTAGCTCGAATCGTTGAGGGAACCCATGCGGATGGCCAGGTCGTAGCGGCCCGAGATCAGGTCTTCATGCGAGGATGACGACGAGTGCTGGATCTGCAGCTGCGGGTGGGCGGCGGCAAAGGCGATCAGCGCGGGAATCACCGTGCGGCTGCCGTATTCGACGGTGGTGGTCAGGCGCAGGGTGCCGCGCAAGCCCTGGTGGCCCTGGCGCGCCGTTTCGATGGCGCCCTGCGCTTCGCTGAGCACGCGCTGGCAGTCTTCATAAAAGCGTCGCCCCACGTCGGTCAGCGCCAGGCTGCGCGTGCTGCGCGTGAGCAGCGACACGCCCAGCTCCGCTTCCAGCTGTTTCAAATTAAAGCTGACGACGGCCTTGCTCTGGCCCAGCACGGCGGCGGCCGCCGTCAGCGAACCGGCGTCGACGATGGCGATGAAAATACCCAGGCGGTCAAGACTGATCATGGTAAGGATGAGTAAACATGCGGGTTTCGAGATTTGTCAAAATTTCTTTGACAGTGTAATCGGGGCTGGCCCGTTACGCAAATGGCGATGCAAGCTTAAGCTGGCCGTTTGCCATTCGGAGCACCATGGACTATCGCAAAAAAGTCGCGGCCATCTATCTGCTGGGGTTTTTCGTCGACCTGATCAACATGTTCATCACCAGCGTCGCCTACCCCGACATCGGCCATGCCCTGCACGCTTCGGTGGCGCAGCTGGCCTGGATCAGCACCGCCTACATCCTCGGCCTGACCATCGTCATCCCGGCCAGCGCCTGGCTGGCTGCCTATTATGGCAGCAAAACCGTGTTCATGGCATCGTTGCTAACTTTTTTATGCGCCAGCATCGGCGCCGGCCTGGCGCCGTCGATCGAGGCGCTGATCGCCTGGCGCTGCGTGCAGGGCCTGGGCGGCGGCTTGCTCATTCCGCTGGGGCAAAGCATGACCTACCAGCTGTACCAGCCTGCCGAGCGCCCCGGCCTGTCGTCCGTCATCATGCTGGTGGGCTTGCTGGCGCCGGCCCTGTCGCCCGCGCTGGGCGGCGTTATCGTCGACAGCCTGTCGTGGCGCTGGATCTTTTATTTGAACGTGCCGTTTGCCGCGCTGGCGCTGCTGCTGGCCGCCTGCTGGCTGCGTCCCGACCCGCCGCGCGGGGCCGTTCCCCGTCTCGACGTGAGCGGCCTGCTGGCCGGCAGCACGGCGATTTTGCTGCTGTTGCTGGGCTTGACCATGCTGGGCACGCCGGACGAGCTGCTGGCCGGCGCTGGCGTGCTGGCGCTGGGCGCCGCCTGCGCCTGGGGCTACGTGCGCGGCGCCCTGCGCAAATCGACGCCGCTGCTCAACCTGCGCCTGGCCAGTGAGCCGCTGCTGCGCATCGCCATGCTGATGTATCTGCTGGTGCCGGGCGTCTTCATGGGCGTGAGCCTGCTGGCCATGCTGTACCTGCAGGGCGTGCTGGGCATGTCGGCGTCGACGGCGGGCGCGCTGATGCTGCCGTGGGCGCTGGCCTCGTTTGCGGCCATTTCACTGACCGGCAAAAGCTACCGCCGCGTGGGTCCGCAGCCGCTGTTCATCGCTGGCGCCCTGCTGCAGGCGGCGGGCATGCTGATGCTGCTGTGCGTGAATGCGGCCGACCAGCTGTTCTGGCTTGCCGGCGCGTATGCCGTGATGGGCTTTGGCGGCGGCTTGTGCAGCAGCACGGCGCAAAGCACGGCCTTCTTGCGCACACAGGACGCGCAGTTGAGCCAGGCCAGCGCCGTGTGGAATATCAACCGCCAGCTGGGCTTTTGCCTCGGTGTCGCGCTGCTCAGCGTACTGCTCAATGGCTTGCTGGCGGCCCAGGGCATCGCATCGCTGGACGACCCCGCCCAGCATCTGCGCGCGGCGCAGGTGTTCCACTGGTGCTTTGCGCTGGCGGCTAGCGCGTGCCTGCTGCCTTTGGCACTGTGCCTGCGCATCGACAACCGCGCCGTTCTCGACCTTTTACATCACCATGGAGTAGCAAAAAAATGACTGCCACGAATCCGTATTTTGACGACGTTCTATCCACGCATGTGCTGATCCGCGAGTGGCTTTCCGGCGAGGCGGCAGCGGAAAACTGCGCGCAATTGCTGGCGCGTTTTTCGCCCGACTTTACGATGGTGGCGCCGGGCGGGATGCGGCTCGACCATGCCGGATTGACCGGGTTTTTCCAGGGCGCCGGCGGTAGCCGCCCGGGCCTCGCCATGCGCATCACGGACTTGCAATTGATCCAGGAAAGCGCCACCGGCGCCACCGTCTCCTACCGCGAATTCCAGTCGCTGCCGGGCGCGGAAGACACCGAGCGCTGGTCCACCGTCGTGTATGAGAAAACGCCCGATGGCGCCTTGCTGTGGCGCCACCTGCATGAAACGTGGGCCGCGCGGGCGGCTTGATCCTACAGCGTGGCGGCTGGCGCGCCGATGGACAATGGCGCCATGCCGGCTAGGCTGACAAGGTCCCCTCGTTCATCAGGAGCGCGTCATGCCCAAGCAAAAATCGCGGGCCGGCCAAAACCGCCAATCGGCCGCCCCCCTGGAAGACAAAAGCGGCACCGACAATGACGTTGGCAAGCGCGGCAAGGATGCGGCCAGCCATACCAAGGCCGGTTCCGGCAAGGGTGCCGGCGGCGGCAAGAAGCAGGGCCGCAAACACTGAGAGGCGCCGGCGCGCTCAGGCCGGCTTGGCCGTCATCAGGTAAAACACGACGATGAGGGCGAAGAAGGCGGGCACGCCCAGCGCCGTCCAGATGCGCAGATAGCGCCAGTACAGCGCCGGCAAGGCGACGCCGTCGCGCGCGCTCGTTTGCGCCATGTCGCGCAGGCGCATCTGCAGCCACACGACGGGCAGCCAGCAGGCGCCCGCCACCAGGTACAGCACCACGGACCAGACGATCCAGCGGCTGCTCAAGGGATAACCGGCCAGGTGGGCCAGGTAAAAGCCGCTCAGCGGCTGGAACACCACCGTCGTGGTCGTAAACAGCCAGTCGGCGCGCACCACGTGGCGGCTGACGACGGCGATGGCGCGCACGTCGCGGCTCAGGCTCGCGAACAGCAGGTAGAAGGCCGAGCCGATGCCGGTGCCGAACAGCAGGGTCGACGAGACGATGTGCAGCCATTTGACGATCAGGTATTCCATTGTGTTTCCTCCAGTTGGTACAGCAGCCACAGGGCCGCCAGCATGGGCAGGTTTTTCGTCAGGGGGCCATACGGATGCCACAGGAATTCCGGCAGGAATACGGCGATCCAGACGGTATAGAACACGATGAGTGCGGCTTGCAGCGGCCATAGCCAGCGCCGCCACGGCGGACGCAGCGCCAGGGTGGCCATGCCCAGCAGCAGGTCGAACAGGCAGGCGCCGGCCAGCAGCGGCGGCGCCCAATCTGGCGGCACGCCGCTGCGTTCGAGCAGGCGATAGCTGTCTTCGACTGGATAGATGCCGGCCGAGACGATGGCCGTGGCGATCCACACGATGGCCATCGACAGGCGCAGCACGGGCAGCAGCCAGTCCAGCCGGGCGCGCACGGCCGCGCCGCGCGCGTCGCTGATGAACTGCGCCACGGGACGCGGCGCGCGCCCCAGCAGGCGCCGCGTGAGCCCCGCATCGGCGGTATTGCCCCGTTCGAGCATGCCCAGGGTGGCGCGGTCCGGCATGGCAAAGCCCAGCAGCCTGGCCAGCAGCAGCACGGGCGGCATCAGCCACCTGGGCAGCGGCACGGCGCGCAGCCGTCCCAGCCCCATGGCCGCGCGCAACGCCGCCAGGTAGGCCGTAAACGGCAGCGCCTGCGGCCCCACGACGGGCACGCGGCGCGTCTTCTGGCCGCCCAGCGCACCCGCGCCGCGCACCAGCGCGACGATGACATCGGTCAGGTCGTTCACGTGCACGGGCTGCACCAGCTGCGGCGCGCGGCCGAAGCGGGGATACACGGGCAGGCTGGCCAGCATGCGGAACAGGCGCGCGCTCCCGCCGTCGTCGCCATACACGAGCGACGGCTGCACGATGACGGCGCGCAGCGGCAGGCTGGCGAGAAAATCGTCGGCCGCCTTCTTGCTCAGGTGGTAGGGCGAGACGGCGCCATCGTCCGCGCCCAGGGCCGACAGTTGTATCACCAGCTGCACCTCGCTCTCGGCGCAGGCGGCGAACAGGGCGCGCGGCGCCTGCGTGTGCAGGGCCGCGAACGTCTGCGCGCCATGCTCGGCGATGATGCCGACGCAGTTGATGACGACGTCGATGCCGGCCAGGCGCGGCAGCCACGCGGCCTTGGCCGTGTCGCGCGCAAAATCGGCCTCGATCAGGCGCACGCGCGGCGCATCGCCGATGCGGGCGTGGGACGGCGCGCGGCGCGTCGTGCACGTGAGCTGGAAACCTTCGGCCAGCAGCGCGGTCGAAACATGCGTTCCGATGAAACCGCTCGCTCCCGTCAGCAGTATGCGCATGCATGCCTCCTCTTGTCGGGATTGGATAGGTCTTTTGCGTTTCAGTTCACTGTGCGATTACACCACTGGAGAAAAACCATGCCCGCCCTACCCCCCTCTCTGCGTCATGGCGCCCTGTCGGGCAGCCTTGCCTCCCTTTTGTCCGCCGCCGCCCTGGCCCTGTGTGGGCGGCGCGAAACGGGCAGCGTGTTCGCCGCCGTGAATGCCGTCAGCCACTGGCTGTGGGGCGACCAGGCGGCGCGCCGCGACGAGGCCTCGCTCAGGCACACCCTGGTCGGCTACGTCATCCACCATTGCAGCGCCATGTTCTGGGGCGTGCTGTTCGAGCGCTATGCGGCGCGCATCCTCGACCGGCGCCGCGTGGCGTCCACCGTCGCGGCGGCGGCCGGCGCCACGGCCGTGGCCTGCTTCACGGATTACCAGCTGACGCCGCACCGTTTGCAGCCCGGCTACGAGATGCGCCTGTCGCGCCCCTCGCTGCTGCTCGTCTACGGCGCCTTCGGCGTCGGCCTGGCCGCCGGCGCGCTGTGGCTGCGGCGGCGCTGATGCACGCGACGCTTTCCTACATGACGTCACGCCGCGCTCCTATCTTGCCGGCGGTCGCGCGCCAGTAGCATGGGTCTTCATCCACCAACCGAGGAGAAACGCATGCAGGACGAACACGGCAATACCCCGCAGCACCCCGCCGACCAGGGCCGCAACACGCGCATGGACAAGACCGACGCCTATAAGTCGAAGGGCGATGCATATGCCAACCAGGGCGGCGGCAAGCTGGCCAGCGGCAATGCTAACAGCGGCCACTGGGCCAATGACGTCATTACGCCGCAGGGCGGGCCTGATCCGGTGGAGCAGGAAAACCTGGCCACCCTGACGCAAACTGACGACAACGCCCACGTCAAGGGCGCAGCGCAGCGGCCGCAGAGCGAAGCGGGCAAGCTGGCCGACGACCGGCCGGGCCGCAACGAGTCGAAGGACATCCACAGATCACTGAATCAGCACGAGTAGGCCGGCGTGCTGTGAACGAGGAGAGCACCATGTTTGCACACAACAAGCGACTGCAATACACGGTCAGGGTGGAGCAGCCCAATCCCGGGCTGGCCAACCTGATGCTGGAACAATTCGGCGGCCCGCAGGGCGAGCTGGCCGCCGCCTGCCGCTATTTCACGCAAGCCTTGTCCGAGGACGATCCGGGCCGCAAGGACATGCTGTTCGATATCGCCACGGAAGAACTGAGCCACCTGGAAGTGATCGGCAACATCGTCGTCATGCTCAACAAGGGCGCCAAGGGGCGGCTGGCCGAGGGCGTCGACCAGGCGGCTGAGCTGTACCGCAATATCACGGGCGCGGGCAACGACAGCCACGTGACGCAGGTGCTGTACGGCGGTGGCGCCCCGCTGGTCAATTCGGCCGGCGTGCCGTGGACGGCCGCCTACATCGACACCATCGGCGAACCGACGGCGGACCTGCGCTCGAATATCGCCGCCGAGGCGCGCGCCAAGATCGTCTACGAGCGCCTGATCAACCTGACGGACGACCCGGGCGTGAAGGAAGCGCTGGGCTTCCTGATGACGCGTGAAGTGGCGCACCAGAAGTCGTTTGAAAAAGCCCTGTATTCGATCGAGCCCAACTTCCCGCCGGGCAAACTGCCGGGCGACCCGCAGTATGCGGACGTGTACTTCAACATGTCGCAGGGGCCGGGCGAGGAGCGAGGGCCGTGGAACCAGGGCGGCAAGTGGCAGTACATTTCCGACCCGCGCCAGCAGATGGCCGTCGATGGCGGCACGGGCGAGGCGGAAGTGAAGCTGCCGCAGGACGAACTGGCGACGGTGCGGCAGATGGCCGCGCGCACGGCATCGAATCCGGACGCCGACCCCCTGACGGGCGCGGAACTGGGCATGCGGCCGAACGGGCGCGATGGCGGCACCTCGTCCATGCCCTTGTAGCGCGGCTGGCCGGGCACCACCAGCGTGAACACGCCGCGCGCGCTGCAGGCCCTGGCCAGACACTGGTCCTGGCCCCATGCAGTGGGCTTTGCCCTGTGCGGCGGCGGCGCGCTGTGCTTGCTGTACGCACTGACGGCCCAGCTGGCGCTGCGCCATGCCCATCTGGCGCCGGCCCTGATCGGTGGCGGCATGGCGGCCGGTGCCACGGCACTCGGGACCGTGCCGGTGCTGCTGTCGCACACATTTTCGCAGCGCAGCTACGATGCATTTCTTGGCTTCGGCGCCGGCGTGATGCTGGCGGCGACGGCGTTTTCCCTCGTGTTGCCGGCCTTGGGTGCGGCGCGCCTGCATGCGGCCACGCCGCTGGCGGCCAGCCTGCTGGTGGCGCTGGCCATGGCGGCGGGCGTGGTGCTGATCATCGCGCTCAACCTGGCCGTGCGTGCGCGCGTGCCGCCCGGCGCGCCCGATGCCGCCGCGGCCAGCAGTTTGAAACGGGCGTGGATTTTTGTCTTCGCCATTACCTTGCACAACCTGCCCGAGGGATTGGCGATCGGCGTCGGCTATGCGGGCATCGACCTGGACAAGGCCAATGCGCTGGCGGCCGGCATTGCCATCCAGGACGTGCCCGAAGGCATGGTGGTGGCGCTGGCGCTGCGCAGCGTGGGCTATGGCCGGCGTCTGTCGGTGGCCATGGGCGCCATTTCGGGACTGGTCGAACCGGTGGCGGCGCTGGCGGGGCTGGCCGTGATCGGCCTCTCGTCCGTCCTGCTGCCGTGGGGCCTGGCGGCGGCCGCCGGCGCCATGCTGTTCGTCATCGTGCACGACGCCATTCCCGAGGCGCAGCGCAGCGGTAATGGTGGTTTTGCCAGTATCGCGCTGGTGTTCGGTTTTCTCCTGATGATGGTGCTCGATACGGCGCTCAGCTAAGCAAGGCGCAGTGGCGTTCTAAGTGAGATCGTGCAAATCCTTTTGCAGCGCCGGTCCGGTGGAAAACTGCGAAAACACGACTTCAAGTCCGGCCCGTTCCGGCGTGCAGCACATGGGGCCGACGAGGTAGCGCGATGCCACGGGAAACGGCGCCAGGCGCAGCAGCGGGCACAGCTTGCCATCCGTCGAATACTGCACGCGGATCGCGCCCTGCTCCACCGTCACGCGCAGCCAGAAACCGTCCGGCATGGCGGGCGCGATGCTGACGGCCCAGTCGGATGTATCGGCCGTCAGCACGGTGCTCAATAAGAGCTGGCCGTCGGAAAATTCGACACCGCACTTGATCCAGTTTTCCGCATCGATGCGCACCATCATGCCGGCCTGGTCGTACAGCGCTGCGTACTGCGCCGACACATGCAGCTGCGCCGTGAAATCGCCATCGACTTCGGTGCCGAAAAAGTGGCCGCTGTCGCGGATAAAACCATACGAAGTCTTGCGCCAGAAATCCGTGTTGGCGTCCGTTGTCACGCGCAATTGCGCGCCGTCGGCGGACCAGTTTTCCGGTGCATTGAGCCAGCTGCCTTGCGTGAACATCGTCTCTCCTTTTGATCGAAAATACTACATAGTTTGCCCCCATCCCAGCGCCTTGTACAGGGCAATCGCATCGATGTAGGACGCCGTTTCCGCCAGCAGCGCTTCGCGCCGGATATCGTACAAGGCCCGTTGGTTTTCCAGCACGGCCTGGTAGCTGCCGGAACCGCCGTGATAGCGCGTGCTGGCGATGCCGAGGGCCGCGTTGCCGTGGCGCGCCGACTGCAATAATGACGCCAATCGCGTCTGGTTTTCCGCCAGTTGCGTGACGGCGTTTTCCACGTCTTCCTGCGCGATTAACAAGGCCTGCGCATAGCGCGCCAGCGCGCCTTGCGCCTCGGCCTGCGTGCCGCGCAAGCGTGCCTTGACGCTGCCCAGGCGGAAGGCCGGATAGCTGACCGATGGCGCCACCTCGAAGGCGCGCGCGCCGCCGTCGAACACGCCGCTGCCGCGCAGCGCGAAAAAGCCCAGGAAGCCGCCCAGGCTCAGGCGCGGATACAGGTCGGCCGTGGCGGCCCCCACGTCTTCGCTGGAGGCGGCCAGCAAGCGTTCGGCGCGCACCACGTCGGGACGCTGCTTGATCAGGCGGTTCACGTCGCCGAGCGGCAGCTGGCCCGCCAGCGGCGCCTGTTGCCGGGGTGTGGTGGCCAGCGCGATGGCTCCTGGCGCTTGTCCGCTCAACACGTCGAGCCGGTACTGCGCCTGGCGCAAGCCCGCCTGCAAGGGCGGCAGCATCGCCTCGCTGCGCGCCAGGTTGGCCAGCGCGTTGTGGCGCTCTTCCGGCAAGCCGCTGCCGGCGCGGATGCGCGCGTCGACCAATGCCACCGTATCGCGCCAGCTGTGCACCTGCGCCTGCGTCAGCGCCAGGTTTTGCTGGTAGCCCAGCGCCTCGTAGTAATTGCGCGCCACCTCGGCGGCAATCGTCAGCCGCACCTGCCGCAAATCGGCCTGCGCCGCGTCGGCGCGCGCCTGTGCCGAGCGGCTGATATGCGCGAGGCGGCCGAACAGGTCGATCTCCCATTGCGCGTCGAAACCCACGCGCGTGCTGGCGCTGGCGGCGCGGCTGTCGGGCGTGTCTTGCTGCACGGTGCGCCGCCAGCCCGCCTGTCCTGTGACGGTGGGCAGTTCATCGAGGCGGCGTTCGTCGAAGACGGCACGCGCGGCCAGCAGGTTCGCCTGCGCCTGGGCGATATCGAGGTTGTGTTCGAGCGCGCTGGCGATCAGCCGCGACAGGCGCGCATCGTCGAAAAACGTCCACCAGGCGGCCTCGCTGACGGCGCTCGCGCCGGGTGCGAATTGCGCTTGCTGCGGGCTGGCCAGGGCGATGTCGGGCGTGCCCGGCGTGACGTAGGCGGGGCTGACGGCGCAGCCGGCCAGCACGGGGAAAAGGGCAGCAAAAAGGGAGGCTAGATAGCGGTAATTTTTCATGGGGATTCCTTCAGCGCCTGCGACAAATCGCGCGCACGCGGCGTGGCATGGTCGGCCGTGTGGCGGCGCGCCAGAAAGGTGTACACGGTGGGCAGCACGAACAGGGTAAAGAAGGTGCCGATCAACATGCCCGAGACGATTACCACACCGAGGCCGAAACGGCTGTTGGCGCCCGCGCCCGAGGCGAACAGCAGCGGCACCAGGCCCACCACCATGGCCGCCGTCGTCATCAAAATCGGGCGCAAGCGGATCTGCGCCGCCTTGCGGATGGCCGTGATGCGGTCGAGCTGTTCATGCACCTGCAATTCGTTGGCAAATTCCACCATCAGGATGCCGTGCTTGCTGATCAAGCCGATCAGGGTCACGAGGCCGATCTGCGTATAGATGTTGACGGTGGCGTAGCCGAGGGCCAGCGGAATCAGCGCGCCGCAGATCGACAGCGGCACGGTGATCAGAATGATCAGCGGGTCCGTCAGGCTTTCATACTGCGCCGCCAGCACCAGGTAGATGACGACGACGGCCGCGAGGAAGGCCAGCAGCAGCGCATTGCCTTCCGTGGCGAACTGGCGCGCGTCCGATTGCCAGTCGTAGCTGAAGCCCGGCGGCAGGGTTTTCGCCACGCCATCGAGGAAGGCGACGGCGTCGCCGAGGGTCACGCCCGGCGCGGGCACGCCCTGGAAGGTGGCCGCGTTTTGCTGGTTGAACTGGGTCAGCATGTTCGGCTCGATCTGTTCCGTCACCGACACGACGGCGGACAGGGGCAGCAGGCTGCCATCGTCGGCGCGCACGTACTGCTGCGTCAGGGCTTGCGCCGTCAAGCGCTGCTCGCGCGGGCTTTGCGCGATGACGTCATAGGCGCGGCCATCCATGCCGAAGCGGTTCAGATAATTTTCGCCCACCAGCACGGCCAGCGATTCGCCGATATCCTGCATGCGGATGCCCAGGCTGTTCGCCTTGGAACGGTCCACGCGCACTTTGACCACCGGGTTGTTGTAATCGAGGTCGCTGTCGACGACGGCAAACAGGCCGCTTGCGCGCGCACGCTGCTTGACGTCTTCCATGGTGTGAAACAGGGTGGCGTAATCCTGCGCGCTGCGCAAGACCATCTGCACGGGCAAGCCGCCGCTCGATCCGGGCAAGGGCGCCAGCTGGAAGGCGAAGATGCTCGTGCCTTCCACGTCGCCCACGGCATGCTGCAATTCGGCCTGGATGACGGCCGCATTGCGCGCCCGTTCGGCCCACGGCGTCAGGTTGATGCCGCCGATGCTCGATGCCGGCCCTTCGCCGCCGTTGATGATCCAGCGCGAGTCCGTTTCAGGGATATTCTTGTAGATGGCATCGAGCTTGTAGGAAAAGCGCTCGACGTAATCGAGGTTGGCGTGCTGCGGCGCCTTGATCGCCGTCAGCACGCTGGCCTGGTCTTCCGCCGGCGCCAGTTCGCGCTGCGGCAGCAGGTACAAAAACGGCAGACTGACCATCACCAGCGCGGCGAAACCGGCACTGAGCCAGCGGTGGTGCAAGGAGCGGTCCAGCAGGCGCGCATAGCGGCTGGTCAAGCCCTCGAAGAAATGCTCGGCGGCGCGCGCCATGCGCCCTTCCGATTGTTTGGGCTGCAGCAGCAAGGAGCTCATCACGGGCGACAGGGTCAAGGCCACCACGCCCGAGACCACCACGGCGCCGGCCAGGGTCAGCGCGAATTCCTTGAACAGCGCGCCCGTGAGTCCCCCCATCATGCCGATCGGCGCATACACGGCGGCCAGCGTGATCGTCATGGCGATCACGGGGCCGGCCACTTCGCGCGCACCGACGAGGGCGGCCGCCACGGGCGTCTTGCCTTCCTCGATATGCCTATGCACGTTTTCCACCACGACGATGGCGTCATCGACCACCAGGCCCACGGCCAGCACCATCGCCAGCAAGGTCAATAAATTGATGCTGAAGCCGAAGGCCAGCATCAGCGCCGCCGCGCCCAGCATCGACAACGGGATCGTCACGACGGGTATCAGCACCGAGCGCAAGGAACCCATGCACAGGTAGATGACGATGACGACGATCAGCAGCGCTTCGAGCAGGGTATGCGCCACCTCGTCGATGGACGACTGGATGAAGCGCGCCGTCTCGAACGCCAGTTCGACTTTCACGCCCGGCGGCAGGGTTTTCTGGATTTCGGGCAGCAGCTTCCTGATGCCGTCGACGATCACCAGCGGGTTGCCGCCAGGGGTGGGCGACAGGCCCAGGTACACGGCCGGCACGCCGTCCATGATGCCGCTCGTCTCCGTGGCGGCCGCGCCCAGTTCCACCGTGCCCACGTCTTTCAGACGCACGAGCGACGCGCTGTCATCGCCGCCCTTGCGTATGACCATGTCGCGGAACTGCTCCACGCTGGTCAGATCCGTGTTGACGCTGATATTAGACACGACGAATTGTCCCTTCACTTTGCCGGGCGCCGCCTGGTAGTTATTGCGCCGCACGGCATCTGCCACGTCGGCCGCCGTCAATCCGCGCGCGGCCAGTTTCGCCGGGTCTATCCACAGGCGCATGGCCAGCTGCTGGCCGCCATACACGTCGACTTTGGCCACGCCGTCGATGGTGGCGAACATCGGTTGCACGACGCGCGCCAGATAATCCGTCAGCGCGGGCGCGGACACGCTCTCGCTGGCAAAGCCGACATAGGCGACGGCCGAGGAATCGCCGGCCGAGCGCTCGATGACGGGATCAAAGGCGCCTTCGGGCAGCTTGTAGCGCACCTGGTTGACCTTGGCCATCACTTCCGTCAACGCTTGCGTGGAATCGCGGTTCAGTTCCATGCGCACGGTGACCGTGCTGCTGCCCTGCACCGACGACGACGTCAGGTAATCGATGCCTTCCACTGACGACACGGCTTGCGCGATCGGCTGGGTGACAAAGCCCTGCATCAGTTCCGCCGAGGCGCCCGGATACGTGGTTTTGACGGTGATGGTGGACGATTCGAGCATCGGATACTGGCGGATCGGCAGCTGCAGGAGGGCGACCACGCCCAGCATCAAAATCAATGTGCTGATCACCAGCGCCAGCACGGGGCGGCGTACGAATAAATCGGTAAATTTCATGGTGATGTCTTTCCTTTACGAGCCGGCTTTGGGCGCGGCGCGTTTTACTTCGTCCAAGGTATTGGCGACCGCTTGCACGGCCATGCCATCGGCCAGTTTCAGCTGGCCCGAAGCGACCACGCGCTGGCCTTCGCGCAAGCCGTCAAGAATGGCCACCCGGCCCCCTGCCCGCTCGCCCAGTTTCACGCCCACGCGCTTGACGGTGAGCGGCTGTTTTCCTTCCTGCTGCGCGACGAAGACCGTGTCGCCATATGCGCTGTAGGTCACTGCCGTTTCCGGCACCGTCAGCTGCCGGCCCGCTTCGCGCGCCACGCGCACATTCGCGTACATGCCCGCTTTGAGCGCGCCGCGCGGATTGGTCAGCGCCGCCTGCACCTGCACCATGCGCGAACGAGAGATCAGCGGGTCGATGGCGTTGATTTTGGCCGTGAAGACGTCGCCGGGATAGGCGTCCACCAGCACTTGCACGGCCTGTCCCGGCGCCAGCTTCGCGCTGCTCTGTTCATCGAGGGCGAAGTTCACCATCAGCGACTGCGTGTCGATCAGGCTGGCCACCGTGTCGGCCGCGTTCAGGTACTGGCCCGCGTGGACCTTGCGGATGCCCAGTTGTCCGGCGAACGGCGCGCGGATGGTCTTTTGCGCGATCAGCGCCTGCGTCTGGCGCACGTCGCCCAAGGCCGCATCGCGCGCGGCCAGGGCACTATCGAGCTGCTCCTGCGTGGCCGCCTTTTCCTTCACCATCTGCGCCGTGCGGGCGTGGCTGCTTTCCGCGTTTTTCAGCTGCGCGCGCTGGCGCAGCAGGGCCGCCTGTTCCGGCGCATCATTGAGCTGCACCAGCACGGCGCCGGCCGCCACGCTTTGCCCCGATGCGAAGCGGATCTGCGTGATGCGCCCGCCCGTTTCGGCCGCCACCTGCACCTGGCGCGCCGCTTCCAGTTCGCCTACGCCGGCAAAGTAGCGTTCCTGCGTGCCCAGCACGACGGGCACGAGCGCCACCTTGGTGGCGGGGTAGGCGGCGGCATCGGCCGCATGCGAGTCGGCACGCGGATAGAGCGCGGCGCCCGCGACGGCCAGGGTGATGGCCAGCGCGGAGGCGCCGACGAGTTTCGTATGCATGATGAAGTCCTTTACAACTGGGAAGAAGAGGCGCAGCGAAGGCTGGTCAGGTCCGCTGCGCGTTGAAGGTGAAAAACAGCGCCAGGGTCCACAGCAGCAGCACCAGGTGCGTCGTCTGCAAGCCTTCCTGCGCGATCCAGTAGCCGAACCACAGGCCGCCCAGGTGCATCAGCAGCAAAAAGGCGGCCATGGCGCACAAGGCCAGGTTCAGCCAGGGCAAGGCAGCGGTCAGGCCGTCGCCGGCAAACAGCGCCACGCCCGTCCAGGCGGCGATGGCGGCCAGCAATTGCAAGGCCAGCACCACGCCCAGCGCCAGCCGGTGTAAGCGCAAGGACGTGAGCGCGCGGCGCAGCAGCGGTGTCTGGATGGTCGGGTCCTGGCGCAGCGGGTCCATGCGCATGGTGTTGCCGATGGCCCAGACGGCGCCGTGGAAGGCGTGCATGTTGTTGATGGCGGCCAAGGTCAGCCAGATGGCCAGGCCGGTAGCGAGGATGGCGTGAAACAGCCAGATCGAGTGCTGCAGCTGCATGGGATTCCCGTCCAAAAAGTGTCTTGCCGGCACGCGGACGTGGAAACTCCTCGACAGCGGGGAGCTACCGGCCTATTATGCAAGCAATTAGTTGGTTAACTGGCCCCATGATAGTTGAGTGAAATGAATTACACAAGTAAACGTTTGGATAATAGCGAGGTGCCGCAAACGACGGAGCGCATCCTGTATTTCATCAAGACCAAGGGACCCGTCTCCACGGCGACCCTGGCCAAGACCCTGGACATGACGGGCGAGGCGGCGCGCCAGCAAGTGCAAAAGCTGGTGGCGGCGGGCTTGATCGAGGGACGCCAGGAAGCGCAGGCGGGCGCGGGCCGGCCGCGCCAGAACTGGGTCTTGACGGAAGCGGGCAATGCGCGCTTTCCCGACACGCATGCGCAGCTGACGATCAAGCTGATCGGTTCCGTGCGCCAGCTGTTCGGCGAGGCGGGCCTGGATAAACTCATCACGCAGCGCGAAGAGGAAAGCCGCGGCGCGTATGCGCAGGCGTGCTCGGCGCCGGACTTGCCCACGCGACTGCGGCAACTGGCGGCCGTGCGCGATGAAGAGGGCTATATGGCGCGCGTGGAAGAAGACGGCGACGACTGGCTGCTGATCGAAGACCACTGCCCCATCTGCGCCGCCGCGCGCACCTGCCAGGGTTTTTGCCGCTCGGAATTGCAGCTGTTCCAGGAAGTGGTGGGACCGAACGCCAGCATCGTGCGCGAGCAGCACGTGCTGGCCAACGCCATGCGCTGCGTGTACCGGATCAGGGCGCTGCCCTAGGCTTTCGGAAACAGCGGGCGGGCCAGCAGCGCCACCAGCCCCGCCAGCCACCACACGACGGGCCAGTTGCTGGCCGCCAGCAAATGTGGGATGGCAATCGGCGTGAGGAACAGGCCCACGTACACGGCCGTGTTCGCCATGCCCAAGGCCGTGCCCGCGTTGGCGGCGCCCGCTTCCGTGGCCAGTTCCGTGTAGGCCACGCCATGCCAGGCGGACACGGCGATGCCGGCCACCACCACGGCACTCATCAAGACCCAGCCCGGCGCATCGCCTGCGGCGGCCATGCCCAGCAGCACGAATGTGGCCAGCGCCACCAGGGCCGCGCCGCGCAGCCAGGCGGGCCGGTTCGCGTGGCGGTCCGTGTAGCGCCCGCTCCAGATGCGCATCACCATGGCGCCCCCCTGCAGGACCACCATCACGGACGTGATGCCCGCCAGGCCCAGGTGGCCGTCATCGTGCAGGAACACGGTGGCAAAGCTGAGCACGGCAAACTGGGGCACGCACAGCAAGCCGATGGCGGCCACCATGCGCCAGACTTTGCGATTCTTCAGGGGCAACGTTGCCTGGTCTTTCAATGGGCCTTTGGGCGCGTTTTGCGGGCCTGTGGCGGCCTCGGCAGAAAAATCGGGCTCATGCATCCAGCGCCACGTAAAAAACGCCGACAGGCCGCATACGAGGGCCAGGGCGCCAAACACGGGCATGAAGCCATGGCGCGAGGCCAGGCTGGGCAGGATGAGGGCGCCGAGGCCGCCGCCCAGCGGCACGGCCGTCTGGCGGATGCTCATGGCGAAACCCCGTTCGCCGGCGCCGAACCAGCGCATCACGGCGCGGCCGCTGGCGCCATTCACGCTGCCGCCCAGCACGCCGACCAGGGCCAGCCCGGCCGCCAGCGCCCACAACGGCGGCACGGAACCGTCAGCCGGCGTGATCCACAGCAGCAAGGTCAATAGTGCCAGCATGGTGCCCAGCAAGCCGGTCAGCAGCACGGGGCGGTCGCCCCAGCGGTCGGTGGCCATACCCCATGGCAATTCGCTCAAGGCCACGCCCAGGCCCATGGCACCCAGCGCCACCCCCAGGTCCGTATTGCTCAGGTGATAGCCGCTGCGCAGCCAGATGGCCGTGGTGGGCATGCCGTTGGCGGCGGCGGAAAAGCTGGCATTGGCCGCCACGCCGACGGCCAGCACTTTCCAGCGGTGAGCGTCGCCCGCAGGCACGGTGGCGGAGGCAGGAACAGGAACAGCTTGGCAATTGGTGCTCATGGCAAGGAAAGTAAGTGGTTGACCCTGACAGTGTTGCGCAGTACGATCATTCTGAATATCAGATAATTTACGTTAAACCATCCCATAAAACAGGACGATTGTATTGATGCCATGAGCTTGCTTAATTTCGACATCGCCTTCCTGCGCAGCTATGTGGCTGGCATCGAGCTGGGCAGCTTTGCCCGCGCGGCGGACAAGGTGGGCCGCTCCACCTCGGCCGTCAGCGCGCAGCTGAAAAAACTCGAGGAGCAGGCGGGCATGCCCCTGTTTCGCAAGGATGGACGGGGCCTGGCGCTGACGCCGGCCGGCGAAGTCTTGCTCGGCTATGCGCGCCGCCTGCTGGAACTCAACGACGAGGCGGCCGTCGCCTTGCGGGGCGCGGAACTGGAAGGCTGGATCAGGCTGGGTCTGCAAGAGGATTTCGGCGAAGCCTTGCTGCCGGACGTGCTGGGACGCTTTGCGCGCGCGCATCCGAAAGTGCGCATCGAGGCGCACGTGGCGCGCAACACGGCCTTGATGGAAGGCCTGGTCATGGGCCAGCTGGACCTGGCCCTGCTGTGGGGCGGCGCGGGCATCGCCGACGTGGCCGAGTATCCGCCGCAGCAGCGCCAGCATATCGCCGAACCGGCCATGCGCTGGATCGCCTCGTCGAGCCTGGCCTGGCGGCCCGAATCGGGCGAGCCTTTGCCGCTCATTGCGTTCGACCGCGAATGCCTGTTCCAGCGCTGCGCCACGCAGGCGCTGGACCGGGCCGGCATCGCCTGGCGCACGGCGTTTACCAGTCCCAGCCTGGCCGGCCTGTGGGCAGCCGCCGCGGCAGGGCTGGGCGTGACGGTGCGCACGGGCCTGGGCTTGCCGTCTTCCGTGTGCGTGCTCGATCACGTGGCGGCTGGCTTGCCCGCCCTGCCCCCGCTGTCGCTGGAACTGTTGCGTGCGTCACCGGTGAGCAGGCCGCCCGTCGAGCGGCTGGCGGACCTGATCATCGAGTCGCTGCAACACGATGCGGCTTAAAACGCCTGCGCCGTCGGGCGCAGCACGATCTCGTTGATATCCACGTCGGCCGGCTGCTCGATCGCATACGCGATGGCGCGCGCCACCGAGGCGGCGGGAATGGCAATCTGGTAGAACTCCTTGACGGCCTTGGCGCTCTCGGCATGGCTGCTGCCCTCGCTCAATGGCGTGTCCACGGCGCCCGGCGCAATGACCGTCGTGCGGATGGCGCCGCCGCTGGCCGCCAGCTCATGGCGCAAGCCTTCCGAAATGGCGCTGACGGCAAACTTGGTGCCGCTGTAGACGGTGCCGCCCGGGCTGAAGACTTTTTGTCCCGCCACCGACGAAATATTGATGAAGTGGCCGCTGTTTTGCGCCAGGAAATGCGGCAGCACGGCGGCGATGCCGTTGAGTACGCCCTTGATGTTGATATCGATCATGTTGTTCCACTCGTCGACCTTCAAGGCGCTCATCGGTGCGATGGCCATCAGCCCCGCATTGTTGATCAGCACGTCGACCTTGCCGAACACGGCCAGGGCCGTGTCAACCAACCGCGTCAGGTCGCCCGCCTGGGTGACATCGGTCTGGGCGATGGCGGCCTGACCGCCGGCGGCCGTGATTTCCTCGGCAATGGTAGTGAGCAAGTCCATGCGGCGCGCGCCGAGCACGACGGAAGCGCCCAGCGCCGCCAGATGGCGCGCGGTGGCTTCGCCCAGGCCGCTGCTGGCACCGGTGATGACGACGACTTTCCCTGCGATATTCAGACTCATGATGGATTCCCTGTGGAGGCAGCGGAGTGCTGCGGATGACATCGATCAATGCCGGCACAGCTTAGCGCATTTGCTCCCATTTTTGCTATAAAAAACATAATTACTAAATGGTAATTGTTAGGCGCGTTCAATCGCTACTTGCGCGGGCGCCAGCGCATGCAGCCGGGACAGCCAGGCGTCGCCGCAAAAGGCAACAGAGTTGCGGCAGAAATACTGCAAGGTAGTGGCCGTGCAGCGGTAGCGCCGCATGCCGTCATCGGTCCCGTCGCGTTCCAGCATCTGCATGCTCCAGAGCAGTTCCAGCAGCATGGCCGTATGCGGCGCATGCAGCGACAGGGCTGCGGCCAGTTGCGCCGGCGTATGCGGCGTGGCCAGCGCATCGAAAATACCCAGTTCCAGGGCGGCGGCCAGCCCGTCCGCCTGGAAGGGCGCGATGGCCAGGTAACGGTCGGGTTGCAAGGCGTGTTGCGAAGGTATTGGCATGGCGCTTCCTTTCGGCGTGATGGGCATGGATGCCTATTTTATGCAACAATGAGAATAATTATCATTTGCATTTGTATGCGGCACGGCGCATTTCGTATGCGTGTCGGCGCGCGGGAAAACAGGGGGAGCGATGATGGGACAGAACTGGGAAGCGGCAGGCTGGACACGGCGCCAGCTGGACCCGGGGTTGAAAGAGTGCCGCGCCGAGCAGCGCCAGGTCGACCAGGGCTTGCTGCTCGTGCATTCCGATTACCGTCCGCGCCTGGCGATCGTCGAGCAATCGAAGCATGACGACGCGGGCGGCATGGTGATCACCATCGGCCTGGAAGGCGCGTCCGGCTACGTCACGCGCGATGGCGAACAACTGCGTTTCCAGGGCGGCCATACGACGGTGACGGCGTTTCGCCACACGAGCGGCGAGCGCCGTTTCGAGGCGAATCAACGGGCGGCGCAATTGCGCGTGCTGGTCGGGGAAGAGGCGCTGGCGCGCTACTGGCCGGAGGGCCTGGCTTACCTGTTGCCCAACGGCGGCGCGCGCCAGCTGGCGCATGCGGCCACGACGGCCGCCTCCGCCCTGCACGCGCGCGCGCTGCTGCGCGCGACGGACCCGCTGGCCGTGCATATCGGCGTACTCAGCCTGCTTGCGGAGCAATTGCGGGCACTGCGGCCGGCGCCCTCTGCCGTGCCGCGCTGGTCCGAGGCCGATATCGTCAAACTGGAACGCGTGCATGCGCTGATGCAGGAACAGATGGCGCAGGAACTCACGCTCGATTACTTGTGCGCGCAGGTGGGCTTGAGCTTGTTCAAGCTCAAGCAGGGATGGCGCTACCGCTACAACGACAGCCCGCAGCGCACCCTGCTGGCGCTGCGCATGCAGCGGGCAAAGTTATTGCTGGAAAATGGTTGCCAGGTGGCGCAGGCGGGCTGGCAAACGGGCTATCGCCACCCGGCCAATTTCAGCGCCGCCTTCAGCCGCTATTTCGGCTACGCGCCGAAGACCGTGGCGCGCGCGAAGGGCTGAATAGCCGGTGTAGAATCGGCGGGCAGCACCTACTCATACGACCCACAAGGAGACATGATGGCCCGCAAAATCTTTGTCAATCTGCCCGTCCAGTCGCTGGAACGCTCCGTGGCGTTTTTCACGGCGCTGGGCTTCAGTTTCAATGCCCATTTCACGGATGAAACGGCGACGTGCATGATCGTCACCGACGACATTTTTGTCATGCTGTTGACGCACGACAAGTTCAAGCAATTTACGCCCAAGCAGCTGTGCGACACCACCGTGGCGACGGAAGTGCTCGTGTGCCTGTCGGCCGAGAGCCGCGGCGAAGTCGATGCGCTGGTGGCGAAGGCCGTCCAGGCGGGCGGCAGCATCTACAAGGAGCCGATGGATTACGGCTTCATGTATGGACACAGTTTCCAGGATCCGGATGGGCATCAGTGGGAATTAATGTATATGGAACCTAATTCTGTCCCCCAATAGCATCGTAGGTCGGATTAGTGCGGCAGGGCCGCACGTAATCCGACAACATTGTTGGCCCGTGGTGGTGTCGGATTACGCGCGGCTACGCCACGCTAATCCGACCTACCCGATCCGTAGCGTAGATACTGTTATCCCCGTCAAGCGGCGTGCAAGGTCGGATCAAATATTTTTCCCGACCTGAGCACGCCGAATGCCACGTGCACCAGCTTGCGCATCATGGCGCCGATGATCAGTTTCTTTGCCTTGCCAGCAGCACGCAGGCGCTGACCAAAGCGCTTGCCCCAGGCTGTCCGGTACACGGTCACCATGGCGGGCATGTACAGCGCTTTGCGCAGGAAGCTGTGGCCGACCTTCGACATGCGTGGCTTGCCACGTACGCTGGAACCAGACTCGTGCTGGCGCGGGTCGAGTCCCGCAAACGCCACGGCTTGCTTGGCGCTGTCGAAGCGCTCGGGATTGGCATAGTAGGACAGCAGCACCGGAATCGTCCGCTCTCCGAGGCCAGGAATGGTGTCGAGCAGCTCACGCTTGCCGCGCAAATCCGGGTCGTCATCGATATGCCGTCTGATGGCTCGGATCAGTTCCTTGATCTGGCCATCGAGCCAGGTGATGTGATCGACGATGCCCTGGCGTACCGCTGCACGCGCCACATCGAGCCGATTGCTTTCCTGCTGGCGCATGGCTTGCAAGGCTTCCAGGCGCAGTACCATGGCGCGCAGTGCCTGTTCGGCCGGCGACGGCGCCAGCCATGGCTCGGGCTGGCGTTCATGGGCGAAGTCGGCGATCAGCTGCGCGTCGACTTTGTCCGTTTTCGTGCGCACCAGGCGCGAAGCGCCGAAGGCCTTGATCTGCGCCGGATTGATGACACTGACCAGCATGCCCCGTCCCGCCAGATATTCGGCCACCCTTTCCCAGTAGGTGCCGGTCGCTTCCATACACACACGCGGGCTGCCGGCCTCATGCTTGAGTAGCCATGCGTGCAGCTCGGCGTATCCTTTGTCATTGTTGTCTACTACCTTGTTACGATGCTTGCCATTGGGCAGGCGCAGCGCGCAGTCGAGCTTTGCCTTGGCAACGTCGATTCCCAGATTAAACATGCTGTGCTCCTCTTGCGATCTACCTTGTGAATGCGGGCTAACCGGCATGCCGGTGCCAAAGATACTGTCCGATCTTGACATTGAGGATGGGTAACTGGTGCGAGATCTACGAAACTGGCTCGGAGCCTAAGGGCGGATACGGCATCCAGTTACCCGGTCTTGATATGCCTACCAAGATTTTGACAGCGGTCGATACCGTTCGCAATATCACGAACGGCATGAAGGGAATAATACAAGGTCGGATTAGCGGCGGTACGCCGCGTAATCCGACACGATCCGCCTGCCCAGCTTAAGAAGCCAGCGCCAGCAAATCCACCACTTCCAGCCCGGCCAGATCTTGCGTCGTATTGCCTGCAAACGCGGCTCGGCTCGGCTGGCCGTTTTTCAGCCATGTGCGCGTCACCATCTTGATCTGCGCCAGGGTGCAATTCAAGACGCCGGTGCGGAACTGCTGGCGCACGGCTTCCGTCGTGCCGCGCTGCTGCATGTTCCACGCCGTCAGCGCTTCCGCGTACGGCGAATGCGGCTTGTCGAGGCCCTTGATGACGCAGATGATGGCTTCTTCCACTTGCTCCTGCGAGAAATCGCCGTCGAGGATTTGATCGAGCGTCGTGCCGAAATCGGCAAACGTGCCGGCCAGGCGCGGATCGCGGTAGGAACTCAGGGTGAACGTGCCGGCGCCGGCCGCGTAGCTGGCGCTGCCGCCATACGCGCCGCCTTTTTCGCGCAGGGCCGTATGCAGTACCTGATTGGTCATCAGCTCGGCGGCGACCGCCAGGGCCGCAGCGTCCGGATTGTGCACGCCCGGCACGGCCCAGGAAACGAAGCAATGGTTGATCTGGCTTGTCGCATGCAGGGCCGTGTTGGCCAGCGGCAAAGCTGCGGGAGCGATGGTTTCCGCCGGTGCAACAGAATCTGTGCTGGCTACCGGCAATTCCAGCAAACGGGCCAGGGTGATGCCATCCTGCTCCAGGCCCGCGCACAGCACGGTCGGCTGCTGGGCGATGATGTGCGCGTGCAGGGTGTCGAGTTCGCGTGCGATTTCCTGCAAGCCTGCCGACGTCTTGCTCAGCTGCTGCAAACGGCGGTAGAACGGCAAAGCGGCCGGGCCGCCGACGATGTCGTCGAAGCGGCGCGTGGGCGACAGCGGTGCTGCCGAGGCCAGCATGGCGTAGCGGTTGCCGGACTCGGCCAGGCTGGAGAGTTTGTCTTGCACCAGGCTTTCGATCAGGAAGGCCAGGCGATCTTCTTCATCGAAGCGGGGCTTGGCGATCCAGGCCGACAGCACGGCGGCAATCGCCGCGTGTTCTTCGCGCAAACCGCTGGCCGAGAACGACAGTTCCACGCGCATCGCCTGTTGCGGGCGAGGAATGGCTTCCAGGCCGATGTGGAACGAGGGCACCATGCTCTGGCGCCAGGCGCTGGCGTCGTCGAACGACATGTCGCCCACGCCCAGTTCCGGCGCCAGGTCCGTGTACAGACGCAGCCATGGCCACGACGCTTCCGGCAAGCCCGACACGTCGTACAGCACGTTGGCATAGCTGATGCCGTTCGAGGCGATGCTGAACGCCACGGCGCCGTCGACGGCGGCCGGAATCGGCAGGGCCGGGCGCGGCAAGGCGCTGACGTCGCCAGGGCGGATGCGCGGCAAGACTTCGGAATTCGATGGCAGTTGCTGATGCGCTTCCAGTGCGGCGGACTCGGCGACGATGTGCTCGCGCTCGGCATCCGTCAGCTTCGCCTGCAGGGCCGCCAGCTTGGCGTCTTCCTGGGCGGCGCGGTCCGTGAAGTAGGCGCTGTCGGGCACCACGTGCGTCGTCAAACGGGTCGGGTTGGCGATCAGTTCGCGCACCAGCCGCTTGAAGAATTCCGGGTCCTCGATTTGCTGTTCCAGGGTTTCCAGAATCGCCGCATTGTCGAAGGCATCCATGACGTTGCCATCGTACATGGCCAGCGGCAAGGCGTGCAGCAAGCGGCCCAGGCCGTAAGGCATGCGGCCGCTGCTGATCTCGCGCTGGCTGTACTTGATGTCGCGCAAGGCCGCGTGCAGCACGGCGGCCGGGATGCCTTCTTGCGCCGTTTCTTCCAGTGCCGTCCAGATGCGCTGGTGCGCATCGGCGATCTGTTCCTGGGTCAACCCTTCCATGCCGATGTGGAACACCATCTGGCGGATGCCCGCATCGCGGCCATTCATGTCCGATGGGCGGCCATAGCCGGCCGATTCCATGGCGCGCATGACGGGCGCCGACGATTCACCGAGCAAGCCGTGCGACAGCAGATGCGCGTGGTAGTAGGCGATGGGGTCGCTCGACTCGCCCATCAGCCAGGCGAATTGCAGGCCGAATTCATCGTCGCGCGCTTCCTGCGACGGAATTTTTACCACGTTTTCCTGCGGCGCCGTCCACGCGGGCGCCAGTTGCGGCAGGCGGCGCGGGCTGAAGCCGCTGAGCTTGGACAGCACGCGCTGCGCCACTTGCTCCTGCACGGCCGACGCTTCGATATTGCCGGACGTCATGATCACGGCTTGCGAAGGATGATAGTGGCTGGCGTGGAATTCTTTCAGCATGTCATGCGTCAGTTCGGGGATGTCGAGCGGATCGCCACCCGATTCCACTTCATACGTCGTGCCCTTGAGCAAGGCGCTGGCGATGCCGCTGTCGAGCGCGCGCATGGGGCTGTTGAAAGCGCCCTTCATTTCATTGAAGACGATGCCCTGGTACACGAGCTTGTCGCCTTCGAATGCATGGCGCCAGCCTTCCTGGCGGAAGTTCAGGTAATCGAGGTTCGGGAAGAAGGCCGCGTCGAGGTAGACGTCGAGCAAGTTGAAGAAATCCTTGCGGTCGGTGCTGGCGAACGGGTACACGGTGCGGTCCGGATAGGTCATCGCATTCATGAACGTGGCCGTCGAGCGGCGCAGCATCGAGAAGAACGGGTCGCGCACCGGGTAGCGCGACGAGCCGCACAAGGCCAGGTGTTCCAGGATGTGGGCGCGCCCGTCGCTTACTTCGGGCACAGTGGGAAAGGCCACCAGGAACACCATCTCAGCCTGCTCGGTATGCATGTGGATATGGCGCATGCCCGTTGCTGGCTCGACATATTGCTCGATGGTTGCCTGCAAGACTGGAATGAAGTTGCTGCTGACTTTTTCAAATGTGCTCATGCGGTATGGGATCTCTGCGGTAGGTGATTCGGAGTGTCGGTGGGGCTGCATCACATGTGGGGGCAAAGCGGCGTAATGCCAGGGCCGGGGCCACTTTGATGCCTGTATGAAGTTTTTCCCTATTGTACTAGGAGTATCTGCGCGCCGCCGCCGAGGCTTGCTTGTGGGACGCAAAAGCAACAATGTTGTCAGGTTGGCCATTTTTGACAGCTGGCGCCCCGCGATGAAGGCTTAGCGTACCATGCGCCTTTTACTCTCTCCAGACTGAACCGAAGGCGCCTACCTTGTCTCGACTTTCCTTTCGCCAACTGTTATTTGCCGCCTTCATTTTGACGACGGGCATTTTGACGGCCACCTCCGTGCAAGCCCTGCTGACCCTGGAACATCTGGCGCGGCTGGGGCGCGAGACGGCGGCGCAGGCGATTACCCTGACGGAACAGTCGCAGCGCCTGTCCGAGCGCACCCTGGCCATGGAGCGCAGCGCGCGCCAGTTTCTCGTGCTCGATGATCCCGTGTTCCGCGAGCGTTTCGCGGCGGCCCGCGACGAAGCGGCGGCGGCGCTGCAAGTGCTGAACCGCGCCACGCCCGAGTTCGCTCCCCAGCTGGCCGACGAATGGACGGTGCAGGCGCAATCGGCGTGGGAAGTCTTACAGGCGGGCAAGCGCCGCAAGCGCGATGGTCACGCCGTCGTGTACCGCGCGTTCGCCCGCATGGCGCAAATCAATGACAGCCTGGCGCGTGAAAGCAAGACGGAAATCGGCAGCCGCAACGACGCCCTGCTGGCCGAGCTGGAACGCCAGCGCCGCCTGCTGGGCGTGCTGGTGGGCGGCGCCGTGCTGCTGGCGGCCGTGCTGGCCACCTGCTTCGGCTTTCTGTTGTCGCGCCCGCTGCGCCGCATCAAGACGGCCATCGAGCGCCTCGGTGACAAGCGCTACGATCAGCCCATCGTTGTCGGCGGCCCGGCCGACACGCGCCGCCTGGGCCAGCAGCTGGACTGGCTGCGCCAGCGCCTGGCCGACCTCGATGCCGACAAGGAACGTTTTCTGCGCCACATTTCGCATGAGCTGAAGACCCCGCTGGCGGCCCTGCGCGAAGGCGTGGCCTTGCTGGAAGACGAGGTGGCCGGCAAGCTCAGCGACAGCCAGCGCGAAATCGCCGGCATCCTGCAGCAAAACACGGCGTCCTTGCAAACCCAGATCGAGGACTTGCTGCGCTACAATACCGCCGCTTTTGACGCCCAGCATCTGGCGCACAGCAAGGTCGACTTGCTCGTCTTGCTGCAAGATGTGGTGGCCGGGCAGCGCCTGCAATGGCTGGCGCGCCGTTTGACGGTCGAGGTGCTGGGCGAGTCCCTGATCGTGCAGGCCGACCGCGACAAGCTGGCGACGGCGCTGGCGAATTTGCTGTCGAATGCCGTGCGCTTCAGCCCGGAAGGCGGCACCGTGCGCTTTAGCTTGTCTTGCGAAGGCGGCCGCGTGCGCATCGACTGCATCGACGAGGGCGCCGGCGTGGCGCCCGAGGATGCCGCGCGTATTTTTGAACCGTTTTACCAGGGAGTGCGCCAGGCGGCCGGCGCGCGCAACGGCAATGGCATCGGCCTGTCCATCGTGCGCGAATATATCGCCGCCCACGATGGCAGCGTCACTCTTTTACCGCGCCCCGCCGGCGCGCATTTTCGGATAGAACTGCCCTTATGATGACGAGAATTTCCCTGGCCGCCATGGCCGCCTGCGCGCTGCTGTTGGTCGCTTGTGCCGCCAAGCCCCCCATCCAGACGCCCGTGCTGGTGCAAACGCCGCCGCGCGTGCTGGTGGTGGCCGATCCCCAGCTCACCGAACTGCTTGCGTATCAAAGCGCCTTGCGCCTGATGACGCCGTCGGAGCTGGCGAAAGCGCAGCTGGACCTGGCGAAAGCGGACCATGCGCCGCAGAACACGATACGCCGCGCCATGCTGCAAGCGGCCTTGCGCGGGTCCGGCGACCTGGCCCGCGCGCAGGCGCTGTTGGAACCGCTGGCTACGGCCACGGGCAAGGATGCGCAACTGCTGGCGCCGCTGGCCCAATTGCTGGGCAGCCAGTATGCGGAACTGCGCCGCCAGGAAGAGAGCATCGACAAGCTCAACACGCAGCTGCGCGACGCCCAGCGCCGCAACGACTTGCTCAATGAAAAACTCGAAGCGCTGAAAAACATCGAGCGCAGCCTGTCCGTGCGCCCTGCCGCGGGAGCGCCGAAATGAGCGAACACCCCCACATTTTATTGGTCGACGACGATCCAGACCTGCTGCGTTTGCTGACCATCCGCTTGAAGGCGGGCAACTATCGCGTGACGGCCGTGGGCAGCGCGGAAGCGGCGCTGGCGCGCCTGGCCGTGGAATTGCCGGCCCTGGTCATTACCGACGTGCAATTGCCGGGCCGCGACGGCCTGGCCCTGTTCGATGAAATCCGCCGCCAGCATGCGGCCCTGCCCGTGATTCTCTTGACGGCGCACGGCACGATTCCCGACGCCGTCGACGCGACGGCGCGCGGCGCGTTTGCCTACCTGACGAAACCGTTCGACGGCAAGCTCTTGATGGAAAAAGTGGCGTATGCCATCAACTTGTCCACCGTCATGCCGGCGCAAGCGTCCGGCGACGAGAGCTGGCGTGCCGAGCTGATCAGCCGCAGTTCGCAGATGGCCGAGCTGCTGGCCGAAGCCAAGCTGGTGGCGGGGTCCGACGCCAGCATCTTGATCCGCGGCCCCAGCGGAACGGGCAAGGAATTGCTGGCGCGCGCGCTGCACAACGCCAGCCGCCGCGCCAAGGCGCCGTTTATCGCCGTCAACTGCGGCGCCATTCCCGAGCAGCTGCTGGAATCGGAACTGTTCGGTCACGTGAAGGGATCGTTTACGGGCGCCGTCGGCAACCGCGAAGGCTTGTTCCAGGCGGCCGATGGCGGCACCCTGTTTTTGGATGAGATCGGCGACATGCCCTTGCCGCTGCAGGTGAAACTGCTGCGCGTGCTGCAGGAGCGTGCCGTGCGCCCCGTCGGCGCCGACCAGACGCGTCCGGTGGACGTGCGCCTGTTGTCGGCCACGCACCGCGACCTCGACGTGGCGATGACCGAGGGGCAATTCCGCGAAGACCTGTATTACCGCCTCAACGTCGTGACCTTGACCCTGCCGCCGCTGGCCGAGCGCCGCGAAGATATCGCCCTGCTGGCCAACCATTTCCTGCAGAAGCTGGCGGCCAAGTATCAAAAACCGCTGAACGGTTTTGCGCCCGACGCCTTGACGGCGCTGGTGGCCGCGCCATGGCCCGGCAATGTGCGCCAGCTGGTCAATGTCGTCGAGCAAGTGTGCGCGCTGGCCACGGCGCCGCTGGTGCCCTTGAGCCTGGTGCAGCGCGCCCTGCGCGTGCCGTCCCTGGAAGCGCTCAGCTACAACGAAGCCAAGCAGCGCTTCGAGCGCGACTACCTGATTCAGCTGCTGCGCCTGACGGACGGCAACGTGGCCGACGCGGCCCGCCTGGCCGACCGCAACCGCACGGAGTTCTACCGTTTATTGCAGAAATACGAGCTGACGCCGGCCCTGTTTCGGGGCGATGGCGACCCTGTCGCTGAATAGCGACAAAAATAAAGCGTTATAAATCAGTGGCTTGGTGTGGAACATTGACGTTCCTGCCACAAGCTGTCGCTGCCAGGCGACAAAAAGCCCCGTTTTTCGGGCCAGATCGCCGGGAAACGGGCTGAAAAAATCGAGTGTAAAGCTAAGTCGTTGATTTTGAATGGAATTTAAAAGCTGGCACGGCGCTTGCTGTATGGGTAGGTGTGACGCTTCAAAGTGTTGCTTTATCCAAGTAAGAAGCTTTTAACTTCATTGAGAGGAACTACCATGCAAACATCGAAACTGTTCAATACCCTGGTTGCCGCTATCGTACTGTCGGGCGCCTCGATCACCGCTTCGCATGCCGCTGACTCCGCACCAAAAGCACAAGCTCCTGCTGACACCGTCGTGGCCGCCAACGCTGCCGCAGCCGTCCCTGATGAAACCATCACTTCCTCGGCCAAGGCCGCCCTGAGCGCTGATGCGCAAGCCGCCGCCCTGCCAGTCAAGGTAGCAACCCAGCAAGGTGTCGTCGTCCTGTCGGGCGAGGTACCGAGCGCCGAAGCGGGTGACCGCGTCGTGCAGATCGTCGCTTCCGTGAGCGGCGTGAAAGAAATCAAGAACGAGCTGAAAGTCAAAGCCGCCGGTTAATCCCGCTCGCGCTGTACTTTACTCCGGGTTGCCCTGTCTGCGGACAGGGCATTTTTTTTGCCCGCACAGTTTTACCCGACAACATTGTTGGCCGGCGCTGGTGGCGTTGTCGGATGACGGTCCTGCGGACCTAATCCGACCTGCAAATCGCCCTCCATTGCGCCCGGTACGCGTTCAAACCTTCCACTTCCATCATGGGCAGCACCGTCGCCGCCATCGCCGGTACTTCGCCCCAGCGGTGCAGCATCCAGCCGCCGCAGGTGGTGCCGCTGGCATCCTGCGAGACGGCAACCTCCTGGCCTGGCCGCAAGGCCGCCAGCAAGGGGGCGAAATGCGGGTTGTCCGTGAAGCTGCCTTCCACCGTCACGGGTCCCTGGGCGCCAAGGGCATCGAGGCAATAATCGCTCATCAGCGCGCAATACAGGGTGGCCAGCGCATAGCGTTCCTGGGCCGTACGTGGCGCCGGTCCGGCAATGCGCCCCGCCTGTCCGACGAAGGGGCCGCCGGACTCGGCAAAGCAGGGCAGCGCCAGCGTACCCTGGCTGACCAGGCGGGCGATATCATCGATGCCGCACACTTGCGGCGCGCTGCCCGCCAGCACGGCAAATTCGCGCCCGCCCATGAAGCGCATGCAGGCCACGGGCTGGCCCAGCGCATGCACATTGGCCAGCATGTCGGCCGTTTCATCGAGCCGGTCGAGGGGGGCGCCCAAGGCGGCGGCGATCACCCAGGTGCCGGTCGACAAGACCGTGCGCGGCTGGGCTTGCTCTTGCGCATCCAGGTAGCGCAGCAGCGAGGCATTGCTGTCGTGGATGCCGCACAGCACCTGGCAATCGGGCAGCAAGCCATTGCTTTCGCGCCACTGCGGCAGCACGGGTCCCAACGCCGTCCATGCCGCATGCAACGGGGGAAACAACGGCGCCCAAGCCATCGTCTCCACCAGCGACGAATAGGCCCCTTGCTGCGGCTGCCACAAATCCGTATGGCAACCGAGCGAGGTCACTTCGCTGGCGGCCACGCCCGATAGCCGCCAGGCCCAGTATTGCGGATAGGTCAGGATATGGCGTGCGCGGGCAAATTCTTGCGGGTAGGTTTTGGCGAGCCAGAACAGTTGCAAGCCCAGGTTCAGGCCACAGGGCAATTGCGGCGACAGGCTGTCGGCAAAGGCCGGCCGCAAGCTGGCATACTCTGCCGCCAGTGCCTGCGGCAAGGTCGATTCATAGTCGAGGATGGGCAGCACCAGGCCGTCAGCGTCGACCAGCGCCGCCGTGGCGCCATGCGTGACGGGCACGATGGCGGTGACGTGCGCCAGGCGAGAAAAGGCGGCCAGGCCCGTTTGCAGCCAGTCCCACAGCCCTTCCGTATCGTGGTGCGGGTACGGTCCTGTTTGAATGATGCGGTTCGGGCGGCGCTGCTCGGCCAGGATGGCGCCCGTGGCGTCCAGCAAGGTCAGCTTGGCATTGGTCTTGCCGATATCGAGTACTACGGTGGCGTCGATGGTCACGGTGGTCCTTATGCGAGATGGAACACGGGGAGCAAGGGCACGGCGACGGGCGAGGCATCGGCCTGCGTTTCCATCAGGTCGGCCATATGCGCCCACCAGCGGCGCATCACGGGATGTTGCGGCAGCACCTCCATCGCGTGGCCGTCCACCCGGCGCAGCACGGCGAACAGCGCGCCCGTCTCCTCATCGAGAAAGATGCTGTAGTCGCGCACGCCGGACTCCTGCAGCAGGCTGGCCAGCTCGGGCCAGATGGCGTCGTGGCGGCGTTGATATTCGGCGGCATGGCCGGGTTTCAGCTGCATCTTGAAAGCGATCTGTTGCATGGTTTATTTTCGTGTGTGTTTGCGGTTCAGCAGGCGCGGCAGCGCAATCGTGATCAGCAGCAAGATGCCGACGACGATGGTCATGATGACGCCGGGAATATTCAGCAGCGCCAGGCCATACGTCACCATGCCCAGCAACAGCACGGCCAGCAGCACGCCGCCGATGCTGCCCTTGCCGCCGGCGATGCTCACGCCGCCCAGGATGACCATGGTGATCACTTCGAGTTCCCAGCCCATGGCGATGTTCGGGCGCGTGCTGCCGATGCGTCCCGTCAGCAGCCAGGCGGCCAGGCCCGCCATGGCGCCGGTGGCCATGAACAGGGCGAAGCGGTAGCGGTCCACGGCCACGCCGGAAAAGCGCGCCGCGCCAGGATTGCAGCCGATGGCGTAGATGCGCCTGCCCCAGCTGGTGGCATGCAGCAGCACGGCGAACAGGGCGGTGAAGACCAGCAGGATGACGAAGGGGCGCGGCACGATGTCGAAGAAATAGCCTTGCCCCCAGTCGATCAGCAGTTGCGGATAGCCCGTGTAGGCCTGGTCGCCCAGGATCACGCTGGCCAGGCCGCGGAACAGGGCCACGGTGCCGATCGTCACGACGATCGATGGCAGGGCGAAGCGCGTCACCAGCACGCCATTCAGGCAGCCGCAGGCGGCGCCGGTGGCCAGCGCGACAAACAGCAGGCTTGCCGGCGGCAAACCCGCGTGGTGCGCCAGGCCCATGGCCACGGACGACAGGGCCAGGATGCCGGAGACGGAAATGTCGATTTCGCGGCAAATGATCAGCAAGGCCATCGGCAGCGCGATCAGCGCTTTCTCGCTGAAATTGAAAGTGCTGTCGGCCAGGTTGTAGGCGTCGAGGAAATGCGGCAGCAGCACGCTGTTGGCGGCGAAGACGGCGACCAGCAGCAGCGCCAATAACGCTTCCCAGTGGGCAAGATACTGGCCCAGACGGTGCGCCTTGCGGTCGAGGATGGTGTAGCGCGAGCGCACGGGCGCCGTCTCCGGCGTGCTGCCGTGCAAGGTGGGGACAGTGGCGTTCACGTGGCGCTCCTGTGGGTCGTAGGGGTGAGCCGCGCCAGCGGCAGGATCTGGCGGCCCGTGTTCTTGTTGCCGCGCGCATTGAGCAGCACGGCCGTGAGGATCACGATGCCCGTCAGCGCGCTTTGCCAGAACGGCGAGACTTTGACGATGGGCAAGGCGTTGTTGATGACGGCCAGGAACAGCGAGCCGAGCACCGCGCCGCCCACCGTGCCGGCGCCGCCGGCGATGCTGATGCCGCCGATCACGCAGGCGGCGATCACGGTAAATTCAAAGCCGTAGGCGATTTCCGAATACGCGACGGCATAGCGCGCCACCCACAGATAGCCGCACAGGCCGGCCATCAGGCCCGACAGTCCATACGTCCACAGCAGGCGCCGCGCCGTGGCGATGCCGACATAGCGGGCCGCCTGCGGCTGGTTGCCGATCGCATACAGGTCGCGCCCGAAGCGCGTGTAGCGGGCCAGGTAGCAGGTCAGCACGATGGCGGCGGCGGCGATCCACACGAGGTGGGTCACGCCCAGCAGCCGTGTCAATGGGAAATCGATGAAGGCGGCCGGCATCTGGTGCGAGGACACCCAGGCGCCGCCCGACAGCACGAATACGAGGCCCCGGTACACGCTCATGGTGCCCAGAGTCACGACGATGGGCGGCAAGTCCAGGTAGCCGATCAGGTAGCCGTTGAGCAGCCCCAGCAGCAGGCCGATGCCCAGCGCCGCCAGGATCACCAGCGCCAGCGGCAACTGCGGATGGTGCACGGCCAGCAGGGCCGACAGCATGCCCGACAGGGCCAGGTTGGACGCCACGGACAGGTCGATGCCGCGCGTGATGATGACGAACATTTGCGTCAGCGCCAGCATGATCAGCAAGGTGCTGTCGGTAAGCAGGCTGGACAGGCTGCCCAGGGTCAGGAAGACGGGCGAACGCAGGCCCACCAGCAGCACCAGCAGCACGATCAGCAGGGCCAGTTGGACTTCGCGTTGTTTCAGATAGCGCATGCGAGCTCCTCGTGCGGATGGCCGCTGCCGGACGCGGCGGCGACGACGTTTTCAGGCGTCGCCTGGGCGCGTGCAAAGACGCGGTGGATATGGCCCTGGTGCATGACGACGATGCGGTCCGCCATGCCCAGCACTTCGGGCAGCTCGGACGAGACGAGGATCACGGACAGGCCTTGCGTGACGAGCTCGCTGATGAAGCGGTGCACGGCCGCCTTCGAGCCGATATCGATGCCCTTGGTGGGCTCATCGAGAATGATCACGCGGGGCTTGGTGGCCAGCCACTTGGCCAGCACGACTTTTTGCTGGTTGCCGCCCGACAGTTCCGACACCATCTGCGTAAAGTGGCTGGCCTTTAATTCCAGCTGCTCGCTCAGGTGGCGCGCGATGGCCGTTTCCTGGGAACGCCGTGGCCGCAGGAAAAAGCCGATGCTGTCCAGAATCGGCAAGGTGATGTTTTGCACGATGGACATCGACAGGTGCGCGCCCTGGTGCTGGCGATCTTCCGGCACGTAGGCAATGCCGTGGCCGATGGCGTCGCTGGCGCAGCCGATGGCCACTTGCTGCCCGCCAATGGCAATGCTGCCGTTCACGCCTGGCGTGAGGCCGAACAGCGCCTGCATCACTTCCGAGCGGCCGGCGCCCACGAGGCCGTAGAAGCCGACGATTTCGCCTTGCCGCACGGAGAAACTGACGTCATGAAATTCCGTCGGGTGGCACAGTTGCGCCACTTCCAGCACGGTGGGGCCGAGCGGCACGTCCACCTTGGGAAACACTTGCTCGATGGTGCGTCCGACCATCAGCGACACCAGCTGCGCTTCCGTGATGTCGGCCAGCGCGCCGGCGGCGACGAAATGGCCGTCGCGCAGCACCGTGTAGGTATCGGCGACGGTAAAGATTTCATCGAATTTGTGCGAAATGAAAATCACCGCCGTGCCCGCCGCGCGCAGCTGGGCGATGATGCGGTACAACTCGTGGATTTCGCGCTGCGACAGGGATGCCGTCGGTTCATCCATGATCACCACGCGCGCTTCCTGCGACAGGGCGCGGGCGATTTCCACGAAGTGGCGCTGTGCCACGCTCAGTTCCTTGACCTTGGCCAAGACGGGCAGCTGCACTTCCAGGCGCGCGAAGATTTTCTCCGCCTCGGCCGCCATGCGCGGCCAATCTATGCGCGCGGGAAAGCCCGTTTGCGGCTGGCGTCCGATATAGATATTCTCGGCCACCGTGAGTTCTTCGAACATCATGGTTTCCTGGTGCACGGCGGTAATGCCGGCATCCATCGCATCTTGTGGGCTGGAAAAAGAGACGGTTTCGCCGCCCAGCTGCATGCTGCCCGCGTCCGGTTGATAGATGCCCGTCAACGTCTTGACCAGGGTCGACTTGCCGGCGCCGTTTTCGCCGATCAGCGCCATGACTTCACCGGCGCGCACGCAGAGGCCGACGTCGTGCAGCGCGACAACGCCGGCGAAATGCTTGCAGATGCCGGACAGGCGCAGCACCGGCGCCTCCGCCGGCACGGAAATAGGGGGATTCTGTGACATAGCCATTCACACTTGAGAGATATTCGCAGGTCGGGTTAGCGCAAGCGCGTAACCCGACAACATGGTTGGCTTTACCGGTGACGTCGGATTACGGCCATCGGTACACAAACAAATCAGAATATTTTCGAGAACTTGTCGACGTTATCCTTGTTGTAGGTGAACGGTGGCGCCAGCGCCGCTTCGCCGCTGGCGTCGAGGGTCAGCTTGCCCATGCGGCCCACGGCGATGGTGTCGCCGGGCTTGCTGCCGGCCTTGCCGGTGACATATTGATGGGCGGCATACGTGGCCGCGTAGCCGAGGTCGATCGGGTTCCAGATGGCAAAGCTTTTCACGGCGCCGCTCTTCACGTGGCCAGCCATTTCCGACGGCAAGCCCAGGCCCGTCACATACACTTTACCGACGAGCTTTTCATCGGCCACGGCCTTGCCGGCCGCATTGATGCCCACCGTGGTTGGCGCGATGATGGCTTTCAGGTTCGGGTTGCTGCGCAACAAGCCGATGGCTTCGCGGTAGCTCTTGTCGGACTGGTCGTCGCCATACACGGTGGCCACCAGCTTGATCTTGGCGTACGCAGGCTGGGCCAGCGTCTTTTTCATTTCGCCGATCCAGATGTTTTGGTTCGTCGCCTGCGCCGTGGCCGACAGGATGGCGATGTCGCCCGCGCCGCCGATGGCGTCGGCCGCCATTTCAATCTGCTTCTGGCCGATCAGCGCGGGGCTGGACGGATTCAATTGCATCAAACGCCCGTCCTTGGCCAGGCCGCTGTCGAACGAGATGACCTTGATGCCGCGCTGCATGGCTTTCCTGGTGATCGGCACCAACGCATTGGCGTCGTTGGCGGAAATGACGATGGCATTGACCTTCTGGCTGATCAGCGAGCTGATGATTTCGATCTGCCCTTCCGCCGTTGCCGTGGTGGGGCCCGTGTAAATGATTTCCACGTCGCCCAGCTGCTTGGCCGCCTCGTTCGCGCCTTCGTGGGCGGCGTCGAAAAAGCCGTTGCCCAGGCTCTTGACGACCATGGCGATCTTCATTTTTTCCGCCGCCTGGGCGCTGCTGGCCAGGCAGCCGATCATGCACATGCTCAATGCCGTCACCATCATCTTGTTCAGTTTCATGCCACGTCTCCTTTTTTATTGTTGCTGCCGGGGCGGTAGACACCATGTCTCCAACCCTCTGCTTTTGCCACTGACTTGCCTATTGCTCTTGCCACTCGTGTTCCGCTGGCGACAGCGGCATGGCCGCCGCTACCGCCAGCGCCTCGGGCGCCACGGCCACGACCTTGACGCCCGACTGCTCCAGCATCTGCACGGCCGCATCCGATGCGCCGGTGTCCGTGATGACGCAGGACACGCGGTTCAGGCCGCACAGGATCAGGCCTGCCTTGCGGGCGAACTTGGAACTGTCGGCCAGCACGATCAGCTCTTCGGCCTGGCTGATCAGGCGTTTTTCCGCCTGGATCAGCAAGGGATCGGCTTCCATCAAGCCCAGCATCGACAAGCCGTAGATGCCCATGAACATCTTGCCGGCGTAATGGTGCTGGCTGATGTCGTTGTCGAAGGGGCTCAGGATGACGTTTTGCTCGCGGTACACCTTGCCGCCGGGCAGGATGATTTCATTCTCGCTGCTGCGCAATAATTGCTCGGCCATGAGAAAGGAATTGGTGAGGATTTTCAGCCGTTTGTCGACGAGGAATTCCACCATGCGGTAGGTGGTGGTACCGCCATTGATGATGATGGTGTCGCCATCGCTGCACAGGCCGCAGGCATGCCGGGCGATCGCCCGTTTTTGCGCGGCGCAGCGGTCGATATTGTTATGGAAGGTGTCGCCCGACAGGGCAAACGTGCGCTGTTTCTTCTGCGGCAGGCTTTCGGCGCCGCCACGCGTGCGCACCAGCAGGCTGCGTTCGGCCAGCCACGCGATGTCGCGCCGCACCGTTGCCGGCGACGAATTGAGCCAGCCGACCAATTGGTCGACGCTTGCCACGCCATGCTCGGCGAGTAACTTCAACAGCCCTTTGCGGCGTTTGTGATTAACCACGTTGTCTCCTTTTTGAGTCCTCTCCCGTACCAGCTGCCCGGGGACGACTTCTTTATCGGTGAGCCAGCCTAAGCAGTTGAGCAGTGCATGTCAACATTCAATCAATCAACATGGTGATTATTTCGCGAGCGCGCAAATGCGTGATTGGAGTTCCGATCAACATGATGATTATTTGCGTTTCCCTCACGTTTTTGATTGCTTGTTGATTGACATGATCAGGCCGCTGGCTTCTACTGGGCGTTGCCGTCATGGCGTCCCGCACACAGATGCGGCCATGGCAATCCGCACGCACAACCAAGAATGGAGACACTGTATGACCGCCACGATGGACACCACACCACCTGCGCCAATGGCCTCGCTATGGGACGATGCGCACGCCGCGACCTTGAGCGAACCGGAGCTTCTGCTGTACCGTTCCAACCTGCTCGGTTCGGACATGCGCATTACCAATTTTGGCGGCGGCAATACCTCGGCCAAGATCGCCATGACGGATCACCTGACGGGCGAGCAAGTCGACGTGCTGTGGGTGAAAGGCTCCGGCGGCGACCTGGGCAGCATCAAGCTCGACGGCTTTTCCACCCTGTACATGGACAAGCTGCGCGCCCTCAAAGGCCGCTACCGCGGCCTGGCGCTGGAAGATGAAATGGTCGCCTACCTGCCCCATTGCACCTTCAACCTGAATCCGCGCGCGGCCAGCATCGACACGCCCCTGCACGCCTACATCGCCCGCAAGCACGTCGACCACATGCACCCGGACGCCGTGATCGCCATTGCCGCCTGCGCCAATAGCCGTGCGCTCACGCAAAAGATCTTCGAGGGCGAACTGGGCTGGCTGCCGTGGCAGCGTCCCGGCTACGACCTGGGCCTGAAACTTGAAGCGCTGTCGCAGGCCCAGCCGCATTTGAAGGGCATCATCCTCGAAGGCCACGGCTTGTTTACGTGGGGCGACACGGCCAAGTCCTGCTATGAAACCACCTTGGCTATCATCAAGCGCGCGGAAGACTGGCTGGCGGCCAACACGACGCAGCCGGCGTTCGGCGGCGCCAAGTCCGCACCCTTGCCGGCGCGCGAGCGCGCGGCCCTGGCACAGCGCTTGATGCCGCTGCTGCGCGGCAAGATCAGCCAGGACGAGTACAAGCTTGGCCACTTCGACGACAGCGCCAACGTGCTCGAATTCGTCTGCAGCGCCGACCTGCTGCCGCTGGCCGCGCTCGGTACCTCGTGTCCCGACCACTTCCTGCGCACGAAAATCCGTCCCTTCGTCATCGACTTCGATCCGGCCAGCCCCGACTTCGACAAGCTGGTGGCGGGCCTCGACGAGGCGCTGGCCGCCTACCGCGCTGACTACCTCGCCTATTACACACGCTGCAAGCGCGACAACAGCCCCGCCGTGCGCGACGCCAACCCCATCATTTATCTGATCCCCGGCGTGGGCATGCTGTCGTTCGCCAAGGACAAGGCCACGGCGCGCATCGCCGGCGAGTTCTACGTCAACGCCATCAACGTGATGCGCGGCGCCAATGGCGTCGACACCTATGTGGGCTTGCCGGAACAGGAAGCGTTCGATATCGAATACTGGCTGCTGGAAGAAGCCAAGCTGCAGCGCATGCCGAAACCCAAGAGCCTGGCCGGACGCATCGCGCTGGTGACGGGCGGCGGCGGCGGTATCGGCCAGGCCGTCGCGCGCCAGCTGCTGCAGGAAGGCGCGTGCGTGATGCTCACCGATATCGATGGCGCCGCGCTGGAAGCGGCGGAGCAGAATCTGCTGAAGGTGGCGGGCCGCGACAATATCGCCACGGTGCGCGCAAACATCACGGCCGAAGACGACGTCGAGGCCATCCTGAACGCGGCCGCGCTGCGCTTTGGCGGCATCGACCTGCTGGTCTCGAACGCGGGCATCGCCTCGTCGGCGCCGCTGGAAGAGACGACCCTGGCCATGTGGGAACGCAACCAGTCCATCCTGGTGACCGGCTATTTCCTCGTCAGCCGCGCCGCTTTCCGCATCATGCAGCAGCAAAAGCTCGGTGGCAGCATGGTGTTTGTCGCCAGCAAGAACGGTCTGGTGGCATCGGCCGGCGCCTCGGCCTATTGCACCGCCAAGGCGGCGGAAATCCATCTGGCCCGCTGCATCGCGCTCGAAGGCGCGCCGCACGGCATCCGCGTCAACGTCGTCAATCCCGATGCCGTCATTCGCGGTTCGCGCATCTGGGACGGCAAGTGGAAGGAAGAGCGGGCCGCCTCGAACAAGATCGATACGGACGATATCGAGGAATTCTATCGCCAGCGCAGCATGCTCAAACGCAGCGTGCTGCCGGAAGACATCGCCGAAGCCGTATATTTCCTCTCCAGCGACAAGGCCGCCAAGAGCACGGGCAATATCATCAATGTCGACGCGGGCAACGCGGCCGCATTTACACGTTAATCTAAAAAACGACGCAGCCGGCCATGGCGCCGCTGCGCGCAAGGAGACAAGATGCATACCATGATCGATAGCGGCCGCGTGGCCGACCACAATGCCAAGCTGCAAGCCAACCTGGAGGCCGACTATGCGGCCCTGGGCGGCGTGCTGGAACGGCGCGGCCAGGACATCGAGCAATTGACGGCGCTGGCGCAGACGTTTGCCGTGGCCGTGCCCAGCTGGGGCGCAGGCACGGGCGGCACGCGCTTTGCCCGCTTCCCCGGCCTGGGCGAACCGCGCAATGTATTTGAAAAACTGGAAGACTGCGCCGTGATCCATCAATTGACGCGCGCCACGCCCGCCGTCTCGCTGCATTTTCCGTGGGACAAGGTCAGCGACACGGCGGCCCTGCGCGACATCGCCGCGAGCCACGGCCTGGGCTTCGACGCCGTCAATTCGAACACTTTCCAGGACCAGGCCGGACAGGCGCAGTCGTACAAATACGGCAGCCTGACGTCGCACAGCGCGGCCGTGCGTGCGCAAGCCATCGAGCACAACATCGAATGCATCGAACTGGGGCGTGCCTTGGGTTCGAAGGCGCTGACGGTGTGGGTGGGCGATGGCGCCAACTTTCCCGGCCAGCACAACCTGCGCGGCGCGCTGGAGCGTTATCTCGACAGCATGCGCGACATCTACGGCGCCCTGCCCGCCGACTGGAACATCTTTATCGAACACAAGCTGTTCGAGCCCGCGTTCTATGCCACCACGATCGCCGACTGGGGCACCAGCTTTGCCTGCGCCAGCGCGCTGGGACCGAAGGCCAAATGCCTGGTCGACCTGGGCCACCATGCGCCGAACACGAACATCGAAATGATCGTCGCGCGCCTGGCGCAGTTCGGCAAACTGGGCGGCTTCCATTTCAACGACAGCAAATACGGCGACGACGACCTCGATTCGGGCAGCATCAACCCGTTCCAGCTGTTCCTTGTATTCAATGAGCTGGCCGATGCGGCCGCGCGCGACGGCGCCGCCTTCCATCCCGCTTACATGCTGGACCAGTCGCACAACGTGACGGACCCCATCGAAAGCCTGATGAGCAGCGCAGTCGAGGTGCAGCGCGCCTTCATTCAGTCCGCGCTGGTCGACCGCGCCGCCCTGCGCCACCACCAGGAAGCCAACGACGTGCACGCCTCGGCGCAGACGCTGAAGCAGGCGTTCCGCACCGATGTCAGCGCCATCCTGGCCATGGCGCGCCAGCGCTCGGGCGCCGCCATCGATCCCGTCGTTTGCTACCGCGGCAGCGGCTATCGGGAGCAGCGCGGCGTGGCGCGGCCACCGAGGGCAGGAGCCAGCAGCAGCGGCATCGTGTAAGGCGCGGTCGCAAGAGGAGCATTGCTGCTTCCAGGCAAGCTGCCTGGAAGCAGGTAGAATGGCTGGCACTGGCGCCGCTCCCGGCGCCGTTTGTCATCCCCGGCACAGCGTTCTGTTGCAAGGCTGCGCCGTTACCAGGCTACCGCATGTCTTCTTTTTCTCCCGCTGCCCTGCTGCGCAATCTGAAACCCGATAATTTCACCATCGCCCTGCTCGTCACCGTGGCGCTGGCCACTTTCCTGCCCTGCACGGGCCAGACGGCCGTGGTCTTCGGCAACATCACCACGGTCGCCATCGGCGCCCTGTTCTTCCTGCACGGCGCCAAGCTGTCGCGCGAAGCCGTGGTGGCCGGCGCCATGCACTGGCGCTTGCACTTGCTGGTGCTGGCCAGCACTTTTGTCCTGTTTCCGCTGCTGGGCCTGGCCTTGCGCCCGCTGGCGCTGACCTTCCTCACGCCCGACCTGTACATGGGCATCTTGTTCCTGTGCGCGCTGCCGTCTACCGTGCAGTCCTCGATCGCCATGACGGCCATGGCGCGCGGCAACGTGCCGGCCGCCATCTGCAGCGCCTCGGCCTCGAACTTCATCGGCATTTTCCTCGCCCCCATCCTCGTCGGCCTGCTGGTGGCCAAGGGCGCGGAAAGCAAGTCGTCCGTGGACGCCGTGCTGTCCATCGTCATGCAGCTGCTGCTGCCGTTTTTGGCCGGCCAGTTCCTGCGCCGCTGGATCGGCCGCTGGGTCGACCGCCACAAAGCCACCCTGAAATACGTTGACCAGGGTTCGATCTTGCTGGTGGTCTACACGGCCTTCAGCGAAGCCGTCAGCGAAGGCCTGTGGCATACGATCTCGGTGGAAACGCTGGTGGCGCTGGGCCTGATCAGTCTGCTGCTGCTGGCGCTGGTGCTGGGCATCTCGACCTTTGTCAGCCGCCGCCTGGGGTTCAACAAGGAAGATGAAATCGCCATCGTCTTTTGCGCCTCGAAGAAAAGCCTGGCCAGCGGCGTGCCGATGGCCAAGGTACTGTTTTCCACGCGTTCGCTGGGCATGGTGATCTTGCCGCTGATGCTGTTCCACCAGATTCAGCTGATGATTTGCGCCGTGATCGCGCAACGCTATGCGCGGCGCGACGAGGAGGCCGTGGCGCGCGCCTAGGGAGGCTGGCCTTACTTGCGCACTGGCCACGTCAGCGTGTCGAGCAAGCTTGCCGGCGCCTTGCCCGTGTCCAGACCCGTGGGGGGATATTCTCCCGCGCGGGGAATATGGTGGGTGCCGAATAGCCAGTCGAAGACGGGGAACAGCCCTGCGAAATTACGGTCGAAATGTTCCGCTTGCGCAGAGTGATGAATGCGATGGTACTGCGGTGAATTGAACAACATCCAGCAAGGGCCAAAGCCGGCCCGGACATTCATGTGCGGGAAAACGTGATACAGGCCCAGAACCCCGTACATTCCCAATATCGCCAAGTTGGTCTTGAACAAGATACCGGCAAGCAGGTAGATACTGAGCGCCTTGATGCCCGCTTCGGCCCAATAATGCCTGGTCGTTGTGCTGGCATTCATGGCCGCATCGCTGTGATGGAAGGAATGCATGGCCCACATGGCGGGCACGCGATGTTGCACCCGATGAAAGACGTATTCCAGAAAATCCATGGAGAGCGCATACACGACGAATGCCGGTACCAGCATCCAGCCTGAAGCGTCGAGATCGATGAGCCCGCCGCCGGCCGCATTGACCAGCCGTACCGTGACGATGGCCGTGAGCGGGGCAAGCATCGCGCCACTGGCGGCATAGATGATCATATACGCCAGATTGAAGCGCGACGCGCCAGCGGGCTGCTGTTCCAGGGGATGGCGCCTCTCGATGGCCAATGCCAGAAGAATGACCGCCAGCAGTATCAAGGGGCCAAGCAGTACCGCTGCGTATCCCATCGTTTAACCCTGGAAAGTAGTTGATATTCTTCTATTTTTAAAAATAGTCCGACTATCCGCATCTGTCAATGCCATTGGCATAGTCTTGACCCACGCAATGGCAGAACGCTATATATCGGTGTATATTACGAGCCTGGTTCTCTTCTCATCAAGGATACGATCATGCGCCTCACCTCCCTCGCCACACTGCTCGGCGCCGCCCTCTTTGCCACCGCCGCCTCGTCCGCCCTTGCCGGCGAAGTGGTCGTGTCGGCCGCAGCCAGCCTGACGAATGCGTTCAAGGAGGCGGCGCAGGGCTATGAGGCGCAGTATCCGGGCAGCAAGGTGTCCCTGAACTTCGCCGCCTCGGGCGTGCTGCTGCAGCAGATCGTCAAGGGCGCGCCCGTGGACGTGTTTGCCTCAGCCGACCAGGAAACCATGGATGCGGCGCAAAAGCAGGGCCTGGTGCTGCCGGCCGACCGCATGGACTTCGTCGGCAACAGCCTGGTGCTGATCGTGCCGCACGACAGCAAGCTGGGCATCAAGAGCTTGAGCGACCTGACGCACAAGGACGTGACCCGCGTGGCAATCGCCAATCCGGCCAGCGTGCCCGTCGGCCGTTACTCGGAAGGCGCGCTGAAGAAGGCCAAGCTGTGGGACGCCGTGCAAGCGAAGGCCATCGGCACGCAGAACGTGCGCCAGTCGCTCGACTATGTGGCGCGCGGCGAAGTCGATGCGGGCTTTGTCTACGCCACGGACGCGGCCATCATGAAAGACAAGGTAAACGTGGTGCTGGAGGTGCCTTTGGCCTCGCCCGTGCTGTACCCGATCGCCACCATCAAGGGCAGCGGCAACGCGGCCGAAGCGAAGCGCTTCGTCAGCTACCTGCAGACGGCGTCGGCGCAAGCCATCCTCGCCAAGTACGGTTTCAAGAAGCCATAAGGCAAACGACTGCACATGGATATCGCCTGGACCGCGCTGGCCCTGTCGCTCAAAGTGGCGGCATGGGCCACGGCGCTCAATTTGTTGCTCGGCATCGGCACGGGCTATCTGCTGGCGCGCACGCGTTTTCCCGGGCGAGAGTTGCTCGACGCCCTGTTGACCCTGCCGATGGTGATGCCGCCGACCGTGCTCGGCTATTACCTGCTGGTGCTGCTGGGCCGGCGCGGCACCCTGGGCATCTGGTTGCAGGACAACTTCGGCATCAACCTGATTTTTACGTGGCAGGGCGCCGTGATCGCTTCCACCGTGGTCGCCTTTCCCCTCGTCTTCAAGCCGGCGCGCGCCGCCTTCGAGGCCGTCGACGGCCAGCTCGAGCAGGCGGCCCGCGTGCTGGGCATTTCCGAAATGGCGATTTTCTTTCGCGTCACGTTACCGCTGGCCTGGCGCGGCATCCTGGCCGGCGTGCTGCTGGGATTCGTGCGCGCGCTGGGCGAATTCGGCGCCACCCTGATGGTGGCCGGCAGCATCCCCGGCAAGACGCAGACCCTGTCGGTGGCCGTGTACGAAGCCGTGCAGGCGGGCCAGGACGACGTGGCCAATACGCTGGTGCTGATCACCTCCCTGGTCTGCATCGTGGTGCTGCTGTCGGCTGGCCGCCTGGCGCCCGGGCGCGTCGCGCATAAATGACGCTGAGGATGACGCCCATGCAACTCGACCTCGACCTCCGCGCCACCTTGCGCTCCGGCAAACGCCGCTTCGACCTGCAGGTGCAATGCACGTCCAGCAGCCAGCGCATCGCCATGTATGGCCCGTCCGGCGCCGGCAAGAGCATGACCCTGAAAGCCATTGCCGGTCTCTTCACGCCGGACGAAGGCCATATCCGCCTGAATGGCCGCACCCTGTTCGACTCGGCCGCCGGCATCAACCTGCCGCCGCAGCAGCGCAACGTCGCCTACCTGTTCCAGGATTACGCGCTGTTCCCGCACCTGACGGTGCGCCAGAACGTGGGCTTTGGCCTGAGCCGCGGCTGGTTCAATCCGCGTGCGCGCGAAAAATTGCAGAAGGTCGAGCATTGGCTCGATGCCTTCCACTTGCAGGAACTGGCGCACCAGTTCCCCGACGAGTTGTCCGGAGGCCAGCGCCAGCGGGTGGCGCTGGCGAGGGCGCTCGTGGCCGAACCGAGCGCGCTGCTGCTCGACGAGCCGTTTGCCGCCCTCGATCCGGCCCTGCGTGTCAAAATGCGGCTGGAATTGAGCCAGTGGCAGCAGCGCCTGGACGTGCCCATGATCCTGATCACGCACGATCCGGAAGATGCGCGCATCCTGGGCGAACACGTGCTGTACTTGCGCGACGGACAGATCGATAACAGGGAAGACCACATGGCATTGGGGGAACGCATTGGATAAATCAGCGGCAGCGGAAATCGGCCTGGAAGGCTCGGTATGGATGACGGTGGGCGGAGAAAACCTCGGTGGCGCCGGCAGGGTGGAGTTGCTGGGCGCCATCGCCGAATGCGGCTCCATCACGCAGGCGGCCAAGCTTGTGAAGATGAGCTACAAGGCGGCCTGGGACGCCATCGACGCGATGAACAACCTGGCCGGCGAACCGCTGGTCGAGCGCCTGACGGGCGGCAAGGGCGGCGGCGGCACGCGGCTGACGCAGCGGGGGCGCCAGCTGGTCGACAATTTCCGCATCATCGAGCGCGAGCATGCACGCTACCTGCGCCAGCTGGGCAGCCAGGCCGAAGGCATCGCCGACGATCTTTTACTCATACGGAGAATGGCCATGAAAACGACGGCACGCAATCAATTCCTGGGCAAGGTGGTTGAACTGAAACAGGGCGCCGTCAACGACGAAGTCACCCTGGAGTTGCCCGGTGGCCAGCACATCGTGGCCATCGTCACCCAGGGCAGCAGCGCAAGCCTGGGCCTGGTGCCGGGCGCGGAAGCGTTTGCGCTGATCAAGGCCTCGTCCATCATCCTCGTGACCGACAGCGAAGGCGCGCGCTTTTCCGCGCGCAACCAGCTGGCCGGCACGGTCACGCGCGTGCAGACGGGCGCCGTCAACACGGAAGTGGTGCTGGACTTGCCGCGCGGCGGCACGATTGCCGCCATCATCACCAACCAGAGCTGCACCGACCTGGGTATCGTCATCGGCAGCAGCGTGACGGCGATATTTAAAGCGTCCAGCGTGATACTCGGTGTGCCCGCATAAGTGCGTAGGTCGGATTAGCGCAGCGTAATCCGACAACATTGTTGCCGCGTCCTGTCGGATTACGCGCGTGGCGCTAATCCGACCTACCCTTTTAATCCTTCAGCCTCGACAACCAATCCGCCGCCGCCGCCAGCGCCAGTTCCAGTTCCTGCGCCGCGTGCGCCAGCAGCGCCGGCACCTCGTCCAGGCGCCCCGCATCGATGGCTTCCTCGGTGGCGAACGCGGCGCGGATCAGGCGTTTCGTGCCCAGGGTGCCCACGGAGCCGCGCACGCTGTGCAGGATGCGCGCCACGTCGCTGTGGCGGCCCGACTGCAACGCCGCTTCAGCGTCGCGCACGGGCGTCATGCCCTTGTTCAGCGCGTCTTCGACCATGCGCCGCAGCACGCCGCGTCCCTTCGCGTCGCGTCCCATCACGCGCATCAGCGGCGCCATGGAAAACACTTCCTCATCGGCGACGCGCGCCGGCTCGGCCGCCTGCACCGGCGGGCGCTTGGGCAGGTGGCGCAGGATGACTTCCATCATCTCTTCCACCACGACGGGCTTGGCGATGAAATCGCTGATGCCGGCCGTCATGCAGCGCTCGCGTTCGGACGCCAGCACGCCGGCCGTCATGGCGATCACGGGCAGGCTCAAGCGCAGTTCCGTGCGGATGATGTGGGTGGCGCTGAAGCCGTCCATGACGGGCATCTGCATGTCCATCAGCACGATGTCGTAGCGCAGCGCTTCCGTGCGCAGCCGCTCCACGGCCTGCAAGCCGTCGCCCACCACGTCCAGGGTGGCGCCCATGTGTTCGAGGATGCCGCGCGCCACGGCCTGGTTCAAATGATTGTCTTCCACCAGCAGGAAATGCACGCCGGCCAGTTCCGTGCCCAGCGGCTGGTGCAGGATGCGCTGCTCGCCGCCGTCGTTCTTCGTGATCAGCGCCTGGTGCAGGGCGTCGAACAGGCTCGATCCCGTGATCGGTTTCATCAGCACGACGTCGGCCTCGGCCGCGCTGGAGATTTCCTCGAGGTGATTGCGGGCGAAGGCGTTGACCATCACCACGATGGGCTGGCGCTGGCCGCTGGCCGCCTGGCGGATGGCCTTGGCCGTGGCCAGGCCGTCCATGACGGGCATGTGCCAGTCGGCCAGCACGACGTCGTACGGTTGCTGCTGCGCCAGGCGCTCGCGGTACAGTTCGATGGCGGCAAAGCCGGAGTCCACTTCGTCGGCCAGCCAGCCCCACGCCTCGATCAGTTTCACGATCAGTTCGCGCGTGGTGCGGTTGTCGTCGGCCACCAGCAGGCGCAGCTGTCCCAGCGCCGGCGTGCGCCGCGTTTCGGCCGGTTGCGCCAGCATCTCGAAGGGCACGCTGAACCAGAAGCGGCTGCCCTTGCCTTCGCTGCTGGCGACGGCGATGTCGCCGCCCATCATGTGGATCAGCTGCTTGCTGATGGCCAGGCCCAGGCCCGTGCCGCCGAAGCGCCGCGTGATGCTCTGGTCGCCCTGCGAAAACGCGGCAAACAGCTGCTGTTGCTGCAATTCCGTCATGCCGATGCCCGTGTCGCGCACTTCGAAGCGCAGCCAGGCGCGGCCGTTTTCGCTTTCGGCCAGGCTGACGGCCACCACCACTTCGCCGTTCTCGGTAAATTTGATGGCGTTGCCGGCCAGGTTGACGAGAATCTGCTGCAGGCGCTGGGCGTCGCCCACGAGGCGCCGCGGCACGTCGGGCTCGACGGCGATGGCCAGTTCCAGCTCCTTTTCGCCCGCGTTCATCGTCATCGTCGTGGCCAGGGTATTCATGACTTCGTCGAGGTCGAATTCGACGGGCGACAATTCCATGCGGCGCGCCTCGATCTTCGAATAGTCGAGCACGTCATTGAGGATGCCCAGCAGCGACTGGCCCGCCACGCGCACCATGGTCAGATACTTGCGCTGTTCCGTATCGAGCTTGGTATTGCCCAGCAAATACACCATGCCCAGCACGGCATTGAGGGGCGTGCGGATTTCATGGCTCATGTTGGCCACGAAATCGCTCTTCGCGCGGTTGGCCGCCTCGGCCCGGTCGCGCTCCTGCTCCAGCTCGGCCGCGCGCGATTCGAGTTCCTGCTGCAGGCGGTCGCGTTCGCTCATCAGGCCGTTGAACGCTTCCGTCAGTTCGCCGATCTCGTCGCGCTGCCGCACCGGCACGGGGGTGAAACGGCTGCCGCTGGTGCGCAGGGCCAGCAAGGTGTCGCGCAAACGCACCAGCGGCGACAGCAGGCGCACGGTGACCCAGCCCAGAACGGCAGCGGCCAGCAGCGAGGCGAGGATGCTCCACAGCACCAGCCGGTACAGCACGCCGTCGAACGGTTCGAAGGCGTCGTCGACGGGCAGCGAGGCGGCCAGCAGCCAGTTCACCGATTTCAGGCGCTTGAAGCTGTTGACGGCCGTGACGCCGCGGCTGTTGGTGCTGACCATGCTGCCTTCGCCATCTTCCTTCAATAGCTGGGTGGTGGTCGGGTTGGCGTTCGGTTGGCGCGGCTGCAACAAGCGGCTGGTATCGGGGTACAGCACGTAGCGCGGCACGGCGCCGCGCGTGAGGATGAAGTAATAGCCGCTCTTGCCGATCTTTTCCGTGCGCAGACGTCCCAGCAGATTGTCCTTGTACAGGCGCAGCACGCCGATCACCACGCCGGCCACCTGGCCATCGGCGGCCAGCACGGGCGCCACCATCTGCACGATGGGCATGCCGCTCGACTTGCCCAGCATGGGTTCCGTGATCATGGGCTGGCGCGTGCGCAGGACGGTCTGGAAATACTCGCGTTCGGCGACGTTGATGCCGGCGCGCCCCGCCACTTCCGGCATGTCGGCCACGACAGCGCCCTGCGCATCGAGCACCAGCACGTCGTCGAACAGCACCAGCATCGAGCGGCGCGAATAGTATTCGCGTAATTGGGCCGGCTGGGCGATCAATTCCGGCGGCTGCTGCCTGGCCGTCAGGGTGACGATCTGCAGCAGCATGCCCAGTTTGTCGTCGAGCTCGGCTGCGGTGCGGCTGATCAGGGAAGACTGCTGGCTCAGCAGTACTCGCGTGAAGTCGTCGCGCATGTGCCGCACCTGGATCATGGTGACCAGCGCGATCATGGCGATCGAGGTCAGGCTGGTGGCCAGCGCGACTTTTGCTTTGATGCCGAGAGGCTTCATGATTTCCTTTTCAGTACCGGGCGGCACAGGCGGCAGATAATGCTGTTAGGAATTTTCCTATCAATACATCAACTTGGCAAGCGGCACCGCGCAAATGCCCCTCCTCGCATGGGCTTGTGACGATGTTGCCATATAATTAAAGGCTGGACGTCGTTTATTCGCCGAAATTACCGTGAAATTGGCACACGGCAACCCTGTATGCAGTAAACTTGTTGTTGCATTTTCTAAAAGGTACCGACATGACTGAAGCGCTACTCACTCCAACCTTGCCCACAGTAACCGTGGAAGCGTTGCGTGCGCGATGCTCGACCTGCAGCATGCATCAATTGTGCCTGCCGATGGGCCTCGATGTGGGCGACATGGACAGGCTGGACCAGATCATCGGCCGCCGCCGCAAGATCGTGCGCGGCGCCTCGCTGTTCCGCATCGGCGACTCGTTCCAGAACCTGTACGCGATCCGCCTGGGACACTTCAAGACCTATCAGATCAATCCCGGTGGCGAAGAGCAGGTGACGGGTTTCCAGATGGCCGGCGAACTGCTGGGCATGGACGCCATCAGCGCCGACCGCCACCACTGTAATGCGGTGGCGCTGGAAGACAGCGAAGTGTGTGAAATCCCGTTTTCCAGCCTGGAACAATTGCTGGGCAATATGCCGACCCTGCTGCGTCATTTCCACCGCATGATGAGCCAGGAAATCACGCGCGAGCAAAGTGTCATGCTGTTGCTTGGCAATATGCAGGCGACGCAGCGTTTTGCCGCCTTCATCGTCAACCTGGCGTCGCGCTACGAGGCGCGCGGCTATTCGGGCAGCAATTTCCAGCTGCGCATGTCGCGCGAGGAAATCGGCAACTACCTGGGCCTGACCATCGAGAGCGTCAGCCGTTTATTGTCGAAATTCAAGAAGGAAGGCTGGCTGCGCGTGTCGAACCGCGAGATCGAGATCTTGCAGCCTGCCAAGCTGAAAGCCATTACGGCAGGCACGGACGTCTGTAAATAAGCTTTATAGCTCTTCATCCGCGCGCAGCGCGATGCTGCGTTGCACGGGCCAGGTCCATATGCCGGACAGGCGCCACTCGCGCTTGTCGTTTTCCACCAGCACCTGCCAGCGGCTGCGTTCGAGCATCGGCAGGGCGACCGAGAAATTGCCGGCCGCATCGGGCTGCACCAGCAGCTTGATATCCTTTTCCGGCAGGGTCGCATGCGCCAGGTGCAGCAGCAAAGGAGCCTGATAGGCCTTGCCGAAGCTGTGCACGGAACCGCTCAGGCGCGCCTGCGCCACGTCGTATGACAGGCTCGTATCCATGGCCAGGTCGCTGGCGATCGTGTCGCGCTTCAAATCCTGGTTGATCGCCTTGCCTTGCTTGTAATAATCGCCCACCACCAGCGCGTCGGGCTGCGTAAACGCGATATAGCCCATGAAGCTGCCGACGACCACGGACAGGCCGGGGCCGATCATCAGCAGCCATGGCCAGCGGTGCTTGTACCACGGGGCAACGGGGGCTTGCAGTTTCAGACTGTCGGACATTTTGTTCTCCTTGGGGGCAGACCCTTTGGGTCTGACCCCAGCTTTTGCTTCTGGGTTGAAAATACAGTAAACCTACCGCATGTTGAATGCTACCCCTACGGCGAAATACCGGGGTCGGACCCAGAGGGGCCGACCCCGAATCAACATCACCGCGGCACGATGAAGACCGCGCTTTCGCGCACGTGCAGCGACGGGTCGTCCAGCGATTGCAATTCGATCGCAATCTTGTTCGAGCCCTTCTCGCCCACGCCGTGCGGCACGCGCAGGCGGATCGGCCAGCCCAGCGTTTCCGTCGGCTGCAAGGTCACTTCTTCGCGCGTCAGCAAGGTCAGGCCCGGCAAGCCGGAAGCGCTGATCTTGAAATGCTGGCTTTGCTCGGACGTGTTCATGATCTGCAGGCGGTAGACGTTTTCGATCATGCCGTCTTCCACTTCGCGTCCCATCGAACCGCGGTCGCGGATCACGTCCATTTTCAGGGGCGTGCGCAGGGCCAGCGAGGTACATACGGCGATGATGATCAGGGCCAGGATGGACGTGTAGATCAGCACGCGCGGGCGCATGGCGCGCTGGCGGATCTGCTTCGAATTGAAGTTGTTTTCCATCGCATGGTCGGTGCTGTAGCGTATCAGGCCACGCGGCCGCTCGACCTTGTCCATCACGCTGTTGCAGGCATCGACACAGGCGGCGCAGCCGATGCATTCATACTGCAGGCCGTTGCGGATATCGATGCCGGTCGGACACACCTGCACGCACAGGGTGCAATCGATGCAGTCGCCCAGCTTGTCGTTGTTGCCGGCCTTCTTGCTCATGGCGCCGCGTGGTTCGCCGCGCTTGGCATCGTAGGTGATGATCAGGGTGTCCTGGTCGAACATGGCGCTCTGGAAGCGCGCGTAGGGGCACATGTATTTGCACACCTGTTCGCGCAGCCAGCCCGCGTTGCCGTAAGTTGCCAGGCTGTAGAACAAGACCCAGAACCATTCCCAGGGACCGAAATTGAGGGTGGTCACCTCGCGCGCCAGTTCCTTGATCGGCGTGAAGTAGCCGACAAAGGTAAAGCCCGTCCACAGGGCGATGGCGCCCCATACCAGGTGCTTGGCCGTCTTCTTGAAGGCCTTGCGCACGGACGGGCCCTGCCTGTCGAGGGCCATGCGCGCGCTGCGCGTGCCCTCGATGCGGCGTTCGACCCACAGAAAGATTTCCGTGTATACCGTTTGCGGGCAAGAAAACCCGCACCACACCCGCCCGGCAATGGCCGTGACGAGGAACAACAAATACGCACAGATGATCAGCAGGGCCGCCAGATAGATGAAATCCTGGGGCCACAGCACGACGCCGAAAATGTAGAACTTGCGCGTGGTCAAGTCGAACAGCAGGGCTTGCCTGCCGTTCCAGGTCAACCACGGCAAGCCGTAGAACGCCAGCTGGGTAAGCCATACGCATACCCATCGCCAGGTAGCGTAGCGTCCTTTGGCCTCGCGAGGGTAGATCTGCTCGCGGGCCGCATACATCTTGATGACTTGAGGTTCCATTACATCATTTCACGGGCGTCGGGGAATTCGACAGGCTCCAGACATACGCCGACAGCACGTGTACCTTGGATTCGCCGAGGAAATCGCTGAAGGCCGGCATGGTGTTGTTGCGTCCCTTGCGTACGGTTTCCATGATGGTATCGGCGCTGCCGCCGTACAGCCAGGTCTTGTCCGTCAGGTTCGGTGCGCCCAGCATCTGGTTGCCCTTCGCATCGGCGCCGTGACAGGCCATGCAGGCGCCGAACTTGGCCTTGCCCAGCACGGACTTGACGGGGTCCGAGGTGGAACCGGACAGGCTCAGCACATAATGGGCCACGTTCTCGACATCCGCTTCGGAGCCCAGGGCGGCGCCCATCGGCGGCATCTGGCCATTGCGGCCGTGCAGGATGGTGGTCTTGATGATGTCGGGTTCGCCGCCATACAGCCAGTCCTTGTCCGTCAGGTTGGGGAAGCCCTTGTTGCCGCGCGCATCCGAACCGTGGCATTGCGCGCAGTAGGTCAGGAACAGACGCTGGCCGATGGCCAGTGCCTGCGGATCGGCCGCCACCGTCTTGATGTCCTGGCTCAGGTACTTGTTGAACAAAGGACCGTAGTCGGCTTCCGCCTTCTTCAGTTCTTCCTCGTACTGGCCCGTCGATTTCCAGCCCAGGCTGCCGGCATAGGTGCCCAGGCCCGGATACAGGAACAGGTAAGCCAGCGCGAAGACGATGGTGATGTAGAACAGCCACATCCACCAGCGCGGCATCGGCGTATTGAGTTCCTTCAAGTCCTCGTCCCAGACGTGGCCCGTGGTGCCGTCGGCGGGGGCGCCGGCGGCCACTTTCACTTTCGACTGCGAGTACAGCAGCACGCCGCAGCCGATGATGCCCAGCAGGGACAGCACGACGATGTAGATATTCCAGAAGCCGTTGGTAAAGTCAGCCATGGTTGCGCTCCCCTTGTGCCGGCGCGGCATCGGCCGGATAGTCGAGCGCCTCGTCGGCGAACGGCAGGCGTGCCGCCGCGTCGAAGTCGCCATTGCTGCGGCTGAAAGTCCACCACAGGATGCCCACGAACGTCATAAAGGAAACCACCGTCATGACGCTGCTGGCGCTGTCAAACAGGTTTTCGATTGCCATGCTAATTCCTTGTTTTGATTAATGTACCGAGGCCTTGCAGATAGGCGACCAGGGCGTCTTCTTCCGTCTTGTCCTGCAGCTGTGCGGGGCCGGCGGCGATCTCTTCATCGCTGTACGGCTGGCCCAGGCGTTTCAGGGCGCGCATCTTCGGCATGATCTCGTCGGGCACCAGTTTGGTCTTCGCCAGCCATGGATAGGCCGGCATGTTCGACTCGGGCACCACGTCGCGCGGGTTGTTCAAGTGCGTGCGGTGCCATTCATCGCTGTAGCGGGCGCCCACGCGGGCCAGGTCGGGGCCCGTGCGCTTGGAACCCCACTGGAACGGACGGTCGTAGACGAACTCGCCGGCGACCGAATAGTGGCCATAGCGTTCCGTTTCCGCGCGCAGCGGACGCACCATCTGCGAGTGGCAGTTGTAGCAGCCTTCGCGCACGTAGATGTCGCGGCCCGCCAGGCGCAGCGGCGAATACGGCTTCAGGCCGGCGACCGGCTCCGTCGTGCTCTTCTGGAAGAACAGGGGGACGATCTCGACGGCGCCGCCGATGCTGATCACCACCGTGACCAGGGCGATCAGCAGCCAGGGGTTTTTCTCAATCCATGCATGTGAAAATTTCATTTGCTTTTGCTCCTATCAGGCGTGCGCCGCGTTCAGTTCCGGAATGCGGGCGACGGGGAGTTTGCTGCCGCGCAGGGTCATCCAGGTGTTGTAGCCCATGATGCACATACCCGACAGGTACAGCAGGCCACCGGCCACGCGCACCACGTAGTACGGATACGTTGCTTTCACGCTCTCGACAAAGGTGTAGGTCAGGGTGCCGTCCGGATTGACCGCGCGCCACATCAGGCCCTGCATCACGCCGGCGATCCACATGGCGGCGATGTACAGCACGATGCCGATGGTGGCCACCCAGAAGTGCACGTCGACCAGGCGCGTGCTGTGCATCTGCGTGCGGCCAGCCAGGCGCGGCAGCAGGTAGTAGATCGAACCCATGGTGATGAAGCCCACCCAGCCCAGGGCGCCCGCATGCACGTGGGCAACGGTCCAGTCGGTGTAGTGCGACAGCGAGTTGATGGTCTTGATCGACATCATCGGACCTTCGAAGGTGGCGATGCCGTAGAACGACAGCGAGACGATCATGAATTTCAGGATCGGATCGGTGCGCAGCTTGTGCCAGGCGCCCGACAGGGTCATGATGCCGTTGATCATGCCGCCCCAGCTTGGTGCCAGCAGGACCAGCGAGAAGACCATGCCGATCGATTGCGTCCAGTCAGGCAATGCCGTGTAGTGCAGGTGATGCGGACCCGCCCACATGTAGGTGAAGATCAGCGCCCAGAAGTGGACGATCGACAGACGGTACGAGTACACGGGGCGCTCGGCCTGTTTCGGGATGAAGTAGTAGACCATGCCCAGGTAGCCGGCGGTCAGGATGAAACCCACCGCGTTATGGCCGTACCACCACTGGATCATGGCGTCCTGCACGCCCGCATAGGCGGAATACGACTTGGTGAACGAGGCTGGCATGACGGCGCCATTGACCACGTGCAGAATCGTGACGGCCAGGATATAGGCGCCGAAGAACCAGTTGGCCACGTAGATGTGCTTGACCTTGCGCTTGATCAAGGTACCGAAGAACACGATGGCGTAGGCGATCCAGACGACGGCGATGAGGATGGCGATAGGCCATTCCAGTTCCGCGTATTCCTTGCCGCGCGTCATGCCCATGGGCAGGGTGACGACGGCGCACAGGATCACGGCTTGCCAGCCCCAGAAGGTGAAGGCGGCCAGCTTGTCGGAAAACAGCCGCACCTGGCAGGTGCGTTGCACGACGTAGTACGAGGTGGCGAACAAGCCGCAGATGCCGAAGGCGAAAATCACCGCATTCGTGTGCAGCGGACGCAAGCGTCCGTATGTCAGCCATGGTATGTCGAGGTTCAGGGCAGGCCAGGCCAGCTGAGCGGCGATGATAACGCCAACCAGCATGCCGATGATGCCCCATACCACAGTAGCGACCGCGAATTGCTTCACGATCTTGTAGTTATAGTTCAGCGATTGATCCACAAAGACTCTCCCTGGAATTACTATTTATGATGGTGGCCAGAGAGTAAGTGTTTGACCGCGAAAAAACTTTGATGTGGATCAAAATTCCCCGGATGAAATAAGCGTAGCGAACTGGCATCGAAATAAAGCGGTATTTCGGTCAAATTCCGCTCAAAAAAGCCATACAAGATCCCTGCAATCCGGGCGGATTGCGGGGCAGGCGCCGGCCGGGCCGGGAGCTCAGGGATGCGGTTCGCCGGGCGCCGGCGTCGTTGTCGTATCGTCGTCCTGCAGCACGCGCAGGCCCGGTCCGACGAGGTCGTCGAACTGGCCGCCGTCCGAGGCCGTGAAATACACCCACAGGGCGATGAAGACGACCACGACGCTCAAGGGGATAAGGAGATACAGTGCTTCCATGTTCAGGCTTTCCGCAGGCGCAGGGCGTTGGCGATGACGACGGCCGAGCTGGCAGCCATGCCGACGCCGGACAGCCAGGGGTTCAAGAAACCCAGCGCGGCGGCCGGGATGGCCGTCAGATTGTACAGGGTGGCCCAGCCCAGGTTTTCGCGGATGATGCGCATGCTGCGCGCGGCCGTCTTGGCCGTGTCGAGCACGGATACCAGTTGGTTTGAGAGCAGTACCGTGTCCGCATGGGCCTGCGCCAGGGCGGCGCCGGAACCCATGGCGAAGGAAACGTCGGCGCCGCTCAGCACGGCCGCGTCGTTGATGCCGTCGCCCACCATCGCCACGACGGCGCCCGTCGCCTGCAATTGCTGCACGAAATCGAGCTTTTCATCGGGCAGGCATTCGCCGCAGGCCGTGTTGATGCCCAGTTCCGTCGCCACGCTTTGCGTCAGCGCTTCCTGGTCGCCGCTGAGCAGCACGACCTGCTTGCCGCGCCGCTGGAAATACGCGACCACGTCGCGCGCTTCCGGGCGCAGCGCGTCGCTGAGTAAAAAGCGCGTCAGCCAGCGCCCCTGCGTGCCCAGGTACAGCGGCGTCATGCCCTGCATGCCGACGGCCGTGTCGCCCAACGGCGGACCGGCGATGGCGGCAACGAAGGCCGCATTGCCCAGGCGATAGCGCACGCCGCCGACGATGCCTTCGAGGCCCTGGCCCTGCACTTCCTGCAGCTGTTCCGCATGCGTGCGCGGCGTTTCTCCCGCGGCGGCCAGGATCGCCTGCGCCAGCGGATGGGCGCTGCCCGCTTCCAGCGCGGCGGCCACCTGCAGGCAGTCGTCTTCCGTCATGCCGTCCAGGCCCTCGATCTGCTTCAGCACGGGCCGGCCCAGCGTCAGGGTGCCCGTCTTGTCGAAGACGATGTGGGTGGCGCGGTGCAGGGTTTCCAGCACGTGCGGCTGGACGATCAGCACGCCGCGCCGCAGCAGGCTGTCGGTGGCGGCCGCCAGCGCCGTCGGCGTGGCCAGCGACAGCGCGCACGGGCAAGAGACAACCAGCACGGCGATGGCCACGGGCCAGGCCTGCGACGCGTCGTGCCAGATCCAGAAGGCGAACACGGCGACGGCGAACAGCAGCAGGCCCAGGACGAACCAGGCGGCCACCTTGTCGGCCCATTGCGCGATCTGCGGCTTGCCGCTGCCGGCCCGCTCGATCAGTTTCAATAAATCGGAAAGCGTGCTTTCGCGCGCCGGCTTCAGCACGCGCAGGATGATCGCCGCGCTGGCGTTGATGGCCCCGCCTGGCACGCGCTCGCCCGTTTTGCGGCGCTGTGCCGCGCTCTCGCCCGTCAGCAAGGACAAATCGAGCGCGCTCGTACCCTCGATGATGACGCTGTCGGCGGCGATCGCTTCGCCCGGCTTGACGAGAATGACGTCGCCCACGGCCAGGCTGCCGGCCGGCACCAGGGTGGTGGCGCGGCTGTCGGGGAAGCCCGCCATCAAGGACGCGGACGCGGGCAAGGCGTGCTGCAGCCGTTCCAGCGCGGAAGCGGCCTTGCGGCGCGCCTGCAGCTCGAAATAGCGGCTGCACAGCAGCAGGAAGATGAACATCGTGGCCGAGTCGTAATACACCTCGCCGCGGCCCGTGAAGGTCGCCACCACGCTACCGAAGAAGGCCGCCAGGATGCCCAGCGCGACGGGTACGTCCATGCCCAGGGTGCGCGCGCGCAGGCTGGCCCAGGCGCCCTGGAAGAAGGGCATGGCGGAGTAACAGATGGCAGGCAGGGTCAGCAGCAAACTGGCCCAGCGCATCAGGCTGGCCATATTGTCGTCCAGGGTGCCATCCTCGGCGGCCAGGTAGGCGGGCGCCACGTACATCATCACCTGCATCATCGACAGGCCGGCCACGAACAGCTGGCGGCCCAGGGTCTTGCTGGCTTTTTGCAGGCGTTCGCCATGGCGCACGGCGTCATACGGATAGGCGGTGTAGCCGACTTGCCGCACGGCTTGCAGAATGTCGCCCGGTTCGCATTGCGCGCGGCTCCAGCGCACGTACAGGCGCTCCGTGGCGACGTTCAGGCTGGCCGCCTGCACGCCGGGCAGGCGCGTCAGCTGGCGCTCGATCAGCCAGACGCAGGCGGCGCAGCGGATGCCTTCGACGGACAGGGTCGCTTCGCAGCTGCTGGCGTCGCGCGCGAATTGCGCATCGTCATTGCTGTACAGGCGCAGTTCGGGCGGCACCATGGTCGCATCGGCCGCATTGACGGCATATTCGTCGCGGTCGCGGTAGTAGGCGCTCTGGCCGATGTCGACGATGGTTTGCGCCACCGCTTCGCAGCCGGGACAGCACATGGCGCGCGGCACGTCGTCGATGGTGACGTTCCAGCTGGAACCGCTTGGCACGGGCAAGCCGCAATGGAAGCAGGCGGATGGTTGTAAAACAGCATTCATAGGTTTGTTTTCAAGCGTCTTTTCATGGATGGCCCGTGACGCACAGGGCGTCGAGCCAGCCCAGCGAGACGCCATTGACGGCGCGCAGCAGGCCCAGCAAGCCAAAGCCCAGCACCAGCAAGCCGCTGGCGATGCGCACGGGACGGCGCTGCATCTGCGCGCGCAGCCGCGTGCCCAGCAAACCCATGCCCAGCAAAGTGGGCAGGGTGCCCAGGCCGAAGGCGGCCATCGTGGCCGCGCCGTTCAGGGCCGAACCTTGCATCATGGCCGTCAGCAGCGCGCTGTAGACCATGCCGCACGGCACCCAGCCCCACAACCCGCCCACGGCCAGCGCCTTGAACGGCGTATCCATCGGCATCAACGGTTTCAGCAGGGGGCGCACGCGGCGCCAGACGACGTTGCCGGCCGCTTCCAGATGGGCCAGGCCGCGCCAGGCATCCATCAGGTACAGGCCCAAAGCGACGAGCATCAGGTTGGCCAGCCAGTAGCCGGCCACTTGCAGGGAAGCCAGGTGCAGCATGCCCGCGCCCGCCAGGCTGCCCGCCAGGGCGCCGGCCAGCATGTAGCTGACTATGCGCCCGCCGTTGTAGGCCAGCACGCGCAGCACGTTCGATTGCAGGCTTGTCCGCAGCGCGGGCCGTGCCACGGCGATGGCGATCACCGGGCGGGCAGGCGCCGCCGGTGCGCCTGCGCCCAGCGACAACGCGCCCACGATGCCGCCGCACATGCCGATGCAGTGCACGCTGCCGGCCAGGCCGACGAGGAACATGGGCACGAGGCTGAGGGCGTTCATCGCGTGGCGCTACACCGTTTTCGAGTAGCGCAGCGGCTGCACCGCGTCCGGCGCGGCATTGGCGCGCGCCATGGTCAGGTAGCGGTCGAAGACCATGCAGATATTGCGGATCAGCAAGCGTCCTTTCGGCGTGACCGTCAACCAGTCTTCCTCGATGACGAGCAAGCCGTCGCGCGCCAGTTCGCGCAGCTTTTCCAGCTCGCTGGCGAAGTAGCTACGGAATTTCACGGGATGCGCCTGCTCGATGCTGGCGATCGACAATTCGAAATTGCACATCAGCATCTGGATGATGATACGGCGCAGCAAATCGTCCGTGTCGAGCTTGATGCCGCGCGCGATCGGCAGCACGCCTTCGTCGAGCTTTTCGTAGTACGCGTCGAGCGTCTTTTCATTCTGGCTGTAGACGGCGCCGACAGAACTGATGGCCGACACGCCGCAGGCGATCAGGTCCGCTTCCGCGCGCGTGGAATAGCCCTGGAAGTTGCGGTGCAAACGGCCCTGGCGCTGCGCCACGGCCAGGTCGTCCGTCGGCTTGGCGAAATGGTCCATGCCGATGTAGACGTAGCCGGCGGCCGTCAGGCGCGCGATGCACAGGCCCAGCATGGCCAGCTTGGTGGCGCTGTCGGGCATGTCGGCGTCGAGGATGCGGCGCTGCGGCTTGAACAGGTGCGGCATGTGCGCGTAGTGGTACAGGGCGATGCGGTCCGGGCTGGCGTTGATCACCTTGCGCAGCGTTTCCGTCATCGTTTCCAGGTTTTGCTTCGGCAAGCCGTAGATCAGGTCGATGCTGATCGAGCGGAAACCGGCGTCGCGCGCCGCCTGCATGATGGCCACCGTTTCCGCTTCCGGCTGGATGCGGTTGACGGCTTTTTGCACGTCGGCGTCGAAATCCTGCACGCCCAGGCTGATGCGGTTGAAACCTTGGGCGCGCAGGGAAAACACGCGTTCGCGCGACACTGTGCGCGGGTCGATCTCGATCGAATACTCACCGTCTTCATCGGACGCGAACTCGAAATGCTGGCGCAGATGCGCCATCAGTTCGTCCATCTGCTTTTCGCTCAGGTAAGTGGGCGTGCCGCCGCCGAAGTGCAATTGCTCGATCTGGTTCATGCCGGCAAACAGCTTGCCCTGCATGGCGATTTCCTGCTTCAGATAGCTGAGATAGGTGGCGGCCTTGCTGCGGTCTTTCGTGATGATCTTGTTGCAGGCGCAGTAGTAGCACAGGGTGTCGCAGAACGGCACGTGCACGTACAGCGACAGCGGACGGCGGCCGCCGCGCATGCGCAGGGCGGCCAGCGCTTCGAGGAAATTGCCGTAGCCAAATTCCCCGTTGAAACGGTCGGCGGTCGGATAGGACGTGTAGCGCGGGCCGGACTGGCTCATCTTGCCGATGATGACCGGGTCGAATTCGACGACCGCATCCAGTTCGGCGGAAGCACTGCTGAGTAGTGTAGGCATGATGTGTATGAAGTCTTGAAAGGTTTAGGCGGCCAGGCGTTTCAGGGCGGTGGGCTTGCCGGCGTTCGCGGCGCCGCCCTTGCCGCCGGGCATGGCGACGCGGCGCGGTGGCGGCATCTTGCCGAAATTGAACAGGCTCACGGCTTGCGACAGGCTGGCAGCTTCTTCCGCCAGGCGGGTGGCCGCCGCGGCGGCTTCTTCTACCAGGGCCGCGTTCTGCTGCGTCACCTGGTCCATGTGGGCGATGGCCTGGTTGACCTGGTCGACGCCGATGCTCTGTTCGCGCGAGGCGATCGAGATTTCCTGCATGATGGCCGTCACCTGCTTGACGGAGCTGACCACCTGCTCCATGGTGGCGCCGGCGCGGTTCACCTGCAGCATGCCGGCGCCCACCTTGCCGACGGAAATTTCAATCAGTTGCTTGATGTCCTTGGCCGCCACGGACGAGCGCTGCGCCAGGTTGCGCACTTCGCCCGCCACGACGGCAAAGCCCCTGCCCTGCTCGCCGGCGCGCGCCGCTTCCACGGCCGCGTTCAGGGCCAGGATGTTGGTCTGGAAGGCGATGCCTTCGATCAGGCCGATGATGTCGACGATTTTCTTCGACGAGGTGTTGATGTCGTCCATGGTGGTGATCACTTCGGAGACGATCTCGCCGCCCTGCACGGCCACTTTCGAGGCGGCCACGGCCAGCTCGTTCGCCTGCACGGAATTGTCCGCGTTCTGTTTCACGGTCGACGAGAATTCCTCGATGCTCGAAGCCGTCTCTTCCAGGCTGGCCGCCTGCGATTCCGTGCGGCCCGAGAGGTCCATATTGCCGACGGCGATCTGCTTGGTGGCCACGGCCATGGTTTCCACGTTGATGCGCACGTCGCGGATGGTGGCGATCAGGTTGCTGTTCATCTGTTGCAGCGCGCGCAGCAATTGCCCCATTTCATCCGTGCTGTCCGTTTCGAAACTGCCCGACAGGTCGCCGGCGGCAATGGCCCGCGCGCCGTTCAGGGCCTTGCCCAGCGGCTTGAGCACGGACATGCGCAAGGTGTACCAGAGGAAAACGTTGATCAGGAAGCCGAACAGGGTGGCGCCGAAGATGGCGTAATTGGTGATCTTGCCGCCGCTGGCGAACAGGCTGATGACGCACACCAGCAGCTGCAAGCAGTTGACGATGGAGGTGGCGGCCCAGATGCGCAGGTTGAGCGACATGTGCGTCAGGTTGTGCAGCAGGTGCGCCAGGCCCGGGCGCACGATCTGGCCGTGCTTGATGACGATGTTGCCGCCTTCCTTGTTGCGGATGGCCGCGTAGGCTTCCTCGGCCGCTTTTACCTGGTCCTTGTCCGCTTTCACGCGCACGGACATGTAGCCGATGGTCTTGCCCGCTTCGCGGATCGGCGTGACGTTGGCGCGCACCCAGTAGAAATCGCCGTTCTTGCAGCGGTTCTTGACCAGGCCCGTCCACGGTGTGCCGGCCTGGACCGAGGCCCACAGGTCGGCGAACGCTTCGGCCGGCATGTCCGGGTGGCGCACGATGTTCTGGGGCGAACCGAGCAGCTCGGCCTCGCTGAAGCCGCTGACCTGGCTGAAGTACGGATTCACATACACGATATTGCCGTTCATATCCGTTTTCGACACGATGGCCTGGTCGTCCAGGACGAGGACTTCACGGTTAGTCACTGGCAAATTTTGTCGCATGGTCGCGGCTTCCTGATCAGTTGAATAGCTAATTGGTGAGTAAGACTTGCACGATTGCAAGAATGGAGATCAGTGTAAGGAGTCGCCTGCGCAAATTTATTGATGTAGATCAAAATCCTCCAGATTGGTCGTGCTTGTACGCATTTAGCGATAGCAATGCGGCATTGTTGTAACGCTACTGGTTGCCAGCGGCGGCTAATCCACGCCCGCCGTCAGCGGCCGCAAACTGCCCACGGCGTAGCCTTGCGCGTAGTCGATGCCCAGCTCGCGGATGACGGCCAGGGTGGCATCGTCTTCCACGTATTCGGCCACCGTTTTCAAGCCCATCACGTGGCCCACTTCATTGATGGCCTTGACCATGGCGCGGTTGATGGCGTTGCTGGCGATGTCGCGCACGAAGACGCCGTCGATCTTCAGATAGTCGACGGGTAGCGCCTTCAGGTAGCCGAACGAGGAAAAGCCGCTGCCGAAGTCGTCGAGCGAGAAGCGACAACCCATGGCCTTGAGCTGGCGCATGAATACTTGCGCCTTGGGCAGGTTGGCGATGACGGCCGTTTCCGTGATTTCAAAGCAGATTTGCTCGGGCGCAACGGCAAATTGCACGAACTGTTCGGTGATGTAGTCGTGCAAGCCCGCGTCGGCCAGCGACATGCCCGACAGGTTGACGGAATACAGGGCTGGGGCGCGGCGCCGGCTTTCCGCCATCGCTTCCATCGGCGGCAGGCTGTCGCGCACGCTCTCGATATGCGCGCAGACGGCGCGGATGACCCAGCGGTCGATGGACAGCATCATGTCGTAGCGTTCGGCGGCCGGGATGAAGGCGCCCGGCAAGATCAGGTCGCCCTTGCTGTTGCGGATGCGGATCAGCACTTCGTCGTGGTGTTCCGGGCCGTCGTGCAGGTGCACGATGGGCATGGCGTACAAGCGGAAATAATCGTGGGCGAACGCTTCGTTCAGACGCGAAATCCACAGCATTTCGCCATGCCGCTGCGCCAGCATGACGTCGGACTCCTGGTAGACATGGATGCGGTTGCGGCCCTGCTCCTTGGCCAGGTAGCAGGCCTGGTCGGCCGCGCTCAGCAGCTCGCTCATGGACTTGCTGTCCTGGCTGATTTCCACCATGCCGATGCTCACGCCCAGCTCGAAGTTGCGGCTATCCCAGGCGAAGCGGAAATCGCGGATGGACTGGCGCAGCTGTTCGCCGATCACGCGCGCGTGATCGAGCGGGCAATGCGGCAGCAGCACGCCCAGTTCGTCGCCACCGAGGCGCGCCAGGATGTCGCTGTCGCGCATTTGCGCCTGCAGCATTTTCGCCAGCAGTTGCAGCAGCACGTCGCCTGCGCCGTGGCCGCAGGTGTCGTTGATGACCTTGAACTGGTCCAGGTCCAGGTACAGCAGCGCATGCACGTGGCCCTCTTCCTTGGCCGTGTGCAGGGCGCCGGCCACCAGGTGTTCGAATTCGCGCCGGTTGATCAGGCCCGTCAGGGTGTCGTGCGTGGCGTGCCACGACAGTTGCTGGCTCAGCTTGCGCTCGTGGCTGACGTCGCGGAACACGACGACGGCGCCGAGGATGTTTCCGTCGTGCGACCAGATGGGCGCGGCCGACTCCTCGACGGCAATGCGCCGCCCGTCGCGCGTGACCAGCTGCGCATGCGTGGAAATGCCGATGGCCTGGCGCTGGCGCAGACACTTGATGGCCACGTGTTCGAGCGGCTCGCCCGTGTGTTCATCGATGAGGTTCAGGGTTTGCCAGATGTCGAGACCCTGGGCCAGTTCGTTGCTCCAGCCCGTCAATTGCTCGGCCACCCGGTTCAGGTAGCGTGTCTTGCCTTGCGGATCGGTGGTGATCACGCCGTCGCCGATGGAGCTGAGCGTCACTTCCGCCAGCTCCTTGCTTTCGGCGATCATCAGATCGCGCAAGGTGTGCTCGGTGATATCCCAGATGATGCCCAGGGTGCGGTCGGGGAGACCGTCGGCATTCGTGAACACTTGCGCCTTGGCCGCCAGCCAGCGTTCGCTGCCGTCGGGCCAGACGACGCGGTACTGCAATTCATAGCCGTCGTGCTGGCGCACGGCTTCCTGCATCACCTCGAGTACCTTGCTCTGGTCATCGACGTGGACGAAGCCGAGAAAGGCACGGAACGGCTGCGTCAGCGGCCGCTCTTCCAGGCCCAGCAGGGCCGCGCCGTTGGCCGACCAGCTGACCGTGCCGTCGATGATCTGGCCATCGACGATGCGCGAATCCCAGATCGCCATGTGCGCCGCATCCAGTGCCATCTGCAAACGTTTTTGCTGGTCGCTCATCGCCGCCCCCTCATGTGGATATACAGCTAGACGCGCTGGCGCGATTTAGGTTCCCGGTACTTCGGCAGGCGTCGCGGCCGAGGCGCGCGCCACGTCGCGCACATTCTTTTGCACGGCCACGGCGGCAAACAGGCTGAGCAGGAATGCCATGGCGTAGAAACCCTTTTCGCTGTTCTGCAGGGTGGCGTTCCACAGGCCGACCGTCAGCAGCAGCAAGGCCAGCAGCACGGAAATCCAGCACAGGCCAAAATAAATGCCCGTCACGGCGATGCCTTCGGCGCGGTCGCGCACGGATTTTTGCAGCGAGATGGCGGCGAACAGGCCGTACATGAGGATGGTGAAGTAATAGCCCTTCTCGTTGAGCGCCATGCTGGCGTTCCACAGGCCGGACAGGTAGGTGATGGCGCCGATCAGCAGGGCCGCCCAGGAGGCGCCGATGAAGGCGCTGCTGGGACGTTGGATGGGGGAAGTCTGCATAGGGTCTCCATGGACGGGCTGGCGCCGCGGCATGGCCGGGGCGGCAGGCACGGATGCGCCTGCCGCCCCATCAGACCAGAAAGTTTATTTGGCTGGCTTGACCATGCGCAACAAAGCCGACACGGCCGTGACACCGGCCAGCACCAGGCCCCCGGCGATGACGCCGGCCACCGCGTTGATCAGGCTGGGCGTGACGGCTGCCAGCACGGGGCCGATGCCGGCCACGCTGCCGACGGCTTCTTCCGCGTGGTGCAGCATGCCGCTGGCCCACGGCCAGCCGTGCGTCAGAATGCCGCCGCCCACCATGAACATGGCCAGGGTACCCACGACGGACAGAAATTTCATCAGTTTCGGCGCCGCCGAGACGAGCATGCGGCCAAAGCCGCGCACGCCGTCCATCAGCGCGCCCGCGCCCTTGCGCGCCGCCAGGTAAAAGCCCGCGTCGTCGAGCTTGACGATGCCCGCCACCAGGCCGTACACGCCCACCGTCATGATGATGGCGATGCCGACGACGACGGCCACCTGCTCGGCGAAGGTGGCCGCAGCCACCGTGCCCAGCGCGATGACGATGATTTCCGCCGACAAAATGAAATCGGTGCGGATGGCGCCCTTGATCTTGTCCTTTTCCAGGGCGACGAGGTCGACCTGCGGGTCGCGCAGCGCCTGGGCCAGCTCGGCCTTGTGGCTGTCGTCCGGGTGCAGGTATTTGTGCGCGATCTTCTCGAAGCCTTCGAAGCACAGGTAGGCGCCGCCCACCATCAGGAGCGGCGTGATGGCCCACGGCGCAAACGCGCTGATGGCCAGCGCTGCGGGCACGAGGATGGCCTTGTTCTTCAGCGAACCGACGGCGACGGCCCAGACGACCGGCAGTTCGCGCTCGGCGCGCACGCCGGCCACTTGCTGCGCGTTCAGGGCCAGGTCGTCACCGAGCACGCCGGCCGTCTTCTTGGCGGCCACCTTGGTCATCAGGGAAACGTCGTCGAGAATGCTGGCGATGTCGTCGAGCAGGGCCAGCAGGCTGGAGCCGGCCATCTCAGCGCGCTCCCATGGCGGTGGCAGGGAATCGTGGAGCGAGGAAAGTGTTGTTTTTCATGATGTTATTCTTGGTTGTACGGCAAGGAGTGAGGTCGGTAAGACACGACCGCGATCTTACCCCAGGGATGGCCGGCAGGGCCGCACTGACCGGGGTAAAATTGCTCTTCATTACCATTTTTTGGGAAACCGCATGCCATTCGCCACCTGGATCACCTTTGTCATCGCCGCCTCCATCATCGCCGTCTCGCCCGGCTCGGGCGCCGTGCTGTCGATGTCGCACGGCCTGTCGTACGGGGTGAAAAAGGCCAGCGCCACGATTCTCGGCCTGCAACTGGGCTTGCTGGTGGTGCTGGGCATCGCGGGCGCCGGGGTGGGTTCCCTGCTGCTGGCCTCCGAAGTGGCGTTCAATATCGTCAAGACGGTGGGCGCCCTGTACCTGATCTACCTGGGCCTGTCGCAGTGGCGCGCCAAGGTAGCGGTGGCCGGCGACCTGCACGCCGACGCCGTCGTGCCGTCCTGGCGCCGGCGCGTGCTGACGGGCTTTTTGACGAACGTGACGAATCCGAAAGGCATCATCTTCATGGTGGCGGTGTTGCCGCAATTCATCAGCCCGACTGCGCCCCTGCTGCCGCAACTGCTGATCCTGGCCGTCACCATGTGCACGATCGACCAGATCGTCATGCACAGCTATGCCTTCCTCGCCTCGTCGATGCAGCGCTTTTTCCGCGACGCCAAGGCCGTGAAAAAGCAGAACCGCTTCTTTGGCGGCTTGCTGATGGCTGTCGGCGCGGCCCTGTTCTTCGTCAAGCGCGGCGGCCAGGCGGCATCCTGACCGAAGTCAAGATGCAAACATTTGTAAGCCCGCTTGCGATGCCCGCCTGAAGCGGATGTAATCGATACATGTCGTCATTGTAAGTCCTGCCTGGAGCGCTGCCATGCGTCCGACCCTGTCTTTCCCCTTTCTGAACGCCGTGTGCGCCGTGCTGTTGTCGTCGGCGTGCTCGCTGGCGCTGGCCGAGGATCCGCCCGCCCGCGTGGGCCGTATTTCCACCGTCGAAGGACAGGTGCTGGTGCGCGCCGGCGACGGCGACGCGCAAAACGCCCTGCTGAACTGGCCCGTCACGACGGATAACCGCTTGAGCACCATGCGCGGCGCGCTGGCGGAGTTTCGCGTGGGTGCGGCGGCCGTGCGTCTCGATGGCGATTCCGAGCTGGAAGTGAGCGAGCTCGATGACGACAGTTTCAAATTGCACCTCAGCTATGGCACGGTCAGCGTGCGCGTGCGCAATCCCGACGCGCTGCGCGGCTTCGAGCTGACCACCGCCCAGGCCCGCGTGATCCTGACGCAGCCGGGCTGGGTGCGCATCGAGGCGGGGCACCAGCCCGGCACCAGCGTCGTCAGCGTGCTCGACGGCGCGGCCGACGTGGATGGCGCGACGGGCAGCGTCACCTTGCGCGCTGGCAAGCGTGCCGAGCTGACGGACGAGGAATTGCGCACGGGCGCCTTGCAGCGGATCGCCTTCGACAACTGGCCCGAAGCCTTGCCCGCCGCCGCGCCGGCCTTGCGCTATGTCACGGACGATACCACCGGCTATGAAGAGCTGGACCGCTATGGCGCCTGGCAGGACCACGCGGAATACGGCCCCTTGTGGCTGCCCAGCGCCGTGCCGGCCGGCTGGGCGCCGTACAGCGACGGGCGCTGGACGTGGATCGCGCCGTGGGGCTGGACCTGGGTCGACAATGCGCCGTGGGGTTATGCCCCCTCGCACTACGGCCGCTGGGTGCTGCTGGGCCACCGCTGGGGCTGGGCGCCGGGACGCGAACGTGGCCGCGTGCCCTGGGCGCCGGCCCTGGTGGGCTGGGTCGGCGGCAACCACTGGCAGCAGCATGGCCAGCACCCGGGTGTCGGCTGGTTCCCCCTGTCGCCGCACGAGCGCTACGTGCCCGGCTACCGCGCCAGCGCCGAGTATGAACGCCGCATCAACCGCGTGGCCGAAGGGCGCCGCCCCGTGGCGGGCGAGCGCGAACGGCGCGAAGGCATGACGATGCTGCCCGGCGAGCGTTTTGGCGGCGCGCGCACGGTCGACGTGCCGCGCCGTAACCGCACCACCATGCCGCCACCCATCATGCAAAGTTTGCCCTTGAGCACGGCCCCTGCGCCGGCCGGCAACTGGCAGCGTCCCGCCGAGCCGAGGGAGCCCCGGCGCGACTGGGTCAACCGTCCCGGCCGCTTGCAGACGGACGATGGCCAGACGCACATGGCGCCCCGTCCCATGCAGCCGAACCGGCCGCCCGTGCCGGCCCAGCCGCAACAGCCGCCGGTGCCGGCACAGCCCCGGATGCCGGCCATGCCGGCCTTGCCGCCCGTGCAAGATCATGTGGGTCACCCCGGGTGGCATGGCGAGGAGCGACCCCGCGCCGACTGGCACCGCGCCGAGCGTGGCCCCCGCCGCGAAGCGTTGCAGACGGCGCCGCCGCCATCCTTGCCTGCTTCGCCGCCCGTGGCCGTGCCGCGCCCCGCGCCGCCGCCTCCACCGGCCCCTGCGGCCCCTGCCGCACGGCCGCCCCAGGAAGCGCGCAGTGCCGAGCGCCCCAATCCGCCCCGGGAGCGCAACCATGAGCGCGGCAATCCCGGCCGCAACGGCCGGATGCAGGAAGTGGAGCGCTGACGGGCGTGCCGTCTGTCGCGCCGTATCGGCGTTCACGCCGCAAAATGCGCAGTTCGTCACATACCGGAGGTAAGGCGGCCGTCGTTTGGCTACAGTACGACTACTGCTTTTCCTCCAAGTCACAGCAGCGACTTTTCCGGCTATTTTGTCTCAACGAAATAGTTTTCCGCCAGCTTACCCAGCTGGCTTTTTTTTGCCTTGCCGTCTGCGCCATGGCGGCGGGCGCGCCCGCCCTCAAAGTTGGCTACAATACGCTTTTATGCAGCCGCCGCGCGATAAGCGTTGCCTGTTCTGACCTGCACTGATTGGATTTCCCATGCAAACGACGCCTCCCACCGAACACATTATTCCTCCCAGCGAATCGCTGATCGAATATCCGAGCGACTTTCCCATCAAGATCATGGGCCCGACGCATGTCGACTTCGCCCCGACCATGCTGGAACTGGTCATCAGCCACGATCCGACCTTCCACGCGGGCCGCATGGAAGAGCGTCCATCGGGCAAGGGCAACTACACGGGCCTGACCGTCACCGTGCGCGCCATCAGCCGCGAGCAGCTCGACGCCCTGTACACGGCGCTGTCGGGCCACCCGATGGTGAAGATCGTCATGTAAGCAAGGTGGGCGCTTCGCGTGCCTGGAAGGCGGCAATTTCTTCGCCCAGCCAGGTACGGAAGGCCCGCACTGGCTCGCGCTGCGCCGCGGCGGGCGGGCTGACCAGGTAATACGCGTCGGCGCAGGGCACGGCCATATCGAACAGGCGCACCAGCCGCCCCGCCGCCACCTCCTGCAGCGCCACCACATGGCGCACCAGCGCCACGCCGTCGCCATCGATGGCCGAGCGTATCAGCATCGACAAATCCTCGTACAGTACGCCGCCCACGGGCTCGGCCAGCGGCAAGCCGGCCGCCGCCAGCCATGGCCGCCACGGTTCGAGCGAGCGCAGCAAGGTCGCCTGCGCCAGTTCGCCCGGCGTGGCCGGCAAGTTGCCGCCCCGGTAATGGGGACTGCAGACGGGGTAATACACGTCGCCCATCAGCGGCTGCACCAGCAGGCCCGGATAATGGCCGCGGCCAAAGCGGATGCCCACGTCGATGCCTTCGCTTTCCAGGTCCTGCAAGGCGCCGCTCGTTTGCAGCACCACTTCGATGCCGGGATGGCGTTCGATGAAATGCCCGAGGCGCGGCGCCAGCCAGCGCGCCGCAAACGAGGGAATCGCCGTGATCGTCAGCCGCGTATTGGCGGGCGCCGGCCGCAGCGCTTGCGCCGCCGTGGCGATCTCCGTGAAAGCCTTGCCCAGCACCAGCGCAAATTGCCGCCCCTGCGGCGTGACCGTCACATGGCGGCCGTTGCGCTGGAACAGCAGCACGCCCAGCTCTTCTTCCAGCTTGCGCACCTGGTGGCTGATGGCGCCGTGCGTCAGGTGCAGATCCTCGGCCGCGCGCGAAAAATTGCCATGGCGGGCGGCCGCCTCGAAGGCGCGCAATGCTGAAAAATTGGGCAGTCGGGACATGGCGTTTGATGTGAATAGAAGTAACCAGAACGCTGAATATAACTCGTTTTGATGGCAGTGCACGGCGCTTTATGATGAATCCTGTTCACTTATCCACAGGAAGCCCGCCATGTCCCTCGTTTTGTATGTCGACCGCAACCGCATCAGCCCGTATGCCCTGTCCGCCTTTGTCGCCCTGAGCGAAAAGCGGCTTCCCTTCACCGTGCAGGACGTCGACCTGGACGCGGGCGCGGCGCGCCGGCCGCCGTTCAGCAACGTCAGCCTGACGCAGCGCGTGCCCGCCATCGAGCATGACGGCTTTGTCCTGACGGAATCGAACGCCATCGCCGACTACCTCGACGACGTCTTTGCCGTGCCTGACCATCCTTCCGTGCTGCCACGCGACGTGCGGCAGCGGGCGCGGGCGAGGCAAGTGCAGGCGTGGCTGCGCAGCGACCTGCTGGCGCTGCGCAACGAGCGCGATTCCACCGTCGTGTTCCATCCGCCCCGCGCGGACCATGCGCCGCTGTCGCCGGCGGCGCAGGCCGCGGCCGCCAAGCTGTTGCATATCGCGGGCGAGCTGGTGCACGGTGACTACCTGGCTGGCGCCTGGAGCATCGCCGACACGGACCTGGCCCTGATGCTGTTGCGTTTGATCAAGAGCGGCGAGCCCGTGCCGCCTGTCCTGCGCGACTATGCGCTGGCCCAGTGGCAGCGCCCTGCCGTGCGGCAGTGGCTGGCGCAGGTGCCGTCGCCGCAACCGGCTTAGTCAGCCCCCACACGAGGGCAAAGGCCGCGCTGGCCGCCGCCGTCACCCACAGCAGCGGCTTTTCGCTGCCGTCCGTGATGGCGGCGATGACGGCGCCGCACACGGCCGTGATGAGCATCTGCACGAAGAAGAACAGGCCCGAGGCGCTGCCCGCCTGGGCGCCATACGGCTGCAGCACGGCCAGCTGGCAGGCGGGAATGGCCGTGCCCACCGACACCATCACCAGCAACATGGGCGCCACCAGCGAGGCCACGTGCCGCGGCGCCAACGTCCCCGCCAGCAACAGGCTGGCCGCGCCCGCCACATTGACCAGCACCGCCACGCCCAGCATGTAATCGGCGCCCAGGCGCGGTCCCAGGGCGCGAAACAGGCTCGATCCCGCGATATAGCCGCTGACCGTCAGCGCGAATACCAGCGCATATGCGTGCGGCGACAGATGCATACCCCTTTGCAACAGCACGGACGATTCCGCAATGAAGGGGAAATATGTGCAATACACGCAGCCGATGGCCAGCGCATAGCGCAGGAAATACCTGTCGCCCAGCAGGCGGCGGTACAGCGCGAGGGTATTGCCCTGTGGCACGACGCTGGCCGGCCTGGTTTCCGGCACATACGCGGCGATCAGCCCCAGCGACAGCGCGCCCAGTGCGCACAGCACGCCAAACACGGCGCGCCAGCCGAATGCCGCATCGAGCACGCTGCCCGCCAGCGGTGCCACGATCGGCGACAAGCCCATCGCCATCGAGATTTTCCCCAGCATGCGCGCCTGCGTGGCGGGATCGAAGCGGTCGCGTACCATGACCCGGCCGATGATGGTGCCGCTGCAGCCGCCGAACGCCTGCAGCACGCGCGCACCGATGAGCACGTACACGTCGCTGGTCACGGTGCAGACGATGCTGGCGAGCACAAAAATGCCCGTGCCGGCCAGCAGCACGGGGCGGCGTCCGTAGCGGTCGGCCAGCGGCCCGCAAGCGAGCATCGAGGCGGCCGAGCCGGCCATGAACAGGCTCAGGGTCAGTTGCAACTGGGCATCGCTGGCATGCAGGGCGTCGGCCATGGCCGGCAGCGAAGGCAAATAGATGTCGATGCTGATGCGCGACAGGCAGACCAGCAGCAGCACGATGCCGCCCCAGGCCCACAGGGGAGGTGTTGTTCGTTGATTCATGTTTTTTGGTATGCAAGAGATGACAGACGCACCGGAACGGTGAGAATAGGATGGTTGTGGTGTAATGCGAAGTGCCAGTCATCAGAAAACTCATTGGACCACTTGGACGATTATCATGCCGCGAGGAAAATCACCGCACACCCTGGACTTGCCTCGCCCGACCAGCTGGCTCGACAAGGCGGGCGTCAACAAGCAGGATGGCGCGTATGAAGCGCTGCGCTCGGCCATCCTGACGAAGATGCTGCCGGCGGGCAGCCGCTTGCCGTCCAGCCGCACCCTGGCCGAACGGTGGGAATTGTCGCGCGGCACCATCGAAACCGTGTTCGACCGTCTGCATGCGGAAGCGTACGTGACGCGCGTACCCGGTTCCGGCACGCGCGTGTGCGCCGTCGTGCCGGAACGTTTTTTGATGGCAGGCTTTGCCGATGCCGCCCCGGCCGTACCGGCCGCCGTGCCCCTGCCCGCTTCGGACACGGGCGTGCGCGACGGCTTGCCGTTTGTTGCGCGGCGCGCCGACGCCAGCCTGTTTCCCATGGCCGCCTGGTCCAAGTGCGCCACGCGGGCGCTGGCCGCCGCCACGCCGGAGCAGCTGTGCAGCGCCGATCCGGCCGGCCTGCTCCAGCTGCGCCAGCAGATCGCCGATTTCCTCGCCAAGTACCGCGGCATCCGCTGTGACCCGCAAGACATCATCGTCACGACCGGCATCCGTCACGCGATCGACTTGCTGGCGCGCGGCATCGTGCGCGATGGCGAAAAAGTCTGCCTGGAAGAACCTGGCTACCCGGCCGCGCGCGCCCTGTTCGCTCTGGCCGGCGCCGTGCCGGTGGACATTGCCGTCGACGCCGAGGGCATCGATTGCGCCGCGCTGGCCGGACACGCGGATGCCTGCCTCGCGTATGTGACGCCGGCGCACCAGTCGCCGCTGGGCGTGACCATGTCCGTCACGCGCCGCCTGGCGTTATTGGAATGGGCGAACGACCACGGCGCCTGGGTGGTGGAAGACGATTACGACAGCGAATTCAATTACCACAGCGCCCCGCTGGCGGCCCTGAAGGCGCTGGACCAGTACCAGCGCGTGATTTACTGTGGCAGTTTCAACAAGACTCTGTTTGCGGGCCTGCGCGTGGGCTTCATGGTGCTGCCGCCTGCCTTGCGCCCGCAGTTGCTGGGCATCGTGCAATTGACGGGCCGCTCCGTAGGCGTGACGGAACAGCTGGCGCTGGCCGCCTGGATGGAGGAAGGCGCCTTCGTGCGCCATTTGCGCCAGGCGCGCCTGGCCTACAAGGAGCGGCGCGACCTGTTGCTGGCCTGCCTCGAGCAGACCGCCCCCGGGCGCTACACGGTCACGGGACAGCAGGCGGGTTTCCATTGCGTGCTGTGGCTGCCGCCGGACAGCGACGAGCGGGCGTTTTGCGCGCGCGCGGCGCAGGACGGGCTGGCGCTGCAGCCGCTCGGCGACTTTTGCCACAGCGCCAGGCTGGCGCCGGCCGTGCTGCTCGGCTACACGGCCTTGAGCCTGGCCCAGGTACGCCATGCTGCACAAAAATTGGGCAGGTTGCTGCTGTTGCCAGAGTCCGCCCCGGAATGAAACGGCCGCCTGGCTTATAATCACGGCTTCGCCGCAGCGTCCGCAGGGCGCCGGCAGCTGATTACCGAATCCGTCATGACCACCACCCGCACCGAAAAGGCGCTGATCCGCGAGCTGGGCCGCGTCGATTACGAGCCCACCTTTGCCGCCATGCGCGCCTTTACCGATGCGCGCACGACGGACACGCGCGACGAACTGTGGATCGTCGAGCATCCGCCCGTATTTACGTTGGGCCTGGCGGCCGACCGCGGCCATCTGCTGGCCGGCGCCGAAAACGTGCCCGTGGTGCAGACGGACCGGGGCGGCGAAGTGACGTTCCACGGCCCCGGCCAGGTGGTGATTTACCTGCTGATGGACTTGCGCCGCAACAAGCCGGGCGGCAAGCTGTACGCGCGCCAGTTCGTGCATAAAATCGAGCAAGCCATCATCAACGTGCTGGCGGCGTATAATCTCGCTGGCGAGCGCATCGATGGCGCGCCTGGCATCTATATCGCCGGCGGGCCAAGCAAGGGTGCGAAGATCGCCGCGCTGGGCTTGAAAGTGCGCGGCAACGGCTGCACCTACCATGGCGTATCGCTCAACGTGGCGATGGACCTGGCGCCGTTTTCCTGGATTAACCCTTGCGGCTATTCCGGCCTGAAGACGGTGGACATGCGCAGCATGGGCGTGTTGGCGCCGCTGGCCGACGTGCAGCGGGCCCTGGCCCATGAATTGACCGTATTACTCGATGTAAGCGAAGTAAACAGCGCCGCAGGCGCGCCTCAGGCAGCGGATGCCTGAGCAAACAAACCAACATGCCCGTCAAGGGCTCGCAGCCATGACTTCTGAGACCATTTCCAGCACCGCACCCGCCGCTCCCGCCTACAACCCGAGCGAAAAGCAAAAAGGCGCCAGCAAGACGTCGCGCATCCCGATCAAGATCGTCCCGATCGAGCAGATCGAGCGCCTGAAAAAGCCGGACTGGATCCGCGTCAAGGCCGCGTCGGCATCGACCCGTTTCTATGAAATCAAGGACATCCTGCGCGAAAACAAACTCGTCACGGTGTGCGAGGAAGCCAGCTGCCCGAACATCGGCGAATGCTTCGGCAAGGGCACGGCCACCTTCATGATCATGGGCGACAAGTGCACGCGCCGCTGCCCGTTCTGCGACGTCGGCCACGGCCGCCCGGACCCGCTGGACAAGGACGAACCGTCGAATCTGTCGAAAACCATCGCCAAGCTGCGCCTGAACTACGTCGTCATCACCTCCGTCGACCGCGATGACTTGCGCGACGGCGGCGCCGGCCATTTCGTCGAGTGCATCCAGCAAACGCGCGCCCTGTCGCCGAACACCCGCATCGAAGTGCTGGTGCCCGACTTCCGTGGCCGCCTGGAAAAAGCGTTGCTGTTGTTCAAGGATGGCTTGCCTGACGTCATGAACCACAACCTGGAAACGGCGCCGCGCCTGTACAAGGAAGCGCGTCCCGGTTCCGATTACATGCACTCGCTGAAGCTGCTGAAAGACTTCAAGGCCATGTACCCGGACGTGAAAACCAAGTCCGGCATCATGGTGGGCCTGGGCGAGACGGACGAGGAAATCCTGCAAGTCATGCGCGACATGCGCGAGCACGACATCGACATGCTGACCATCGGCCAGTACCTGGCGCCATCGAACAGCCACCTGCCCGTGCGCCGCTACGTGCACCCGGACGTCTTTAAAATGTTCGAAGAGGAAGCGTACAAGATGGGCTTCACCCACGCCGCCGTGGGCGCCATGGTGCGCAGCTCCTACCACGCGGATGAACAGGCGCACAGCGCCGGCGTGGAATCGGCGCTGAATTTCTAAGCCACTTGTGCCGCATCAAGCCGCCCGCTGCAAAGCCGGGCGGCTTTTTTTTGCCTGTTCGTATCGTGCCCACCTCATGCGGCTGAGCGTCCTATACTGGCATGCTGAAAAAGCATGGTTGACGGATAAGCTACGAGGTGACGCATGGACGTACGCATCGACGCATCGTGGAAGGCGCGGCTGGAAGGCGAGTTTGCCCAGCCCTACTGGGAACGCCTGGCCGCTTTCGTGAAGCAAGAGTATGCGGCGGGGCCGTGTTTTCCGCCGGGTAAAACCATCTTCCGCGCGTTCGACCTGACGCCGTTCGAGCAAGTCAAGGTCGTGATCCTGGGGCAGGACCCGTATCACACGCCGGGCGCGGCCATGGGCCTGTGTTTTTCGATTCCCGAAGGCACGCCGCCGCAGCCGAGCTTGCAAAATATCTTCAAGGAATTGCAGAGTGACCTGGGCGTGGCGCGCACGCGCACGGATTTGTCGGACTGGGCCGAACAAGGCGTGTTCCTGCTCAACAGCGTGCTGACGGTGCGCGCGGGCGCGGCCGGTTTGCATGCGGGCAAGGGCTGGGAAAAACTGACGGACAGCGCCATCCGCCACCTGTCCGCCGAGCGCAACAATCTCGTGTTCATCCTGTGGGGCGGCTATGCGCAAGCCAAGCGCACCCTGATCGATCCCGGCAAGCACCTGGTGCTGGCGGCGCCGCATCCATCCCCCTTGTCGGCCAGCAAAGGTTTCTTTGGCAGCAAGCCGTTCAGCCAGGCCAACGCCTATTTGCAGGCGCATGGCCAGGCGCCCATCGCCTGGGCCTAAATCAGATACGGCACGGCAACCGACAGCGGCAGGCGTTGCTCCCTGCCGCTGTCTTCGCGCGACTTACAACACCTGGACAGAACCGTAGCGAGCGGATGTGCGGCGTGGCCGAGAAGCGCAGCTGTGCTTTAGCACAGTGAGCATCGGAGGCCGCGCCCCACGCCGCGCAGTAGGTACTGTCAGGTGTTAAAAACTGGTGGACAGGCCGGCGTAGATGCTGCGGCGGGCGCCGTACTGCGGCGCCCCCACGCCCACGCCGGAACCGTCGCGCAGCAGATATGATTTGTCGAACAGGTTGATCAGGGCCAATCGCCCCTCGATTCTGCCGACCGGCGTGTGCTTCCACGTGTGCGTGAGCGCCGTGTTGACGGTGAAGTAGCTCGGCAGATGGCCGGAATTGGGCGCGCCGCCGTCCGGGGTCATGCGCAGGCCGCTGCCGTAGAGGAAGTCAGCGCTCACTTGCGAATCGCCAAAGTGATAATGGCCGCCGCCCGACAAGGTGTATTTCTGGTCATGATCGAGGTAGACATAGTGCTTGCTGATGTAGTTCAACTCATCGGCGCCAAACAGGGCCTGGCCCGAATTGATGTTGCGGCCCTGCGCCTTTTGCGTGCTGGCGTTGAGGAACAGGCCCCAGTTTTTCTCGCTGTAGATGGCGGATAACTCCAGGCCCTTGGCGTAGCCGTCCGCATAGTTGAATGGCGTCAAAATCAATGCCTGGCCGAACTGGCCTTCGTCGAGCAGGTTGTTGATCTTTTTGTAGTACACATCGGCCGTCACGGTCAGTTTCGCATTCACCTGGTGGCTGATGCCCACGTCGTAGTAATGCGTGCGCTCGGCCTTGACGTTGTCGGACTGGCCGATTTCCGGCGCATTCGTCGTGTTCGCGTACAGGTCGATGCTGCCCTGGGCCGCCAGTTCCTGCGGCGGCGGCGTGAAGTAGCGCGAATAGCCGGCGTGCAGGGCCGTGCCCGGCGCGATCTGGTAGGCCAGATTGACGCGCGGGCTCCATTGCTGTTCGCTCGTGTAGGCCGAGACCTTGTCGAAGCGGGCGCCATAGTTCAGGGTCAGGGGCTTGCTGATGTGCCATTCATCCTGCAGGTAAAAACTGGCCAGGGTGCCCGTCTTGCCGCTGTTGTCGAGTATCGAGATGGGCGTGGTGGACGTTTGCGCGCCGTCCATGGCGGGGAAGACGGCCACCGTGTTGTCGCTCGTCGTCTTCTGGCGCGTATAGGCCAGGCCGGCGCGCACGGTGTGGTCCTGGTGCCATTTGTAGCTGATGTCGAACTGGGCACCGGAGGCGCTGTTCGCGCGGCGCGAGTCCGAGGCCACGCCGTTGTAGATCAGGTCGCCGATGGAGTCGGGCGTGAAGTGCAGCTCCGAATACTGGTGGAAAGCCGACACCTGGTAATTGACGTCGCCCAGGCTTTTTTGCAGCGACAGCACGAGGAAGCGGTTCACCTCGCGCTGGTTTTCATTGAGCTGCGACGACGGTAACGTGGACGTGCCCGCCTGCGCATCGCTGTGGCCAGCCAGCGAGAAGGCGGGCGCCTGGTTCGGGTTGTTCGGGATCTGGAAGCGGCCGTTATACGTGCCGAACATGGCACCCAGGCGCGTGTTGTCATCGAGGAAATACGACAAGCTGCCGAACGATTTGTTCTGGCGCGTCTTGTCGTGCAGGGCGCTGCGCGTGTCTTGCGGGTTTTCCACGCCCAGGGAATTACCGAGGTAGCTGCCGGACAGGTAGTAATTGAACTTGCCCACGCTGCCGAAAAATTCGGCACTCGGCTCCACGTGGTCGTGGCTGCCGACCATGATGCCGATGCGCCCGCCTGGCGTCATGCCACCCTCCTTCGTTTCAATATCGACGATGCCTGCCGTGCGCAGGCCGAACTGGGCCGGCAAGGCGCCCGTCATGAAATCCGTCTTGTCGATCAATCGCGTGTCGATCGATTGGCCAAAGCCGGTGATGCTTTCCGGCAGTTGCACGCCATTGATGCGGTATTGCACGTTGGCATGGTCGTCGCGCACGTGCAGGGCACCGGAACCCTTCGAGTCCTGCGATACGCCCGGCAAACGCAGCAGCACTTCATTGAATGGCGTGTTGTCGCCCTGGCCCAGCATGTCGACCATGTGGCTGTCGATGCTGTAGATGGTGGTGCCGACTTTTGGCGACAGCTCGATGCGGGCGCTTTTCAGGTGGGCGGACGTGACTTCGACCTTTTGCATCTCTTGTGGTGCGGCATCTGCCGCTGCGGTGGCTTCGGCGGCATGCGCGGAACTCGTAAACAGGCTGGCAAGGGCGAGCGACAGCGCGCTCAGGCGGGGAGTGTATTGCATGGTAAGCCTCAAAATAGTCAACGCCAGGCGGCCCGGCGCGCATGAACGCGCGACTAGGGGCAGCCTGAAAAAAAGGAAAAACAGCGTGGGAACTACAGTGAGGCGGCAGGCGGGCCGCGCACGGGCGGCAGGATGAGGGCGGCGACGGGCGCCAGGGGGGCGGGCGCGATGGCCAGCAAGCGGTACGGCAGTAACTGGGCGGGCGGCTCGGCGATGGCCGGCGGCACGGCGATGTCGGCCACCTTGTCGATGACCGTGGCGCACAGCGCGCACTCTTCCGCGTCGAGGGTGGTTTTGTGCAGGTGCGAGGCGGCCGTCGACAGCAGGAACACGAGGGCCAGCGCACTGAACAGTGCCACGCACAACTGCCACGGCGTGCGCGCGAAGGCGGCGGCACCGTGATGAGCAAGCTTGCGGGTGGGCTGGCGGGAAGACATGGGCGCATAGTAGCAAGAAAATCGCCCCGCTGTCAGCGCTTGTTGCAATTCAATTGCGCTGGACGAACATTACAGGGTAGCGCGCAGTTCGCGTGGCGACAGGCCGTAGTGCTGGCGGAAACGGGCCGCGAAGCGCGAGGGCGAGGCGTAGCCGCAGGCGGCCGCGATGTCGCTGATGGGTAAGATGCCAGATTGCAATTCCTGCAAGGCCAGTCCCAGCCGTACATCTTCGAGGATGGCGCGGAAGTGGCGCTGTTCCAGGGCCAGCTGGCGGCGCAGGGTGGACGCGCCCACATGGAGTTTCGACGCCACCTTGGCAACACTCCAGTCGGCGGCCGGGTCCAGCAGCAGCACTTGCTGCACGCGCGCGGCCAGCGGATCGCGGCGGTCCAGCAGCAGCGGGCCGCAATGGCCGCCCAGGGCCAGGGCCAGCAGCAAGCCTTCCGCCTGGTGCGCCAGCAGTGCGGGCGGTGCGCCACTCGCCAGGCTGGCCATCAACTGGTCCCAGGCATGCGCCGCGTGGGCATCGAGCGGCACGCACAGGCTGGCCGTGGCCGCATGGCGCAGCTGGGCATCGACGAGGCCGCCATGGCGCGCGCGAAAACGGGCGATCAGGGCCGGTGAAAAACTCAGCACTTCGGCCCGGTAGCCTTGCGCGTCGGGCAGGTTGGCCACGCCCAATTCCTGTCCCGCCGGCATCAGCACCACGTCGTGCGTGCCGGCGCGCGCCTGGCGAGCGCCCCATTCCAGCAGCTTCGTTCCCTGTCGCACGCGGCACAGGGCGCTCTGGAAGACGGGCACGCGGCGCAGGGTTTGCGCGCGGCGCGCCTCGATGGTGCCATGGGCGATGCGCAGTTCGCTCAGGGCGACCGCTTCCATCTCATCTGCCATACAGTCCCGTCAGTTGGGCCTTGCCCAGCGCGTTGGCGTTGAGCATGTAGCCGAGCATGGCGCCGCTGGCGTGCCGGTCCAGCGGCAACTTGTCCGTTTTCAGCGCCCACACGGTGATCTGGTAACGGTGCGCCTTGTCGCCCGGTGGCGGGCAGGCGCCGCCGTAGCTGCTGTCGCCGTAATCGTTGCGCCCTTGTATGGCGCCCGCAGGCAGGGTGCTGGCCGTTGCGGCGCCCGGCAAGGACGTGGTGCTGGCGGGCACATTGAACACGCTCCAGTGCCACCAGCCGCTGCCCGTGGGCGCGTCCGGGTCGTATAGGGTGACGGCGTAGCTTTTGGTGCCGGCCGGCGCGCCCTGCCATGACAATTGCGGCGACAGGTTGCCGCCCGTGCAGCCGAAGCCCTGGAATACTTGCGCCGGCGCCAGGGTCTGGCCCGGTGCGATGTCGCTGCTGGTGACTGTGAAATCGGCGGCGTGGGCGCCCAGGTGCAGAGCGAGACCCAGCGTGACGGCGAGCAAACGGGAGGTGGTCATGGTTTTCCTTTCGATGAAGTATAGGCGAAAGTGTATGTCGTGCAACATTGACTGGCGATGCCGATGCGCTCGATGATGGTGCCGAAACGCTCGTTTTTACCTGATTTCAATGTTCTCATGAGCATGTTGTTGCGTTTGCCGTTTCCTGCCTGCGCATGATTTTCACTGCGGGGCTTTCATGCTATCGTTCTGCAGCCCAAAATTCCCGAGTCGCCTCCCATGTCCAAACGCCCGAGCAAGTGGTTGATCAGCAAACTGCACCTGTATGCGGGCCTGTGGTTCGGCGCCCTGTTCGTCCTGCTGGGCTTGACGGGATCGGCCATCGCCTGGATGCCGGAGCTCGACGCGTATCTGAATCCGACCCTGCTCCAGGCGAGTACGCCCGCGCCCGGCCAGGTGTTCCAGGTGACGCCGCGCACGGTGCAAGCGGTGGTCGATGGGCTTGCGGCCGACCCCGCCTACGGTAAGCCGGCCCAGCTCAATCCGCCCGCCGATGCGCGCGACGTGTACGTGGCCTCGTACCGCCAGGCGGACAAGCCGTCCCCCTTCAGCCAGGCCATCGTGCGCCAGGTGATGGTCGACCCCTACACCCTGCAAGTCAAAGGCGAGCGCGACTGGGGGCGTTTCGGCCTCACGCGCCCGCTGCTGATGTCGGGCATGTTTCATCTGCACCGCTATTTATTGTCGGGCGAAGTAGGCAAGACCATCACGGGCATCTCGGGCGTAATGCTGCTGCTGATGGCCTTGAGCGGCATCTATCTGTGGTGGCCGCGCCTGCAGTGGACGGCGGTCAAGCGCGCGCTGACGGTGTCGCATGGCGGTTCCTGGCCCCGCTTCAATTACACGTTTCACAAGGCGGCCGGCTTTTTTGCCGCGCCCGTACTGGCCGTGCTCGCCTTTTCCGGCATTTATTTCAATTTGCCGCAATTGGTCGTGCCGCTGGTGGAACTCGTGTCGACGGCGCCGGACAAGGCCAAGCTGAAAAATCTGCGGCAGGACGGCGACCTGCTCGATGCGGGCCAGGCCATGGCCGCCGCGCAGCAGCTGTATCCGCAGGCACGCGTGTCGCGCATCGTGCTGCCGGCGAAAAAAGACCAGCCCTACGACGTGCGCGTGCGCCAGCCCGGCGAAATCGCCCAGGGCGACGGTGCCACGCGCATCACGCTGGACGCGCGCAGCGGCTTGCCCCTGCGCATACGCGATCCCTTGCGGGCACCGGCCGGCGACGTCTTCCTGGGCTGGCAATTCCCCCTGCATTCGGGCCAGGCGTTTGGCGTGGCCGGGCGCGGTTTTATTACCGCCTTCGGCCTGATGCCGCTGCTGTTCCTGCTGACGGGGACATTGGTGTGGTGGAAACGGCGGCGCGGCCGGAAATAAGCGGCCGTCAGACCGATGCGGGGAAAGTTGCTATCATCATAGTATTTTCCGGCGTATCACGGACTCACCCGCACAAGGACCAGCATGAGCAATCCCGACATCACCGTAGCAATGTTGAATGAACGCGGCACGGGCCGCCTGCCCGGCCACCTGGGCATCGTCATCACGGAAGTGGGCGACGGCCAGCTGACGGCGGAATTGCCCGTGCTGCCGCATTTGCTGGCGCCGAACGGCTACCTGCACGCGGGCAGCGTGGTGACCCTGGCCGACACGGCTTCCGGCTATGGCTGCATCGTCAACCTGCCCGAGGGCGCGAGCAATTTTACGACCATCGAACTCAAATCGAACCACCTGGGCACGGCCCGCGAAGGCACGCTCACCTGCACGGCCAAAGTCGAGCACAAGGGCCGCAACACGCAAGTGTGGGATGCCGTGGTGAAAAGCAAGGACACGGGCAAGACGATAGCCTTGTTCCGCTGTACGCAGATGATTCTGTATCCTAAATAACCCAAGGGCAAAATCCGGGGTCGTACCCTGCAGGGTACGACCCCAGCCCTTGCTTTTGGGTTCGCTAGATTTTCACCCAGTTACCTTTATACAAAATCGGCCCCGTCGGTCCATTCGGATTCGGCGAACCGCCTTTCGGCTCCAGTGTGACGGCCAGCAGGGCCACGTCGTTGCCGATGGCGCGCTGGGACAAGGCCAGTTTTACATTGCCCTTGTCGGCCAATAAACCCAGGGAGCGCGGGTTGCCGCTCTTTGGCACGGCCCACAGTTCCAGATCCTTGTCGCTCGGCACGGGTGCGTTGCCCACCATGCGCACCTCGAGCGCGCCGTGGCGGCTGTCGGCCGTCAGCAACAGGGCCGTTTGCGCTTTCTCGTCCGTCAGGCTGGCGACATAGCTGATCTGCGGCGCGTCCATCACGCGGGTGGCCACGACGATGACCAGCAAGGCGGCGATGGCGCTCGAGGCCATGCCCAGACCACGCCAGAACGACAGCGAATCGCGCAACCACGACCAGCCGCCTTGCGGCGCCAGGTGCAAGCGCTGTTCGATCTGCTGCCACACGCGCTTGGGCGGCGCCACGGGCGTGGCGAATTCCGCCATCGGTTCCAGGCGCTGGCGCCATTCGGCCGTGATATTGCGCAAGTCGGCGTCGTTGTGCAGCCAGCCTTCGAAACGCCGCCGCGCGCCCCCTTTCAGCGTGCCCAGCACGTATTCGGACGCCAGTTTCTGGCGCAGCACGTCATTGCCGCGGATATTCATGATGCCTCCCGTTTCGCCAGACACGTGCGCAGCCGTTCCAGGCTGCGGCGTATCCAGGTCTTCACGGTGCCGATCGGCAGCGACATCTGCTGCGCCACTTCGCTGTGCGACAGGTCATGATAGAACGCCAGGGCGACCACCTGCCGGTGCAGCCCTTCCAGGGCGGACATGCAAAACGCCAGCGCCTTGGCGTCACCGCTCAGCTGCAGTGACTCGATCGGCGTGGCCTGGGGGTCTCGGAGTGCATTCATGACTTCGCTATCAAACTGTTCGGCATCGATTTCCACGGTATCGTCGCTGCGCCGCAGCACATCGAACGCCTTGTTGCGCACGATGGTGGCCATCCAGGTCATCGGCGCCGCCAGATGGCTTTGATACGTGGCGGCGTTGTTCCAGATGGCGACGAAACCCTCTTGCAAGGCTTCTTCAGCGAGCTCTTGCTTATGCAATATACGCAGCGCGAAGCCAAACAGTTTCGATGAGGTGGAGTGATAGAGCTGGCGGAACGCGGTGGCGTCCTTGTTGCCGGTGGCGAGCAGCCAGGTTTTCAGTTGCTGCGGGTCGAGCGATTGGGCGGCTAGGGGCACGGCTGGCCTTCACAAGGTGAGTGGGATCACGCCTGGGAAGGTTATAACAGGTTGATAACACTTGGCAACAAGGTTTTGTGCGGCGTTATCCTGCGATGGCCGTTTCGAGCAGCTTGTGCAGTTCGGCGAATTCCGGCTTGCCCACGTAGCGTTTCAGGATCTTGCCCTGCTTGTCGAGCACGAAGGTGGTGGGCGTGAGGGCCACGTCGCCGTAGGCCTTGGCCGCCTCGCCCGTGACGTCGAGCGCCACCTTGAACGGCAGCTGGCGCGTTTCGGCAAAGTTCAGCACGTAGTTGGCCGGATCGTATTTCATGGCCACGGCCACGAATTCCAGGCCCTGCCCCTTGTACTTGTTGTAGGTGTCGACCATGTCCGGCATTTCCGCCACGCAGGTGGTGCACGAGGTGGCCCAGAAATTGACCATCACGACCTTGCCGCGCAGGCTCGCCGAGGAAATCTTTTCGCCATGGATGCCGTGGAAGGTGACGTCCGGCGCGCTTTGCTTGTCATTGAGCGACAGATAGCCGGCCGCCGCCACGCCCGCCACGAGGACGGCGACGAGGGCTGGCTTGATCCAGGACTTGCTTGCGGATGGCGAAGTTGACATGGTTTTCACTTGAAAAGCGCGACGATGCGGCCATTATATCCGTATCGCCGCATCAAAGCCGTAGGTCAAACGGAGGAGGCGCTTATTGCTGCACCGTGTCGCTGACGGTGCTCGTCGTGCGCTGCTGCTGCGGCGGATCGGGTTGCAATTGCTTCAGTTCCGCTTCCGAAATGTAGTCGAACAGCTTGACCACTTTCTGCACGCCGCCCACGCCGCGCGCCACGTCGGCCGCGACCGTGCCTTCGCGCTGGGTGACCCGGCCCATCAGGAAGACGGTGGCGTTTTCCGTGACGACCTTGAACGAGGCGGCCGAGATGGTTTTCATGTCGACCAGGCTGGCCTTGACCTTGGTGGTGATCAGCGCGTCGTTCGAGCGCGAGGTGTAGCTGGCCGGACCGGCGATGATCAATTCATTGGCCACCGATTCCACGCCTTCGATATTGCGCACTTCGCGCTCGACGGCATTTTTCATCGCCTCGTCGCGCACTTCGCCCGTCAGCAGGACGCGGCGGTTGAAGCTGGTGACGTTCACGTGTCCCACGTCGCCGACGACGGAGGGGATGCGCGATTCGCCTTTCAGGGCGATCGACTTGTCTTCGGTCTGGGCGCCCAGGGTGCGGCGGTCCGCCGCGGCGACGCCGCCCATCACCGCGCCGCCGACCATCAATTCGATGCAGCCGGTGAGCGAAGTGAGCATGGCGCCGCACAGCAGTGCGGTGGCCAATGGGCGTTGTACGCGTTTCCAGCCTGGGCCAGTACCGAATTTAGTCATTCACGTCTCCTCCGAATAGGGCGACATCGATGCCGTCGCAGATGCAATGTATGGTGGTCAGGTGGACTTCCTGGATGCGCGCCGTGCGCTCGGCCGGCACGCAGATATGCACGTCGGCGTCCGTCAGCATCTTGCCGATGGCGCCGCCGTCCTTGCCCGTCAGCGCCACGACGCGCATTTCGCGCTCGAGCGCCGCTTCCACGGCGGCCATCACGTTGGCCGAATTGCCCGACGTGGAGATGGCCAGCAGGATGTCGCCAGCCTGGCCGAAAGCCTGCACCTGCTTCGAGAAGATGTCGCGGTAACTGTAGTCGTTGGCCACGGCCGTCAGGATCGACGTATCCGTCGTCAGCGCCAGGGCCGGCAGCGGAAAGCGCTCGCGTTCGAAGCGCCCGACCAGCTCGGCCGCGAAATGCTGGCAGTCGGCGGCGGAACCGCCGTTGCCGCAGGCGAGGATCTTGTTGCCGTTCGACAATGCATAAAACATCAGGTCGATCGCCTGCGCAATGGGTTGCGCCAGTACGGTGGCGGCCTGGATCTTGAGTTCGGCACTTTCGTGGAAGTGCGAGAGGATGCGTTGATTATTCATAGTCTGCCGATTATAGTGCAGGCGCGCGGCATGGCGGACAAGCACTGTTAAAAATGCTTACATATCGAGAATGTTCTTCAGCCAGCTGATGCGTCCGCCATCGATGGCCAGCGCGTCGAAGCGGCACGGCGGCATGGTTTTCTGCCCCAGCAGCCAGGTTTGCGCCGCCACCGTCATGCGCCGCTGCTTGGCTGGCGTGATGCTGGCCAGGGCGCCGCCGAAGGCTGCACTGCTGCGTAGCCGCACTTCGACGAAGACGACCGAAGCGCCATCGCGCATGATCAGGTCCAGCTCGCCCCCCTTGCACAGATAATTGCGTTCCAGCAGCACCAGGCCTTGCAGCAGCAGATACGCGAGCGCATCGTCCTCCCCTTGCCGTCCCCGTGCCTGTTTATTCTGGAAAGGCAGGGGTGGCATGGCATGTCCTTATTGGGCCGGCGGCACAGAGACAGGCGCCGGCGCGGCCGGTGGCCAGGTGCCCAGCACGCCCTGCTGATAGGTGGCGGCCTGTTCCGTGCGTTCGAACACGCTTTGATCATCGTCGAAGCGCACGGCCAGGCGGCCCGTCACGCCATCGAGCGTGAACGGCGCGTTCGGCCGCAGCGCCACTTCGCGCGCCACGCGGAAGGCATCGATGCCCAGCGCGTACAGGCGTTCCATGTCGCCCGTCAGGCGGGCATCGGCCGGTTGCGGCGGCTGCGGATACACCATCACTTGCGGATGGTCGCGCTGCACTTGCCATGGCAAGTCCAGCAGGCGCGCGCCGTCGAGTTCGGGACCGCTGGCGCCGCGTCCGGCGCCGGGATTCAAGGACGAAGTGCCATACAGGGGCAGATCGCTGCCGATGGCCACGCGCAGCTGGCGTGCCTGGTCGGCGTCGAGCGCGGCAAACAGCAGGCCCGGCGGCGTGGCGGCCAGGCGCGCGCGCAGCTGCACCAGTTCCGCATCGCTCAGGTAGCCATTCGTGGCCGTCAAGTCCATCGTCTCGATCTTGCCTCCCTGGCGCAGCCATTCCTGCTTGAAGGCGGCGCTGATGCGGCGCTGCGAGGGCGAACTGGCCGACAGGATCAGCGCGCTGGCGCCAGGCTGTTCGCTGGCGGCCCAGGCGGCGACCTGGCGCGCTTCCGCTTCGATCGACAGGCCCATCACCAGCAGCTTGGCCGGCAGGCGCGCTTCGCCGCGGTTGTCCGGGTGGTTCAGGGCGATCGTCGGCTTGCGCACCAGGTTGCTGTTCGCCACGGCCGTCACGGCCGAGCGCGACAAAGGACCGACGACGATGTCCTGTTCCTCCTGCGCTTGGGCAAACTTGTTCAGCACGTCCGTACTGCCGTCGCCCGTGTCGATCACCGTCACTTCAAAGCCGCTGCGGTCGCGCTCGTACGCGGCCATGAAGCCGGCGCGCAGCAATTCGGCGGCCGGTCCCAGGGAAGCGGAGCGCAGCGGCAGCAGCAGGCCGATGTGATGGACATTGCCGTCGGACGGCGCCGGCGCCGTGGCGGCCGGCATGTCCTGCGGCGTGCCGGTGGCCGGCTTGGTATCGATGGGTGCCAACGGGGCGCCGTTGCCGTCGTAGGCGGTAATATCGGGCACGGCCACGGCAAACGTCACCGGTTCGGGCGCGGGCGGCTTGGGCGGCACGGGCGGTGGCAGCGGCTTCGGTGGCGGCAGCGCCCTTGTGTTAGATTCAATAGGCGCGCACAATTGCCCGGGCGCGTCGCAAGGCGTGCTGCAAGCGCTCAGCATGCCGGTCGCGGCACAAACAAGCAGTAACTTCACACTATTAGCAAGCATTTAACCTCCAAAATGACCGTACAAGAAATCAGTTCCATCGCCAGCCTGCCCATCATGACAGAGGCGGCGCACCAGGTCTATCCTATCGCAACATTGTATATAGTGGCCACGCCCATCGGTAATGTGACCGATATCAGCCTGCGCGCGCTGCACTTGCTGAGCCTTGCCGACGCCGTCGCCTGTGAAGATACGCGCAACACGGCGCACCTGCTGACGCGCTTTGGCTTGAACAAGCCATTGATTGCGGCGCATCAACATAACGAGCGCGAAGTGGCGCAAACCCTGATCGCCCGCCTGCACGCCGGCGAACGCATCGCCCTCGTTTCCGACGCCGGTACGCCCGCCGTGTCCGACCCCGGCGCGCGCATCGTCGACGCCGTGCGCGCGGCCGGCCTGCGCGTGCTGCCCCTGCCCGGCCCGTCGGCGGCGATTACCGCCATTTCCGCCAGCGGCCTGTTGAATGACCAGTTCTACTTTGTCGGCTTCCTGCCGGCAAAAGCCAAGCAGCGCGAAAACATGCTGCACAGCCTGCGCGGCGTGACGGCCACGATGGTGTTTTATGAAGCGCCGCACCGCATCCTCGATTGCGCCACGGCCCTGGCGGAAGCGTTCGAACCGACGCGCCAGGTGGTGTTCGCGCGCGAGCTGACGAAACTGTTCGAGGAAATCCACCGCTGCCCCCTGTCCGAGGCGGAAAGCTGGATACGCGCCGACGCGCACCGCGAAAAGGGAGAATTCGTCGTCCTGCTGGAAGGCGCCACGGAAGCGCAGGACGCGGAAGACGTGGAAGCGGAGCGCATCCTCAATATCCTGCTGGCCGAATGCAGCGTCAAGCAGGCAGCGAATCTGACGGCGCAAATCACGGGACGCAAGAAGAATGCGTTGTATGAGCGGGCCTTGCAGTTGAAGGGGCAGGAATAATTTGATAGCGGCCTGCCCCTGATGGGTGTGTTGTTAAACTATCACCACTTGCAGCCGCTATCCTTCTTGTCCAGCAACATCAATACGGGCGCCAGCAGGCCTGCGCCTGAGTAGGCGGTGCGGCAATCGCCGCGCTTGCCCTGCGCGATGTCGCGCGCCAGCTGGGTTTCCGTTTGCAGCGGCTTGTCTGGGATTTGCCCCACGGCCGTGCCTACCTTGGACGGGTCGCGCTCGCCGGCCATCTTGCGCGCCGTCCTCCTGGCCGCTTCCATGTCGAATTTCGGCGTCTCTTGCGTGAGGGTATCGGGACTGGCCGCCGGCGTGGCCGGTGACGCCGGGACGACCGTGATGGCTTGCGGGCTCGATGTCGGCGCCGTGGCTGCCGCCGGCGTTTCCCGGGCCGTAGCGCGTGTCGGCTTGCTGATGGGCTTGGGTTCGCGCTTCGGCTTGACGACTTCGACGGGCGGCGGGGGCGGCTTGGCGGCCAGTGGACGTATCCATACGGCGATCGACTCCACGCGCGGGACCGTGTCCGGTGGCGCTGCCGGCTGCACATGGCGCCACAGAGTGATCAAGGCGCCATGCAGCAGCAAGGACACGGCGATGCCCAGCACGATGCCGCGGCGGCTCGGCGCGGGCCGGCCACCGCCGCTTCTTTCCATCCTGAATTCCATTGCCGTCGTCGCCTTCATGTCTGATCGGGAAAACTTGCCAAGCCAGTGTCGCATACTTCAATCGTTTTGAAAAATACATGCATTCGAGTGCCGCGCGTAAATAATTTACACAGAGTTTCACCTGACCCTTGACCGAAGTCGATACGGCCTGTATTATCTTGGTCTTCGGAGTGTGGCGCAGCCCGGTAGCGCACCTGGTTTGGGACCAGGGGGTCCAAGGTTCGAATCCTTGTACTCCGACCAAATTTGTAGAAAAAAACCCAAGAGTTTCGGCTCTTGGGTTTTTTTTCGTCCGTACGGTTCACGTACGTCGGGGTCGGTCGGGGTAGGTCGGGTTAGCGCAAAGCGCGTAACCCGACAACACCGCAATGCCAACAATATTGTCGGATTACGCGTGGCGTCGCCACGCTAATCCGACCTACACAGCGGCGCGCTTCGCCGCAATGGCGTTGCCGGCGCGGCTCGATCCCTTGCGCCCCAGCTGCTGCGAGATGAACTGCCCCGCGTCCACCACCAGGTCCAGGTCGATGCCGGTGGCGATGCCCAGCCCTTGCATCATGTACAGCACTTCCTCGGTGGCCACGTTGCCGGTGGCGCCCTTGGCGTACGGGCAGCCGCCCAGGCCGGAGACGGACGAGTGATAGATCGCGATGCCCGTTTCCAGGCTGGCGTAGATATTTGCCAGCGCCTGGCCATAGGTATCGTGGAAGTGGCCGGACAGGCCGCCCACGTGGAAGGCGGCAATCGCGCGCTCCATCACCGCCTGCGTCTTGCGCGGCGTGGCCACGCCGATGGTGTCGGCGATGTCGATCTCGTCGCAACCGAGGTCGCGCATGCGGCCCACCACGTCGGCCACGGCGTCCAGCGGCACGTCTCCCTGGTAGGGGCAGCCGAAGGCGCAGCTGATGCTGCCGCGCAGGCGCAGGCCGTGTTCCTTGGCCGCCTTCGCCACGCCTTCGAAGCGGGCGATCGATTCGGCGATCGAGCAGTTGATGTTCTTTTGCGAGAACGCCTCCGACGCGGAACCGAAGATCACCACTTCATCGGCCTTCGCCGCCAGCGCCGCATCAAAGCCCTGCATGTTCGGCGTCAGCGCGGAATAGATGGTGCCGGCGCGGCGCGCGATTTTTTCCATCACTTCCGCGCTGGTGGCCATCTGCGGCACCCATTTCGGCGAGACGAAGGACGCCGCCTCGATATTGGCGAAGCCGGCCTGCGTCAGGCGGTCGACCAGCTCGATCTTGACGGCGGCGCTGATGGTTTCCTTCTCGTTTTGCAGGCCGTCGCGCGGTCCCACTTCGACGATCTTGACCTGCTTGGGCAAACTGGTAGTAGGGTTCATCTCAATATCCTTGCAAACGGTTGACGATGCCGGCGACGGAGTCTCCGGCTTGCAGGCGGCGCATCTTTGCGGCGATCTGCGCCACGCTTTCGCGGCGCAGGGTGGCGGCCGAAATATGCGGCGTGATGGTGATGCGGGGTTCTTGCCAGAACGGGTGCTGCTGTGGCAGCGGCTCGTTGCGGAACACGTCAAGTGTCGCGCCGGCGATATGGCCGGAGCGGATCAGGGTCAGCAGATCCGGTTCGGCGATATGCGCGCCGCGCGCCACGTTGATGACGTAGGCGCCCGGCAGCAGCATCGACAGGCGCGCGCGGTCGAGCAGGTTGTGCGTCTCCGGCGTGAGCGGCAGCATGCACACGAGCACGCGCGTGCCGCGCAAAAACGCTTCGAGTCCTTCGTCGCCCGCAAAACACGCCACGCCATCGGCATGTTTTGGACTGCGGCTCCATCCACGCAGCGGGAACTCGAACTGCGCCAGCGCCTCGAGCACGCGCGTGCCCAGCACGCCCATGCCCAGCACGCCGACGGGAAAGTCCGCCTTGTCGAACGCAGGCAGCGGCTGCCAGATGCCTGCGCGGCCCTGCGCCTCGTAATCGTCGAAACGGCGGAAGTGGCGCAGCACGGCATGGCTTACATATTCGGCCATCTGCACGCCCATGCCCGCGTCATCGAGACGGATCAGCGGCACGTGGGCCGGCAGCGCGTCGCCAAATTTCAGCAGCGCGTCGACGCCGGCGCCCGTGTTGAAGATGGCCTTGACGTTCGCCAGCTCGGGCAGCATGGCGGCGGGCGGCTGCCACACGACGGCGTAGTCGCATGGTTCAACCGCTTCGCCTTCGCGCCAGAAGTGGATTTCTGCCTCGGGCAGCAAGTCGCGCAAGTCGCTGATCCACGCCGCTTCCTTGCCGTCCGAACGTTGTAACAGGATGCGCATGTGCTTACCTTTATGCGGCGGCCTTGAAGGCCAGCAGCGGCGCGCCATCGGCCACCTGGTCGCCGACCGCATACAGCACGTCTTCCACCAGGCCGTCGTGCGGCGCGGCGATCGTGTGCTCCATCTTCATCGCTTCCATGATGACCAGAGGCTCGCCCTTCTTGACGTCCTGGCCCTTGTTCACCAGCACGGCGACGACCTTGCCCGGCATCGGCGCCGTCAGACGCCCGCCCTCCGCTTCCACTTCGCCCGCATGCGCCATCGGGTCGTTGTAGTGCAAGGTGTAGTGCAAGCCGTTGGTAAATACGTGGAACTGTTCGCCGTCGCGCAGCACGGTGCCGTGCACGGCACGCTCACCGAGCTTGATATGCAGCTCGTTGCCTGTGTGCGCCGTCAGGGAGAGCGGCTGGCCGTTGAACAGCCAGCCATCCGTCTTGTAGGCAATGCGCGCCGCGTAGGCCTTGCTGTCGCTGGCCAATGCGAATTCATCGGCAAACGACAGGCTGCGTCCCAGCGTGCTGTTCAAACGCCAGCCCAGGGCATTGCCCCACGGGTCGGCGCGGTTGGCCGATTGCGTTTCGGCCGCCGCTTTTTCTTCCAGCAGCAGGGCGACGGACGCCAGCGCCAGGGCCGTGTCGGGCGCCGCCTGCAAGGCGGGGAACAGCGACGCCTGATTGCGCTCGATGAGGCCCGTATCGAGGTCCGCGCTGGCAAATGCCTGGCCTTCGACGAGGCGTTTCAAGAAGGCGATATTGCTGGCCAGGCCGACGATCTGGTAGTCGGACAGCGCCTGCGCCATGCGCGCCAGCGCCTCGCGGCGGTTCGCGCCCCAGACGATCAGCTTGGCGATCATCGGGTCGTAGAATGGCGAGATCGCATCGCCTTCGCGCACGCCCGAATCGATGCGCACGGCGGCCGGCACCACCGTGCCACCGAGTTCGAACGTGACGGCCGATGGCGACTGCATGTGGCGCAGGGTGCCGATCGATGGCAGGAAACCCTTCTCCGGATTTTCCGCGTAGATGCGCGCTTCGATGGCGTGGCCGTGGATGGCCAGTTCATTCTGTTTTTTCGGCAGCGGCTCGCCAAAGGCGACGCGCAGCTGCCATTCCACGAGGTCCGTGCCGGTGATCATTTCCGTCACCGGGTGTTCGACCTGCAGGCGCGTGTTCATCTCCATGAAGTAGAACGAGCCATCCTGGTTGGCGATGAATTCCACCGTGCCCGCACCGACATAGCCGACGGCCTTGGCGGCGGCGACGGCCGCTTCGCCCATGGCCGCGCGGCGTTCGGCTGGCATGCCAGGCGCCGGCGCTTCTTCCAGCACCTTTTGGTGACGGCGCTGCACCGAGCAATCGCGCTCGAACAGGTAGATGCAGTTGCCCAAGGTATCGGCAAACACCTGGATTTCGATATGCCGCGGGCGCGACAGGTATTTTTCGGCCAGCACCTTGTCGTCGCCGAAAGAGCTGATCGCTTCGCGCTTGCACGAGGCCAGCGCGGCCTTGAAATCATCGGAATGCTCGATGACTCTCATGCCCTTGCCGCCGCCGCCGGCCGACGCCTTCAGCAGCACGGGGTAGCCGATCTTGTCGGCTTGGCCGTGCAAAAAGTCAGCATCCTGTTCCTCGCCGTGGTAGCCGGGCACCAGGGGGACGTTGGCTTTTTCCATCAGCGACTTGGCCGCCGATTTCGAGCCCATGGCGCGCATGGCCGATGCCGGCGGGCCGATGAAGACCAGGCCCGCAGCGTGGCAGGCGTCGGCGAAGTCGGCGTTCTCGGACAAAAAGCCATAGCCGGGATGGATCGCCTGCGCCCCTGTCGCCAGCGCCACGGCGATGATCTTGTCGCCGCACAGATAGCTTTCCTTGGCCGGCGCGGGGCCGATCAAGACGGCTTCGTCGCAGACGGCGACGTGCTTGGCGTTGGCGTCCGCTTCCGAATACACGGCGACGGTCTGGATGCCCATGCGGCGCGCGGTAGCGGCGACACGGCAAGCGATTTCGCCGCGGTTGGCGATCAGGATTTTAGTGAACATGGTCTCTCTCTATTCTCTCAAAAAGGGGCAGCTGTCTCTTGGCGGACCTTGTCTGCTGGTTTGTCGGTTTACGCGCTACGCGCTAAACCGACCTACGCATGGTGAGGCTGGATATCGTAGGTCGGGTTAGCCGGCACGGCGTAACCCGACAAGGCTGTCATCAGCAGCCGCACTTTTCTTTCTGCACCGATTCGAGCATGGCGCCGCGCGTCTGCAAGCCCAGTTTGCCGAGCAAGACGCGGTCGTCTTCCGCTTCCGGGTTGTCGGTGGTGAGCAGCTTGTCGCCGTAGAAGATGGAATTGGCGCCAGCCAGGAAGCACATCGCCTGCACGGCTTCGCCCATCTGGCGGCGGCCGGCCGACAAGCGTACGCGCGCTTTCGGCATGGTGATGCGGGCCACGGCGATCGTGCGCACGAATTCGAACGGGTCCAGCGCTTCCAGGCCAAACAAGGGCGTGCCTTCCACCTGCACCAGGTGGTTGACGGGCACCGATTCCGGATATGGATTCAAATTGGCCAGCTGGGCGATCAGGCCCGCGCGTTGCAGGCGCGTCTCGCCCATGCCGACGATGCCGCCGCAGCACACCTTCAAGCCCGCTTCACGCACGCGGCCCAGGGTGTCCAGGCGGTCCTGGTATTCGCGCGTCGAGATGACGTTGTCGTAGAACTCGGGCGCCGTATCGAGGTTGTGGTTGTAGAAGTCCAGGCCCGCGTTTTTCAGGCGGTCCGCTTGTCCCTCTTCCAGCATGCCCAGGGTGGCGCAGGTTTCCAGGCCCAGCGCTTTGACTTTGCTGACCATCTCTTCGACCTTGTCCATGTCGCGGTCTTTCGGGCCGCGCCAGGCGGCGCCCATGCAGAAGCGCGTGGCGCCATTGGCTTTCGCCTGGCGGGCCGCGTCGAGCACCGTGTCGATGTCGAGAATTTTTTTCGCTTCCACGCCCGTGTCGTAGCGGGCCGCCTGCGGGCAGTAGCCGCAATCTTCCTCGCAGCCGCCCGTCTTGATCGACAACAGGGTCGCCAGTTCCACGTCGCCGTCGGGGAAGTTGGCGCGGTGCGTTTGCTGGGCCTGGAACATTAGGTCATTGAATGGCAGGTCGAACAGGGCCAGCACATCATCGATGGGCCAGGTGGCCGCTTCGGGCAGGGTGATGCGCGCTGTCGGACGGTGCAGTTCGACGGTTTTTGCTGCTTCTTGGACTACGGACATGGTGATTCCTTCGCTTCTATTTTTGGATACGATTAATTGTTTGGTTTAAGTGTTCGACTGTTGCGCCGGCCAGTTGGGCAAGCCGGTGAAATCGAGATACGCGGCCGCCGCTTCCGCGCTCGGCTGCGCCAGGCGCGGCACCCTGCCCAGCAGCGGCGCCGGGATGCGCTCGATCAGCGCATCGATATTTTCGTCGAGGAAGCGCATTTCCACTTCCAGGGTGTTGGCGACCCAGCCGATCACCGTCAAGCCGCGCGCTTCGACGGCTTCCACTGTCAGCAAGGCCTGGCTGATGCAGCCCAGACGCATGCCGACGACGAGGATCACGGGCAGATCGAGTTGCTGCGCCAGGTCGGCCGAATCGAAATCGCTGGACAGCGGCACGCGGAAACCGCCCACGCCTTCGACCACGACGGCGTCCGAGGCGGCGGCGATTTCCAGGTAGGCGGCCAGGATCGGCACGGACTCAATGCTCACGCCTTCGAGCGCGGCGGCGATGTGCGGCGCAGCCGGTTCCTTCAGCATATAGGGCGTCGTCAGGCTGCGCAGCATGGTGACGTTGCCGGCGGCGATCAGGCTGTCGGCGTCTTCATTATGCAGTTCGCCGTCGCGCATTTCGGCGCCGGCGGCCACTGGCTTCATGCCGCAGGCGCGCACGCCGCGCGCGACCAGCGCGTGCAGCAGGGCCGACGAGGTCAGGGTCTTGCCGATTTCCGTGTCGGTGCCGGTGACGAAACAGGCAAAGCGCGATGGCAGGCCGGTGGTTGCCGGCGCCGTTTGCACGGCCGGCGCCAGGTCCGCCAGCACGTCCGCCACGATAGGATCATCAAGGCTCATGGCGTGTCCTTTCCAGGGTGTTAACTGCGTTGATCAATTGCGCCACTTCCTGCGCCGTGTGGCCGGCCGACAGGGTCACGCGCAGGCGCGCCGACCCGGCCGGCACGGTGGGCGGGCGGATGGCGCCGACCCACAGTCCCTGTTCGTACAGTTGGGCGGCGACGGCCAGCATGTCCGCATTCTCGCCGATGATGACGGGCTGGATGGCGGTCACCGATGGCAAGGCTTGCCAGCGCCGCAGCTGCAAGCCCTCGTTCCATTGCGCCACCAGCGCGGCCAGGTGAGCCCGGCGTTGTTTTCCTTCTTCCCCGGCGATGATATCCAGGCTGGCCAGCAGTGCATGCGCGAGCGCGGGCGGGGCCGCCGTCGTGAAGATGTAGGGGCGCGCCTTCTGGATCAGGGTGTCGATCACGGCTTCGTGCGCGCACACAAAAGCGCCACCCACGCCAGCCGATTTTCCCAGCGTGCCCACATATACGAGGTAGGGCGAATGCAGGTCGAAGTGTTCGAGCGCGCCGCGGCCATCGGCTCCCAGCGCGCCGAAGCCGTGCGCGTCGTCGACCACCAGCCAGGCGCCATATCGTTCGCACAGGGCCAGCAGCGCGGGCAGCGGCGCCAGGTCGCCATCCATGCTGAAGACGCTGTCGGTGACGACGATTTTCGTCTGTGCCGTGCTGGCCGCCAGCAGGATCGCCAGGGCATCGAGGTCGGCATGCGGATACACGCGCGTCTTGACGCGGGCCAGGCGCGTGCCGTCGATCAGCGAGGAGTGGTTCAGCGCTTCCGAAAAAATCTCGGTATCCGCATCGCCCGCCGACAGGGCCGTCAGCACGGCCAGGTTGGCCATGTAGCCGGTGCAAAAATACAGGGCGCGGGCGTTTTCCAGGTTGGCGCCCACGAAAGCGGCCAGCCGTTCTTCCAGCTGTGCGTGCGCGCGGCTGTGACCACTGATCAGGTGCGAAGCGCCGCTGCCGGCGCCATACAGGTCGGCGCCCTCTTTCAGCGCGGCGACGATGCGCGGATGCGCGGCCAGGCCCAGGTAGTCGTTGCTGCAAAAGGCCAGCATCTCGCGGCCATCGACCGTCAGGCGCGGCGCGCACGGCGTGTCGACGGTGCGGCGGCGGCGGATCAGGCTACGCTCTTCCAGCCCTTGCAGCTGCTGTTGTAATCGCGCGATCAGTTCCATCTCAGGCTCCGATCACATGATTGAAGACGGCCAGGGTCTGCTGGCCCAGTCCCGCGATTTCCTCGTCGTCGAGGATGTACGGCGGCATCAGGTAGACGGTGGAGCCGATGGGGCGCATCAACAGTTCGTGTTCCAGCGCCGTGCTGAAGAAGCGGCGCGAAAAATCGGGTGCCGCGTCCACCGCATCGAAGGCCCAGATCATGCCCTGCTGGCGGAAGTGTTTTACGCGCTCGTGCTGCGCCAGCGGTGCCAGGGCGCGCGTGATTTTTTCGGCGCGCACGCGGTTGGCCACCAGCACATCGTCTTCCTCGAAAATTGACAGGGTGGCCAGCGCCGCGCGGCAGGCCAGCGGGTTGCCCGTGTACGAATGCGAATGCAAAAAGCCGCGGCGCACGTCGGTGCTGTAGAACGCCTGGTAGATGTCTTCGCGCGTCATCACCAGAGATAAAGGCAGATAGCCGCCGCTGATGCCCTTCGACAGGCAGACGAAATCGGGCCAGATGCCGGCCTGCTCGCACGCAAAGAAGGTGCCCGTGCGGCCGCAGCCGACGGCGATTTCATCGAGTATCAAATGGACTTGATAGCGGTCGCACAAGGCGCGCACCAGGGACAAATACAGCGGATCGTGCATGGCCATGCCGGTGGCGCACTGCACCAGCGGCTCGATGATGATGGCGGCGATCTTGTCCGCTTTTTGCTGGAACAGCTGCTCGACTTCGGCGGCCGCGCGGCGCGCCACGTCCTCGGCGGTCTCGCCCTCGGCTGCCTGGCGGAAGTCGGGCGACATCACCGTCTGCGTGGCGCGCAGCAGGGGGCCGTAGGCATCCTTGAACAGGGCCACGTCCGTGACGGCCAGGGCGCCGATGGTTTCGCCGTGGTAGCTGCCCTTCAGGCAGACGAATTCCTGTTTCTCGCTCTTGCCGCTGTTGCGCCAGGCGTGAAAACTCATCTTCAGAGCGATTTCCACGGCCGATGCCCCGTCGGACGCGTAAAAGCTGTGACCGAGCACGCCGCCGGTTAATGCGGAGAGTTTTTCCGACAGCTCGATCACCGGTTCATGCGTGAAGCCGGCCAGCATGGCGTGTTCCAGGCGGTCCAGCTGGTCCTTGAGTTCCGCATTGATGCGCGGATTCGCATGGCCGAACAGGTTCACCCACCAGGAGCTGATGGCGTCCAGGTAGCGTCGGCCTTCGTGGTCGTACAGCCAGGCGCCGCGGCCATGGCTGACGGGGATGAGCGGTACAGTCTCGTGATGCTGCATTTGCGTGCACGGATGCCACACGCTGCGCAGACTGCGTTCGACCCAGCCCGATTGTTTTTCTGCTTTCAAAACTGCTCCAATGATATTTCTTAGACCATGCGCTAACCCATGAGCCAACTCGGCTTGCGCTTGTCGAGGAAGGACTGCACGCCTTCGCGTCCCTGCTCCGAGGCGCGGATCTGCGCGATGCGCTCGGCGGTATCCGCCAGCAGCGCGTCATCGACCGGCTGGCCGACGATCTCGCGCACCAGCGTTTTCGCTTGCGCCACGGCGTGCGGGCTGTTGCCCGTCAACGCCTTGAGCACGTCAAAGGTTTTCGCGTCCAGTGCGTTCGCTGCGACTACCTCGTGGGCAAAGCCGATGCGTAGCGCTTCCTGGGCGGAGAATCGCTCCGCGGTCAGGAAATAGCGGCGTGCCGCGTTTTCGCCCATGGCCTTGATGACATACGGTGAAATAGTGGCCGGGATCAGTCCCAGGCGCACCTCGCTCAGGCAGAAATGCACGTCTTCCGCAGCCAGAATGATATCGCATGCGGCGACGAGGCCCATGCCGCCCGCATAACAGTCGCCCTGGATCTTCGCCACGACGGGCTTGGGACACAGGTAAATCGTGCGCAGCATCTGCGCCAGCTGCAGCGCGTCGGCCTGATTTTCGGCATGCGTGTAGCCTGCCATCTTCTTCATCCAGTTCAGGTCCGCACCGGCGCAGAAGGCCGCGCCATTCGCCGCCAGCACGATGGCGCGCACCATGTCGCTGCGTCCCAGGCCCTCGAAGGCGCGCGCCAGTTCGGCGATCGTCGTCTCGTTGAAGGCATTGCGCACGTCGGGGCGGTTCAGGGTCACGGTGGCGACATTGCCCTCGATGACCAGCTTTAAGGTTTCAAATTCCATGGTCTTCTCCCCCTTACATGCGGAATACGCCGAACTTCGTGTCCGGGATTTCGGCGTTGAGCGCCGCCGACAGGCCCAGGCCCAGCACCATGCGGGTGTCGGCCGGGTCGATCACGCCATCGTCCCACAGGCGCGCGGTGGCGTAGTAGGGGTGGCCCTGGTGTTCGTATTGATCCTTGATCGGCTGCTTGAAAGCCGCTTCCTCGTCCGCGCTCCATGCGCCGCCCTTGCCCTCGATGCCGTCGCGCTTGACGGTCGCCAGCACGGAAGCGGCCTGGTCGCCGCCCATGACGGAGATGCGCGCATTGGGCCACATCCACATGAAGCGGGGAGAAAAGGCGCGGCCGCACATGCCGTAATTGCCGGCGCCGAAGCTGCCGCCGATGATCACCGTGAATTTCGGCACGGCGGCCGTGGCGACGGCCGTGACCATCTTGGCGCCATTGCGGGCGATGCCTTCGTTTTCGTATTTGCGGCCCACCATGAAGCCCGTGATATTTTGCAAAAACACGAGCGGGATCTTGCGCTGGCAGCACAATTCAATGAAGTGCGTGCCTTTCAGCGCCGATTCGGAGAACAGGATGCCGTTGTTGGCGATGATGCCCACCTTGACGCCATAGATGTGCGCAAAGCCGCAGATCAGGGTGGTGCCGTAGCGGGCCTTGAATTCGTCGAAATCGCTGCCGTCGACGATGCGCGCGATCACTTCGCGCACGTCGAACGGTTTGCGCGTATCGACGGGGATCACGCCATACAGTTCCTGCGTCGGGTATTTCGGTTCGACCGATGCGCGCAAGTCCATCTGCTGCGGTTTTTTACGGTTCAGGTTCGAGACGATGGTGCGCGCCAGCGACAGCGCATGCAGATCGTTCTGCGCCAGGTGGTCGACCACGCCGGACAAGCGCGTGTGCACGTCGCCGCCGCCCAGGTCTTCGGCCGTCACCACTTCGCCTGTCGCCGCTTTCACCAGCGGCGGGCCGCCGAGGAAAATCGTGCCTTGCTCCTTGACGATGATCGATTCGTCGCTCATGGCCGGCACGTAGGCGCCGCCGGCCGTGCAAGAACCCATCACGACGGCGATTTGCGGAATGCCCTTGGCCGACAGATTCGCCTGGTTGTAGAAGATGCGCCCGAAATGGTCGCGGTCGGGGAAGACGTCGTCCTGGTTCGGCAGGTTGGCGCCGCCCGAGTCGACCAGGTAGATGCACGGCAGGTTGTTCTGGTCGGCGATTTCCTGGGCGCGCAAATGTTTTTTCACCGTCATCGGATAATACGTGCCGCCCTTGACGGTGGCGTCGTTGCAGACGATGACGCATTCCTGGCCCGAGACCCGGCCGATGCCGGTGATGATGCCGGCGGCGGGCGCCGCATCGACGCCCTTGGCGTCCTGGTACATGGCGTAGGCCGCCATCTGGGAAAACTCGAGGAAGGGCGTGCCGGGATCGAGCAGCATCTGCACACGGTCGCGCGGCAGCAGCTTGCCGCGCGCCAGGTGCTTGGCGGCAGCCGCTTCGCCGCCGCCGGCCGCGATCTTTTCCACCTTGTCACGCAAATCGTCGACGATGGCTTGCATGGCCGCGGCATTGGCCTTGAAATCTTCACTGCGCGGATTGAGTTTGCTTTCGATGTGCGGCATTGCGGTTCCTTTTTATTATCGCCCGGTCTCTCGGGTCGCGCTATTCGGGAAAACTGCCGTCGAGATAAAACCAGCGCATGCCACCGTCACCAGCTTCACGCACGAAGCGGCTCACTTCATGCAGGCGGTGCGCGCGGCCGTTGACCTTGTAGCGGGCCACGAATTCGACGCTGTCACGGTGTATCTCTTCGGCTTGATCTGCTGATGTTGCTTTACGTTGACGTAAACGTAAAGCAGATTTTACCTCAAGTCCCAGCCAATGGACTTTTTCTTCTTCGGCAAATAAAGCATCGGTGGGACGGGTGCTGGCATGCCAGGTGGCAAGCAGATACGACTCGTCGCGCAGGGTGAACGCCGTGTAGCGCGAACGCATCAGGGTTTCGGCCGTCGGCGGCAAGGCCTCGCCTGCGATATACGGGCCGCAGCAGCTGGCGTAGGAGGCGCCGCCACAGGGGCAGGCGGCAGATGTCGAGAGTGTGGGCATGCGCTGGCAAATAGGGGAACTGAAAAGTTCCGCAATTATCCGCCATAACGGCGGCGCCGGTCGCCGCAGCCGCCGGTTCGCCTATTTTTGAGGCGCGAGGAAGTCCAGCGCGAACGGCGGCGCCTTGCCAGCCATCAGGTCGGCCAGGATGCGCGCCGTGCCGGCGGCGAAGGTAAAGCCCAGCGGGCCATGGCCCACGTTCAGCCACAGATTGCCAACTTTGCTGGCGCCCACCAGCGGCGCGCTGTTCGGCGTGGCGGGGCGCAGGCCGGCCCAGGCCGTGGCCTGGTCGTAGTCGGCGCCGTGCGGCATGGCTTCGCGGGCCAGCCGCGTCAGGCCGGCGATGCGGCCCCAGGCTATGCTGTTGTCGGCGCCCACCATGTCGACCATGGCGGCCACGCGCAGGTCGCCACCGATGCGCGCATACAGCACCTTGCGTTCGAAATCCGTGATGCTGATCTCGGGCGCCCGGTGCTGGGCGCGGATGGGCGCCGTCAGGCTGTAGCCCTTCAGCGGGTACAGGGGCAGGTAGATGCCCGCCGTGGCGGCCAGGTCGCGGCTCTGGATGCCGGCCGCCAGCACATAGTGATCCGCTTGCAACAGGCCCAGGCTGGTGTCGACGCCCGTGATCCTGCCCTTGTGCGTGACGAGACGGCGCGCCTCGCCTTTTAACAAGAGCGAACAATTCGGATGCTGCAACAGGCGCGCTTCCAGCGCCAGGCAAAAGGCGTGGCAATCGGCCACCGCTTCGCCCTGCGTAAAAATGCCGCCTGCCAGGGAACCCTGCAAGGCCGCCAGCGCCGGTTCGCGCTGTACGGCTTCCTGCGGCGACAGGACGATGCGTGCCTCTTCCGATTCGGGCCGCGCCACGGCGCGCTGAAAGATGGCGGGCGAGCGGTAGACGATGAGCTTGCCCGCATCGCGCCGGGCATACGCTTCGGGCGGCACCGTCAATTCCAGCTGGGCCATGCCGGCGCGGCTCCACTCTCCCAGTTGCAGCAGCTTGGCCGTCGTGCGGGCATTGCTGGCGCTGTTGCAATTGCGCAGGAAACTGGCCAGCCAGCGCCACTGGCGCCAGTCGGCCTCGGGACGGAAACGCAGCGGACCGTCTTTCTGCAGCAGCCATTGCAGGGCCTTGAAGGGCACGCCCGCGTCCGCCAAGGGCGCCACATAGCGATAGCTGAGCTGGCCGCCATTGCGGTAGCTGGCGGCGATCGCCACTTGTTCATTGCGTTCCAGTAAGGTGACCTTGTAGCCGGCCTCGGCCAGCCACCAGGCCGATGTCAGACCGACGACGCCGCCGCCGATGATGATGACTTGTTGCTGCATGTAGCCTCGCTGCGTTGCGCTCCCATGGTGCGGGAGCATTCGGAAAGAGCTTAGAGGCTGGCCGCCAACGCAGCCAATGAAACATCATGGTGCAGCCATAACTTTCAGGAATGCACCATTTCAATGCAAGGATGGATTGTTGGCAATCGCACCACGGTATAGCGCGGTGAGTATCAATTCCCCGCTGCGCCCCATGGCGGAATACGTGCCAGGGTACTGTTCGGGGTCGCTGCCCGTGCCGCCCACCAGCATCACCATGCCGTTCCTGTTCTTGAAATCGAGCACGAAGGCGGAGACGAGGCCATACGCGTCACCCAGGTGGCCCACGGCCGTGAAGCTGGCGCCCTCGACCAGACGGTTGCCCTGCCCCGCCACCGCATCGAACTGCTGGTTGCCCAGGCCCCAGGCGCGGTACAGGCCCCGCTCGCTGTCGCCATTGCTGGCATCGGGCGCCAGCTGCCATTGCCGGCCAAACATCAGCGCGATGCTGGCCGGCTGCAATAGCTGCTGATGTTGGTAGCGGCCGCCGTCGAGCAGCATCTGCATGACCTTGCCCAGTTCCGCAGCGGAAATGCGCAAGCCGCCCGTGGGGCTGAAGACGGTGGCGTTGCTGCCGATCACATAGTTGGCCAGGGCAGTCGGTGGACGTTGGTAAAAATCGTCGGCCTGGGCGATCCACGGCCCTTGCGGCTGCCAGGTTTCCGTGTCCAGGGTGCGCTTGCGGTACAGGGTGGCCGTGTTCGCCACGTCTTCCGCCGAAAATGCGGCCGGGTGATAGCCGCCGCGCACGTCGAGGGGATCGAGCAGCAAGCGCCGCATCAGCAGGTCGAAGCGCTCGCCCGTGACTTTTTCCATCACGGTGCCGATCACGCCCCAGTTCAGGTTGGCATACGTAAAATAGCGGCCCGGCGCCGTTTGCTTGTCCCACATGCTGTCGCCGCCGGCCGTAAACACGTCGCGCAGGCTGTGCTCAGGGCCCCATGCGTAACCGCCCGCGTCGCGTAGCGAGGAGGTGTGGCTGAGCAGGCTGCGCAAGGTCAACGCTTGCTGGGGGAAATGCGGGTTGCGCAGGGAAAAGCCCAGGTAGATGCCCACGTCCTGGTCCAGGCTCAGCTTGCCCTGCTCGACCAGCCGCATCAACCCCAGTGTGGTCATCATCTTCGAAACGGAGGCGGTGCGGAACAGGGTGGCCGGCGTCACGGGCAAGCTGTCCGCTGGCGTGGCGCCAATGTGCCGGTAGCCAAATTGTTGCTCATACGACACCTTACCGTGGCGTATGGCCAGCACGGACAGGCTGGCCAGCGGGTGGAGCGGGTCATCAACGATGGTCGATAGCGCGGCGTCGAGCGCGCGCTGCTGGTCGTTGCCGCCACCGGGCGGGGCGGCCAGTGCGCTCCAGGTCGTGCCCAGCAGCAGCAAGCCCAGCAAACCCGTCATTTTATTGTGCATGTTTCCCTGTTTCACGGCGTAGTGGAGGCATCGCCAGCATAGGGCGGGATGCTTCACGACGCCAATGAAAATTGCATATTTATCTATAATGCAAAGCTATACGTACGGTAAAACATTGTTTTTTTAAGTGTATAACCGTTATTTATGGTCATTTTCCATTTATTCATGGGTGGACGGGCTACGCACAAGCGCCATCGCTATTACACTAGGAGGACAAGGAGAACTGTATGAGCCAGACCAGCGTAGAACTCAAGGTCGATTTAAATGACAATTCGCCTTTATATATGCAGATCGCCCGCAAGCTGAGCGATGACGTACGCAACGGCCGCTACCAGGTAGACCAGGCCCTGCCATCTGAACGTACCCTGTCCGAACTGCTCGACGTATCGCGCGTGACCGCCCGCAAGGCCATCGACCAGCTCGTCGAGCAAGGCCTCGTCGTGCGCCGCCGTGGTTCGGGCAACTATATTGCCCCGCGCATCGAACAGCCGCTGTCGAACCTGTCGAGCTTTTCCGAGCAGCTGCAGCAGCGCGGCTACCGCCCCGGCTCGCGCTGGCTCAAGCGTGAAGTCGTTATCGCCAGCAGCGATGAACAGCTGAGCCTGGGCCTGGCGCAGAACACGAAAGTGGCGCGCCTCGAGCGTTTGCGCCTGGCCGACGACGTGGTGATGGCGTATGAAGTGAGCGTGCTGCCGTTCAGCGTGGTGCCTGACCCGGACGCCATGGGCGACTCGCTGTATGAATACTTGAGCAGCATCAAGAAGGCCCCCGTGCGCGCCTTGCAGCACATCCGCGCCATGAATGCGACGGACGTGCTGGCCAAGCAACTGGGCATCCCCGATGGCCAGGCCGTGCTGTTCATCACGCGCATCGCCTACCTGGAGACGGGCGAAGCGGTGGAACTCACGCATTCGTATTGCCGCAGCGACCATTACGATTTCGTGGCGGAAATGCGCCGCGCGCCATAAAACTACTGCTCGATCAGGCGGATCATGGATTCCGCCACGCCGACGGACGACTCCCAGCTCATGCCGGTCACCAGCCGGCCATCGACCTCGACGTGGCTCTTGCCGTTGGCGCCGTGCCTGAATATGCCGCCATGGCCCTTGATGCTGCCTTCCGCCGAAAAGGGATAGGCCTTGTAGATCGGCGATTCCCTGTTGAGAAACGCATCGGGGAACGAGGTAAGCACCTTGCCCTGGATGAGGAAAGTGCCGTCGCTGAGCTTCAGGTTCTTGATGCCCTCGGTGCCATGGCAGATGGCCGCGATCACCCCGCCCTGTTGTTCGTAGATACGCAAGGCGATGTTCTGCAGCGGCTTGTTGTCCGGGACGCCGACGATGGCCGCGCCGCCGCCGACGAAAGCCATGCCCGCATACTCGTCCGCCCTGACCTCGGCCACGGGCCTGGTATGGGCCAGTGCCCACATGAAGTCACTGTCGTACAGATGCTTCTTGAGCAGCTCGTCCGACGTGACGATCATTTCCAGGGGAACGGCGCCGCCCTCGGGACTGACGAAGTCGACCGCGTACCCTGCTTTGCGAAAGGCATCATAGGTATAGGCCAGCTCCGGAAAATTATTGCCGGCGTTGATTTTTGTACCAGGATATTGATGCACGTTCGACACGACCAGCAGCACCTTGCGTGCCTGACGCGCAGCTGCTGGCTCGCGATGGGCCGACTTGCTGACGATCTTCCAGTTGCCGGCGATCTTTTTCAACAGAAAGACATCCACATAGCGGATCCCTTGCTGGGGAATGTGGATATCGGCCTTGGCGGTGGCTACCTTGCCGCTCACCTCCACCTTGATCAGCCGCCCGTGGCGTCCATTGAATTGCCCTTTTTTCTCATCGGAAAAGAGTTTGGCGTATTCGGGACCGCTCAACTGCCATTGCGCATCGTCTTTACCGTCCAGGTAAAGGCGGGCGTTGGCATCGAAGGCCTGCTTGATCTCGTCCTGCACGTTGAAACTGGTGCCATGCAGATACAAGCGCACGGTTTCCCGAATGGCATGTTCGTCCTGGTCCGCGGTGGCGGCGGTGCCGACAGCGGTGAAGCAAAAAAAGCAACAGGCGAGTAACGTTCGCACTAAAAACTGGATCATGGTTTTACCCTGCATGAAGAATGTCGTTTATCGGAGCAACGACCATTTCAGGTCGCTGGTGGTCGATAATTTAGCCAAATGCAGGGGAATGGATGTCGCCAAACAGGATGTCAGACTCCGGAATGGCGATTCCGGAGTGGTTTTACGCGGAAACGGCCCTGATGGCCTGGCTGGATTGGGCGCGGAAGCTGGCGGGCGTCTGCCCAGCCACTTTCTTGAAGGTCGAGTAGAAGGTGGAACTGGAATTGAAGCCGCAGCGCTCGGCAACGAGATCCATGTTCAGTTGCGGTTCGCCCATCAACACCTGTTTCGCTTCGGCGATACGGTATTCGTTGACGTAGGTGTTGAAACTCTTGCTCAGCTTGTCATTGAGTACCTGCGATATCTGCGCCTGCGTGCGTCCCGCCCGCTTGGCCAGTTGGGCCAGGGTCAGGTTCGGGTTCAGATAGGATTTTTGCCCGGTCATCTGTTGTTCCAGGGCAGTGAGCACGGCAAGCGCATCGTCGTGCGCCAGGCGGTTATGCTGGTACTTCGGCTTCGGCTCGGCAGGCGTCGAGGTTTCTTTTCTCAGCAGAAAGACCATGACCGCGACGTGCAGCGAGAAGGTGAACGACAAGGCGCCGACGATATAGGACGTGAACGGCGTGCTTGCGTACGCCGCCAGCATGACACTGCTGCCTGCGAAGACGCTCAAGAGGAGCACGCTGCTGGTCGCCATCCGCTGTCCGTCGTTCCACCATGCACGGCGGGTTTGCCAGAGCAGCCTGGCGGTCGCCAGCAGATAGCCTAGCCAGAACACATGAATGGCATGGCTCGAACGGTCCCACACGGGACGATAGGCGGAATACGGAAAGGCAACGCCAATGCCAATGAGCAGGAAGGACAAGCCCAGATGCCAGCGCCATTGTTGTCCGGCAGGTTGTTGCCCGAGCCCGGCCAGGAAAGCGCGCGCATAGAGATAGGTCAAGGGACCGATCAGCAGGCAGGCCGACAGGCCCAGCTGGCGGAATTCGATGGCGATCGCCGGGTTAAAGTAGAGAAAGGCGGATTTGGCGGTGCGCACCCCGACGGCCAGCAGCAATGCCCCGAGCATGCAGTCGGCGAGGCAGCGAGGCCGGCGGCTGAAAAAATAGACGGCCAGGAAAATGCCGTTGATGGCGCCAAGGGCGCTAAACAGGAACAGCAATTGGCGAGCGATCATGGGGATGTCGTTGATATTGGCGTCGAAGCCAAGTATAGACACAAACGGGAGCGTATCGAAGTACAAGTGGTACACCAGGTTCCTGCGCCAGCCATAAACGCCCGTTATGCCCGCCCGCCAACCTTTCATGGCTGATCTTGCTCGTTGGTATTAAACTGGTTTCACCTTCAACCATGTTCTGAAATCATGTTGAAAACTGAAACCCCGAGCCGGCGGCATCCGGATCTGGACCTGTATCCGGTGGAGCAACTGGTGGCGGCGCTGGTCGATGACCAGTTCTGGGCCGTCGAGGCCGTGCGGCTGGCGTCGCCCGACATCGCTGCCGCCATCACGGCCGCCCTGCCCCGCATCGCGGCCGGCGGACGGCTGCTGTATGTGGGCGCGGGCACGTCGGGCCGCCTGGGCGTACTCGACAGCGTTGAATTGCATCCCACGTTTTCCTGGCCCCCTGAACGGGCCGTCGCCATCCTGGCCGGCGGAACGGGCGCCATGTTTACGGCTGTGGAAGGCGCGGAAGACGATTTGCAGCAAGGCGAGGCGGATTTACTGGCCTTGCAGCCGCAAACAAATGATGTCGTGATCCTGCTGGCCGCTTCTGGCGCCACGCCATATGTGCTGGGCGCCTTGCTGGCCGCGCGCCAGGCGGGTGCCTTGACGATAGGCATCGCCAACAATGTGGATGCCCCCGTGGCGCACGAGGCGCAATGCGGCATCGTGCTCGACACGGGCACGGAAGTCATTTCCGGCAGCACGCGCTTGAAAGCGGGCACGGCGCAAAAAATCACCCTGAACACGATTTCCAGCGCCCTGATGGTGGGTTTGCACAAGACTTACGGAAACTTGATGGTAGACTTGAAGCCGACCAACGCCAAGCTGATCTGGCGGGCGGTGCGTCTGACCATGCATGCCACCGGCGCCAGCGAGGCGCAGGCCAGGACCGTGCTGGAGCAATGCCACTATCACGTCAAGGTGGCGATTGTTGCCTTGATCAAAAAAATCAACACAAACCAGGCACAGGCATTGTTGGCCGGCGCGGACGGCAGTGTGCGGGCGGCACTGGCGGCGTGATCCGATGGCGCGGCATTCTTCTGTCTGGGAGACAAAGAAGGATGTATGGAGCTTGTGAAACAAATCGCTTCGGCGCGCGCGAATAAGCCGTCAAATAAGCCGTGGCTGTGGATCCCTTCCCTGTATTTCGGCCAGGGCATCCCCTATGTAGTGGTCATGACCTTGTCCGTGATCATGTACAAGAACTACGGTTTCAGCAATACCGATATCGCCCTGTATACCAGTTGGCTGTACTTGCCGTGGGTGATCAAGCCCCTGTGGTCGCCCTTCATCGATATGTACCGCACCAAGCGTTTCTGGATCGTCGGCTTGCAGCTGGTGATCGGCGCCGCGCTGGCGCTGGTGGCCCTGACGACGTCCTTGCCGCACTTTTTCCAGATCAGCCTGGCCATTTTCTGGCTGATGGCCTTCAGTTCCGCCACGCATGACATTGCCGCCGACGGCTTTTATATGCTGGGCCTGGAAGAGCATCAGCAGGCAGCCTTCGTCGGCGTGCGCAGCACTTTCTATCGCCTGGCCATGATCGCCGGCCAAGGCGGCCTCGTGTATCTGGCCGGCTATTTGACGCATGCGACGGGCAATGTGCAGCTGGCCTGGTCCGTCGTGTTCGCCATCCTGGCGGGCCTGTTCATCACCCTCTTCCTGTACCACTATTTTGTCTTGCCGAAACCGAAGGACGACCGCCCCAGCATCCAGGGCGCCGGCGTTTCTCCGCTGCAAGAATTCGTCGCCACCTTTGCTTCTTTTTTCAAGAAGAAGGATATTTTCGTCATCTTGGGCTTCTTGCTGCTGTTCCGTCTCGGCGAAGCGCAACTGCTCAAATTGGCCGCGCCCTTCCTGCTCGATCCGGTCGCCAAGGGCGGCCTGGGCCTCAGCACGGAACAGGTGGGCCTCGTCTACGGCACCATCGGCGTGATCGCCCTCACCCTCGGTGGCTTGCTGGGCGGATTCATCATTTCCCGCTTCGGCTTGAAACGCTGCCTGTGGATCATGGTGCTGTCCGTCCACTTGCCCGACCTGGTCTTCGTCTACCTGGCCAGCGCCTTGCCCAGCAGCATCTATGTGATCGCCGGTGGCATTGCGCTGGAGCAATTTGGCTATGGCTTCGGTTTCGCCTCCTACATGTTGTACATGATCATGGTCTCCGATGGCGCGCATAAAACGGCCCATTACGCCATCTGCACGGGTTTCATGGCCCTGGGCATGATGTTGCCGGGCATGGCCAGCGGCTGGATACAGCAAATGCTCGGTTACCAGCATTTCTTCATCTGGGTCTGCATCGCCACCATTCCTGCTTTCATCATGGCTGCGCTAGTCAAGATCGATCCCGAATTCGGCAAGAAGGCCGAGGCCTGATTCTTTTGAAGCGTGCGCCCGCATGGATGGCGGGCGCACAGTAAAATGCCCGCACCGATAGACCTGCGCTCCACCACTGCAAGGAATTGTTTTGTTGTCTACTTTCAAAAAACGCCTGGGCGCCAGCGCCGGCGTATTGGCCGCGCTGGCCACCGCCACATTGCTCAGCAGCTGTACCAGCACCAAGCTGCCATCGACAGTGACACCGGGCGAAGCGGGTTTGCCTGCCGTGCCGCCCGTGCAGCACATCACGGGCGAAGTGCCGCCGCCGGCGCCGCGCGAATTCCGCGCCGCCTGGGTCTCGACGGTCGCCAATATCGACTGGCCCAGCCGCAGCAATTTGCCTGTCGCCAAGCAGCAAGCGGAAGCGCTGGCCATCCTCGACCGTGCCAAGTCCTTGAATCTGAATGCGATTGTGCTGCAAGTGCGGCCCAGCGCCGACACGATTTACCCATCGCAACTGGAGCCGTGGTCGGAATACCTGACCGGCAAGCAAGGCCAGCCGCCATTACCGATGTATGACCCGCTGGCTTTCTGGGTGGCACAAGCGCATGCGCGCGGCCTGGAATTGCATGCCTGGTTCAACCCCTACCGGGCCCGTCACGCGACGGCCAAGTCGCCGCTGGCGCGCGACAGTTTCGCGTCCACCAATCCGGCGTCCGTCAAACAATACGGCCGCTACCTGTGGATGGACCCGGGCGACGCCGCCGCCTCCAAGCACACGACGGACGTGGTGCTGGACGTGGTGCGCCGCTACGATATCGATGGCGTGCACATCGACGATTACTTTTACCCGTACCCGATCGACGCGCCCGGCGCCGGTGCGGGGGCCGAAACAGCCGCGCTGGACGCGGGCAATGGCGGCGCCAAGCGCGAATTGCCGTTTCCCGATGAGCCTTCCTGGCAGCAATATCTGCTGGCCGGTGGCCAGCTGGACCGCGCTTCCTGGCGCCGCCAGAACGTCAACCAGCTGATCGAGGCTTTGTATACAGGCATCCACCGCGAAAAGAGCTGGGTGCGCTTCGGCATCAGCCCGTTCGGCATCGGCCGCCCGGACCGCCGCCCTGCCGGCATCGTCGGCTTCAGCCAGTACGATAAATTGTATGCGGACGCGGAACTGTGGCTGGCCAAGGGCTGGCTCGATTACCTGTCGCCGCAGCTGTACTGGCCCGTGGCGCAGGCGCCGCAAGCGTTTGGCGTGCTGCTCGACTACTGGCTGGCGCAAAATCCGTATGGCCGCCACGTGTGGCCGGGTTTATATACGAGCCGCATCGACAATTCCGCCAAGTCCTTCACGCCGCAAGAGATCATCAAGCAGATCGAAGTGACGCGCACGCGTCCCGGCGCGAATGGACAAGTGCATTTCAGCATGGTGCCCCTGATGCAGAATCGCAAGGGTGTCAGCGAGCAACTCAAGGCGGCCGTGTATCAAAGCCCTGCCCTGGTTCCCGCCACGCCGTGGCTGGGCAAGGAAGCGCCCGGTACGCCCGTGCTGGCGTTGCGCCGCGATTCCAGCAGCCTGAACCTCAAATTGACGGCGGGCGGCGGCAAGCCCGTGGCGCAATACGCCGTCTGGGCCCGCTACGGCGAAGACTGGCGTTTTACCGTGGTTACGGGCGTGCAAGGCGAGCTGACCCTGGTCGACGATGCCATTGGTAAAGTCAATGCGGTGGTGGTCAGCGCCGTGGACCGCCTCGGCAATGAAAGCCCCCGCGTTACCGTGCGCGCACCGTTTACGGTCGCCACCAAGTAATTTTGCCGGTTTACCGGCAATCCATAACCTGCAGGCATGAAACATGCGCAAGCTTTCATGCCTGCAAGCTCCGCTTGGCTTTACACTCATGCCATGATTTCCTTCCCTGCAATCAATACTGACACTGCCGTGCTCGGGCTGGGCATCGACGCGGGCGGCACGCAAACACGCTGGGCTTTGGCCGGCGCGGATGGCGCCATTGTGGCGGACGGTGCCGTGGAAGGCTTGTCTGCCTTGCAAATGAGCAGCGATGCGGGCCGCGCAGCCGTGCACGCCACGTTTGCGAAACTGTCTCGGGCTGTGCTGGCCATCGGCCAGCCGCGCGCCGTGGTGGCGGGCTTGACGGGCTTTGGCGGCGACGATGTGACGCTGGCGCACATGCTGGCCGACTTGCTGGCGCTGGACGCCGGCGACGTCCGCTTGGGCAACGATATCGATATCGCCTATCGCGACAGTTTTGAACCAGGCGAAGGTTACCTGGTCTACGCTGGCACGGGCTCGATTGCCGCCTGGATCGACACGGATGGCGGCTTTCACCGCGCAGGCGGGCGCGGCGTGCTGCTCGACGATGGCGGCGGCGGCTACTGGATCGCGCGCGAAGCCTTGCGCCACATCTGGCGCCGCGAAGACGAGGCGCCCGGCAGCTGGCAAGCCTCGCCCATGGCCGAGGCCGTGTTTGCGCAACTGGGCGGCAGTGACTGGTCGCTGTCGCGCGCCTTCATGTATGGCCAGGACCGGGGCGCCATCGGCCGGCTGGCGCTGGCCGTGGCCGCCAGTGCCGATGCCGACCCGCTGGCGCTGGACATCTTGCAGCGCGCGGGACAGGAACTGGCCCGTCTGGCCCTGGCATTGGTATCGCGCCATGGTCCGCGTCCCGTGGTGCTGGCGGGCCGCGCGGCGCAATTGCACCCGGCCATCGCGTCAGCCATGCGCGCCGCTTTGCCTGTATCGTTGACGATGGAACAGAAAGTTGCCCGTCCACATGACGCGGCGGCCAGGATAGCCGTCAAGACGGCGGTCAGGAAACAGGCCAACACTGAACATTTTATTAACCCGAACATGGATCTTTCATGAAAAAAATCGCCCTCGCCCTGCTGGTGGCCCTGCTTTCCGCCTGTACCACGCCCGCGCCGCACCTCGACCACAGTTTGAATGCACGCAGTCAGAGCCCGCGCGTCAAATTCATCGTCATCCATTACACGGTCAGCGACCTGCCACGCTCGATCAAGATCCTGACGGAACAAGTAGTGAGCAGCCATTATTTGCTGACGGACACGGACAAGCCGAAGTTTTACGTGCTGGTCGACGAATCGCGCCAGGCCAACCACGCGGGCGTGAGTAACTGGAAGACTTATACACAGTTGAATGTCAGCTCGATCGGCATCGAGATCGTCAACCCCGGCTACAAGGACACGCCGGAAGGCCGCCTCTGGTATCCGTTTCCCCAGGCGCAGATCGATGAGCTGATTCCACTGCTGAAAGATATCCAGGCCCGCTACAACATCGCGCCGGAAAATATCCTCGGCCATAACGAAATCGCCCCGCAGCGCAAGCAGGACCCGGGCCCGCTGTTCCCATGGCGCCAGCTGGCCGATGCGGGCCTGATCGTTTGGCCCGATGCGAACCGCGTTGCCGCGCAGCGAATCATTTTTGAGCAGCAAGTACCGGACGCCGTCTGGTTCCAGAAAAAGCTGGCCCAGCACGGTTATGCGACGCCGAATACGGGCGTTTTCGACGAAGCGACGCGCAATGTGCTGATCGCCTTCCAGATGAAATACCGCAACACCTTGTTTGACGGCACGCCCGACGGCGAAACGGCGGCCCTGCTGGAAGTGCTGACGACGCCGGCCCCGGCTGTTGTTGCAAAATAGCATAGCCGTTCCAGCCCATGACTTTTTCTTATATGCTGAACGTTGACGGCCCAGGCGGCCACGGCAAGGTAAAGGAATAGCTCATGCGGCTGCGTCATATCGAAGTATTTCACGCCATCATGCAAGTTGGCACCATCAGCGGCGCCGCGCAAGTGCTGCATATCTCGCAACCGGCCGTGACCAAGGTCTTGCAGCATTGCGAGCTGCAACTGGGCATGCCGCTGTTCGAGCGCGTGCGGGGCAAGCTGTACCCGAAACCCGAGGCGCACCGTTTGTTTGTCGAGACAGAAAAGCTCAACCGCGATTTATTGGGTATCCGCCGCCTGGCGGCCAGCCTGAAGGGCCATGCGGTGGAAACCATCCGCCTGGTCTCCACGCCGACGATTGCCATCAGCGTCTTGCCGTTCGCCATGACGGAGTGGCGGCGCGACTTTCCCCACACGCGTTGCCAGCTGGCTACCCACCACACGGGCGAGATCGTCAATACCCTGCGCCTCGGTGAAGCGGACCTGGCCGTGTCGCTGCAAGACCCGCGCCATCCAGGCATCGTGGCCGAACCGATCGCGCAGGGCGTCATGACGGTCATCGCGCCAGCCGGCACCTGGCGCGCGGCCGATTGCGGCACACCATTGACGGCGCATGGCCTGAATGGCGAGCTGATCGGCCATACGGATAATGATCCGCTGGGTGAACTGGTGATCGCCGCTTGCGAGGCGCAGGATATCCACCCCGTGTTTTCTACCGTGGTGCAGACCTATCAAATCGCCCGCTCGCTGGTGGAAGCGGGCGCCGGCATGGCCGTCGTCGACCCGTTTACGGCCGCGTCCGGCTCGCCCGAGCGGCTGCAGCGCCGTCCTTGGGCGCCGACGATACCGATCCAACTGTATTTATTGACGGCGAGCCACTCGCCGCTGTCGCATGGCGCGCGGCGCCTGGCCGACAGCATCGGCGTAGCGGCGCGCAATTGCCTGGAAAGAGGAGTCTGATGTCTGTTGCAAGTTTGCAATTGGAAGCGGTCGGCAGCGATCCGCAATTTCGCCACCTGAGCAGCATCGCCGGCATTGCCATCGACTTGCGCTATGCCACGCCCGACAATTTCGTCGGCCGCGACTTATACAGCCCCATCGATTGCGCCTGGCTGCACCGCGATGCGGCAGTGGCGCTGGAGAAAGCCGTGGCGTGGCTGGCCGAGCGGCGGCCCAATCATCATTTGCTGGTGCTCGACGCCCTGCGCCCGCAGCGGGTGCAGCAGCAACTATGGGATGCGCTGCAGGGAACGGAGTTGCTCGGCTATATTGCGGAACCGTCGCGCGGCTCGATTCACTCGTTCGGCATGGCGCTCGACATCACCATCGTCGGGCCGGACGGGCAGGAACTGGATATGGGTACCGGTTTTGACGACTTGAGTGAGCGCTCGCATCCGGCACTGGAACTGGTGATGCTGGAAAGGGGAGAAATTACGGAGCAGCAAGTGGACAATCGCCGCCTTTTGCGCGAGGCGATGTTCCAGGCGGGCTTCTTTGGCATCAACAGCGAATGGTGGCATTTCGATTGCGGTGACCGGGTGCTGGTGCGCCAGACCTACACCCGGGTTCTCTGACTAGAAGACTTTCAGGCCTTTCAGCATGACGATCAGGATCAAGACGGGCGAGACAAAGCGCAGCAGGAACAGCAGCACATGCGCCAGCTTTCTATTTTGCAACTGGCCATGATTGCTGATCGCATCGATGAAATGGTCTTTGCCCCAGGCCCAGCCGGTAAACAAGGCAATCGCAATGCCGCCCACGGGCAGGAAGATATTCGACGAGACGAAGTCGAACAGATCAAACATATTCAAATCAAACAGCTTGAAGTCCGCCAGGGTGCTGTTGCTCAGCGCGCATACGGAACCGAGCACGGCCAGCAGCAGCATGGTCACGATGGTGGCCTTGGTGCGGGTCCAGCCGAAGCGTTCATGGAAAATCACCACGGGCACTTCCATCAGCGACAGCATCGCCCCTGTGGCGGCCACGGCGGCGAGGATAAAGAACACCACCATCAGCACTTGTCCCATGGGAATCTGCGAAAACACGGCGGGAATGGTGATGAACACCAGCGATGGTCCCGCGCTGGGCGCGAAGCCGAACGTGAACACGGCGGGAAAGATGGCAATGCCCGCCAGCATCGATACACCGAGGTCGGCCGCCATCACGCGCAAGGTCGTGACGGGGATATTCTGGTCATCGCGGAAATAGCTGCCGTAGGTCATCATCGTGCCCATGCCGACGGACAATTTAAAGAAGGCCAGGCCCATGGCTGTCAGCACGACGGAAGCCGTCAGCTTGGAAAAATCGGGACGGAACAGGAATGCCAGGCCTTCGCCCGCTTTATCGAGCGACAGGCTGACCGCGCAGAGCAGCAGGAGTAACAGGAACAGCAGCGGCATGAGTTTCTTGGCGATCGCCTCGATGCCCTTGGTTACGCCCAGCATCAATATGCCGCCGATAAACAGCAGCACGCCCCATTGCCACAACAGCGATTGGAGGGGATTGGCGATCAGCGAAGCGAAGGCCGCTTCCGTCACCAGTTTGTCGCTGCTGAGAATGGAGCCATCGATGGCCTTGGCGATATAGGCGAACACCCAGCCCACCACTTCCGAATAGAACGCGACGATCAGGAAGGCGGCCACCATGCCGATGAAGCCGACCAGCCACCAGGGCTTGCCCTTCGGTGCCAGCTGTTCCATGGTCGAAATGGGATTGACCTTGGCCCGGCGTCCCAAGGTGATTTCCGCGATCATCACGGGCAGTCCCACTAATAAGGTAGCGAGCAGATAGATGAGCAGGAAGCCGGCGCCGCCATTGGCGCCTGTCAGATAGGGGAACTTCCAGATGTTGCCGAGACCGACTGCGGAACCGAGGGTGGCGGCGAGGACGCCGAAGCCAGTGGTAAAGCCAGCCCGTTTCAGGGTCAGGCCTGATCCTTGAGCTTGTTGTTTCATGGTGAATCTTCTATGGTGGGGCGCGAATTTGCGCTGAGGGGGCGAAATTGTAGCAGTTGGCCGCAAATACCCGGGAAAAGCCTTGCTACTCCCGGGGCGCTTTGCTATAGTTCGCCTCCCCAATGAGACGCACTAGTTTGCGACACAAAAGGAACAGCCTTCAGGGGCTGGGTAGTAAAAAAGAAGGAGTTGACGGACGTAGCAAATTGCTTCATACTCTTCCTTCTTCGCAGCTGACAAACACAACGCTTTGTCGATAGCGCGAAAGCAGTAACCGAATACAGTTCTTTAACAATTAACAGTCGATAAGTGTGGGCATTTGATGTAAGTGCAGCAGTGATCTTCGGATCGCTGTAAAACTTAAAATATCAAATGTTCACAAGAAATAATGAAATAGGCGCTACGAAAGTAGTGGCCTGTCAGTTTTTTGAGTGAGCGACCCGTCAGCAATGACGGTGCCGGTAAAACGGCAAAGTAACAGAGATTAAACTGAAGAGTTTGATCCTGGCTCAGATTGAACGCTGGCGGCATGCCTTACACATGCAAGTCGAACGGCAGCACGGAGCTTGCTCTGGTGGCGAGTGGCGAACGGGTGAGTAATATATCGGAACGTACCCTGGAGTGGGGGATAACGTAGCGAAAGTTACGCTAATACCGCATACGATCTAAGGATGAAAGTGGGGGATCGCAAGACCTCATGCTCGTGGAGCGGCCGATATCTGATTAGCTAGTTGGTAGGGTAAAAGCCTACCAAGGCATCGATCAGTAGCTGGTCTGAGAGGACGACCAGCCACACTGGAACTGAGACACGGTCCAGACTCCTACGGGAGGCAGCAGTGGGGAATTTTGGACAATGGGCGAAAGCCTGATCCAGCAATGCCGCGTGAGTGAAGAAGGCCTTCGGGTTGTAAAGCTCTTTTGTCAGGGAAGAAACGGTGAGAGCTAATATCTTTTGCTAATGACGGTACCTGAAGAATAAGCACCGGCTAACTACGTGCCAGCAGCCGCGGTAATACGTAGGGTGCAAGCGTTAATCGGAATTACTGGGCGTAAAGCGTGCGCAGGCGGTTTTGTAAGTCTGATGTGAAATCCCCGGGCTCAACCTGGGAATTGCATTGGAGACTGCAAGGCTAGAATCTGGCAGAGGGGGGTAGAATTCCACGTGTAGCAGTGAAATGCGTAGATATGTGGAGGAACACCGATGGCGAAGGCAGCCCCCTGGGTCAAGATTGACGCTCATGCACGAAAGCGTGGGGAGCAAACAGGATTAGATACCCTGGTAGTCCACGCCCTAAACGATGTCTACTAGTTGTCGGGTCTTAATTGACTTGGTAACGCAGCTAACGCGTGAAGTAGACCGCCTGGGGAGTACGGTCGCAAGATTAAAACTCAAAGGAATTGACGGGGACCCGCACAAGCGGTGGATGATGTGGATTAATTCGATGCAACGCGAAAAACCTTACCTACCCTTGACATGGCTGGAATCCCCGAGAGATTGGGGAGTGCTCGAAAGAGAACCAGTACACAGGTGCTGCATGGCTGTCGTCAGCTCGTGTCGTGAGATGTTGGGTTAAGTCCCGCAACGAGCGCAACCCTTGTCATTAGTTGCTACGAAAGGGCACTCTAATGAGACTGCCGGTGACAAACCGGAGGAAGGTGGGGATGACGTCAAGTCCTCATGGCCCTTATGGGTAGGGCTTCACACGTCATACAATGGTACATACAGAGCGCCGCCAACCCGCGAGGGGGAGCTAATCGCAGAAAGTGTATCGTAGTCCGGATTGTAGTCTGCAACTCGACTGCATGAAGTTGGAATCGCTAGTAATCGCGGATCAGCATGTCGCGGTGAATACGTTCCCGGGTCTTGTACACACCGCCCGTCACACCATGGGAGCGGGTTTTACCAGAAGTAGGTAGCTTAACCGTAAGGAGGGCGCTTACCACGGTAGGATTCGTGACTGGGGTGAAGTCGTAACAAGGTAGCCGTATCGGAAGGTGCGGCTGGATCACCTCCTTTCTAGAGTTTGCACGAATCAGTAATGATTCACGCATCAAATGTTCACACTTATCGGCTGTTTAATTAAGAAGAAACAGTAGTCGTAGTAGTTCCGCGTTGGGGCTGTAGCTCAGCTGGTTAGAGCACCGTGTTGATAACGCGGGGGTCGTTGGTTCGAGTCCAACCAGCCCTACCAGTCATTACCCAGGGGGATTAGCTCAGCTGGGAGAGCACCTGCTTTGCAAGCAGGGGGTCGTCGGTTCGATCCCGTCATCCTCCACCAAAGTTTTACTCGAAAGTGCAAACGTAAGCCGGTCAGTGACTCAGGTTTAGGTTTGATCTTTTAGCGATCAAAGCTGTTTCGTTCTTTAACAATCTGGAAGAAGTAAAGATTATTTATTGATCAAGTCTATGCGTGCAGCAATGCATGAGGCGACTTGATGGGTAATGATTGTATGTATCAACAAACAAGCAACAACGTTGTACTTTCTTATCCCTGTAGCGCTCTTTGATGACTTCGGTCTTCAGAGGCTAACGTTATAGGGACAAGCGAATAAGTGCACATGGTGGATGCCTTGGCGATTACAGGCGATGAAGGACGTAGTAGCTTGCGATAAGCTGCGGGGAGTGAGCAAACACACTTTGATCCGCAGATTTCCGAATGGGGCAACCCACCCTTTTAGGGTATTGCAACCTGAATACATAGGGTTGCAAGGCGAACGCGGCGAACTGAAACATCTAAGTAGCTGCAGGAAAAGAAATCAACCGAGATTCCCAAAGTAGCGGCGAGCGAAATGGGAAGAGCCTGTACGTGATAGTCGGACCGATAACAGAATCCTCTGGAAATAGGAGCCATAGTGGGTGATAGCCCCGTATGTGAAATCGGACCGGTGGTACTAAGCGTACGACAAGTAGGGCGGGACACGTGACATCCTGTCTGAATATGGGGGGACCATCCTCCAAGGCTAAATACTCGTAATCGACCGATAGTGAACCAGTACCGTGAGGGAAAGGCGAAAAGAACCCCGGAAGGGGAGTGAAATAGATCCTGAAACCGTGTGCATACAAACAGTAGGAGCGGACTTGTTCCGTGACTGCGTACCTTTTGTATAATGGGTCAGCGACTTACATTCAGTGGCAAGGTTAACCGAATAGGGAAGCCGTAGAGAAATCGAGTCCGAATAGGGCGATCAGTCGCTGGGTGTAGACCCGAAACCAAGTGATCTACTCATGGCCAGGATGAAGGTGCGGTAACACGCCCTGGAGGTCCGAACCCACTAATGTTGAAAAATTAGGGGATGAGCTGTGGGTAGGGGTGAAAGGCTAAACAAACTTGGAAATAGCTGGTTCTCTCCGAAAACTATTTAGGTAGTGCCTCAAGTATCACCATCGGGGGTAGAGCACTGTTATGGCTAGGGGGTCATTGCGACTTACCAAACCATTGCAAACTCCGAATACCGATGAGTGCGAGCTTGGGAGACAGACGTCGGGTGCTAACGTCCGGCGTCAAGAGGGAAACAACCCAGACCGCCAGCTAAGGTCCCAAAGATTGGCTAAGTGGAAAACGAAGTGGGAAGGCTAAAACAGTCAGGATGTTGGCTTAGAAGCAGCCATCATTTAAAGAAAGCGTAATAGCTCACTGATCGAGTCGTCCTGCGCGGAAGATGTAACGGGGCTAAGCCAGTCACCGAAGCTGCGGATATCCTTTATTGGATATGGTAGGAGAGCGTTCTGTAAGCCTGCGAAGGTGTCTTGTAAAGGATGCTGGAGGTATCAGAAGTGCGAATGCTGACATGAGTAGCGATAATGGGGGTGAAAAGCCTCCACGCCGTAAGCCCAAGGTTTCCTGTTCAACGTTCATCGGAGCAGGGTGAGTCGGCCCCTAAGGCGAGGCAGAGATGCGTAGCTGATGGGAAGCAGGTTAATATTCCTGCACCGTCGTATGATGCGATGGGGGGACGGATCGCGGAAGGTTGTCTGACTGTTGGAATAGTCAGTTTCTGTCTCATAGAAGGCGCTTAGGCAAATCCGGGCGCGGAATTCAAGGGGATGGGACGAGTGAACTTGTTCACGAAGCAATCGGAAGTGGTTCCAAGAAAAGCCTCTAAGCTTCAGTCATACGAGACCGTACCGCAAACCGACACAGGTGGGCGAGATGAGTATTCTAAGGCGCTTGAGAGAACTCGGGAGAAGGAACTCGGCAAATTGGTACCGTAACTTCGGGAAAAGGTACGCCCCGGTAGCTTGATTGGTTTACTCCATGAGGGTGAAAGGGTTGCAATAAACTGGTGGCTGCGACTGTTTAATAAAAACACAGCACTCTGCAAACACGAAAGTGGACGTATAGGGTGTGACGCCTGCCCGGTGCTGGAAGATTAAATGATGGGGTGCAAGCTCTTGATTGAAGTCCCAGTAAACGGCGGCCGTAACTATAACGGTCCTAAGGTAGCGAAATTCCTTGTCGGGTAAGTTCCGACCTGCACGAATGGCGTAACGATGGCCACACTGTCTCCTCCCGAGACTCAGCGAAGTTGAAATGTTTGTGATGATGCAATCTACCCGCGGCTAGACGGAAAGACCCCATGAACCTTTACTGTAGCTTTGCATTGGACTTTGAACCAATCTGTGTAGGATAGGTGGGAGGCTTTGAAGCGGGGACGCTAGTTCTCGTGGAGCCAACCTTGAAATACCACCCTGGTTTGTTTGAGGTTCTAACCTTGGTCCGTTATCCGGATCGGGGACAGTGCATGGTAGGCAGTTTGACTGGGGCGGTCTCCTCCTAAAGTGTAACGGAGGAGTTCGAAGGTACGCTAGATACGGTCGGACATCGTGTTGATAGTGCAATGGCATAAGCGTGCTTAACTGCGAGACTGACAAGTCGAGCAGGTACGAAAGTAGGACATAGTGATCCGGTGGTTCTGTATGGAAGGGCCATCGCTCAACGGATAAAAGGTACTCTGGGGATAACAGGCTGATTCCTCCCAAGAGTTCATATCGACGGGGGAGTTTGGCACCTCGATGTCGGCTCATCACATCCTGGGGCTGTAGCCGGTCCCAAGGGTATGGCTGTTCGCCATTTAAAGTGGTACGTGAGCTGGGTTTAAAACGTCGTGAGACAGTTTGGTCCCTATCTGCCGTGGGCGTTGGAAATTTGAAGGGGGCTGCTCCTAGTACGAGAGGACCGGAGTGGACGAACCTCTGGTGTACCGGTTGTCACGCCAGTGGCATTGCCGGGTAGCTAAGTTCGGAAGAGATAACCGCTGAAAGCATCTAAGCGGGAAACTTGCCTTGAGATGAGATTTCCCAGAGCCTTGAGCTCTTTGAAGGGTCGTTCGAGACCAGGACGTTGATAGGCTGGGTGTGGAAGTGCAGTAATGCATTAAGCTAACCAGTACTAATTGCCCGTACGGCTTGTCCCTATAACCTTAGCAGGTACAGAGGATAAGACGGTACAACGTTGCGTGTGTGTTGATACTACCAGTCATTACCCCAATCTTTGCTTCTTCCCGATTCAGGCTTTGTCGCTCCATCGAGGACAAATGCCAGTACAAGTTATGCCTGATGACCATAGCAAGTTGGTCCCACCCCTTCCCATCCCGAACAGGACCGTGAAACAACTTTGCGCCGATGATAGTGCTGCAACCAGTGTGAAAGTAGGTTATCGTCAGGCTTGTTATTCGAAAAAACCCCTTCCGGTGATCCGGTTGGGGTTTTTTTACGTCTGGCAATTTGTCTCGGCGCACCCGATTCGTGCATGCTGTGGTGCAGAAAGTCAGGCACTGCTCAAAAATCATGCAGAAATAGGGGCTTTGCAGATCGTATGCAGGCTTTGTATGCAGGCACGGAAACTGCTCAAGGATTATGGCGCGCTGTTCATCACGGGATAGCACGCTCCATCCCACCTTGAGGAGTTGTCCATGAACCGTCGCTCGATCCTGTTGTCGCTGATCTTGTCCGCCACCGCACTTGCCGCGCCGCTGACCCATGCCGAGGCGCTCGACGATATTCTCAAAGCCAAGGTCTTGCGCGTGGCCGTGCCCCAGGATTTCCCGCCTTTCGGATCGGTCGGCCCTGACATGAAACCCGTTGGCTACGACATTGACGTGGCCGCACTGCTGGCCAAAGGCCTGGGGGTCAAGCTGGAACTGGTGCCCGTGACCAGCGCCAATCGCATTCCTTACCTCAATACCAAAAAAGTCGACCTGGTCATTTCCAGTCTCGGTAAAAACCCGGAGCGTGAAAAAGTCATCGATTTCAGCGCAGCGTATGCGCCATTCTTCAGCGGCGTGTTCGGGACCGCAGATCAGGCGATTGGCAAGGCGGAACAACTGGCAGGGAAAACCGTGGGCGTCACCCGCGGCGCCGTGGAAGATCTTGAGCTGAGCAAGATTGCGCCGGCCAATACCACCATCAAGCGTTTTGAAGATAATAATGCGACCATTTCCGCTTTCCTGTCCGGCCAGGTGCCCTTGATTGCCACTGGCAACGTGGTGGCTGGCGCCATTGTCGAAAAACAGCCTGCCAAAAAACTCGAATTTAAATTCTTTATCAAGAATTCTCCCTGCTACGTCGGCATCAATAAAAGCGAACCGAAGTTGCTGGCGCAAATCAATGCCATCCTGGCCAAGTCGAAAGAAGACGGCAGCCTCAATACCATCGCCCAGAAATGGATGAAAACAACGCGCCCTGTCACAGCCCTGCTGTAAGCGGTCAAGCGCGCGATGGCATACACTTTTGATTTCAGCAGTATTTGGGAATACCGCGAGTATCTGTACAACGGCGTAATCGGTACCTTGCGCCTGACACTCGTTGGCACCGTGCTCGGGGTTGCCATCGGTATTCTTGGCGCCATTTCGCGCGCCTGGAAACTGCCCGTGCTGTTCCCGGTCTACACCGTGTATGTGGAGCTGATCCGCAACACGCCGTTCATTGTGCAGCTGTTCTTTGTCTTCTTCGGCTTGCCCAGCCTCGGCATTCATTTGAGCGAGTGGCAGGCGGCAACGATTGCGATGGTGCTCAACCTGGGCGCCTATAGCACCGAGATCATCCGCGCTGGCGTGGAGTCTGTGCCGAAAGGCCATATCGAGGCCGCGTCGGCGCTGGCGATGTCGCGCTTCCAGATTTTTCGCTGCGTGATTCTGCGCCAGGCCTTGCTCAAGATGTGGCCAGCCTTGTCGAGCCAGATCGTGATCGTGATGCTGGGATCGTCCGTATGTTCGCAAATTTCGGCCGAAGAGCTGACTTTTGGCGCCGGCTTCATTACCTCGCGTAACTTCCGCTCCTTCGAAGTGTATTTCGTCGTCACCATCATGTACTTTTTGCTGGCGGTCGGCGTGCGCCGCGCGTTGGATCTGTTTGGCCGCTACGTACTGGCGAGGAGAGCGACATGAGCGATTTTTCGCTGTGGGACATCATTCGCAACTTGCTGCTGGCGGGGCGCTGGACGGTATTGCTGTCCTTGATCGCCTTTGTTTGTGGCGGCCTGGTTGGCATCGCGATCCTGATGATGCGCACCTCGAGCGCGCGGCTGCTGCGCCGGTTTGCCGTCATGTACATCGAGTTGTTCCAGGGCACGCCGCTGCTGATGCAATTGTTCCTGCTGTTCTTTGGCCTGTCGCTGAGCGGCATGCAAGTGTCGCCCTGGATTGCCGCCAGCGTGGCCCTGACCTTGTTTACCAGCGCCTACCTGGCGGAAATCTGGCGCGGTTGCGTCGAGGCGATTCCCCGTGGCCAGTGGGAAGCGTCTGCCAGCACGGCAATGACGTATATGGAGCAGATGCGCCATGTGATCTTGCCGCAGGCGCTGCGCATCGCCGTTGCACCGACAGTCGGTTTTTCCGTGCAGGTCGTGAAAGCGACGGCGGTCACGTCCATTATTGGTTTTGTCGAGCTGACCAAGGCCGGCTCGATGATCAGCAACGCCACGTTTGCGCCCTTCACCGTGTATGGCCTGATCGCCCTGATGTATTTTTGCTTGTGTTTCCCGCTTTCGCTGTATGCCCGCCGCCTGGAAAGGAAAATCAATGTCTCTCGTTAGCATCAATGGTTTGCACAAGCGCTTTGGTGCGCACCACGTTCTCAAGGGCATCGACTTGCGCGTCAAGGAAGGGCAAGTGACGGCAGTGATCGGACGCAGCGGTTCGGGCAAGAGTACCTTGCTGCGCTCGATCAATGGACTGGAAAGTTTCGACGAAGGCTCGCTCGACGTCGATGGCGTGAGGGTCACCGTCGGCCAGACCGATTTGCGCCAGTTGCGCCTGAAAGTCGGCATGGTGTTCCAGCAGTTCAATCTGTACCCGCATCTGACGGCCGGACAGAATGTGATGCTGGCGCCGACCGTGGTCAAAAAAATCGGCAAGCAGCAAGCAGAGGCGCTGGCGCGCGATGCGCTGGCAAAAGTCGGCCTTGCCGATCGCTTTGACGCGTTTCCAGACCAGCTGTCGGGCGGCCAGCAGCAGCGTGTGGCAATTGCCCGGGCGCTGGCGATGCAGCCGAAAATACTGTTGTGCGATGAAATTACCTCGGCACTCGATCCGGAACTGGTAAACGAAGTGCTGGCCGTGGTGCGCAAGCTGGCCGAGGATGGCATGACCTTGATCATGGTCACGCATGAAATGCGCTTCGCACGCGAGGTGGGGGACCAGCTGGTGTTCATGCACCAGGGGAAAATCCATGAGCAAGGTGATCCGAAGACGCTGTTTGCCGCACCGTCGACGCCTGAACTGGCCAGTTTCATCAGTTCGGTTTCCTGATCGTCTTTGCCAACGCCAGATCCCGCATGCTTGACCCCACCACACCAGCTGTTACCAACTCGTCCGAGGAGATCGCCGCGGATATTGCGGCGGCGATTATCGAACGCCGCTTGCCCTCTGGCACCAAGCTCAAGGAAGAGGCCCTGGCCCGCGTGTATTCGGTCAGTCGTACCAAGATCCGTGCGGCCTTGCTGATGCTGTCGAAGGATGAGCTCATCGAGATCGTTCCGGAAAAGGGCGCTTGTGTGTGCAAGCTCAGTGAACGCGAGGCGCGCGAAATCTTTGCCGTGCGCCGCACGCTTGAGGCCGGCCTGGCGCGTGATTTCGTGACCATCGCCAAGGCCGATGATTATCGCCGCATCGATGCCCACCTTGCGCTGGAACGCCAGGCCCTGGCACAAAACGATCTGCCGCTGCGCGCCAGGTTGCTGGGTGACTTTCACACCTTGCTGGCCGATATCGTTGGTAATCTGGTGTTGAAGGAAATCTTGCGCAAACTGACGGCGCGGACCTCGCTGATCGCCATGCACCAGCAGTCCAGCGAAGACGCCAGTTGTTCATCGGATGAGCATGCGCTGTTCATCGAGGCGGCCAAGGCAGGCAATGCCGACGCTGCAGTCGACATCATGTTGCATCATCTCGACCATGTGCTCAAAGCGCTGCATGTCGATGCCACGGAGTCCGTCGACAAGAAAGACCTGGTCAAAGCTCTGCTGGCTGCCTGAACAAAAACATGGATGGCGAATGAAAGCCCTTGCCAAGACTGGCGGGGCTTTGCTATAGTTCGCCTCCCCAATGAGACGCAGTCAATGCGGCACTTGAGGATCACCGGAAACGGCGATGAGTCGTAAAAGAAGGAGTTGACGGATTTAGCGAAATGCTTCATACTCTTCCTTCTTCGCAGCTGACAAACACAACGCTTTGTCGATAGCGCGAAAGCAGTACCGAATACAGTTCTTTAACAATTAACAGTCGATAAGTGTGGGCATTTGATGTAGTGCAGCGATGATCTTCGGATTGTCGTAATACTTAAAATATCAAATGTTCACAAGAAATAATGAAATAGGATACTTCTTCGGAAGTAGCCTGTCAGTTTTTTGAGTGAGCAAACACCTCGCAATGCGAGGGGTTTGAACTAGTTAAATAGTTCGACCATGCCGGTAAAACGGCAAAGTAACAGAGATTAAACTGAAGAGTTTGATCCTGGCTCAGATTGAACGCTGGCGGCATGCCTTACACATGCAAGTCGAACGGCAGCACGGAGCTTGCTCTGGTGGCGAGTGGCGAACGGGTGAGTAATATATCGGAACGTACCCTGGAGTGGGGGATAACGTAGCGAAAGTTACGCTAATACCGCATACGATCTAAGGATGAAAGTGGGGGATCGCAAGACCTCATGCTCGTGGAGCGGCCGATATCTGATTAGCTAGTTGGTAGGGTAAAAGCCTACCAAGGCATCGATCAGTAGCTGGTCTGAGAGGACGACCAGCCACACTGGAACTGAGACACGGTCCAGACTCCTACGGGAGGCAGCAGTGGGGAATTTTGGACAATGGGCGAAAGCCTGATCCAGCAATGCCGCGTGAGTGAAGAAGGCCTTCGGGTTGTAAAGCTCTTTTGTCAGGGAAGAAACGGTGAGAGCTAATATCTTTTGCTAATGACGGTACCTGAAGAATAAGCACCGGCTAACTACGTGCCAGCAGCCGCGGTAATACGTAGGGTGCAAGCGTTAATCGGAATTACTGGGCGTAAAGCGTGCGCAGGCGGTTTTGTAAGTCTGATGTGAAATCCCCGGGCTCAACCTGGGAATTGCATTGGAGACTGCAAGGCTAGAATCTGGCAGAGGGGGGTAGAATTCCACGTGTAGCAGTGAAATGCGTAGATATGTGGAGGAACACCGATGGCGAAGGCAGCCCCCTGGGTCAAGATTGACGCTCATGCACGAAAGCGTGGGGAGCAAACAGGATTAGATACCCTGGTAGTCCACGCCCTAAACGATGTCTACTAGTTGTCGGGTCTTAATTGACTTGGTAACGCAGCTAACGCGTGAAGTAGACCGCCTGGGGAGTACGGTCGCAAGATTAAAACTCAAAGGAATTGACGGGGACCCGCACAAGCGGTGGATGATGTGGATTAATTCGATGCAACGCGAAAAACCTTACCTACCCTTGACATGGCTGGAATCCCCGAGAGATTGGGGAGTGCTCGAAAGAGAACCAGTACACAGGTGCTGCATGGCTGTCGTCAGCTCGTGTCGTGAGATGTTGGGTTAAGTCCCGCAACGAGCGCAACCCTTGTCATTAGTTGCTACGAAAGGGCACTCTAATGAGACTGCCGGTGACAAACCGGAGGAAGGTGGGGATGACGTCAAGTCCTCATGGCCCTTATGGGTAGGGCTTCACACGTCATACAATGGTACATACAGAGCGCCGCCAACCCGCGAGGGGGAGCTAATCGCAGAAAGTGTATCGTAGTCCGGATTGTAGTCTGCAACTCGACTGCATGAAGTTGGAATCGCTAGTAATCGCGGATCAGCATGTCGCGGTGAATACGTTCCCGGGTCTTGTACACACCGCCCGTCACACCATGGGAGCGGGTTTTACCAGAAGTAGGTAGCTTAACCGTAAGGAGGGCGCTTACCACGGTAGGATTCGTGACTGGGGTGAAGTCGTAACAAGGTAGCCGTATCGGAAGGTGCGGCTGGATCACCTCCTTTCTAGAGTTTGCACGAATCAGTAATGATTCACGCATCAAATGTTCACACTTATCGGCTGTTTAATTAAGAAGAAACAGTAGTCGTAGTAGTTCCGCGTTGGGGCTGTAGCTCAGCTGGTTAGAGCACCGTGTTGATAACGCGGGGGTCGTTGGTTCGAGTCCAACCAGCCCTACCAGTCATTACCCAGGGGGATTAGCTCAGCTGGGAGAGCACCTGCTTTGCAAGCAGGGGGTCGTCGGTTCGATCCCGTCATCCTCCACCAAAGTTTTACTCGAAAGTGCAAACGTAAGCCGGTCAGTGACTCAGGTTTAGGTTTGATCTTTTAGCGATCAAAGCTGTTTCGTTCTTTAACAATCTGGAAGAAGTAAAGATTATTTATTGATCAAGTCTATGCGTGCAGCAATGCATGAGGCGACTTGATGGGTAATGATTGTATGTATCAACAAACAAGCAACAACGTTGTACTTTCTTATCCCTGTAGCGCTCTTTGATGACTTCGGTCTTCAGAGGCTAACGTTATAGGGACAAGCGAATAAGTGCACATGGTGGATGCCTTGGCGATTACAGGCGATGAAGGACGTAGTAGCTTGCGATAAGCTGCGGGGAGTGAGCAAACACACTTTGATCCGCAGATTTCCGAATGGGGCAACCCACCCTTTTAGGGTATTGCAACCTGAATACATAGGGTTGCAAGGCGAACGCGGCGAACTGAAACATCTAAGTAGCTGCAGGAAAAGAAATCAACCGAGATTCCCAAAGTAGCGGCGAGCGAAATGGGAAGAGCCTGTACGTGATAGTCGGACCGATAACAGAATCCTCTGGAAATAGGAGCCATAGTGGGTGATAGCCCCGTATGTGAAATCGGACCGGTGGTACTAAGCGTACGACAAGTAGGGCGGGACACGTGACATCCTGTCTGAATATGGGGGGACCATCCTCCAAGGCTAAATACTCGTAATCGACCGATAGTGAACCAGTACCGTGAGGGAAAGGCGAAAAGAACCCCGGAAGGGGAGTGAAATAGATCCTGAAACCGTGTGCATACAAACAGTAGGAGCGGACTTGTTCCGTGACTGCGTACCTTTTGTATAATGGGTCAGCGACTTACATTCAGTGGCAAGGTTAACCGAATAGGGAAGCCGTAGAGAAATCGAGTCCGAATAGGGCGATCAGTCGCTGGGTGTAGACCCGAAACCAAGTGATCTACTCATGGCCAGGATGAAGGTGCGGTAACACGCCCTGGAGGTCCGAACCCACTAATGTTGAAAAATTAGGGGATGAGCTGTGGGTAGGGGTGAAAGGCTAAACAAACTTGGAAATAGCTGGTTCTCTCCGAAAACTATTTAGGTAGTGCCTCAAGTATCACCATCGGGGGTAGAGCACTGTTATGGCTAGGGGGTCATTGCGACTTACCAAACCATTGCAAACTCCGAATACCGATGAGTGCGAGCTTGGGAGACAGACGTCGGGTGCTAACGTCCGGCGTCAAGAGGGAAACAACCCAGACCGCCAGCTAAGGTCCCAAAGATTGGCTAAGTGGAAAACGAAGTGGGAAGGCTAAAACAGTCAGGATGTTGGCTTAGAAGCAGCCATCATTTAAAGAAAGCGTAATAGCTCACTGATCGAGTCGTCCTGCGCGGAAGATGTAACGGGGCTAAGCCAGTCACCGAAGCTGCGGATATCCTTTATTGGATATGGTAGGAGAGCGTTCTGTAAGCCTGCGAAGGTGTCTTGTAAAGGATGCTGGAGGTATCAGAAGTGCGAATGCTGACATGAGTAGCGATAATGGGGGTGAAAAGCCTCCACGCCGTAAGCCCAAGGTTTCCTGTTCAACGTTCATCGGAGCAGGGTGAGTCGGCCCCTAAGGCGAGGCAGAGATGCGTAGCTGATGGGAAGCAGGTTAATATTCCTGCACCGTCGTATGATGCGATGGGGGGACGGATCGCGGAAGGTTGTCTGACTGTTGGAATAGTCAGTTTCTGTCTCATAGAAGGCGCTTAGGCAAATCCGGGCGCGCAATTCAAGGGGATGGGACGAGTGAATTTATTCACGAAGCAATCGGAAGTGGTTCCAAGAAAAGCCTCTAAGCTTCAGTCATACGAGACCGTACCGCAAACCGACACAGGTGGGCGAGATGAGTATTCTAAGGCGCTTGAGAGAACTCGGGAGAAGGAACTCGGCAAATTGGTACCGTAACTTCGGGAAAAGGTACGCCCCGGTAGCTTGATTGGTTTACTCCATGAGGGTGAAAGGGTTGCAATAAACTGGTGGCTGCGACTGTTTAATAAAAACACAGCACTCTGCAAACACGAAAGTGGACGTATAGGGTGTGACGCCTGCCCGGTGCTGGAAGATTAAATGATGGGGTGCAAGCTCTTGATTGAAGTCCCAGTAAACGGCGGCCGTAACTATAACGGTCCTAAGGTAGCGAAATTCCTTGTCGGGTAAGTTCCGACCTGCACGAATGGCGTAACGATGGCCACACTGTCTCCTCCCGAGACTCAGCGAAGTTGAAATGTTTGTGATGATGCAATCTACCCGCGGCTAGACGGAAAGACCCCATGAACCTTTACTGTAGCTTTGCATTGGACTTTGAACCAATCTGTGTAGGATAGGTGGGAGGCTTTGAAGCGGGGACGCTAGTTCTCGTGGAGCCAACCTTGAAATACCACCCTGGTTTGTTTGAGGTTCTAACCTTGGTCCGTTATCCGGATCGGGGACAGTGCATGGTAGGCAGTTTGACTGGGGCGGTCTCCTCCTAAAGTGTAACGGAGGAGTTCGAAGGTACGCTAGATACGGTCGGACATCGTGTTGATAGTGCAATGGCATAAGCGTGCTTAACTGCGAGACTGACAAGTCGAGCAGGTACGAAAGTAGGACATAGTGATCCGGTGGTTCTGTATGGAAGGGCCATCGCTCAACGGATAAAAGGTACTCTGGGGATAACAGGCTGATTCCTCCCAAGAGTTCATATCGACGGGGGAGTTTGGCACCTCGATGTCGGCTCATCACATCCTGGGGCTGTAGCCGGTCCCAAGGGTATGGCTGTTCGCCATTTAAAGTGGTACGTGAGCTGGGTTTAAAACGTCGTGAGACAGTTTGGTCCCTATCTGCCGTGGGCGTTGGAAATTTGAAGGGGGCTGCTCCTAGTACGAGAGGACCGGAGTGGACGAACCTCTGGTGTACCGGTTGTCACGCCAGTGGCATTGCCGGGTAGCTAAGTTCGGAAGAGATAACCGCTGAAAGCATCTAAGCGGGAAACTTGCCTTGAGATGAGATTTCCCAGAGCCTTGAGCTCTTTGAAGGGTCGTTCGAGACCAGGACGTTGATAGGCTGGGTGTGGAAGTGCAGTAATGCATTAAGCTAACCAGTACTAATTGCCCGTACGGCTTGTCCCTATAACCTTAGCAGGTACAGAGGATAAGACGGTACAACGTTGTGAGTTTGTTGATACTACCAGTCATTACCCCAATCTTTGCTTCTTCCAGATTCATGGCCTTGTTGCTCAACAGAGAACAAGCGTCAGTACAAGTTATGCCTGATGACCATAGCAAGTTGGTCCCACCCCTTCCCATCCCGAACAGGACCGTGAAACAACTTTGCGCCGATGATAGTGCTGCAACCAGTGTGAAAGTAGGTTATCGTCAGGCTTGTTATTCGCAGTAGAGAAAAACCCGTCAAGCAATTGGCGGGTTTTTTTTCGTCTGGTGGTTTTGTCGGGCGCCGGTGGTGGTGTCGGCTTACGCGCGCAGCGCTAAGCCGACCTACGGTCATGTAAAGTCCGGTAGGTCGGATTAGCGTAGCGTAATCCGACAAGTTGGCAGCCAAGTGACAAACGAAAAAAAGGCAGCGCTGCGCGCTGCCTTTCTATCACTACTTCCCTTTATTGGCCGGCCACTACCGGCGTCGCGCCGCTTTTGGCGACCCACTCGATCAAGGAATCGACGGCGGCGCGGCCGTTACCGTTGCCCACCAGGTCGCTATTGATCATGGCGACCACCACGCACAGCTGGTTGTTGGCGTCGGGGACATAGCCGGCGATGGCCACCACATTCTTCAACGTTCCCGTCTTGATGCGGGCTCGCGCGGCGGCCGGGCTGTTCAGCAGGCGCTTGCGCATGGTGCCGTCGAGCGCGACGATGGGCAGGCTGGACTGGAACTCGGGCGCCCACGGGCTTTGCTGCATCGCTTGCAAGACACCGGCCATTTGCGCAGGCGCAATGCGTCCCGTGCGCGACAAGCCTGAACCGTTGTCGACCAGCATGCCCTGGGTATTGATATTGTGCCGCTGGAACCATTCCTGGATCACTTGCCGCGCACGCGTGGCCGTGTCTTCCGGCGCCGCCATGGCGACGGGACGGCTACCCAGCCAGCCATCGCTTTGCAGGCTGCCCAGGCTCAGGAACAGGGTGCGGGCCAGGGTGTTGTCGGAGGTCTTGTTGATATCGCGCAGCACTTCTGGCAAGGCACGGGCCACATGGTCGGCCAGCATGCGCGTGCCGACCGGTTCGGCCGTTGGCGGCAAGCCGGTTGCCGGCGCTTCGCGCACCGTGCCTGTGATCGTGCCGCCCAGGCGTTTCCAGGTCGCACGGAACAAGCGGTCCGCGTAATCGTTGCGGTCGAGCACATTGATGCTGGTGGCCTTGCTGCAATTTTGCGGGAAGGTGCCGTGCAGGATTACTTGCAGCTTGCCGCTCGCATCGCGCCGGTATTCGGGCGGGCGCCAGCCGTCTTCCCATCTGGCGCAACTGCCCTTGATGAGTTTCATGTCGCTCGTGATGCTGACGTTCTCGAGCGCCGGCTGCATCAGGATGCTCAATTGCCGCTCCGTCGAGTTCATATTGATATCGAGCAGATTGGTGTTCAGCAGCAAGGCATCGGGGATGACGTTGTAGCGGAATTCGGCCGATTCGTCGAAGGGCGGCGCACCGATATCGGGCCGGGCCGGCTGGAACAGCTGGCGGTCGAGGATCAAATCGCCCTTGATTTTCACGATGCCTTGCGTGCGCAAGGTTTGCAGCATGTGCTCCAGCACGTCCGCATTGAAATCCGTATCGGCACCGCCGCGCAGGATCAAGTCGCCCTTCAGTACGCCATTGATGACGTCGGCGCTGGTGCGCAACTCCGTGCGGCCGCGAAAGATGGGCCCAAGCTGCTCCAGGCCCACGGCCGTCGTCACGAGCTTCATGGTGGAGGCCGGCTGCATGCTGCGCTCGGCCCCATGCGACAGCACCGTGGTGTTGCCGCGCAAGACGATGGCGCCCATGGCGTCTTCGGGGATATTTGCGCTGCGCAGCAGCAGGCTGACGGATTCGGGCAATTGCGCGTGGGCAGTCGACAGGCCAAGGCCCGCCAACAGCGCAGCCATCAGGACAGGACGTAACATGGTGCTCCTCAATGGAAAAAGACGTAGGCAACGAAGACGGCGGTAATCACGCCAGCCAGATCCGCGATCAGGCCGGCCGTGATGGCATAGCGCGTCTTGCGGATGCCCACCGAGCCGAAGTACAGGGCCACAATATAGAAGGTAGTGTCGGCCGAGCCCTGGAAGACGCAAGCCAGGCGGCCGACGAAGGAGTCGACGCCGTAGGTATTCATGGCGTCAATCATCATGGCTTTCGAGCCGGAGCCGCTGAGCGGCTTCATCATGGCCGTCGGCAGGGCGGGCACGAAATCCGTATTGATGCCCAGGTTGGCGAAGAACCAGTTCATGCCGCTCATCAGGAAATTGAATACGCCGGCGTTGCGGATGACGCTGATGGCCACCAGCATGCCGACCAGGTAGGGAATCACGGTGATCGACGTCTGGATGCCGCCTTTGGCGCCCTCGATGAAGGCGTCGTACACGTTCACTTTCTTGCGCAACGCGCCAATAATAAATATGGCGATCACGCTGATCAAGACCAGGTTGCTGACCACTTTCGAGACCAGCTCGATTTCCTGTTTCGTCAGGTATTGCGTGAAGTACCAGATCATGGCGACGATGGCGCTCGTCATGCCGCCCATCCAGCCCAGCACGACACGGTTGAGCAAGTTGATGCGCTGCTTGATGGACACCGTGATGATGCCGACCATGGTGGCCACATAGGTGGCGATCATGCAGGGAATAAAGATGTCGGACGGGTCGGCGGCGCCGAGGATGGAGCGCTGCGCCATGATGGCCAGCGGAATCAGGGTCAGGCCCGAGGTGTGCAGCACCAGAAACATGATCTGCGCATTTGTCGCCTCTTCCTTGTTCGGGTTCAAGGTCTGCAGGCTTTCCATGGCCTTCAAGCCGAACGGCGTGGCCGCATTGTCCAGGCCCAGCAGGTTGGCCGAGAAATTCATCACCATGTGGCCGGTGGCAGGATGGTCCTTGGGAATTTCCGGGAAGATGCGCGAAAAGAACGGTGCGATGACTTTGGCCAGCCAGCCGACGATGCCCGCCTTTTCGCCGATGTTCATGATGCCGAGCCACAAGGTCATCACGCCCGCCAGCGGCAGGGCAATGTCCATCACGCCCATGCGCGCCGTCTCGAACGTGCCGTCGATGATGCGCTTGAAGATATCGGTATCACCGAGAAACAGCCACTGCAGCACTGCGGCCAGGAAGCCTACGAGGAAAAAGCCGGACCAGATGTAATTAAGTGCCATATGCGATCAGTTTTGTGTGTCGGGTGTGAAAAATGTCTGCAAACAAAGTATAGGGGCAGCCCGATACGAGTTGATGAAAGAATGCAGCAATCGCATGCCAAAAAGTTATAAGCTGGCAGCCTGTTTTCATTGGCGCCCCGCAGCGTGCCCGCGTAGTGTGGGGGATGCCTGCCGCTTGCCGCTGTTCCTTACCTTGTCTGCACTGGATTATTGATGATGTTTTTACGCAAAACCGCCTGCGCCGCCAGCCTGGCCCTGCTGACGCTTTTTACCGTACCGGCCCATGCCGCCGCCGATGCCCGCGCGAACAAGACCTTGCACCTGTTCCTCAGCACCAGCGAGACGGGCCTGGACCCGGCCGTGGCGTCCGACCTGGCCAGCCTGAATTTGATGGAAAACATTTTCGATCCCTTGCTGCGCTATGACTACCTGGCCCGCCCGGTGCAACTGCAGGGCAATACGGCGCGCGCGATGCCAACCGTGGAAGATGGCGGGCGCACGTATATCTTTCACTTGCAGCCCGGTATTTTCTTTACGCCCGATCCCGCCTTCAAGGGCAAGCCGCGCGAAGTGACGGCGCAGGATTATGTGTACAGCCTGACGCGGCTGTATGACCCCAGCCTGAAGTCGCCGTGGCTGTTCTTGCTGGAAGACAAGCTGGTGGGCGATGCGGCCCTGAAAACAAAGTTCAGCTATGACACGCCGATCGCCGGCCTGCAGGCGCTGGACAAATACACCTTGCGCATCCGCCTCAATGGCGTCGACCCGAACTTCCTGTTTTACCTGGCCATGCCGGCGACCGCCGTGGTGGCGCGCGAAGTGGCCGAAGCGTACCCGGCGCCGGGGCAGATCGGTAATCACCCCGTGGGCACGGGGCCGTTCCTGGTGAAGGAATGGAAACGCAGCGACAAGATCGTGCTGCAGGCCAACCCGACTTTCCGCCCCACCGTGTTCCATACGGATGCCAAGGCGCTGGCCGCCTTGCCGGTCGACGCGCGCGCCATCGCCACTGGGCTGGAAGGCAAGCAATTGCCGCTGGTCGAGCGCATCGAGGTACGCATCGTCGAGGAATATCAATCGCGCATGCTGGGTTTCCTGAAAGGTGAGTTCGATTACCTGGAGCAAGTGCCCGAATCGATGACGGACATGGTGCTGGTCAATGGCGCGCTGAAACCTGCCTTGGCCGCCAAGGGCATGCAGCTGACACGCTTTCCCGTGCTGCAGACGTATTACATGTGGATGAATATGGACGACCCCGTGCTGGGCGGCACGAGCAAGGACAAGCTGGCCCTGCGGCGCGCCATCGCCCTCAGCTACAACAGCCGCGAAGATATCGCGCTGCTAAAAAAGGGCTTGGCCTTGCCGGCGCAGTCGCCGCTGCCGCCGAATGTGCTCGGTTACGACAAGAATTACCGCAGCCCCGTCGGCTACGATCCGGCCCTGGCGCGCGCCCTGCTGGACCGCTTCGGCTACAAGACGGGGCCAGATGGTTTCCGCACCCAGCCGGACGGCACACCTTTGCTGCTCACCATGCATACGGAGCCGAGCACGGTGGGGCGTTTGCGCGATGAATTGTGGCGCCGCAACCTGAACGCCATCGGCGTGCGCGTGGAGTTTAAAAGCGACAAGAAGACGGAAATCATCAAGGCCTCGCGCCTGGGCAAGGTGCAGATGTTCGAGACCAACTGGATCGCCGACTTCCCCGATGGCGATAACTTTATGCAATTGTTGTACGGTCCCAACAGTGGCCGCGCCAACTATGCCCGCTTCAACTTGCCCGATTACAATAAACGCTATGAGGAGGCGCGCCTGCTATCCGATACGCCGCGCCGACGCAGTCTGTACTTCGACCTGTTTCAGCTGATCCACGCCTACACGCCGTGGGTGCTGCTGACGCATCCCATCTCTGCCGACCTGCAACAACCGTGGCTAAAAAACTACAGGCGCCACCCCGTGGAATTCACGTCCTGGCGCTATCTGGACGTGGATAAAGCCAAGGGTAGCCCCGCAGACAAGTGACCATGTCACTGAAAAGGGCATTCATTCCAAAAAGTTATGGTTAGGAAAGCATTTTTCATTGGCTGGCCGCGGATGCATCGCGCTACTCTGAAAATGAAAACAAATAAAGTCATGCGCAATTGTCATAAAAAAATGTACTGCGAGACAGACGTTGCGACATATCTATACAGCCTGACTTGATGACTCAAGTTTCGATTGCCCAACAAGGAGAAGACCTGTGAAATTGAAAAAGCTAGCGCAGTTGGTGGCATTGATGGGGGTGGTGGGGCCGGTCGTCGCACAGGAAGCGGCGCCGCCAGCAATGCAACGGGTCGAAGTGACGGGCAGCAGTATCAAGCGGGTGGCCAAGGAAGGCGCGCTGCCGGTGCAAGTCATCACCTTTGACCAGATCGAAAAACAGGGCATCACGACGACCGAGCAACTGGTGCGCACCCTGTCGGCGAATGGCACGGGCGCCGATAACATGACTTCGGGCAATAACGTGTTTGGCGCCGATGCCGACAGGGTCAGCGGCGGCGCCTCGTTCGCCTCGCTGCGCGGCCTGGGCCCGTCGAGCACCCTGGTGCTGTTGAATGGCCGCCGCATCGCCACGCACGGCGCCAGCGGCAAGTCGGTCGACTTGAACTCGATCCCGCTGGGCGCGATTTCGCGCGTGGAAATTCTCAAGGATGGCGCCTCGGCCATCTACGGCACGGACGCCATCGGCGGCGTGATCAATTTCATTCTGAAAACCAATTACAGCGGCGTGGAAGCATCCGTCTCCACCAACGACACGCAGGCCGGTGGTGGCGCCACCCGGCGCGCCTCGCTCCTGGCCGGTACGGGTTCGCTGGAAAGCGACCGCTACAACATCATGGCCAGCCTGACCGTCGACAAGGCGCAGCGCCTCAACGGCAGCGACCGCTCCTTCGTCAACGGTTTCCAGCCGGGCCGCGGATTGTCGCCCGATACGACGGGCACGCCGTTTGCCAACCAGATGGCGGGTACCGGAACGGCGCTGGGCACCTCGTTCCAGCTGCCTGGCGATCCGAACAAATACCTGCAAGCCAATCCGCTGAGTTTCCAGGGCAAGTGCGACAGCATCGCCGGTATGTCGCAATACCAGACGGCACTGTGGAAAGACGTGACGTCGCCGCTGCGCACCACGCATTCCTGCGCCTACGACTATGGCGCCGACTATGTGCTGCAATTCCCCGTTGAACGGGCCAATCTGTTGTCGCGCGGTACGTTCCAGCTGGCGCCCGACCACCGCATGTTTGTCGAAGTGCTCGGTTCGCGCACCAAGGCCACGGCCATTTTGACGCCGATGCAGGTGCAGGCGACCGTTGCCAACAAGAATCTGTACCCTGTGGGTGGCGCGTATTACCAGGACCTGTCGGCCTACATCCCCTCGTTCGACAAGACCAAGCCGATTTCCTACAAGTGGCGCGCCAATGACGTGGGCAACCGCACGCAGGAAAACACGACAGACAATGCCCGCGTGCTGGTGGGCTTTGAAGGTAACTTTGGCAAGTGGGATTACAAGGCCGGCATTTCGCGCGCCGAAAGCAGCACCAAGACCAAGCTGACGGATGGCTATTCCTACACGGACAAGCTGTACGCGGCATTGGCCAGCGGCATCATCAATCCATGGGTGGGCGCCGGCCAGAGCCAGACGGAAGCGGCCAAGCAATTGATCGAATCGACCAAGTTCCGTGGCGACTTCCAGCATGGCAAGACGACCCTGACGCAGATCGACGGTTCCGTTTCGGGCGAGCTGTTCCAGTTGCCGGCCGGTGCGCTGGCCATGGCGGCCGGTTTTGACTTGCGCCGCGAAGGTTACAGCTTCGGGCAAGACGTCGACGCCATCCAGATCCTGCTGGCGCCAGGCAATGCCGCATTAAAAGATGCCAGCCGTACCGTCAAGGCCGTGTATGCCGAATTGCTGGTGCCGGTCACGAAGGACCTGGAAATGCAGCTGGCCATCCGCCGCGACGATTACAGCCTGGTGGGTGCGACGACGAATCCGAAAGTGGCCTTCCGCTACCAGCCGACCGACTTCCTGCTGTTCCGTGGTTCGGCCAGCAAGGGCTTCCTCGCGCCAAGCTTCCAGCAGCTGTATTCCGGTTCGCTGAGCCAGGAATTGCCGAATGGTGTTGTCGACCAGGAAGGTTGCGCCAAGCATCCGGGCGTGCCCGAATACTGCGCCATCGACCGCCTCGACTACAAGACGGGCGGCAACACGAATTTGAAACCGGAAACGTCAAAGCAGGGCAGCGTCGGTTTTGTCATCGAGCCATTCAAGGGCTATTCTGCCTCGTTCGATTACTGGGCCATCAATACCAAGGACCGCATCCTGAACCGCACGCCGCAAATCGTGCTGGCCAACTACCAGGCGCTGAACCAGTACATCCACCGCAATCCGGACGGCACCATCGAGTACGTGCAGGCGGGCTGGATCAATGCGGCAGGCAGCCGCGTGCGTGGCCTCGACGTGGGCTTGCGCGGCGAAGGCAAGATCCGGGACGCGAAATGGACGGCGACCCTGGACGGCACGTATATGGACAGCTTCAAGTTTGCGGAATACCAGGGCCAGGAATACCAGGAACTGGTCGGCAAGTTTTATACGCGCGATCTGTACCTGCGCTGGAAACACAATGCCAGCTTCGGCGTGTCGCGCGGCGACTGGAGCGGCTTGCTGGTCCAGAGTTTTTCGTCGGGCTACAAGGACCAAGTGCCCAATGGCGGCAAGGGTGCGCCGCCGCCGGGCTTCAAGCCGGACGTGTCCAGCTACACCACGTATAACCTGTCGGGCACGTACACGGGCTTCAAAAATACGACGATTACCGTGGGTATCCAGAACCTGTTCGACCGCGATCCGCCATTCACCGCGCACAACGTGGATGAAGTGGTGGGCGCCGGCTGGGACCCGCGCGTGGCCGACCCGCGCGGCCGTTCGCTGTCGTTCCAGCTGAAGTACAAGTTCATGTAAGGCAGCCATGCCGGCGGCGATCCCGCTGGCGTGCTAACCTCGTGCGGCGGCGCCTGGCGTCGCCGTTTTTATTCCAGGAAAGGGCCGCATGTCCAGTCAGACCAATCTCAGCCGGCGCCGCTTCGGCGGCTTGCTGGCCGCCACTGTGGGGGCGGCAGGCACACCGGTGTTGGCTGCGGCCGCGCAAGGGAAGGGCAAACGCATGCAGCAGCAACACGCATTGATCAAGCCGGCGCGTTTGCGCCAGGGCGACCTGGTCGCCATCATCGCACCGGGCGGTTTTACGGATGAAGACGCCATCGCCAAGGCTGTGCGCAATATCGAATCGCTGGGCTTGCGCGCCAGCCTGGGCGCCAACATCCGCGCCGTGCACGGCAACTATGCGGGCACGGTGCAGCAGCGCCTGGACGACTTGCACGCCGCGTTCCGCGACCCGGACGTCAAGGCCGTGTGGGCGATACGGGGCGGTTCCGGCTGCATTTCGCTGCTGGCGCTACTCGATTACGCCTTGATCCGCGCGAACCCGAAAGTGCTGATCGGCTATTCCGACATCACTGCCCTGCACCTGGCCATCCTCGGTCAGACGGGCCTGGTGACCTTCCACGGCCCCGTGGCCTCGTCCACGTTTTCCGACTACACGGTGACGCAGCTGCAAAACGTGCTGATGACGCCGCAAGAGCAGTACACGATCCCGATGGCGCAAGACAACCACCGCCGCGCGCAGACGCAGCCGAACTTCGCCATCCGCACCGTGCATGGCGGCCAGGCGACGGGGCGCCTGACGGGTGGCAATCTGTGCATGGTCAGCGCGCTGGCCGGCACGCCGTATGCTGCCGATTTCCGCGAGCATATTTTGTTCCTCGAAGAAATCAACGAAGTGCCGTACCGCATCGACCGCATGCTGTGCCAGCTCGACCTGTCCGTGGGGTTCAACAAGGCGGCGGCCTTGATGCTGGGCATCTTCGAGCATTGCGAGGCGGCCGAGGGCGACACCGCGCTGACCTTGAACGATACCGTGGACCAGCATTTGCAGCCCTTGCGCGTGCCGGCCGTCAGCGGCTACTCGTTTGGCCACATCCGCCACCAGTTCACGATACCGATGGGCATCCTCGCCACTCTCGATGCGGACCGGCAAACCTTGACCTTATTGGAGCCGGCCGTCTGCTAGCGTACGGTGCAGCGGGGCGATTGTCAGTATGTTAGTGTGAATGCAGGCGTGGCACGAGGCCGCGCCGCCTTCTTCACCGCACCCGACATGATCAACCGCCACGCCAGTACCTACATTCTCAGCCACCCGCTGGCCTTCACGCTGCAGGTGCTGAAGGGTTTCCGCGCCAATCAGGGCTTGCTGCTGGCGGGCGCCGTCGCGTATTACTCGCTGCTCTCCATCGTGCCCCTGCTGATGCTGGTGGTGGTGGCCCTGTCGCATGTGATCGCGCAGGACGAATTGCTGCAAACCATAGGCCATTACCTGGAGTGGCTGGTGCCCGGGCAATCGAAAGCCATCGTGGCGGAAGTGGCGCATTTCCTCAACAACCGGGGCGTGATCGGCTGGCTGCTGCTGCTGACCATGCTGTTTTTCAGTTCCTTGGCGTTTACCGTGCTGGAAAACGCGATGAGTGTGATCTTCATCCACCGCGTCGCCATCCGCCGCCGCCATTTTCTCATTTCCGCCGTGCTGCCGTACTGCTACATCCTGTGTCTGGGCGTGGGCATCTTGCTGATCACCCTCGTGGCCGGCAGCTTGCAAGTGATGGGGGAGGAAAGCGTGCGTTTCTTGCGCCACGACTGGGGCCTGGAGGGGGTATCGGGCGTGCTGCTGTACTTGCTGGGGCTGGCGGGCGAAATCCTCGTGCTCAGCTCGATCTACCTGGTCATGCCGGTGGGGCGATTATCGATCACGCATGCGTTGATCGGCGGCGTGACGGCGGCCCTGTTGTGGGAAATCGCGCGACACGTGCTGGTCTGGTATTTTTCCACCTTGTCGCAGGTGAACATTGTCTACGGCTCGATGACGACGGCCATCGTCGTCATGTTCAGCCTGGAAATCGGCGCCACCTTGCTGCTGCTGGGCGCGCAAGTGATATCCGAATACGAAAGAGTGGCCCGTGGCGGCGAAGAGGACAAGCCGCTGGCCCTAAGGACTTGATTTAAGGTATGGCTTCAATTCATTATTGCACTGCACAAAAAGCTGTGCTATACTCGGTTCAGTGATTGAGATTTGGCAGCAAATCATCTCACCATCCAGTTTCAGCGCGGCGACCGACAGGTGTAATGTCGATGGCGTGACAGTGCGAAGAAATGGATTTTGTAATTCCGGATACGATGGTCGATTTACACTTGGGGTCACCATGCAGATAGCATGGGAGTCCGAAAATCAGGAGGCACTTTGCAGATAGCACTGGCGTCCATGACACGATTAAAGCATTGGTAATACATTGGAACGAAGCCCGCGCTAGCGGGCTTTTTTTTCGTCTATTGAAAACCCAACGGCGTAACCCCGGGGTCGTACCCTGCAGGGTACGACCCCAGCATCTGCCTTGGGGTTTATAGGGCCCGCGCAATCAAAATCTTCTGAATATCGCTGGTTCCCTCATAAATCTGGCACACGCGCACGTCGCGGTAGATGCGCTCGACGGGGAAGTCGGACACATAGCCATAGCCGCCGTGCACCTGGATGGCGTCCGAGCACACTTTTTCCGCCATTTCCGACGCAAACAGCTTGGCCATCGCCGCTTCCTTCAGGCAGGGCAGGCCCGCATCCTTCATGGCCGCCGCGTGGCGGATCAGCTGGCGCGCCGCTTCGATCTGCGTGGCCATGTCGGCCAGGCGGAACTGCACAGCCTGGTGTTCATAGATGGGCTTGCCGAAACTCTCGCGCTCGCGCGCATAGCTCAAGGCCGCTTCATACGCGGCGCGCGCCATGCCGACGGCTTGCGAGGCGATGCCGATGCGTCCGCCTTCCAGGCCGGACAGGGCGATCTTGTAGCCTTGCCCTTCTTCGCCAATCATGTTTTCTGCAGGGATGCGGCAGTTGTCGAACAGGATTTGCGCCGTGTCCGACGAGTGCTGGCCCATCTTCTGTTCCAGGCCCGCCACGATGTAGCCCGGCGTATTCGTCGGCACCCAGAAGGCGCTGATGCCGCGCTTGCCGGCCGCCTTGTCGGTCACGGCCATGACGATGGCCACATCCGCATATTTGCCGCTGGTAATGAATTGCTTGGTGCCGTTGATGACATACTCATTGCCATCGCGGGTGGCCGTCGTGCGCAGGGCCGAGGCGTCGCTGCCCGTGTGTGGTTCCGTCAGGCAAAACGCACCGAGCATCGTGCCTTGTGCCAGCGGGCGCAGCCATTGTTCCTTTTGCGCGTCGTTTGCATACATCATGGCGATGCTGCACACGGGGCAATTGTTGACGGAAATGATGGTCGACGTGCCGCCATCGCCGGCGGCGATTTCTTCCAGCACCAGGGCCAGCGACACGTAGTCGAGGCCGGCGCCACCGAGCGCTTCCGGCACGGCCACGCCAAAGGCGCCCAGCGCGGCCAATTCCTGCAATTCTTCTTTCGGGAAATGATGTTCCTTGTCCCAGCGGGCAGCGTTGGGCGCCAGGCGCTCGCGCGAAAAACTGCGCAGCGCTTCCTGGATCATCGATTGTTCTTCATTGAGTATCATGGGACGTCGTCTCGTTTGTTTTTATAGGTGAGCTGGCATTACCAGCCTATGGGCTTGCCGTCGTAGTTGCGGAACACGGCCTTGTCCGTGGCCGGCAGGCTGGCCAGGGTGGCGCGGATGCCGGCAGCGCTTTCCTCGGGCGAAATATCGGCGCCGGCGCCGCCCATGTCCGTGCGTACCCAGCCCGGGTGGAAGGCGACGCAGCTGACGCCTTGCGGGCCGTACACGAGGGACGTGTCGATCAGCACGGAATTCAGGGCGGCCTTGCTGGCGCGGTACAGCGAACCGCTGGGGTTGCCGCGTTCGCTGAGGGAACCCATGTGCGAGGACAGCACGGCCAGCTTGCCTTTTGCATTCGCCGCCAGCGGCGCCAGGATCGGCAGCAAGCGCATGGCCGCCAGCACGTTCGTGTGCATGACGAGGTCGAAATCGGCTTGCGCGGGGAAACCGTCGTGGCGCGGGCCATACACACCCGCGTTGAGGATGGCCACGTCGAGCTTTTCATCGTCGAGCTTCCAGCCCAGGCCGGCACAGCCTTCCACGTCCGTCACGTCGAGCTGGTGCGCTTCGGCGCCCAGTTGCCGGAGGGCGTCGCAAGCGTCGGCGGTACGGGCCGTGGCGATGACGCGCCAGCCATCGTGGCGGTATTGACGGACGATTTCGTGGCCGATGCCGCGCGAGGCGCCGATGATCAATGCGGTAGGCATATCTTTTCTCCCTGAAAATAAAATGAAAGCGCGCACCGTGAACTGCGGTGCGCGCCCGTGCTCAGGAAGAGCTTATACCAGTTCGATCGCCATTGCCGTCGCTTCGCCGCCGCCGATGCACAGGGCTGCCACGCCGCGCTTGCCGCCCGTCTTTTTCAAGGCGCCCAGCAGGGTGACGATGATGCGCGCACCCGAGGCGCCGATCGGGTGGCCCAGCGCGCACGCGCCGCCGTGGATGTTGATCTTGCTGTGTGGAATATCGAGGTCGTGCATGGCGGCCATCGGCACGGCCGCGAACGCTTCATTGATCTCGAACAAGTCCACATTCCCGCTGCTCCAGCCCGTCTTGGCGTACAGCTTTTTGACGGCGCCGATGGGGGCGGTCGTGAATTCGTTGGGCGCCTGCGCGTGCGTGGCGTGGCCGTGGATTTTCGCGATGACGGTGCAGCCGAGCTTTTTCGCCGTCGATTCGCGCATCAGCACGAGCGCCGCCGCGCCGTCGTTGATGGACGAGGACGAAGCGGCCGTGATCGTGCCATCCTTCTTGAACGCCGCCTTCAAGGTCGGGATTTTTTCCAGGCGGGCTTTTTGCGGGCCTTCATCGATGCTGACGACGGTGTCGCCGCCGCGGCCGGAAACGGTGACGGGCGCGATTTCCCACTCAAAACTGCCATCCTTGGTGGCCGCTTGCGCGCGCTTCACGGATTCGATGGCAAACGCGTCCTGCGCTTCTCGCGTGAAGTGGTACTGGCTGGCGCACTCTTCGGCAAACGTGCCCATCGAGCGGGCATTGCCCTTTTCATCGCGGCTGTAGGCGTCTTCCAGGCCATCCATCATCATGTGGTCATAGATCATGCCGTGGCCGATGCGGTAGCCGCCGCGCGCCTTCGGCACCAGATAGGGGGCGTTGGTCATCGATTCCATGCCGCCCGCCACCACCACCTCGGCGCTGCCTGCGAGCAAGGTGTCATGCGCGAACATGGTCGTTTGCATGGCCGAGCCGCACATTTTCGACAGGGTCACGGCGCCCGTGGAATCGGGCAAGCCCGCCTTGCGCAAGGCTTGGCGCGCGGGCGCCTGGCCCTGGCCAGCCATCAGGCAATTGCCGAAATACACATGTTCAACGGCGTCCGGCGCCACGCCGGCCCGTTCGACGGCGGCGCGGATGGCCACGGCGCCCAGGTCGCTGGCGGTGACGTTGGCAAAGTCGCCCTGGAAGGCGCCCATGGGGGTGCGCGCGGCACCGACGATTACGACTGGATCATTCATGTTGGATCTCCGGTTAAGGGTGGGGAGGGTGACTGCATACAAAAACGCAGGTGCTGCGGATAGGGGAAGACGTCCTCGATATGGCCGTCTTCGATGCGCTGCTTGCGCGCCTGCCAGTATTGCGCCGTCAGCAGGTCGGCATGGTGCTGCATGAAATGGCGGCGGATGCGGGGATTGCCTAGCAGGAAGGTGCCGAATTGTTCGGGAAACACATCGTGCTTGCCGATGGGATACCAAGGTTCGGCCGACATTTCTTCCTCCTCCGTGCGCGCCTCGGGAATGACGCGGAACTGGCAATCGGTGATGTACTCGATTTCATCGTAATCGTAAAAAACGACGCGCTGATGACGGGTCACGCCAAAGTTTTTATACAGCATGTCGCCCGGGAAAATATTCGCCGCCACCAATTCCTTGATGGCGTTGCCGTACTCGACGATGGCGTGTTCGACCAGGTCGTCGCGGCCTTCCTTCTCGGCATTGCTCAGCCACATGTTCAGCGGCACCATGCGCCGTTCGATGTACAGGTGGCGGATGATGATCTGCTCCCCGTCTTCTTCGATCAGCGAGGGGGCGAACTGCTTCAGTTCGGCCAGCAATTCCTCGGCAAAACGGGCGCGGGGAAAGGCCACGTTGGAATACTCGAGCGTGTCGGCCATGCGGCCCACCCGGTCGTGGTGTTTCACCAGCAAATACTTTTGCTGGACTTGTGCGCGCGTGGTTTCCTTGGGCAGCGGGAAAAAATCCTTGATCACCTTGAAAACATAGGGAAACGAGGGCAGGGCAAACACCAGCATGACCAGGCCGCGGATGCCGGGCGCGCTTTCAAAGTGGTCCGACGAGTGTTTCAGATGCTGCAGGTAATCGCGGTAAAACAAGGTCTTGCCCTGTTTTTGCAGGCCCAATATCGTATAGATTTCGCTGCGCGGTTTGCGCGGCAGCAAACTTCGGAGAAATTGCACATAGGCCGACGGCACTTCCATATCGACCAGGAAATACGCGCGCGTAAACGAAAACAGCACGGCGATCTGCTGGTGCTCGAACAGCACCGTGTCGAGCACCAGCTTGCCGTGGCGGTTGTGCAGGATGGGCACGACGAATGGATATTCGCGGTTGCCGTTGATGCCCTTGCCGACCAGGTAGGCGCCCTTGTTGCGGTAAAACAAGCTGGTCAAGACCTGGATCTGGTGGTTAGGTTCGATCCGCTCGCTGCCGAACAGCTGCCGCAGGCGCGCTTCCACCTGGGCCACGTCGCGCTCGAGGTTGGCAAAGGCGCAACCGAGCTGGAAGTCCGTCACCATGCCTTGCAGGGTATGGCGCAAGCCATCCTTGCCGGGGTAATACACGCGGTAGGTGGGGATGGGGTCTTGCGTTTCGATGTATTCCGTGGACACGACGGGACGCACGAAAATATAGTCGTTATTGAAATACGTGCGGTGCAGGATGTTGCAGCAGACGGAATTGAAGAAGGTTTCCGCCAGTTCCGGCTGCTTGTGTTCCGTCAGCATACCGATGTAGTGCAGCTTCAGTTCGCGCCACACTTCGTCGCTCAACTCCGACTCTTCATACTCATCTTCGAGCATTTGCACGCATTCCTGCACGCGCTTGTCATAAAAGTCGATGCGTTCGCGGGCCGCCGTTTGCGCCGCGGCCCAGGCGCCTTGCTCGAAATACTGCTTGGCTTGCTGGCTGGTGGCGCGGAACAAACGGTAATGCTTGTCAAAGCCGTCGCGGATGGTGCGCGCGATATCGAATGCAATCTGGGAAGAGAGCAATTTGGGGAAGGCAATGTGCGTCATATCTGTGCTCGCATTGAAAGCTCATCACCCAGTCGATAATCGCGCGCCCGTGCTTACTTGGTTTCCGCAAACAGTTCGCGGCCTATCAGCATGCGGCGGATTTCGCTGGTCCCGGCGCCGATCTCGTACAGCTTGGCATCGCGCCACAGGCGGCCGGCCGGATACTCGTTGATGTAGCCATTGCCGCCCAGGGCCTGGATCGCTTCGCCCGCCATCCAGGTCGCCTTCTCCGCACTATACAGAATGGCGCCGGCCGCATCCTTGCGCAACTGACGCACGGCTTCCGGCGTGGTGGCGCGGTCGCAGGCCTGGCCCACGGCATAGACATAGGCCTTGCATGCCATCATGGTCGAATACATATCGGCCAGTTTGCCTTGCATCAACTGGAATTCGCCGATGGGCTGGCCGAATTGCTTGCGGTCATGTACGTAGGGCACGACGAGGTCCATGCAGGCCTGCATGATGCCCAGCGGTCCGCCGGACAGCACGGTGCGTTCGAAATCGAGGCCCGACATCAGCACGTTGACGCCCTTGCCCAGGCCGCCCAGCACGTTTTCGGCCGGCACTTCGCAATCCTGGAACACCAGTTCGCCCGTGTGCGAGCCGCGCATGCCCAGCTTGTCGAGCTTTTGCGCGATGGAAAAGCCCTTGAAATTCTTTTCGATCAGGAAAGCCGTCATGCCGCGCGGACCCGCTTCCAGGTCGTTTTTCGCATACACCACCAGCACGTCCGCATCGGGGCCGTTGGTGATCCACATCTTGGTGCCGTTCAAGACCCAGCGGTCGCCCTTGAAGTCGGCGCGCAGCTTCATGCTGACGACGTCCGAGCCTGCATTTGGTTCCGACATGGCCAGAGCGCCGATGTGCTCGCCCGTGATCAGTTTCGGCAGGTATTTGGCTTTTTGCTCGGCCGTGCCGTTGCGCTTGATCTGGTTCACGCACAGGTTCGAGTGGGCGCCGTAGGAGAGGCCGACGGAGGCCGAGGCGCGCGAGATCTCTTCCATGGCGATGATGTGCGCCAGGTAACCCATGCCGGCGCCGCCGTATTCTTCGCTGACGGTGATGCCGAGCAAGCCCATGTCGCCCATCTTGCGCCACAGGTCCATGGGGAACTGGTCCGTGCGGTCGATTTCAGCCGCGCGCGGCGCGATTTCGGCGGCGGCAAATTGTTGGATCGCTTCGCGCAAAGAGGCGATGTCGTCGCCGTGGTCAAAGGTCAAGCCTGGGAGATGGAGCATGTCGTCCTCGTCGTCGTTATAAGTGTGGCGGTCATGGATGCCGGGTCAGTGAAGCTATGATACTCAGTTGTGACGTTTACGTAAACGTAAAGCGCTGTGCGCGGCAGCTGTCCGCTGCCTGCGCCTTTAGTTTGTTTGCGCCTCATCAAGGTTCAAGTCCGCCAGCATGCGCGCGCACGCTTCTTCGTGCGAACTGATTTCCGCCAGCGCCATTTCGATATCGATGCGCTGCTGCTCCAGCGTCTGCCGGTGCTGCGCCAGCACGCCCAGGAAGCGGTCCATCTGCGCACGCGTATCCTTTGGCGACTCGTACATGTCCACCAGGCTCTTGATCTCCGATAACGCCAGGCCCAGGCGCTTGCCGCGCAGGGTCAGTTTCAAACGGGTGCGGTCGCGCGGCGTGTAGACACGGCTGCGTCCGCCAGCGCCTTCGCGTTTCGGGCTGAGCAAACCCTGGTCTTCATAGAAACGGATGGCGCGCGCCGTGATGTCGAACTCCCGCGCCAGTTCGGTGATGGTATAGGTCGTCGTGGGTGCGGGCGGTGTCGGTTGCATGGGTGGTCGGTCGCTGGATGGGTGCTGCGAGGCTGTGGGGGGCAAAGTGCCGTTTACGTCAACGTCAATACTATTGTAGCCTGCCCCGCCCGTGCTGCAACAAAGAAAAAAGAAGGCATGACCGGCAGAATTTGGCGAATCAGGCAACAATTACTGAAAATAAATTGATTCTTCTTGCGCAAACCCGCTTAAGATCGAGAGTTGGTGGCCAAGATGACACCAAAAAGAGCTTTCCTGGCATAACGGCGACATTCTTTTCGCTGCGATGGCAGTAAAATTTTTTTGCGCAGATTCTTTTCAGCAGCTACGGTCGAAAAACAACGTTTTACTCTGAACACGTTGTTCATGCCGTTTCTATATTGAAAACAAAATGGCCCTTCTGAAAACTTTGTCTACAAGAAATTGTATGGCATGAGCATTGCGTATATCGGTAGAGGAGGGCATTATCCGATACCGTACGTTGTAATGCCAAACCGAGGCTTTGAATCGTGCTGCAGTGCGAAAATCAAGGCTAGCCGCGAATTTGACCCGAAGCCACGCAGAATCGCAAGAGAAAATTCGGCCCACTTTTTGACCTGAAAAGCCCGGCTGGAGTGTTAATTGTTAATTGATGCTCTTTTCAAATGTAACATTCTGTATGGTCATTCAAGAAACTGACTTTCATGTTACAACATGAAATAGTACACCTATGAATTCTTCTAACGAACGCGAAAGCTTCAGCCAGCGACTTCAGTTGGCTCTCAAAAACGCCCATTACTCTCCAGACAGCCCGACCAGACTGGCCCGGGAATTCAATATCCGTTTCGACGGGCGCCCGATTACCGTGCATGCAGCTAGGAAATGGTTAGTAGGTGAAGCAATTCCGACGCAAGAGAAATTGCGCATGATTGCCCAATGGTTGGGCGTTCCGGCGGAATGGTTGCGTTTTGGCGGCCCGGAAAGCGCCACGCCGAATGGTGAAGCGGGCAGCGCTTTGTCGCGTTTTGAGTCCGCCGATGTGAAATTAATTGCCGATTTGCAAAGATTAGATGAACATCATCGTCAAATCGCGCGAGAATTTATTCGCATGCTGGTGCGCGTCAACTACCAAAAGTAAGCATTCAGGCCATCCCCGGCCGGCACCGTCCGCTTTTTGCTGGCGCTGCTTTCCCTGTCCTTTTATTTGCGCAAGGTCATACTGGAGACATGATTTTGCCGCACAATAAGACCTCGCATGTTGCGCTGCAGCGGAATTATTTGACAATAATCCCGTACGCAGCGGCGCAGCGGCCAATACCAGCGCATAATCACATCAGAAGCAGCCAGTTCATCCACTACGGAGCCGAGCATTTGAGCCGTCTTATGAAAAGTAACTACAGCAATACCGCGCAGCTGAAGGACTTGATGACCGTGCCCCCCATGACTGCCGCGCAACATGCGGAAGTGATGCGCAAACGGATCGCCCACCGCAGGATGGTTGAAGAAGCCAGGGATTTGAAGCAGGCAAGTGCCCATCAATTCGACAAGAGGTGAGGGATGCCTGACCAAAGCTACTGCGCGTCGGCATAGGCGGTCTGCGATGCTCACCGTGCTAGAGCACGGTTGCGCTTCTCGACCACCTCTTCCTTCCGCTCGCTACGCTTTTGTCAGGCATCGTGACGCCAGAGTTACATCGTGACGCCAATTAGAGGATAGGGGTGTCGCTTGCAGACTTGAGACCATTCCACCGCGGTGCCAGGCCGTGCTCGATGCCGAGCAGGTCGATGACGCGCGCCACCGTATGGTCGACCATCTCCGCAATGCTTTGCGGGTGGTGATAAAAGCTCGGCAAGGGCGGGAAGATGATGCCGCCCATTTCCGTCACGGCCGTCATATTGCGCAGGTGCGCCAGGTTGAACGGCGTTTCGCGCACCATCAAAATCAGGCGGCGGCGTTCCTTGAGCACCACGTCGGCGGCCCGCGTGATCAAATTATCGGACAAGCCATGGGCCACGGCCGCCAGGGTCTTCATCGAGCACGGTGCGACGACCATGCCATCCGATTGAAACGAGCCGCTGGCGATAGAGGCGCCGATGTCGCGCAGCTTGTGCACCACGTGCGCCTGCGCTTCGATGTCCTTGCGCCCCACGCCCGTTTCCTGGTGCAGGGTCAGTACGGCCGCATCCGACAAGACCAGATGCGTCTCGACGCCGGGGATGGCGCCCAGCAATTGCAGCAGCCGCAAGCCATACACGGCGCCCGTGGCGCCCGTGATGGCCACGACGATACGGCGCGGCCGCTGCGTTTGGCTATCAGGCATCCAGCAGGGACTTCAGTTCGCCCGATTCAAACATTTCATTCATGATATCGGAACCACCGATGAACTCGCCTTTGACATACAGCTGTGGAATGGTCGGCCAGTTCGAGTAATCCTTGATGCCCTGGCGAACTTCCGGGTCATCCAGCACGTTGACGGTTGCGATGTTTTCCACGCCGCACGCTTTCAGGATCTGGATGGCGCGGCCGGAAAAGCCGCACTGCGGGAACTGGGCCGTGCCCTTCATGAACAGCACGACTGGCGTGTTCGTCACGGTTTCTTTGATCCAGGTTTGTACGTCGCTCATAGCTGCCTCTGATGGGGTAAATAAATAGATGCCGTCATTTTATAAGAAAACGCCGGCACGGGTATGCGCTCAAGTCATAAATCGGGCAAGTCAGCCACGTTGACGCTTATAAGGTCTTGCCCAGGCAGGTCGATTGTGCCGCGCCCACGTATTTGCCCCAGGCAATGACGGGGGCATAGCCGTGTTTGGCATAAAACGCCACGGCGCGGGTATTTATCACGCGGGTGGACAGGTGCAGGGCCTGGTAGCCATGCCGGCGCGCCTGCGACTCCACATGGGCCAGCAGGGCCGCGCCCACGCCAGCCGAACCCGGGCGCGCATACATGCGCTTGAGTTCGCCTACGGCGCTGTCCGCTTCTCCTAGCGGGCGCAGGGCGGCGCAGCCCAGCAGTTCTCCAGCCGTATCGCGGGCCAGGTAAAAGCCGCCGCGCGGCGTTGCCGCTTCGACATCGAAGGAAGAGCGGCCACTGTCGCCATTGATGCGCAGCAGCGCGTCCGACAATGCATCGAGCAGCAGCTGCGCCTCCGCGCTGGCGGCGTCCACCGCCAGGATGACGAAATCATGCCTGGCGGCCACGGACTTAGCCCCGCAGCTTGGCGAACGCGGCGGCCATGCTGCCCGCTGGTTCCGGCGCGTTGCGCGACTGCGACTGGTGCTGCGCCATGCTGCGGCGGTCGTTGCGGTCGCCACGCTGCTCGGGCTTGCTGCCCGCCTGCGGCGCGCTGTCCGTCAAACGCATGGTCAGCGCGATGCGCTTGCGCTTCTCGTCGACTTCCAGCACTTTCACGCGCACGACCTGGCCAGCCTTCACCACCGTGTGCGGATCTTTCACGAACGTGTTCGACAGGGCGGAAATGTGCACGAGGCCATCCTGGTGCACGCCGATGTCGACAAAGGCGCCAAAGGCGGCCACGTTGGTGACCACGCCTTCTAAAATCATGTCCGGGCGCAAGTCGCGGATTTCTTCCACGCCTTCCTTGAAGGTGGCCGTCGTAAATTCCGGACGCGGGTCGCGGCCCGGCTTTTCCAGTTCCTTCAGGATGTCGGAAATGGTCGGCACGCCAAACGTTTCATCCGCATACTTTGCCGGGCTCAAGGTTTTCAGCAAGGCGGTTTCACCGATGACGGCCTTGATGTCCTTCTTGATGTCCGCCAGGATCTTTTCCACCAGCGGGTACGATTCCGGGTGAACGGCCGAGGCGTCCAGCGGATTCTCGCCGCCCATCACGCGCAAAAAGCCGGCTGCCTGCTCATACGTTTTATCGCCCAGGCGCGGCACGGCTTTCAAGGCCGCGCGCGAAGTGAACGCGCCTTTCATGTCGCGGTAGGTGACGATGCTTTGCGCCACGCTGGCCGACAGGCCGGACACGCGCGCCAGCAGGGGAGCCGACGCCGTATTGACGTCCACGCCGACGGCATTCACGCAATCTTCCACGACGGCATCGAGCGAGCGGGCCAGCTGGCTTTGGCTCACGTCGTGCTGGTACTGGCCCACGCCGATCGATTTCGGGTCAATTTTCACCAGTTCGGCCAGCGGGTCTTGCAGGCGGCGCGCGATCGACACGGCGCCGCGCAGCGACACATCCATGTCCGGCAATTCTTTCGACGCGAATTCGGACGCCGAATACACCGACGCGCCCGCTTCCGAGACGACGATCTTCGTCATCTTCGCTTCCGGATGCTGCTTGATCAAGTCCTGCGCCAACTTGTCCGTCTCGCGCGAGGCCGTGCCGTTGCCAATGGAAATGAGCGACACATTGTGCTTGGCGGCCAGGCGGCCCAAGGTATGCAGCGAGCCGTCCCAGTCGTTCTTCGGCTGGTGCGGGTAGATCACGGCCGTGTCGACGACTTTACCGGTGGCATCGACGACGGCGACCTTGACGCCCGTGCGCAAGCCGGGATCGAGGCCCATGGTGGCGCGCTGGCCGGCCGGCGCGGCCAGCAGCAGCGCCTTCAGATTGGTGGCGAAGACGTTGATCGCGTCGAGTTCGGAGCGTTCGCGCAGCGCGCCCATCAGTTCCGTTTCCAGGTGCATGAAGCTTTTCACGCGCCAGGTCCAGCGTGCCGTGTCCGCCAGCCATTTGTCGGCCGGGCGGCCTTGTTGCTTGATGCCGAAGCGGGCGGCGATGCGGCCTTCGCACGGGTTGTGCGGCGCATCCCATTTCGGTTTTTCCGCTTCCGTATCCAGGCGCAGGGTGACGTCGAGGATGCCTTCGCGACGGCCGCGCAGCAGGGCCAGCGCGCGGTGCGAGGGGACGGTCGAAATGGTTTCCGAGTAATCGAAATAATCGGCGAATTTTTCGCCTTCGTCCTGCTTGCCTTCCACCACTTTCGATTCGACGATGCCGTGTTCCTGCACGTATTCGCGCAAGGTTTGCAGCAGGGTCGCGTCTTCGGCGAAACGTTCCATCAGGATCTGGCGCGCGCCGTCGAGGGCCGCCTTGGTGTCCGCCACGCCCGGGTTGTTGCCGTCGGCGCTAGTAAACGCGTCGCGCAGAAACTTGCCCGCTTCCGTTTCCGGCGTCAATTCCGGATTGTCCAGCAAGCCGTCGGCCAGCGGCATCAGGCCCGCTTCAATGGCGATCTGCGCCTTCGTGCGGCGCTTTTGCTTGTACGGCAGATACAAGTCTTCCAGGCGCGTCTTGTCTTCCGCGTGCATGACGGCGTCGAGCAGCTCGGGCGTCATCTTGTTCTGTTCCGTGATCGACGCCACGATGGCGGCGCGCCGCTCTTCCAGCTCGCGCAGATAGCGCAGGCGCTCTTCGAGCAGGCGCAGCTGGATATCGTCGAGGCCGCCGGTCGCTTCCTTGCGGTAACGGGCGATGAAGGGCACGGTGGCGCCTTCGTCGAGCAGTTCGATGGCGGCGGCAACCTGCACCGGTTTGGCGGCAAGTTCAAGGGCAAGGCGTTGTTCGATAGTGGGCAGCATGGTTGTTTCCAGAGCGATCAAGCCTGGAATGATACGCAATCGGCGCGATTGCGCAATCTTGACAGCGCAAATGGACTGTGCGTTGACAACAAGGTCAGCGCGGCGGCAGCAGCGGGCTGGCGGGCGGCGGCGTGCTCGGGCGCTGCGGCGTGACGGATTTGCCAAAGGCATTGCCCATGCGGTGTTCGAGGGCGGCGCGGTTGTACAGTCCCAGCTGGTTCGACGGGCGTTGCATGACCGCCTCCGCGCCGGACAGGGCGGGCGGCTGCCGGTTCATGGTGTTGCCATTTGGCAATAATTTTTCGCTCAAGCAAGATATCGATTGCGCGCGCTGGCCATGCACTTCCACCTCCACGCAGCCCTTCTCCGGCGCGGGAGCTTGCACGACGACGGTGTGCTCGTCCGCCTGCGCGGGCAGGGCGGCGCAGGCAAGTAAAACAGTCAAGAACAGGCGTGCCATGGCGGCTCCCGGAGCGGTGGAATCAGCGTCCAGCATAGCAGGGGCATGTGTCGCGGCGATGACACGGGCCGGAATGCGGGCTGGCGCCATGTCATGCAGTTGTCATTTTATGAAGCTACCATCTTGCCATTCTGCAGACAACATTGCAGACAAGACACTTCATGCGCAGGTTCTCGTTGATTCCCCTGGAAAATGACACTAAGCCACCGCCACGCCGCAACGGGCAATGCCCTGTCCGCCTGCTTGCTGATGACATTCATGACCTTGATGACATTCGTGCGGCCGGCCGCCAGTGCGGACGGCGCTGACGCCAGCGCGCACGCGGGCATGCATTTCGACTTGCCCGCCCAGCCGCTCGATGCGGCCCTGGTGGCGTTTGGCGAAGTGACCGGGTATTCCGTGCTCGTCAGCAGCCAGCTGGCGGCCGGCAGAGTGGCTGCGCCCGTGCGCGGCGACTACACGCCGGCCGAAGCGTTGCAGCGTTTGCTGGTCGGAACCCAGCTGGGCGCCCGTTTCAGCGGCAGCAATGCGTTTACCTTGCTGGCGCTGGCCGATGCACCTGTGGCGCCGCCCGTGCCGGCCGAAGCCGCTCCCGCCAGCGCACCATTGCAAGGCTATGCGGCGGTCCTGCAGCGCTCGCTCACGCGCGCCCTGTGCCGCTTGCATCCGGACGCTTTCGGCCGCTACCGCCTGGCCTTCCAGTTGTGGCTTGACGAACGGGGCAAGGTGCGCGACGTGCACGTGCTCGTGCCGAGCGGCGTGGAACAGCGCGACCGCGCCGTGCTGCAGCGCCTGCGCAGCCTGCTGATGGATGGCGCGCCGCCGGCCGGCTTGCCGCAGCCGCTGACGATTTTACTGACGCCGCGGCCCGACCCAGGCGCCGATTGCGCGCCCTACCTCGTGGCCGGGGCGCCCTGACCATGTCGGAATTGCTCAAAACCACCCTGCGCAAGCTGTTCCTGGAACGCTACGGACAGTTTCGCCGCCACCTGCAGCGCCGCCTGGGCTCGGAAGACCTGGCCAATGACGCGCTGCATGAAACCTATTTAAGAGTGGAAAAGATGACGGCGCCCGAGGCGATCAGCTACCCGTCCGCCTACCTGATGCGCATCGCCATCAACATTGCGGAAGATCAACGCCGCGACAATGCGCGTCTGCTCAGCCTGCCCGATATCGACGACCTGTACGAGATGGCCGATGAGCTGGCCGACCCGGCCCGCACCTTCAGCGCGCGCGCCGAACTCGAGGAACTGGAACGGGCTTTGCAGGAGTTGCCGAAACGCCGGCGCGCCATCGTCATCGCCGCCCGCGTCGACCAGTTGCCGCACCGCGACATCGCCGAGCGCTTCGGCATTTCCGCCCGCACCGTGGAGAAGGAATTGCGCGCGGGACTCGAACATTGCTGCGAACGCATGGGACGCGATTTCATCCAGCGCTTCGGTCCCGGCGCGGGAAAAACGTCTAAACATCATGACTGAACAAGCGGAAGACGATATGGGTGTCATCCAGAAGGAAGCGCAGGCGTGGGTCGTGCGTCTGGCCTCGGGCCAGGTCAGCGAGCGCGACGCGCAAGTGTTTCGCCACTGGTGCGCGCGCAGCCGCAGGCATGCGACGGCCTTTGCCGAAGCGCGCGCCGTGTGGGACGCCATGGCGCCGGCCGCGCGCGCCGTCAAGCGGGCGCAGGCGCCTGTCAACGTGGCGCGGCGCGCCTGGCTTGGTGTCGCCGTCGCCGCCTCGCTGGGCTTGCTGGTGCTGCGCCCGCCGACGGACCTGTGGCCGGCTGTGGCCGGGCTTGCCGCCGACTACGCCACGGGCACGGGCGAGCAGCGCGAAGTGGCGCTCGATGGCGGCGTGCTGGTGCAGATGAATACGCAGACGCGGCTCGACGCGGCGCCCGTGCAGGACGGCGCCGCGTCGCTGGTGCTGCTGGCCGGCGAAGCGGAATTCCAGGCTGGCTTGCGCGGCGCGGCAAGCGTGCGCGTGCAGGCGGGCGACGGCACGGTGTCGGCCGGCAACGCGCGTTTCAATATCCGCCTGTTTGGCCAGGAAGTGTGCGTGACGTGCCTGGCGGGCCGCTTGCGCGTGGCGCAGGCCGGCAACGATGCGGAACTGGCGGCCGGCCAGCAGCTGCGCTACCGGCCCGAGCATTTCGGCATCGCCCGCGCGGTGGCGAAAAGCGACGTCAGCGCGTGGCGCCAGCGCCTGCTGGTCTTCAAGCAAAGCACTTTGGCCGAGGTGGTGGATGAAGTGAACCGCTACCGCCCCGGCAAGCTGATCCTCAATGGCGACGCCTTGAAACACGCGCGCGTGCAAGCGAGCTTTTCGCTCGACCGCCTCGATGACGTGATCGCCCTGATCCAGGACGCGTATGGCGCGCGCGTGACGCGTTTGCCGGGCGGCATCGTGCTGTTCGGCTGAGCCCCGCCTTGGCGCGCCGGGGTGCTCAGCCAATTATGACATTTTCATGACCTTTTGCAGTCCCGGACCTTGTTCCCTGTCAATGCTGCTGGAAGCCGCGAATCAGTGCTTGCCGCCCGCCCCCGTGCGTGCCGCTTGCCCTTCGCGATATCGGTCAGCAACGGAACATGAAAAGGGAATGTCGCCATGCAGCGAAGCAAGTCGGTCACGAAACACGCATCCTCCTCCTCCATGGCGGGCAGCCACAACGGGCGCCCGGTGCGCTTGAAACCGCTGGCGCTGGCCATCGCCATGCTGCTGCAGGCAGGCGGCGCGCAGGCGCAGCAGCCGTTCAGCGGCGCCTGGTTTGCGGGCAAGGGAGCGCAGCAGGGCACGGCCACCGCTACGGGACGCTTGCCGAATGGCCAGCCGGCCACCTCGCTGAACAACCCTTTGCTGCAGCAGCAAAAGGCCGAAGGCAAGCTGCAGCAATCGCTGAACAACTTGTTGCTGACCGCGCGCGGCATCGCCGCCGAACAGGCGGTGCAGGCGGCCGCGCGCCAGGCGGCGCTGGCGGCCGGCGGCGCGCCCGACGGCCTCGTCAAGGGCGGCTTGCAGGTCGACAGCAACAGCCTGACGGCGGGCTGGCTCAACGCCCAGGCTCCCGTGCAAACCCAGGCCGACGGCAAGACCGTCGTGAAGGTCGCGCAGACGGACGACAAGGCGATTTTGAACTGGGAAAGTTTTAATGTCGGCAAGAACACCACCTTGCAGTTCGACCAGAAATCGCACTGGTCCGTGTTGAACCGCGTCAACGATCCGCTGGCGCGCCCCAGCCAGATCCAGGGCCAGATCAAGGCCGACGGCACGGTGATGATCGTCAACCGCAACGGCATCGTGTTTGCGGGCAGCAGCCAGGTCGATACGCGCAACCTGGCCGCCGCCGCCATGGGCATGAGCGACAGCCAGTTCAAGAGCGGCTTGTACGGCAAGACGCAGGGCACGGGCGCCGTGCCGACCTTCGCGAACGATTTGCTGCTGGGCCAGAATACCTTTACGCATGCGGCGGCCGAGGCGGACGTCGTCGTCGCCGCCGGCGCGCGCATCGACACGCGCAAGCCGCAGACGGTGACGGAAGGCGGCGGCTATGTGCTGCTGGCCGGCCGCGCCGTCGAGAATGCGGGCGCCATCACCACGCCGAATGGCCAGACCACCTTGGCGGCCGGCGACGCCATCGCCGTGCGCCAGGGCATGGGCACGGACAAGAACCCGTATTCGAGCACGCGCGGCAATGAAGTCGAGATGCTTCGCGTGGCCGACAGCGGAGCCGGCAGCGTCGTGAATAACGGCCTGATCCAGGCGGCCACGGGCGACATCACGCTCAGCGGCAACAGCGTGCGCCAAGATGGCGTGCTGTTGTCGAGCACGACCGTCGATGGCCGCGGCACGATCCACCTGGCGGCGGCGGGCGAGAACGCCGCCGTCACCCTGGCGCGCGGCAGCGTCAGCGCCATTGTCATCGACGACAACGGCGCCACGGCGCTCGACGTGCAGCGCGACACCTTGCTGAAAGACACGGGCAAGGGCACGGACACGCCGCAGGACCGGCGCGACCAGTCGCTGGTGCGCATCGTCTCCGCCGGCAACATCGAGTTCGAAGGCGATTCGCTGACCTTGGCCACGGGCGGCCAGGTGCTGGCCGATGCGGCCCGCCGCAGCCACGTGGCGCGCGACGCCGCCATCGATGTGTCTGGCGCCGTCGGCGTGAAGGTCGACATGAGCAGCAACAATGTGCTGATCAACGTGCAGGGCAACGAACAGCGCGACGCGCCGGGCAGCCGCGACGCCAAATACCTGAACAACAGCGACGTGTGGGTCGACCGCCGCGACTTGGTGCTGGTGCCGGCCGGCACCAACGGCTACGCCACGGACCGCTGGTACACGGCCGGCGGCCTGCTGGAAGTGAGCGGCTACCTGAACACCAGCGGCCACGGCATCGGCGAATGGGCGGCCCAGGGCGGCACCGTCGGCTTTGGCGGCGGCGAAGTGGTGACGCAGGCCGGTTCGCGCATCAACATCGCCGGCGGTTCGCTGGACGTGCAGACGGGCATGGTCAAGCAGACGTGGCTGAAAGGCGCCGATGGCGCGATGTACAAGCTGAGCACTGCCCCCGGCGACAATCTGTACACGGGCTTGTACCGCGGTTATGAAAGCACGCATGCGCGCTGGGGCGCGAACACGACGGAAACCCATGCGAATGCCTTGATCGGTCCGCGCGAGCGCCTGGAAAACGGCTACACGGTGGGCCGCGATGCGGGCCGCCTGGTCGTCTCCACGGGCGCCGCCGTGCTGGAAGGCGATGTCGACACGTCCGTGTTCCAGGGCGAGCGCCAGCAGCGCAAGCGCGACGACGGCGTCGATGGCTACAAGCAGGCGCAGACCTCGGCCGCGCGCGCCGGTCAATTGATCGTCGGCAAAATGACGCCCGTCTTCGACCCGAAGGCGGGCCAGTTGCGCGACAGCCCGCAAGCCGTGCTGGAAAACGTCGAGATCGGCAAGGTGGCGTCCGTCGCCGATGGCCAGCTGCTCAGTGCAGCTTTGCCGGCCGCGCGCGCCAAGACCCTGCAGCTCGATGCGGACTGGCTCAACGGCCTGGAGCTGGGCGCCCTGAATATCTATGCCTACGACAAGCTCGACGTCAACGCCGACGTGCGCGTGGCCGATGGCGGCGACATCGCCCTGCACGCCACCGACGTGGCTATCAAGGCGAACGTGAGCGCGCGCAGCGGCAGCATCGCCGTCGGCAATATGGTCTCGCGCTACCAGGCGAACATGGGCGCCGTGTGGATCGATGGGCCCGTGTCGCCGGAAGGGCGCGCCACGAGCCCGGCAGGCGTGCGCGTGGCGCCCGGCGTGCGTCTCGATGCGCGCGGTCTGTGGAGCAACCTGGAACTGGACCCGGGCGCGGTCGCCGGCCTGCCGTACGTGAATGGCGGCAAGGTCACGTTGAAGAGTTCGGGCGGCATCGAGCTGGCCGGCGGCAGCGTGATCGACGTTTCGTCGGGCGCTGCTTTGATGAGCAATGGCAGCCTGCAGGGTGGGCGCGGCGGCGACATCGCCCTGGCCGTCGACTTGCCGCGCGAAAAAACGCCGACGGGCGCCGTGCTCAAGCTTGACGGCGAGTTGCGCGGCCACGGCGTGAAGGGCGGCGGACGCCTGATGATCGACAGCGGCACGGCCGTCAGCATCGGCGGCAAGCTGCAGGACGGCGACGTGCTGCCAGGAGGAAGCAGCGCCCCCGTCGGCCTGCGCCTGGCCGATGAGTTTTTGATTGCCAAGGGCGAGAAGATTCCCTTCGATTTCGCGCTCAGCACCAGCGTGATCAAGCCGGGCCAGACCTTGAGCATGCCCGTGACGGTGGACGTGTCAACGCAGAAACCGTTGGTGCTGGGGAGTGATTTGCTGGTGCCGCCGGGCGCGAGCTTCTTCATCAACGGCACGACGTATGTCTGGAGCGGCTCCATCGCGCCGGCCGGCAGCGTGGTGACGGCCATCAATGGCCTCGCTACGGGCTTTGAGGTTTCGGCGGCGGCTTTTCCGAATGGCTTGCCCATCGTGCCGGTAACGACGCAGTATGCGGCCGGCAGCATCGCCGCCGATGACGTGCGCGCGCCGCGCGGCGTGCTGCTGCCGACCGGCACCATGCTGGGGCGCGACGTTGCCGTGCAGCCCATGCTGTCGCTGGACGCCAGCCTGTTCCAGAGCGGCTTTGCCGACTACGCCGTCACGGGCCGCGACGGCGTCGTGGTGGTCAAGGATGCGCATATCGATGTGAAGATGCCCGTGCTGCGCTTCAATCCCGCCACCGGCCACGCGGTGGCGAGTGGTACCGATCCGGCTGCCGCGCTGGAAGTGTGGACGCCGGAGCTGTACCAGGAAGATGCGCGCAAGGGCCGCTTGACGCAGCGCGCCGGCGCCGACCTGACGCTGACGGCCGGCAGCCCGTACGTGAAGGGCGCACTGGCGGTGGCGCAAGGCGCCGTCGTCACGGTCGATCCGGGCCGCCAGATCAGCATGACGAGCAATGGCCAGGTCAGCATCGATGGCCGCCTCGATGCCTGGGGCGGCAAGATCGCCGTGCTGCCCGGCACCTTGGGCACGGGCAGCGATGCCGATGTGCCGAACGGCAAGGGACAAGCCACGTCGATCTGGATCGGCGAACACGCGGTGCTTGACGTGGCCGGCCGCGCCACCGTCGCCACCGACATGCGCGGTGGCCGTTATGGCCGCGCCGACAAGGGCGGCAGCATCGAGATCGGCGCCCGCTACAAGGCCGATGCGGCCAGCGTCGACGCGGCCGACGCTTTTGTCGTCGTGCGCCCGGGCGCGCTGCTCGATGCCAGCGGCGCGCAAGCCACGCTGGACTTGCCGAACCAGGGCGCCGTCAACGTGGCCGGCAGCGGCGGTTTGATTTCGCTCAGTTCGTACAACGGCATTTTTGCCGATGGCACGCTGCGCGCGGTGGCCGGCGGCACCCTGGCGATGGCGCTCGACACGCCCAATTACGGCCAGGTGAACCGCCTGACGCTGGAAGACGATGGCGTCGACAATGCGGTGCGGGTGCCGCGCGAATTCGTGCTGGCGCAAGTGCAGGGCGACAGCGTCCTGCCGGCCGGTTTGCGCGCCGGCCAGCAGGATGAGGCTTTGCGCTACGGCAGTGCGCGCCTGGGCGCCGACCGCGTGAAGGCCGGCGGCTTCGATAACCTGGCCATGCATGTGAACGGCATGCTCAGCGTCGATGGTGACGTCAACCTGGCGCTGGGCCAGAGCCTGCGCCTGAGCGCCAGTTCGCTGGGTCTGGCGCAGCAGCAACAGCCGCTGCCACAGCTGGATGGGGAAGGCCAGGATAAATTGCCAAGCCTTGCCAGCCAGGTACACCTGGCGGCGCCATATGTGCGCCTGGGAACGGCTGCGCGCGCGCAGAAAGACAATTACATCGTGCCCAATGCCGTGAAAGGCTCGAAAAACTCGGGCAAGGGGCGCGGCATGCTGGGCGTGCCGCTGGTGGCCGATGGTTCCCTGCTGCAGATCGATGCGGGCATGCTCGACCTCGCGGGCGAGGTCAACATGGGCACACGCGGCGAGATCGTGCAGAATGGCGGCACGCCGCTGGCCGTCGAACGCGATGCCTTCGAACAGCTGACCCTGAACAGCCGCGGCGACTTGCGCATGTCGAACAACGCCGCCCTGTACCAGCCGGGCAATGCCACCCTGGTCGCCGCGCAAATCTACCCGGCCACGGGCGACAGCGGCATGGTCACGGTGGGCCAGAGCAGCCGGGTCGATGAATACGGCAATATCCGCGTCACGCTCGATCCCTTGCGCACGCTCAATATCGGGCGCAGCGCCGGCAGCGCCACGCCGAACCAGCCGTTTTCCGTGTTCGGCAGCTTGAGCCTGATTGCTCCCACCATCAACCAGCACGGCGTGCTGCGCGCGCCGCTGGGCCAGATCACCCTGGGCGCGGAAGGCTTTGAAGCCAATACGGGCCATGTCAATTTGCTGCCGGGCAGCCTGACGTCCGTCAGCGCGAAAGGCTTGACGATGCCGTACGGCGGCACGCTCGATGGCCTCAGCTATCTGTATGACGGCAACGACGTCGTGTTCAAGGGCGTGGGCAACGGTCCCGAGATCGCCTTGGTCGGCGCCGCCGTCGACGTGCAAGCCGGCGCCGTGCTCGACCTGTCGGGCGGCGGTACCCTGACGGGCGCGGCCTTCCTGGCCGGACGGGGCGGCTCCACGGACGCGCGCCTCAATCCGCTGGTGCAGATGAAGCCGAATGGCGGTTTTACCTTGCCCGGCCTGAATACCAACCCCGTGTACGCCATCATTCCCGGCGTGCAGCCGGACGTGGCGCCGTTGGCGGCCGAGCAGGGCGCGGGCAAGCCGGCCGTGGGACGCCAGATCACCATAGCCGCGGGCGTGCCCGGCCTGGCGGCCGGCACCTATACCCTGCTGCCATCGAATTTCGCCTTGCTGCCGGGCGCCTTCCGCGTGGAACTGAATGGTCTGGCCGGCGCCGTCGAGGCGGGCGGCACGGTGGCCATGCGCAATGGTTCGTATGCGACGGCGGCGCAGACGGGCATCGCCGGCACGGCCATCCGCGACGCCGTGCCGAGCCAGGCCATCCTGACGCCGGCCGACGTGCTGCGTACCTACTCGCAATACAATGAAACGGGCTATGCCGCCTTTGCCGTGGCGCAAGCCACGCGCGACGGCGTGCCGCGCGCCACGCTGGAACGCGACGCCAAGGGCGTGCGGGTGCAGCTGATCGCCCCGTCGCTGCACAGCATCGAGAATAACCACACGCCATTGATGATGGATGGCAGCGCCCTGTACGCGCCGGCCGAGGGCGGCTTCGGCGGCTCCCTGCTGCTGGGCTCGGGCAACCATGCGGCGACCCGCTATCAAGTACTGGCCGACGGTACGGCAGCGCAGGCGGACTTCGATGGCGTCTCCGTGCACGCTTCGCAGATCAACGCCTTCGGCGCCCAGCGCCTGGGCATCGGCGGCTTGCCGCGCGTCACCTACAGCGATTTCGCCACGGGTACCAATCAGCGCGCCAATATCGCCGCCATCAACGAATCGGCGGGCGGCATCGTGCTGCGCGAGGGCGCCGTGCTGAAGGCGGCCGAAGTGTTCCTGGTGACCACGAAAACCGACGACGGCATCTTCCTCGAGCAAGGTTCCGGCATCAATACGCTGGGCCGCGGCAAGGCGGCCTGGGATTCGCGCGACGGCTTTGTGTACCAGCCGATGGGCAGCGTGCTGGCCGTCTCGAACGGCTGGCTGGACATGCTGCCAGCCGTGCGCACGCCGTCCGATTCGGGTGGCCCCGGCATCATCGACATCGGCACGTGCGCCAAGGCGGGCGGCGCCTGCGCGGGCACCACCTCGCTGTATTCGGAGGGCACCATCGCCGCCGTGACGGAGCGCGCATTCACCCTGCGCGACAACGTGCGCTACGGCACGCGCAATCTGGTGCTGGGGATGGGTTCGATCAATATCGGCAGCGCAGCCTCGCTGGCCGATGCCAGCGCCCGCGGCGCCTTGCCGGACGGCCTGGCGCTGAACCAGGACGTGCTCGACCGCCTGCTGCGCGGCGATACCAGCACGGGCGCACCGGCACTGGAAAGCCTGGGCTTGACGGCGCGTAATTCCTTCAATTTCTATGACTCGTCGCAGCTGTCGACCATCGATGCGGCGACGGGCAAGTCGTCGCTGTCGCGCCTGGTGCTCAACACGCCCGCCATCTACGGCTATGGCGGCACGGACGCGCTGGCGCGCATCCACACGGACACCCTCGTGTGGCAGGGCGCGACGAATGCGCCCGGCGCCGTCGTTGCCAACGGCCCCGGCACGGGCAGCGGCCGCTTGCAGATCGACGCCAAGCGCATCGAGTTCGGCTTCACGCCGGACAGCCGTCCCGACACCATCCACAACCTCGACCGTTTGATACTGGGCTTCGGCCAGGTGGCGCTCAATGCCAGCGAGCAGCTGACCGCCAACAACAAGGGCAGCCTGTCCGTCTACCAGTCGCAAAGCGCGTGGGACACGGCCACCAATGGCTACCGCTACAGCGGCGGCGATCTGCTGATCAACACGCCGCTGCTGACGGGCGCGGCCGGTTCCGTCAACCGCATCACGGCGGGCGGCGACCTCAAGGTGAGCGCGCCGGCCGGCGCTACCCCCGCCACACCGACGAACGCGGCGCTGGCCGGCGCCTTGGGCGCCGAAGTGGCGCTGAACGGCAATAGTGTCAGCGTGGATACATCCATGGTTCTACCAAGCGGAAAGCTGACCCTGTCGGCCGAGCGCGATGTATTGTTGGGCGACAAGGCCAAGCTGGACCTGGCGGGCCGCAAGATCGATTTCTACGACACCAGCAAGTACAGCTGGGGCGGCGACGTGATCCTCGACAGCCGCGCAGGCGACGTGCGCCAGGCGGGCGCTTCCGTGATCGACCTGTCGGCCGTGAATAACCGCGCCGGCAAGCTGAGCGTGATCGCCACGGGCGACGCGGCGGGCACGGCCGACTTGCGCGGCAGCTTGCTGGGCGGCGCCAGCGGCCATTATGACGCAGGCGGCACCCTGGTGCCGTACGCGGCCGGCGGCGTGGAGGTGCGCGCCCAGCAGATCGGCGACTTCGCCGGCCTGAACCAGCGCCTGAATACGGGCAAGGTGTTCGGCAGCCGCAGCTTCCAGCTCAAGCAGGGCGATCTGACCATCGGCGACGAGGTCAAGGCGCGCGAAGTGAGCGTCTCCGTCGATGGCGGCAGCTTGAGCGTGAGTGGCCGCATCGACGCCAGCGGCGAGCAGGTGGGCAGCATCCGTCTGGCCGGGCGCGATGGCGTCACCATCCAATCGGGCGCCGTGCTCGACGCGCATGGCACGGTGCTGCGCACGGACAGCTACGGGCAAGCGATCGAGGCGCCGAACCGCGCCGTCATCGAACTGGCCGCGCCTAGTGGACGCCTGAGCCTGGAAAATGGCGCGCGGTTCGACTTGCGCAGCGGAGACAAGGGCGGCAACTACGGCAGCATCGACCTGAACGCGCGGCGCCTCGGTGGCGCCACGGGCGACGATGTCGATATCGATGCGGCTGGCGCGCTGAACGTCGCCGGCGCGCGCACCATCAACGTCAACGCTTTCTGGCAATACAAGGATGCCCCGGCCGGTACCGGCAAGGATGCGGACGGCCGCAGCTACCAGGGCATCAACCAGGCCTATCTGGACGAGAAACACGGGGACAGCCAGCTCTTCATGGCCCACGCGCTGGCCAACGGCAACTTGATGAACAACAAATTGCGCGGCTTGCGCGGCGACGCCAACGCTTTCCACCTGCGCCCTGGCGTCGAGATCGTCAGCGCCACGCCGGGCGGCGACTTGCACATCGATGGCGACATCGACCTGTCCGGCCACCGCTACGATGGCGTCAATCCGCTGGCGCGCCTGAGCGGCGTGTACGGCTCGGGCGAGGCGGGCGCGCTGGTCGTGCGCGCCGGTGGCAAGCTCAGCGTCTTTGGCAGTATCACGGATGGCTTCGATACCCGCACCTTGCCCGTCACGCCGGACGACAAGGGCTGGCAACTGGTGAAGGGCCGCTTGCCGTGGGGCGGCGACGTCGTCGTACCGCAAGCGGGCCTCGTGACCCTGGCCGAAGACACGTATTTCCAATCGGGAACGAGCGTCAATTTCGCCGTGCCGATGAAAGCCATGCAGCTGCGCGGCGGCACCTTGCTGGCGGCGCGCGCCACCTTGACGGCGGAGTTGAACTTGCCTGCCGGTAGTGTGCTGGGCGGCGCCGTGCGCGATGCCGACGGCAAGGTGCTGTACGCGGCCGGCACGGTCTTGCCGAAGGCGCTGGCCTTGTCGAGCGGCATGCAGCTCGATCCCGGCCTGCGTCTGCCCGGCGCGGCCAGCGTGGCGGCCATGCTGTGGCCGGCGAATGTGGCTTTGCCTTTCCCGGAAGGCAAGCCGCGGGACACGGGCGATAGCGTCAATCCCGTCAACGGCGTGGTGCTGGCGGCGGCGCTGGCGCTGGACAAGGGCAGCGTGCTGCCGGCCGGCACGCTGGTCAAGCTGCCTGGCGACGCGACGGTGGTGGCGCTGCGCGCCGAGGACGGCGCGGGCAAGCAGGGCCGCAACCTGGCGCTGGCGCCCATGCTGGCCCAGGGTTCGCAAGCGTGGTCGCTGCGCCTGGTGGGCGGCGCCGATACGGCCGCCGCCGATACACGCGCGCTGCGGCCGCATGCGAAGGACGCCCATCTGATGCTGGCCGATACGCATTACGGCATGGAAGAACGGACGTCGGTCAAGCCGGGCACGGGGTTACCGGGCAAATATATCTACAGCGAAGAAGGCATCGCGGCGGGCCTGCCGGAAGGCGAGGTCAATCTTGCTGACTGGGGCGGCGAGGCAGCCCTGCTGGAAAACTATTCCAACTGGGTGATCAAGATTGCCGATGGCACGCCGCCTGAGGAGGTGACCAAGGATGAGCCGGCGCGCCAGCTTCTGTTCAGCGTGCTGCGCACGGGCATGGGCGACCTCGATTTGCTCGCCGCCGGCGATTTCGACATGCGTTCGCTGTATGGCGTCTACACGGCGGGCACGCAGTCGGCCTCGCCGCTGGTCGATGGCAAGGATCTGTTCAACCTGCCGCGCGGCCTGAACGCCAAGGGCAAGCTGCTCGGCGCGCTGGGCGACGACAAGTTGACGCGTTTCGTCGATGGCGGCAGCGAGAGCCTGTACCGCGCCTGGTATCCCGAGCACGGCGGCAACCTGCTGCTGCGCGCCCAGGGCGACGTCAAGGGCGACACCGTAGGCACCGCCCTGCAGCGCCGCGAGGATGCCATCGGCACCCTGAGCGCGCAGCAGGATACCAGCGACATCGGCGCCTGGTTGTGGCGCCAGGGCAGCGGCAGCACGGGGGCGGGCGTGCCGACGGCATGGTGGATCAATTTCGGCACCTATGTCGCGCGTCCCGAAGGCGGCGACCTGTTTGCGGGTCTGCCGGTCGTGTCGGGCTTTACGGGCATCGGCACCCTCGGCGGCGGCAATGTGCTGCTGCAGGCGGGCGGCAACGCCGGCATGCTGACCTCGCGCGCCGATCCGGGCGGCGTGTTCGCGCCGCGCAGCCAGGGCCTGAACGTGGCCGTGGGCAGCACGGGCAGGGTGACGCCGGACGGCAAGCTGCTGCTGACGGGCGGTGGCGACCTCGATATCCGCATCGGCGGCGGGCTCAACCCTGTCGCCGAGGTGCGCAGCTTCGATGCGAACAGCGATGCCCCGAATGCCGACACGCGCTTCGAGCGCCAGTATCCGACACTCAACAGCACCTTCACCAATCTGCGCGGCGCGCTGCGCATGGAGGCGGGCGCCGTGGGCGGCGTCGAACTGCGCTTCGACCGCGCCGATCCGAAGGAATCGCGGCCGTATGAAACCTATGCGGCGGGCACGGCCATTGCCAGCGGCGGGCCCATCCTCGTGCCGGGCGACAGCGGCGTGCGCATCGATGCGCGCGGCGACCTGGTGCTGGGCGGTACGGCCGATGCGGGCCGCGTCAAGCAGTTGGGCAATGGTTCGCCGTTCAACTACCAGGGCGTCGAGCGCCAGGGCGAGGGCTGGAGCTGGTTCTCGCTGTGGACGCCGGCCACCGCCATCGACCTGTTCAGCGCGGGCGGCAATCTGACGCCGACGTCCGCCTGGATACAATCGGACATGGGCGATAACCACGCGCCAACGGATGCACGTTTCGTCATGCCATCCGTGTTGCGCGCCGTGGCCGCCAGCGGCAGCCTGTATTACGGCAATGCCAGCCTGGGCAGGCTGGGCGAGGGCGGCAAGGTCGACATGCCGCAAAACGGCGTGATCCTGGCGCCGTCGCCGGTGGCGCCGCAATTTGTCAAGACGCGCACGGGCCAGCTGGAAATGCTGGCGGCCGACTCCATCCATGCGGCCGGCTATCCGATCACCGCATCGGGCGCCGATCCGCGCCTGTTGCCAAGTCCATTCAACCCGGGCTTCGTCGGCGCCCTGGACCCGGTCTGGTTCGGCCTGCTGCCCTTGCATAACGTCAGCGCCAACGGGCTGGCGCCCGGCGCGCTGAAATGGTTCGGTTCGTCGTCGAATGGCGCAAGCGATGCCTCGCAGCAACTGTATCCGCTGTTCAGCATGACGGCGCCGACGGTGTCGGATTACGTGCCGGTGGGTCAGCAGCCCGCGCATTTCTATGCCAACAGCGGCGACATCGTCGGCTTGCGCACGGGTGGCATCGTGTACCGGGGAACACTGAAGGGCGAAACGGGCCCGCTGGGCGTGTGGTACGAAGGCGGCGGCGCCGTGGCCGTGCGGGCTGGACGCGACATCGTCAATTCCGGCACGCCGCTCGGCAGCGTCGAAGGCGTGCCGGAAGGCGCGGCCGGATGGACCAGCCAGGGCTTTGTCGGCCGGCCCGATTTTCCGGACAAGCCGGTCGTCTCCGGCGTCTCGTCCGCGCGCGGCAATCTGTTCGTGCACCGCAATGCTGACGACGTTTCCGTCGTCAGCGCCGGGCGCGACATCCGCTACAGCACCTTCTATGTGGCGGGACCGGGCCAGCTGAACGTGAGCGCCGGGCGCGACCTGTACATGGCCGACAAGGCGGAACTGCGCAGCATCGGCTCCATCGTCAACACGGGCCCCGGCGAGCGCGGCAATGGCGCCGGCATCAGCGTGGCGGCCGGCGTGGGCCGCAATGGTCCCGACTATGCGGCTTTCGCGGCGCGCTACATGGACCCGGCCAAGCTGGCCGATCCGGCCAAGCCGCTGGCCGACCAGGCCGGCAGCGCCGTGTACGTCTACGGCGGCAAGCTGACCTTGGCCGACTGGCTGCGCGGCCAGTTCGCCTACAGCGGCGACGAGGCGGGCGCGTCCGCCTTCCTCGGCACGAAGCAGGCGGAACTGGAAAAGGCCGGCCAGGCATCGGGCGCCGTGCGGCGCGACCTGGCGCGCGAGTATGCGCAGGTCAGCCACCTGCACCTGGTGAACTGGCTGACGACGCGCTTTGGCGGCGACAGCGGCCTGGGCATCCGCTACGACCCGACCACCGATGCGCGCAGCTTCTTTGCCGCCCTGCCGAAGGAACAGCAGCAGGTCTACCTGAGCAATGTCTACTTTGCCGAACTGAAGGCGGCCGGGCGCGAGTACAACGATCCGGACGGCATGCGCCGCGGCAGCTACCTGCGCGGCCGCGAAGCCATCGCCACCCTGTTCCCGGCGCAGGACAAGGCGGGCCAGAAGATCGAGTACAAGGGCGACCTGACGATGTTCAGCAGCGCGCTGTACACGCTCAACGACTACGAGGGCGTGTACACCAAGCGGCCGGTCGCGGGCGTGCGCTACCTGAGCCCGCAGGAGTGGGCCGAGGCGGGCCGTCCGACGGTCAACGTGCCGCACGTGATCGTCAACGACGCGGGCATCCACACGGATGTCGGCGGCGATATCGGCATCACGGTGCCGGGCGGACGGGCGCTGATCGGCGTCGATGGCGGCTATGCGCCGGGCGAAGGTTCGGGCGTGCTGACGCAGGGCGCGGGCGAGATCCAGATGTACGCGAAGGACAGCATCCTGCTGGGCCAGAGCCGCATCTTCACCACCTTCGGCGGCAACATCCTGGCCTGGTCGGCCACGGGCGACATCAATGCGGGCCGCGGCACCAAGTCCACCGTCGTCTACACGCCGCAGCGCCGTACCTACGACAGCATCGGCCTCGTCAGCCTGTCGCCGAGCACGCCGGCCACGGGCGCCGGCATCGCCACCCTGAACCCGATCCCGGAGGTGCCGCCCGGCGACATCGACCTGATCGCCCCGCTGGGCAGCATCGACGCGGGCGAGGCGGGCATCCGCGTCTCGGGCAACGTCAACCTGGCGGCCTTGCAGGTGATCAATGCGGAAAACGTCCAGGTGCAGGGCAAGTCGGCGGGCCTGCCCGTGGTCGCCAGCGTGAACGTGGGTGCGCTCAGCAATGCCAGCGCGGCCGCCACGCAAGCCGTCACGGCGGCGCAAGACGTGCTGCAGCGGGAACGGGCCGCCACGCGCCAGGCGCTGCCTTCGCTGTTCACGGTGAAGGTGCTGGGCTTTGGCAACGAGCAGTCGGACGAAGCCGGTGCCGGCAAGCACCAGGGCGGCGAGCCGCAGGCGTCCAGCTACCAGCCGGCCGGCGTGGTGCAGGTGCTGGGTGCGGGACCGTTGACGGCGCCGCAGCTGCAGGCGCTCACGCCGAACGAGCGGCGCGGTTTGCAGCCTTGAGCGGAGTTTTATGAACATTTGATGACATTCGGCAGTCGTCGCGCGCGGCGGCTGTCTAGGCATCAGTAGATCAGCATTAGCAACAAAAAAAACGCCGGCCCAGCGCCGCAACACAGGGCAACCGTTTGATTTTAAGGTGAATGGAAGATGCGTGAAATGACAACCAAGGGCAGGGGCGTGCCGCCAGCGGCGCCTGCAAGGGCCTTGACGATGCTGTGCCTGGCCATGCTGGCGCTGCCCGGCATGGCGCGCGCGCAGGACGCGGTGCCGGCCGCCGCTCCCGTCGCCGCGCCGGAACGGCAGCTGACGATCGAGGAATACCTGGTGCGCGGCAATACCGTGCTCGATGCGCGCGCCATCGAAGAGGCGGTCACGCCCTTCCTGGGACCGGGCCGTACCCTGAAGGACGTGGAAGGGGCGCGCGACGCCCTCGTCGCTGCCTATCAGGCGCGCGGCTACCAGTCCGTCTACGTGGACTTGCCCGAGCAGCAGGTGGAGCAGGGCGTGGTGGTGCTGCAGGTGAGCGAAACGAAGGTGGGACGCTTGCGCGTGGTCGGTGCGCAATACAACTCGCCGCTCGACGTGCGCCAGCAAGTGCCGGCCCTGACGGAAGGCAAGGTACCGGACTTTACGCAGGCGCAGGTGGAATTGACGGCCTTGAACCGGGGGCTCAAGCGCCAGGTGATGCCCTTGGTCAAGCAGGGCAGCCTGCCCGGCACCATGGACGTGGATTTGAAAGTGGAAGACAGCAGCCCGTGGCGCGCCAGCGTGGGCTTGAACAACGATTACAGCGCCGATACGAAAAAATTGCGCACGAGCGTGTCGGTCGGCCACGACAACCTGTGGCAGATGGGGCATAGCGCCACCATCAGCTTTTTCGGCACGCCGGGCGACCTGAACCAGACCAAGGTGTGGTCCGCCTCGTACGTGGCGCCGATCGGCACGCAGGGCTGGAGCGTGGAAGCGACCGGCTACCAGTCGAACAGCAACGTGGCCAGCACGGGCGGCACCAGCGTGCTGGGCAAGGGGCACGCGCTGGGCATGAAGCTCAATTACACGGTGCCCAACAGCGGCATCTGGTGGCACAGCTTTAGCGCCGGCATCGATTTCAAGGATAACCAGGAAGCGCTGCAGTTGAACGGCAGCGGCACCCGCGTGCCCTTGAAATACGTGCCCCTGAGCGTGGCCTACAACGGCTTTGCGCAGACGGAGGCGACGACGTATGGCCTGGGCCTGTCGCTGGTGGCCGGCACGCGCGCCTCGTTCGGCTACGGCAGCAATAGCGCGGCCTACGACGACAAGCGCTACAAGGCCTCGCCCAGCTTCCTCGTCCTGAAGGGCGACGCCAACGCCACTTACACCCTGGGCAGCGGCGCGCAGCTGCATGGTCGCATGTCGGGCCAGCTGGCCGACGCGGCGCTCGTGTCGGGCGAACAGATGGCCGCCGGCGGCGCCAATTCCGTGCGCGGCTACCTGTCGGCCGAAGCGACGGGCGACTACGGCGTCTCGGGCACCGTCGAGTGGCGCACGCCCCAGCTGACGTATTTCAGCCGTCTGGAAAACTGGCGTCTGTTCGCCTTTGCCGATGGCGCGCGCCTGCGCCTGCGCGACCCGCTGCCGGAACAGAAAGACCTGTTCGGCCTGGCTTCGGTGGGCGTGGGCAGCAGCTTCCAGTTCCTGCGCTACCTGAATGGCCGCATCGATTTCGCCTACCCGCTGCGCGATGGCCCGCGCACGCACAAGCACGTGCGCCACATCAATTTCAACCTGTCGGCCAGCTACTGACGGGCCAGCTCACCAGCACCGCACTTTTTTAGACTTTTCTTCGGAGAATCACTGTCATGCAACGTCTTTTTTTCCTGCTCACGATCCTGGGCACGCTCGTTCCCGGCCTGGCGCATGCCTGGTGGCAGCCCGACTGGGCTTACCGCAAACCCGTCACCGTCGACGCCGGCCCGAAGGCGGGCGCCGTGGGCGGCGATCCCGGCCGCATTCCCGTGCTGCTGCGCTTGCATTCAGGTAATTTCAATTTCGAAGGCGTCAGCGACAATGGCGCCGACCTGCGTTTCGTGGCGGGCGACGATAAAACGGTGCTGAACCACCAGATCGAGCAATTCAATCCGCTGCTGGGCATCGCCCTGATCTGGGTCGACGTGCCGGCACTGACGGCCGGTACGCCGCAGCAGCTGTGGATGTACTACGGCAATCCGAAAGCGCCCGCTTCCGGCAATGGCCAGCGTACTTTCGATCCCGACTACAGCCTTGTGTATCACTTCACCGAGCCTGGCGTGCCTTCGCGCGACAGCACCGCCTACGGCAACCATGCCCAGACGGCCGTGCCATCGCTCGACGGTTCCGTCATCGGCGCCGGCGCCCGCCTGGGCAGCACGCCGCTGATGCTGCCCGCCTCGCCATCGCTGGCGCTGGCCGCCGGCGCGCCGTTCACGTTTTCCGCCTGGGTGCGCCCGGACAGCCTGGGCGCCCAGCAAGTGCTGTATGCGCGCCGCGACGGCGCCAATGAATTGCTGATCGGCGTGGACCAGGGCGTGCCCTTCGTGCAGGTCAATGGCCAGCGCAGCAAGCCGGGCCAGCCTATCCAGGCCGGGCAATGGTCGCACCTGGCCGTCAAGGCCGACAAGAACAACGTCGCCCTGTACGTGGGCGGCCGTCCGGCCGTGTCGCTGGCCACCGCCTTGCCAGCCTTTACGACGGCCGCCTCGGTGGGTGCCGATGCGCCGCCGGTCGCTGCCGGCGCCGCCACCCTGGCCAACTTCACGGGCGCCATCGACGAGCTGCGCCTGTCGCGCACGGCCCGTCCCGACGCGCTGCTGCTGGCCGACGCCGTCTCGCAAGGCTCCGAATCGCGGCTGGCCGTGTTTGGCGCCGATGAACAGCAGGCGGGCAAAAGCCATTTCGGCTTCATCATCGCCGCCATGCCGCTCGACGCGTGGATCGTCGTCGGCGTGCTGGGCCTGATGATGGTCCTGTCGTGGATCATCATGATCGGCAAGGGCCGCAGCTATGGCGCCATTGCGCGCGCCAATGCGCAATTCATGCAAGCATTCCACGAAGGCGCGGGCGCGCCGCTGGACCAGCTGGCACGCAGCGGCAAGCTGAACACAACCGTGAAGATGGATTCCTCGCTGTGGCGTCTGTATGACGTGGCCATCGACGAGATGCGCCGCCGCCACGACCGCGGCTACGACTTGAACGCCGTCTCGAACGCGACCATCGGCGCCATCCGCGCCGCCATGGATGGCGTGATGGTGCGCGAAAGCGAACGCATGTCCAAACGCATGATCTGGCTGTCGACCACCATCGAAGGCGCGCCCTACGTCGGCCTGTTCGGCACCGTGATCGGCATCATGCTGGTGTTCGTCGTGGCGGCCATGGCCGGCGCCGTGGACATCAATTCGGTGGCGCCGGGCATGGCGGCAGCGCTGCTGTGTACGGCCGCCGGCCTGGGCGTGGCCATTCCCGCCCTGTTCGGCTACAACTGGCTGTCCTCGCGTTCGGACGCCATCGTTGCCGACATGGCCGTCTTCGTCGACGAATTCGCCACGCGACTGGCGGAAGAGCAGGGCGACGGACGCCAGATGCGTCCCGTGCTGCAGCAGGCGTGAGGGGCGCATAACCATGGCCACCTCCGCCAAGTTTACCCCCCGCAAGCGTAGCGGCGGCATCAACATCACGCCCTTCGTCGACGTGCTGCTGGTGGTGCTGGTGATCTTCATTTTGACCAGCAACGCCAGCATTCCCGGCATCAAGGTCAACCTGCCCAAGGCCAGCTCGGCCATGGCGCTGGAAAAACCGAAGACCAAGGCCATCACCATCGACAACGCGGGCCAGGTCTTCCTCGATGCCTATCCCGTCACCCTGCCCGAGCTGGAAGAGCGCTTGCGCACGGAAAAAGCGCTCACGCCCGACTTCCCCGTGATCGTGCGCGGCGATGCCGCCGTGCAGTACGCGAAAGTGGTCGAAGTGCTCGATTTGCTGCGCCGCATCGACCTGAACCAGGTGGGCCTGGTGACCGGCAAGCCGGCATGAGGAGCACAAGGTGAAGCGTGACGACATGATGAAGATGGCCGGCCCGGAATCGTCGGGCGCGGCGCAGTGGTGGCGCCGCTGGGGCGGCGTGGCCGGCGGCGTGCTGCTGGCCGCTGCGCTGGCCGCGCTGGTCTGGTATTTGCTGTCGGACACGGCCGCCACCAAGCGCGAAGTGGCGGCGCCGCCGATGCTGATGCTGCCACCGCCGCCACCACCACCGCCGGAACCGGAAAAACTGCCGGAACCGACACCGGACAAGGTGGTGCCGGAAGTGTCGGAGCCGGAACCGACGCCGGCCGACAAGCCCATGGATGACGCGCCGGAAAGCCCGTCGCCGGACAAGGGCGACCCCGTCACGATCGATGGCGCGGCGCAGGCTGGCAGCGACGCCTTCGGCATCCAGGCCGGGCGTGGCGGCGGCATGACGGGCGGCGGCGGTGGCGGCGGCCTCGGCGCGGCATCGTATGGCCGCTATGTGGCCAATGCGCTGCAACTGGCGTTCGCCCGCGACCCGCGCACGCGCCAGCTGGCCTTTGCCGACATCCGCGTCGACCTGTGGCTCGATGCGGAAGGCAAGACGACGAAAGTGCAGCTGGTGCAAGGCACGGGCAATGCGCAGACGGATGAGCAAGTGCTGGCCATGGTGCGCGATTTCCGCGCCGATGAACGGCCGCCGGCGTCCCTGCGTTTCCCGGCCCGCGTTTCCATTAAAGGTCGGCGCCCGTAAGCGCATGAACTAATTCCTCATTTACCGAAAGAAGCGATGAATTCCTTATTTTCTTCCCCACAGCGTGCGCGCCGCCTCCCGCTGGCGCTGGCCGCCCTGGCCCTGAGCGTGGCGGCAGGCACGGTGCAAGCCCAGGCTGCCGCACCGGCCGACAGCACCATGGTCAAACTGATCCGCGGCCTGATCCAGAGCGGCGCACTGAACAAGGATGCCGGCGAAGCGCTGCTGGCGCAGGCGCAGAGCGAAGCGCTGGCCGCGGTGCAAGCCCGTCCGGCTGCGGCGCCGGCCGCCCTGGCGCAGGTGCAGCCGGGCGACGTGCGTGTGCCGTATATTTCGCAAACCGTGCGCGAACAGATCCGCGACGAGATCAAGGGCCAGGTCATGGCCGAGGCAAAAGCGGGCGGCTGGGCGGCGCCGAATGAAACGCCGGCCTGGACCAAGCGCATCCGCCTGGAAGGCGATGTGCGCGCGCGCTACGAATCGCGCTATTACGACATGGCCAACAGCAATATCGAGATCGACTGGCGCTCGCTCAACAGCGGCAGCGGCTACGACGTCAATTCGAACACCAACCTGGCCCTGCCGGCGTTGCTGAACACGCGCGAAGACCGCAAGCACTTGCTGCGCGCGCGTGCCCGCCTGGGTATCCTGGCCGACATTTCCGAGACCACGCAAGCAGGCATCCGCCTGGCCAGCGGCAACGACGACAGCCCGGTGTCCACCACGCAAACCCTCGGTGGCGGCCTGGGCAAGAAAAACATCTGGCTGGACCAGGCCTGGCTGTCGTACCAGCCCGCTTCCTGGCTGAAACTGACGGCGGGCCGCTTCGACAATCCATTCGTGTCTGGCGACGAACTGTTTTCCAGCGAACTCAATTTCGACGGCATCGCCGCCAAGGTGCAGCAACCGGTGGGCGAGAGCAAGGACGTCACCGTCTTCGGTACCCTGGGCCTGATTCCGCTCGAGTATTCGTCCGACAATGCGCCTAGCCGCAGCCAGGCAAAAATGTCGAGCGAAAACAAATGGCTGCTGGGCGCGCAAATGGGCGCCTCGTGGAAGATCAATAGCGACCATCAATTGCGCGGCGCCTTGGCCTACTACAACTTCCGCAACATCAGCGGAGAATACTCGCAGCCGTGCGCGCTGTACGCGGGCGCCGATGGCTGCAGCACGGACTGGTCGCGTCCATCGAGCATGCAAAAGGGTAATAGCCTGATGTTGCTGCGCAATATCGCCTTGAACCCGCTGGACCCGGCCAATACGCCGCAGCCGCAATTCGTGGGCCTGGCCTCGAAATTCCGCCTGGCCAACCTGAATGCGCGCTGGGATAGCAGGGTCGCGGGTGGCACGGACTTGCGCATCGAAGGCGACTATGTGCGCAACATGGCTTACGACAAGAACGCAATGTGGGCGCGCGCCAAGGGCGGCATCATGAACAATTTCGGCGGCACGGGTGGCGTCTCGCAAGCCGATTTCAAGAGCGGCGGCAATGCCTACATGTTGCAGGCGACCCTGGGCAAGGCCAGCCCGGCCGCGCGCGGCGACTGGAACGTCTTGCTTGGCTATAAGCGTATCGAACCGGACGCCTTGCCTGACGCCTACAACGATTCCACTTTCCACCTGGGCGGCACGAATGCGCGCGGCTACTACCTGGGCGGCGCGTATGCACTCGACAAGAATACGTGGCTGAACGGCCGCTGGACGTCGAGCCGCGAAGTGTTCGGTTCGGCGCTGTCGATCGACACCCTGCAAATCGAATTGAACGCGCGTTTCTAAGGAGCCACGATGTTGATATCCAACAAAATGCGCCTGCCTTTGCTGTTGCTGAGCTTGCTGGCCGCCGGCACGGCCCAGGCGCAGGGACAGAAGGGGCAAAGCATGGAAGAGCGCTTGCGGGCCGAGTTGCGTAACGTGACGGCGCAATTGCAGCAGACGCGCGGCGAGCTGGAAGTGCTCAAAGCCAAGGGCGTGCCTGTGGCCAAGGCGGCGCCCGCTGCCGCCGCGCCCGCCAGCGACGGCTTGAAAAAGGAGCTGGCGCGCAGCCAGTCGCAACTGGCGCAAGAGCGCGCGCAGCGGGAAAAACTGGGCGAGCAGCAACAGCGCAGCGCCGCCGCCGCGCAAGAGGCGGCCGCCAGCCTGGCGCAGTACCGCCAGGCCAGCGAGCAATTGACTGCCACGGGCAAGCGGCTGGAAGCGGAGCGTGCACGCCTGGACGGCGAAGTGACGGCCCAGCGGGGCGCCCTGGCGCGCTGCGAAAGCAAGAATGCCCAGCTGTATGCGGTCGGACAGGACATCCTGCAAGCGTATGAGGGCCTCGATGTGCTGGACGTCATGAAGGCGCGCCAGCCGTTTGCCGCGCAAAGCCGGGTGAAACTCGAGCAAATCGCGCAGCAGTATGGCGACCAGCTGTATCAGGGCCGCTTTGATGCGCGTCAAACAGAAACGCCGGCCCCCCAATAATTTTTCTTGAAATGAATGGAATGACGATGGAAAACACGAATACCAACTTGCTGACCACCCTGAACGCGGAACAAACGGCCGACGCCATCAAGGCGGCTGGCTGCGCCGTGACCAGCATCGAACACGATGGCGTCGTGCGCCTGCACAGTGCCAGCCATGGCATCGGATTCCAGGTGCTGTGGGGTAATGAAGCGGCGCCTGGCCAGTACGCGGATCTGACCCTGAGCTGCCCGCTGCGCGTGCAGGGCGGCGACTTGCCGGCCGGCTTGCTGGCCGAATGGCACCGCAGCAAGCGTTTCGCCCGCGTGGCCCAGCATGGCGATTTCGTCGTGCTGGAAATGGATGTGCTGGTCGCCGGTGGCGTCAGCACGGAGTACCTGAATATCAATCTGCAACTGTGGACGCAGATGATGGGCCAGTTCTTCTTGTTTTTGCGCAACTTTACGCCAGCCGATACGAGCACAGCACCGGTAGTCGAGGCCGCCAGCGTGGCAGAAGAAGACACCGTGCCGGCCTGATAAATCGTCCAGCGGCGCTAAAAAAGGCCCTGGACGGGCCTTTTTTGCCGCCAGCGGGTCCCAAGTGTCGTATTAAATACTTATTTTTTAGGCATCGCGCATTAAAACTGCTCAAAGAGCGTGTGTGAATCAAGCCAGCAACGCCTGTATGGCGGATAATATTGCCTGTTGCCGATTTGGATACGACCTTTACACAAAAATGCGCCCCATGGATTTTACCCGCGACGAAACCAGTGAAACCCCAGTTGCCCCGGCCAGCGCGCCGGGAGCGCCTTTGCCGTATGCCGTCGCCACCTGGCTGCAGCGGGTGGAGGCAGCCGCCCATCCGAAGGCCGTGCTGACGATTGCCGAGCCCGATCCGAAACTCAACGCGCATCGATTGATCTACGTGCTGGCGCCCACCAGCGGCGGCCGCCACGTGGCCCTGTGCCTGTACAAGGCGCGGCTGCGGCCGAACGGCGACGTGGCCGCGGCGTCGCCCATCAGCGAAATCTTCTCGCTGCTGTCGGCGCCGCCCACGTTTTTGACGCCGGCCGATGAAGACCTCGTGCGTTTCTTCGTGGCCATGCGCAGCGGGCAGAATTCGCAGACGGGCAGCGCCACGGAGCCCAAGGGCAAGGTGGGCGCGGCCCTGCTGAAAATGCTGGCCGAGCAGGATAAATTGTTGTGGGCCAATTCCTGGGCCGACGTCGGCAATGGCCTCGTGTATCCGTTGAAGGAAGGTCCCGTGCGTCCCGCGCGCCTGTTCTGGCGCGACGAGGGCAAGACCATGCGCCTGGGCTGGCAAGTGGACCCGCCGGAAGGCGCGAAGCACCATGGCGCCGACCAGATCGACTACATGCTGCCCACCGACCCGCCGTGGTACATCGACAATCTGTCGTGCGGCGTGCTGGAACTGAACCAGGGCGGCTCCGACATTTCCCTGGCCGACTTGCAGGCGCTGGTGGCGCAGGCGCCGCCCCTGAACGCGAACGACAAGGTGCGCGTGTCGCAACTGTTGCTGGCGCAAGGCTTGCAGCACTTGATGCCGCTGCCGCAGCCGTTGCCGCAGCGTTTGCGCAAGGACGTGCCGGCGCAACCGGTCTTGCTGCTCGATAGCGCCATGCTGGCCGATGGCAGCATCCAGCGCTGGAGCGATTTCGCCGTGCTGTCCTACGACTACGATGGCGAGCGCGTCTCGTTCGATCCGTCGCAGCGCGTGGTGCGGCAAGTGGGCGACGTGACGGAAATCATCCAGAGAAACACGGTCGACGAAGCGCGCGCCCTGGCCACCCTGGCCGAGCTGCAATTCAAGAAACCGGGCTCTGCCCCCTTGAGCGGCTTGAAGGGCGCCTTGCAACTGCCGTCCCAGGCGGAATGGCTGCGTTTTGCCGAGTCCGGCATCGACGCCTTGCTGGAGCAGGGCTGGATCGTGGAAAAGACGGCCAAGTACCGCTACGACGTGAGCGACGTGGGCGACTGGTACGCGGAAATCGACGACCAGGACCCGGACAGCGGCAACGCCTGGTTCGAACTGGAACTGGGCATCGTCGTCAACCACGAGCGCGTGCCGCTCTTGCCCGTGCTGGTGCAGCTGATCCGCAACGCCCCCAACGATTTCAATCCGAAAGTCATCGAAGCGCATGCGGACGATGACCAGATGCTGGCAACCTTGCCGGACGGCACGCGCGTGGCGCTGCCGTGGGGACGTGTGCGCCCCATCCTGAACACCCTGGGCGAACTGTATTTCAGCGACAAGATCAAACATGCCGTGCGCATGTCGACCCTGGATGCGGCGCGCCTGGAAGAGCTGGCACGGGGCCTGGAGATGGAATGGACGGGCGGCGAGCAGCTGCGCGCCATGGGCCGCAAGCTGAGCCAGTTCGGTTCCGTGCAAAAAGTGGCGGCGCCAGCCGGCTTGCAGGCGACACTGCGCGACTATCAGGCCGATGGCCTGGCGTGGATGCAATTCCTGCGCGACCATGACCTGGCGGGCATCCTGGCCGATGACATGGGCCTGGGTAAAACCGTGCAAACTCTGGCGCATATCCTGGTGGAAAAGGAAGCGGGCCGTCTCACGCATCCGGCGCTGGTGATTGCACCGACGAGTCTGATGGGCAACTGGCAGGACGAGGCGGCCAAGTTCGCGCCTTCCCTGAAAGTGCTGCTGCTGCAAGGCAAGGACCGCGCCCAGCAATTCGACCAGATCGATCAGTGCGACCTGGTGCTGACGACCTACGCCCTGTTGCCGCGCGACGAGGAAACCTTGCGCGAGCATGATTTCCACCTGGTCATCCTCGACGAATCGCACTACATCAAGAATACGCGCAGCAAGGCGGCGCAAAGCGCGGGCCTGCTGCGCGCGCGCCACCGCCTGTGTTTGTCCGGCACGCCGCTGGAAAATCATTTGGGCGAATTGTGGTCGCAATTCCACTTCCTGCTGCCGGGCTTGCTGGGCGACGAGAAGACCTTCAACACCCAGTTCCGCCATCCGATCGAACGCCAGGACGACCCGCTGCGTCGCATGCTGCTGAACCGCCGCATCAAGCCTTTCCTGCTGCGCCGCACGAAGGACAATGTGGCCAAGGAACTGCCGCCGAAGACGGAAATGGTGCGCAAGGTGGAATTGACGGGCCCGCAGCGCGACCTGTATGAAACCGTGCGTCTGGCGATGGATCAAAAGGTACGCGAGGAAATCGACAAGAAGGGCGTGGCGCGCAGCCAGATCGTCATCCTCGAAGCGCTGCTGAAATTGCGGCAAGTCTGCTGCGACCCGCGTCTCGTCAAATCCTTGCCGGCGAAAAAGCAATCGGCCGGCTCGGCCAAGCTGCTCGACCTGATGCAGATGGTGGAAGACTTGCTCGACGAAGGGCGCAAGATCCTCGTGTTCTCGCAATTTACCAGCATGCTGGAATTGATCGAGGAAGAACTCGAATCGCGCGACATCCCGTACGCGCTGCTGACGGGCGAAACGAAGGACCGGGGCGCGCAAGTGGCCGCCTTCCAGCAGGGCGCCGTGCCGATCTTCCTGATCAGCCTGAAAGCGGGCGGCGTGGGTCTGAACCTGACGGCGGCCGACACGGTCATCCACTACGATCCGTGGTGGAATCCGGCGGCGGAAAACCAGGCCACGGACCGCGCCTGGCGCATCGGCCAGGACAAGCCCGTGTTCGTCTACAAGCTGATCGCGAAGGGCACGCTGGAAGAAAAAATCCAGCTGCTGCAGCAAAAGAAATCGGAATTGGCGCAATCGATCCTGGCCGAAGGCGAATCGCAGAAGATGGCCCTGACGCAGGAAGACTTGCAGCAGATTTTCGCCCCGCTGGAAGATTAACGCTGCCGCACGCTTATACTTGGCGATTCTTTCTCGCCAGGTATAACGCATGCTGCCTATTTTCCTTCTGCTGCTTGCCGGCGCCATCCTCATGGCGCTGCGTTTCGTCCAGTTGCGCCGTGCCCTGCTGCGCGCGCGGGCGGGCGAAGCGCAGTTCCGCCTGCTGGCCGAGCACGGCCGCGACGCGGCTTTCCTGCTCGACGCCACCACCCTCGAATTGCTCTACATCAGCCCCGCCGCGCAGCGCCTGACGGGCCATGACGCGGCTGCCTTGCGCGCGCATGCGGCGCGCCTGGCGGCCGACGTGCCGGCCCGCTTGCAACGCTGGCGCGATGGCGACACCAGCCGCTTGAGCCTGCTGCGCGAAGTGGAACTGCCGCACGCGGACGGCCATCTGCTGGCGCTGGAAATCAGCTCGACCATCGTGCCCGCGGCGGCCGGGCGGGGCGTGACCTTGGCGGGCACGGTGCGCGACGTCAGCGCGGCCCAGGCGCAGGAAGCGGAACGGGAAAAGGAGCAGAAGCGCTTCGCCTCGATGCTGTCGCATGAATTCCGCACGCCGCTGGCCACCATCGATGGCGCCATCCAGCGCCTCGTCTCGACATCGAAAGATGCCGACGAGGCCACGCGCAAGCGCTACGTGAAAATCCAGACGGCCGTCGACCGCTTGTTGTCCATGATCGACGATTATCTGTCGCCCGAACGCATGGCGGCCATCGGCCGCGAGCGGGCCGCTGACGGCATCGCGCCGCTGGCCTTGCTGCAGCAGGCGGCCGCCACCGTGCCCGCCAGCCACCCGGTGCAGCTGGAACTCGACGAGGACTTGCCAGCCAAGCTGCGTTGCGACGTGCCCGGCATGGCTCTGTGCCTGAAAATCTTGTTAGATAACGCAGTCAAGTTCAGCCCGCCCGGCAGCCCCATTGGCTTGTCGGCCAGGCTGGTACCCGAAGGCGGCGTGGCGCTGTGCGTGCGCGATGCGGGCCACGGCTTGCGGGAAGAAGAACTGGCGCATATGTTCGAAAAGGGCAGCCGTGGAAGCCATGCGAGGCATCCGGGCGCAGGCCTGGGCCTGTACATGGCGCGCGCCGTGGTCGACGTCCATGGCGGGAGTTTGCAGGGGCATAATCTGCCCGAAGGTGGGGCCGTTTTCCGGATTTGGCTGCCGCTTCCTGTCTAGATCAGGAAAAGTCTTGCTTCCGCTGAAGGCAACCGTGATAATTCCTTGACGTAAACCTATTGTGCCGTCCATCATGGTGCAGAAGTGAATGGCATGGTTTGCCCACGGTAGCTCACTAACGGAAGAATGGCGTTGCAATGACGAAAATACTGATCGTCGAAGACAATCTGGACTACGCCGAAGACATGGCGGAGTTTCTCGTTGAGCTCGAACACGAAGTTCATATCACCAGCTCCGCTGGCGGGATGTGGACGGCGTTGAGCCATGGCAATGTTGGCGTGGTCGTGCTGGACCTGGGCTTGCCCGACGAGGATGGCTTCAACGTCATCCCCCGCATGCGCCAGCTGTATCCGCAAATCGGCGTACTGGTGCTGACGGGGCGCGTCGCCTTCGACAGCCGCATTCTGGGCTTGCGCCTCGGTGCCGACCACTATCTGACCAAGCCGATCAAATTCCCCGAACTGGCCGCCCATATCGAGGCGCTCGACCGCCGCGTCGGTCCGCAAGATCCGGTGCCCGAGCCGGGCAAGTGGACCTTGAAGGTAAGCGCTCGCCAACTTGAGCTGATGGGCGCCGTCATCGCCCTGACGGAAAAGGAATTCAACTTCCTCCACCTGCTCACCATCAACACCCGCCCCGTGCCGCGCGACGTCATCGTGGCCGGCATGGGCGGCGAAGATCCCGATGCGGGCCGCCGGGTCGACATGCTCGTCTACCGCCTGCGCAAGAAAGCCAAGACGGGCTTGGGCCAGGACTTGCCGCTGCGCAGCGCCTATGGCGAGGGCTACAGCCTGTCGGCCAGTTTTAATCTGTCCTGATTTGCCGTATCGCGCCGCTCGCAAGGGGCCGGTGCAATAAAAGGGACAGAGCCAGCCGTTTTTTTCAGTATGTCAAATAAAACAGGGTCAGAGTCGCGTCTTGCGCGCACAAGTGTGTAAAATCAAGGCCTTAGCCTTTATTTGCCGACTCTTGCCATGGCCCGTTTGCCCCGTCTCATCATTCCAGCACTGCCCCATTACGTGATACAGCGCGGCAGCAACCGCCAGCCCGTGTTCCAGGATGCGGCCGACTATACGCAATTTCTCTCGTGGCTGAAAACGGGGGCGAAAATGTTCAAGGTGGCCATCCACGCCTACGTTTTATTGCCTGATCAGCTACATTTGTTGGCCACGCCCAGCGATGCGACCGGCCTGGGGCAGCTGATGCAGTGGCTGGGACGCTATTACGTGCCGTATTTCAACCAAAAATACGGCCGCGAAGGGGCATTGTGGCAGGGACGCTACAAAACTTCCGTCATCGACCCCGACAATTTCTTCCTCACATGCTGCCGCTACCTCGAATGTGTGCCTGTGCAAACGGGCGTGGCAGTCCAGGCGCTCGACCATGCGTGGTCCAGCTATGCCCACCATGCCGGTGTGCGACCCGACCCCGTCATCACCGACCACGCGCTGTACTGGGCGCTGGGCAACACGCCGTTCGACCGCGAGGCGGCCTATCTGCGCCTGTTCGAGCAAGGCCTGGGCAGCAGCCAGGTGAAAGTGGTGGAAGAGGCTGTATTGAAGGGCTGGCCGCTGGGTTCCGAGCCGTTCAAGCAGGCGCTGGAGCAGAAAATGCAGCGGCAAGTGCTGCCTGCCAAGCGGGGCCGTCCCCGCAAAATCGCGGCCGCCGCGGACGCTAATTAAAAAGCATTCGTATTTAAAACAAAAAATGAGTCCTTTCTGACGTTTTATTGAAATGGCCTCGACTATGTCCCTATTAAATTTTTAGCGCGACAGAATCGAATTTAATTCGACTCCGACCCTAATTGTTGTAGTTGAGTTTTTTGTTGCGTTGCACTACTCTAGTTTTTCGATAGTCATATGCAGCGGAGAAGCCCATGAAAGCGCAAGGCCTGTACGACCCAGCCAATGAACACGATGCCTGCGGCGTCGGTTTCGTCGCCCATATCAAGGGCAACAAGACCCATTCGATCGTCGAACAGGGTTTGCTGATACTGAAAAACCTCGATCATCGGGGCGCCGTGGGCGCCGATGCGCTGATGGGCGATGGCGCCGGCATCCTGATTCAGATTCCCGACCAGTACTACCGCGAAGAAATGGCCAAGCAGGGCGTGGAACTGCCGCCGCCTGGCGAATACGGCGTGGGCATGGTCTTCCTGCCGAAGGAACACGCATCGCGCATCGCCTGCGAACAGGAAATCGAACGCGCTGTGCGCATCGAGGGACAAGTCGTGCTGGGCTGGCGCAACGTGCCCATCGATACGGACATGCCGATGTCGCCCACCGTGCGCGCCAAGGAACCCGTCATCCGCCAGATTTTCATCGGCCGCGGCCCGGACATCATGGTCACCGACGCGCTCGAGCGCAAACTGTATGTGATCCGCAAATCGTCGGGCCACGCCATCCAGGCCTTGAAGCTGCTGCACGGCAAGGAATTCTTCGTGCCGTCGATGTCGGCCCGTACTATTGTGTACAAGGGCTTGCTGCTGGCCGACCAAGTCGGCGTGTACTACAAGGACTTGCAGGATGCGCGCTGCATCTCGGCCCTGGCCCTCGTCCACCAGCGTTTCTCGACGAATACCTTCCCTGAATGGCCGCTGGCCCACCCCTACCGTTTGATCGCGCACAACGGCGAGATCAACACGGTCAAAGGCAACTTCAACTGGATGCGCGCGCGCGAAGGCGTCATGAAGTCGGCCGTGCTGGGCGACGACCTGCAGAAACTCTTTCCGCTGATCTATGAAGGCCAGTCCGACACGGCCTGCTTCGACAATGCGCTGGAACTGCTGTTGATGGCAGGCTATCCGATCGCCCAGGCGATGATGATGATGATTCCGGAAGCGTGGGAAAACCACACGACCATGGATGACAACCGCCGCGCCTTCTATGAATACCACGCGGCCATGATGGAACCGTGGGACGGCCCCGCCGCCATGGCGTTTACGGATGGCCGCCATATCGGCGGCACCCTGGACCGCAATGGCTTGCGTCCGGCGCGTTATATCGTCACGGACGACGACCTGGTGGTGATGGCGTCGGAATCGGGCGTGCTGCCGATTCCGGAATCGAAAATCATCCAGAAATGGCGCTTGCAGCCTGGCAAAATGTTCCTGATCGACCTGGAAGCGGGCCGCATCATCGACGACCAGGAATTGAAAAACACCTACGCCAACGCCAAGCCGTATAAAGCGTGGATCAATTCCGTGCGCATCAAGCTCGACGAGATCAAGCTGGCCGAAGGCCAAGCAAAGCTGGACCGCGCGCAGGGCGAAAAAGCCCAGCCGTCGCTGCTGGACCGCCAGCAGGCATTCGGCTACACGCAGGAAGACTTGAAATTCCTCATGGCGCCGATGGCCGTGGCCGGCGAAGAGGCGACGGGCTCGATGGGCAATGACTCGCCGCTGGCCGTCATGTCGAACAAATTGAAGCCGCTGTATAACTACTTCAAGCAGCTGTTCGCGCAAGTGACGAACCCGCCGATCGACCCGATCCGCGAAGCGATGGTGATGTCGCTCGTGTCCTTCATCGGCCCGAAACCGAACTTGCTGGATACCAACAACGTCAACCCGCCGATGCGCCTGGAAGTGGCGCAGCCCGTGCTGGGCTTTGACGACATGGCCCGTCTGCGCAACATCAGCGCCCACACGGGTGGCAAGTTCAAGTCGTATGAACTGGATATCTGCTACCCGCTGGCCTGGGGCAAGGAAGGTGTGGAAGCCTGCCTGGCCTCGCTGTGCGCGGAAGCCGTCGACGCTGTGAAATCCGGCCACAACATCCTGATCGTCTCGGACCGTGCCATTTGCGCCGACCAGGTGGCGATCCCTGCGCTCTTGGCCACGTCCACCGTGCACCAGCACCTGGTGAGCAAGGGCTTGCGCGCCTCCACCGGTCTCGTCGTGGAAACGGGCTCGGCCCGCGAAACGCATCACTTCGCCTTGCTCGCTGGCTATGGTGCGGAAGCCGTCCACCCGTACCTGGCCATGGAAACCCTGGCCGAGATGGCGCACGGCTTGCCGGGCGACCTGTCGGGCGACAAAGCCATCTATAACTACACCAAGGCTGTCGGCAAGGGCTTGATGAAGGTCATGTCGAAGATGGGTATTTCGACCTACATGTCCTACTGCGGCGCGCAAATCTTCGAAGCCATCGGCCTGAACAAATCGCTGGTCGACAAATACTTCAAGGGCACGGCTTCGAACGTGGAAGGCATCGGCGTGTTTGAAGTGGCGGAAGAAGCGCTGCGCCTGCATGCACTGGCTTTCGGCAACGATCCTGTGCTGGTGGACAAGCTCGATGCGGGCGGCGAATACGCATTCCGCGTGCGTGGTGAAGACCATATGTGGACACCGGATGCGATTGCGAAACTGCAGCATTCCACGCGCAGCAACAATTTCTCCAGCTATAAAGAGTACGCGCAAATCATCAATGACCAGAGCCGTCGCCACCTGACCCTGCGCGGCCTGTTCGAGTTCAAGCTCGATCCGACCAAGGCGATCCCGCTCGATGAAGTGGAACCGGCCAAGGAAATCGTCAAGCGTTTCGCCACGGGCGCCATGTCGCTCGGTTCCATCAGCACGGAAGCGCACGCGACGCTTGCGGTCGCCATGAACCGCATCGGCGGCAAGTCGAACACGGGCGAGGGCGGCGAAGATCCGAACCGCTACACGCAGGAATTGAAGGGCATCCCGATCCGCCAGGGCGACACCATGGCCTCCGTCGTGGGCGCCGAGCAGATCGTCGTCGACATTCCGCTGCAGGAAGGCGATTCCATGCGTTCGCGCATCAAGCAGGTGGCATCGGGACGTTTCGGCGTCACGGCCGCCTACCTGAACTCGGCCGACCAGATCCAGATCAAGATGGCGCAAGGCGCGAAACCGGGCGAAGGCGGCCAGTTGCCAGGCCATAAGGTGTCGGAATACATCGCCAGCCTGCGCTTTTCCGTGCCGGGCGTGGGCCTGATTTCGCCGCCGCCGCACCATGACATTTATTCCATCGAAGACCTGGCGCAGCTGATCCATGACTTGAAAAATGCCAATCCGCGCGCCTCGATTTCCGTGAAACTGGTGTCGGAAGTGGGTATCGGCACGGTCGCCGCCGGCGTCACCAAGGCGAAAGCCGACCACGTGGTCGTTGCCGGCCACGACGGCGGCACGGGCGCGTCGCCACTGTCGTCCGTGAAACATGCGGGCACGCCGTGGGAGCTGGGCCTGGCTGAAACGCAACAAACCCTGGTCTTGAACGGCTTGCGCAGCCGCATCCGCGTGCAGGCCGACGGCCAGATGAAGACGGGCCGCGACGTAGTCATCGCCGCCCTGCTGGGCGCCGACGAGATCGGTTTCGCCACGGCGCCGCTGGTGGTCGAAGGCTGCATCATGATGCGCAAATGCCATCTGAATACGTGCCCGGTGGGCGTGGCCACGCAAGATCCGGTGCTGCGCGCCAAGTTCTCGGGCAAACCCGAGTATGTCGTCAATTACTTCTTCTTCGTGGCCGAAGAAGCCCGTCAATTGATGGCGCAGCTGGGCATCCGCACGTATGACGAGCTGATCGGCCGTGTCGACCTGCTCGATAAATCGAAGGCGATTTCGCACTGGAAGGCGCAGGGCCTGGACTTCTCGGCCATCTTCCACAAGCCGGAAACACCGGATGGCCAAGCCTGCCGCCATGTGGAGTTCCAGGACCATGCGCTGGAGAAAGCGCTCGACCACAAGCTGATCGCGCAAGCGCGCGCGGCGCTGGAAAAGGGCGAGCGCGTCTCCTTCATCTCGCCCGTACGCAACCTGAACCGCACGGTGGGTACCATGCTGTCAGGCGAAGTGGCGAAGAAATATGGCCATGCCGGCTTGCCGGACGACACCATCCACATCCAGCTGCAAGGCACGGCGGGGCAGTCGGCCTGCGCCTTCCTGGCGCACGGCATCACGATCGACCTGGTGGGCGAGGGCAACGATTACGTGGGCAAGGGCTTGTCGGGCGGACGCATCATCGTGCGGCCCAATACCGAGTTCCGCGGCTGGGCCGTGGACAACATCATCATCGGCAACACGGTGTTGTACGGCGCCATCGCCGGTGAAGCCTTCTTCAATGGCGTGGCTGGCGAACGCTTTGCCGTGCGCAACTCGGGCGCCACCACGGTGGTCGAGGGCCTGGGCGACCATGGCTGCGAATACATGACGGGCGGCACGGTGGTGGTGCTGGGCAACACGGGACGCAACTTCGCGGCCGGCATGTCGGGCGGCATCGCCTATGTGTATGACCCGGCCGGCGACTTTGCCAGCAAGTGCAACACGGCCATGGTCAGCCTGGACAAGGTCGTGTCGGCAGCGGAACAGCACGTTGACCGCGATGCCTGGCATACGCAGCACCGCGATGGCGTGCCGGAAGCGGACGAGGTCATCCTCAAGCGCCTGATCGAGCGTCACTTCAAGCATACGGGCAGCACCCGCGCCCGCGTCTTGCTCGACGACTGGGCCGTGGCGCGCGGCAAGTTCGTGAAGGTCTTCCCGAACGAATACAAGCGCGCGCTGATTGAAATGGCAGCCGACGCCGCCATGGAAGTCCAAGCCGTCGCCGCCTGAGCCAGCCAAGCTAAATGATACGGGAGCGGCCAGGCCGCTCCCCGCCAGCCAAATACAAAGGAACTATCGTGGGTAAAATTACCGGCTTCATGGAATTCAAGCGCCAGGACGAACACTATCTGGAGCCTGCCGCGCGCCTGAAGAACTACAAGGAATTCGTGCTGCACCTGTCGGATGCGCAAGCGACCGTGCAGGGCGCGCGCTGCATGGATTGCGGCATTCCCTTCTGCACCACGGGCTGCCCCGTGAACAACATCATTCCTGACTGGAATGACCTCGTGTACCGCGGTAACTACCGCGAAGCGCTCGACGTCTTGCATTCGACAAATAACTTCCCGGAATTTACGGGCCGCATCTGCCCGGCGCCGTGCGAGTCGGCCTGCACCCTGGGCATCCATGAAGACCCGGTCGGCATCAAGTCGATCGAGCATAAAATCATCGACATGGGCTGGGAGCACGGCTGGGTCACGCCGCAGCCGGCGGGTTTCAGTACGGGCAAGAAAGTAGCCATCGTCGGTTCCGGCCCCGCCGGCCTGGCGGCGGCGCAGCAGCTGGCGCGCGCCGGCCATGCCGTCACCGTGTTTGAAAAGAGCGACCGGGTCGGTGGCTTGTTGCGTTACGGCATCCCCGACTTCAAGATGGAAAAGTCGCACATCGACCTGCGCGTCAAACAGATGGAAGCCGAAGGCGTCGTGTTCCGCACCAGCGTGCTGGTCGGCAAGGATTTCCCTGCCCATGTGAATAACTGGGCCAAGGAAACCATTTTCCCGGAAGACCTGGAAAAAGAATTTGACGCCGTCATCATGGCCGGCGGCGCCGAGCAGCCGCGCGACTTGCCCGTGCCGGGCCGCGAGCTGAAAGGCGTGCACTTCGCCATGGATTTCCTGCCGCTGCAAAACAAGGTCAACGCGGGCGACAAGCTCAAGGACCAGATCAAGGCCACGGGCAAGCACGTGGTGGTGATCGGCGGCGGCGACACGGGTTCCGACTGCGTGGGCACCTCGAACCGCCATGGCGCCGCCTCGGTGGCCCAGTTCGAACTGATGCCGCAGCCGCCGGAACAGGAAAACAAGCCGCTTGTCTGGCCGTACTGGCCGACCAAGCTGCGCACCTCGTCCTCGCACGAGGAAGGCTGCGAGCGCGACTGGGCCGTGGCCACCAAGCGTTTCGAAGGCAAGGGCGGCAAGGTGGAAAAGCTGATCGCCTGCCGTGTCGAATGGAAAGACGGCAAGATGAGCGAAGTGCCGAACTCGGAATTCGAGATGAAGGCCGATCTGGTCTTCCTGGCCATGGGTTTTGTTTCACCTGTGCAACAAGTGCTGGAAGCGTTCGGCGTCGATACGGATGCGCGCGGCAATGTCAAGGCAACAACGGATGGTGCCGGCTGCTACCAGACGTCGGTGGCCAAGGTGTTTGCGGCAGGCGACATGCGCCGCGGCCAGTCGCTGGTCGTGTGGGCCATCCGCGAAGGGCGCCAGTGCGCGCGCGCCGTCGATGAGTTCCTGATGGGTGCCTCCCTGCTGCCACGTTAAAAAACGAGCAATTGTTCGTTTTTTGACAGAGCCACGGCGCGGATCGCGACGTGGCTTTTGTTATTTTACTGGTCAAGTCAACAGCCGCGAATGTCATCGGGCTGGGACGCGATGCGGCGGCCGAATTTCCACTACAATATCTGACTTTCGATTCATTAGTGTTGTATTCTTCCCCTGTCCCGGGCTGTAAGCAGGGGTGTCTCAGCAGAGGTTGGCGTTTCTGCACTACAATACGCCATTAAAATAGTGAGCTTCGTCGTGCCAAATCTTGTTGAGATCCGTGATTTACACTTTGCCTATGGAGAACGTTCGATTTTATCGGGCCTTCAAATGGATTTCCCACGTGGAAAAGTTGTGGCCGTCATGGGTGGCTCCGGCAGTGGCAAGACGACCGTACTGCGCCTGATCGGCGGGCAGCTGCGTCCCAGTTCCGGCTCCGTGAACGTGGACGGCCAGATCGTCCATACGCTCGAGACCGACGAGTTATACCAGCTGCGCCGCAAGATGGGCATGCTGTTCCAGCACGGCGCGCTGTTTACGGATTTGACGGCCTTCGAAAACGTGGCCTTCCCCCTGCGCGAACACACGGACTTGAATGAAGAGCTGATCCGTACCCTGGTGCTGATGAAGCTGCACGCCGTGGGACTGCGCAATGCGGCGCAATTGAAGCCGGCCGAGATCTCGGGCGGCATGGGCCGCCGCGTCGCGCTGGCGCGCGCCATCGCGCTCGATCCCGAACTGATCATGTACGACGAGCCGTTCGCCGGCCTGGACCCGATTTCCATGGGCGTGACGGCCAATTTGATCCGCAATTTGAACGATGCGCTGGGCTCCACGTCTATCCTGGTATCGCACGATGTGAAGGAGTGTTTCGCCATCGCTGATTACGTCTATTTTCTGTCATCGGGCAAGATCGTGGCGCACGGCACGCCGGCCGAGATGGCCGTGTCGACGCATCCCTACGTCAAGCAGTTCGTCAATGCCGAGGCCGATGGGCCCGTGCCCTTCCATTATCCGGGCAAGTCTCTGGCCGACGACCTGGGTCTGCAGGCGGGGGGCGGCCGATGATCGCGCGTTTCCTGGCGTCGATCGGAGCGTGGTTGCGTCGTTCGGTACAAGACCTCGGCTTTGCCGTGCGTTCGTTTTTCATCATCATCGCCTCGTCGGGCGGCCTGTGGCGCCGTCCGCGCCTGGTGATTGAGCAACTGTTTTTTATCGGTAACCGCTCGCTGGTGATTACGGCCGTTTCCGGCCTGTTCGTCGGCATGGTGCTGGGTTTGCAAGGCTATTACACCTTGACCACGTATGGCGCCGAGCAGTCGCTGGGCTTGCTGGTGGCGCTGTCGTTGACGCGTGAACTGGGCCCCGTCGTGACGGCGCTGCTGTTCGCCGGCCGTGCCGGCACGTCGCTGACGGCGGAAATCGGCCTGATGAAGGCGGGCGAGCAACTGTCGGCCATGGAAATGATGGCCGTCAACCCGATCCAGCGCGTGCTGGCGCCCCGTTTCTGGGCCGGCGTGATCGCCATGCCGATTCTGGGCGCGATCTTCACGGCGGTCGGCATTATCGGCAGCTACCTGGTCGGCGTGGTGCTGATCGGCGTCGATGAAGGCTCGTTCTGGTCGCAGATGCAAGGCGGCGTCGATGTCTGGAAAGAAGTGGGCAATGGCACCATCAAGAGCCTGGTGTTCGGTATCGCGGTGACCTTCATCGCGCTGTTCCAGGGTTACCAGGCACAGCCGACGCCGGAAGATGTGTCCGGCGCTACCACGCGCACGGTGGTGATTTCGTCGTTGATGGTGTGGTGGCTCGATTTCATGATGACGGCTTTGATGTTTAGCAAGTAATTGCCGATCAGCTACAAACAGCGGGCCTGGGCAAGATGTTGCGCAGGCGGCAGCAAGTAAAAATTATTTAGGATTGTTTATGCAACGTAAATCTTTGGATGTCTGGGTCGGCTTGTTCGTCTTGCTGGGTGTGGCGGCATTGATGTTTCTGGCGCTCAAGGCCGGCAATATGAGCTCGCTGTCTTTCAGCAAGACGTATACCATTAGTGCCAAGTTCGACAATATTGGCGGCCTCAAGCCGCAGGCGCCCGTCAAGGGCGCGGGCGTGGTGGTGGGGCGCGTGGCGGAGATCCGATTTGACGACAAGACCTACCAGGCGCTGGTGAAACTGGACATCGAAGATGGCTACAAATTTCCGAAAGACAGCTCGGCCAAGATTTTGACGGCCGGTTTGCTGGGTGAGCAATATATCGGTCTGGAAGCAGGCGGCGATCTGGCGAACCTGGCAGAGGGCGACAAGATCGCCCGTACTCAATCGGCCACAGTGCTGGAAGACCTGATCAATCAGTTCATCTACAGCAAGGCAGCGGAAGGAAAGGACAGCAAATGAGCGAGTCGACCAAACAATCCCAAGGCAGCCTGGCGCGTATCGGCCTGGCCCTGGCCATCGCCGCCAGCGTGAGCGCTTGCGCCACCGGCACCAATCCGCGCGACCCGCTGGAAGGGTATAACCGCGCCATGTTCAAGTTCAACGATACCGTCGACCAGGTGGCCTTGAAGCCGGTCGCCACGGCCTACAAGACGGTGACGCCATCGTTCGTGCAAACGGGCGTGGGCAACTTCTTCGGCAACCTGGCCGATGTGTGGAGCGCCGTGAACAACTTGCTGCAAGGCAAGGGCGAAGCGGGCTTGCAAGACGTCGTGCGCGTCAGCATGAACTCGACCTTCGGACTTCTTGGCCTGATCGACATCGCTTCGCAGGCCGGCATTCCCAAGCATAACGAAGACTTTGGCCAGACCCTGGGCTGGTATGGCGTCCAGCCCGGTCCGTACGTGATGCTGCCGCTGCTGGGCCCATCGACCGTGCGCGACACGGTGGCCCTGCCGCTCGACATCACGGGCGATCCATGGCGCTACAAGGATCCCGTCAATGTGCGCAATATCGGCACGGTGACGCGCGTGGTCGACAAACGCGCCGCGCTGCTCGACGCGACCAACCTGATGGAAGCGGCCGCGCTGGACCGCTATGAATTCATCCGCGATGGCTTCCTGCAGGCGCGCGAAAGCAAGGTATTCGATGGCGATACGGACCGCCGCGACCGCAAAGTGCCAAAAAACGACACCAGCGATTACGAGCCGGAGTACGAGGCAAAACCGCAGCCGGCCAATGACGCGCCTGCGGCAACGGCCGCCGCCGTGGTGGCGCCGGCGGACCTCGTAACATCTGGTAGCAATACCGTTGCTTCCGAGGCCAGGCCTCAGGAGTAAACTGGACGCAAGAACACCACGGCTGCGATCAACGCCAGCCGGTGCACAGCAACACCATGAAAGGTAGAACCATGAAATTGATGAAACAACTGCTGGCGATGGCCACCATCGCTTTTGCCACCGCCGCCCAGGCCGCTCCCGCCGTGGAAGCGCCGGACGTCCTGGTCAAACGCATCAGCCAGGACGTGATCGACACGGCCAAGAACGACAAGGCCATCCAGGCTGGCGATATCAAGCGCGTCACTGAATTGGTGGAAAGCAAAATCTTGCCGTACGTGGATTTCCAGCGCATGACGGCCCTGGCCGCCGGCCGCTACTGGCGTGACGCCACGCCGGACCAGCAAAAGCAGCTGGCTGCGGAATTTCGCACCTTGCTGATCTACACGTATTCGGGCGCCCTGTCACAGATCAAGAATGAAACCGTGGAATTCAAGCCGCTGCGCGCCGACCCGGCCGACACGGAAGTGGAAGTGCGCTCGCAGGTGAACGTGGCGCGCGGCGAACCCGTGCCCCTGAACTACCGCGTGGCGAAAACCCCAGCTGGCTGGAAGATCTATGACATCAACGTGCTGGGCGCGTGGCTGGTGGAAACGTACAAAAGCAGCTTTGCTAGCGAGATCAGCAAGGGCGGCATCGATGGCCTGATCAAGACCTTGCAGGCAAAAAACAAGGCCCTGGCCAGCCGTCCCGCTGCCAAAGCCAAATAATCGGCTATCATATAGCTCCTGACCCAGCTCCAGACCAGCGCAGCCCGACGCCATGCCCGACTCTCTCGACACCTTGCAGTCCCTGACTTCCCTGACCGTGCACAATGCCACTTCGGCATTGGAGCAGGGTCTGGACGCCATCCGCTCGGGTCAGACGAAGTTTGACTTGCGCAACGTCAAGGCCGTCGATTCGGCCGCCGTTTCCGTCATGCTGACGTGGCAGCGCGCCGCGCAGGATGCCGGCGCCGTGCTGGAGCTGAAAAATCTGCCGAACAACCTGAAAAACCTGACCAAGCTGTATGGCGTCTGCTCGCTCGTGTCGAGCACCTTGACGGACGACGACTGCGCCAGCGCCGGCGGCCTCGCCGAACGCAGCCCGTCCGACCTGCATCATCATTGATCCTGTCCCACTCCCCGCATCAGCAGTAGCTTTCAAGCCGGCAGGCCAGCAGCGCCGCCGGATTGATCTCCAAGTGTTCCACGAAGTTTCCAACTATAATTGACTGTTGCGCCACCCTCTGCGGAAGGGGCGCCCTGCACCAGCCTGCCGGCCTCCATGTCTGCGGCAACTGGCGCATCACACCAGACGCATTACACTTGAAACAAGCACATGACCGCAATTCAAATTACGAATGTAGAAAAGAGCTATAAATCGCTCAAGGCGCTGGGCGGCGTGTCGCTGGCCATCGAGGAAGGCGAGTTTTTCGGCCTGCTCGGCCCGAATGGCGCCGGCAAGACCACCCTCATTTCCATCATCGCCGGCCTGATCCGCCCTGACGCGGGCACCGTCAAGATCCACGGCCACGACGTGGTCAAGGACTTCCGCAACGCGCGCCGCAACCTGGGCGTGGTGCCGCAGGAACTGGTGTTCGACCCGTTCTTCACCGTGCGCGAAACCCTGCGCCTGCAGTCAGGCTACTTTGGCCTGCCGAACAACGACAAGTGGATCGACGAGGTCATGGAAAACCTCGACCTGACCGGCAAGGCCGACACGAATATGCGCGCGCTGTCCGGCGGCATGAAGCGCCGCGTGCTCGTGGCACAGGCGCTGGTGCACAAGCCACCCGTCATCGTGCTCGATGAGCCGACGGCCGGCGTCGACGTGGAACTGCGCCAGACCTTGTGGAAGTTCATCTCGCGCCTGAACCGCGAAGGCGGCCACACGGTCGTGCTGACCACCCACTACCTGGAAGAGGCGCAAGCCATGTGCCAGCGCGTGGCCATGCTGAAAACCGGCAAGGTGGTGGCGCTCGACACCATGTCGGCCCTGATCCGCCGCATCGCCGGCTCGCAGCTGCAGCTGCACCTCAAAAACGGCAGCCTGCCGGACGACCTGCGGCACCTGGTGCTGCATGCGGAAGAACAGCAGGCGCCGAACAAGTTCAGCCTGCGCGTCAACGAATACAGCGAAGTCGAGAAAATCCTCGCGCGCCTGCGCGTAGCGGGCGTCGAGATCGATGAAATGCAATTGCAACAAGCCGACCTGGAAGATATCTTCTTGCAGATCATGGATAAAGGTACCGTATGATTTCGACAGGATTTCGCACCCTCGTCTACAAAGAGACGCTGCGCTTCTGGAAAGTGGCGACGCAAACCGTGGCCGCGCCCGTGCTCACGTCGATGCTGTACCTGCTGGTGTTCGGCCATGTACTCGATGGCCGCGTCGAGCCGAGTCCCGGCGTCAGCTACACGGCCTTTCTGATTCCCGGCCTGGTGATGATGAGCGTGCTGCAAAACGCGTTCGCCAATTCCTCGTCCTCGCTGATCCAGTCCAAGATCACGGGCAACCTGGTGTTCGTGCTGCTGACGCCCCTGTCGCACTGGGAAATCTTCTCGGCGTACGTGCTCGCTTCCGTCGCGCGCGGTCTGGCCGTGGGCTTTGGCGTGTTCGCCATCACGTGCTGGTTCGCTAATTTGTCGTTCGTCGCGCCGCTGTGGATCGTGATCTTCGCGTTTCTCGGCGCCGCCATGCTGGGCACCATGGGCCTGATCGCCGGCATCTGGGCCGAGAAATTCGACCAGCTGGCCGCCTTCCAGAACTTCCTGATCATGCCTGCCACCTTCCTGTCGGGCGTGTTCTACTCGATCCATTCGCTCCCCGCCTTCTGGCAGACGGTATCGCATCTGAACCCCTTCTTCTACATGATCGACGGCTTCCGCTACGGCTTCTTCGGCGTGTCCGACGTCAGCCCGTGGCTCAGTCTTTCCATCGTCGCCGGCTTCCTCGTGATCCTGGCGCTGGCGTCGATCCGCCTGCTGAAAAGCGGTTACAGATTGCGCCACTAACTGCGGCACCTCACATCACTACATTATTCAATATCAAGGACTTATCGTGACCACCACTCCAGAACTGATCCACGGCTATCTGTCGGCCGGCCTCGAATGCACGCACCTCGAAGTGGAGGGCGATGGCCAGCACTTCCAGGCCGTGATCGTCTCGCCCGCGTTTGCCGGCAAGCGTCTGATTGCCCGCCACCAGATCGTCTACGCGGCGCTGGGCGACCGCATGCGCGAGGAAATCCACGCGCTGTCGATGAAAACCCTGACACCTGAAGAATTCCAAGGATAAGCACATGGACAAGCTCCTCATCAACGGCGGCAACCGCCTGAACGGCGACATCGCCATCTCCGGCGCGAAAAACGCCGCCTTGCCCATCCTGTGCGCGGGTCTCCTGACCGCGGGCGACCTGAACCTGACCAACGTGCCGCATCTGCACGACGTGGCCACGATGTTGAAACTGCTGGGCCAGACTGGCCTGAAAGTGCGGCAGGACGGCGACCGCGTGGTGCTCAACGGCAGCGCCATCGACACCCTGGAAGCGCCGTATGAACTGGTGAAAACCATGCGCGCCTCGATCCTCGTGCTCGGCCCCATGCTGGCGCGCTTCGGCGAAGCCAAGGTGTCGCTGCCGGGCGGCTGCGCCATCGGTTCGCGCCCCGTCGACCAGCACATCAAGGGTCTGGAAGCCTTGGGCGCCGAGATCCGCATCGAGGCGGGCTACATCTACGCCAAGTGCGCCAAGCTGAAAGGCGCGCGCATCGTCACCGACATGATCACCGTCACCGGCACCGAGAATCTGCTGATGGCAGCGACCCTGGCCGAAGGCGAAACCATCCTGGAAAACGCCGCCTGCGAACCGGAAGTAACGGACCTGGCCCACCTGCTGGTGGCCATGGGCGCGAAGATCGACGGCATCGGCACCAGCCGCCTGGTGATCCAGGGCGTGGACGCCCTGCACGGCGCCTCGCATGCGGTGATACCCGACCGTATCGAGACGGGTACCTTCCTGTGCGCCGTGGCGGCCACGGGCGGCGACATCACCCTGCGCAACGTGCGCACCGACATCCTCGACGCGGCGCTCGACAAGCTGCGCGCCATGGGCCTGACGATGACCTTCGGCGCCGACTGGATTCGCGCCGAGATGTCGGCCCGCCCGAACCCCGTCAGCTTCCGCACGACGGAATACCCGGGCTTCCCGACCGACATGCAGGCGCAGTTCATGGCCGTAAACACCATCGCCAATGGCGCCAGCCGCGTCACCGAGACAATCTTCGAGAACCGCTTCATGCACGTGCAGGAAATGAACCGCCTGGGCGCCGACATCACCATCGAGGGCAACACGGCCATCATCGCCGGCGTCAAGCAGCTGCGCGGCGCACCCGTGATGGCGACCGACCTGCGCGCGTCGGCGTCGCTGGTGATCGCGGCCCTGGCCGCTGATGGCGAAACGCTGATCGACCGCATCTATCACCTCGACCGCGGCTATGACCGCATGGAAGTGAAGCTGTCCGCCGTCGGCGCCAATATCGTACGCATCAAATAACAAGGAACGAGCATGAACGGATCGAACAACGGTGACAGCTCCCAGCTGATTCTGGCGCTGTCGAAAGGCCGCATTTTTGAGGACACCATGCCGCTGCTGGAAGCGGCCGGCATCCGTGTGCTGGAAAACCCGGAGACCTCGCGCAAGCTGATTTTGGCCACCAACGATCCGAACGTGCGCGTCATCATCGTGCGCGCCAGCGACGTGCCGACCTACGTGCAGTACGGCGCGGCCGATTTCGGCGTGGCGGGCAAGGATGTCCTGCTCGAACACGGCGGCGAAGGCCTGTACCAGCCGATCGACCTGAATATCGCCGCTTGCCGCATGTCGGTGGCGGTGCAGGCCGGTTTTGACTACGAAAAAGCCGTGCACCAGGGTGCGCGATTGCGCGTGGCCACCAAGTTCGTGCACACGGCGCGCGAGCACTTCGCCGCCAAGGGCGTGCACGTCGACCTGATCAAGCTGTATGGATCGATGGAGCTGGCGCCTTTGGTCGGTTTGTCCGACGCCATCGTCGACCTGGTCAGCACGGGCAGCACCCTGCGTGCGAACAACCTCGTCGAGGTCGAGCACATCATGGAAATTTCGTCGCGCCTGGTGGTGAACCAGGCGGCGTTAAAACTCAAGCGCGAGCGCTTGCAGCCGATCATCGAGGCGTTTGAACGCGCCTCGCAAACCGCCTCGCAAGCCTAGACTTATTCAGTAGCAGAAAGCCGATTATGCCGATACAGATACGCAAGCTCGATTCAAGCCAGGATGGTTTCCAACAATCGCTCGATACGCTGCTGGCGTTCGAGGAGGGGACCGATGCGGCGATTGAAACGTCGGTCGCAAAAATCCTGGCCGATGTGAAAACGCGCGGCGACGCCGCCGTGCTGGAATACACCAACCGTTTCGACCGCATCCCGCATGGTGGCGCGGCGGAAATGGCGGCCTTCGATATTTCGCAGGCCGAATTGCAGGCTGCCCTGAACGGCTTGCCGTCGGCCCAGCGCGAAGCGCTGCAGATCGCCGCCCAGCGCATCCGCGCCTTCCACGAACGCCAGCGCGAGGAACTGCGCGGCTTCACCTACACCGAACCCGATGGCACGGTGCTGGGCCAGAAGATCACGCCGCTGGACCGGGTCGGCATCTACGTCCCGGGCGGCAAGGCCGCGTATCCGTCGTCCGTGCTGATGAACGCCATTCCCGCGCACGTGGCGGGCGTGAGCGAGATCATCATGGTGGTGCCGACGCCCGATGGCGTGAAAAACCAGATGGTGCTGGCCGCCGCCGCGATCGCGGGCGTGACGCGCGTGATCACCATCGGCGGCGCGCAAGCCGTCGGCGCACTGGCGTATGGCACGCAGACGATTGCCGCCGTGGATAAAATCGTCGGCCCCGGCAACGCCTACGTGGCCGCCGCCAAGCGCCGCGTATTCGGCATCGTCGGGATCGACATGATCGCGGGGCCTTCCGAAATCCTCGTGCTGTGCGACGGCACGACGGACCCGGACTGGGTCGCCATGGACCTGTTTTCGCAGGCCGAGCACGACGAACTGGCGCAGGCGATTCTGCTGTGTCCTGACGCCGATTACATCGCGAAAGTCGAAGAGAGCATCGCCAAGCTGCTGCCGACGATGCCGCGCCAGGCCACCATCAGCACCTCGCTGGCCGACCGCGGCGCCCTGATCAAGGTGCGCAGCATGGAAGAGGCGTGCGAGATCGCCAATGCCATCGCGGCCGAACACCTGGAAATCTCGGCGGAAAACCCGCAGCAGTGGGCCGAGCAGATCCGCCACGCGGGCGCCATGTTCCTGGGCCGCTTCTCGTCCGAATCGCTGGGCGACTATTGCTGCGGCCCCAATCACGTGCTGCCGACGTCGCGCACGGCGCGCTTTTCGTCGCCGCTGGGCGTGTACGACTTCCAGAAGCGCTCGTCCATCATTCACGTCAGTGAAGCGGGCGCGCAAACCCTGGGCCGTGTCGCCGCCACGCTGGCGTATGGCGAAGGCTTGCAGGCGCACGCGCGCAGCGCCGAACTGCGCCTGAAGCCGCAGCCATGACGAAGTTGGCGGATCGCCCTGACTGGGTCAACCGGGTCTATTGCGAAGATGCGCTGGCGGGGCTGGCGCGCATTCCCGATGGCTCGGTGGACCTGATCCTGACGGATCCGCCGTACAACCTGGGCAAGGATTACGGCAATGCCTCGGACCAGCAGTCGGTGGCAGACTACCTGCGCTGGACGGAACAGTGGATCGATGCGGCGCTGCCCAAGCTCAAAGCCAACGGCAGCCTGTATATCTTTCTCACCTGGCGTTATTCGCCGGAGATCTTCGTCATGCTGAAGCAGCGCATGGCGATGATGAACGAAATCATCTGGGACCGCCGCGTGCCGTCCATGGGCGGCAGCGTGCGCAGCTTTTCATCGGTGCATGACACCATCGGCTTCTTCGTCAAGCGCAAGGATTACTACTTCGACCTTGACGCGGTGCGCATCGCCTACGACGCGGCCACCAAGAAAGCCCGTTCGCGCTCGATCTTCATCGGCGCCAAATGGCTGGAAGTGGGTTACAACCCGAAAGACTTGTGGAGCGTATCGCGCCTGCACAAGGAACACCCGGAACGGGCCGACCACCCGACGCAAAAGCCGCTCGAAATCATCGAGCGCATGGTCAAGGCGTCGTGCCCGCCCGGTGGCGTGGTGCTCGACCTGTTCATGGGCAGCGGCACCACGGCGCTGGCCGCCAAGCGCTGCGGGCGCGATTTCGTCGGCTTCGAATTGAACCCCGACTATTGCGCCATCATCGAACAGCGCCTGGCGGCATTGACGCAGGAGCTGGCCGAACCGGCCACATTGGCCGCGACCAAGCCCGCCAGGGCGGCGGCGAAAAAACCGGCGGCAGCGAAAAAGCCGGCCGCCGTGAAGAAACCGCCCGCCGCGAAAAAAGCGCCGGCCCGCAAGGCGCGCAGCGCCGCCGTGCCGGAAGACGTATCCATTTAATTCCATCAGGAGTGTTTGCAGCATGTCTTTCCTCGATCAGTTAATCAGCAACACCGTGCGGTCCGATGTGCGGGCCGTCAAAAGCTACCAGGTAGCCGATGCCAGCGGTTACATCAAACTCGATGCGATGGAAAACCCGTATCCGCTGCCGCCGCATCTGCGCGAGGAACTGGGCGCGCGCCTGGCCGGCGTGGCGCTGAACCGCTACCCGCCGTCCTACGCCAGCCTGCAGGCGGCGATCTGCGCCAAGCTCGGCGTGCCGGCCGGTTACGACGTCATGCTGGGCAACGGCTCCGATGAACTGATTTCCATCCTGGCCATGGCCTGCGCCACGCAGGCGCCGGGCAAGCGCGCCGTGCTGCTGGCGCCCGTGCCCGCCTTCGTCATGTATGCGCGCTCGGCGCAGTTTGCCGGCATGGATTTCGTCGGCGTGCCCCTGCAGGCCGACTTCAGCCTGAACATGCCGGCCATGCTGGCGGCCATCGAAGAGCACCGCCCGGCGCTGGTCTACCTCGCGTACCCGAACAACCCGACGGGCAACCTGTTTGCCAGCGCCGACATCGAGCGCATCCTCGCGGCGCTGGGCGACACGGGCATCGCCGTCGTCGACGAAGCGTACGAGCCGTTCGCGCAGCACAGTTTCATGGGCCGCCTGCCCGAGTTCGAGAACCTGGTGGTGATGCGCACCGTGTCGAAACTGGGCCTGGCCGGCATCCGCCTCGGCTACATGTCGGCTGCGCCGGCCCTGCTGGCGCAATTCGAGAAAGTGCGCCCGCCGTATAACGTGAACGTGCTGACGCAGGCGGCGGCCGAATTCGCGCTCGAGCACCTCGATGTGCTCAATGCGCAGGCGGACCTGCTCAACAGCGCGCGCGACGACCTGGCGCGGCGCCTGGCGGAACTGCCGGGCGTAACCGTGTTTCCCTCGAAGGCAAATTTTCTTTTGATTCGTGTGGCTGATTCCGACGATGTTTGCGCAAAACTGCTTGCCCGCCGGGTTTTAATTAAAAATATGAGTAAAATGCATGCTGCGCTGGCCAATTGCCTGCGCATCAGCGTCAGCACCCCGGAAGAAAATTCCCTTTTTTACGATGCCTTCAAGGCATCCCTCGTTTAGCCTATCGCCAGAGCCTCCCATGAACCGCACCGCAGAAATCACGCGCAACACCAATGAGACGCAAGTTCGCGTCGCCCTCAACCTCGATGGCACCGGCCAGCAAAAGCTGAACACTGGCGTGCCCTTCCTCGACCATATGCTGGACCAGATCGCCCGCCACGGCTTGATCGATCTCGATATCGAAGCGACGGGCGACGTGCATATCGACAACCACCATACGGTGGAAGACGTGGGCATCACGCTGGGCATGGCGGTGGCCAAGGCCATCGGCGACAAGAAGGGCATCCGCCGCTACGGCCATGCGTACGTGCCGCTGGACGAGGCGCTGTCGCGCGTGGTGCTCGATTTCTCGGGCCGCCCGGGCATCGAATACCACATCCCGTTTACGCGCGCCATGATCGCCGGCTTCGACGTCGATCTGACCCTGGAATTTTTCCGCGGCTTCGTCAACCATGCGGGCGTGACCTTGCATATCGACAATCTGCGCGGCACGAATGCCCACCATCAATGCGAAACCGTGTTCAAGGCCTTTGGCCGCGCGCTGCGCATGGCTGCCGAGCTCGACGAGCGCGCGGCCGGCATCATTCCATCGACCAAGGGCAGCCTGTAAGCGCCTGCGGATCACTGTAGATTCCGAGATTAAACATGAATAAAATTGTGGTGGTGGATTACGGCATGGGCAATTTGCGCTCGGTGGCGCAGGCCTTGCGTGCCGTGGCGCCCGAAGCCGACGTGCGCATTTCCGGCGTAGCCGCCGACATCGACAGCGCCGACCGCATCGTCTTGCCGGGCCAGGGCGCCATGCCCGACTGCATGCGCAGCCTGCGCGAATCGGGCGTGCTCGAAGCGCTGCTGCGCGCCGCCGACAGCAAACCCGTGCTGGGCGTGTGCATCGGCGAGCAAATGCTGTTCGACGGCAGCGAAGAGGGCGACGCGGCCGGTCTGGGCTTGTTGCCAGGCAAAGTCGTGCGCTTCCAGCTCGACGGCCAGGTGCAGGAAGACGGCTCGCGCTTCAAGGTGCCGCAAATGGGCTGGAACCAAGTGCGACAAACGGCGTCCCATGTCATGTGGGATGGCATTGCCGACAACGCCTATTTTTACTTTGTGCACAGCTATTTTGCTCAACCTCAAGAGGCGTTGCACACGGTGGGCGAGACTGTCTATGGCGCGCCGTTCGCTTGCGCCGTCGCCCGTGATAATATTTTCGCGACACAGTTCCACCCTGAAAAAAGTGCTGCCGCTGGCCTGCAGCTGTACAAGAACTTCGTTCACTGGCAACCTTAACGTTAGCTCTCCGGCTTTTTTTCGCTTCTCACTCACTTTTAAACCACACTGACCATGCTGCTCATTCCCGCCATCGACCTGAAAGACGGTCACTGCGTACGCCTGAAACAAGGCGATATGGAACTTGCCACCGTATTTTCCGAAGACCCGGCCGACATGGCCCGCCATTGGCTGATGCAAGGCGCGCGCCGGCTGCACCTGGTCGACCTGAACGGCGCTTTTGCCGGCAAGCCGAAGAACGAAGGCGCCGTGAAAGCCATCCTGAAGGCCGTGCAGGACTTTGCCGTGGAAAACGACATCGAGGAAATCCCCGTGCAGCTGGGCGGCGGCATCCGCGACCTCGACACCATCGAGCGCTACCTCGACGCCGGCATCACCTACATCATCATCGGCACGGCGGCCGTGAAAAGCCCCGGCTTCCTGCACGATGCCTGCAGCGCCTTCCCGGGCCACATCATCGTCGGCCTCGATGCCAAGGATGGCAAGGTGGCAACGGATGGCTGGAGCAAGATGTCGGGCCACGAAGTGATCGACCTGGCGAAAAAATTCGAAGCCTACGGCGTCGAATCGATCATCTACACGGACATCGGCCGCGACGGCATGATGGGCGGCATCAATATCGACGCCACCGTCAAGCTGGCGCAAGCCGTCAAGATCCCCGTCATCGCCTCGGGCGGCCTGCACAACATCGGCGACGTGGAAGCGTTGTGCGCGGTCCAGGCCGAAGGCATCGAAGGCGTGATCTGCGGTCGTTCCATCTATGAAGGCACGATCGACCTGGCGCAGGCGCAGGAACGCGCCGACGAACTGACCGACGCCGCCGTTTAAGCCTGCCCGGCCGGGAGCGTGCCTGCGCACGCCCGGCCTGGCGACAATCTGGATACCATCATGCTTGCAAAACGTATCATCCCCTGCCTCGACGTGACCAATGGCCGCGTCGTCAAAGGCGTCAATTTCACGGAATTGCGCGACGCCGGCGACCCGGTGGAAATCGCCCGCCGCTATGACGAGCAGGGCGCCGATGAAATCACTTTCCTCGACATTACCGCTTCCAGCGACAACCGCGGCCTGATCTTCGACATCATCGAAGCCGTCGCGTCGCAAGTGTTCATTCCGCTGACCGTGGGCGGCGGCGTGCGCGTGGTGGAAGACGTGCGCCGGCTGCTCAACGCGGGTGCCGACAAGGTCAGCATCAACACCTCGGCCGTGACGAATCCCCAGCTGGTGTACGAGGCATCGCAAAAGCACGGCTCGCAATGCATCGTCGTCGCCATCGACGCCAAGCAAGTGTCGCCCGGCAAGTGGGAAGTGTTTACCCATGGCGGGCGCACCGCCACTGGCCTGGACGCGTTCGAATGGGCGCGTAAAATGGAAAGCCTGGGCGCCGGAGAGATCTTGCTCACCAGCATGGACCGCGATGGCACCAAAGTCGGCTTCGACCTGGGCCTGACGCGCGGCGTGTCTGACGCCGTCAGCATTCCCGTGATCGCCTCGGGCGGTGTGGGCGGCTTGCAGGACCTGGTCGATGGCATCAAGGTGGGCCGCGCGGATGCCGTGCTGGCCGCCAGCATCTTCCACTATGGCCAGCACACGGTGCAGGAAGCCAAGCGTTTCATGGCGCAGCAGGGCATCCCCATGCGCCTCGCGTAAAATCAGCAGGATAGAAGAACATGCAAAACGGAACCATCGTAGCAAGCAATGCCAAGTGGCTGAAAAAGGTCAAATGGGACGAGCACGGCCTCGTGCCCGTGATCGCGCAGGAAGCGGGCAGCAATGACGTGCTGATGTTCGCCTGGATGAACCGCGACGCGCTGGCGCGCACGGTGGAGCTGGGCGAAGCCGTGTACTGGAGTCGTTCGCGCAAGAAACTGTGGCACAAGGGCGAGGAGTCGGGCCACACGCAAAAGGTGCTGGAAATCCGCCTCGATTGCGACGAAGACGTGGTCTTGCTGAAAATCGAGCAAGCCGGCGGCATCGCCTGCCATACGGGCCGCCATTCCTGCTTCTTCCAGAAGTTCGAAGGCGATGAAAAAACGGGCGAATGGCAAATCACCGACCCCGTCCTGAAAGACCCGGAGACGATTTACGCGGAAAGCAAGAGCAAATGAGCGAAACTTTAAAACGCCTGGCCGCCGTGATCGAATCGCGCAAGCTGGCCAACGGCGGCGACCCCGCCACCTCGTATGTCGCGCGCCTGTTTGCCAAGGGCGATGATGCGATTTTGAAAAAAATCGGCGAGGAAGCGACGGAAACCGTGATGGCGGCCAAGGATGCGCGCCGCGACAACGACCCGTCGAAGGTCCTGTACGAGTGCGCCGACCTGTGGTTTCACAGTCTGGTGATGCTGGCGCAGTTCGACCTGACGCCGCAGCAGGTGCTTGACGAGCTGGCGCGCCGCGAAGGCTTGTCCGGCCTCGAGGAAAAGGCGGCCCGCAAGGATGAACTGCGCGACGTCGGCGAAACAGACAAACACTGACCTATTGGAGCGTGCGTGGATAACTGTATTTTCTGCAAAATTGCTGCAAAACAAATTCCCTCGACCATCGTGTATGAAGACGAGGACTTGCTGGCCTTCAAGGACATCAACCCGGCCGCCCCCGTGCACCTGCTCTTGATTCCGAAGCGCCACGTGGCCAGCCTGTCCGACTGCGACGACAGCCATACGGAAGTGCTGGGCAAGCTGCTGCGCCTGGCGCCGAAACTCGCTGCCGAGTTCGGCTGCGCCGTCAGCTATGACGCCGATGGCGCGCCTGCCGGCGGCTTCAAGACCATGATCAACAGCGGCCCGAACGGGGGGCAGGAAGTGTATCACCTGCACATGCACGTGTACGGCGGTCCCCGCCCCTGGCGCGGCCAGCACTGATTTCGCCGTGCGCCGGGTTCGCGTGTATACTACCGGCATTGGTTGACGCTATTCGGGCACCGTCCCGCAAGGAGAATGTGATGGGTTCATTGAGTATTTGGCACTGGCTGATCGTTCTGGTCATTGTGATGCTGGTCTTCGGCACCAAGAAACTGGGCAATATCGGCGGTGATATCGGCAAGGCCGTCAAAGGCTTCAAGGATGGCGTCAAGGGCGAAGATGACGCCCCGGCAGCCAATACCCCTCCTGCTGCGCCATCGCAAGTGGCCGACAAAAGCACCATCGACGTCGAGACGAAAGAGAAAAGCAAGTTCTGATAGCGTGGCGGGGCGCTTGCCTCGTCCGGTAACAGCCCTTGTCCGCTTATGATCGATCTCGGTCTCTCTAAAATCGCCATCATCGGCGTCGTTGCGTTGATAGTCATCGGCCCTGAAAAGTTGCCGAGAGTGGCGCGCATGGCCGGTACCCTGTATGGCCGCGCGCAACGCTATCTGAACCAGGTGAAGTCCGAAGTCACGCGCGAAATTGAACTGGAAGAGCTGAAAAACCTGCAGAAGGAAGTGCAGGATGCGGCCCATTCCGTCAAGCAAAGCGTGGAGAAATCCATGCATGGCGTGGAAAATTCGATCTCCGGCAACCTGGCCGAAGTGGAAAACGCCTGGCGCGGCGATGCCAGTGCGTATGACGGGCATCACGACGAACATGAAGCCATGCTGCGCGCCACCAACGATGACCTGGCCCGCAAGGCGCGCGAATTCCGCCGCAAGAAGCTGGTGCGCAATTCCGCCATCCCTGGCTGGTACAAGCAGCGCCACGGCGGCAAGCTGCACGTGCAGTCGGCGGCGGCCCGCGTGGCGCGCTTCCGTCCGCGCGCCAGTTCCTCCTCCTTTTACTCATGAGTAGCAAATCCCCGGTGGAAGAAACTTTTATCTCGCATCTGGTCGAGCTGCGCAACCGCCTGGTCAAGGCCTCGATCGGCATCGCCGTCGTCTGCGCCATCCTGTTTTACTGGCCCGGCCCTTCGCATATCTACGATTTCATCGCTGCCCCAATGATCGCCTCGCTGCCGGCCGGCTCGAAAATGATCGCCACCGGCGTGATTTCACCGTTCCTCGTGCCGATGAAAGTGACCCTGGTCATCGCCTTCATCGTCGCCTTGCCGTGGGTGCTGTACCAGATGTGGGCGTTCATCGCGCCCGGCCTGTACACGCATGAAAAGCGCTTGATCGCGCCGCTCGTCATCTCGTCTTCCCTGCTGTTCATGGCTGGCGTGGCCTTCTGTTATTTCTTCGTGTTTGGCCGCGTCTTCCACTTCATCAGCGACTTTTCGCCGTCGTCGATCGCCGTCACGCCCGATATCGAAAACTACCTCGATTTCGTCATGTCGATGTGCCTGGCCTTTGGTGCCACCTTCGAAGTGCCCGTGGTGGTGGTCATCCTCGTGCGCATGGGCCTGGTTTCCATCGCGAAACTCAAGGAGGTGCGTCCCTACGTCATCGTCGGCGCTTTCGTCATTGCCGCCATCGTCACGCCGCCGGACGTCGTCAGCCAGTTCTCGCTGGCCATCCCGATGTGTTTGCTGTTCGAGCTGGGCCTGCTGGTGGCGCCCATCTTCGTCAAGGCCACCCAGGCGCCGGAAGAAGCGTCCTAGACGGCCTGTTATATTCGCAAACGAAAGCCGCTGACTTCCTCGGGAGCAGCGGCTTTTTTATTAGCAGGAAAGTTGGTAGTACTTACTGCAGCATCAGTTTGCTGAGGATGCCCAGGTTGAGCAGGATCAGGGTGCTCATCATCCAATAGACGTGTTTCATGTCCGCGCCATGGCGCAAGTCCAGACGTTCCAGGCGGGCGTCGAATGTGTGTTCCAAGGCATCTAATTTGGTATCGAATTTGTGCTCCAGCGCATCTATCCTCGTATCGAGTTTCAGGTCCAGCGCATCGATCCGGGTATCGAGCCTGAGCTCCAGCGCATCGATCTTCAATTCCAGGGCGCCGACCTTGGTATCGATGTTGTGCGACACCAGCTTGATTTCCCCCAGCAGATTGCGCTCCAGCGCCGCCAGTTCGCCATGTACGACGACAGCCGAGCCCAGCACGTCGCCCAAGGCCGTGGCATGGGCCTCTGCCTGCTGCGTGGGCACGCCGGCCGAGGCAAGGCGCTTGGCGTAATCGAGGGTGTCGAACTGGATGGGCATATGCATGGACGCTCCTGATATCCAGCCTAGCAGGAAAATCGGCAATTGCCAGTGAGGAGTGCTGTGGCGCCTGCCTTCCCGTCAGCTTAATGGACAGGCACGCCGCTGGTTTGCGGCGGCGCAAACGCATGCAAAAAGGGCGCCGCGGCGCCCTTTGCAAGCAGAGGATGCGTACGAGTTAATTCATCAGTTCCTTGATGACTTTCACGGGTGCGCTGCCGTAGCTGAGGAATTGCTCATGGAAATCCTTCAGCACGAATTTGTTGCCCAGCGCTTGCTTGCGCTGTTCGCGCAAATCCATGATTTCGCTGTAGCCGCTGAAATAGCTGGTCAGTTGCACCGAGCTCAGCTGCACGCGGCGCCATTTTTCCTTCGCTTCACGCTGGGTCTGGAAGGCCTGGCGCGTCAGCAGGTCGAGCGCTTGCGCTTCCGTCATGCCCAGCACGTGCACGCTGTAGTCGAGGATGGTGTTGGTGACGCTGCGCAAATTCCACTTCGAATACATCAGCCACATTTCCGGCGCGTTGTTGCCATAGCCCGATTCGAGCATCATGCGCTCGCCATACACGGCCCAGCCTTCGATCATGGCGCCGTTGCCGAAGATCGATTTGACCAAGGATGGCGATTTGTTCGCATACACGAGCTGCGTGTAGTGGCCGGGAATGGCTTCGTGGATATTCAGGATCTGCAAGATCCAGTGGTTGTATTCGCGCAAGCTGCTTTCCGCCTGTTCCGGCGTTTCGCCATCGAGCGGCGTCACGTTGTAATAGGTGCGGTCCTGCGGGCGGTAGGGGCCGGGCGCCTCGATGCTGGCGCCGGCCACGCCGCGCTGGTAAGCGGGAGTTTCACGCACGACGAGCGGCTTTTTCGGGTCCATCGTCAGCAGGTTGTGGCTGCTCACCCATTCCTGCAGTTCCGGGATCTGGCGGCGGATTTCCGGCACGAAATCGGCGGCCGCCACGTGGTTGCTCGACAGCTTGTCGATCACCATGCCGATCTTCGCCGTGCGGTCCGCCGGCTTGGCCGTGCTGCCCATGGTTTTCACCCACAGCTCGTCGGACAGGCTATCCATGTGCTCGAGCAGCTTTTCGCGCGCGGCCAGGGCCTTCTGGTACATCTGCTCGGCGCTCACGCTGGCCTGGATATCGTAGGCAAATTTCTGCTCATACAAATCCTTGCCGATGCGGAAGGAGCGCGCATTGCCGTTCTGCGCCAGCGCCGCATCCTGCTCCGTCAGCCAGGCCGCATAGCCTTGCACGGCCGTGCGGGCGGCGGCGATGCGCGCGTTGTACAGCTGCTTTTCCGTCGGCGTCAGGATGGAGCCCTGTGCCGTCTTGTTCAGGTCGTCAAGCACGCTGAGCACGCCGGCGCTCTGGGCGATGGCCAGCTGCGTGTGTTCGCGCGTGGGGTTGACGATGCTGGCGCGCGCGGCCGCGTAGTATTGCGGCACGGTGGCGATGCGCTTGAGCAAGGTGCGCAGGCGCTGCGGCTGGGCCGCGTATTCCGTGTTCAGGATGAAGTCGATGGAGCCGGCCACGTTGTACTGGGCGGGATTCCATTCGAATTCGCGGAAGGTGGTCAGATACCAGCGGTCCGATTGCAGTTTATTCGTCAGCAAGGCCAGGTCGGTACGTTGCTTGTCCGACATTTTGCCGGCATTGAGCTTGCCGAACTTGCCCAGCCATTCTTCGATGAAGGCCAGTTGCTTCTGGCGGCTGGCCGCGTCGGGAATGCTCAGGTTGGCGGCGCCATCGTACTTGCCGACGGAAATCGCGCTTTCCGGGTCCAGGCGCCACAGGGCCGTGAGGAACTGGCCGCTCAGGTTATTCATGGAACGGTCGCTGCTGTTCTCGCTGGCGACGGCAGCGACCGTGGCTGCCGTGGCAGCCGTGACGACGGCCGCTTTCTTGGCGACGGTTTTCTTCTTGCTGCTGCTGGTGCCGGTCTTGCCGCTTTTCTGCGGCTTCTTGGCGGCGCTGGCCGGTGTCAGGGTAAAAGCCATCATCAATGCGGCGAGCGCAACTTTATTTTTTATCAGCATAGTTTATCTCTTGAATATTTTGTTGTTTGTTATTATCAGAAAATAATAAACTGATAATATGGCTAACAAACAACTATTGAAAGGTTGGCCTTGCTTGCCTGGGCGGCCCAAAGGTTAGCACTAATTGCCCCTGCGGCGCTAGACGATGATGGCGCTGCCGTGCAGCAGTTCCTGGTGGCGCGCATTGATGGCCGCCACGGCATCCTTGCCGCGCGCCATGCCGGTGGCGTGGATTTCGATGTCTTGCGTATAGCGCTGGCTGACGCGCACCGTATAGGACTGGAACAGCCAGCTCCAGAAGTTTGTTTCATAGACGGCTTCATCCATGTCGCGCCATTTGACGCCCGTCAGTTTCTTTTTCCACGGCAAGATGCCGGAGGCCAGCCACACGCCCGCCTCATCAATGTACAGCTGGTAGCTGCGTATCGTCAGCAGGCGGTAGCCGACGATCAGGGCCGAGCCGAGCAGCACGACGAAGGCGGCGCGCGTGTTGTACTTGAAGGCCAGCGGCAGTGCGGCAAAGAACAGCAGCACGGCAATCATGAAAGTGCTGACGTAGGCGGTCCAGGATTTGCCGCACAAAAAGGTGGCGCGCTGGCCGGCGCTGGTGGCGATGTAGTCGGTCATGGCGTGGCATCAAAACAGGGAAAAACGATCATCGCATGGAACGCGGCTTGCCCGTGCATTTTTTCAAGCTCATGGCTTCAACCCGTCCTGCAGCATGGCCAGCATGTCATGGGCCGACATGCGCGCGGCCGCGTCGCTGCCTTCCAGCAGACTGTCGGCCAGGTCGCGCTTGTGCTGGTGCAATTCGACGATGCCTTCCTCGATCGTGTGCTTGGCCACCAGGCGGTAGATGGTGACGGGACGCAATTGCCCCATGCGGTGGGCGCGGTCCGAGGCCTGGTCTTCCACGGCCGGGTTCCACCACGGGTCCATGTGGATCACGTAATCGGCCGCCGTCAAATTGATGCCCATGCCGCCCGCCTTCAGGCTGATCAGGAAAACGTCGCCGTCGCCCGCCTGGAAGGCATCGACGCGGCGCTTGCGCTCCTGCATCGGCGTGCTGCCGTCGAGATACTGGTAGCGCACGCCATGCTGCTCCAGGTGCTGGCGGATCAGGGTCAGATGGTCGACGAACTGGCTGAAGACGAGTACCTTGTGGCGGTTTTCCAGCAAGCCCGACAGCAATTGGGCGAAGGCCGCCAGCTTGCTGCTGGCCAGGCCCAGTTCCGGCGCCACCAGTTGCGGATTGCAGCAGGCGCGGCGCAGCTTCATGATTTCGGCCAGGATCTGGATGGCTTTCTTGGATGCCGGCCCTTCCACCATGGCCAGCTTTTCCAGCGCTTCGCGGCGCAACGATTCGTACAGCGCCGTTTCCTGCGGCGACAATTCCACTTCCAGCACGATTTCCGTACGCGACGGCAATTCCGACAGCACTTGCGTCTTGGTCCGGCGCAGGATGAAAGGCGCGATCAGGCGGCGCAAGCGCAGGCGCGCGCCGGCCGCCGCTCGTTTATCCTGGTCCTTTTCGATGGGACCGGCGAAGCGCAGGTTGAACTGGTCCAGGGTGCCCAGCAAACCGGGGTTGATGAAGCGGAACAGGTTCCACAGTTCGCCCAGGTGGTTTTCCAGCGGCGTGCCGCTGGCCACCATGCGGAAATCGCCTTGCAGGGCCATCACGGCTTGCGAGCGTTTGGTCGCGCCATTCTTGATCGCCTGCGCTTCGTCGAGCACGATCGTATGCCAGCGCACGCCGGCAAACATGGCCGCTTCCTGCTGCAGCAAGCCATAGCTGGCTACCACCACGTCGAAGGGCTGCAATGTGTCCAGCATGTCGGCGCGGTCGCCGCTGCCGAACAGTTTGATGTTCAAGGTGGGCGCGAAGCGCTGCGCTTCGCTGATCCAGTTCATGCACACGGACGTGGGGGCGACCACCAGGGTGGGGCCGTTCGGCGCGCGCGCCAGGATCAGGGCCAGCGCCTGTAAGGTCTTGCCGAGTCCCATGTCGTCGGCCAGGCAGGCGCCCACGCCCCAGTGCGCCAGGCGCGCCAGCCATTCGTAGCCGGCCAGCTGGTAGTCGCGCAGGTCCGCCTGCAGGGTGCTGGGCAGCTGCGGTTGATAGTCGTCGAGGGCGCGCAGGCGCAGCAAGTGTTCGCGCCACAATTTATCGGCCTTCACGCCGCCCGCATCGTTGGCCAGCTCTTCCAGCGCGAAGGCGGCCAGCGGGTGGATGTGCACGCCGTCGGCATGCGCCTCGCCATACGCGGCCAGTTCCGACAGGCGCCGGTGCAGCTCGTCGCTGAGGGCCAGGAACTGGTTGTCGCCCAAGGCCACGAAGCGGCTTTTATTGTTCTGCATCAAGTCGAGCAGGGCGCGCAAATCCATCACCTTGTCTTCATCGATCTGCACTTCGCCGCTGGCCGCAAACCAGTCCTTTTCGCTCTTGATGTTCAAGCGCATCTGGCCGCTGTCGATGCGTTTCGACACGCGCATGGTTTCGCCTTCGGGCCAGGCCAGCACGATGCCAGCGGGGTCGAGCGCCTGCAATTCCACCAGCAGTTGCAAGCCCAGCGCAGGCTGGCCCAGCAGCCACTCGCCATGCTCTTCTTCCGCCTCTTCCAGCACCAGGCATTTACCAATGAGCTGGCGCTGCGCTTCGCGTTCCGCGTTCAGGTCGCGCCGCGCCTGCACGGCCCGGCCCGCCATGTCGGCAAACACGCTTTCGGCGCCGCTGCCCGGCGCGTAATAGGCGCCGTTGTCGAGCAACGGGCGCACCAGGATCTGCATTTTCAGGCCCTGCTGGTAGGGCAGCAGGTGCACGTGCAGGCGATGGTCGGCCGTGATCGCTTCCGCGTCGCCGCCACCGCCGCCGATGTCCGATTGCACGGTGACCATGGACGAGATGGCGCCGATCGCCTGCATCACCTGTTTCTCGGCATGCAGGGGCACGGACAGGCCCAGGCCCACGATGGCGCCGATGCGCCGGTGCTCGTCGAGGATGTGCACGACGCGCAGGCGCGTCGGCGTCTCGCGCTGCACCACGACATGGCTGCCGCTGTCGGGCAGTGGCGGCTGCATGCCCAGCCACAGCTGCCCCTCGTGCGACTTGATCAGGAGTTCGGGCGCGCCGGCGATCAGTTCCACGCGCGTGTCGGGGTTGTCGAGCCAGAACACGAGCGGGTGGCCGACGAGCAAGACGGCAGCCTTGTCCAGCTCGACTTCATAGCGCGGCGCCGACGAATAATATTGTTTGAAAGGGGCGATGCTGCCGGCCGCGCGGGCGTCTTGCGGCGTGAGGAAATCGATGCCGCCCGCTTCCTCGGCCAGGCGTTTGAGACCCATGGCGCGGCCCTTGCTCCAGCCGCCGCGCGCGTCGCGTTTCTGTTCGCGCACTTCCACGGCCGTCAGGCCAAAGCGCGGGTCGAACGCCACCAGCCACACGAGGCGCGACACCCCGCCCAGCGCTTCGGCGGGCGCGTTCTGCTGCAGGTTGATGAGCGCGCTCAGCTGGCGCTGCCACGATTCCTGGCGCTCGAACCACGGCGCCATGTCCGTCAATCCATGCTGCGCCCGCTTGGCCGTGGCGTAGCGTTCCTGCTGCGGTTCGCCCATCAAGCCCAGCAAGCCGGCCGCCTGGGCCGCGATCAGATCGTAGCCGGCCGCGTCCGCCTGCTGCACCAGCGCTCGCAACTGGTCCTTGCGTTCGGCCAGTTGCGGCAGGGCCAGCCAGTAGTACAGCAGGGCCTGGAACAATTGCGGCTGCAGTCCCGTTTCCCAGCTGCGGGTGGAAATGCTTTCCGCCTGCTGCACGCCGGCGCGCACGAGGCGCAAGGTGTTGAGTTGCTGGTAGACGATGCTGTCGTGGTTCGGCTGCGCGTGCAGCGCGATATCGAGATAGGTTTCCGCGTTTTTCAGCAGCTTGGCATCGTTGCCGCGCAATAGCGCCAGCACGTACAAATGGCCGCCGATGCCCGTGAAGCACAGCTTGCGCTTGCCCGCCTCCTTGCGCAGCCCTTTCAAGGCCGTTTCGAAGCCCGCCACGGCGTGCGCATGTTCGCCGCGCAACAGGGCGATGCTGCTGTCGACAAACAGCGCCTGCGGCCCCTGCTGGCCCGCCAGGTAGCGGGCGGCCGCGTCGAGTTCGCCGCACAGCAGGGCATCTTCGGCCAAGGCCAGCGGCAGGGCGGCGCCGATATGGTCGCCGGCGGCCGTCTGGCGCGCATGGTGGGCGCGCGCGTAGGTGCGGATGGCGTGCGCCGTGGCCGGTTCGCGCGGGGCGTTGCCCAGCAGCACGGCGAGTATGTCATCCTGCAATTGCGGCATGACGAAGGACAGCATTTCCGGCTCGAACGGGCGGCCGAAAATTTCGATCAGCGGATGCAGTTGCTGCGCTTCATAGCAGGCCATGCAGGCGGCCAGGATGGCGGCCACGTGACGTACCTCGTCGTTGCGCAACAGGGCGATGCGCAGGCGCGCCACGCCTTGCCGGTAGCTGCGCAATTCCACATAGCCATCCCAGTTGCGGCGCACGGGATTGATCAGCTCGATGGCCTGGCACAGGTCGCGAAACACCAGGTGCTCGATGGCCGCGCGCATGGCGGGCCAGCGCAGCTTCGCTTCGCAGGCAAAGCCGCGTCCCACCACCTCGCTGGCCAGCGCCAGACGCGTCAGCCGCTGCAGCATGTTCGTCACGACCAGCAGGGAAAACGGCGTGCCGTCCGGTTCGACGACATTGGCCCGCTGCAAGTGTTCATACACGGCGTGCTTGCCGACCGGTTCGCCCGTGATGGCCAGCAAGGCCAGGATCATCTGTTCGTGCTGCTCCAGTGCGGCGAACTCGTCCAGCAAATGGTCTTCACTCATGCGGGCAGATTATCGATATGCACGGGCGGCTCGCCGGCCGCCACGGGCAGGCCGAACACGCGCTGGTAGAAATACAATTCCGCATCCAGGGTGCGCACGATGTTTTCCGCCTTGCGGAAGCCGTGTCCCTCGCCTTCGAGCGGCACGTACGCGACGGGCACGCCGCGCGCCTGCAGGGCGTCGACCATCAGCTGCGACTGCTGCGGCGGCACGACCTTGTCGTCCAGGCCCTGGAAGAAAATCATCGGGCGCGACAGTTTATCCGTGTGGTGGATGGGCGAGCGCTCGCGGTACAGCGCCTCGGCTTGCGGCTGCGAAGCGATCAGGTAATCGGTGTAGCGCGATTCGAACTTGTGCGAATCGTCATCCAGGCCCTTCAGGTCGGATACGCCATAGTAGCTGGCGCCGGCCTTGAAGACGTCGTGGAACGTCAATGCGCACAGGGTCGTCAGGCCGCCCGCGCTGCCGCCGCGGATGATCAGGCGTTCCGGATCGGCCAGGCCGTTGGCGGCCAGGTAGCGCGCGCCGGCGATGCAGTCTTCCACGTCGACGATGCCCCATTGCCCGCGCAGCGCGTCGCGGTATTCGCGGCCGAAGCCGCTGCTGCCGCCATAGTTGACGTCGAGCACGCCGATGCCGCGGCTGGTCCAGTACTGCGTCGCCAGTTTCAGGGTATTGCTGGCCATGCTGGTGGGGCCGCCATGGCTGATGACGATGACGGGCGGCAGAGTACCCGCCGGCGCCTGCACGTCGCCATTGGTGGGCGCATAAAAGAAGGCGTAGGCCGTGCGGCCATTGCTACTAGGGAAACTCAAGCTGCGCGGTACGGACAAATAATCGAGCGCGGGCAATTGTGCGATCGACTGGGCCAGCACTTCCAGCTCATGGTTCGCCAAATCGATGCGCGCCAGTTCCAGCGCGATGGTCGGGCTGCCGCCCAAGAGCGCGACGAAGCCGGGGCCCACGCGCAGTTCGCGGATTTCCTGGTACGGATGCGGTATCGGCTCGAGCTTGGCCGCCGCCACGTTCAATTGCGCCAGGTAGCTGACGCCGGCCTGGATATACGTGCAGACGATTTCGTCGTCGGACAGAAAACCGTACATGCTGCCGCCGAAGGTCCAGTGCGGCGTGGCAAATTCCGCTTCCATCGGGCACAGCGCCTCGATGTCGGCGCCGTGCAGGCGGTACAGATTCCACCAGCCGCTGCTGTCGGAAACGAAGTGCAGCAAGCCGTTCGGCGACCATTCCGGCTGGCAAATCGACTCGCGCGCGCCGCCGGCGATCAGGCGTGGCGAGCCGAGGCTGCCGTCCGCCTGCACGTCGGCCAGCCACAGTTCCGTGCCTTGCCACGGCAGGCGCGGGTGGTCCCAGCTGATCCAGGCCAGCTGGCTGCCGTCCGGCGACAAACGCGGCGCCGCATAAAAATCGTGGCCGCGCGCCAGCACGGTTTCGCGCCCGTCGAAGCCGACGGCGGCCAGGCTGTTTTCCGGATGGGCGTGACCTGCCGCCGGATGCTGTTCGCGTACGGCGATCAGGCGGGAACGGGCCGCATCGACAACGAAGTCCGCATGGCGCGTGTTGCCGCCCGTGGTGAACGCTTCAGGCGCGCCGCCGCCGGCGACGCGGTACAGGCAATTGTCGGCGAAATGCGAGAAATACACGGTATCGCCGGCCACGGCATACGCGCCGCCGCCATATTCATGCACGCGGGTGCGCACATTGAACGGTGCCGGCGTCAGTTCATCGACACGCGCGCCGCGCTGGCGCAGCAGGGTATTGCGGCCCGCCTCGCTGGCGCGTCCGGCCAGCCAGTACACGTCGGCGCCATCCGCCCCCCCCAGGGCCAACTGCGTCAGCGGCGAGGCGCCGGCGGCGACGATGGCTGCGCTGATCGGCGATGGCCAAACGCCATAAGGGATGCTGGATGCGGTCGAGGTCATGCGGGCTCCGTGTAGTGAGGGGGATCAAGGGCCGCCAGGCAGGGTCAGGGCGCGCGGCGGCGTTCATCATCATAATGGAAGGGCAGGCACAACGAAAGCGGCGCGCCGCGCGGCAAATGCTGCAAAGCGGCACCGGAATCAATGATTTGGCGGCGATTGGATGCGATAATACCGCTTCTCCCAGCTATTGATTGCCTTCCATGCCACAATTTGCTCCGCTCCAGAATGACAATTTCCTGCGCGCCCTGCTGCGCCAGCCGACCGAGCATACCCCTGTCTGGCTGATGCGCCAGGCGGGCCGCTACCTGCCCGAATACCGCGCCACGCGCGAGCGGGCCGGCTCCTTCCTGGGCCTGGCAAAGAATCCCGATTACGCGACGGAAGTGACCTTGCAGCCCCTCGAGCGTTTCCCGCTCGACGCGGCGATTCTGTTTTCCGACATCCTGACGGTGCCGGACGCCATGGGCCTGGGCTTGTACTTCGCCGATGGCGAAGGTCCGAAGTTCGAGCGCCCGCTGCGCACGGAACAGGACGTGAAGGCGCTGCAAGTGCCGGACCTGGAATCGCTCGACTACGTTTTCAAGGCCGTCACGCAAATTCGCACGGAATTGAATGGCCGCGTGCCGCTGATCGGTTTTTCCGGCAGCCCGTGGACCCTGGCGTGCTATATGGTGGAAGGCGGCGGTTCGAAAGAGTTCCACACCATCAAGAAGATGCTGTACAACCGCCCGGACCTGATGCACCACATCCTGGCCATCAACGCCACGTCCGTGGCGCAATACCTGAATGCGCAAATCGATGCCGGCGCGCAAGCCGTGATGATTTTCGATTCCTGGGGCGGTGCGCTGGCCGATGGCGCCTACCAGGAATTTTCGCTGGCCTACATGCAGCAAGTGGTGGCGCAGCTGAAACGCGACAAGGATGGCGTGAAGATTCCCGCCATCGTGTTTACCAAGGGCGGCGGCCAGTGGATCGAGCAGATCGCCGACATCGGCGCCGATGCCGTGGGCCTGGACTGGACCGTCAACCTGACGCGTGCGCGCCAGCTGGTCGGTCATAAAGTGGGCTTGCAGGGCAATCTCGACCCGGCCATCCTGTTCGCCAGCCCCGAGCAGATCCGCGCCGAAGTGGCAAAAGTGCTCAACGCCTTTGGCGCGCCGTCGGCAGGCGCGGGCCACGTGTTCAACCTTGGCCACGGCATTTCCCAGTTCACGCCGCCGGAATCCGTGGCAGCCATGGTGGAAGCCGTGCACAGCATGAGCCGCGCCATGCGCAACGGCCAGTAAGTTCCCGTTTTCCCCGGCGCCAAGGCGCCCAAGGCAGGCTTTCCAGCGGAAGCCTGCCTTTTTCTTTGCTGCCCCTTAGCAAAAAATACCGACTTATGCACAATTTTTTTTGCTGCGGAAATAAGAGGCAGTATACAAGCCATGCCCGGGAAGGCTTTGCAAGTACTTGATTATTAAGAGATAAAAAATCCATTGTTCGGCGGACTTTATTGCATTTGATAAGGTTATTCTTTCGTTCGCTTGCCTTATTCCTTCATTGTCCACAAAGTTATCAACAGATTCTGTGGATAAAATTGAAAAGTATTTTGTTAACCGATACTTAGCGCCGATGTTCAAGTTTCACCTGAAGTGCATGTTGCAGTGCATGATAATTGAACAATGTTTCGCCGCTCGACAGCTAAAACCGAACGCTTGCCCGGCAATTGTCAACTTTGCTTCATGCCTCCTGTGTTTTCCCGGAGCGGATGCATCAAAACGGTGCTGATTTCTGTATAAATACATTACAAATGGTTCAGTTATGCACAGCGGCGGAAATGCCCTGTGGATTTATGGCTTCCCGGGCATCAATTTTTAAGTCATTGATTTTAATGCGTTAATTTTTCTTGCGTGCCGCTCTTGACGGCGATCAAAATTTTCTGTCCACATTTTTGTGAAAGTTAATTTTGCTTTGTCCACAAAGTTATCCACAGAATTTTCTTCAGGCACGATGGCACGCTGTCCTGTCCGCCGTTAGGCGTTTGACGGGCGAAACAAGTATCATGGCCCGCTGGCTCGATGCCTGACATCCCGCAGCGTCCTCTACCGTACGGCGCGCTTTTTTATTGAGATAGGCCCACCCTCCATGTCGCAGTGCATTTTGACGTCGTGCATCCTGAAAATCGCGCTCGACACGCCCTTGAACGCCCTGTTCGACTACCGCTGGAACGCGGCGGCCGATGCCGGTGCGGACGCTGCCGCGCCATTGCCGCAAGTGGGGCAGCTGGCGCTGGTGCCATTTGGCCGGCGTGAAGTGATGGGGCTGATCGTCGGCGTGTCCGACAGCACCGACGTGCCCGTCGCGAAATTGAAGGACGTGCTGGCCGTACGCAGCCAGCTGGCGCCCCTGTCGGAACAGTGGCTGGCGCTGGCCGCCTTTGCCGCCGATTACTACCAGCGTCCGCTCGGTGAAGTGGCGCTGCCGGGTTTGCCGAAGAACTTGCGCGTGCTCACCACCGTGGCGCTCGACCGCGCCATCAAGAAGCTGGGCAAGCTGGCCGACGCGCACGACGGCACGCCGCTGAACATGCCGGCCCTGAATGCCGCCCAGCAGGAAGCGGCGGACGCCATCGGCGGCGCGCAAGGTTTCAAGCCGACCCTGCTGTACGGGGTGACGGGCAGCGGCAAGACGGAAGTGTATCTGCAAGCCTGCGCCCAGGTGCTGGCGCGCGAGGACGATGCACAAATCCTCATTCTGGTGCCGGAGATCAACCTCACGCCCCAGCTGGAAGGCAATATCCGTGCGCGCTTTCCGGGCGTCATGCTGGCGACTTTGCACAGCAGCCTGTCCGAGGGCGAGCGCATGCTGCACTGGCTGGCCGCTCACCAGGGCCAGGCGCGCATCGTGCTTGGCACGCGGCTGGCTATCCTGGCGTCCTTGCCGAAACTCAAACTGATCGTCATCGACGAGGAGCACGACCCTTCCTACAAGCAGCAGGAAGGCTTGCGCTATTCCGCGCGCGACCTGGCCGTATGGCGCGCCTGGCAATTGCAGATCCCCATCGTGCTCGGTTCGGCCACGCCCTCGCTGGAAAGCTGGCACCATGCACAGACGGGGCGCTACCGCAAGCTGGAATTGCGCGAGCGGGCCGTCAGGAATGCGGTGTTACCGCGCGTCAAGATCCTGGACATGGAGCGCGACAAGCCGAAAGATGGCCTGACTTCGCATCTGGTAGCCGCACTGAAACTGCGCATGGAGCGCGGTGAGCAATCGCTGCTGTTCCTGAACCGGCGCGGCTATTCGCCGGTGATCTGCTGCGAATCGTGCGGCTGGATCAGCAATTGCACGCGCTGCACCTCGTTTATGGTGCTGCACAAGCCCGAACACCGCTTGCGTTGCCACCATTGCAGCCTGGAATTGCGCATCCCCCGCCATTGTCCCACGTGCGGCAACGTCGACTTGCAGCCGCTGGGACGCGGTACGCAGCGCGTGGAAGAGGGCTTGCAGCAATTGTTTCCTGAAGCGCGCATCTTGCGCATCGACGCCGATTCCACGCGCAAGAAGGGCAGCGCGCAGGAAGCATTCGACACCGTGCACCGGGGCGAAGTCGATATTCTGATCGGCACGCAGATGGTGGCCAAGGGCCACGATTTCAAAAAGCTGACCCTGGTCGGCATTTTGAATCCGGATACGGCCCTGTTTTCGCAGGATTACCGGGCCAGCGAACGGCTGTTCGCCCAGCTGATGCAGGTGGCGGGCCGCGCCGGCCGCGCCGCGCAGACGGAAGGGGGCAGCGTCAGTGAAGTGCTGATCCAGACGCGCTATGCGCGCCATCCGCTGTACGACGCCGTCGTCAACCACGATTACGACCATTTCGCCACCACCTTGCTGGAAGAGCGGGCGCAGGCGGCGCTGCCGCCCTACCTGTTCCAGGCCCTGCTGCGCGCCGAAGCGCCCGAGCTGGCCACGGCCATCGAATTCCTGCAGGCGGCGAAAGAGTGCATGGAACACCCGCAGGTGACCATCAATGACCCGATTCCCATGAGCATGACGCGCGTCTACAACGTGGACCGCGCCCAGCTGCTGCTGGAATCGCCCTCGCGGCCCGCGCTGCAGGCGTTTTTAAAAGAATGGCTCACTGAATTGCGCGCCATGAAGACGCGCGTGAAATGGTCGCTGGAAGTGGACCCGCTCGATATTTAATCCAGATAAGCGCGTCCGGCCCGGACGACCTGCTCGGACAGCAGCTTGGTAAATGGCGTGTCCAAGGCCCACGCATGCCAGCTCAGCGGCACGTCCAGGGTGCTGCCCGGCATCAGATCGACCAGTCTGTCCGTCGCCAGCGCTGGCGCGGCCAGGCGCTGCGGCATCAGGCCGTAGGCGAGGCCATCCAGGACGCAGCTGCGGCGCGCCGCTTCCACCGGCAAGGTGTGGTGGGGGAATGGTTCACGCATGTTCAATTGTTCAGCGAGGAAACGCGCCAGCAAGCCGTGCTGGCCCACGACGGCGGGCGCCAGTTGCACCGCCTCGGCAATAAAACCATCGCCGAACCAGTGGCCCGCGAACACGGGTGTTGCCACGCAGACATAACGCATCGCGCCCAGCGGCGTGACGCTGGTGGCGGCCGCCGCGTCGATGGCCACGCCGGATTCGGCCGCCACGCAGCCAAACACGGAACCGTCGCGCACCATCTGCAAGGCGCTGTCGCTGTCGGCCAGGCGCACGTCGAGCTGGCAGCGCGGCGGCGCCAGCAGGGCCGGCAAGGTGTCGGGGAACCACGTGGCCAGGCTGTCGGCATCGATGGCGATGGCGATTTCCGGCATGCTGACGCTGTTGCCCAGGTCGATGTCGAGCGACGCTTCCATCAGCTTGACGTTACGGTGATGCACGATCAGGCGCTGGCCCAGTCCCGTCGGCACGGCTGGCTGGCCACGGATGATCAGCAACCGCCCGCTGGCGTCTTCCAGCGCCTTGATGCGCTGCGAGACGGCCGACTGGGTGATGCCCAGCGCCAGGGCGGCCTTGTCGAAACTGCCATGGCTGGCCACGGCGTCCAGCACGGCCAGCGCGCGATAATCGAGTGATCCCATTAGCTCAGCTTATAAATTTTGAAAATGATTAGTTATACTAATGCATATATTGCAGCAAAGTAAAACCTTATTTTCGGCAAACGGGTAACATCGAACGCTGTGAGCAAACCTCGGTGGGATGGACAGCATGATGAAGACGATACAAGTGGATGTGGCCGTGATCGGCGGCGGCACGGCCGGCATGACGGCGCACAGGGCGGCGCGCATGCAGGGCAAGCGCGTGCTGATGATCGAAAGCGGGCCGTACGGCACGACCTGCGCCAGAGTCGGCTGCATGCCCAGCAAACTCCTGATCGCGGCGGCCGAAGCGGCCCATGCCGTGGCTGCCGCGCCCGGCTTTGGCGTGTATCCGGGTCCCGTGCGCATCGACGGCCGGCAAGTGATGGCCCGGGTGCGCAGCGAGCGCGACCGTTTTGTCGGCTTCGTGCTCGACGGCGTCAACGCCATCCCCGAGGAAGAAAAGCTGCGCGGCCATGCGCGTTTTATTTCTCCCGGCAAATTGCAGGTCGATGAGCATACGATCGTCGAGGCCGCCAGCGTGGTCATCGCCACCGGGTCCACGCCCATCGTGCCGCCCGAGTGGCAGGCGGCGGGCGAGCGCCTCATCACCAGCGACGCCGTGTTCGACTGGACGGATTTGCCCGGCTCCGTGGCCGTGATCGGCAGCGGCGTCATCGGGCTGGAGCTGGGCCAGGCGCTGGCACGCTTGGGCGTGCGCGTGACCCTGTTTGCGCGCGGCAACAAGGTGGCGCAACTGACGGACCCGCTGGTGCTGCGCGAGGCGGACGCCGTGCTGGCGCGCGAACTCGATATCCGTTTCATGACCAAGGTCGCGCACATGGCAAAAACGCCTAACGGCAGCGGCATCCTGCTGACCAGTCGCGACGACGCCGGCGTGGAAAAAACCGAGCAGTTCGAGTATGTGCTGGCCGCCATCGGCCGTGCGCCGAACGTGGACAAGATCGGCCTGGAAACGGCGCAAATCGAGCTCGACCGCCATGGCATTCCGCTGCATGACCGGCACACCATGCAGTGCGGCAAGAGCGCCATCTTCATCGCCGGCGATGCCGACAACGAACTACCGCTGCTGCCCGAGGCGGCCGACGAGGGGCGCATCGCCGGCGAGAACGCGGCGCGCTTTCCCGACGTCAAGCCGGGCTTGCGCCGCACGCCGTTGACGATCGCCTTCACGGAGCCGCAGATCGCCACCGTGGGCGCCACGTACCAGCAATTGTGCGTGAGCCACGTGGGCCGCTTCGCCGTTGGCGCCGTGTCGTTCGGCAACCAGGGCCGCAGCCGTGTCATGCTGCAAAACCAGGGCTTGCTGCGCGTGTATGCGGAATTTGGCAGCAAGCGCTTTCTTGGCGCCGAGCTGATCGGCCCGCGGGCGGAACACCTGGGCCACTTGCTGGCCTGGGCATGCCAGGCGCAGCTGACGGTGCCGGCCATGCTCGACATGCCGTTTTACCACCCCGTCATCGAGGAAGGCGTGCGCACGGCCTTGCGCGAACTGGCGCTGCACCTGGAAACAGACCCGGAACACGCGCCCGGCTGCGCCGATTGCACGCCCGGTCCCTGAATGCAACTTTATGATTTACATCATTTTGTAGACAAGCTCACATGATTGCGCGATCATCGCTGTCACATTGGAATATTGATTAAAAGCAAAAAACATTTCAATTGATGCACGCCACCCATGCCGCAATGGTAAAAGGGGGAGCGGCTAGCGATGACGGAGACGATGTGAAGATTCGGCGCATTTACGCGGGAGAACTCGCCCTGGGCGTGGCCCTGCCCTGGGACGTGCACGGCGAAACGGGCAGCTTGCTGGCCAGGCTGGGCCATGTCATCAGCAGCGAGAACCAGATCGCATTGCTGCTGGCGCGCGGCGTCATCGCCGATACCAGCGCCGACGTGCCGCGCACGGCCACGGAAGCGCCGTCGGCCCTGCGCATGCTCAATCTCGTCACGGCTGGCCTGGCCCTCGTCTTGCCGGCCATCGCCGCCGGACAAATGGTGGCGCAGGCACAACTGGCGCCGCTGGCGCAGCTGGTGGAAGAGGCCGTCGCCCTCGACGCCGACGTGGCGCTGGCCTGCATCCTGCACAACCAGGGGGCGGGCGACTTTGCCGTGCGCCACAGCGTCGACACGGCCGTCATCACGGCCTTGCTGGCGCGCGCCCTGAAGCTCGACGATGGCCTGATCCGCAGCGTGCTGCTGGCCGCGCTGAGCATGAACGTGGGCATGCTGGAACGCCATGCCCATTTCCAGCACAAGGCGGGGCCGCTGGACGCGCAGGAGCGCGTCTATTTGCGTGCCCATCCGCAAGCCGGTGTCGACTTGCTGCGCGCGGCCGGCGTGACGGACGCCGTCTGGCTGCAAGCCGTGCTGCAGCACCATGAAAATATCGATGGCAGCGGCTATCCGCTGGGTATCACGGGCGAGCAGATCGGCGTTGGCGCCCGCCTGATCATGCTGGCCGACCGCTATTGCGCCAGGGTTTCGGCGCGCAGCTACCGCCAGCCCTTGTTGCCGAACGTGGCCCTGCGCGAAATGCTGTCGGCGGAAAAAGCCTCGCTCGATGCGCCGCTGGCGTCCCTGCTGGTGCGCGAACTGGGCATCTACCCGGTCGGCACCTTCGTCAAACTGCTCAATGGAGAAATCGGCGTCGTCACGCGCAAGGGCTTGAATGCGGCCACGCCCCACGTGCAATCGCTGATCGGCCCCCGCGGCGCGCGCCTGGACGTGCCGCTGCGGCGCGATACGCGCGTGGACTTGCATGCGATTCGCGAAGTGCTCAGCGCCGAGCAGGCGGGACTGCAGTTTCGCCCCGACCAGCTGTGGGGCAGCAGCGCCAGAGTTTGATTTAGTTCAGCAAGCCTGCATCCAGCCGTCCCTCGAGCGCCAGCTCGCGCATGACGCGCACCGTGTCGATATCGGATTCCTGGTAGGCGGAACGGCGGAAGTCGTCGTACAGGGCGTTGGCCTCGTCGGTGGCCGCGTCGTGGCCGTCGTCGTACTGGAAACGTACCCACAGGCTCGCTTCGTCGGGCATTTCGATGGTCATCACCAGCGAAGAGGCGCTGATATCCTGTTGCGCCGGCACTTCATAGCGCACCTGCAGTTGCGGCACCAGCACCACTTTGTCGTTGATGACCAGTTCGCCGTAGCGCAGGCTGCGCGCGAAACCGGTGTCGCTGCGCTCGCTGATATGGCATTCATCGAGGTGCGGCACGAACAGCTTGGGCGACTCTGCGCGCAAGACGAGGCCGCGCCACACTTGCTCCAGGGTCAAGGTGTCGATCAGCGGGTTCAAGGGATCGTTGATTTCAATCAGGTGTTCAAATTTCATGGGACTGCCATTCGGTAAGTGGGCGCGCACGGGCGATATAGGCGGAATGGTACTCCAGGCGTGGCCGTGCCGCACGCATTGCATGGCCCAAGATGGCGTCAGATGGCGATATATCAATGCCATTGCCTGTTTTTCAGGCAGGGCCCGCCATGCAAATAGCCTGCGCGACGCTGGTACAATGGGCCGCTGTTCCCTGCGGAAATACCCTGATGTCCAAAGCACCACAGTTCGGTCTGAATGCGCCCCAAAGCGAAGCGGTTACCTACCTCGACGGCCCTTGCCTCGTGCTGGCGGGCGCCGGCTCGGGCAAGACGCGCGTGATCACGCAAAAGATCGCCCATCTGATCGAAGACCGGGGCTACGATCCGCGCACCATCGCCGCCCTGACCTTTACCAACAAGGCGGCGCTGGAAATGCAGGAACGCATCGCCAAGCTGCTGAAACAGCCGCGCCAGGCCAAGCAGTTGACGGTGTCGACCTTCCACTCGCTGGGCGTGAAAATCCTGCGCCAAGAAGCCAATGGCGTGGGGCTCAAGGACCGCTTTTCCATCATGGACAGCGACGACTGTTTTTCGCTTGTGCAAGACCTCGCCATTACCACCGATAAACAAATCATTCGTGGCATCCAGAATGCCATGTCTTTGTGGAAAAATGGCCTGATCGATCCGGACATGGCCCTGGCGCAAGCCAAGGATGAGGACGAGGCGAACGCGGCGCGCATCTACCGCAGCTATGTGGCAACGCTCTCCGCCTACCAGGCCGTCGATTTCGACGATTTGATCCGCCTGCCCGTGGAACTGTTCCGCAACAACGGCGCCGTGCGCGACAAGTGGCAGCGCCGCCTGCGCTATCTGCTCGTCGATGAATACCAGGACACGAATACTTGCCAGTACGAACTGGTGAAACTGATGGTGACGGGCATCGGCAAGAAGCCGATGTTTACGGCCGTGGGCGACGACGACCAGGCCATTTACGCGTGGCGCGGCGCCACCGTGGAAAACCTGAAGACCCTGGAGACGGATTTTCCCGATCTGCGCGTGATCAAGCTCGAGCAGAATTACCGCTCCACCATGCGCGTGTTGAACGCGGCCAATGCCGTCATCGGCAACAACCCGAAACTGTTTGAAAAGTCGCTGTGGTCCGAGCACGGCCTGGGCGAGCCGATCAAGGTGCTGGGCATGCAGACGGACGAGCAGGAGGCGGAGCAGGTCGCCATCATGATTTCGGCCGACCATTTTGAACGCAAGAACAAATTTTCCGATTATGCGATTTTGTACCGGGGCAACCACCAGGCGCGCATCATCGAGCAGTGCTTGCGCAAGGAACGTATCCCGTACACGATTTCCGGCGGCCAGAGCTTCTTCGACAAGGCCGAGATCAAGGACATCATCAGCTACCTGCGCTTGCTGGCCAACGAAGACGACGATCCGGCCTTCATTCGCGCCGTGACGACGCCGCGCCGTGGCGTGGGCCAGTCGACCCTGGAAGTGCTGGGCGCGTTCTCGGGGCAGTGGCAGTGCTCGCTGTTCCAGGCCGTCTTCAAGGGCGGTATCGAGGCCAAGCTGACGGACCGCCAACTGGGGCCGTTGCGCGACTTCTGCAACTTCATCAACGACCTGGAATCGCGCGCCAGCCGTCCGGGCGCGGCCGGCAGCGGCGACAACGCGGCCGAAGTGCTCGATGACATGATGAAGGAAATCCACTACGAATCGTATCTGTACGATGCCTTCGAGGAACGCCAAGCGCAAAGCAAGTGGCAGAACGTGCTGGAATTCGTCAACTGGCTCAAGGAACGGGGCCGGGGCGGCAAGGACCGCGACGGCGAAGAAAAGAACGTGCTGGAACTGACGCAGATGGTGGCCCTGATGACGATGCTCGAGGGCAAGGACGAGGAGCAGGACGCCGTGCGCATGTCGACCCTGCACGCGTCGAAAGGCCTGGAGTTTCCGCACGTGTTTCTGGTGGGCGTGGAAGAGGGCATCTTGCCGCACAAGGGCGACGCCGATGCGCCGGCCGAAACCATCGCCGCGCGCATCCAGGAAGAGCGGCGCTTGATGTACGTGGGCATCACGCGGGCCCAGCGCACCTTGCACATCACCTGGTGCAAGAAACGCAAGCGGGCCGGCGAGCAAGTCCATTGCGACCCGTCGCGCTTCATCAAGGAAATGGAACTCGACGTGGGCGACGCCGTGCCGACGGAGGCGGAAGTGATTTCGCCAAAAGAGCGTCTGGCGCGCATGAAGGCCTTGCTGGCCGCGCCGAAAGGCTAGTGTCGCGTGCCGGCGGCGGGTGCTGCCACCACCGTTTTGCCCGCAAATGGTACGGCGGTGCTATACGGAGTATCTTCCACTTTTTTGAGACTGCCATGACCCATCCATTTGAAGCTCCGCTGACCTTGTCTTCGCTGACCCGTCCCGCGCTACTGTTCACCTTGAGCAGTGCCGTCGCCGGTTTGGGCTGGTGGCGCGGCGACTCGCGCTGGCCCGCCCTGGCGTTCCAGCTGTTGTCCGGCTTCGGCTATCCGGTCTTGCTCACAGTCCTGGCCATGCTGCTGCTTAGCGTGATGGCCATCAAATGCAAGGGTAGGCTGGCGCGGTTTGCCTACAATGACTTTGACAATCTCTGGCGTTATGCGCAAGCCACGCTCACACGTATCATCGCGGTCTTTGCCGGCATGATAGCGGTCGCTGCGGTGTGCTGGGCGTCTACGGGGAGCGCCAGCGCCATGCAGGTGGTTTTGTATGGCACCGTGTTATTGGCCATGGTGGTGTTTTACCTGTTGGGCCTGTCCAGTATGGCGGCTGCCCTGGCGCTGCGTGGCCTGCCTGCCGACCTATCCGCGAAATAGAACCTGGTCACGCTCCGCATCGTTGTCTACCGGCACGATGCGGTCTGTGTGAAGGCACGCGTTAAAATGCTCCCTTTCAGTCAGGAATCACCGAGAGCACCATGGACAATGCAGAACAGATGGAAGTACGTTTCGTCGATATCGAAATCAAGCTGGCGCAGCAGGAAGACCTGGTCGAGTCGCTGAACCAGATGGTGTACCAGCAGGGCAAGCGCATCGACCAGCTCGAGGCGATGCTGCACAAGTTGGGCGAACACGTGCGCGACGGGGCGCAGCAGGCCAATGGCGGGCTGGTCAACGAGCGTCCGCCGCACTATTAAAAGACATTTTCATGCGCAAGGCATGAAAACCGTTCATCACCGCCTGGCGCGATACCATCGGTAGTTGCTGGTGACGCAAGTGTTTCAGACTGTTATTATTTCAGGCTGGCCCGCGACACAATCGCGGCTCTCTTGCGTTTCTTGAAAGAAGACATGACCCGTCCAACTATGCTCGTCATCGCCGCCAGCCTGGTGCTGGCGCCTGCCGCCGCCGCTTTTGCCGCCACCGCTACCGCGGCGGCAGCCTTGCCCGCCTCGAACCCGTTTGCGCAAGCGAGCAGCCTGCCGTTCAACTATCCGCCGTTCGACAAGGTGCAGGACGCCGACTACGCGCCCGCCTTTGCGGCAGGCATGGCCGCCAACCTGGCGGAAATCAGTGCGATTGCGAACAACAAGAAGCCGGCCACGTTCGACAACACCATCGTCGCCATGGAACGCTCGGGCCAGTTGCTGGGCCGCGTGCGCACTGTGTTTTCCGTGATGTCCGGCTCGAATACGAATGACACGATCCAGGGCCTGGAACGCGAACTGGCACCGAAAATGGCGGCCCACAGCGACGCGGTCATGCTCAACGACAAACTCTTCAAGCGCATCGACACCCTGTACGCCAAGCGCGACAAGCTGGGTCTGGATGCCGAATCGAAACGCCTGCTGGAACGCTACCACACGGACTTCGTGCGCGCCGGCGCCAAGCTGTCGGCGGCGGACAAGGAAAAACTGCGCGCCTACAACGGCCAGCTCGCTGCCCTGTCGACCAAGTTCGCCCAGAACGTCTTGAAAGAATTGAACGCTTCGGCCGTCGTCGTCGACACGCGCGAAGAACTGGACGGCCTGTCGCCCGCCGCCATCGAAGTGACCGCCGGCCTGGCCAAGAAACGCGGCCTGGACGGCAAATACGTGATCGCCCTCGTCAACACGACGGGCCAGGCGCCGCTGTCGCTGCTGACCAACCGCGCCTTGCGCGAACGCATCATGGCCGCCTCGCAAGCGCGCGGCAGCCGTGGCGGCGAGTTCGACAACACCCAGGAAGTGCTGGAACTGGCGAAACTGCGCGCCGAACGTGCCGCGCTGATGGGTTACCCGAACTATGCGGCGTATTCGCTGGAAGACCAGACGGCGCACGACACCACCGCCGTGAACGCCCTGCTGGGCGAGCTGGCGAAGCCGGCCGTCGTCAATGCGCGCCGTGAAGCGGACGATATCCAGAAGGTCATTGATGCAGGCAAAGGCGGCTTCAAGGTGGGCGCCGCCGACTGGGCCTTCTATAGCGACAAGGTGCGCGCCGAACGCTACAACTTCGATGAAACGCAATTGAAACCGTACTTTGAAATGCACAGCGTGCTGACCAAGGGCGTGTTCTTTGCCGCCGGCAAGCTGTACGGCTTGACCTTCAAGCAGCGCACCGATTTGCCCGTCTACAACGCCGACATGCTGGTGTACGACGTCTTCAATGAAGACGGCACGCAGCTGGCCATCTTCACCCTCGACCCTTACGCGCGCAGCAACAAGCGCGGCGGCGCCTGGGCGAATGCCTATGTGGGCCAGTCGACCTTGCTGGGCCGCAAGCCGGTGATCGCGAATAACCTGAACATTCCAAAGCCGGAAGCGGGCCAGCCGACCCTGATGACGTTTGACGAAGTCAACACCATGTTCCACGAATTCGGCCATGCGCTGCACGGCATGTTTTCGAACGTGAAATATCCGCGCTTCGCCGGCACCAGCGTGCCGCGCGACTTCGTCGAATACCCGTCGCAAGTCAATGAAATGTGGGCGCTGTGGCCGGAAGTGCTGCAAAACTATGCCAAGCACTATCAGACGGGCGCGGCGATTCCCGCCGAGCTGCTGGCGAAAGTGACGGCGGCCGACAATTTCAACCAGGGCTACAAAACCACGGAATACCTGGCGTCGGCCCTGCTGGACCAGCGCTGGCACCAGCTGACCCCGGCGCAAATCCCCACCGACGTGCTGGCCTTTGAAAAAGCCGCCTTGACGGATGCGGGCGTCGATTTCGCCCCGGCGCCGCCGCGCTACCGCACCACGTATTTCTCGCACGCGTTCGCGGGCGGCTACTCGGCCGGCTACTACGCGTATCTGTGGTCGGAAAAGCTCGATGCCGATACGGTCGAATGGTTCAAGGAAAACGGTGGCCTGACGCGCAAGAACGGCGACTGGTTCCGCAATAAACTGCTGTCGCGCGGCGGCAGCGCCGATGCGCTCGACATCTACCGCAACTTCCGCGGCCGCGATGCGAAGATCGAACCGCTGCTGGAACGCCGTGGCCTGAACGGCAAATAAACCGGCAAGCAAGTCGGATGATTCCGGTGTGAAAGCCGGGTCAATGAAAAAGGCCGCCAAGCAATTGGCGGCCATTTTTATTTGGAGATTTCGATTGCAAACCGTGGTAAACCGGGCATTTGGCGTGATGCACCACAGGATCGCCCATGTTGGATGACGCCTGTGTGACAGGCTGCTATGATCTGCCACTGGCCCGCGACGCGATCGCGGCTCTTCCCCGCGCTTTCAGAAAGATGTCATGATCCGTCCACAACTGCTCGTCATCGCCGCCAGCGTCATGCTGGCCCACGCCGCCCCATCCGCCATGGCTGCCGCCACCGCAAAATCCGCGCCTGCCGCCGCCGTCAGCGCCCAGAACCCCTTGCTGAAAGCCAGTCCGCTGCCATTCCAGATGCCGCAGTTCGGCCTGATCAAGGACGAACACTACGCGCCGGCGTTTGCCGAAGGCATGAAACGCCAGCTGGCCGAAGTCAACGCCATTGCCAACAACCGCCAGGCGCCGACCTTCGAGAACACCATCGTGGCGCTCGAGCGTACGGGGCAGTTGCTGCACCGCGTGCAGAGCATCTTCAGCAACATGACGTCGACCAATACCAATGCCGTGCTGGAAGCGGTGGAAGTGGACGTGTCGCCGAAACTGGCCGCGCATGGCGATGCGATCACCTTGAATCCGAAGCTGTTTACCCGCATCGACACCCTGTACGCCAAGCGCGACAAGCTGGGCCTCGATGCCGAATCCTTGCGCCTGCTGGAACGCTATCACACGGATTTCGTGCGCGCCGGCGCCAAGCTGTCCGATGCGGACAAGGAAAAATTGAAAGCCTACAACGCCGAACAGGCGGGCCTGGAAACGGCCTTCGCGCAAAACGTGCTGAAGGAAACGAATGCCAAGAGCATCGTCGTCGACACCCGTGCCGAACTGGCCGGCATGACGGACAGCGATATCGACACGGCCGCCGCCGCCGCCAAGGAACGCGGCCTGACGGGCAAGTTTGTCATTGCTCTGGTGAACACCAGCGGCCAGCCGCCGCTGGCCGTATTGACGGATCGTAAGACACGCCAGCGCCTGATGGATGCGTCGCTGAACCGGGGCAGCCAGGGCGGCGAGTTCGACAACCGCGCCATCGTATTGAAACTGGCGAAACTGCGCGCCGAACGGGCCACCTTGCTCGGTTACGCCAACTACGCCGCGTATTCGCTGGAGGACCAGACGGCCAAGACGACGACGGCCGTCAACACCCTGCTGTCGGAACTGGCGAAACCAGCCGTCGCCAACGCGCGCCGCGAAGCGGCCGACCTGCAACAAGTGGTCGATGCGGAAAAAGGCGGTTTCCAGGTGGCGGCGGCCGACTGGGCCATCTACACGGACAAGCTGCGCAAGCAACGGTTCAATTTCGATGAAAACGAGCTGAAACCGTACCTGGAATTGAACAGCGTGCTGAACAACGGCGTCTTCTTTGCCGCCAATAAACTGTACGGCATCAGCTTCAAGCAGCGTACTGATCTACCGGTGTACAACCCGGACGTGCGCGTCTACGACGTGACGGACGCCAACGGCAAGCCGCTGGCCCTGTTCATCGCCGATTTCTATGCGCGCGGCAACAAGCATGGCGGCGCGTGGATGAATGAATACGTGTCGCAGTCAATGCTGATGGGCACGCATCCGGTCGTGGCCAACCAGCTGAACATTCCGAAGCCGCCGGCCGGCCAGCCGACCTTGCTGACGTTCGATGAAGTGACGACCATGTTCCATGAATTCGGCCATGCGCTGCACGGCATGTTTTCGAACGTGAAGTACCCGCGCTTTGCCGGCACCAGCGTGCCGAGCGACTTCGTCGAGTATCCATCGCAAGTCAATGAAATGTGGGCCGTCTGGCCGGAAGTGCTGCAAAACTATGCCAAGCACTATCAGAGCGGCGCGGCCATGCCGCAGGAATTGCTCGACAAGGTGACGGCGGCGAAGAAATTCAACCAGGGTTTCATGACGACGGAATACCTGTCGGCGGCCCTGCTGGACCAGCGCTGGCACCAGCTGGCGCCAAGCCAGATCCCGACCGACGTGCTGGCCTTTGAAGCGGCATCGCTGAAAGACGCGGGCGTCGATTACGCGCCCGTGCCGCCGCGCTACCGCACCACGTATTTCTCGCACAGCTTCTCGGGCGGCTACTCGGCCGCGTATTACGCCTACCTGTGGTCGGAAAAGCTGGATGCGGAATCGGTCAACTGGTTCAAGGAAAACGGCGGCCTGACGCGCAAGAATGGCGACTGGTTCCGCAGCAAGTTATTGTCGCGCGGCGGCAGCGTCGATGCGCTGCAACTGTTCCGTGACTTCCGCGGCCGTGATGCCACCGTGGAACCATTGCTGGAACGCCGCGGCTTGAACGCCAAGTAAGACCGTCCTCATCAGAAGCTTGCGTTGCGTTGACCTGGCGCACGCAAGCTTTCCGTGCCGGTGGCGTAGAATTGAGTAAGATGTAAACAAGAAGGCAGTCGAAAGAGTTTATGAGTCAGCAAGATTTGAATGGCATTACCCTGGAAGCGATTGTGACGCGCCTGCAAGCCCATTACGGTTGGGATGGCCTGGCCAAGCACATCGATATCAATTGCTTCATCAGCGATCCCAGCATTAAGTCGAGCCTGAAGTTTTTGCGCAAGACCCCGTGGGCCAGAAGCAAGGTGGAACAATTGTTCCTGGACACACAATTTACCGACTGACAGGAAAAAACATGGATAGCAAACTCAAGGAATCGTTGCAACAGCTGCAATCGACCATCGCATCTGGCGATCCTGTGGATGAAGAAACGCATGGTTTGCTGCAACAGCTCAATGGCGATATTCAGCAGCTGCTGGAAAAGCGCGCCGCGCAGGAACAGGAAGAAGAGTCGACCACCTACGGACTGGCCGAGCGCAGCCAGGAATTGTCGGCCAAGTTTGCGGTCAAGCATCCGAAACTGGAGCCGGCGCTGCGGGAACTTGGTGAGATTCTGGCGAATATGGGGATCTGATGTAAGCCGGGGAAAAGCTGGGGTCAGACCCCTGAAGGGTCTGACCCCAAGGGCCACATTTCCCCAAGTGTTTGAAAAATAAACGTTTTTTGTACTGAAATCCAACAGTAAAAAGCAGGCCGTCAGGTTGGAAATGGCCAATTCCGGTACAATCCGTACCCTATGAGCTCCCCTACCAATTTATTTGCGACCGTTCCCAAGCGGTCTGCCCGCGCTGCCGTGGCGCCTTTCCTGCCGATGTCGCGTGCCGAGATGGACGCGCTGGGCTGGGACCAGTGCGACGTCATCCTCGTCACGGGCGACGCCTACATCGACCATCCGAGTTTCGGCATGGCCCTCGTCGGCCGCCTGCTTGAAGCGCAAGGTTACCGCGTTGGCATCATCAGCCAGCCGGACTGGCTGTCGGCCGACGCGTTCCGCATCCTCGGCAAGCCGCGTTTGTACTACGGCATTACCGCCGGCAACATGGATTCCATGGTCAACCAGTACACGGCCGACCGCAAGATCCGCTCCGACGACGCCTACACGGCGAATGCCGAACCGAACAAGCGCCCGGATCGCGCCGTCACCGTGTACGCCCAGCGCGCGCGCGAAGCGTATCCCGACGTGCCCATCGTCATCGGCAGTATCGAAGCATCGTTGCGCCGCATCGCCCATTACGATTACTGGTCGGACAAGGTCCGCCGTTCCGTTTTGCCCGATTCCAAGGCCGATTTGCTGATCTTCGGCAATGCCGAGCGGGCGCTGGTCGACCTGACGCACCGTCTGGCCGCCGGCGAATCGATCAAGGATATCCGCAACCTGCGCGGCACGGCCTTCATGGTGCCGTCCGGCTGGCTGCCCGGCGACGACTGGGGCGTGCACAATTCCACCCGCGTCGACGTGCCCGGCAAGATCGATCCGCACTACAGCCCCTACGAGATGGTGCAGGAAGACAAGACCGCCTGCGCCACGGAAAATGCATCGAAATCGGCCGAAGTCATCAAGCCTATCCGCATCATGAGCCGCGAAGAGCGCCTGGCCATGGCCAAGGAAAAGCACGACAAGACGGTCGTGCGCCTGCCATCGTACGACGTCGTCAAGGATGACCCCGTCATGTACGCGCATGCGTCGCGCGTGTTCCACCTGGAATCGAATCCCGGCAATGCGCGCGCCATGGTGCAGGCGCACGGCGAACGCGACGTGTGGCTCAACCCGCCGCCGCTGCCGCTGGCCATGGACGAGATGGATGGCGTGTACGACATGAATTACGCGCGCGCCCCACACCCGAGCTATGGCAAGGCGCATATCCCGGCCTGGGAAATGATCCGCTTTTCCGTCAACATCATGCGCGGCTGCTTCGGCGGCTGTACTTTCTGCTCGATTACCGAGCATGAAGGCCGCATCATCCAGAGCCGTTCGGAACCGTCGATCCTGCGCGAAATCGAGCATATCCGCGATAAAACCAAAGGTTTTACGGGCACCATTTCCGATATGGGCGGCCCGACGGCGAATATGTACCGCCTGGCGTGCAAGGAAAAAGAGATCGAAGTGTCGTGCCGCCGCCTGTCGTGCGTCTACCCATCCATCTGCGTGAACCTGGGCACCGACCACAGCAAGCTCATTTCCCTGTACCGCAAGGCGCGCGCCATTCCTGGCATCAAGAAAGTCTTGATCAGCTCGGGTCTGCGCTATGACCTGGCCGTGCGTTCGCCCGAGTACGTGAAGGAACTGGTCACGCACCACGTCGGCGGCTTGCTGAAGATTGCCCCTGAGCACACGGAAGAGGGCACCTTGTCGAAGATGATGAAGCCCGGCATCGGCGCGTATGACGAATTCAAGGAAATGTTCGACCGTTTCTCCTTGGAAGCGGGCAAGAAGCAGTATCTGATCCCGTACTTCATCGCCGCCCATCCGGGCACGACGGACGTGGACATGCTGAACCTGGCCCTGTGGCTGAAGAAAAACAATTTCAAGCTGGACCAGGTGCAAACCTTCATGCCCACGCCGATGGCCATGGCCACGACGATGTATCACACGCGCAAGAATCCTTTGCGCAAGGTCACGGCGGACTCGGAAGTGGTGGAAACGGCCCGCAGCGGCAAGATCCGCCGCACGCACAAGGCTTTCCTGCGCTACCAGGACCCGGCCAACTGGCCTATCCTGCGCGAAGCGCTGGTCAACATGGGCCGTGGCGACTTGATCGGCAATGGCGACAAGCATTTGATACCCGCCTGGACGTCGTCGGAATCGGGCGGCCTGGCCGCAGGCGAACGCAGCCGCCAGACGCATGGCGCCGGCACGCCGGACAAGTTCAAGGTGACGCCGGGCAAGAACCGCATCGCCCTGGGCGGCACGGCTGCCGCGCCGAAGGCGACGGCCGTCGAGTCGAAAGTGCGCCCATCGATCTTGTCGACCATCAAAACCAAGGCCAAGCCGGCCGCCGTGCCGATGGGGCGTGGCGGCAAGCCGCCAGCCAAGGGCGGCCATGGGGCGCCGGCGCGGGGCGGACGCAAGTAAGCGGTTCTTCCCCCTCGGGCATTGACTGAAACCCGGCAACGCGTACAGCGTTGCCGGGTTTTTTGTTATCTGCGCACCAGGATGGGGCACAAAATGCGGGCGCGGCAGGATTTTTACCAATATTTAAAAATTGAATAGAGCAAAAGGCAATTTTCCCTTGTGGCAACTTGGTGTTTGAAAATATACTCCTTGGATATTTAGCCGTACGGCAACAAAGCTGCCATTCTGGCAAGCGCCAGCGTACGCGACTTCCAGCGTTGATATGAAAAGAGATGCCAATTGAAATGCCTTTCCTGCCAGGCCGAGAATAAACCGGGTGCCAAATTCTGTTCTTCCTGCGGCACCACGTTTGCCGTTGCGCCTGCCGCCGCCCCGGTGCCAGGCAAATCCTGTGGCCAGTGCGGCCATGACTGCAAGCCGGACGCCAAGTTCTGCCCCAAGTGCGCGTTCAGCTTTGCCGTGGCGCCCGTTGCCGCGCCCGTGCCGCCGCCGCTGCCGGAGCCCGTCATTGCGCCAGCGATTGCGGGGGTGATTGAACCTGTGCTTGAAGCCGTGATTGAGTCCGCCGTTGAGCCCGCCGTCGAGCCCGCCCCGGCGCCAGTGCCGGAACCGGTCGCGCCGCCGCCGCCCGTGCTGGAAAAGCGCCGTGCCGATCCGGTGCCCGAAGCTGCACCCGAGCCAGCGCCCGAAGCTGTTCTCGCCGCCGACGTGCCCGCGGACAGTCCACCAGCTGCCAAGCGCACGAAACTGATCGCCGCCGCCGTCGCAGCGGTGGTGCTGCTGGGCGGTGCGGGCGCTTACTATTTCATGTCAGGCAAGCCGGCTGCCGCGGTGCCGGAAGCTGTTCCAGCCTTGCCAGCGCAGGCGGACCCTGCACCTGCCGCCGAGCAGCCGCTGGCCATCAGCGACCCGGCGCTCGATGGCGCCACGGCGCCCGAGCCCGCTGCGGCCGCAGCCGAGCCTGCACCGGCTCCTGTCGCTGCTCCCGAGCCAGCGCCGGCCCCAGCACCGGCCCCCGTCGCGGAAAAGCCGGCCAAGCCCGTCAAGGCGACACCGCCGCCGGCGCCTGTCAAACAGTCCAGCGGCCTGGAAAGCGTGATCACGGACAGCCTGTCCGAAGCGAGCCACTGCATGAGCCAGCGCAAATACGACTGTGCCATTGCCAACGCGAATGCCGTGTTGCGCATGGATGCGGGCAACCGCCATGCGCTCGATATCAAGCGCAAGGCGAAAGAAGCGCAAGACAAGGCGCTGTCGCAAATCCAGATCGAGTAAGCGGCGCCGCTTGCCTCCCATTCCTATTTTGATCTTTCCGGAGAATAACGTGAAAAACTTGAAACAAATTGCCAAGCCCATGGTGGCGCTGCTGGTCGTGTCCTCGATGCTGGCCGGCTGCGCCGCGCCGGGCGGCCCTGGCGCCACCGGCAACACCACCGCCGCAGGCACGGAAGCGGCCAGCGGCGAATGCAATACGGCCATGCTGGCCGGCATCGGCGCCGTCGTGGGCGGCTTGCTGGGCGGTGGCACCAACACCGTGCGCGGCGCGGCACTGGGCGCCAGCCTGGGCGCGCTCGCCTGCGTGGCCCTCAATTATCAAAGCCAGCAAGTCAAGACGGCGCAGCAAGTGCAGACCGACTACAAGGTGGCGAACAAGGGCAAGCTGCCCGAGCAATCGACCCTGGTGAAATACGAGACGGGCTTTACGCCATCATCCGTGCGTCCTGGCCAGAAGGCGCAGACCAATTCGTATATCGAAGTGGCGGCCGGCACGCGCGATCCGAACCCGCTGGTCGAAGAAGAGTTGAGCCTGTACAAGCCCAATGGCGAGTTGATCAAAACCGTGCGCAAGGTGGTCAGCAGCAACAACGGCAGCGGCGCCTACAAGGGCGGCTTCTCGATTCCCATGCCGGAAGGCGTGCCGCAAGGCATTTACCCGGTACGCACGGCCCTGTACCTGAATAGCAAGCGCGTCGGTGGCCAGGACGTCAAGCTGCAGATCGTCCAGCGCCTGGCGCCCGCGAGCGAGCTGCAACTGGCCCGCGCCTACTAACCCATCCATATCCCGGGGCGGCCAGGCAGGCTGCCCTTTTCCCCGATTGACCCTTCCAGGCCACACATGACCATTTCCACAGAAGCAACTAAACCTCTTCCCTTTTCCTCCGCGCTCGGCTCGCTGATCGAAGCGACCGACGCCATCAAGAACTTCCGCGCGATTGCCCTGCTGGCCCTGACCTTCATCGGCGCCGTGCTCGTCGGCGGCCTGTTGACGATGCTTGCCGGCAGCATGAGCAGCGTGCTGCTGGGCTTCCTGGGCGGCCTGATGGCCTTCCTCGTGATGTTTTACGGCTCCAACGCCGTGGGCATCCTGCTGATGCGCGATGCGCAAGGCCAGCCAGGCATGAGCCTGGTCAATGCCGTGCTCGTCTCGCTGTACACGAGCCATCGCCTGATCGCGGTCGTGTTCCTGGAATTTCTGATCGTGCTGGCGGCCATGATCGCCATCGCCATCATCTTGTTCGTCTGCAAGATTCCCGTGCTCGGCCCCGTGCTGTACACGGTCGTCTTCCCGCTGTCGGCCATCGTGCTGGGCGTGCTGGTGTTTGCCCTGTTCTACGTGATGCTGCCGCTGGCCGGCCCTGCCGCCTGGTCGGGCGCCACCGTGTTCCAGATCATTGCCCGCCTGAACCTGATCGTGCGCACCAAGCTGGTGTCCGTGATCTTGCTGGAAGTACTGCTGTTCCTGATCACGACGTTTGTGGCGCTGCTGATCTTTGGCGTGGTCGGTACCGGCGTGTCGCTGACGAGCGGCATGTCGGCCGGCATCCTGGGCCTGGGCGGCCAGATGAACATGTATTCCCTGGCTTCGGGATTGAATGGCGGTTCCGGCTACATCATCGCAGCCGGTCTGGGGGGCGGCTTGCTGATGGCGGCCGCGGCCGTGGTACCGGGCCTGATCTTCACCAAGGGTGTGTGCATCATTTACCTGAACGCCACGCGCAACGTCGATTTCAGCGCCTCGGAAGCGAGCCTGAACGACGGCCTGGCCACGGTCAAGAAAAAAGCCGAGGAAGCGCGTGAACGCGCGCGCGCCCTGGCCGAGCAGGCGGCTGCTCCCGCCGCACCGGCCACGCCGGCTGCCGCGCCCGTTGACAGCCTGCACTGCCCAAGCTGCAAGGCACCGGTCGCGTCCGATGACGTGTTCTGCGGCGAATGCGCGCATAAACTCAAGTAAGGCAGACCATGGCGCAATTCTGTAAACAGTGCGGCACCGCCCACACGCCGGACGCGCGTTTCTGCGACGAGTGCGGCAAGGCCGTCAACGCCGCGTCGTCGCCTTCACCGGCACCGGCACCCGCCGCGCCCGCCAAGCCGGCGGGCGCCGGCGTGCAGCGGCGCCACGTCATGATCGCCGGCGGCGTGCTGGCGGTGGTCATCGTGGCCGGTGGTGCACTGGCGTGGTTGCTGGCGCCCGAGGCGGCCTCGGCCGGCAGTTTCAGCCGCGCCATCGATGCCCACCTGGCGGCCGACGAGGCGGCGCGCGACAAGCTGCTGTGCTTGTCCAACTTGCCGTACCAGAAGGAAGAAATCCGCGTGGCGTCGTATGACAGTTCCACTCGGCAATGGCTCGATATCCTCGTGCGTGGCGGCCTGTACAACGCTCCCGTCGAGCAAAGCAGCGGTGGCTGGATCGCGCAATCGCAATTTGTCTACGCGCTGGCCGCACCGGGCAAGGCCGCCTTGCGCGGCGACAAGCTGTGCGTGGCCAAGGGCGTGAAAGTGGCCAGTGTCAGCGGCTACGAGCAGGTGCGCGACATGGGCGGTCAGCAGGTGGCGATGGCGACAGCCAAGCTGGCGCTGACCGATGAAGCGGCATGGCTCGCCAAATCGCCGGACCGTGCGCTGATCCTGCAGCGTTTGCCACATGGCGACCTGGAAGTGCAACTGCCGCTGGCGCTGGTCGACAAGCAATGGCAAGTCACCGACCGCGCGCAAATGCACGAGGCCGCCATGGCCATGGCGGGCGCCATGCGCAACGCGTCCGGCGCGCAAGGAGCGGGCATGCTGGACAAGCTGAAAAGCCTGTTCCGCTTTGGCGCTCATCCGCTGGTGGGCAAATGGAAGACCTCGGCGGGCGAAGTCCTGGAATTTACGCGGGATAGCATGATCGATGAACATGGCAAGGCAAGCAAGGCCACGTTTACCGCCGAGGGCAATGTCGTGACGATCCTCTCGGAAGAGCGGGGCGGCATGCCCATGCAGGTCAGTCTGAGCAACAGCAACAATACGGCCACGCTCATGCTTGGCGGCTTGCGGATCGCGGTCCTGCAGCGGGTGCGCGACTAGCCCCTTCTCCAGACGGCGCAGCTTGCTGTCTCGCATCATCCCGGAGCCCGGCCATGCCGGGCTTTTTTACGCCCGTCTGGCGGCGACCCAACGTCAATTTATCTTGACATCAAGATAGTTCGCGCCCACACTGGCTTTTTATCTTGATGTCGAGATAGTCCATGCCTGCCTCTCCTGTCCGCCCCGCCTGGGGCGATATCGTGCTCACGGCGCTGGCGCCCCTGATCTGGGGTTCCACGTATATCGTCACGTCCGAACTGCTGCCGCCGGAGCGGCCGTTCACGGCGGCCCTGATCCGCGTACTGCCGGCCGGCTTGCTGTTGCTGCTTGTGATGCGTCGCTTGCCCGCGCGGCGCGACTGGGGCCGCGTGCTGATCCTGTCGGCGTTGAATATCGGCGTGTTCCAGGCCCTGCTGTTCGTCGCGGCCTACCGCTTGCCCGGCGGCTTGGCGGCCGTGGTGGGCGCCATCCAGCCGCTGCTGGTGATGGGCCTGGCCTGGGGCGTGGAAGGGCGCCGTCCGGCCCGCCTGGCCTTGGGGGCCAGCGTGCTGGGCGTGGCGGGTATGGCCGTGTTGCTGTTGTCGCCGCGTACGGTGTGGGAACCGATCGGCATTGCCGCCGCGCTGGGCGGCACGGCCTGCATGGCGGCCGGTACCTATCTGACGCGGCGCTGGAAGCCGGACTTGCCCGTGCTGGCGCTGACGGGCTGGCAATTGCTGCTGGGCGGCCTGATGCTGGCGCCCGTCGCCTGGCTGGCCGATGCGCCCTTGCCGGCGCTGTCCTGGCAGCAAGTCCTGGCCTACGCCTACCTGTGCCTGGCCGGCGCCCTGCTGGCATATGCGCTGTGGTTTCGCGGCATCGCCAGGCTGTCGCCCGTGGCCGTTTCCTCGCTGGGGCTGCTCAGCCCCCTGATGGCCGTCGTGCTGGGCTGGGCCTTGCTGGGCCAGGCCATGACGGGCTGGTCGATGCTGGGCTTGCTGCTGGTGCTGGCCAGCGTGCTGGCCGTGCAGTGGGCCAGCGCCCGTCCCGCAACAAACGCCTGACTTCCGCGCATTTCCCCTCGGCAGGCTGATCGCATCGGCCTGCCCCTTTCCCTCTGGGCGCCGCCTTTTTGCTGCACCGCACATACAGTTTTGCTTGCACTGGAATAGGGCATTGAGGCACTATTCGCTTCGCGCAAACGTTTGCGCATCGTAAAATTCCATAAAAGCATGATCCACACGTGCTTGACCAACAACTCTGGAGACGCTCATGACATCCCGTATTCGCCTGAAAATGATTGCCGCCGCTGTCCTGGTGTGTGCCTTGCCCGCCGTACCGGCGATGGCGCAGACACCTGCCAAACCGAAGGTGGCGCTGGTGATGAAGTCGCTCGCCAATGAATTTTTCCTGACCATGGAAAATGGCGCCAAGGCGCATCAGAAGGCCAATGCCGCCAAGTACGACCTGCTGTCGAACGGCATCAAGGATGAGACGGATACGTCGAGCCAGATCAAGCTGGTCGAGCAAATGATCGTCTCGCGCGTCAACGCGCTGGTGATCGCCCCGGCCGATTCGAAAGCGCTGGTGCCGGTGCTGAAAAAAGCCATCGACGCGGGCATCATCGTCGTCAATATCGACAACAAGCTCGACGAAGGCGCCCTGAAAGAGAAGGGCATCACCGTGCCGTTCGTCGGCCCGGACAACCGCAAGGGCGCCAAGGTGGTCGGCGACTTCCTGGCCAAGCAGATCAAGAAGGGTGACCCGGTCGGCATCATCGAAGGCGTGTCGACGACCTACAACGCGCAGCAGCGCACCCTGGGCTTCCAGGACGCCATGAACGCGGCCGGCGCCAAGGTTGTCAGCGTGCAGTCGGGCCAGTGGGAAATCGCCCCTGCCAACACGGTGGCGGCCGCCATGCTGAACGCCAACCCGAACATCAAGGCTTTGCTGTGCGGTAACGACAACATGGCCATCGGCGCCGTGTCGGCCATCAAGGCGGCCGGCAAGACGGGCAAAGTGCTCGTCGTCGGTTACGACAACATCAACGCCATCAAGCCGATGCTGGCCGATGGCCGCGTGCTGGCTACCGCCGACCAGTTCGGTTCGCAGCAAGCCGTGTTCGGCATCGACACCGTGCTCAAAGCGCTGGCGCAGAAGAAGAAACAGGCCGATCTGGGTGGCGTCATCGAAACCAAGGTCGAACTGGTTGCCAAGGGCGCCAAGTCCTGATCGTTTGATCCCGCCGGGGCCAGCGCCATAGCAACATTGCTGGCGCCGGCCCCGCCGTCTTTTTCCGCGGAGTTTTATCATGCCTACCGACATCCCCCCGGCGCCATCAGCCGCCCCCCCTCTATTGACCCTGGATAACATCGGCAAGTCCTATGTCGGCCCCGTGCTGGGCGGCGTGGGCCTGCGCTTCGCCCCTGGCCAGGTCATGGCGCTGACGGGTGAAAATGGTGCTGGCAAGAGCACCTTGTCGAAGATCATCTGCGGCCTGGAGCAAGCCACCACGGGCACGATGCTGCTCGACGGCAAGCCTTACCAGCCCGCCTCGCGCGGCGCGGCCGAAGCGCTGGGCATCCGCATGGTAATGCAGGAACTCAATCTGATTCCTACCCTGTCGATCGCGGAAAACCTGTACCTGAAAAACCTGCCGCAGCGTTTCGGCTTCATCGACCGCGCCCGTCTCGAGCGCGACGCGCGCGAACAGATGGAAAAAGTGGGCCTGGGCGGACTCGACCCGTGGACCCTCGTGGGCGAACTGGGCATCGGCCACCAGCAAATGATCGAAATCGCGCGCAATCTGATTGGCGCCTGCCGCCTGCTGGTGCTCGACGAGCCGACGGCCATGCTGACGCACCGCGAAGTGGAGTTGCTGTTCCTGCAAATTGAACGCCTGAAAGCCGAAGGCGTGTGCATCATCTATATTTCCCACCGCCTGGAAGAACTCAAGCGCGTGGCCGACCGCATCGTCGTGCTGCGCGACGGCCAGCTCGTGTGCGACGACGATATCGCGGGCCACTCCGCCGCCGACCTGGTCAGCCTGATGGTGGGCCGTTCGGCCGACGATGCGGTGGACTTGAGCGGGCGCACCATAGGCGCGCCGCTGCTGCGCGTGCGGGGACTGGCGCGCGGCAAGGTCGTCAACCCGACCTCGTTCGACTTGCGCGCCGGTGAAATCCTCGGCATCGCCGGCCTGATCGGCTCGGGCCGCACGGAATTGCTGCGCCTGATCTTCGGCGCCGACCGTGCCGACGCCGGTGACGTGTTCCTTGGCGACAGCGAAACGCCGGCCGCCCTGGCCTCGCCGCAGGCAGCGGTGAAAGCGGGCATCGCCATGATCACGGAAGACCGCAAGGGACAAGGCTTGTTGTTGCGCCAGTCCATCGCCGTCAATACGACCCTCGCCTCGCTCGACACCGTCAGCGGCGCAGGCTGGCTCAACGATGCGTCCGAAGCGTCGGTGGCTGACGATTACATCGAGCGCCTGGGCATCCGCTCGCGCAACAGCGCGCAAACGGTGGCGGAACTGTCCGGCGGCAACCAGCAAAAGGTGGTGATCGCCCGCTGGCTGTACCGCGACTGCCCCGTGATGCTGTTCGACGAGCCCACGCGTGGCATCGATATCGGCGCCAAGTTTGATATTTATCAGGTGCTGGCCGAACAGGCGCGCCAGGGCAAGGGCCTCGTCATCGTCTCGAGCGACTTGCGCGAACTGATGCTGATCTGCGACCGCATCGCCGTCATGAGCGCCGGCAGCATCGTCGAGACCTTCGAGCGCGGCGCCTGGAGCCAGGACGCGCTGCTGTCGGCCGCCTTCTCCGGCTATTTGACCCCCACTTCCACTCCAGCTGCGGCCTGATCCGCCGGAAAGATTCCCATGACCACCAATTCCTCTCCTTCGTATCTGCAGCGCAGCCTGGCCGACCTGAAAAACTATGCGGGCCTGATCGGCGCCCTGCTGGCCATGTGCGTGCTGTTCTCGTTCGCCAGCGAAAACTTCTTTACCTTGGCCACCTTGAGCACCCTGTCGAACAACATCCCGACCCTGGTCGTGATGGCTGTCGGCATGACCTTCGTGCTGATCATCGGCGGCATCGATTTGTCGGTCGGCTCCGTGATGGCGCTGGCCGCCTCCGTGCTGTCCTTGGCCGTCGTGCACTGGGGCTGGCCCGTGTGGAGCGCAGCCCTGCTGGGCATGTTCGTCGCCGCCCTGTGCGGCGCCACCACGGGCTTGATTTCCGTCGGCTGGCGCATTCCCTCGTTCATCGTGTCCCTGGGCGTGCTGGAAATGGCGCGCGGCATGGCGTATCAGGTGACGAACTCGCGCACGGAATACATCGGCAGCGCCGTTGACGGCATCAGCTCGCCGATCGCCTTCGGCCTGTCGCCCGCTTTCATCGCCTCGATCGCCATCGTTGTCGTCGGTCATCTGGTGCTCACGCGCACGGTGCTGGGACGCCACTGGATCGGCATCGGCACGAATGAAGAAGCCGTGCGTTTGTCCGGCATCAACACGAAACCGTCGAAAGTGCTGGTGTTTGCCTTGATGGGTTTGCTCGCCGGCGTGGGCGCGCTGTTCCAGGTGTCGCGCCTGGAAGCGGCCGACCCGAACGGCGGCGTGGGCATGGAATTGCAAGTGATCGCCGCCGTCGTGATCGGCGGCACGAGCCTGATGGGCGGACGCGGCTCCGTCATCAGCACCTTTATCGGCGTGTTGATTATTTCCGTGCTGGAAGCGGGCCTGGCGCAAGTGGGCGTGTCCGAACCCGTGAAACGCATCGTCACGGGCCTGGTGATCGTCGCGGCCGTGGTGCTCGACACCTACCGCCGTCGCGGCGAGCGTTCATAATACTGGCCCATGGCAACCATCAAACAAGTGGCGCAGGCGGCGGGGGTGTCGTTTACCACCGTATCGCACGTCCTCAATAATACCCGCCCAGTCAGCGACGAGGCGCGCCGCGCCGTGCTGGCGGCCGTGGAACAATTGCATTACGTGCCCAGCGCCTTGGCGCGTTCCTTGCGCAGCCGCAGCACGGGCACCATCGGCCTCATCATCCCCAACAATACGAACCCGTATTTTTCGGAAGTAGCGCGCGGCATCGAGGACAGCTGCTACGCGGCCGGCTACAGCGTGATCCTGTGCAATTCCGATGACGACCCCGTCAAGCAGCGCGACTATTTAAATGTGCTGCTGACCAAGCGCTGCGACGGCTTGATTCTGTCCGCGCTGGCCGACAGCGATGGCGAATTGCTGCGCAAGATGAAGGTGCCGGCCGTGCTGCTCGACCGCGCGCCCAGCGACCTGTCCATCGATGCCGTGGCCGTCGACAACCGCGCTGGCGGTGCCTTGGCCGCGCGCCATTTGCTGGGCCTGGGACGCCGGCGTCTCGCCTGCATCGCCGGTCCGCGCGAAGTGAGCATTTCCAACGAGCGCATAGCCGGCGCGCGCGATGCCATGGCGGACGCGGGCGTGGTCATGGACGATGCGCTGTGCCGCCATGGCGATTTCACGAGCGCGGGCGGCTATGCGGCCGCGCTGGATCTGCTGGCGCTGCCGCCAGGCCAACGCCCCGACGCCTTGTTCTGCTGCAATGACTTGATGGCCTTTGGCGCCCTGCGCGCCGCCGCCGAGCGGGGCATTGCCGTGCCCGTGGACCTGGCCGTCGTCGGCTTCGACGATATCGACCTGGCCAGCTTCGTGCACCCGGCCTTGACCAGCGTGGCGCAAAATACGCGCGAGCTGGGCCACATCACGGCCGCCTGCCTGCTGGCCCGCATCGCGGACCCCGCCTTGCCGCGCCAGCAGCGCAGCATCGCGCCCGAGCTGCACGTGCGCGGTTCCAGTGCCGCCGTCGCAGTGCCTTCTTCTGTACCTACTTCTTTACCTGCAACTGAACTGATGGGAATGACATCATGATCGTGGTTATCGGCAGCATCAATATGGACCTGGTCTTGCGCGTGCCGCGCATGCCCCTTCCCGGCGAAACCCTGACGGGCGGCGCGTTTAGAACCATTCCTGGCGGCAAGGGCGCCAACCAGGCCGTGGCCTGCGCGCGTCTGAGCGGCAAAGTGGCGGGCGCCCAGCAAGTGGCCATGGTCGGCTGCGTGGGCGACGATGCGTTTGGCGCGACGTTGCGCTCCGCGCTGGTCGGCGACGGCATCATCGACAGCCACATCACCACCTTGCCTGGCGTCGCGTCCGGCATCGCTTCCATCCTTGTCGATGACAACGGCCAGAACAGCATCGTGATCGCCGGCGGCGCCAACGATCTGCTCAGCCCCGCGCACATCGACGCGGCGAAGGCGCTGATCGAACAGGCCGACATCGTCGTGCTGCAGCTGGAAACGCCGATGGCGACCGTCGTGCACGCGATCAAATTGGCCCGTTCGCTGGGCAAGACCGTCGTGCTGAACCCGGCTCCGGCCGCCAGCTTGCCGGAAGGCGTGCTGGAACTGGTCGACTACCTGATTCCGAATGAAATCGAAGCGGCCATGCTGGCCGGCGTCAGCCCGGAAGGCGCGGACGTCAAGGCGCTGGCCGCCGCGCTGCAAAAGCTGGGCAGCGACAACGTCATCATCACCTTGGGTTCCAAGGGCGTGCACGCGGCCCTGTATGGCGGCGATTACACGTTCCCGGCCGAAGCGGTAAAAGCCGTCGACACGACGGCCGCCGGCGACACCTTTATCGGCGGTTTTGTGGCGGGCCTGGCGTCCGGCATGGACGAGGCGGAAGCGATCGGCCAAGGCCAGCGCGCGGCCGCCTGGAGCGTCACCAAGCCCGGCGCGCAAACGTCGATCCCCCACTTGCACGAGCTGTTCTGAACCCATGAAAAAATCACCGCTGCTCAATATCGCACTGTCGCAACTGATCGCCTCGCTCGGCCATGGCGACATGCTCGTCATCGGCGACGCGGGCTTGCCGTCGCAGCCGGGCGTGCCCCTGATCGACCTGGCCCTGACGCGCGGCATTCCCGGTTTCATCGATACCGTGAATACCGTGCTCAGCGAAATGCAGGTGGAATACCATTTGCTCGCCAGCGAATTGCCCCAGCATAATCCGGCCATGGCGGCCCAGGTGGCGGCCCTGGCCTTGCCCGATGCGCGCCAGGTGACGCACGAGGAGTTCAAGCAATTGAGCAAGGGCGCGCGCGCCATCGTGCGCACGGGCGAGTGCAGCCCGTATGCCAACATCATTCTGGTGGCCGGCGTCGTGTTCTAACGCAAGCAATGGCGCGGTTGTTTGCCAAAAACATCAACGCTATTGCTCCGGCAGAAATAATTATCTATTGGCAAAAGGGGCGGCTACAATAGCCTTACCCCTGCCAATGCGGCAGCTTCCTGCGGTGTCACGCCATGCCGATGCAAGCACACGACGCTTTCCGCTGCTGTTTCATTCTGCTGCTGTGCCTGGCCACGCCCGCCCGGGCGCTGGAAACCGTCTCCCTGCACCTCAATTTCACGCATCAGTTCCAGTTCGCCGGCTATTACGCTGCCATCGAGCAAGGCTATTACCGCGAGGCGGGGCTGGAAGTGAAACTGGTCGAAGGCAGCGGCGTGCCCCCTGCCGAGGCGGCCGTGCTGGCGGGCCAGGCCCAGTATGGCGTGGGCAACAGCACCTTGTTGCTCAGCCGCCTGGCGGGCAAACCCGTGGTGGTGCTGGCCGTGGTATTCCAGCATTCGCCCAGCGTGCTGCTGATGCGCCAGCATGGCGGCGCGCCCGACGTGCGCAAGCTGGTGGGGGCGCCCGTGATGATCGGCGCGGCCGTCAATGTGGCGGCCGCTTCCGATGAAGTGTCGCTGTTCCTGGGAAAAATGGGTGTCGCGCCGCAGCAGATGCGCCACTTGCCGCCCAGCTACCGCCTCGAGGATTTTATCGACGGCAAGGTCGATGCCATTGCCGCGTATTCCACCAACGAACCGGACTACCTGGACCGGGCGGGCTTTCCCTACTATCAATTCACGCCGCGCACGGCCGGCATCGATTTCTACGGCGACAACCTGTTTACCAGCGAACAGGAACTGCGCCGCCATCCCGAGCGCGTGAAAGCGTTCCGCGCCGCCAGCCTGCGCGGCTGGCAATACGCGATGGCGCACCGCGAGGAAATGGCGCGACTGATACACGCCAAGTACAGCCAGCGCCACGACCGCGCCCATCTGCTGTACGAGGCGCAGCAGATGGAATTGCTGCTGCAGCCCGTGCTGGTGGAGCCCGGCTACATGAATCCGCAGCGCTGGCAGCACATCGCCGACACCTATGCGGCCATGGGCGTGCTGCCGCCCAAGGCCACGGCCAGCCGCGCCTACCAGGGTTTTTTGTACCGCCCCGTGCCCGGCGCCGACCTGGGCTGGCTATACCTGTCGCTGGGCGTGGCGGGCAGCCTGTTGGCCGTGTCGGCGGCGTTCCACTTCAGCAATCTGGCGCGCGAGCGCCGCCGCACGGAGGAAACCATCCGGCAAGGCGAATTGCGCTTTCGCACCATGTTCGAGGAAGCGCCCATGGGCATCGCCCTGATCGATACCGTGAGCGGGCAGTTTCTCGATATTAATCCGCGCTACCTGGCCATCGCCGGGCGCACCCTGGAGCAGATGAAGCGGTCGAGCTGGATGGAGATCAGCCATCCCGACGACGTGGCCGGCGAGCAGGCGCACATGGCGCAGCTGCTGGCGCAGCGCATGCAGGGTTTCCGCCACGCCAAGCGCATCGTGCGTCCCGATGGCGGCGTCGTGTGGGTCGATGCCTCGGTGACGGCCATCGCCACGGCGCGCCATGGCGGCCCGCACCACCTGTGCATGCTGGAAGACGTGACGGACAAGCGGCAAACGGAAGCGCTGATCTGGCAGCAAGCCAACTTCGATACCCTGACGCAATTGCCGAACCGCCGCATGTTCCACGAGCGCCTGCGCCTGGCGCTGGCCCAGGGACGGCGCGATGCGAGCCGCGTGGCCATCCTGTTCATCGATCTCGACCACTTCAAGGAAGTCAACGACACCCTGGGCCACCACCAGGGCGACATCTTGCTGATCGAAGCGGCGCGGCGCATCCGCGTAGGCGTGCGCGAGACGGACACGGTGGCGCGCCTGGGCGGCGATGAATTCACGGTGATCCTGTCCGACCTCGATGATTTGCAGCAAGTCGACCGCATCGCGCGGCAGATACTCGACGGCTTGCTGGCGCCATTCGTGCTGGGGCAGGAGCAGGCCTTCGTCTCGGCCTCGATCGGCATCACCCTGTATCCCGATGATGCGGACAATATCGAGGACTTGCTCAAGCAGGCGGACCAGGCCATGTATGTGTCGAAAGGGGCGGGGCGCAACCGCTACAGCTACTTCACGCCCGCCATGCAGGTGGCGGCCGTCAACCGCATGCGCCTGGCGGCGGACTTGCGCACGGCCCTGCGCGAACAGCAGATGCGGCTGTATTACCAGCCCATCGTCGAGTTGCACAGCGGCAAACTTGTCAAAGCGGAAGCCTTGCTGCGCTGGCAGCATCCGCAGCGGGGTGTGGTATGCCCGCCGGATTTCCTGGCGCTGGCCGAAAGCAGCGGCCTAATCGTGGAGATCGGCGACTGGGTGCTGCGCACGGCGGCCGCGCAACTGCTGGACTGGCGCGCGCAAGGTCACGCCATCGGCTTGCCGGGGCTGCAACTGTGCCTGAACCAGTCGTCGCTGGAGCTGCAGCGCGAAGTGGAGGCGCCCGGCACCTGGCTGCGCCAGCTGATGGCGCTCGATGTGCCGGCCTCGGCCATTGTGCTCGACATGCGCGAAGATGTGCTTTTACCCAATGGCAATAGCATGGCGCCGCGTCTGCAGCACCTGCGCGAGGCGGGCCTGCAGATCGCCCTCGACGACTTCGGCAGCGGCCATGCCTCGCTGACGCAGCTGCAGCAGTGCGGCGTCGATTACCTGAAGCTCGACGGCGTGCTGGTGCGCAAGCTGGTCCCCGGCGCCAGCGAACTGGCGCTGTGCGAAGCCGTCGTCACCATGGCGCACAAGTTGGGCTTGCAGGTCATTGCCGAAGGCGTGGAGACGCAAGAACAGCGCGCGCTGCTGCTGGAGACCGGCTGCGATTTTGCGCAAGGCGAGCTGTTTGCCCCGCCGCTGGTCATCGACGCGTTCGACGCGCTGCTGCGCGCCCGGCAGCCCTTGCACCCTTGAAACAGCCTTGGCCTGCCACCAGATCTGACGCAAGCCTGCGGGACAGGGCTTCCGGCGTGAACGGGCTTATACTCGATGGGCTGGCGCCTGCGCCCGGCTTTGCTGTCACCGGTACCTACACCGGGTGCGCAGGCAAACTTCTTCCATTCACTCAACTCGAGGTGACCTCATGGGCATTTTCAGCAACATCTACAATAAAATCTTCCACCATTCGTCCGACGCCGCCCCGGCAGCCACGCCGGCGGCCGCTACCGATGCGCCAGCGGCCGCACCAGCGGCAGCGCCTGCACCAGCGGCTGCCGCGCCCGTGGTGGACGTGGAAGTGGTGCTGGTCGACCTGGCCAGCAAGAACGCGGAAAAACTCAATTGGCGCACGTCCATCGTCGACCTGATGAAACTGCTTCAACTCGACAGCAGCCTGGCCGCGCGCAAGGAACTGGCGCAAGAACTGCATTTCACGGGCGACACCAACGATTCGGCCAGCATGAATATCTGGCTGCACCGCCAGGTGATGATCAAGCTGGCGGAAAACGGCGGCAAGGTACCGGAAGAACTGAAGAACTAAATGCCTGGTGGCGGCAGGGGTATCCACTGCCGCCGCTATCCAATCGCGTGGGAACTGCCTATCATGGAGTTCTCATCATGTCATGATAGCTAAAACCAATTGAAACTATTGTGACAATCAATTTTGCATATGGGTTAAAACCCCTTACACTAGAGTCTTACTGATTCACCACACGAGAGGAAATGAAATGTCGCTGATCAATACCCAAGTTAAACCATTCAAGGCAACCGCATACCACAATGGCAAATTCGTCGACCTGACGGAAGCGTCGCTGAAAGGCAAGTGGTCGGTATTCGTCTTCTACCCAGCCGACTTCACCTTCGTTTGCCCAACCGAACTGGAAGATCTGGCCGATCACCACGCTGAATTCCAGAAGCTGGGCGTCGATGTCTACGGCATCTCGACCGACTCGCACTTCGCGCACAAAGCATGGCACGACACCTCGGACGCCATCAAGAAAGTGCAATACGCACTGATCGGCGACCCAACCGGCGCCCTGTCGCGCAATTTCGAAGTCATGATCGAAGAAGAAGGCATGGCACTGCGCGGTACCTTCGTCATCAATCCGGACGGCTTCATCAAAGTGCTGGAAGTGCATGACAACGGTATCGGCCGTGACGCATCGGAACTGTTGCGCAAAGTTAAGGCAGCCCAATACGTTGCCGCTCACCCAGGCGAAGTTTGCCCAGCCAAATGGACGGAAGGCGCAGCAACCCTGACCCCATCGCTGGACCTGGTCGGCAAGATCTAAGTCTCGATGCAACACGTAGCAAACAAGTAGTTACCGCGATGCCGGACCGGGCGTCCGGCCCGGCATTCGCCTAAATATTTGTAAAGGAAGAAAAAATCATGTTAGATGCAACCCTCAAAACCCAACTGAAATCCTACCTGGAAAAAGTGGTGTATCCGCTTGAGCTGGTCGCTTCTCTCGATGACAGCGCAAAAGCCCGCGAGATGAAGGAATTGCTCCAGGAGATAGTCCTGTTGAGCGACAAGATCACGCTGGTCGAGCGCCTTGACGCTGGCGTACGGGCCCCGTCGTTCAGCATCAACCGTGCAGGCTCGGACATCGGCGTGCGTTTCGCCGGCGTACCGCTGGGCCACGAATTTACCTCCCTGGTGCTGGCGCTGCTGCAAGTGGGCGGCCACACCATCAAGTTCGACGAGGCCGTGATCGAGCAGATCCGCAACCTCGACGGCGACTACGAATTTGAAACGTTTATTTCGCTCTCCTGCCATAACTGCCCGGAAGTGGTGCAAGCCTTGAATGCCATGGCGGTGATCAACCCGCGCATCAAGGTCACCACCATCGATGGCGGCGTGTTCCCGCAAGAAGTGGAAGAGCGGCAAATCATGGCCGTGCCGATGATGTTCCTCAATGGCGAACACTTTGGCCAGGGACGCACGAATGTCGAGGAAATCCTCGCCAAGCTCGACACCAACGCCGGCGCCCGCCAGGCGGCAGCGTTGAACAAGAAAGATGTGTTTGACGTACTGATCGTCGGCGGCGGTCCTGCCGGCGCGGCAGCGGCCATCTACGCGGCCCGCAAAGGCATCAAGACGGGTGTGCTGGCCGAGCGTTTCGGCGGCCAGGTGCTCGACACCCTCGCCATCGAGAACTTTATTTCCGTCAAGGAAACCGATGGTCCGAAGTTCGCCGTGGCGCTGGAACAGCACGTCAAGGAATACGAAGTCGACATCATGAACACCCAGCGCGCCGCGAAACTGACGCCGGGCAGATTGGTGCAGATTGAAACGGCCAATGGCGCCGTGCTGAAAGCCAAGACCGTCATCCTGGCCACCGGCGCCCGCTGGCGCGAAATCAACGTGCCGGGCGAGAAGGAATACCGCAACCACGGTGTCGCCTACTGCCCGCACTGCGATGGCCCGCTGTTCAAGGGCAAGCGCGTGGCCGTGATCGGCGGCGGCAACTCGGGCGTGGAAGCGGCGATCGACCTGGCCGGCCTCGTGAAACACGTGACCCTGATCGAGTTCGGCGCGGAACTGCGTGCCGATGCGGTGTTGCAACGCAAGCTGCACAGCTTGCCCAACGTGACCGTGATCACCTCGGCGCAAACGACCGAGATCCACGGCGACGGCAAGATCGTCAATGGCCTCTCCTACACGGACCGCGTCAGCGGCGAGTCGAAAAAGGTCGAGCTGGAAGGCGTCTTCGTGCAAATCGGCCTGGTGCCGAACACGGAATGGCTCAAAGGCACGGTAGCGCTGTCGCGCCACGGCGAAATCGAAGTGGATGCCCGCGGCCAGACCTCGATCCCCGGCGTGTTTGCGGCCGGCGACGTCACCACGGTGCCGTACAAGCAGATCATCATCGCCACCGGCGAAGGCGCCAAGGCAGCCCTGTCCGCCTTTGACCACCTGATCCGCTCGGACGACGAGGAAGTGGTTGATGAATCGGCGGCAAAAGAAGCATTGACGGCGTAAATCTGCACGCCGAAAAAAAACCGGAGCGGCCGCGAGGCTGCTCCGGTTTTTTTACGTGTAGAAGAAACTCAACTGCCCGCGTACAGGGGATTGGCGGCCACATACACTTGCACGCCATCGACGGCCATGTCCTTCGGCGCGATCTCGGCCAGGGCGAATGTCGTTTGATGGTTAAAAGTTTGCACGTGCCACGTAAAACGCTGGCCGGCGCGCGCGATGGTGACGGTTTCGCCGCGCGTGACGTTGATGTGGCGGGTGTCGGGCTGCAGCTCGATGCTGCGCTGGGCGGCGGCGTGCGAGGCGCTGCTGCCATAGTCGGCGGCCGTGCCCGTGGGCCCAGCTGCGATGGCCGAGGTGGCGAGGGTGGCGCACAGTATCGCCAGGGCGCTGCGGTGGGTGTTCAACATAGTCATCTCCAAGAATAAGCCAGGCGCAGCGAGTAGCCGCGCCGTGTTGTCGTTGTGGCTGCACCGGGATCGCCGGTTTTTGCAACACGGCATCCTAAGCGTTTCTTGTCTGATCTGCAAAGGCCTATTTCACAATTGCACTGTCGCCGCCAGCGGCACGTCCGGTGCCAAATGGCTGGTCAGCACGATGCACTGGCGCGCCAGGCGGGATGGCTCGGACAGGCGCGCGCGCAGATGCGCCATGGCGGCCGCGTCGAGGCCGTTGAACGGCTCATCGATCAGCAGCAGGCGCACGGGCAAGGCCAGGGCCAGCGCCAGTTGCAGCTTTTTGTGCTGGCCCAGCGAGAGCGCGGTGATGCTTTGCTGCAAGGTCTGCAGCAAGGAAAACGCGCTCAGCTCGTCGTTCAGCAGGGACTCGTTGCTGCCCGGATACAGGGCCAGGTGCAGGTCGAGAAACTCGTGCACTTGCAGCCAGGGCAGGGCGGGCGCATCGCCGCCGCAATAGAACGCTTGCGCGCGGTAGGCCAGCGGCATGAAGCCGCTGTCGACGTCATCGAGGCGGATGGCGCCGCGCGCGGGCAGCAGGGCGCCGCCCGCCAGCTTCAGCAGGGTCGTCTTGCCGGCCCCGTTCGCGCCGCGCAGCCAGGTGACGCCGGGACCGAATTGCTGGCTAAAACTTTGGAAGACGCTGTGCGTGGGGAAGTGAAAATCGAGGTGCTCGACGTGCAGCACGGGAGAGGTGGCATTCAATTCCATAATTCGCTTCCGATGGCGCTCAAGGCAAGGATGGAGAAAACGACGAGGGCGACGCGCCCGCGCGCCGTCAGGCGGGGCAGGCCGACGATGGCCAGCAGGGCCAGGCTGGCCGCGATGGCGTAGACCCGGGTCACGCGCTGCTGCAAGGCAGCGGGATCGATGCAGTACAACAAGACCGCGCCTGCCAGCAGCACGGCAAACGGTGGCAGCAGGCTGGCCGCGCAAGCGAGGCGCGTCAAGGCCGTGCTGGCGACGGGCCAGGCGTTCAGCGTAGGGCGCAGCACGGCGATCTGCTCGCGCACGGCCTTGTCGCCCCGGTCCGTCAAAATGATGAGGCTGGCGCTGGCCAGCAAACCGAGCAGCGGTGCGGGCACGAGGGGCGTGCGCAGCAGCCAGCCCAGCATGCTGGCGCCAGCCGTGGCCAGCAGCAGGCTTTGCTGCAGGCCGATCACATTCTCGTTGCGCCAGAACGGCAGCCAGAACAGCTGGCGCCACAGGAACAGGGTAGCGCAGCGGGGCCGTTGCGGCACGTATGCCGTCATCGTTGGCGGGCGCGCCTTTTGTGCGGGCTGCGGCGGGCGCAGGCGCTGCGCCACGATGAGCGTCGTCAGCAGCCAGGCCAGCAGCCAGACGGCGACGGTGGCGGCCATGCCGGGCGCGGCGACCGGGCGCAACCAGGGCGGCGACTGCACCAGCCAGATGCTGGCCGAGACGGCATAGGCGACGCCCAGCGGCAGCATCAGCAGGCCGGCCACGGCGATATCGGCTTGCCAGCGCAGGCGCGGCGGCAAGGGCAGCTGGCGCAGCCAGGCGGCTATGTTGGCGGGCAACAATCGCTTGCGCAGCAGCCAGGCGGGCAGGCACGTGAGCAGCACTTGCGCACCCAGCAGGCCAAGCGCGGCGGGCCAGGGCAGGGTGACGGCGAGAAAACCGGGCAGGGCGATGACGCTGAGCAAGCCCAGCAAGACGGGGCCGGCCAGGAACACGAGAATTTCCATGGAACTGGCCAGGCTGGCGGCAAATTGCAGCAAAGCATGATGGGCCAGGCGCAAGCGCAGGGCAAGATAGGGGGAAAGGCTGCGGGGCAGGCGCATCAGGCAGGAGCGGAGTCGGGGTAGCGCTGATTCTAACAGCTGGGGTCAGACCCCCATGAGCGTTGGCGTAACACTCTGTGTTAGCGGTGTTGTGGGTCTGACCCCACAATGGGAAAAGCCCTTCGGTTCAGAGAACCAAAGGGCTTTTCTTTTATTGGCGGAGCGGACGGGACTCGAACCCGCGACCCCCGACGTGACAGGCCGGTATTCTAACCAACTGAACTACCACTCCAAGCTCGTATGATCTGTGTTGCTGATCCATGAAGCACTGGATAATTTTCTGTATTGGTGGTGGGTGCTGAGAGGCTCGAACTCCCGACCTACGCCTTGTAAGGGCGCCGCTCTACCAACTGAGCTAAGCACCCGCATACCCAGAAAACTATCCTGACGTTTGTCACCACGTCTGGAAGAGGCACTATTATAGGGGGCGCTTTCGTGCTTGTGCAACTATTCTTGAGGGCGAACGGCAGTTTTTTTGCTGAAAAGCGCAAAAATGTTCACGGTAGGGAGTGTTGATGTGTTTTCTTGTTCTGAAATGGGAAAAGCCCTTCGGTTCAGAGAACCAAAGGGCTTTTCTTTTATTGGCGGAGCGGACGGGACTCGAACCCGCGACCCCCGACGTGACAGGCCGGTATTCTAACCAACTGAACTACCACTCCAAGCTCGTATGATCTGTATTGCTGATCCATGAAGCACTGGATAGTTTTCTGATTTGGTGGGTGCTGAGAGGCTCGAACTCCCGACCTACGCCTTGTAAGGGCGCCGCTCTACCAACTGAGCTAAGCACCCAATGCTTGTCTCAGAAAACCATCCCGACGTTTGTCACCACGTCTGGAAGAGGCGCTATTATAGGACGGGTAAAATCCTTGTGCAAGCGCTTTTTTCACATTATTCCGTGATATTCCACTGCGACAGCATCCATGCCATATTGAATGCGTTCTCGGCGATGGCGTTATAGCGGCCCGAAGCGCCGCCGTGGCCGGCACCCATATTCGTTTTCAGCAGCAGGGGATTGCCGTCCGTTTTATACGCGCGCAGCTTGGCCACGTATTTCGCCGGTTCCCAGTACATGACCTGGCTGTCGTTCAGGCCCGTCGTCACCAGCATGGCCGGGTAATTCTTGCGCGCAATGTTGTCGTATGGCGAGTAGCTGAGCATGTAGTCGTAGGCCGCCTTCTGGTTCGGGTCGCCCCATTCCAGGTACTCGCCCGTCGTCAGCGGCAGGCTGGCGTCCATCATGGTGTTCATCACGTCGACAAACGGTACGGCCGCGTGCACGGCGTGGAACAGCTCGGGACGCATGTTGACGACGGCGCCCATCAGCAAGCCGCCGGCGCTGCCGCCCTGGATGATCAGGCGGTTCGGACTCGTCCATTTTTCGCGCACCAGGTAGTCGGCGCTGTCGATGAAGTCATTGAAGGTGTTTTTCTTCTTCATCAGCATGCCGTCTTCATGCCACGCTTCGCCCATGTCCGTGCCGCCGCGGATATGCGCCTGCGCATAGATGACGCCCCGTTCCAGCAGGCTGATGCGGCTGATGGAAAAAGTGGCTTCCGTCGAGATGCCATACGAGCCATACGAGTACAGCAGCAGCGGCGCCGAGCCGTCGAGCTTCACGCCTTTCTTGTAGACGAGCCACAGCGGCACTTGCACGCCATCGCGCGCCGTCACCCACAGGCGCTGCGTCGTGTAGCGGCTGCCGTCGAAGCCGCCGACGATTTCCTGTTGCTTCAGCACCGTGCGCTTGCCGTCTTGCATCGCCACGTCGATGACGGTGGGCGGCGTGACGGGCGACTGGTAGGACATGCGAAATTGCGTGGCGGAAAACTCCGGCGTGCCGACGGATGTTGCCAGGTAGACAGGGTCGTCGAACTGCACCGTCTTCCAGTTTTTATGCGCGAAATCGTAGATGCGCGCGCGGTTCAGGGCGCGCGCCTTTTCCATCACCACCAGGTAGCCCTGGAAGACGTCGATGGACTGGATCACGGCATCCTTGTTATGCGGCACGACGCTCTTCCAGTGCTTCGGCTGCGGGGCGGTCACCGGCGCGCTGACGACACGGAAATTCTTCGCATCTTTATTGGTGACGATATACAACTGGCCGTCGCGGTGCTCGACGATGTAGCGGTGGCCTTTTTCGCGTTTCAGCACGCTCTGGAAACTGCCTTGCGGCTTGCTCGTTGGCAGCAGCAGCACTTCGCTCGTATCCGTGCTGCCCGAGGTGAGCACGAAGAACTGCTTGTCGTGCGTACGGTCCACGTGGATGGCGAACTGTTCCACCGGTTCGTGGTAAACCTGTTGCGGCGCGCCGCCCAGGGCCAGGCGGAACACGCGGTCCGAGCGCTTGGTGGTGGCGTCTTCCTGCGCCAGCATCAGGGTGGCGTTGTTGGCCGCCCACGCCAGCGAGGTCACGCGCGGCATGGTGTCCGTGAGCAGCTTGCCTGTCTTCAAATCCTTGACGTGCAGCTCGTACTGGCGGAAACCCGTCGTGTCGGTGGTGTAGGCCAGCAGTTGTTCATTCGGGCTGATGGCAAATGCGCGCACGGCAAAGAATTTGTGGCCTTCGGCCAATTGATTCTGGTCCAGCAGGATTTCCTCAAGCGCCTGCGCATCGTAGGCGCCGTTGGCGCCGACGGGACGGCGGCAGTGAATCGGGTATTGCTTGCCCGCTTCCATGCGCGTGTAATAGTAGAAATTGCCCTGGCGCGCAGGCACGGACAAGTCCACTTCCTGCATGCGCCCCTTGACCTCCGCAAACACCTTGTCGGCCAGCGGCTGGATCGGTGCCGTGACGGCGGCCGTGTAGGCGTTTTCCGCATTCAGGTAGTCGATCACGGCAGGATCGGTTTTCTTTTGCAGCCAGCGGTAGTCGTCCGTGACGACGGTGCCGTGGCGCGTTTCCTGCCAGGCCGTCTTGGCGGCAACGGGGGCCGACATGGTGGCGGCGTCAGCGGCCAGCGCGGATGGCGCCAGCGTGGACAGCAGCAGGGCCGGCAGGATGGATAACCAGGCGGACCGGCGGCGCGCAGCGTGATGGGTGATGGACAAGGCGACTCCTTTGAATAGTTGTGTCAGGATTGTAATCTTGCTATTGAGAAAAGCAACCGCCGTGCGCGTGCGTTTCAGCTTGCATCCACGGGCATTTCCAGCGATACTGTATATAACTACAGTATTTCGCCGCGAGGTGTCCTTGACCGCATCTGCCCCCGTACCCTCCGAACCGCGCCGCTGGATAGCCCACCTGGACATGGACGCCTTCTTTGCCTCCGTGGAATTGTTGAAATATCCGGAATTGCGCGGCGAAGCCGTCGTCATCGGCGGCGGGCGCTTGCAGCAGCCCGTGCTGCAGGAAGACGGCACGCGGCAGTTTGCGCGCATGCGCGACTACGTGGGGCGCGGCGTCGTCACCACGTCGACCTATGCGGCGCGCGTGTTCGGCGTCTTTTCCGCCATGGGCATCATGAAGGCGGCCAAGCTGGCGCCCGACAGCATCCTGTTGCCGGCCGATTTTGAAGCTTACCGCGACTATTCGGCCCGCTTCAAGCAGGCCGTGGCCCAGCTGTGTCCCATCATCCAGAACGTGGGTATCGATGAAATCTATGTCGACCTGACGGAATACGGCGAGCAGGCGCCGGCCATGGCGGCCCGCCTGAAGGCGGCCGTGTTTGAGGCCACGGGCCTGTCGTGCTCGATCGGCCTGGCGCCCAACAAATTGCTGGCGAAAATCTGTTCCGACCTGGAAAAACCGGACGGCCTGACCATCCTGCACCCGGAGGATGTCGCCACGCGCGTGTGGCCCTTGCCGGCGAAAAAGATCAACGGCATCGGCCCCAAGGCGACGGCCAAGCTGGAAGCACTGGGCATCATCACCATCGGCGAGCTGGCCCGGGCCGACATGGCCATGCTGCGCACGCAGTTCGGCGACCTGTACACGGGCTGGCTGCGCCAGGCGGCGCTGGGCATCGATGACCGGCCCGTGCAGACGAGCCGGGAAACCAAGTCCGTCAGTCGTGAAACGACGTTCGAGCGCGACTTGCAGGTGGTGCGCGACCGCGCCACCCTGTCGGAAAAGCTGGAAAGCCTGTGCACGCGCGTGGCGGGCGACCTCGACAAACAATCGCTGGCGGGGCGCACGGTGGGCATCAAGCTGCGTTTCGAGGATTTCAGCACCGTCACGCGCGACGTCACCTTGCCCAGTGCCACGGCGGATGCCGCCGCCATCCTGCGCGCCAGCCGCGATTGCTTGCGGCGCGTGCCATTTGACAAAAAAATCCGCCTGCTGGGCGTGCGCATCTCCACCTTGTCCGACCCTGCCCTCGTGACGCGGCAGGCGCCGGCCCAGGCGGAGCTGTTTCCCGCCCTGTAGCGGCATTCCCCACGCAGCAACAACACCGCGCCAGTCCGCGCTTTTGACGGCATTTCCGTGTTGAAAGTGTAGAATGGCGTTCCCCTGGCACTACTGAAACAAACGGAAGACAAAAACTATGTGGTTCAAGAATCTTCAGATTTACCGCCTGCCCGCACCGTGGGCTTACACGCCAGAACAACTGGAAGAGGCGCTGTCCTCGAACAAATTTACGCCGGCGACCAGCATGGATCTGATGCGCCAGGGCTGGGATACGCCACGCCCGAACGGCGGCCTGGTCCACGTGGTCAACAAGCAGATGCTGATCCTGCTGGGCACGGAAAAGAAACTGCTGCCAGCGACCGTCATCAATCAGGTGGCCAAGGCCCGCGCTGCCGAGATGGAAGAAGCGCAAGGCTTTGCCCCAGGCAAGAAGGCCATGAAGGAATTGAAGGAACGCGTGGCCGACGAACTGCTGCCGCGCGCCTTCAGCATCCGCAGCAACGTCTGGACGTGGATCGACCCCGTCAATGGCTGGCTGGTGGTCGATGCCGCCAGCCCGGCGAAAGCCGATGAAGTCATCAAGCTGCTGTTGAAAGCCGTCGACAAACTGCCGCTGGAAAGCCTGCGCGTGCAGCGCTCGCCCGTGGCGGTGATGACGGAATGGCTGCAGGCCGACGATGCGCCGGCCGGCTTCACGGTCGACATGGATACGGAATTGCGCGCCACGGGTGAAAGCAAGGCCACCGTGCGCTATGTGCGCCACACCTTGGAAGCGGACGACGTGCGCCGCCACATCGCGGCCGGCAAGCAGTGCACGCGCCTGGCCATGACGTGGAACGACAAGATCTCGTTCGTGCTGACGGAGTCCCTGGCCATCAAGAGCGTCAAGCCGCTGGACGTGATCAAGGAAACGGAATCGAGCACGAAGAACGACGAAGAGCGTTTCGACGGCGACGTGATGCTGATGACGGGCGAGCTCTCCAAGCTGATGGCCGACGTGGTGGTAGCATTGGGTGGCGAAGCGACGGCGTAACAGCAGTCATGCCGGTACAAAAAAGGAGCTGCGGCTCCTTTTTTTCGTCTGCGTAATATGTTTCGGCATAAAAAAAAGCGCCTTGCACGGTGAAGTGCAAGGCGCTTTCGGACAAGCTAATTCAAAACGTCACATTAGAACTTGTAGTTGCCGGTGATGTAGAACGAACGCATCATTGGATCGGCGTAGCGTGGGTCGAAACCAACCTGGTGGCCCGACGAAGCGCGCAGCGACAGCGGTGGCGCACGGTCGAACAGGTTTTTGATGCCTGCGCGGATCGTGGTTTGCTTGTCAAAGGCGAAACGTGCTTGCCAGTCGAACGTCGTGTACGACGGTACTTGCAGGCGGAAATCGTCTATTTTGGTTTTGGTGTCCTCGTTGTATACGCTTGCTGCCGCATCGGTGTAGCCGTTACGGTAGTTGACCGTGACCGTGTTGCTCAGGCGGCCCGTATCCAGGGTCGTCGTCAGCTTCATCAGGTTGCGGAACGTGACTTCGTTGGTGTCGCCGAAGAAGTTCATGTTGCTGGTGAACACGTTGTTGCTGCCCGCCTTGGTGTAGTTCGCGTGCAACATGTGCGTACCGCTCAATTGGGCGGTCAGCTTGCCGAAGGAGAACTTGTGGTTGGCCGACAGATCCCAGTCGATACCACGGTATTCCTTCTTGCCGACGTTGACCGACAGTTTCTTGAACGCGTAGTAGGTATTGCCGGTCGATGGCTCCTTGTAGTAATCGAAGCTCGTCGCATACTTGACCGGATCGGCAAATGCCTGATCTTCGGTGATTTCCGAGACGGCATTGCGCAGTTTCACATCCCACAGGTCGGCGCCGAACGAGAAGGCAGAGCTAGGCTCAACACGGAAGCCCAGGGTGAACTGTTTCGATTTTTCCGATTGCAGTTCTGGATTGCCTTCCGATACGGCGTTGTATTGAATTGGTTCGCCGCGGCAGAACTCGGTACCTGGATATGGGCAGGTAAATTTCTTGGCGGTAAAGCCAGCATTGACCAGTGGCTGAGCGATGTCCAGCATGCTTGGCGCCTTGAAGCCCGTGCCGTAGGAGCCGCGGATCAGCACGGTTTGTACCGGCTGCCAGCGTGCCGATACCTTGTAGGTATTGGCGCTGTCTTTTTTACCGACAGTTTTGCTGTTCAGTTTGTCATCGATCGCCTTGACGGCATCGTAACGGCCACCGACGGTCATTTCGAATGACTTGGTCAACGGTGCCAGCAACTCGACAAACGCGCCGTAGGTGTCGCGGCTCATGTCGTAGGCAGCTTTCGTGTTGAAGCTGTAGATGTCGTCACCGGTGGCGCCTGGCGACTGCTCATAGCGGTAGGTGCGGTAGTCGCCGCCGATACCCAGGCTGGCCTTGCCGCCTGGCAAGGAGAACAATTCACGCGAACCGTGCGTGTCGATGCCGCGCATCGTGGTCGATGCGGTACGCACGGAGCCGACGAACTGCGCGCCGGCGACTTGCGCTTGCACGGATGGCTTTTGGCCCAACGCGAACGCATCGAAATCCGGATTGGCCAGGATCGCATTGAAGCCCTGATTTGTCGCGTAGCCGCCGGTGTAACGCTCGTCGATCGAGTTTTGCGACCAGGTCAGGCCGCTTTCGAAGTTCCACGCGCCCAGTTCGCCTTCCACGCCAACCACCATGTGCTTGGTTTGGGTAACGGTCTGGCTTGCACGCAAACCGAAGTCGGTGCTGCGGTAGTTGGCCGTGACCGATTTGATATCAGCCTGTTGCGCTGGCGTCAGGTAAGGTTGCACGTATGTCGCGTAGGCAGCTGGATTATTGAACACCAGCTCGTCAACGTTGGTTTTAGGGTTTTTTACCGTTTGCGCGATCGAGATGGGGATCGGGTTGGCGGCGATACGCGCCGTCAGGTCGTAGCGCGAGTAGGCCAGTTCGGCGAACGCGTTTAGGCTGTCATTGAGCTTGTACGTTGCTTTGGAAAACAGGCTGTCGCGTTTCGATTGCGGCACGATTTCCACGGTGGAACCCGTGTCGAAGCCGCAAGCGCGTGCATTGCCGGTCGTGACGAAGGAGTCGTCAGGGCAATTTCCGTTTTGCCGCAAGTAAGGCGTGAAGGAAGTCGATGCGCTGTTCTTCGTTTTGTAGGCAACAGTGGCGCCTGCTGGCGAAGCCGATGTGCTGGTGCGGTCCCAGATGTAGTTCTTGCCGCCGCGGTTGAATTTCACGAACGAGGTATCGGCGAATTTGCGATCGGTCGCTACCAGTTTCGACTGCTCGTCGTGGCGGTAGGACAGCAGCACGTTGAAACGGTCTTCGTCCAGGTCGCCGAAACCGTAGGTGACGCTGGTATTCCAGGCGTTGCCGCCCTTGTCTTCCGGGCCGCCATAGGTGGCTTCCAGGGTGGCGCCTTGCTGGTTTTTCTTCAGGATGAAGTTCAGTACGCCGGCGATGGCGTCCGAGCCGTACAGGGCCGAAGCGCCGTCGGTCAGGATTTCGACGCGCTCAACGGCGCTCATCGGGATGGCGTTCAGGTTGACCGTGGTGCCGGAACCTTGTGGCGCGATGCGGCGGCCGTTCAACAACACCAGGGTGTAGGACTCGCCGATACCGTGCAGCGATGCACTGGTATTGCCGCCCGAATCAGAACCGGCAGCAACTGCGCCGATGGTGAAGCCTTGCATGGCTGGCAGGGCCTGGATCAGGTCGGCAACCGACGTGGCGCCCGATTTGGCGATCGCTTCTTGCGACAGGCGCTGCACAGGCAATGCGCCTTCGACGGCGATACGCTTGATGCTCGAACCGGTAATTTCAACTTTTTGGATTGCTTCGTCCGCCATGGATTGGCCGGAGAACAAGACGCTACCTGCCAGAACGGTCAGGGCCAGGCGCACGCTGCGTACGCCGATTTTTTCTTTAAATGCCATTGTAACAATTACTCCGTAGTAGTTTTAATAACGACAAGCAGTACACGAGCACCGCTCAAGCCATCGGGTAGATGGCCAGCGGAGGCGTGTACGGTAGGCGGAACCACGTCGGTGGGAAGTGGAAGACTACTTAGCGCAATATTGTTATAAATGCACTTTTAACTTGTCGAGGCGAACATTATGTCGTCTCAGCAAGAAAAAATGCAGGTTAACCGTGTCGGATTTGGCAATAAATTCGAGATACTGAAGAATATTTGATTTAAATGTTAAATATAAAGTTTATATTTATAAATATCGTTGTTTTAAAAAATGATCAATGGCGTTTTTATACAACATTAAATTATTGTATTGGCAATTTGATGTTCTGCCTGCAATAATTTGATGAAAACTAAGGAATTGCAGAATTTATGCCAGGTGAAAATATGTAAAAAAGCCCGCTAAAAGCGGGCTGGTCGAATTGTGACAGAGTGTCGGTCAGGCCGTGTGCCGGTCTGTTTTTTTGCCCTGTCGGGCCATCGGCTTACAAGGGCTGGAATACGCCGGCGGCGCGGTTCTTTTGCACATTGTCCCAGGCGAAGATCTGGCCATTCATGGCCACGTACACGCCTGCCGGCAAGGTTTGTGCCACGCCGCAGGCAAAGCCCAGGTTGAACAGGGCGTCGGAGTTGTCGATTTCGTAGGGAATCATGGCGCCCGTCAAAATCACCGTTTGCTGCAGGTTCGCCGCGCCCAGCACTTGCGCCGTTTCGCGCATGGTGTCGGTGCCGTGGATGATGACGATGGCTTTCTCCTGCGCCGCGCGGCACGAGGCCAGCACGCGCTGGCGGTCCGCATCCTGCATGTCGAGCGAGTCCAGCAGGGGTAATTGCTCCAGTGCCACGGGCGCCGTCATGCGCGCGCGGGCAATCGCTGCCGGCAAATGACTGTCGGAAAAGCCCAGGGTACCGTTCAATTCGTTGTAGTGTTTGTCGAAAGTGCCGCCAGTGGCGAGTATGCGCAAAGTCATGATGTGGTCACGATGTCAGTGGAGAATGACGCGCATGATATCGTGGATTGGCGCCCTTGCGTGAATGGCGCCGCATCTGGAAAATTTGGTCATCTGTGAGTACACTGGTTTCTTTGTTTGCCTGCCACCCCCGACTCCGTATGAAAGCGCTCGCTCCCGGCACCGTCATTTTTCACCGCCACCGCGGCTACGGGGTGATCACGTCCGTCAATTTGCTGACGGGCTGGATCGCCGCCCGATTCGGCAGCGAGGCGCGGACCCTGGATTTGAACCTGTCGACGGACGACGTGCAGTTCGCCGATGGCGAAGCAATCCTGTTTCGCCGCGCGCCGCCGGACCGCATGCCGCACGCGCGCCTGATGGCCATGGTGCGCGAGCTGCACCAGGCCGGCTATCAAAAGCTGTATCTGTATTCCTGGCCCAAGCCTTCCGGCCTGCACTGGCGCTGGCATTTGTTTACAGGGCCGCGCGACTGGATGCAGCGGCCCTGGCGCGAAGGCTGGTATGGCTCGGGCGCCGATTACAACGTCAACCCCGTGATGGGCTGGGGCGATACGCCCGGCGCCTCCACCGGCGAGTTGATCGATGCGCTGGCCCGGTTCGACCCGCAGGGGCTGGCGCAGGCGCTGGGACGCGACGACGACCACACGGAGTGGTTTGGCCGCGTCTGCGACGCTTTATTACCCCACTACATGTACAGCCTGGACATGCAGCGCACCGCAGGCGAACCCTTGCAAGACATGCCGCCCGTGCCGGTGGTGGCCGTGCGCGCCGGCGTGGCGCCGTACAGCGGGCCGGATATCGCCTGGCCGCCCGGCTGGGCCGGCCTGTGGCGCGGCCGGCACGCGCTGCCGGCGCCCGCCATCCGCATCACGGGCGAGCCCGATCTCATCAAGGGATTTCAGCGCTCCTGAGGGCTTTGCCGCGCATGCGTCAACACCTCGGGGTTGAGCAGGCGCGTGCATTGGCCACGTTCAAAATCGACGATGTTTTGCAAGGCGTAGCGGAAATACAGTTCATAGCTGTCACGCTCGACGTAGCCCAGGTGCGGCGTGGCCAGCACGTTCGGCAGCTGCAAGAGCGGCGAACCTGGCGGCAAGGGTTCATCCGCAAACACGTCCAGCGCCGCGGCGCCCGGGCGTCCCAGCGGCAACGCCGCTTCCAGCGCGCCCTCGGCGACCAGCTCGGCGCGGCTGGTGTTGACGAACAGGGACGTCGGCTTCATGCGCGCCAGGTCCTCTGCCGTTACCAGGCCGCGCGTCTTGTCGGACAGGCGCAAGTGCAAGCTCAGCACGTCGGCCTGCTCGAAGAAGGCTGCACGCGATGCCGCCGCCGTATCGCCGGCCGCCACGGCCGCCGCGCGGCTCGCTTCGCTGCCCCACACGAGGATGGTCATGCCGAAGGCGCGGCCATAGCCGGCGATCAATTGACCGATCTTGCCATAGCCCCAGATCGCCAGGGTGCGCCCTTTCAATACGGTGCCCAGCGTATTGCGCTGTGGCTCCAGCGACGACGTCTGCCACAGCCCTTCCTGTAAATGTTGCGCGTACGGCACGATCTTGCGCTGCGCTGCCATGATCAGCGCCCACGTCAGTTCGGCCGGCGCCGTGGGCGAACCGATGCCTTCCGCGATGGCGATGCCCAGCTCGGTGGCGGCAGCCACGTCGATGTGCCCGCTGACCTTGCCCGTTTGCGAAATCAGTTTCAGGTTCGGCAGTTTCGACAGCAATGCCCGGTTGAAACTGCTGCGTTCGCGGATCAGCACCAGCGCGTCGAACGGCGCCAGGCGGATCGCCAGCTGGCCCAGGCCTCGTGTTGTATTGCTGAACACTTTGACCTCGTGGCCATCGAGCAACTGGAAACAATCGAGGCCGCGCACGGCATCCTGGTAATCATCGAGTATGGCAATTTTCATGGTGGATGGCCGATTTTAGTAAGGATTTGGTAGGGAAATAACAGGATACGGGAAATGCTGAATAGCCTACTACATTAGTCAGGCTATTCTCCTACATTTTTGCGAGAATAGCCGTTTGGCGGGTGTACAATCGCCGGCACTTTTGAAGCTTCCTGATTATAGTGATAGCGCAAACTGTTCCCGCAGCCTGGGTGCATGATCCAGGTAAACGACACCAGAGCCCTGCCCGCGTGAGCACGCCGCCCGCAGTGAGCCGCAGCCACCTCTCAACGATGCTGCCTGTCTTGCGGAATGACCAGAATTTCTTTTATTGGTATTGGAGGTAATATGAATCAGCCCGTCATGGGTGGCGTCGCCGCACTCAACGTCCCAGCTTATATTAAACAACAGAAACTGATCAACTGGGTGGCCGACATTGCCGCGCTGACCAAGCCGGACCGCATCTACTGGTGCGATGGCTCGCAAGAAGAGTACGAGCGCCTGTGCGCTGAAATGGTTGCCAGCGGCACCATGAAAAAACTGAATGCGGAAAAGCGCCCGAATTCCTACCTGGCCTGCTCGGACCCGAGCGACGTGGCCCGCGTCGAAGACCGCACATATATCTGCTCGGCAACGAAAGAAGCGGCCGGCCCGACGAATAACTGGACCGAACCTGGCGAAATGCGTCACACCCTGAACGGCCTGTTCGATGGCTGCATGCGTGGCCGCACCATGTACGTCGTGCCATTCTCGATGGGCCCGCTGGGTTCGCCAATCGCGCACATCGGCGTGGAACTGTCCGATTCGCCGTATGTCGCCGTCAACATGAAGATCATGACCCGCATGGGCCGTGCCGTGTACGACGTGCTCGGTACCGATGGCGAGTTCGTGCCGTGCGTGCACAGCGTGGGCGCCCCGCTGGCCGCCGGCCAGGCCGACGTGAAATGGCCGTGCAACAGCACCAAGTACATCGTGCATTTCCCGGAAACACGCGAAATCTGGTCTTTCGGTTCGGGCTACGGCGGCAACGCCTTGCTGGGCAAGAAGTGCTTCGCCCTGCGCATCGCCTCGAACATGGGCTACCAGGAGGCGCAAGCTGCCGACAACAATCCGGGCTGGCTGGCCGAACACATGCTGATCCTCGGCGTGGAATCGCCGGAAGGCAAGAAGCATTATGTCGCGGCAGCGTTCCCATCGGCTTGCGGCAAGACCAACTTCGCCATGCTGATCCCGCCGGCAAGTTTTAATGGCTGGAAAGTGACCACCATCGGCGACGATATCGCCTGGATCAAGCCTGGCGCCGATGGCCGCCTGTATGCGATCAACCCGGAAGCGGGCTACTTCGGCGTGGCGCCGGGCACGAACGAAAAAACCAATTACAACTGCATGGCGTCCATGCGCGACAACACGATTTTCACCAACGTGGCGCTGACGGACGACGGCGACGTGTGGTGGGAAGGCTTGACCAAGGAAGCACCTAGCCACCTGATCGACTGGCAAGGCAAGGACTGGACGCCGGCGTCCGGTACCAAGGCCGCGCACCCGAACGCGCGCTTTACTGTTGCGGCAACGCAAAACCCCGTGATCGACTCGGCCTGGGACGATCCGGCCGGCGTGCCGATCTCGGCCTTCATCTTCGGCGGCCGCCGCTCGACCACCGTGCCATTGGTCACGGAAGCGCGCAACTGGGTCGAAGGTGTGTACATGGCCGCCACCATGGGCTCGGAAACGACGGCTGCGGCCGTGGGCCAGATGGGCGTCGTGCGCCGCGATCCATTTGCCATGTTGCCGTTTATCGGCTATAACATGAGCGATTACTTCCAGCATTGGCTGGACATGGGCGTCAAGGTGGGCAAGGTCAACCCGGCTGCCCTGCCGAAGATCTATTGCGTCAACTGGTTCCGTACGGACGAGGCGGGCAAGTTCGTCTGGCCTGGCTTTGGCGACAATATGCGCGTGCTGAAATGGATGCTGGACCGCATAGAAGGCAAGGCGGGCGGCGTGGAAAACCTGTTCGGCACGACGCCGCAGTATGGCGACCTGAACTGGGATGGCTTGCCATTCACGCAGCAACAGTTCGACACCATCACCTCGATCGACAAGGCCGCGTGGGTGGAAGAATTGAAATTGCATACGCAGTTGTTTGAAAAACTCGCGTATCATCTGCCGCAAGAATTGGCAGATAACAAGGCTGCGCTGGAAAAGCGGCTGAGTGCGTAACTAAGTTAGCGTAAAGCGGCACCTGACTAGCGCAGTAGCTTGTCAGGTGTTGAGAGTTGTAGTGGGGGAGAAACGCGCCGGCAAAGACTGGCGTGCGATAAATGACACGCCGGCAATGACTGGGGTGCTATCAAAAGAGAAACGGCGCGGATTGCATGAGCAATCCGCGCCGTTTTTTATTGCGCTGCCGTCCTTATTGCTTGAGCAGCGGCCCCAGGTATTTACCCGTCACGCTGGCCGGGTTCAGTGACACGTCTTCCGGCGTGCCCGTGGCGATGATCTGGCCGCCGCCGGCGCCACCTTCCGGACCCAGGTCGACGATCCAGTCGGCCGTCTTGATGACGTCCAGGTTGTGCTCGATGATGACGAGGGTGTTGCCCTGGTCGCGCAGGCGGTGGATGACTTTTAATAACAAATCGATGTCGTGGAAATGCAAGCCCGTCGTCGGTTCATCGAGGATGTACAGGGTGCGGCCCGTGTCGCGCTTGGACAATTCCAGCGACAATTTCACGCGCTGCGCCTCGCCGCCGGACAAGGTCGTGGCGCTTTGCCCCAGCTTGATGTAGCCGAGGCCCACGTCGAGCAGGGTTTGCAGCTTGCGCGCGATCAAGGGCACGGGCTTGAAGAATTCATGTGCCTCTTCCACCGTCATGCCCAGCACTTCCGTGATGTTCTTGCCCTTGTATTGCACTTCCAGGGTTTCGCGGTTGTAGCGCTTGCCGTGGCACACGTCGCACGGCACATAGACGTCGGGCAAGAAGTGCATCTCGACCTTGATCACGCCATCGCCCTGGCACGCTTCGCAGCGTCCGCCCTTCACGTTGAACGAGAAGCGGCCCGCGCTGTAGCCGCGTTCCTTGGCCGTCGGCACGGTGGAGAACAAATCGCGGATCGGCGTGAACAAGCCCGTGTAGGTCGCGGGATTCGAGCGCGGCGTGCGGCCGATCGGCGCCTGGTCGACGGAAATGACCTTGTCGAAGTGCTCCAGGCCGCTGATCGAGTCGTGCGGCGCCGGTTCCGTCTGCGAACCATACAGATGGCGCGACAGGGCAGGGTACAAGGTATCGTTGACGAGCGACGACTTGCCCGAGCCGGACACGCCCGTCACGCACGTCATCAAGCCCACCGGCAAGCTCAGCGACACTTTTTTCAAGTTGTTGCCCGTCGCGCCAGTAATGACCAGCTGCTTTTCCGGATTGCTGGCGTGGCGCTTGGCCGGCACGGCGATTTTCAGCTTGCCGTTCAGGTACTGCGCCGTCAGCGATTTCTTGTTTTTTAAAATGTCGGGCAGGGTGCCTTCGGCGATGATCTCGCCGCCGTGCACGCCCGCGCCGATGCCCATGTCGACGATGTAGTCGGCCGTGCGGATGGCGTCTTCGTCATGCTCGACCACCAGCACGCTGTTACCGATGTCGCGCAAGTGTTTCAAGGTTTCGATCAGGCGGTCATTATCGCGCTGGTGCAAGCCGATCGACGGTTCATCGAGCACGTACATGACGCCCGTCAAACCGGAGCCGATTTGCGATGCGAGGCGGATGCGCTGTGCTTCGCCGCCGGAGAGCGTGTCGGCGCTGCGGTCCAGCGATAGGTAGTCGAGGCCCACGTTGTTGAGGAATTTCAGGCGCGAAATGATTTCTTTCACAACCCTGTCGGCGATCTCTTTCTTGGCGCCCGTCAGTTTCAGCTTTTCAAAGAATTCCAGGGTTTCGCGCAGCGGTTTTTCCGCCACTTCATAAATGGCGCGCTGCTGCTTGCCCGTGCCGACCTTGACGAAGCGCGCTTCCACGCGCAGGCGCGCGCCATCGCATGAAGGGCAGCATTTTTCATTGATGAACTTGGCCAATTCTTCCTTGACGGCCATCGAGTCCGTCTCGCGGTAGCGGCGCTGCAGATTGTTGACCACGCCTTCGAACGTGTGTTCCTTGATGACGGTGCGGCCCCGTTCGTTCACATAGCTGAACGGAATCACTTGCTTGCCGGAACCGTACAGCACGGCTTGCTGTGAATTCAAGTCCAGCTGCTCGAACGGCATGTCCAGGTCGAATTCATAGAAGGCGGCCAGGTTCGTCAGCATCTGGAAATAAAACTGGTTGCGGCGGTCCCAGCCTTTGACGGCGCCCGAAGCCAGCGACAGGTTGGGGAACGCGACGATGCGTTTCGGGTCAAAGAATTCAATGTGGCCCAGGCCGTCGCATTCCGGGCAGGCGCCCATGGGGTTGTTGAACGAGAACAGACGCGGTTCCAGTTCCTGCAGGGAATAGCCGCACACATTGCAGGCGAATTTGTTGGAGTACACATGCTCCTGGGCGGTATCCATTTCGTAGGCAATGGCGCGGCCATCGGCCAGGCGCAAAGCCGTCTCGAAACTTTCCGCCAGGCGCTGCTTGATGTCCTGGTTCACCTTCACCCGATCGATGACGACGTCGATTGTGTGTTTTTCCGTCTTTTTTAATTTCGGGAGGTCATCGACTTCGTAGATTTTGGCCGCATGCGTGCCGCTCTGCACGCGGAAGCGCACGAAGCCCTGCGCCTGCATCTGCTCGAACAAGTCCACGTGTTCGCCCTTGCGGTTGGCGACGACGGGCGCCAGTATCATCAGCTTGGTGTCTTCCGGCATGGCCAGCACGGCGTCGACCATTTGCGACACGGACTGGGCAGCCAGCGCGTTTTCCGGATGGTCGGGGCAGTAGGGCGTGCCCACGCGCGCATACAGCAGGCGCAGATAATCGTGGATTTCCGTCACGGTGCCGACTGTGGAACGGGGGTTGTGCGACGTTGCCTTCTGTTCGATGGAGATGGCGGGCGATAAACCTTCGATCAGGTCGACGTCGGGCTTTTCCATCAGTTGCAGGAACTGGCGCGCGTAGGCCGACAGCGATTCGACGTAGCGGCGCTGGCCTTCCGCGTACAAGGTGTCGAAGGCCAGCGACGACTTGCCGGAGCCGGACAAGCCGGTAATCACGATCAGCTTATTGCGCGGCAAATCGAGATTGATATTCTTGAGGTTATGCGTGCGAGCGCCGCGAATGCGGATCTGTTCCATGTGATTGCCTTGCTTTCAGTGAGTGGTGCGGCCGGCGCATCGGGCCAGGGTGCGGATGAGAGGCCACAACGGGTCAACCTGTAACTATAGCCGGGTTTTGCTCTGCATGCCTGAGGCGTCCATGGGCGGATTGCGCCGCCAGGCGAACGTGCCCCGACAAAGTTTGATACAGATGCGTGCAGACGTTTAAACACTGTATATAATACCAGTATTCAAGTTTCTTGTTTTCTCTTGCTGTGAAAAAAACGTGCTGCCGCACGGTAGCTGGCGTCCGTTAGAAAGCGGGTGCTTTGCGCCGCGTGGTCGCTTATAATCCTCGTTTAGTACACTAAACTAACGCGCGGGACACCGGCTCCCGCTGCAGTTCATCAGGAGTTATTCATGGCATCAGTCAACAAAGTCATCATCGTCGGCAATCTGGGCCGTGACCCGGAAATCCGCTACATGCCTAGCGGCGACGCGATCGCCAACATCGCCGTGGCCACTTCGTACAAATCGAAGGACCGCAACACGGGCGAACAAAAAGAATTGACAGAGTGGCACCGTATCTCGTTCTTCGGCCGCCTGGCGGAAATCGTCGGCCAATACCTGAAAAAAGGCTCGTCCGTCTACGTCGAAGGCCGTCTGCAAACCCGTAAATACACGGACAAGGACGGCGTCGAGAAGTACGCAACCGACATCATCGCGGAACAGATGCAAATGCTGGGCGGCCGTTCCGGCATGGGCGGCGACGCCGGCGGTGGCGATGACAGCTACGGTGGCGGCGGTGGCTACGAAGCCCCGGCCCCGCGCCAGGCACCGGCTCCGCGCCCAGCCCCGGCGCCAGCACCACGCCCGGCACCGAAGCCAGCACCGAACTTCTCGGATATGGATGACGACATCCCGTTCTAAGCACGCCGTTCTGACGCCTGTCGCCAGCTACTGCCGATAAAGAGCCTGCTTCATCCGTGAAGCAGGCTTTTTTATGCGCGCGGGCGGTAGTGGGCGATCCGGGGGCATGGTCACATTCCACAGCAAGAAGCGGATGGCGGCGCTGTCCCGATGCTGGTCTGATGGTGGTTTTGACGACACCGGAGAACAGCATGGATTTTCACATTACGGGTTTGTCGCCCGAACCTTTTATTCCCTTTTTTTCCCTGTCCGATGCCGAATTGATGGCGCTCGGCATGCGGCGCCATGTGGTCGACCAAAAACCTGGATTTCCTGACCGTATAACGCTGGCGGAGGCCGAACTGGGCGAGACCGTGCTGCTATTGAATCATGTCTGCCAGCCCGCCATGACGCCTTACCGGGCTTGCCATGCCATTTTTGTCCGCGAGGGCGCCACGCAAGCCTACGATGCCGTCAACGAGGTGCCGGAATCGATGCGGCTGCGTCTATTGTCGCTGCGCGCCTATGCCGCCGACGGCATGATGCTCGATGCCGAGGTGGTCGATGGCAGCGCCATGGAAGCCGTCATTGCGCGATTATTCGCCGATGCGGACGTCAGTTATATTCACGTCCACAATGCCAAGCGGGGCTGTTATGCGGGCCGTATCGACCGTGTGGGCAGCTCCCTTGTTTAGTCGCGCATGCCGATATCGAGCGTTTTGCCTGTACCGCTGTGCCACCTCTGGTACAGATTGCGCTTCTTTCCATGCATCCGCTCTGATTTTAAAAATCCATCTGGGGCTATTGCTCGTTGCCATGTTGTTTTGTGTGGTGCAGGTGGGATGCGCATTGCGGCAGATGTACTTGCTGGCCTGAACCGTACGGGAAGGGATGAGCGACGTGGTGCTACACTCGCCATCTCAGCAACGCCAGGTGGCGGAAAGGCGGACCATGCCGGTAGCACAGAACATGACATTGCGCGCCGTAGCCCCGGGCGAAGAAGGGGCGCTGGCGCAGCTGTTCCAGCTGTATTGCTACGACAATGCCGCCTGGAGCGGGGAGGACGTGCTGGCCGATGGCCGTTACGATGTATGCGATGCCGGGCTGGCCGAGTACGTGCATGCGCCCGGGCATACGGCCGCCTGGATCGAGGTCGATGGCGCGCTGGCGGGATTTTTCATTACGGAGCCTGGCATGGCCGGCAAGCTGCCGGTGCAGGAGTTCAGCGACTTTTTCATCTTGCGCAAATACCGGCGTCGGGGGCTGGCGCTGGAAGTGGTGCGCCGCGTGCTGCTGGGCAGCGAGCAGACGTGGATGGTGGCGACGTTCCGCGCCGATGCCGCTGCCTGCGCGTTCTGGCGGCAGGCATTTGCGCGCCTGCCGTTTGCCAGGGTCGAGGCGTACGACGATCCGGACTTGCCGCAGTTCCAGCTGACGTTGCTGAAACCGGCGGCCTGAGCTGGTTTAGAAGCGTACTTTCACATATGCCGACGGTCCCGTCAGACGAATGTTCAGGTCGGCATCACGTTCGCTGTCGCGGTGCAGCTTGATTTTCGAGATGCCGTAATCGGCCACGAAACCGATGTTCTTGAACGGGAACCATTCCACGCCGATATTGCCACCGTAGATGTGTCCATTGATGCGCCCGCCGTTTTTCTTGATGCCCGACGCTTCCGCATACATGCGCAAGTCCGGTGTGAAGGCGTGGCGCCAGCCCACTTCCAGCAGCGGAGCAAAGGCGTGCTCGCTGATGGAATCGCGCGCCGTGGCCGTTTCGCCATTGACGATGCCGGTCGCCGTGCCATTCAGGTTGGCATGGTAGTAGGCGGCGCCCAGGCCGATGCCGAAAGTGTCGTTGCCGCTGCCCAGCCACCATTTATAGGCCAGCTTGGCCAGGTCCAGTTTCAGGTCGGCATTCGCCGTGGCTGTGCCCGTCACGGGCTGGCCATTGATGATGGTTTCGCCCGTCAAGGTGGGCGTGTAGGATTTATCATAGCGGTAGTAGTCGAACGCCAGGCCATGGCGGTCGCCGATCAGCAAGTCCGCCTTGACGCGGGGAATCGTGGTGTGGCTTGGCTTCGATTCGGGCGCGTCGATGCGGCCAAACTGCGTGTCGGCGCCGATATTGATGCGCGGATCGGCGGAAAACGCCCCCACCGAGATGCTGACACGGTCCAGGGTGGGCGATGGCTCGGCCCGCGCCGTGGCCGCCGCCGTGGCAATGCCCAGCACGCCCAGCATCAGGGCGCCGCGCAAGGCGAGAGGCTGCAAACGGAGTGGGGAAAGGCGGGCGGGGACGGGCGTGACAAACATGGAACTACTCCTCTGAAAAGTAATGGGTGGGCCGCGACGCTAGGGCGGCCGACAGGTCTAATGCAATGAGGAAATGGTAGCAACTGTTACATTTAGATCACGTAGCCGCACGGCGCAAATTACCGTCGGATTTGTCCTACCGCATGTCATTGCTGGTGCGCGGTATTGCCTGCAACAGGGGAGGCGCGCAGAATGGCGCGCAAGAACAGGAGACATCGCATGAGAATCGCTGCCATATCCGATATCCACGGCAACCTGGACGCGCTTGACGCCGTGCTGGCCGACATCGCCCGGCGTGGCGTGGACGTGACCGTCAACCTCGGCGATATCGTCTCGGGCCATCTGCAGCCGCGCGCCACGGCGGCGCGCCTGATGGGTATCAATCTGCCCACCATCCGCGGCAACCACGAGCGCCAGCTGCTGGGCGATCCGGCCCGCATGGGCGTGTCCGACGCCTATGCGCGCGCGCAACTGTTGCCGGAGCAACTCGCGTGGATAGATGCGCTGCCCGCCACCTTGCGCCTGCGGCATGACGTGCTGCTCGTGCATGGCACGCCCAGCAGCGACCTCGTGTATTTTCTCGACAGCGTCACGCCGCAAGGCAGCCGTGCCGCCACGCTGCGGGAAGTGGCGGAACGTGCCGGCGGGGCCGACGCGGCCTTGATACTGTGCGGCCATACGCACATGCCGCGCCAGGTGCGCCTAGCCGATGGCCGGCTGATCGTCAACCCGGGCAGCGTGGGCTTGCAAGCCTACGACGACGACCATGGTTATCCGCACGTGATGGAAAACGGCACGCCGCACGCGCGCTATGCGATTGCCGAACAGGGAGCCGATGGCAGCTGGACGGCGCAGTTGCACGCGGTGAAATATGACTGGGAAAAGGCGGCCCGGCTGGCGCTGGCCAGCGGCCGGCCCGACTGGGTCGTGCCCTTGCGCACGGGCCGGGTCGGCGTGCCTACCTGAACTCTTCCGCCACCAGGTTGTACTTTTGCATCTTGTGATACAAGGTCTGTTTCGGCAAGCCGAGCACCGCGCTCACTTCGCTGACGTTGCCCGCATATGCGCGCAGTTCCTGCTCGATCAACGAACGTTCGAAGCCGTTGACCTGTTCCGCCAACGACAATGGACTGGCCAGTCCGGCCGCCAGCAAGCTCGAGGCGCCCCCGGCGATGCCCAGCACGAAGCGGTCGGCGATATTGCGCAGTTCGCGTACATTGCCGGGCCAGGAGTGGGCCATCAGGTTGCGCATCTGCGCGCTGGAAACGACGGGCGCGGCGCGGTTGTAGCGGGCGGCGGCGGCCAGCACGAAGTGCTCGAAGAGGATGGGGATGTCTTCGCGCCGTTCGCGCAGCGGCGGCAGGTGCAGCACGATCAAATTCAATCGGTAGTACAGGTCGCTGCGGAACTTTTGCTGCTGCGACAAGTCTTCCAGGTCCAGCTTGGCCGCCGCGATGACGCGCACGTCGACGGGCGTGGGCACGTTCGAGCCGAGCCGTTCGATATAGCGTTCCTGCAGCACGCGCAGCAATTTCACTTGCAGCGACAGGGGCAGCGATTCGATTTCGTCGAGGAAGAAAGTGCCCTGGTCCGCGTGTTCGATCTTGCCCACCTGCCGCTTGGCCGCGCCCGTAAACGCGCCCGGTTCGTGGCCAAAGACTTCGCTCTCGAATATGCTTTCGGGAATCGCGCCGCAGTTGACGGCGACAAAGTTGTGCTTGCGGCGGTGGCTGAAGTCGTGCAGGCAGCGGGCCACCATTTCCTTGCCCGTGCCCGTGTCGCCATAGATCAGCACATCGGCCGGTTCGTCTGCTACGTCGAGTATCAGGCGCCGTATGTCGCGCATCGCCACGGAATTGCCCAATAAACGCGCTTCGATGCCGCCGCCGTCCTCGAGCTGGCGGCGCAGGCTGTGCACTTCCAGGGTCAGGCGCCGGGTTTCCAGCGCGCGCAGGATGACGTCGACCAGCTGGTCGGACGAATACGGCTTTTCGATGAAATCGTAGGCGCCCGTGCGCATGGCGTGCACGGCCATGGTGATGTCGCCGTGGCCCGTGACGAGGATCACGGGCAGGTTGGCATCGAGCGTCTTGACCGCTTGCAGCAATTCCAGGCCGCTCATGCCGGGCAGGCGCACGTCGCTGACGACGATGCCGGGGAAATCCGGCGTCAGCAGTTTATAGGCCAGCTCGGCCGAGTGGAAGGCCAGCACATCCAGGCCGGCCAGCTGCAATGCCTGCTCGCTGCCTTCGCGTACGGTGGGGTCGTCTTCGACCAGCAAGACCTTCAAGCCGTCAAACATGTTTTTCCTCCTGCGTTGCTATCTGTAGTTCGATGGTGAAGATGGCGCCGCCGCCGGGGGCGTTCTCGGCGCGCAGCACGCCGCCGAACTGGCGCGTGATCTGTTCGGAAATGGCCAAGCCCAGGCCCAGTCCCAGGCCTTGCGGTTTGGTCGTGAAGAACGGTTCGAACAGGTGTTCATACACTTCCGTCGACAGGCCCGGGCCCGTGTCGGCCACGTGGATCAGCACGTGCCCGGGCGTGGATTCGACGGACACGCGCAGGCTGCGCACGTCGCTGCCGTTCATGGCATCGAGCGCATTGGCGTACAGGTTCACCAGCACCTGCTCGAGGCGGTTGCTTTCGCACATGGCGAAGATGTCTTCGGGCGGCAATTGCAGGGTAAAACGCACATTTTCCACCTGCAGCCGCCGTTCGACGAGGAACAGGGCGTTGCTGATCGCCGTGGGAATCGAGACGGAGGTCAGGCTGGTTGTCGATTTGCGCGCAAAAATCTTCAATTGTCCCGTAATGGTCCCCATCCTGGCCGCAATTTGCGATATCTTCGCCAGGTTGCGCCGTGCATCGTCGAGCCGCCCCCGCTCGAGCAGGATGACGGCATTGTCGGACATGGTGCGCAGCGCCGTCAGTGGCTGGTTCAGTTCATGCGTGATGCTGGCCGACATTTGCCCCAGCACGGCCATCTTGCCGGCCTGAAAAAGTTCGTTTTGCGTGATGTGCAGCTTTTGCTCGGCCTTGCTGCGCACCTCGATTTCCTGGCTCAGGCTTTGCGTCATCGCGTTCAGTTCCGACGTGCGTTCCTCGACCATGGCTTCCAGGTTGTCGTAGGCGTGCTGCAGATCTTCGCGGGCGCGCAATTTTTGCGCCACGGCCGCGCGGCGCTGGCGCAGGTAAAAGAACAGCAGCATGAAAAAGCCCAGCAGCACGCAAGAGAAGGCGGCCGCCGCGCGCGCGCTGGCCTTGGCTTGCGCCAGGTCGGACAGGTAAATAAAAGTCCAGCCTTGCGGCGATTTGAGCTTGATCTGCGTCATGACGCTCGAGCTGGTCTTCGGCGGGGCATCGGCATGTTCATGCTCGCGCACGCTGATCACGCGCGCGCCATTGCCCAGCTGGCGGTCGGAAACGAAGGGGATGGCAGCGAGCTGCTTCGAATAGTACTGGCGCGTGCGGTTGAGTTCCTCGACGATGGCGGGCGACAGCGGCGCCAGGGTCTTGTACTTCCAGTCCGCCATGGAGCTGAGGAAGATCACGCCGTGCTCGTCGGCCAGCATCACCTTGTCGGCGCCTTGCACCCAGCGTTTTTCCAGGGTTTCCAGATTCACCTTCACCGTTGCCAGGCCCAGCATGTGGCCATTCTGGTAGATGCCGTGGGCAAAGAAGTAACCGGGTTCCAGGCGCGTCGTGCCCACGCCATAGAAGCGGCCCGGCGTGCCGCGCAGCGCATCCTGGGCGTAGGGGCGGAACGAGATATTGTCGCCAATAAAACTATCGGGCTGTTGCCAGTTGCTGGCGGCCCGCGTGTTGCCGTCGAGGTTGCTGATGAAAATGGTCGACGATTTCGCCTGGGCATTCATCTGCTCGAGGTAATGGTTGACCGTATCGACCAGCACCGGATCTTCCGGGTGCTGCAGCAGGCGGATCACGTCGCGGTTCAGCTCCAGGGTCTTGGGCAGGAAGTCGTATTTCTCCAGCGCATTTTCAAGACTGCTGACATACACCTCCAGGCGCTGCGCGCCACTGGCCTGCAGCTTGCCGATGGCGATGCGTTCGGTCCAGAAATACACGAGCCAGACGGTGGCCAGGCAGGCGGCCAGCACCACGCCCCAGGCCAGCGTTTCGCGGCCCGACCGTTGCGACAGGCGCTGGCGCCAGGAAAGGGAGGGTTTACTACTGCTATTCATAAAATCAGCTGCCAACTTGCAAGAACCCACAGTATCGCATTTAAGTAATCGCGGAAATAAAAAAGCCGCCGGATATGCATCCGGCGGCCCACACTTCTATTTTACGGACAGCTCGACGTCCTTAGAACGTGTGGCGCATACCCAAGTTGAAACCGCTGGTGCCGGTGCCATCGTCGGTGGCATTGCCAACCTTGTAGGTCGCGCCGTTCTTGTTGCTGATGTGGCCGTAACCTGTGTACAGGTCGCTGCGCTTGGACAGCGCATAGAAGGCGCCAATGGCCCACTGCTGGGCGTCACGGTTGGCGTTGCTCTTGTCGTTGTGACGGATGTACGACGCGACCAGCTTGGTGGCGCCGAACGGTGCGCTGAAGCCAACGAGGATATCGTTGCTCTTGCTGTCGTCGAGGGCGCGGTTGTCGGCGTAGCCGAAGTTACCTTGTACTACGCCAAAGTCGTAGCGCGTGGCCAGCAAGGTGTTGCGGCTTTGCTGGGTCGCCAGCGCATTTTCCTGGTGGTGATGCGTCAGGGTCACGTTCAGCGGGCCATCGATGTAATGCACGGCGCCGCCCATGCTGCGGTTTTTCGCATTGTCGCCGGCCACTTCGCCAAAACCATACGCCAGGTCGGCCGACAGGTGGCTATAGGTCGGCGAGCTGTATTGCACCATATTATCGACGCGGTAATTCGTCGCCATAATGTTCGATGCCGTGCCGGCCAGGCCGATGACAAACGGATCGGCCACGTCGCGCAGGGCCAGGTAGTACGGCGTATATTGGCGGCCCAGGGTGAGGGCGCCGGCGCTGCCGGTCAGGCCCACATACGCCTGGCGGCCGAACAGCCGGCCGCCCTGGCCCGAGGTGCCGGTGTCGATATTGAAACCGCTTTCCAGCACGAAGGTGGCGGCCAGGCCGCCGCCCAGGTCTTCCTTGCCTTTGAAGCCGATGCGCGAGCCCGAGGCGACGCCGGAAGCGACGCGGTTCAGGCGGTCTCCAGCCGCATCCTTGTCGAACACCAGGCCGGCGTCCGCCACGCCATACATGGTCACGTTCGATTGGGCCAGGGCGCCGGTGGAGGCTGCGCCGAGGGTCAGCAGGGTAAACAGGACTTTTTTCATGAAAATCTCTCTAATAGGTTGGAATGACTACTGATCGCACTACCTGACTGCTTGTTACTCAACATGGACAACAAATAAATAGCCCGCTTGTGGCGGGCCATGGCGCTATCAGGCTTTGCTAGCGTGATCCGCTTCGCCCCAATGGCTTTCCGTGTTCTGGCTGGCCGCGTTGGCTGCGGCTGCTTCTTCCTCGGTGGCCAGGCCACCTTCCCACTTGGCGACGACGGCCGTGGCGACGGCATTGCCAACCGCGTTGGTGGCCGAACGGCCCATGTCGAGGAATTGGTCGACGCCCATCAGCAGCAGCAAGCCCGCTTCTGGAATATTGAACTGGTTCAGGGTCGCGGCAATCACCACCAGCGAGGCGCGCGGCACGCCGGCCATGCCTTTCGAGGTCAGCATCAGCAGCAGCAGCATGGTGATCTGCGTGCCGATCGACAGGTCGATACCGTAGGCTTGCGCGATGAACAGCACGGCGAAGGTGCAGTACATCATCGAGCCATCGAGGTTGAAGGAGTAGCCCATCGGCAACACGAAGCTGGAAATCTTGCGGTCCACGCCGAACTGGTCGAGCGCCGTCAGCAGTTTTGGATAGGCCGCTTCCGAGCTGGCCGTCGAGAATGCCAGCAGGAATGGTTCACGGATCAGGCCAACCAGTTTGAAGACGCGCGGGCCGATGACGACGAAGCCGGCGCCGATCAGCAGTGCCCACAGGCACAGCAGGCCCAGGTAGAAGCCGCCCATGAACTTGGCAAACGTGACCAGCACGCCCAGGCCGTGCGTGGTGATGACGGAAGCCATTGCGGCGAACACGGCCAGTGGGGCCAAGTTCATGATGGTGCCGGTGATGCGCAGCATGACTTGCGCCAGCTGGTCGACGACGGCCGTCAGGGTCTTGCCCGATTCGCCCAGGCCGGCCAGTGCGCCGCCGAAGAAGATCGAGAACACCAGTACTTGCAGGATTTCATTGTTGGCCATGGCCTCGATCGGCGACTTCGGCACCAGGTGCGTGAAGAAATCTTTCAAGGTGAAGGCGGCCGTTTTCAAATTCGTCGAAGCGTGGACGTCCGGCAATGGCAAGCCCAGGTTGGTTCCCAGCTGCATCAGGTTCGACAGCACCATGCCCAGCGCCAGCGACACGAGCGAGGCAACGACGAACCAGCACATGGCTTTCAGGCCGATGCGGCCCGCCGTCTTGCCGTCGCCCATGTGGGCGATGCCGACCGTCAGGGTGGAGAATACGAGCAGCGCAATGATCATTTTGATCAGGCGCAGGAAAACGTCGGTGACGATGGAAATATTGCCAGCGATCTGAGCGCTGAGCTTGGCATCAGGGAAGGCGGTATTGCATCCATAGCCGACAATAATGCCGAGGACCATGGCAATCAGGATGTACAGGGTTAATGGCCGTTTCTTTTTCATTTTGACTCCTCCAAATGAAGCGCCGCTGTGAGCGGATTATTGATTGCGAGCAACTCAAGCTTGGAGTCAATATTTCTCAAAAACAAGCCCTTGCGTGCCAGCGATTATTTGCAGCAAAACCTGTACATAGCAAAGGATATGCCTGAAATCGGCATTTGGCGCATAACTTCTTAAGTTGTTGATTTAAGGAAGCTTTTTTTGTTGTCAGGATGTCGCAATTTGGCCTGCTTGCGCGAAATATTGGACGCGGCGGGCCATCGCTGTATGACTTTTCATACGCTGGTCGCGGCACGGTGGCGGTACGCCAAAAAGGCAAGATTATCAGGACAATAAAAAAGCCCCTCCGAAGAGGGGCTTGATGTGGCGCAGTCGTGTTCTATTGACGTCAGAACTTGATATTGGCCGTCAGGCTGAACGAACGTGGCTGGCTCGGGGTGTAGCGGAAGCCGGACTTGTTGATGGCCGCCACATAGGTCTTGTCGGCCAGGTTGTAGGCGTTCAGCTGCAGGTCGAGGTTCTTGTTGACGGTGTAGGTTGCCATGGCGTCGAAGACCCAGTAGGCATCCACGCGGGCCGGCGTGCCGACGGCGCCATCGGTGCCGCGCAGCATTTCACCCACGTAACGCGCGCCGCCACCGATCTTCAGGCCGAAGGGCAGGGTGTACGAGGTCCAGCCCGTAAACGCCTGTTTAGGCGTGTAGCTGAGGTTGTTGACGCCGCTGGCCGTGACGACCTTGCCCGACTCGACCTTGGTGTTCATGCGGGTGTAGCCTGCGCTGACGAGCCAGTTCGGCATGATCTCGCCCACCACGCCGATTTCGATGCCTTCCACGCGCTTCTTGCCTGTCTGGTAATAAATGGTCGGGATCACAGGATCTTGTTCCACTTCATTCTTGACGGTGGTCTGGTAGACGGCGGCCGACAGCGACAGCTTTTGCTTCAGGAAGTCCCACTTGGTGCCGATTTCCTTGGTAATGGTTTCCTGCGGGTCATATTTCGGGTTTTGCGCGCTGCTGGCGCCCGTGCTCAGGGCGAAGTTGACGCCGGGTGGCGCTTTCGACGTGGCCAGCAAGGCATACACGCTGCTGTCCGGCGTCGGCTTGTACATGGCCGAAATCTTGCCGTTGGCCAAGGTGTCGCTCAGGGTCAAGTGGGTAGGAATCGGCGTGCCCACTGGCAATGGCTGTACTGCCGGTGCGGTCACGGCCGTTTGCAGGGTGACGGCGTCATACGTGGTGTTGAAATGGTCGAAGCGCACGCCGCCGTTGAAGATCCACTTGTCGCCGAACTTGACGGTGTCGAACACATACAGGCTTTGCGTGTTGACTTCGCCTTCGGTGAACGCGCCGTTGCGCACGGGCTGGTAGCCGGTGACGGGGTCGCGCGGATTTGGATGGTACAGATTGGCGTCCGGCATGGTACCCAGGCTGGCAGGCACATAGCTGTAGTTGGTCTGTTTTTCGCTGGTGAATTCGGCGCCGGCCACCATCGAGTGTTTCAGCACGCCCGTGTCGAATTGCGCGCTGACCACGGTCTGGTTGGTCAGAATCGTGTTTTCCTGGTCCTTCACGGTGCGCAGCGAGCGCGCCAGGGTCCAGGTCGACGGATCAGTGGCGACCGGCGTCTTCAGGTTGGCGGTGCTGCCCATGAAGGCCGTCAGCAGGTAATCCTGTTTGGTCTTGCCGTAGCGCGTGGTGTTCTGGAACTGCACGGTCGGCGAGAAATCATGGTCGATGCGCAAGGTGCCCATGTCGGCCTTGACCTTGTCGTGATCCGCGGTGGAACCGTAGAAATTCTTCGGATCGACCTTGGCGGCGCCGTTCAGGAAGGTACGGATCACCTTGTTCGTCGGCGTGATGGTGTCCGGCGTCGAGTAGCCTGGCAAGCCGATGGTCGGCACAAAGCCGTCGGGCACGTTGTTTTGATCCACGTGCAGGTAGCTGGCCGTGATGCGCGTCGGTTTGCCGATGCCGAAGGTGACGGTGGGCGCGAAGGCCCAGCGCTTGTTCTTGACTTCGTCGCGCGCCGGGTTGCCGCTGTCCTGCGTCATCAGGTTCAGACGGAAGGCCGTGCCGGAATCGGCGTCGATGATGCGGTTCCAGTCGGCCGTGGCGCGTTTCTGCTTGCCGCTGCCCGCCGTCAGCAGGGAATTGAATTTGTTTTCCATGGTGGCCGTCTTGCTGACCAGGTTGATCGAACCGGTCGGCGAACCGCGGCCGCTGTCCGTGCCCGCCGGGCCCTTCAACACGTCGATCTGTTCGATGTTGAAGACGTCGCGCGAGATGGAACCCACGTCGCGCACGCCATCGACATAGATGCTGCCCGAGGCATCGAAGCCGCGCATGTAGACGGCGTCGCCCGTGTTCGTGTTGCCGTTCTCGCCGAGGAAGAAGGTGCCGACGCCGGGCGTGTTGCGCAGCGCATCCGTCAGGGTCAGCGCGCCTTGCTGCTCGATCAATTCCTTCTTGATCACGACGATGGTTTGCGCCGTGTTGACCAGGTCTTCCGTGTATTTCGGCGACGAGGCTTTTTCGGCCTTGAAATCATTTTCCTTGGAGCCCACGACCTTGATTTCGTTCAGGGTTTGCTGCGATGCCGGGGCGCTTTGGCCGGCCGGGTCTGCCGCCTGGGCGGCGACGGGCAGCAGCATCACGGCCAGGGCGGCGCCGATGTGCTGGTTGAAACGGGTAGGTGCGTGTTTGCGGCTCTTGATTGCCATCTTGCTCTTTCGAAAAGGTCAGGGTAGTGGTTCCTGGCTGGCTCTGCGCCGCTGTGCTTGGGCACGCGGGCAAGTGGCTGGCGATGGAGACGGAGTAGGCGGTATTGTAATAACTGGGCGCTATTTCGTAAATGAGAATCGTTATCAGTATCGTTTACGCAACGGATTGGGCTTGACGCAAAAAAAAACCGGCCATGGCGGATGAATGCTTGCTTTGCCGCTGCGGCGCTGCTATGCGCGCAAGCGTCCGGCAGCGGGAGTATGATGAGCAACCTTTACAAATTCCACCGAGCATGCTGCAGACTCCCGATGCCTTTGTCCCCCTGATCGATGCGCCCGAACCGGCCCCGGCCGCAGACCAGACGCTGACCTTTGTCTTTCACCGCGGGCGTCTGTTGTTGCGTACGCCCGAGCTGGCCCTGCCCACTGCCGCCGAGGTGGCAGCGCTCGATATCGACCTCGGCCGCGCCCAGCCCGTGGGCTTGTGGCAAGGCCGCTATTGCCAGACGGTCTGGGCCGACGAGGAATTGCCCGCCGGCGCCGGCCTGGCCTGGCACGGCATGCGCACCCTGTTCAATGCCGTCGACGACGCCTTCCTGGGCCTGGCCAGCCGCGCCGTGCAGCTGGCCGAGTGGGCGCGCACGCACCGCCATTGCGGCGTGTGCGCCACGCCCATGCAGCGCACGCGCGGCGAACGCTGTTTCACGTGCGCCGCCTGCGGCATGCTCGCGTATCCGCGCATTTCGCCGGCCATGATGGTGCTCATCCGCAAGGGCGAGCAGGTGCTGCTGGCCATGCACAAGCACTCGCCATCGCAGCGTTTCAGTCCACTGGCTGGTTTCCTTGAAGCGGGCGAATCGATCGAGGAAGCCGTGCACCGCGAAGTGATGGAAGAGGTGGGCTTGCGCGTGCACAACCTGCAATACTTCATGAGCCAGTCCTGGCCGTTTCCCCATTCGCTGATGATCGCGTTTACGGCCGATTATCTCGATGGCGAGATCCGCGTCGATGAAAACGAGATCGCCGAGGCGCGCTGGTTCGGCCCCGGCGACGTATGGCCGGAGGCGAGTTCGAGCGTGTCGATTTCCGCGCTGCTGGTGCGCGCGCACCGTCCGCCTATGCCATAGGGAAAGCAATGGCCGTCGGGGCAGCCTGTCACATTTTCTATATACTGACGGCAATTGCAAATTTTAGGGTGGTGTAGCATGTCTCAAGAAGAATTCTCCGAAAACGACTGGCGTCGGCTGATCAGCAGCTTTGGCGAAGACCCGCAGCGTCCCGGCTTGCTGGAAACGCCGGCGCGCGTGGCCAAGGCGTGGAAGCACTGGACGTCCGGCTATGGCCAGGATCCGGTGGATTTGCTGAAAGCGTTTGAAGATGGCGCGGAACAGTACAACGAGCTGATCGTCGTGCGCGGCATTCCCGTCTACAGCCATTGCGAACACCATCTGGCGCCATTCTTCGGCAAGGCCACCATCGGCTACGTGCCCAACGGCAAGATCGTCGGCCTGTCGAAACTGACGCGCCTCGTCGATTGCTTCTCCAAGCGCCTGCAAGTGCAGGAACGCATGACGATGCAGATCGCCAATGCCCTGATGGAAGTGCTGGAACCGAAATCGGTGGGCGTGGTCGTACGCTGCCGCCACCTGTGCATGGAAAGCCGCGGCATCCGCACGCCGGGCGAGGAAACCATCACCTCGGCCATGCTGGGCGAGATGCAGCCGAACTTGGCGCTGCGCACGGAATTTCTGGCATTGGCGCGCGAAAGCTGATTGTTCGGCGACGATGCGTGACGAAGGCGGCGTGATGCCGCCTTTTTTTATGCGTTTTTATATCCTCTTCGATTCCCGTTCCGCCAGGTAGCGCGCCGGCGGCTTGCCCACGGCCTTGCGGAACATGGTGACGAAACCGCTCGTGTTTTCATAACCGAGTTCCAGCGCCACCGCTTTCACGCTGTGGCCTTGCGCCAGCCGCTGCAAGGCCAGGATGACGTGCAATTGCCGGCGCCAGCGGCCCACGCTCATGCCCAGTTCCTCCAGTGATTGCCGGGTCATGCTGCGCTCGCTCATGCCGATGCGGCCGGCCCATTCGGCCAGGGTGCTTTTATCGCCGGGCTGCGCCAGCAGCAGGGCGGCCAGGCGGCGCAGGCGAGGATCGCGTGGCATCGGCAGGTGCAAGTCTTCCACGGGCGCGGCCGCCAGTTCATCGAGCAGGGTGAGCACCAGGCGTTCTTGCGCGCCATGCAGCGCGGCCAGGGTGGGAAAACCGGCCGCCTTGGCGATCAGTTCGCGCAGCAGGGGCGACACGGCCACGGTGCAGCAGACGGCCGGCAAGGCCGGCGCCATGGCCGGTTCAACAAACAGGCAATAACATGCGGCCTCGCCCACGCCCTGCGCCGAATGCATCAGGCCGCCCGGTATCCACACGGCGCACTGGGGCGGCACGATCCACACGCCACTGTCCACCTCGCAATGAATCACGCCACGCGTCGCATACAGCAGCTGCCCCTTGCGGTGCCGGTGCGGCGCCTGCTCGCCATCCTCGGGCACGCTGGCCAGTCCCACGGCCAGCAGCGGGCGCAGCACGCCATCGATGTCGAAATCGATGAGGGAAGCGCCGGCCTCGAGGCCCAGCTGGGCCGTCAGCACCTTGGGCAAGAGGGGAGAGGGCATGGGAATGGTTTGGCTGGATTGAATAATATTGTGGCTATTTTATGCAATGACGCGCAGCGCCGCCAGCGCTATCGTATGGGTATCCGCAGCCCCGCTTCAACGGCAACCGCCGCCGCCAGTGTTCTGATGAAGGTAAGGAGGAACGGCAACCCCTTGAAGGAGTCATCACCATGCAGCTTGATCTATCCACTTTTCCCCTCGTCTGGATGCGCCGCGAGGCAGCGCCTGTCCAGCTCGATATGCTGTTTGTCCAGTTTGACGCGCTGCTGGCGCGTCGCCAGGCGTTTGTCATTCTCAGCGAGGAAGGTTTTGACGAGGAGGGGCACGAACACCCGCAGGAAGAGCGCAAGCGGGCTGCGCTCTGGATGAAGCAGAACAAGGCGGCCATCCGCGCGTATATCCAGGGCATGGTGCTGGTCGAGCCGAGCGCCGCCAAGCGCCTGGCGGGCAAGGCTTTTGCCGTGATGTTCGGCAAGTTCTGGGGCTACCCCCTGCATTTCGGCACCAGCCGCGACGATGCGCTCGACATCGCGCAGCATTTGCTGCACGCGTGGCTGCCGCCAAGGGAAGACTAACGACATGAAGAGCACCTGACAAAACCGTCGCGAGCGGCAGTGATTTGTGGCTAAGAAGCGCAACCGTACTCTAGTACGGTGAGCATCGCAGGCGCGCAAAGCGCGCCGCACAGTAGGTTTGGTCAGGTGTTTTAGTAGCGGTAATCGTTGATGAAATGCTTGGTGAAGTTGTACTTGCTGCCGCCGTCGAGCAAGTCGACCAGGCGTTTCGGCGCCGAGGCCGACATGAAGGCGTCGGCGGCGCCGCCCGTGCTGCGGAACTTCATGCCGGGGCTGAGGATCTGGTTGGCGCCGATTTTCAGGTGCTGGAAGCTTTTCGTTTTTTCATTGTTGAGGATGAAGTGCAATTCCTGCTTGAACGTCAGGAAGGGGATCTTCAGCCACCAGCCTTCGTCCGTGCCATAGCTGGCGACGCTGGCAAAGTGCGTATTTTTCTCCGTCAGGGTGGGTTTGCCCAGGCGGTCGTTGATGCGTTTCATGGCTTCATTCTTGGTCATGCTGTTCTTTCGTGTGTCGATCTATGCGGCGTGCATTCTGACACAGGCGCGCCCCCCGTGCCGTGGAATGCCTCACAGCAGCAAAATCAGCGAGCCGAGCACGATCAATCCGCCGCCGGCGGCCGCCTTCAGCGTGAACGGTTCGCCCAGCACCAGCCAGCCGGCCAGCATGACGAGCGCCACGCTGAGCTTGTCGACGGGCGCCACCAGCGAGACGGGACCCAGCTGCAATGCGCGGAAATAGCATAGCCACGACAATCCCGTGGCCACGCCCGAGGCGATCAGGCAAGTCCAGCCCACCCAGTTGCCGCCGCTGGGGCGCTGCCATTCGGCGCGCAGGGAGATGATGGCGGCCGTCACCAGCAGGATGACGCCCGTGCGTATCAAGGTGGCCATATTGCTGTTCAGGTGAGCGACGCCCAGCTTGCCCAGGATGGCCGTCAGGGCCGCGAACATGGCCGACAGGATGGCAAAGCCTTGCCAGGTGAATGTGGTCGACATGGGATTCCTTGCGCGGTGGCGACGGTAGAGCGACTGTAGCGTAAAAAAAGCACGCGTGCTGACGCTAATTCTATTGCGATGCAGCATGTGCAACGACAACGCATTAACAACACCAGGCACAAATCATTGCTTCCCGGCATTGTAAATATCGGTATTTCGAGCGTATGCTGGTGTCGTCTGAACGGTGCCGCCAGAGCACCGTCGCCGCCGCATTCCTGGCCTGCCGAGCTGGAAGCGGGCCACGCCTTTCGCCGCACATAGATAGTTGGAGACACAGCATGAAGAAATTGACGTTCCAGCAGAAGTTATGGATTCCCCTGATTTGCAGCCTGTTGTGCATCACCGTTATTTTTGTCTATAACGCCCTGGAAATCCGCAAGATCCGCATCGAAGAGCGCAGCGCCGACCTGAGCAATGCCGCCGACCTGGGCCTGGGCGCCGTCAAGATGTTCGGCGACCTGGCCGCCAGCGGCGCCTTGACGAAGGAAGAAGCGCAAAAGCAGGCCACGGCCGTGATCAAGAGCATGCGTTTCGGCGAGACCGGTTATTTGTCCATCATCAACCTCGACGCCGTTGTCGTGATGAATCCTGCCGCGCCGCAAACGAATGGCAAGAACATGGCGGATTTTAAAGATGCCAACGGCACCTATCTGTACCGCGACATCGTTGCCGTCGGCAAGACCGATACGGGCAAGGGCTTCGTTCACTATTATTTCCCCCGTCCCGGCCAGAAGACCCCCGAACCGAAGATGAGCCGCGTGGTGGCCTACAAGCCATGGAGCTGGACCATCGTGACGGGCGTGTACATGGACGATATCGACGCGGCCTTCCGCCAGTCGCTGCTCACCTCGCTGGGCGTGCTGGTACTCGTCTGCGCGCTGCTGTCCGCCGTCGTCGTGGTGATCAACCGCAGCCTGCGCCATGCGCTGGGCGGCGACCCCGAATATGCGGCCGACGTGGCCGAAAAGATCGCAAATAACGATTTGAGCGGCGTCGTGCGCACGCATGCCAACGACCGCCACAGCGTGCTGTACGCGATGAAAACCATGCAATCGAACCTGGTCGATGCGATCAGCGAAATCCGCCACAGCGCCGAGACGATCGCCACGGCATCGAGCGAGATCGCCAGCGGCAATATGGACTTGTCGGCGCGCACGGAAATGCAAGCCAGTTCGCTGGAAGAAACGGCCGCCTCGATGGAGGAACTGACCTCGACCGTGACGCAGAACGCGGGCAACGCCGTGCAGGCAAATGAACTGGCGCAGTCCGCTTCCGCCGTGGCGCGCCAGGGTGGCGCCGTGGTGGCGCAAGTGATCGGCACCATGGACACGATCAACGCTTCGTCGCGCAAGATCGTCGACATCATCGGCGTCATCGATGGCATCGCCTTCCAGACGAATATCCTGGCCCTGAACGCGGCGGTGGAAGCGGCGCGCGCCGGTGAACAGGGACGCGGCTTCGCCGTCGTGGCGTCCGAGGTGCGCAACCTGGCGCAGCGCTCGGCGGGCGCGGCCAAGGAAATCAAGGAACTGATCGGCGCCTCCGTCGACAGCATCGCGGCCGGCAGCACCCTCGTCGCACAGGCGGGCACGACCATGGATCAGGTGGTCGCTTCCGTGTCGCGCGTCACCGACATCATGGCCGACATCACGGCCGCCTCGCACGAGCAAAGCACGGGCATCGGCCACGTCAACCAGGCGATCACGGAAATGGATAGCGTCACGCAGCAAAATGCGGCACTGGTGGAAGAGGCGGCGGCAGCGGCGTCGAGCATGCAGGACCAGGCGGCCGTGCTGGCGCAGCTGGTGGCGCGCTTCAAACTGTCGGCGCAAGAGTCGGGCACGGCGCCGCGCCTGGCGGCAAGCTCGGCTGGCGCACCGCGCGCCGTGGCGAAAAAGCCGCTGCGCAGCCTGGCGACGCGCTAGGGTTTTACCGGGCTGGCGCTGCCGCTGGCGGTGCCGGTTCGAATTCCAGCTTGTCATCGACGACCACGAATTGCCCGACCGGCTGGCCCAGGTCGGCTTTCGGGTCGTTTTCCATTTCCGTCAGTTCATTGCAGGTATTCGTTTCCGCTTGCCACAACTGCTTGCCCATGCGGATATTCCAGATGCCATCGCCGGCCGCAAACAGCTCGACGGTGATGTCGGCCGGCGCATCCGTCGACAGGGTATGCAGGCGCTGGCATTGCGGCAGATTGGTCGCCATCAGCTGCACCTCCACGGTATCTTGCCAAAAATAACGTTGCTGGCGGCGTACGGTCAGGGAATGGTCCTGGCCGTCGAACATGTAGATGGCGAAGTCCTGGACACAGCCTGACAGCAGGACGGACAGCGTGACGATCAGGAGTTTGCGCATGGTCGGCTTTCTTTGTTTGTGCTCTGGAATGTCGGGATGCCTGCGTGACGGCGCGAGTGAATGCTTGCCCTGCCTGGGCGCCGTCTTGTTTTTCGCTTACGTGGCATTATATCCATGCACACCAGTTGCGGCGCGACAATAGTTACGCCCGCCCTATGCCAACGAGCTGAAAGACGACGATGATCGACCTGTATTACTGGACCACGCCCAATGGGCACAAAGTGACGATGTTCCTGGAAGAAGCGGGCATCCCCTACAACATCATTCCCGTGCATATCGGCAAGGGCGAGCAGTTCAAGCCCGAGTTTCTCGCCATCGCACCGAACAACCGCATTCCCGCCATCGTCGACCAGGCGCCGGAAGATGGCGGCGCGCCGTTGTCGTTGTTCGAGTCGGGCGCGATTCTGCAATACCTGGCCGAGAAAAGCGGGCAATTCCTGCCGGCGGACGTGCGCGGACGCGCCGAAGTCATGCAGTGGCTGTTCTGGCAAATGGGCGGCCTGGGCCCCATGGCCGGGCAAAATCACCATTTCGTGCAATATGCGCCCGAACCCATCGATTACGCCATCACGCGCTACGTGAATGAAACGAACCGGCTATATGGCGTGTTGAACAAGCGCCTGGCCGACCGCGCATTCGTGGCCGGCGACAGCTATTCCATCGCCGACATGGCGATCTACCCGTGGATCGTGCCGCACGAACGCCAGCGCCAGAAGCTGGAAGATTTCCCGCACCTGGCGCGCTGGTTCGCGGCCATCGCCGCCCGTCCCGCCACCGTGCGCGCATATGCGCGGGCGGCCGAGATCAATGTGCAGCCGACCGTCAGCGGCGACGCGAAAAGCGTGCTGTTCGGTCAGACGGCAAAGACGGTGGCCTGATCAACGGTCAGTTACCGCGATACGTGGAAAAGCCGAAAGGGCTGAGCAGCAGCGGGATGTGATAGTGCTGGTCCGTCTTTTCCACGTGAAATTGCACGGGGATTTCCGGGAAAAACGTTTCCTGTTTCAGCCGTGCATAGTGCTCGCCTGTCTTGAACACGATGCGGTAGTCGCCCGCCTGCATGGGCGCATCCACCGGATACATGGCCGCGATGCGTCCCTGCGCATTCGTCACGGCGCTGCCCAGCTGTTGCCAGCCTTCACCGTTCTTTTGCTCCAGGGTGACCGTTACGCCCGCCGTCGGCTGGCCGCTCTGCAAGTCGAGGATGTGCACGCTCAAGGGATTGGGGGCGGCCAGGGCCATGCCGGACAGGCTGGCGAAGGCCAGGGCGGCGGTAATGTGTTTCAGTGTGGTCATCGTCGTATCTTTCTTTACAGGGTAGGGGAATCGAGTTCGGGGATGGCGGCCAGGGCGGCATGGGCGCAGGCGCGGTCTTGCTGCGCGCCACCGCCGCCAGCCACGCCGATGGCGCCGACCACTTCGCCCTTGGTTCGCAAGGGCAGGCCGCCGCCCAGCAGCAAGAGTTCCGGCACGGTGGTCAAATTGGCCATGTCGGGATTGCCGCGCGCGGCCACGGCCAGCGCCTGCGTATCGGTTTTCGTCGACAGGGCCGTGTAGGCCTTGCGCCGGCTGGCATCCGTGTTGTGCGGCCCGACGCCATCGGCGCGCTGCACGGCGACAATATTGCCGCCACGGTCCAGCACGGTGACGACGATGTGCCGGCCTTGCGCCTGGCAAGTGGCCATGGCCGCGTCGGCCAGCTTGTTGGCCGCCGCCAGCGAAAGGTCATCGACCTTGCGCAGCTGGGCGTGGACCGGGCTGGCCAGCAGGCACAGCAGGGTACTGCCGAGTAACAGGTTTTTCATGTGGCTGTCCGTTGAGTAAGTGACGCCAGTATGGCCAGCGTTGCCCTACGAGAAGATGATCGGCGCATGACATTTTTATCATCCGCGGCGCCCTGCGTGCGGCGTAGAATGGTCCAACTTCCCACAAGAAAGCCCCACCGATGCGCATCCTGGTCATAGAAGACGAACCGAAGACGGGCGACTATCTGCTGCGCGGTCTGGCCGAGTCCGGCTTTACGGTCAGCCTGGCGCGCAACGGCCGCGACGGCCTGCACATGGCAAGTACGGAGTCACCCGATCTCATCGTGCTCGACGTGATGCTGCCCATCATGGACGGTTGGCAAGTCTTGCGCGCGCTGCGGCTGCAAGAGGGCGGCGCGGACGTGCCCGTGATTTTCCTCACGGCGCGCGACGAAGTGCAGGACCGGGTCAAAGGGTTGGAACTGGGCGCCGATGATTACCTGGTGAAACCATTCGCCTTTGCCGAACTGGTGGCGCGCATCCGCACTTTGCTGCGGCGCGGGCCGCCGCGCGAAGACGACGTCATCCGCATCGGCGACATGGAAATCGACGTGATGAAACGCAAGGTCAGCCGCCAAGGCCAGCGCATCACCCTGACGGCGAAGGAGTTCGGCTTGCTGCATCTGCTGGCGCGGCGCCAGGGCGAAGTCTTGTCGCGCTCCATCATCGCCTCGCAAGTGTGGGACATCAATTTCGAGAGCGACACCAACGTCATCGACGCGGCCATCCGCCGCCTGCGCAGCAAGCTCGACGATCCGTTCGAACCCAAGCTGATCCACACCTTGCGGGGCATGGGCTATGTCTGCGAATTGCGCGCGCCCATGGCAGCTGACGCATGAAACTGGCGCAACTTCGCCGCTCGCTGACCCTGCGCGTCACGCTCGTCTTCGTGCTGATCGTGGCGCTCGTGTCTGCCGGGCTGGGCATGCATCTGTACCGCTCGTTTGTCGCGGAAATCGAGCGCCGTGACGATATTTTGTTGCTGGGTAAACTGCGGCAGATCCAGCAATTGCTGGGTAATGCGGGCACCCTCGACATCATCCGCGAACGGCCCCAGTATTTCCGCGACACCATGAGCGGTCAAGAGAATTCGCTGGTGCGCATCGTGCGTGCCGATGGCACGCGTTTGATCGACGTCAATCCGAACGGCGAGACGGTGGCGCATGCTGTTCCCGTTGCCGTCGATGCGCCCGTGACAAACAGCGATATCGTCAGCTGGACCAGCCGCGACGGCTATCCCGCACGCGTGGTGGCGGCCAGCGCGCGCATCGGCGATCCGGCGCAGATGGCGGACATTTCCGTCGCCCGGGTCTACGGCGACCGCACGGCCATGTTCGCCGCCTATCGCTGGCAGATCGTCGTTTCGGTGGCCGTCAGCGCGCTGGTGGCGGCCCTGTTGGCGAGCCTGATGCTGCTGCGGGGATTGCGGCCGCTGCGCAATATCGCCGCGCACGCAGCCCTCGTGCGGCCGGGCAAGCTGGAGCAGCAGCTCGATGCGCGCGGCGCGCCCACGGAATTACTGCCCCTGGTACAGGCCCTGAACGCCATGCTGGCACGCTTGCAGGAAGGCTATGCGCGGCTGTCGCAATTTTCCGCCGACCTGGCGCATGAATTCCGCACGCCCGTCACCAATCTGCTGGGACAAAGCCAGGTCATGCTGGCCCGCCCGCGCAGCGCGCACGAATATGAACAGCTGGTGTCGTCGAATGTGGAAGAGCTGGAACGGCTGTCGCGCATGATCGACAGCATGCTGTTTCTGGCGCGCGCCCAGCAGGAGGAAATGCTGCTCGTCAAGCAAGTCCTGCCCATACAGGACGAGTTTTTGCGCCTGGCCGATTTCTTTGAAGGCCTGGCCGAAGAGCGCGAGCTGGCGCTGGCTTGCCACGGCAGCGGCACGGTGACGGCCGAGCCGCAACTGCTGCGCCGCGCGCTCGGCAATTTGCTGTCGAACGCCATCCGCCACGCGGCGCCAGGCAGCACGATCTTGCTGCGTTCGCACGCGACAAACGAGGGCGTGGAACTAAGCGTGAGCAACCTCGGCCCGGCCATCCCCGCGCGCCACTTGCCCCACCTGTTCGAGCGTTTCTACCGCGCCGACCCGGCCCGCAGCGATTCGGCCGCTTCCACAGGCCTGGGCCTGGCCATCGTCACGGCCATCATGCAGTTGCATGGCGGCAGCGCGACCGTGGCGTCCGATGCGGCCGCCACGACGTTCACTTTAGTGTTTCCGCTCGAGGACTGTAGGTCGGATTAGCGCGCAAGCGCGTAATCCGACATCATGCGCCAACCATATTGTCGGATTACGGTCCTGCGGACCTAATCCGACCTACGCCGTAAAGCATGGTCATGGGGCCGTCAACCCATCTCCACCAAAAACTCATGCATGCCCGCATGCGGCAATTGCGCGCACGCCGGCGCAAAGTGCGGCAACTGTCCCCACAGCAGCGGGTTGCCGACGATGTACACATGGTGCTGCGCGCGCGTCAGGGCCACGTTGAGCAGGTTCGGCGTGGCCGCCGCCCACTGCGCCGCGCCCACCGTGCTGTCGTCGGCGCCGAGGACCAGCATCACGACGCTTTGTTCCTTGCCCTGGAAGGTATGCACGGTGCCCACCATCTGGCTGCTCCACTGGCGCAATTCGCGGGCCGTCGGCGCCTTGCCGTAGCCGAGGCGGCGATCCCAGTCCATGTCCACGATGCGCGAGCGCAATTCGTTGCGCACGGCCTTGAACGGCGTGATCACATACATGTCGGGCAGCTTGCCGTCGCGGCGATACAGCTTCAGCAGCACTTCCAGCACGAAATCGAGTTGCACGGGCACGACCTGCTTGTAGCTGACGGGGCCGGCGGCGTCGATCCAGCAGCTGGGGCCACGCGTGAGTCCCCGCGCGCCGGCTGGCGGCGTGCGCTCGCTCAGGCCGTAGACCATCTTGTCTTCGTAGGCGATGCTGTTGGCCAGCGAAAACATCGGTTCCACGCAGCGGCGGTGCACGCGCAGGGGGCTGCCGATCCACAGCGGTTGCGCGCTATTCGCGCCTACAGTGGCGCCATAGCGGTTGGCCTTGTCGGCCAGTGTCTGCACGGACACGCTTGTCGGCGCATAACTGCCGTCCTGCGTGTGCGGCGACTGGGCGGACAAGGTTTGCACGAGGCGGCCCGGCACCGTGAACACGGGTTCGATCTGCAGCGGGTCGCCCACGACGACGGCGCGCTTGGCGCGCCACAGGCTGCCCAGCGCCGCTTGCGGCACGGCCTGGCCCGCTTCATCGATGAACAGCCAGCCCAGCGATTCGGGACCCATGCCCTGGAACTGGCGCGCGAACGAGGCGAACGTCGTCGACACGACGGGCACCACCATGAACAGGCTGTGCCAGACCATGGCGATGTGCGACTGGTCATAGGCGCGCTTGTTTTTCAGCAATTTGGAGACGGCCAGCAAGTTGCCGCCGAAGCCGGGTCCGCCTTTCTTTGCCACTTCCGCCAGCCATGCTTCATGCAGGGCCAGGGCCTTGGCGAACAGGCGCGAGCGCAAACGGGCCAGTGCCGGTTCATGCCACAGGCCGCCAATTTGCAAGGCGTCGCCGTCCAGCTCTTCCAGGCTCGCCGGCGCGGCGATGGTGGGGAAGCGCATGCGCGCGCGGCGCAGCAGTTCCGTACTGTCATCCCATTCGCGCTGGCGCGATTGCGCCGTGCGCAGGGCGATGTGCAGGCTGTTGCGGGCGCGTTCGCAACGGGGCTCCAGTTCGCCCTTGAGCAGCAGCTTGATGGCGGACACGTCGCGCGCGGCCTGGCGCTGCGCCTCGACATTGGCCACGACGGCGTCCTTGTAGGCGCGCGCCGGTGCCGTGCGGAACAGGCGGGCAAAGAAACCGGGCTGTGTCAGCGCCACCAGGCGTTCTTCTTCCAGCAATTCCTTCTTGCTGACCAGCAAGGTGTCCTGTTGCGCCAGCGCGTCGGACAGGGCGCCATTGGCCGCATCCATTTCCTGCTCGGCAGCGATCAGCGCTTGCTGGCTGCTGTGGATGAATTCGGCTTCCGTGCACGTGCCCACGGCTTGCCACAAGGCCGCGTATTGGGCGTGCTCGGCCAGGGCTTTTTCCACCACGTGTTCCGTTTCGCGGAATTCGCGCGCGGCCTGGGCAAAGCTCACGCCCTGGTGGCTGGCCAACCACTGGCGGATATTTTGCGCGTTCGGCGTCTTGCGCGTCGTGGTCTTGTCCCAGTCGTCGTCATAGAAATTGCTGACGAAGCGGCGGCGGTTCGCGCTGTTGCCCAGCGCGCAGGACATCAAGCCCCACGGCGCTTCCGCCTCGCCCAGGGCGCGGTTGGCGCCATTGCCGTCGGCCACGATCCGGCGCGCCACGCTTTCAAAATAGCGCGTGCGCGCCCATTCCTTGCCCAGTTGCTTGGGTTTTGGGAGGTCGCCGGAAATGTTTTCCACCGCCGCATTGTTCGACGAAGCGACGACCATTTCAAAGCCCGTCAGTTCCGGACGCAAGCGGGCGATGGTGATCGGGTCGCGCACGCCTTCGAAGGCGACGGCGACCTTGCCGATGAAGGCGTCGCCGGCGCGATCGAGGCAGGACAGCACGCTGGCGCGGCGCACGATGTTGTCGGCGAACAATTCGCGCAACAAGGTCGTCTTGCCCGTGCCCGGCGGACCGTTGACGGAAAAGATACCGCGTTCGCTCAAGCCCGTGCGCGCGCCGTGGATGGCGAACTGCTGCATCAGGCTCATGGCGTAGCTGGCGTCTTCCAGCCAGTGGCCGCGATTCATGTTCGCCGGATTGAGCATGGCGGCCAGCGCCTGGCGTCCGGCCGGGCTGTACAGGTTGATGCGCTCATCCTGCGCCAGCGGCGTCAGGTAGGCGGCGACCGTGGCCGGCAGCTTGCCGCCACGCAAGGCGCGGATGATCTGTTCCAGGTCATCGAGGTAAAAACTGTTGAGGATATCGATAGACGGTTCCGCGACGTCGCCTAAGTCCAAGGTGCGGTTCTGGCTGCTTTCAAGCGCATCGGCCGTGTCGGCGGCGGCGCGTTTCTTGCGCGTGCGCAATTCCAGCACGGCCAGCGGCTGGCCGGCCGACGGGTGGAAGCCGGCCCAGTCGCGCAGCAGGTCGGCCAGGGCCGCGATTTCCATGCCGGACAGGGGAGAGGAGACATTGCCGGCTTCGTCCGTCACTTGCTGTGGCGTGCGGCTGGCCGCGAAGTTGCGCAAGCTGTCCTGCAGCGCCAGCTGGCTGTCGCTGAAGGCGTCCAGGCTCAGGCCCGACCAGTCCGGCGTGCGTGCGCGGCCCAGGGCCCACGGCAAGGTCGACACGGACACGGGATCGAACTGCGGCTCGCCCAGCGCATTGAGATTGATGCGGGCAAAGCACGAGCGTCCCAGCAGTTCTGTTTTTTCTGTTTCGGCAATGTTTTCCGGGCCAGTGGCTGGCGGACAAGCCTTGTTGATTTCCGCCTTGTCGAACACGCCAAGGAACAATGAAAAGCCGTCGATCTCGCGGTCGGACGCTACTTGCCATTGCGTGACGAACTGCGGCGGCAATTGCGCCAGCTGTTCGCGGTGCAGGAGACGCACGGTGGACTGGTCTTCAACGTCCGTGATTTGATTCAGGTCAAACGGGATAAAGAATTCGATCTTGTGCCAATACTCCAGGATAGCCAGGAGGCGCTGCTGTTCTGCCTGATTCATGATGACCAATATTTTGTAAAGCGAGCGAGGATTGTAAAGCGTATGCGCGCTGCACGTTTTGCACTTTTGTCTATTGCGCGGGCTTTGCCGCAAAAAAAGTGGTATTGGCAGACGAAAAAAAGCCAGGCAGCAACTTCCTGCCTGGCTTTCCCTTGGGGAGGGTGTTGCCGGTTGTTAAAACTACTGTATTAAAACTCTTCCCATTCGCTCTCTGCAGCCGCATTGCTGCGGCGTGCCGGCGCGGCCGCGACGGCCTTGCGCGCTGGCGCTGGCTTGGTTGCGGGGCGCGCGATGGCTGGTGCTGCTGGCGTGGCGCGCACAGGCGCCAGCTTGGTTGCGCTGGCGACATGGTTGCCGGTTTTAAAGAAGCCGACCACGTGGGCCAGTTCGCCCGCCTGGTCCTGCATGCTTTGCGAGGCGGCTGCCGCTTCTTCCACCAGGGCCGCGTTTTGCTGCGTCACTTCATCCATTTGCGCGATGGCCATGTTGATCTGTTCGATGCCGATGGTCTGCTCGTGCGTGGCGGACGTGATTTCGCCCATGATGTCGGTCACGCGCACGATGCTGTCGACGATGTCGCCCATGGTCTGGCCCGCTTCATTGACGAGGCGCGAACCCGTGTCCACGTTGGCAACAGAGGCGGCGATCAATTCCTTGATTTCTTTCGCCGCGCCAGCCGATCGTTGGGCCAGGTTGCGCACTTCCGAAGCCACGACGGCAAAGCCGCGGCCCTGTTCGCCCGCGCGCGCCGCTTCCACGGCCGCGTTCAAGGCCAGGATATTCGTCTGGAAGGCGATGCCGTCGATGACGCCGATGATGTCGACGATCTTGCGCGACGAGGCATTGATCGTGCCCATGGTATCGACCACTTGCGAGACGATGCTGCCGCCGCGCACGGCCACTTCCGACGCGCTTTTCGCCAGCTGGTTCGCCTGGCGCGCATTGTCCGCGTTCTGCTTCACGGTCGAGGTCAGCTCTTCCATGGCCGACGCCGTTTCTTCCAGCGAGCTGGCTTGCTCTTCCGTGCGGGACGACAGATCGAGGTTGCCGGCGGCAATTTCGCTCGATGCCGTGGAGATCGCATCCGTGCCGTTGCGCACTTGCGCCACCACGCCCAGCAGGCTGGTGTTCATGGCTTTCAGGGCGCCCAGCAGGCGGCCCGTTTCATCGCTGGAATTGACGACGATGTGCGACGACAAGTCGCCCGACGCGACGGTTTCGGCCACGCTGACAGCCGCATTGATGGGCTGGGTGATCGAACGCGTGATGATCCAGGCAACGAAGGCGCCCAGCAGCACGGCCACGCTGCCCAGGGCAAGCATGGAGGCGCGCGCGCTGGCGCTCAGCGTTTCGGCGTCCGTTGCCGCCTGCGCCGCCTGTTCGCCTTCATACGCGACGAGGCTGTCGAGCGCGCCCAGCACGCGCTTCAGGCTCGGCGCCGCCTGCTGCGTCAAAAAGGCGATCGCTTCGTCCGTCTGGCCCGCATTGCGCAGTTCGATGACCTTGTTGTTCAGCGGCGCGCCCGCTTTCAGGGCCGCGTCCAGTTCGGCCATCAGCGCCGTTTCCTTGTCCGTCGAGATTTTCTTTTGCAAGGTTTCCTTGGCGGCGCCGTACTTCTTGCGCGCTTCGCCAATTTTCGCCAGTTCCGCCTGCACCAGCGCTTCCGTCGGCGCCACCACCACGCTCGTGATCGCCAGGGTGATGTTGCGCACGTTGTCGCTCATGGTATTGGCGGCCGCCATCTTGACGTTCTTGTCGGTCACGATGTCGTGCGTGCGTGCGCTCAGTTGTCCCATGGAATACAGGCCGACGAGCAAGACGGCCACCAGCAGGCCGAGGACGACAGCAAACCCGATCCCGAGCCGGGTGCCGATTTTGAATTGTGTGAGTGACATGATTGCTTTCGTGTTGCGGAAGTGAGGGAAAACATCGGACAGGCCAGCGCTACGGGTTTATACGTAGCGGCGGCCAGCCTGTAATTGTTCCTCAAAATTCCGCACTGCAATACAAAAACTTGTATCAAGTCCGCGAAAAGCTGAAAAACTGGTAGCAAATTGTATAAGTTGTCGTGTGGAAACAACGAGCGCGGCGCTGGATGTCGATTCAGCTTTCCGGAAACACGTGGGTGGCCAGGAAATCGATGAAGGCGCGCAGTTTCGGCGTCAGGTGACGGCTGCTGGGCCACAGGATGCGGAAGGCGCCGTCGTGCTGGCGATGGCCTTCCAGCAAGCTCTGCAAGCGGCCTGCGGCCAGCGCGGCGCGCACGGCGAAGTCGGGCAGGGCGGCGATGCCCAGGCCGCTTTCGGCAAAGTGCAGCAGGGTGTCGACATGGTTGCAGTGGAGCAGGGACGGCAAGCCGGCCGCGTGCAGGGCAGGCCACTCGGGCAGGGGCCAGGCCTCGACCTTGCCGCTGCTGGGAAATTTGTACAGCAAACAAGTGTGCTGCGCGAGGTCGGCGGGAAGCAGCGGCGTGCCGTGCCGCGCCAGGTAGGCGGGCGCGGCCACCAGCTGCAGCTGGAACTGGCCCAGCAGGCGGCTCATCAAACGGCTGTCGGCGCTCTCTCCCGCGCGCACGACGGCGTCGTAGCCTTCTTCGATCACGTCGACCCGGCGGTCGCTGAAATCGAGGTCGAGCTCCACCAGCGGATAGGCGCGCGCGAACGCGGCCAGCACGGGATTGAGCAAGCTGCCCACCTGCGGCAGGCTGACGCGCAGCCGGCCTTGCGGCGCGCTCTTGCTGTTCGATAACTCCAGCTCGGCCGCTTCGATCTCGCCCAGGATGCGCCGGCAGCGTTCGAGAAACACGGTGCCTTCGCTGGTGAGCGCGATGCTGCGCGTGCTGCGCTGAAACAGGCGCACGCCGAGGCGCTCTTCCAGCCGCGCGATGCTCTTGCCCACGGCCGAGGCGGAAATGCCGAGCACGCGGCCCGCCGCCACAAAACTGCGCGTCTCGGCCGCCTGCACGAAGGCCGTGAATCCCGCCATGTTGTCCATTTTTTAGCCTTTATTGCGGATGCCAACGTCCGCACAGACAGAAACTATAGCCTGTTTTTCTTTTATCGCGCCTGCCTTACCTTGGCAGTCTGATCATTTGAAAGGCTCTGTCATGATTTATAACTTCTCTTCCGCGGCCCTGTCCGCCCGCATCGATCCCTTGCTGGACTATGTTTTGCAGCAGCAGCGCCTGGTGGGCGCCGTCGTGCTGGTGCGCCAGCGTGGCCAGGAAATGTACCGCCGCGCGGCTGGCTACCTGGACCGTGAGGCGGGCACGCCCATGGTTGAGGACGCCGTCTTCCGCCTGGCGTCCGTCAGCAAACCCATCGTCTCGGCGGCCGCGCTGGCGCTGGTGGGACAGCATCGCTTGGGCCTGGACGACCTGGTGACGCGCTGGCTGCCGTATTTTGCGCCGCGCCAGCCGGACGGTACGGTGGCGGCCATCACCGTACGCCACTTGCTCACGCACACTGCCGGGCTCGACTATGGTTTCTTCCAGCCGCCGGGTGGTCCGTATGCGCAGGCCGGGGTGTCGGACGGCATGGATGCGTCGCGCATTTCCCTGGAGGACAACCTGCGCCGCCTGGCTACCGTGCCGCTCGCGTATCCCCCGGGCGAGCGCTGGGCGTATTCGATTGCCACGGACGTGCTGGGCGCCGTGATCGAAGCGGTGACTGATTTGCCGCTGGCGCAGGCCGTGGAATACCTGGTGACGGCGCCGCTGGCCATGCGCGACACGGGTTTTGCGGCGGCCGATCCGGCCCGCCTGGCCGTCGCGTATGCGGACCGGGCTGCGGGAGAGTCCCGGCCGCGCCGCTTGCGCGACGAGGGCGAAGACCATCTGCCGTTTCTCGATGGCATGGCCGGTTTTACCCTGTCACCGGCCCGCGCTCGCGATGCGCAAGCGTATCCGTCCGGCGGCGCCGGTATGGTGGGTTCCGCGCCCGACTTCATGCGTTTGCTGGAAACCTTGCGCCAAGGCGGCGCGCCCCTGCTGCCGACCCGTCTGGCGCATCAGATGGGCACGAGCCAGACGGGCAGCTTCGATTTGCCGTTCTGGCCGGGCCGCGGCTTTGGCCTCGGCTTTACCGTGTTGACGGACCCGCTTGCCGCTGCCACGCCGGAGTCCGTCGGCAGCTGGCGCATGGGCGGCACGTATGGCCATTCGTGGTTTGTCGATCCGGCGCAAGAGCTGTCCGTGGTGGCGTTCACGAATACGGCACTGGAAGGCATGGCGGGGCCGTTCGTGACGGAACTGTGCCAGGCGGTGTATGGCGTGATGGAGGCGCCATGACACGGCCGCATCCCATCGTCTTTCTCGCGCTGGGCCTGTTCGGCGTGTATTGCATCGAGTTTGGCGTGGTCGGCATCTTGCCGATGATCATGCAGCGCTACGGCGTGACGGCCGCGCAGGCGGGCTCGCTGGTGAGCCTGTTCGCCCTCGTCATCGCCGTGGGCGGCCCCTTCCTCGTGCTGCTGGCCACGCGCTGGCGCCGCAAGCGCGTGCTGATCGCGTCCCTGCTCGTGTTCGCGCTGGCCAGCGTGGTGTCGGCGTATGCGCCCCGCTTCGAGCTGCTGCTGGCGCTGCGCATCGTGCCGGCCCTGTTTCATCCTGTGTATTTCTCGCTGGCCATGGTGGCGGCCGCCGCCCTGTACCCGCCGCCGCAGGCGGCGCGGGCCGGCGCGCATGCATTCACGGGCACCAGCATGGGCATGGTGCTGGGCATTCCGCTCACCACCTGGATTGCCGCGCAGTATGGCTACGAGGCATCCTTCCTTGCCTGCGCCCTCGTCAATGCCCTGGCGGCGCTCGGTTTATATGTGTTCCTGCCGGACACGCCACGCGAGGCGCCGATGGCCTACGGGCGCCAGCTGGCCGTGCTGCGCAAACCCGCCCTGTGGCTGACCATTGCCGCCGCCGTGCTGGTGTTTGCCGCCATGTTCGCCGTGTATGCGTATGCGGCCGCGTATCTGCAGCAGGTGGCGGGCTTGTCGGCGCGCCAGACGGGGCTGGCGCTGGTGGTGTTTGGTATCGGTGGCGTGGCGGGCAATCTGTTCGCGGGGCGCCAGCTGGGCACGCACGTGCTGCGCACGGTCTTGCTGCAGCCCGTGCTGCTGGGGCTGGCATACTGGCTGCTGTACCGCTATGCGGGCAGCGGTATCGGCTGGGCGCCCATGGCGGTGCTGTTGCTGTTCTGGGGTGCGGCGCATACGAGCGGGCTGATCGTCACGCAAGTGTGGCTCAGCCGCGAAGCGCGCGATGCGCCCGCGTTCGCCATCGGCGTGTACATCGCCGCCATCAACCTGGGCGTGACGGTGGGGGCTTTGGCGGGAGGCATGGCCATTGCGCGCCATGGCATGCAGGGGGCGCTGGCGTGCGGCGCGCTGCTGGGTATGCTGGCGCTGGCGGCGGTTGCCGTGAAGGCGTGGCTGTACCGCCCCTCGTCAGTCGGCAATATGGTTGGGGATGCGAAACAGTAAATCCGTGTCGCCAATGTCGATGCCCGCCTGCGACAGCAGGGTGCTGGCCTGGCCCCGGTGGTGCGTCTGGTGGTTGAAGAAATGCATGAGCAGGCTGAAAAACTCGCGCCGGTTCGGTCCCTTGCTGTTGCGGTAGTCGAGCAGGTGGTCCAGGTCTTCTTCGCGGATGGAGGCGGCCCAGTCGATGATGAGCTGGTCCAGCCACCGCCGGTGCGCGTGCATGGCGGCAAAATCCTCGGCCGCGAACAGCGGGTGCGTGAGCGACGCGGGCGGCGTGATGGCGCGGATGGGATCGAGCAGGGGGAAGCCGGCCGGGTGCTTCGCATAGCGCTGCAGCCACAGGGTGTCGCCCACCATCACGTGATTCAAGGTGGCCAGCAGGGAGCCGAAAAAGGCGCCCCGTTCGCGCTCCAGCTCGCCTGGCGGCAGGCTGGCCGCCGCCGCGTAGACCTTGACATTCATCCACTGGTTGTAATCGGCCATCAGGCAAATGTGGGCGCAACGACTCATGCTGGACTCCTTCAGTGGATGAATGCTGATGTTAAACGGATTTCAGGAAGGCGCGTATGCCGGCGAGCAGCATTTCAATGGCCATCGCCGTCAGAATCAAGCCCATCAGGCGCTCGAACGCCGTCATGACCCTTGGACCGAGCGCCCGCTGCAAGCGTTCGGCGCACAGGAAGACGGCCAGCCAGACGACGGCCACGGCCGTCAAGCCCGCCACGTGGGCGATCACTTCGTTCATTTCATGCGAGGAAAACAGCAGCACGGTGGCCAGCGCGGACGGGCCGGCCAGCGCGGGAATGGCCAGCGGCACGATGAACGGTTCGCCGCCCATCTCGTGGTCGCTATTGCCCGCGTTCGGCTGCGGAAATACCATGCGCATGGCGATCAGGAACAAAATCACGCCGCCGCCGATGCGCAGGGCCACCTCCGACAATTGCAAGGCGTTGAGGAAATGGCGGCCGAAGAACATAAACAGCAGCAAGATGCCGAAGGCGATCATGCATTCGCGCACCACGACTTTCCAACGCCGCTCGATGGGCACCCGTTTCAGGGCATTGACGAACAGGGAAACGTTGCCGAACGGGTCAGTGACGAGCAAGAGCAGGATAAATGTCTGGAAGAAATTCTGTGTCATGGTGGCGAGAAGATGAGGTCAACACCGCCGCCAGGATGGGCGCGGTGCGATAAGGCTTGCGATGATAACAAGAGCGGCGGCTATCGCCCATGATTATTGATGCATAGCAGCATTTTTTTTTACGCGGCGATGACTTTCGCCTGGTAAAACGCGGTGGGCGTGGTGCCGAAATGTTTTTTGAACATGGCCGTGAATGCGCTCTGACTCGTGTAGCCGTTGTCCATGGCCACGTCGATGACCTTGACGCCTTGCGCCAATTGCTCCAGCGCCCGCAGCAATCGCGCCTGCTGGCGCCACTGGCCAAAGCGCATGCCCGTCTGTTTCTGGAATAATCGGTGCAGACTGCGCTCGGTGATGGACAGTTCCTGTGCCCAATGCGCCACCGTCTGCTGTTCGCCCGGCTGTTCCATCAGCCGCGCGCAAATGCCGCGCAGGCGCGCATCGACGGGTAACGGCAGATACAGGGGCAGCACGGGCAGGCTGTCGAGCTCGTGCAACAGCAATTGCAGCAGATGCCAGTCGCGGCTGCCTTCCGTGAAATCGGGCGCGATGTCGACGGCCGCCACAATCAGTTGCCGCAGCAATGGACTGATCTCGAGCACGCAGCTGTGGCCAGGCAGTAATGGCGAATTGGCGCAGTTGACGAACACCGTGCGCATCTTGACGGCGCCGCTCATGCGCACCTGGTGCGCGATGCCCGGCTGCAGCCACACGCCGCGCGTGGGCGGCACTACCCAGCGCCCGCCCTGCGCCTCGACGGTCATCACGCCCTCGATGGCATACAGCAACTGCGCATGCGTGTGGCGGTGCGCGGAAATCACGTGGCCGTGCGCATAGTCGACGGCCAGCGCCATGGCGCGCGCCGTGACGGGCAGCAATTCCTGAAAGGCGTGGGACGAACAATCCATGAAAATGGGGTCAGTTTTGCGATAGGTATGGACATCTTAGCGCGAGAAGGCGCGGCGTGCCTGCGGCATGATGGTTCCCCGCAACTATTCCCGGAGTTTCGCATGCCTGTGCGCGCCTATCTGTATCCGTTTCTGGCCATGTTGCTGTGGGCCGGCAACGTCATCGTGTCCAAGCTGGCCGCGTCCAGCATCGCCCCCACGGCCATCACCTTTTACCGTCTGGTGCTCGTCTTGCTGGTGATGACGCCGTTTATCGCCCGCCCCCTGTGGCGCAACCGCGCCGCCATCCGCCGCCACTGGTGGCAGCTGGCCCTGTGCGGCCTGATGTCGATGGCCCTGTTCCAGAGTTTGTCCTACCGCGCCGCGGAAAGCACCACGGCGACGAATATGGCCATCGTCACGGCGCTGGCGCCCCTGATGACGGCCCTGCTCAGCGTCTTGCTGCTGGGCGAGCGCCTGACGGTGGGCATGGCGGCCGGCGGCGTGCTGTCGTTCGGCGGCCTGCTGTACCTGGTGGGACGCGGCGATGTGCTGGCCTTGCTGCAGCAGGGCGTGCACGCGGGCGATGCGCTGATGCTGCTCGCTTCCCTGAGCTTCGCCCTGTATGGCGTGCTGCTGCGCCGCTGGCGTCTGTCCATTCCCGCCTGGCAAGCCATTTATTGCCAGGCGCTGGCCGCCCTGGCGTGCATGCTGCCGTTCTTCCTGCTCTTGCCGCCCGGCAGCGCCAAGCTGGACGCCACCACCTTGCCCTTGATCGGCTATGCGGGCATAGGCTCGTCCATCGTCCTGTCCTACCTGTGGATCGAAGGCGTCAAACTGCTGGGGCCGAACCGCTGCAGCATCTACGTCAACCTGCTGCCCCTGCTGACGGCCCTGCTGGCCATCGTCTGGCTGCACGAAAACATGCATGTGTACCACCTGGTCGGCGGCGGCATCTCGCTGCTGGGCGTGCTGCTGGCACAGACGGTGCAGCGGCCCCTGTTCGGCCGGCGTCCTCGCGTGTCCGGTCTTGCCTGAACGGCCATGCATAATGGCGGTTTTTCGGCAGTGGAGTGGGCATGCGGCAAACATTTTGGATGAGCACGATGGCGGCGCTGCTGGCGCTGGGCACCCTGGCGCCAGCGCAGGCGGCGCGGTTCTACGATGGTAAACCGATGGCTACCGCCAGTACCGTCGAGCGCGGCGCGAAAACCACGGACGAGGCGCAGGTGCGCACGGCGCTGGCCCATTTTCCGCAGATCGACCACAGCATAGCCTACGCACCCACGGGCGTGGCCGAGTTCGACGCCATCGAGCATGGCCATGGCACCCTCGTCGGCTATTTCAATATCGATGGCGATTTATTGCCCGGCAAGCCGGCCGATGCGCCGGCGTTTGCCTATAAAAAAACCTTCGTGGAAAAGGATGGCCATTTCCTCACGGTCACGTATCTGCTGGGCAAGGGCTGGAAAGGGAACCGCGCACCCGGCTATCACATCAAGTGGATCACCTGGGAAACGCAGCCGCAGCGCTTTGCCGCCAGCCAGGATGGGCTATTCATCGAGTACAACGTGAATTGCTGCGTGGGCAGCGTGTATGCCCGTGGCCAGTATGCGCACGGCAAGCGCACGGGGCAGTGGCACTACGAGGAGCCGAACACCATCCGCTCGTTTGGCGCCTTTGTCGATGACAAGGCCGAAGGGCCGTGGACGTATGAAAGCGGCGATGAAACGACGACGGGCATGATGCAGCGTGGCCAGCGCACGGGCCGCTGGGAAGTGAACCCGGGTGTGGACGAATGGCGCGAAGTGGACATGCACAGTTTCACCGGTTATGACACGTTTGTGAAGGACCGCTTGAACGGCCCCAGCGAACGCCGCATCGACGGGGTGGTGCAATGGCAGGGCAACTATGTAAATGGCAAGAAGCAGGGCCAGTGGGTGGAACCTGGCGGTGGCGGCCTGTATGTCGATGACGTGAAACAGGGACCGTAAAAGCCGACACCGGACGGTGGCTGGCAAATGCTGACCATGCTCGATTGCAGAAACCGTCTATTAACATAACTGGCATTCCCACGCGACCGCGCACGGCAGCGGAATGCCAGTTCTGCGCAAAAAACATCATCCGCTTGTTACAAAGCGTGAAAATCCATGCTGGATGTTGCTACTGGTAATCTTTCCCTGTATCTTGCAGTCAGGAAATTAAAAGTACAGGAAACCTCGACCTCGTTGCCCTGTCTTGCACTCCTGACGATATGCGCGGGCCGCCTTCCCCCCTGCTGCCGCACACGCCGTATCGACCTGTCCTGAACAATTCACGTGACCCATCCATCTGGCGTTTGCCGCTATCTCGTCCGGCATGCGCAGGCATGGTTGCGCCCCTACCAAGGAAAATTGCATGCTGTCGAACATAACAATAAAGATGCGCCTGATTGCCACCATGAGTGTGCTGGGTCTGCTGATCGCCCTGCTGGGCGTCATGAGTATCATCAGCCTGAAATCGGCCAACAACAGCCTCAACGAGGTCTACAGCAATCAGCTGGCATCGACGCAAGCGATCGGCGAATCGCAAATTGCCCTGGGCCGTGCCCGCTTTACGATGGACCGCGTGATGGTGCACCCGGACGCGGCCGATGCCAAGGATACCCTGGCCCGCGCCGAACAATTCATGGAAGCTTCGAACAAGTCCTGGAAGGTGTACCTGGGCCTGCCGCAAAGCGCGGATGAAAAGCGCCTGTCCGACGACATGGACAAGAAGCGCAGCGATTACATGAACAATGGCGTGCTGGCCATGAGCAAGGCTTTGCGTGAAGGCAACGTCGCGCAGGCGGACGAATTGATGATGAAGGGGCTGACGCCGCTGTACCGCAGCCTGGACCAGGCCGCCGAAACCTTGACGCAATACCAGGTCACTTCGGCATCCAAGATGTATGCGGAAAGCCAGTCCAGCTACCACACGCAAGTGAGCATGGCCATCGGCGGCATGATAGTCGGTGCCTTGCTGACCATTATTTCCAGCATCTTGCTGCTGCGCGCCATCTTTGGCCCGCTGGACCAGGCCCTGCGCCATTTCGGCGCCATTTCCGACGGCAACCTGGCCAACGACATCGTCATCACGCGCCACGACGAAATGGGCGCCTTGCTGACGGGCTTGCAGAAGATGCAGGAACGCCTGTCGACCACCGTGCGCGGTGTGCGTGACGGCAGCGGCGCCATCGCCACGGCCAGCAATGAAATCGCTTCGGGCAACCTGGATCTGTCCAGCCGCACGGAGCAGCAAGCGTCGAGCCTGGAAGAAACGGCCTCGTCGCTGGAAGAGCTGACCTCGACCGTGAAGCAGAATTCCGACAATGCGCGCCAGGCCAACCAGCTGGCCGTGTCGGCCTCGGACGTGGCGGTGAAAGGTGGCGCATTGGTGGCGCAAGTGGTCGATACCATGGGCACCATCAGCGAATCGTCGAAAAAGATTGCCGACATTATCGGCGTGATCGATGGCATAGCCTTCCAGACGAATATCCTGGCCCTGAACGCGGCCGTGGAAGCGGCGCGTGCCGGCGAGCAGGGCCGTGGTTTTGCCGTCGTCGCCACGGAAGTGCGCAACCTGGCGCACCGCTCGGCCAGCGCCGCCAAGGATATTAAAGTGCTCATCGAAGCGTCGGTGCAGAACGTGGGCGCCGGTAGCGAACTGGTCAGCCAGACGGGTACGACGATGGACGAGATCGTCTCGAGCATCCGCCGCGTGACGGACATCATGGGCGAAATCAGCGCCGCCGGCCGCGAGCAGGAACTGGGCATCGGCCAGATCAACCAAGCCGTGGCGGAAATGGATACCGTGACGCAACAGAATGCGGCCTTGGTGGAAGAAGCGGCGGCCGCCTCGGAAGCCATGCAGGAGCAGGCGGCGGCGCTGGCCGAGATGGTCAGCATCTTCAAACTCGACGCCAACCATAGCGGTCCGTCTGCGGCCAAGCCTGCCTTGCGCAAGCCTGTCGTGGCCGCCGCCAGCACGGCCTTGAAACGCCCGTCGCTGCGCCTGGCACCGGCGCGCGCCGCTGCCGCCCCGGCCGCAGCCCAGCCACGCTCCGCCAAACCCGCCGCCGACAATAGCGGCGAGTGGGAAGAGTTCTAAGTTACTGCGCTTCCAGGGCGGCCTTGCTGCCCTGTTCCTGCAAGCGCGCCGCCTCGGCCAGGGCCTGGGCGCGCGCTTCTTCTGCAGCCTGTTCCGCTTTCTCCATCGCATCATGGCGCGCCTGCAAGGCTGCCCGCGCACGCACGAAGACAATCTTGATGGCCGCCATCACGGGCACGGACAAAAAGATGCCGACCACGCCCCCCAACTGGTCGCCGGCCAGCAAGCCCACGATCACCATCAGCGGGCTCACTTCCACGCCTTCGCTCATCAAGTACGGATTGACCACGTAATCCTGGAACAATCGGTAGGCGGCGATAAAGCCGATCAGCCAGAACACGTGCTCGAAGCCGCTGAAACCGGCCACGACCACGGCGATGACGGCGGCCGCCAGCGGGCCGGCAAACGGAATGAATTCCAGCAAGGCGGCCGCGCCGGCCAGCAGCAGGCTGTACGGCACGCCCATCAGGGAAAAGGCGATGCTGTAGGACACAAACGTGGCGATCGACAACAGCAGCAGGGCGCGCACATAGCGCGACAGCAGGATGTCGAGGTCGTCGATGATGGCGCCCCAGAGTTTCTTGTTCGGGCGGTTCAGCAGCGACAGCAAGCCGTCGCGCATGTCCGGTCCTTCCTTGATCAGCAAAAAACTCAGCACGGGCACCAGCACCAGATAGATCAGGTTGCTGGCCGCATGCATGACGGTCAAGCCCAGTTCTTTCGCCAGCGGCATCGCTTGTCCCGTGCCGCTGCTCAGTTGCGACTGCATGAACGACAGCAGGCGCGCGCGCAACGGCTCCATGAATTCCGGCAAGGGGATGCGCTCGGCAAAGTTGTTGCCCTTGAGCAGGGTCGGCAACTGATCGCTGAGTTTGATCGCCTCTTCTTCGATGCGCGCGCCGAAGATGGAACCCAGTATCGCCACCAGCAAGATCACCACGAGAAAGACGATGCCGATGGCGGCCGTGCGCGGCAAGCGTTTCGGGCCATGGCGTTCGAGCAGGCCGATCAGCGGATACACGAGGTAGCTGAAGAAAATGGCAAAGACCACGACGATCAGGGTCGACGAAACCTTGTAGGTGAGAAATAACAAAAAGGCGATGAGGAACGCCGTCCACACCATCTTGGCAACGCGCAAGTTAAAACCGAACATATGTATTCCTTAGAGGCAGGATGCGACGCAAGCGTGACTGGCTTGAAGGGCAGGGTGGGCAAGGCAGGGACAGGGCCGCGCCGCACGGCCGGAAATCATACCGCAAAATGCCAAAATGCCATGCTCTTGTGCGTAATGGCAATGCTTTCCCTGCTCTGTCGTTTATTTTTCCCGCCAGCTGGCCACGGTGATGAACACGCCATCGTCCTTGTTGGGTTCGCGCAAGGTCACCGTGTAGCGGCCGCTCGCATCGCTGCCCGTAAACACCACCTTGTCGTCGTGGCCCTTCACTTGCGCGCCCTTGGCCAGTTTGGCGTAGGTGTTGAGCACCCAGTGGAAATCGGCATAGCTGCGCACGGTGATCTCGGCATCGGGCATGGGCTCGTCGCCCGCCTCGGCCGCTTCCGTGGGCGTACGCATGGGCAAGCCCGCCAGGCCCGCCGGTGTGACGATCTTGCCGCCGCTGGAGCTGCCATTCAATTCCGCATTCGGCAGCAGCAGGTGCAGCAGGCTGTCGGGAAAGCCGGGCGGCACGTCGCGCGCCTCCCAGCCGGGCTGGCCGGGGCGGGTCGTGATGTATTCCACCGCAGCAATGCTTTGCCGCTGTGCCGGCGCGGCCTGTGCCAGCATGGGTGGCAATTGCCGCGCCCAGACCAGCAGCGGCGCGGCCATCCCGTCCTCCGAGCCTGGCGGCACGAACACCGTCAGCACGGCGTGCGTGGATGGCAGGCAGGCCGGCGCGGCGTCGCCGGTGGCGGCCTGGCAATGGCCGTTGACGAGGCCAAGCGCCAGCAGCTTGCGTTGCGGATCGAACAGCATGGCGGCGCGCCACGCACCGTGCGTGCCGGCATCGATGGAGGCCAGCACCGAGCGCCCGTCGGGCAGCATGGTGCGCGTGATGTCATCGAGTGAATACATGCTGTCGAGTACCTGGCGTGCGATCAGGGTATTGCCCTGCGTATAGCTGCCGCGCGCATAGCCGAGCAGCTTGAAGACGTCGGCGCGGATTTCCGGATGCGCACTCAGGCGCAGCGGCGGCGACGGCACGGGCACGGTGGCGGCCACGAAGGCGGCATCCTCCGCCGTTTGCGCGAATGCAATCGTCGGCGCATACAGGGCCGCGCACAGCGACAGCAGGGGGAACACGGTGTGCAGGGGAAAATTCAATGGTCATCCTTGTCGAGACGCCATGCCGGTCCGGTCGCCGGCACGCGCGGGCCGCGATCTTAGCATTCTGTGAAGAAATGACGTGTTCTCAAGCGGCGTCGAGCACGTAGCGGTTCTTGCCGCTTTTCTTGGCCAGGTACAAGGATTCGTCGGCGCGCCGGTAGCTGTGCGACAAGTCCGCTTCCTTGATCAGTTCCGCGACGCCGATGCTGACGGATACCTTGCGTTCCGGCACGAAGGCCGCCTCGACGGCATCGACCAGCTGTGCGGCGAAGTCGCAGGCCGCGTTTTTTTCGCCCAGGTAAATCACGGCGAACTCCTCGCCACCGAGGCGCCCGCACAGGTGCTCGCCCGACAGCCTGGCGATCACGTCAGCGATCTTTTTCAGCACTTCGTCGCCCACGTCATGGCCGTACACGTCGTTAATTTGCTTGAAGTCATCGATGTCGATCATCAGGAAATACGCGGGCGTGCGCACCGTACGCTGCAGGGCGCGGGCGCCCTGCGTAAACATGCGGCGGTTGTTGAGTCCCGTCAAGCCATCCTTGTAGGCCATCGTCGCCAGGTCGCGCTGGGCACGGTAGTTGTGGATGCGCAAGACGAGAAAATAGATATTCAGCGCCAGGCCGATGATGACGCTGATGGTGACGGCCAGCACGGGCCAATGCTGGTCGGCCTGGCCCGCATGCACGGGAAACTGCCCCAGCCCCAGGATGGCCCACACGCACAGCGATACGCCCAGGTAATACGCGATGCCGCTGAAAATGGGCGCCGTCGTCAGGGTGATCATCACGCCCAGCGGCAACACCCAGAAAGCGGGGTTTTCCGTGCCCAGCATCAGCACGCGAAAGCTGAAAGCGATGAACAGCACGCTGATCGTGCCGCTGGCGATGATGGCCTGCAAGGACTTCGCATACATGGTCAGCAGCAGCCCGACCAGCATGCCCGTCACACCCAGCGCCGCCTGCGCATGATCGAGCGAGGCGCGCGGCAAGGTCAGGCTGAACGTGACCAGCCAGCAAGCCAGGCCAAACGTCAGGATCGCTATCGAAATGAAATGCAGTTCCTTGAAAAAGCGCTGCTGCTGCTCCCGTTCTCCTGAAAAGAACAGGTAATAGAAGGCAGGAGACAGACTGCGCGAAGTGAACATTCCATTTGTCCAGGCAGACAACACGCCTTGCGGCAGGGGACGCCTCCCGGCAACGGCAGGCGGCATGGCGCGCATGCAAAATTAGTTGCGCTCAGGAACTAGTGTACTGGTTTCTTGAGGGAAATGGTGATTGAAGCGAGGGAAACGGTAGCCAGTGTCCTGCCGCCGCCACAGTGGCAGACGGCGGCGCAAGCACGTCGTTACAGCGCGCGTGCCAGCACCTGGCCGACCAGGTCCTTGCCAAAGCTGTGATGCGCCTCTTCCTCGACCAGCTGGAAGCCTGCCTTGTCATAGATGCGGCGCGCATCGGTGAGGATGCTGTTGGTCCACAACACCATTTTCGTATAGCCAACCTGGCGGCTGAAGCGCAGGCATTCATCGACCAGGCGGCTGCCGATACCCAGGCCGCGCGCGCACGGGTCGACATACAGCAGGCGCAGCTTGGCCGTCGTGTCGTCCTGGCGTACGATGAAGACGGAACCGATTACCTTGCCGTCCTTCTCGGCGATCCAGCAGCGCTCGCGGGCTGGGTCGAATTCGCGCACGAATTTGGCGAGGATTTCGGCAACGAGTGCTTCGTACTCGTTGTTCCAGCCAAATTCCTGCGCATACAGCACGGCTTGCCGGTGGATGATCCAGCCCATGTCGCCCGGCTGCGGATTGCGCAGGATATAACCGGGCGATGTTTCCCCCAGCAAACTCTGGATTTGCCCCATGGCAGCGACCAGTTCCTGCTGCGCCGTTGGCGGCAAGCGTTCCAGCATGGCCGCCACTTCGCGCCGAGAGGCATCGACCAGGGGCGCGAGGGTGCGCTGTCCCTGTTCGGTCAGCTGCAATTGCGCCGCGCGCGCATCCGTCGGCGAGCGCGTCTTGATGATCAACCCCTGCTTTTCGAATCCGGCAATGACACGGCTCAGGTAGCCCGCGTTCAAGCCCAGCTCGCGGCACAGGTCCGCGCTGGTCAGTTGCTCACGATGCGCCAGCTCATACAGGATGCGCACCTCCGTCAGAGAGAATGCGCTGTCCAGCAAGTGTTCATGCAGCACGCCAATCTGGCGCGTATAGAAACGGTTGAAACGACGCACGATCTCCGTGCGTTCGCCGAGTTGATCCGCCTGCATACGATAGCTTTCATTTATTTGCTTAAGGCACATTATTGCTTGCTTTTAGCAATTATGTCAATATGGCGGCAGGATGTTGCGTGCATAAAAAAAGCGGCCCTGAAGAGGGCCGCCTTGGCTGCAACGGAAACCAGGAAGCTGGCTGGCTTACACGTCGATATTCCCCGCCCGTAGCGCGTTGTTTTCAATGAACGCGCGGCGTGGCTCCACATCATCCCCCATCAAGGTGGTGAAGATCTGATCCGCGGCAATCGCGTCTTCGATCTGCACTTTCAACAAGCGGCGGACGGTCGGGTCCATCGTCGTTTCCCACAGTTGATCCGGGTTCATTTCGCCCAGACCTTTGTAGCGTTGTTTCGAGACGGTGCGTTCGGCTTCGTCGCGCAGCCATTGCATGGCCTGGTGGAAGTCGACCACGGCGATTTCCTTGGTGCGCTCGCCCTCGCCACGGCGGACGAACGCGCCTTCGCCGATCAGGCCTTCGAAGGTGGCGGCGCCGCTGCTCAGCACGGCGTAGTCCGGGCCTTGCACGAAGTCGGCGTCGATGGCCGTCACTTTGACGTTACCGTGGTGCATGCGCTCGATGTGCAGCTTGTGTTTTTCCGACAAATCGTCGGAGCGCACGTGCACGCGCACGGCGCTGTCGTTGATGGCCGTCTGCAGGGCCAGGGCGGAGGTTTCCGCCAGGTCCAGCGTCGACAGGTCCAGCTGCACGCCCGTCATGATGGCCGTCAGCGCGGCGCGGTCGATGACGCGGGTCAGGCGCGTCATGATGCTGTTCGACAGGTTGAACTTGCGCACCAGTTCCGTCAACGTTTCGCCGGAAATGCCTTCCGCGCCTTCGCGCGGCACCAGCACGGCCGTGTTCAGCGCCACCGTCATCATGTAGCTCGCTTCCTCGGCGTCATCTTTCAGATAGCGCTCGTCGCGGCCGGCCTTGACCTTGTACAGCGGCGGTTGCGCGATGTAGATGTGGCCGCGCTCGACCAGTTGCGGCATCTGGCGGTAGAACAGGGTCAGCAGCAGGGTACGGATGTGGGCGCCGTCGACGTCCGCATCGGTCATGATGATGATGCGGTGGTAGCGCAGTTTTTCCACGTTGAATTCGTCCGGTCCGATCGAGGTGCCGAGCGTGGCGATCAGGGTGGTGATCTGCTCCGATGACAGCATTTTTTCGAAACGGGCTTTTTCCACGTTCAAGACTTTACCGCGCAGCGGCAGGATCGCCTGGAACTTGCGGTCGCGCCCTTGTTTTGCCGAGCCACCTGCCGAGTCACCCTCGACGATGTACAGTTCGCACAGGGCGGGGTCTTTTTCCTGGCAGTCGGCCAGCTTGGCCGACAGGCCCAAGCCGTCCATGATGCCTTTGCGGCGGGTCAGGTCGCGGGCCTTGCGGGCCGCTTCGCGTGCGCGCGCCGCTTCGACGATCTTGCCGCAAATGATCTTGGCGTCGTTTGGTTTTTCTTGCAGGTAATCGGCCAGGGTCTTGGCGACGATCTCTTCGACGGGGCCGCGCACTTCCGACGACACCAGTTTGTCTTTCGTCTGCGACGAGAATTTCGGTTCCGGCACTTTGACCGACAGCACGCAGGTCAGGCCTTCGCGCATGTCGTCGCCGTTGATTTCCACTTTCGCCTTCTTGGCGAATTCCTGCTCGTCGATGTACTTGTTGATCACGCGCGTCATGGCCGCGCGCAGACCCGTCAAGTGGGTGCCGCCGTCGCGTTGCGGGATGTTATTCGTGAAGCACAGCACCTGTTCATTGTAGGCATCGTTCCACTGCATCGACACGTCGACCGTGATGTTCGTGCCCTGGTCCGACAGGCGCTCGCCCGTGGCCTGGAAAATGGTCGGGTGCAAGACCGATTTGGCCTTGTTGATGTATTCGACGAAGCCGCGCGTGCCGCCTTCGAAGGCGAACACTTCTTCCTTGCCCGTACGCTGGTCGGACAACTTGATGTTGACGCCATTGTTCAGGAAGGACAGTTCGCGGATGCGCTTGGCCAGGATTTCGTAGTGGAATTCCACGTGCGTGAAAATCTCTTCGTCGGCCCAGAAATGCACTTCCGTGCCGCGCTTGTCCGTATCGCCGATGACCTTGATGGGCGAGACGGCCACGCCGTCGCGCATTTCGATTTCGCGGTTCTGCGGCACGCCGCGCACGAATTCCATGAAGTGCACTTTGCCGTCGCGGCGGATGGTCAGTTTCAGCAATTTCGACAGGCCGTTGACGCAGGAGACGCCCACGCCGTGCAAGCCGCCCGAGACTTTGTACGAGTTCTGGTCGAACTTGCCGCCCGCGTGCAGTTCGGTCATGACGATTTCCGCCGCCGAACGCTTCGGATCGTGCTTGTCGTCCATTTTCAGGCCGGTCGGCACGCCGCGGCCATTGTCGGTGATCGAGATCGAATTGTCGCTGTGGATGGTGACGTGGATTTCCGTGCAGTGGCCGGCCAGCGATTCATCGATGGAGTTGTCCAGCACTTCGAACACCAGATGGTGCAAGCCGGTGCCGTCCGAGGTGTCGCCAATGTACATGCCCGGGCGTTTGCGTACGGCTTCCAGGCCTTCCAGGATCTGGATGGAGGAGGCGCCGTATTCTTCCGTTTTGGCCTGGATCGGGGTGTCTTGTGGATTCTCGGACATGGACTGCTTTCTCAAATAACGATTGCTGATTGATTCGGGGCTGCTGGCTGATGACGTAGGTCGGGTTAGCCGGAACGGCGTAACCCGACAGACGGCGATTCAGCATGTCGGATTACGCTGCGCTCATCCGACCTACGTCACTGCTGTGGTCTTTAGATGCGCATCGGCATGACGACATACTTGAAGTCGGCATTGTCGGGGATGGAGATCAGGGCGGACGAGTTCGAATCACCGAGCGCGATGTTGACGTATTCGCATTTCAGGTTGTTCAGCACGTCCAGCAGATACGTGACGTTGAAGCCGATGTCGACGGAGTCGCCGCCGTAGTCGATTTCCAGCTCTTCGACGGCTTCTTCCTGGTCCGCATTGGTCGAGCTGATCTTCATGCTGCCCGGGGTGATGATGCAGCGCACGCCCTTGAACTTGTCGCTGGTCATGATGGCGGCGCGTTGCAGCGAGCGCAGCAGTTCATCGCGGCCGATGGTGAAGTCGTTTTTGTAGCCTTTTGGAATCACGCGCGTGTAGTCGGGGAACTTGCCTTCCACCAGCTTCGAGATCAGCTCGATGTCGGCAAAGGTCAGTTTCACCTGGTTGGCGGCGATGTCCAGCTGGACCGGCTCATCGTTCTCTTCCAGCAGGCGCTGCAGTTCGATGATGGTCTTGCGCGGAATAATGACTTCCTGGCGCGCGAACGTCTGCTCGGTGGCGACCTGGCAAAACGCCAGGCGGTGGCCGTCGGTGGCTACGGCGATGACGTTATTGCCATCCAGAACCAGCAGCAAGCCGTTCAGGTAGTAGCGGATGTCTTGCTGCGCCATCGAGAAATGCACCATGTTGAACAGGTGCTTCAGCGTTTTCTGGGGCAGGGTGACGGACGCGTTGTAGCTTTCCGCCTGTTGCACGGTTGGAAACTCTTCCGCCGCCAGGGTTTGCAGGGCGAAACGCGACTTGCCCGTTTGCACGGTCAGGCGCTTGTTCAGCAGCGTCATCGTGACGTCGCCCGATTCGGGCAGGGCGCGCAGGATGTCCAGCAGCTTGCGCGCGGCCACGGTGGTGCCCGTAACGTCCGCGCCGGAACCGATTTCCGCGTGCGTGGTGATCTGCACTTCGGTGTCGGTCGACAGGAAGGAGACATTTTCACCGTCTTTGCGGATGAGGATATTGGCCAGAATCGGCATAGTGTGCCGACGCTCGACAATACCGCTCACGATCTGCAGTGGCCGGAGAAGGGTATCTCGGGTGGTTTTGACCAATTGCATATTTATCCTCAATGTATAGGTATGAAGTTTAACGTAGTAATTTAACAATCATTGCAAGGGGAGCCCCGGCAGGCCGGCTGCGGTGCTCTCCCAGATAATAAGGGTAAAGCACGTTTTGAGCCAGCCTTGCCCCGCAGGCGCGCTTATCCTTTTAACGTTTGTTCCAGCACATGCAATTCATGGTTGCATTCCGGATTCTTGGTGCGGTCCAGCGCGATCTTGCGCACGGCATGCAGCACCGTGGTGTGGTCGCGGCCGCCGAACAGCTCGCCGATTTCCGGCAGGCTCTTCTGCGTCAATTCCTTGGCCAGGTACATGGCGATCTGGCGCGGCCGGGCGATATTCGCGGGGCGGCGCTTCGAATACATGTCGGCAACCTTGATATTGAAGAAGTCGGCCACGGTTTTCTGGATGTTTTCCACGGAAATCTGGCGGTTCTGCACCGACAGCAAGTCCTTCAAGGCTTCCTTGACGATATCGATGGTGATGTCCTTGCCATGGAAACGCGAGTACGCCAGAATTTTGCGCAGCGCGCCTTCCAGCTCGCGCACGTTCGAGCGCAAGTGCTTGGCGACAAAGAAGGCCACGTCGTCGGAGAAGGTCACGCCTTCCTGCTTGGCTTTTTTCAATAGAATCGCCACGCGCATTTCCAGTTCCGGCGGTTCGATGGCCACCGTCAGGCCCGAGTCGAAGCGCGAGATCAAACGGTCGTCCATGCCCGTGATTTCCTTCGGATACGTATCCGAGGTGATGATGATCTGTTTCTTCGCAGCAATCAATGCCTCGAACGCATAGAAGAACTCTTCCTGCGTGCGGCTTTTGCCGCCAAAGAACTGGATATCATCGATCAGCAGCATGTCGAGCGAGTGATAGTAGTGCTTGAAATCGTCGAAACCCTTGCGCTGGTAAGCGGTCACTACGTCGCGAACGTACTGTTCCGCGTGAATGTAGCGTATCTTTGCGCCCGGATTGTCGGCCATCACCTGGTTGCCGATGGCGTGGATCAAGTGGGTTTTACCGAGGCCGACGCCGCCGTAGAAGAACAGCGGGTTGTACGACACGCCCGGATTGTTCGCCACCTGGATGGCGGCGGCGCGCGCCAATTGGTTGGCCTTGCCGGTCACGAAACTGTCGAAGGTCAGGTCGGTGTTGATGCGGCTCTGTTCGCGGCGCGGCGCGGCGCCGATGCTCAGTTCCGGCACGCTGGGCTGCGGCTCCGCGGCGCGCGCGCTGGGCGCGCCGCCGTTCGGATCGCTGGCCGGGGTGCTGGCGGCAACGGGCTTCTTCGGCAAGGCCAAGCGCGGGTCGAGCACGAACTGCACTTCCGTCGGCGCTTCGAAGTACTGAATGGCCAGGGCCGTGATGCGGCTGGCGAACTGGGTCTTGACCCAATCGAGCTTGAAGCGATTGGGCGCAGCAATGCGCAGCTTGCCCTCTTCGTAATCGAGAGGGATAAGCGGTTTGATCCACGCACTGAATTGTTGCGGTGTCAGCTCCAGTTCCAACTGCGCGGAACAGGCCTGCCAGAAATTATCCATGTATGTCTATGTGAAAAGGTGTGGGAGGGCGTATCGATTCTGCCCTGCGTTCACCGTGTTGCAAGGCCGGCGTCGCGCGAGGGCTCGCCACACGTAACGCGCTATTCTACTCCCGACTGACAAAGTTATCCACAGGCACGACGCTTATTTTTCTGTGGCAGGGTGGGGCGCCGTGTGCATAAGAAGCGACTTATCCCCCGGTTATCCCGTCACAGGCAGTGCTGGCGCGGCCTGTGGCGGGGCCTTGCAAGCAGATGGGGGCCGGCGCGCAAATTTCCAGGCGATCACGGCAATCCTTGACAAGAGGGGGGCATATGCTGAATAATTCAGGGTTCCCCGCCCGTATTCCGTGTTTATTCATTTGGAACGACAATATGGACTAAGCGTGGATTAAGCGGGCGATGAGATTGGCCAGCTTGTGCCTTGGCATAAGTGCGCGATTGTCATTGGCACCAAAAACTGACGGGACGTCAGACCCGATTTTGCATTTTTTTTGTTTTTAGCGAGACCAACATGAAACGTACTTACCAACCTTCCGTCGTTCGCCGCAAGCGTACGCACGGCTTCCGCGCTCGTATGGCTACCCGTGGTGGCCGTGATGTGCTCAACGCACGTCGCGCAAAAGGCCGCAAACGCCTGGCCGTCTAGGCTTGTCGTTGACAGCTGATCGCGTGGCTAGCTGTACTCCAGTCGGCAATCAACGCGAAGGTTCACACGACTTCGCGCGCGTTCGGCGTATCGTTAAAACGGATGAATTTTCATCCGTTTTTCGTTTGCGCCCTTCGCAAAAAACAGCGCATTTTGTGCTGTACACCCGACACAATCAATTGCCGCATGCGCGGCTGGGCGTCGTTGTGGCCAAGCGTTTCGCGCCCCGCGCGGCGACCCGCAACACGATCAAGCGCGTCACGCGCGAGCTGTTTCGCAACAGCGCGATGCCGCCGGTCGACTGCGTGGTGCGTTTGTCGCGCGCCGTCAACAGCAAGGATGGCCCGGCCACCACGACCAAGCTCAAAGCCGAGCTGCGTGAAGAGTTGAGCCGCCTGTTCGCGGCGCAAATCGCCGCCCAGGCCCGTTCTGTTGCTGCATCACCACCCTGCGCGCCATGAAAACCCTGCTGCTGTTCCTGCTGCGCGCTTATCAGTTGCTGATCAGCCCCGTGCTGGGACAGAATTGCCGTTTCTATCCGAGCTGTTCGCATTACGCGATGGAAGCGCTGCGCGTGCACGGTACGGCCAAGGGCAGCCTGCTGGCTGCCAAGCGCCTGTGCCGCTGCCACCCCTGGAATGAAGGGGGCGTCGACCCGGTGCCGCCGGCCGATTGCAAACAATCTTCAACGACCGCTTGCGGTTGCAACCACTCCTGACAAATACCCTAATGGATATCAATAAACGTACCATCCTGTGGATCGTGTTTTCCGTCTCGCTGGTAATTCTCTGGAACGAATGGATGATCTCGAACGGCAAGCCGTCGATGTTCTCCGCGAACACGGAACAAACCGCCAAGGCGCCTGTCACCCCGGCCAAGACGGCCGCCCTGGCTGCCGCCGGCGCGACCGCCGTGCCTGGCGAAGTGACCGATCCCGCCGCGTTCAAGCGCGAAGTGATTACCATCACCACCGACGTCATCAAGGTCGACATCGACACCCTGGGCGGCCAGGTCAAGCGTCTGGAATTGCTGAAGTTCAAGGGCGCGGGCAATCCGGGCTGGTTCGGCGGCTGCTTCGGCCTGTTCAAATGGTGCCAGCCTGACGAAGGCAAGCAAAACGAAGTGCTGTTCGACGAAGGCGCGAACCATACCTACCTGGCGCAGTCGGGCCTGGTCGGCGGTCCTTTCCCTACCCACGCGAGCGGTTTTACCGTGCAGCCTGGCGTGCGCACCCTCGGTGACGGCAAGCAAGTGCAACTGGTGATGGAAGCGGTCGAAGGCGGCGTCAAGCTGACCAAGACGTTTACGTTCAAGCGCGGCGACTACGTCATCGACGTGCGCCACGACGTGGCCAACGTGGGCGCGGCCCCCGTCACGCCGCAGCTGTACCTGCAACTGACGCATGACGGCAACAAGCCGGTCGGCGATTCCTTCTTCAACAGCAGCTTCACGGGTCCGACCCTGTACACGCCGCAAGACAAGTACCAGAAGCTGACGTTCGAGAAAATCGAAAAAGCGGCCGTGGAAGACGAGAAGAAGGGCAACGACAACGCCATGAAAGGCCTGCATCCGCAATCGGCGAATGGCGGCTGGTTTGCGATTTCGCAGCACTTCTTCGTGTCCGCCTTTGTTCCGCCCGAGAACGCCAAGCGCGACATCTTCACGAAGAAAGTCGGCACCAATCTGTACGCCATCGGCAACGTGCTGCCATTGCCGACCCTGGCGCCTGGCGCCTCGGCCAGCATGGACAGCAAGCTGTACTCGGGTCCGCAAATCGCGCACTTGCTGGAATCGGTATCGCCTGGCCTGGAACTGGTCAAGGATTACGGCTGGCTGACCATCATCGCCAAGCCGATCTTCTGGGTCATGGAACACATCCACAGCGTACTGGGCAACTGGGGCTGGACCATCATCGCCTTCACGATCCTGATCAAGCTGGCGTTCTTCCCGCTGTCGGCCGCCGGCTACCGCAGCATGGCCAAGATGAAACTGGTCACGCCGAAGATGCAGGCGATCCGCGAGCGCTACAAGGGCGATCCGCAAAAGATGAACCAGGCCACGATGGAGCTGTACAAGACGGAAAAGATCAATCCGCTGGGCGGCTGCCTGCCGATCCTGATCCAGATGCCCGTCTTTATCGCCCTGTACTGGGTGCTGAACGCGTCCGTGGAAATCCGCGGCGCGCCATGGATCGGCTGGATCACCGACCTGGCCCAGCATGACCCATGGTGCATCCTGCCTGTGCTGTACGCGATCTCGATGTACATCACGACCAAGCTGAACCCGGCCCCGGCCGATCCGATGCAAGCGAAGATGATGCTGTTCATGCCACTGGCATTCTCGGTGATGTTCTTCTTCTTCCCGTCGGGCCTGGTACTCTACTGGGTCGTCAACAACGTCCTGTCGATCGGCCAGCAATGGGTGATCACCAAGAAATACGCGCCAGCCGCCAAATAATTCCGGCCAGCGAACAGAAAGCCCGCCTCGCGCGGGCTTTTTTTTCATCTACAATATCCCCCATGAAACTCGACTCTTCCCCTATCGCCGCCATCGCCACCGCTCCCGGGCGCGGCGGCATCGGCGTGGTACGCGCCTCCGGCAAAAATCTCGCTCCTTTAATGACGGCCCTGTTCGGCGCGCAGCAGCTCAAACCGCGTCACGCCACCTATCTTCCCTTTACGGAAGCCGATGGCGCCATCATCGACCAGGGCATCGCCATCCACTTCAAGGGTCCGCATTCCTACACGGGCGAAGACGTGCTGGAATTGCAGGGCCACGGCGGCCCCGTCGTGCTGCAGCTGCTGCTGGCGCGCGTGCTGGAAGCGGGCCGTGACAGCGGCTTGCGCCTGGCCGAACCGGGCGAATTCACGCGCCGCGCTTTTCTCAATGACAAGCTGGACCTGGCGCAGGCGGAAGCCGTGGCCGACCTGATCGACGCGTCCACGGAAGCGGCCGCCAAGTCCGCCTCGCAATCGCTGTCGGGCGCGTTCTCGAACACCATCCACGCGCTGGTGGAACAGGTGACGGGCTTGCGCATGCTGGTCGAGGCGACCCTGGATTTCCCGGAAGAGGAAATCGACTTCCTGGAAAAATCGAATGCGCGCGGTCAGTTGAAAGCCGTCATCGAAGCCTTGAACAAAGTGTTTGCCCAGGCGGCGCAGGGCGCGCTGCTGCGCGAAGGCCTCAATGTCGTGCTGGCCGGCCAGCCCAACGTGGGTAAATCGTCGCTGCTGAACGCGCTGGCGGGCGCCGACGTGGCCATCGTCACGCCGATCGCCGGCACCACGCGCGACAAGGTCAGCGAAACCATCCAGATCGAAGGCATTCCGCTCAACATCATCGACACGGCCGGCATCCGCAGCGCGGGCGACACCGTCGACGCCGTCGAGCGCATCGGCATTGAACGCACCTGGGGCGAGATCGGCAAGGCGGACGTGATCCTGCATCTGCTCGACGCCGACCACGGCCCGACCCTGGCCGATGAAACCATCGTCGCCGCCTTCCCCGAAGGCGTGCCCGTGGTGCGCGTGTGGAACAAGATCGATCTCTCCGGCCACAAGCCCGGCGTCGACAGCATGCCGGACGCCACCCACGTGTATCTGTCGGCGCACGAGCACATCGGTATCGACCTGCTGCGTGCGGAACTGCTGCGCATCGCCGGTTGGCAGCAGACGGGCGAATCGCTGTACCTGGCGCGCGAACGCCATCTGATCGCCTTGAAATCGGCCGGCAAGCATTTGAATATCGCGGCCGAGCACGCGGCGCAGGATGACCAGTCGCTGGACCTGTTCGCCGAAGAGCTGCGCCTGGCGCAGGTGCAACTGTCGAGCATCACGGGCGAGTTTTCGCCAGACGATCTGCTGGGCGTGATCTTCAGCCGTTTCTGCATCGGCAAATAAGGAGGTGGCGATGAAACTTGTGCTCGCTTTCGTGTTCGCCTGCCTGCCCATGCTGGTTGGCGCGCAGGAAAAATTACCGAAGGACGTGGCCAAGTTCATTGAGCACGCGCAAACGTGCGAGCATTTTGCCGGCGAATGGGATGAGAACGACAAGGCGCGCCAGCGCGAAATCATCGCGGCCGTGGACGATGCCTGCGGCCAGGCGCAGCGGCAATGGAAGCGGCTGTCCGCCAAGTATGCGGGGCAGCCGAAGCTGCGGAAAATCATCGACGAACAGGCCAATGACGCGGTGCGCAGCTATCGGAAGTCAAGCTAGCATCTGCCCCGTTGAGAAATGTCATGAAGTCCGAACTGCGCTGACGTAATCTTGCTGAGCGGCCTTGAAGTGCCGCTAGGAAAGGAAGCGCCATGGACAGCGAACAGCCGGAAGTCGTGGAAAGCGGGGGAGTCGTGGCGCCGCCATTGCCTTCCCTGTCGCAATTGATCGCAGCGCTGCCGCCGAAAGGAGCTTGCTGGTACTGCGACAAGCCGCTCGATGCCGTGCGCCGTTTCTGTTGCAAGAGTTGTTGCGTGGCGTATGCGGAAGAGGCACAGTACAACAGCTGAGCGGCAGCGGGCTGAGCGCTAGCGGCGCCGCAGCAGCGCCGCCAGGGCGCCGTCGAAATCAAATTCGTGCGCGGCGGCCGCCACTTCCTGGTAGACATTCACGCCCAGGCTGGCGGCGAGCACGCTGGCCGAGTTTTCCAGGATGTCGATGGCTGCCCCGTCGCCTTCGCGCAAATGGCTGGCCAGGCGCGCCAGCAGCAGCTGGATGGCGGGCGCGGCCGGGTCGGGCGCCACGTCCTGCGCCGCCGTGTGGGTTGCCTCCGGCGTGCCCAGCATGCTGCTGACCGCGCCGAGCAATTGATCCTGCGCCAGTTCCAGCTGCAGCATCTGCTGGGCCAGGTCGGGCGCCTGCGCGCGCAGTGCCGATTCCAGGGTTTGCGCCAAGCTGTGCACATGGCGCGCCCCGATCATGCCGGCGGCGCCCTTCAGGGTATGCGCCTTCAGCCGCGCGGAGGCATAGTTGCCCGTGTCGAATTCGGCGCGGATCTGGCACGGCGTGGTGCCGTGGTCGTGCAGGAAGCGGCGCAGGATTTTCAGGTACAGGACGCGGTCGCCCATGATGCGGCCCAGTCCGTTCTCGACATCGAGGATACGGACCATGTCGGATGCCGCAACGGCGGCATCATCATCGCAAGTGGCGTGTGGTTTCATCATGCCTGGTGTGCAGGGCGCCCCAAAACTTGTCAATGTCAGTAAAGCAGTAGCAGCTATTCTACATCCACTCGTCTTCGACGCCGCGCCCGCTTGGCATGGCTAGCGCGTCGTGAATGACCAGCTGCGCGTGACGTCGGCGCCATTGACTTTGCCGATGAAACGCACGTCATAGCTGGTGTTCGCGTTCAAGGGCGCCAGCGGGATGATGGATGCGGCCGAGACCGGCGTATGCACATCGTTGCCGCTGGTGAGCAGGCGCACCGCCAGGTCCGCGGCGGCGCCGCGCTGGCGCACGCTGAACGCCGCCACGCTGACGGGCGTGCCGTAGTTGGCATGCACGCTGATCGGGTAGCCGACCACGTCCTGGTTCGGCACGGGATCGGGCGATTCGTTATCGCTGGAAAAACTGACGGCCACCTTTTGCTGGCCGCTGAACGGATAGGTGACGATTTGTCCCGCCGTCAACCCGGGGCCATAGTTGCGGTTGCTGGCCAGGTCGGTGGTGAAATACGCATAGCCGGTGCCGCTGACGGCCGCGCCCGCGCCACCTTCCTTGAACAGCGGCTCGAAAATGACGAAGCGGTGATAGATGGCCGTGACGAGCTCTTCGGCCAGGTAAAAGCCGGACGTGTTGCTCGCGCCGGCGATGACTTCGCCCTGCAGCGAGGTGACGACGTAGCCGGCCTTGGCCAGGCGGTCGCCCAGCGTGACGCCTGTAAAGCCGGGCTTGCCCTGCACCTGTTCGTGTGCCACTGTATTGTTGAGATTGAGATAGCTGGAATGGCCCAGGGCCGCGCTGTCGATCAGGCTGTTGCGCACCAGTGGCGACAGGCCGATCTGGCTGCGCCGGTAGTTGAACCAGTTAAAACCATCGGTGGCAATATTGTTGCTGAGGACGGGAGCGCCTGGCTCCTGTGTCAGTTGCCCGGCCGGGGTCGACGTGCCGGGCGCAGCATTGCTGCTATCGCTGCCGCCTCCGCCGCATGCACTGAGCAGGGCAGCACTCAGCAGGGTGGGTATCCAGTATTTCCAACGCAGCGACGAGGCAATCAAATTGACTCCTGTATAGGTAGACGGACAGCGGCGGGGACCCGTGTGCTGCCCTGTAAAACGATTCTAAAGTATTTTGATACTCCGTAGAGCATCCATGAAAAGATATGTCGCGCGACCGGGCGCGGACGGCGTCGCTGCTGCGCAGGGTAGAATGGGCGCGGCGCAGCGTTTGCCGCTGCATTGCCTCATCCCGCTACTTTGATTGCCCATACATTTGAATACATTGCCCAAATCGCGCCTGCAGCGCGCCAAATATGCCTTGCCCAGCATGGTGACTTTGCTGTCGATAGCCTGCGGTTTTGCCAGCATCGTCATTTCCGTCGATAACGCCGGCGTCGGCGACGCGGATGCCTACCGCCTGGCGGCGGCGCTGCTGGTGCTCGCCGGCGTGTTCGATGCGCTCGACGGCTACGTGGCCCGGTTGACGGGCACCAGTTCGCAGTTCGGCGTGCAGCTCGATTCCATCGCCGACGTGATGAATTTCGGCTGCGCGCCAGCCGTCCTGTTGTACTGCTATGGTTTCGTGCAGATGGGCGTGCACGACCCGCTGCTGCTGCGCTTTGGCGGCATGGCCAGCTTCTTCTTTGTTGCGTGCGGCGCCATGCGCCTGGCGCGCTTCAATGTGAACGTGGGCCGTACCGATCCCCTGTATTTCGTCGGCATGCCGATCACGGCCGGGGCCGCCTGCGTGGCGGCCGTCGTGGTGGCGTGGCCGGCGCCCATCGATTCCATGCTGCACAGCTATCTGCTGATGCTGCTGCTCGTCGGCGTGGGCAGCCTGATGGTGTCGACCTTGCGCTTCCCCAGCTCCAAGCAAAAGAAAAGCCCGGCCGCGCTGCTGGTGCTGATCGTGGCCATCGCCCTGCTCGTGTGGCTGAAAACAAGCTTCTTCGCGCTGTTCTTCGCCGTCTACATCGCCGCCACCCTGGCGTTGAACCTGGCGTGGTACCTGGGCTGGCGCGGCATTGCGCTGCCGCAGGTATTCAACGACCCGGACGAAATCGACTAGGCCACCTCGTGCCCGCGCGCGGCGCGCAGGATGGCGAACCAGTCGCTGCGGCTGAGCGTGAACTGCGTGCCTTCCACGGCCACGCCCACGGCCTCGATGCGGCCAGTGCCCGTCAGCGGCAGGGGGCGGCATGGCAGTTGCATGATCCAGGCAAACACCACGCTGGCAAACGGACGCTGCAGTTGATCCGCGATCTGCTTGATGACATTGCGTAAATTTTCCACATTCGCGTCGCCGCCCTGGAACAGCCGGCCGCCCGCCAGCGGCGACCAGATCATCGGCGCCACCCCCACGTCCTGCAAGCCGTCGAAGGTTTCGTCGAACAGCGGCGCCACGTGCAGCGGCGAAAATTCCACCTGGTTCGTCACCAATGGAAAGCGCCGGTGCAGGCACTCGAACTGGTGGCGGCTGAAGTTCGACACGCCAAAGTGCAGCACCTTGCCCGCCGCTTTCAATTGCGTGAAGGCGCCGGCGATCTCGTCGAAATCCATCAGCGGATCGGGGCGGTGGATCAGCAGCAAGTCCAGGCGGTCCGTCTGCAACTGCCGCAAGGTCTGTTCCACGGAACTGGTGATGTGCGCCGCGCTCGTGTCGTAATGCTGGATGGCATGGCCGGGGCGGTGCGGCGACAGCAGCTTGATGCCGCATTTGCTGACCAGCTCCATCTTGTCGCGCAAGGCCGGCTGCAGGGCCAGCGCTTCGCCAAATAAACCTTCGGCGCTGTAATCGCCATAAATATCGGCGTGGTCGAAACTGCTCACGCCCAGCGCCAGGCATTGCTCGATGAAGGCCAGGCGTTGCTGCGCCGACATATTCCACTCGCCGATGCGCCACATGCCGGCGACGATGCGCGACAGTTCGGGACCGTTGCTGCTTAAACGGCTGCGTGGCGCTTGCAGGCTGGCGGGAAACACATGGCTCATGGGCTGGCTTTCTGGTGGTGGCGAAGAAGGTGACGCCACGATTATATCCAGTGCTAGAGCATGCTGCGGATAAAGCGGCAGCACCGCTCCTGCAGGGCATCGTCGAGCTGGCCGCCCAGTTGCATCTGGTACACGAGCGCCGACTGCAGCATGAAGGCGAACAGGCGCAGGTCGAGGTCGGCGCGCACGCCGATGTTGACGAGGCGCTGCACCACCAGGGTAATCCACGGCGCGACGATCTGCTCGCGAAAACGCAGTTGCGCCGCCGCATCGTTGTGGATCAGCACCAACAAGTCGCAGGTGAAGCGGCCATCGGCGTTCAGGTTGTCGAAGATGCGCGCGCAAATCGCTTCGATTTCCTGGCCGTCCGGCATGTCGAGCGCGCGCTGCAGCTTTTCCGCCGTGCGCTTGACGAGCGCGTCGAGCAGCATGTCTTCGCGGCGCGGCCAGCGCCGGTAGATCGTCTGGCGCCCCACGCCGGCAGCGTCGGCCACCATCTGTGTCGTCACCGCATCGAGCCCATGCTGGCGCACCAGCATGACGATCGCTTCCAGTACCGCATCTTCCACGCCCGCCTTGCGCGGGCGGCCACGCACTGCTGCCTCTTTTTTAATCACGTCTGGCCTGTCTCTGAATGTTTCTTTTAATTATGGTACGATGCGCACCGTAAATGCAAAGCAACTGCTTGTCAATCATCCTCGTCAACTAACCGGGAGATTGGCGGTGGAGCGCCGCGATATCCCAGTCTTTCCAACGTGAACTCTGCACTCTGCACTCTGCGCGGCGCGTGCCCGTATTTTCTTTCTGACTTCCACATCCATCACTGTGGCGGCTCGTGCCGCCTGAGGAAAACCTATGAAAATCATCGGGATTTCGCCCCATCGGCGCAACTTCCTGCGCAAGGCCGTCGGCGCCGCGCCTGCCGTGGCCTTGCTGGCCGGTGCCGGCGGCGGCCTGGCCATGGCCGTCTCCAAGGACCAGCCTGCCTACAAACCGCGCTTTTTCGACGCCACCGAATGGGCCACCTTGACGGCGCTGGTCGACCGCCTGATTCCCGCCGACGCCGAAGGGCCGGGCGCGCTGGAATCGGGCGCGCATGAATTCATCGACTTGCAGATGAACACGCCATACGCCTATGGCGCGCTGTGGTACATGCAGGGGCCGTTCGTGCCATCGATCGAACAGTTCGGCTACCAGTTCCACATGGCGCCGCGCGAGCTGTACCAGAGTGCCCTGGCCGGCGTCAACGCGGCCGTGCAGAAACAGTCCGGCAAGCCTTTCGTGCAGCTGAACGGGGCCGAGCGCGACGCCGTCATCACGCAATTGCAAAAAGGGACCTTGGACATCGGCGCAGTGCCGTCGAAAGTCTTCTTCAACCAGCTGCTGCAAAACACGCGCGAAGGATACTTTTGCGACCCCGTGCACGGTGGTAACAAGGACATGCTGGCCTGGAAGATGGTGGGTTTCCCAGGCGCGCGCGCCGACTACATGGATTGGGTGGAACAGTATGGCAAGAAGTATCCGCTGCCTCCCGTATCCATCGCCTAAAACTTTTAGTACCCGATCAAAGAAAAAGAAAAACCATCATGCGTGATATCACACCAGATGTAAAAATGAAGCCTGTCGATGCCGTGATTGTCGGCTTCGGCTGGACCGGCGCCATCATGGCCAAGGAATTGACGGAGGCGGGCCTGAACGTGGTCGCGCTGGAACGCGGCGAGTACCGCGACACCTATCCCGATGGCGCTTATCCGAAGACGCTCGACGAGCTGACCTACATCCAGCGCAGCAAGCTGTTCCAGGATATGTCGAAGAGCACGTTCACCTTCCGCCACAGCATCACGGGCGTGGCCGTACCCTACCGCCAGATCGGCGCCTTCAAGCCGGGCACGGGCGTGGGCGGCGCGGGCTTGCACTGGTCGGGCATGCACTGGCGCGTCTTGCCGGAAGAGCTGCAAATCCGCAGCCATTACGAACGCCGCTACGGCAAGAAATTCATCCCCGAAGGCATGACGATCCAGGACTTCGGCGTGACTTACGCCGAGCTGGAGCCGCACTTCGATTTCGTCGAGAAAGTCTTCGGCACCTCGGGCCAGGCGTATAAAGTCAACGGCATCGTCGTCGGCGACGGCAATGTGTTCGAGGGCGACCGCTCCGACAATTACGCGCTGGCGCCGCAAAAAGTGCCGTACACGGCCGAGCTGTTCCGCCGCGCGGCCAAGGCTGTCGGCTACCACCCCTTCGTCAACGCCTCGTCGAACGCGTCCGGCCCGTACACGAATCCGTACGGCTGCCAGATGGGCCCATGCAACTTCTGCGGTTTCTGCTCGGGCTACGCCTGCTACAACTATTCCAAGGCTTCGCCCAACGTCAACATCATGCCGGCCCTGCGCATGGTGGCGAACTTTGAATTGCGCGCCAATTGCAACGTCGTGCGCATCAACCTCGACGGCAGCAAGGGTGGCAAAGCGCGCGCAACGGGCGTGACCTACATCAATGCGGACGGCAAGGCCGTCGAGCAGCCGGCCGACCTCGTCATCGCGAGCGCCTTTGCCTACAACAATGCGCATTTGTTCCTGCTGTCGGGCATCGGCAAGCCATATGACCCCGTCAGCAACGAGGGTGTGGTGGGGCGCAATATCGCCTACCAGATGATGTCCACCATCCAGACCTTCTTCAAGGAAGACACGAACACGAACCCGTTCATCGGCGCCGGCGGCACCGGCGTCGCGCTCGATGACTGGAATGGCGACAATTTCGACCATGGCCCGCTGGGCTTTGTCGGCGGCTCGCCCGCCTGGTGCAACCCGGCCGGCTCCAAGCCTATTTCCGGCATTGCCACGCCGGACGGCACGCCCGCCTGGGGTTCGGCCTGGAAAAAGGCCGTCAAGAAGAGCTATTTGAACACGGTCTCGTTCGACTGCCACGGCGCCAACATGACTTACCGCGACTGCTATGTCGACCTCGACCCCACCTACACGGACAAGTATGGCCAGCAATTGCTGCGCTTTACCTTCGACTGGAAGGAAAACGACATCAAGATGAGCCGTTTCGTCACGGACAAGATGATGAAGGTGGCCGAAGCCATGAACCCGGAATCGATCAAGGTGTCCGTCAAGAACGTGGGCGACCACCTGGACTTGCGCAACTACCAGACCACGCACTGGGCGGGCGGCACGGCCATGGGCGCGGACCGCAAGACCAGCGTCGTCAACCGTTACCTGCAAAGCTGGGACGTGCACAACGTGTTTGCCGTCGGTTCCAGCGTGTTCCCGGTCGGCATCGGCTACAACCCGACGGGCCTCGCTTGCGCGCTGACCTACTGGTCGGCCAAGGCTATCCGCGAGCAATACCTGAAAGATCCCCGTCCCCTGGTCGCCTGATGAAGAACAAGAAGATGAACAACACATTCACCAATACCGTGGGCGCGCTGCTGCTGGCGCTCGCCGCCAGTACCCCCGGCGCCGCCTGGTCGGCCGCCGCCACCGTCCCGAACGCCCAGCTGATACGCCAGGGCGAATACCTGGCCCGCGCGGGCGACTGTATCGCCTGCCATACGGCCGGCACGAAAGGCCAGCCGTTCGCCGGTGGCCTGGGCATGGAAACGCCGATCGGCAAGGTGTATTCCACCAACATCACGCCCGATAAAAAGGCTGGCATCGGCGACTGGAGCTTTGCCGATTTCGACAAGCTGATGCGCACCGGCGTGACGAAACACGGCTACACCGTGTATCCGGCCATGCCGTATCCGTCGTACTCGCGCCTGAGCGAGGCTGACATGCAGGCCCTGTACGCCTACTTCATGCACGGCGTGAAGGCGGACCCGACGCCGAACAAGGCGGCCGACATTCCGTGGCCGTTGTCGATGCGTTTCCCCTTGACCATCTGGCGCTGGGCCTTTGCCCCCACGCCGCAGCCTTACAAGGCGCCAGCTGCCGGCGATGCGCAATTGCTGCGCGGCGCCTACCTGGTGCAGGGCCTGGGCCACTGCGGCGCCTGCCATACGGCGCGCGGCGTGGGCATGCAGGAAAAATCGCTGACGGACGAAGGCAACACGACGTTCCTGGCCGGCGGCGGCGTGATCGACGGCTGGTCCGTGCCATCGTTGCGCAATGAGCATGGCGGCGGCCTGGCGCGCTGGAGCGCGGCCGAGATCGCCGAATTCCTGAAGACGGGCCGCAACAGCCATACGGCCTCGTTCGGCGCCATGAACGATGTGGTCGCCCATTCCATGCAGCACATGACGGATGGCGACCTGGCGGCGATGGCGAAATACCTGAAGTCATTACCGCCATCGAGCCCGGCCACGCCGGCCTTCGTGGCGGACGACAAGCTGGGCAAGCAATTGTTCAGCGGCATCGTCAATTCCAAGGGCGCGCAGTTGTACCTGGACCGTTGCGCCGGCTGCCACCGTTCCGACGGCAAGGGCTACGACAAGGCTTTCCCTGCGCTGGCCGGCAATGCCGTGCTGCAGACGAACGATCCCACGTCGGCCATCAACATCGTGCTGTCGGGCGGCGCCATGCCGGCCACGCGCACGGTACCGTCGGCGCTGACGATGGCGCCGTATGCGGACATTTTTAATGACGAGCAGACTGCCCAGGTGGTGACGTTTATCCAGACCAGCTGGGGCAACCGCGGCACGCCGGTGACGGCGGCGCAGGTGGCCAAGGTGCGCAAGGTGTCCGTGCCGGTGGAGGCGTCGCAGACGGAAGCGACGTTTGCGGCAGGCCGCCACGGCACCTTCTCGCCTGTGGCGCGCAAGCCGCACCTGAAGGATGCTCCCGTGAAGTAAAGTGAGCAGACGAAAAAAATGCCCGCAGCATCTGCGGGCATTTTTTATGGGAACGTTAAAAGCTTATTTCATCCACAGGCGCATCGAATCCCAGGCGCGGCCGAAGATCGTTGCCTGGTTGATGGTTTCCAGCGCCACGACTGGCAGTTCCAGCAGGACCTTGTCGTCGACCATCATTTTCAATTTGCCGACCGGGGCGTTTTCAGCCAGTGGCGCGACCAGCGGGTCCTTGCGTTCCAGCACAGGCTTCATCTTGGCAGCCGTGCCTTTTGGTACGGTGACGAGCACATCGCGTGCGAAACCGATTTTCACGGTGCTTTTCGAGCCTTTCCACACTTCCGGCGTGGCCACGGCCTGGCCTTTCGAGTACAGCTTGACCGTATCGAAGTTCTGGAAGCCCCAGTTCAGCAGCTTCTGGCTTTCCTGCGTGCGGGCCTGGTCGGACGAGGTGCCCAGCACCACGGAGATCAAACGGCGCTCGCCCGTGCCGCCTGGACGGCGGGCCGACGCGATCATGCAATAGCCGGCCGCTTCCGTGTGGCCCGTCTTCATGCCATCGACGGTTGGGTCCAGCCACAGCAGGCGGTTGCGGTTAGGCTGGGTGATCTTGTTGTACGTAAAGCTCTTGATGGAATCGATTTTGTAGAATTCCGGGTAGTCGGCGATCACGCGCTTGGCCAGCACGGACAAGTCTTGCGCCGTGGAATAGTTATCGGGGCTAGGCAAGCCATGCGGATTGGCAAAACGCGTGTTTTTCATGCCCATGCGCTGGGCTTCGCGGTTCATCAGCACGACGAACGTGCCTTCATCGCCGGCAACGGCTTCCGCCAGCGCCACGGCGGCGTCATTACCCGATTGAATCATCAGGCCGTGCAGCAAGTCGTCGATCGAGACGGGGGTAGCGGGGTCGATGAACATCTTCGAGCTGCTCGAATCGACTTTCCATGCGCGCACGGACACGTTTACTTTCTGGTCCAGCGCCAGTTTCTTTTCGCGGATGGCGGCAAACGTCAGGTAAGCCGTCATGATCTTGGTCAGCGAGGCTGGCTCGATGCGCGCGTCCGGATCTTGCGAAGCAATGATCTGGCCACTGGTGGCGTCAAGCAGCAGCCAGGACTTGGCGGCGATGGTTGGGGCGGGAACGGTTTGCGCGAAGGCGGCGGATAGGAAAAGTACACTGGAGGCCAGTGCCGCTAAAAGTTTTTTCATGGAGGCTGGTCTGCGAAAAAGATGAAGGCTGAGGGCCATGTTGTTGCTACTGACATGGCCGCGTGGAAAAAACGGATCAATTATAGCCGTGGAAGCAGGAGTAAGCCCACACTTCAATGATCATCTGCTGCGATTGCGGGTTTGTCACCATGCCATAGGGCAATCACGAGGTTCTTGATGTGATTGAGCTTGCGGTGGAAAAAGTGGTCGGCGCCGGGGATCACGATCACGGGTATGTCTTGTGGACGGGCCCAGTCGAAGACGGCGGACAGGGGGATCGTGTCGTCCAGTTCGCCGTGGATCAAGATGGTGTCGGCGGGAATATCGGCCATGGCCCACTTGCCGGCCGCGCTGCCGATCAGTGCCAGGCGCTCGACGGGCGTACCGGCGGCGGCCAGGCGTTCCTGCAGTTTCGATTGCACGAAGGTGCCGAACGAGAAGCCGGACAGGGCCACGGGCAAGCCCGGGTACAGGCCGCGCATGTGTTCATACAGCAACTGCATGTCGTCCGTCTCGCCCACGCCATGGTCGTGCACGCCTTCCGATGCGCCCACGCCGCGGAAGTTGATGCGCGCCACCACGTAGCCGAGGGCGACAAAGGCGCGCGCCAGGGTTTGCGTGACCTTGTTGTCCATCGTGCCGCCGTACAGCGGGTGCGGATGGGCAACGAGGGCGATGCCGCGAGGAGTGTCTGCCGGGAAATCGAGCAAGCCTTCCATGCTGCCTGCATGGCCGGCGAGGGTAAATTTTTCCGAGTTTCTGTTCATGATGCTCATACTGGTGGATATCTCTTAAATTGGCATTAAATCTTGAGGCGTTCGACGACCTTGCCGCCCACCAGGTGCGTATCGATGATTTCATCGATATCGCTGGTGTCGACATAGGTGTACCAGGTCGCTTCCGGGTAGATGACCAGCAGCGGGCCCTCTTCGCAGCGGTCCATGCAGCCGGCCTGGTTGATGCGGATCTTGCCCGCGCCATTCATGTCGAGTTCCTTGATGCGGCGCTTGCAATGCTTTTGCGCCGCTTCCGCGCCATGGTCGCCGCAGCTGTTGCGGCCATCTTCACGTTTGTTCATGCAGAAAAAAACGTGGCGTTCAAAATACGGTGCGTCGCTCATACTATCCTCCTGCGATTTCATCAATGCGCCATGATAGCGCTTATGGGGGGTCTTCGCGACGCTGGCGCTGCACATCTTCCTGCCGGTTCAGGCGATGCGAGGGCAGGCACAGGAACCACAGGGCCATGAAAGGCCACAGCAAGGCCAAAAATTGCGCCGCGCCATTGAAGTTCAGGAACTTGCCTTGTACCCAGCCTTGCAAGGTCGACATGAAATACGGGTTGATCGGCGTCGTATTCACCATCACCAGGCTCAGCAGCAAGGTGGCGGCCGCGATGCGGCGCTGGGCCACGTGGGGCGCGAAGGCCAGGCCGCCCAGCATGATCAGGCCGATCAGAAAGCCGCCCTGGGCGCCCGGCGTGATCCAGACGAAGGCGTTCTCCGGGGAAAACAGCAGCGCGCTGGCCATCGAGCGCACGATCAGGGCGGCGGTGATCAGGCCCAGCATCAAGATGGTGCGCGGCGCGGCGCGGCGCAGCAGGCACAGCAAGGTCAGCACGGCGCCCGTCATGCCGCAAGCCGTGATGATGGTTTCTGAAAGCCAATATTGCTCGACCGTCAAGACGACGTCGGGACGCAGGTACGTGGCCAGGTCGATATCGATGCCCGCCAGCTGCGACAGCCAGTCCGACAGGATGGGCAGCAGCTGGCCCAGGCCGAACAGATAGCCTTGCGGATAGATTTGCGCCAGCGGCCACAGGGCCACCAGCACCAGGCCCTGGCTGGCGTGCTGGGCAAACCAGCGCTGGCGCAAGCGGTACAAATGGCTATGGTCGAGCAGCTTGCGTGCCGACAGGGCGCCGATGACGGAACCGATCAAGCAGCCGGCCGCATTCGTATAAAAATCCAGGTTCGACGAGACACGGCTGGGCAGATAGGTTTGCACGGCTTCCATGCTGCCGGAAATGAACATGCCGCACAGGCTGGCGACGATGACGGCAAAGAAACCAGTAATCCTTGGAAACAGCGAATACACGATCAGCGCGCCCAGCGGGATGTAGCCGACGACGTTGATGCCCACGTCGAAGCCCGTCCAGTAACGGGGCATGCGCGTGTTTTCCAGGAACGTCAGCGGCGACAAACCATTGCTGTGCCAGCCCGTGAACGGGAACCAGCTCGCGTACACGATCAGGAACACGTAGGCGAGCAGGGTCGCGCGCGACACGGGCGAGGAACGGACGGGCGGCAGTGGCGCCGCCGGGCTGGCTGGGGATGCGGGGTCGGTCATTCTTTCGTGATATTCAGCGTGCCCAGCCAGGTCAGCAGGTCGGCGGCGATGGCGTCCGATGCCGCCGCCAGCGCTTGCGCGCCCCCTTGCGCGTCCGCGCTGCCGGCCGGGCCGCTGCGGCTGAAGGTTTTCTGGTCAATCAGGCGGTGGCCGCGAAACAGCGAGGCGCGCAGCGATACGTGGCCGCTGCTTTGCGTTTGCGTGTCGAAATTTTGCGAAAAATCATCGACGTCAATGCGCAGCAGGGGCATGCCGGCGGCCGCATCCGTGGTCGACAGCACTTTCACGCCGCTTTGCGCCACGCGCGTTTTCAGGCGCTGGCTCAGCAGTTGCAGCGGCGGCGTGTTCCAGCGGTTGTAGGCGTAGGGACGCGATTGCTGCGCGTCGGCATACAGCAGCCGGTAATACATGCGTTGGCTGTCGAGCCAGGACGGACCGTTGGCGTCGGCGATCACCAGCACGGGCACGGCCGGCGCGGCCGCTGGCGCGGACGTCAGCGGCGCGGCCGGGCCGAAATCATAGAAAGTGGGGACGGGGCCGCGGCTGGCGCAGCCGCCCAGCAGGAAGACGGCGGCCAGGGCCAGGGCGGTGAGATTGCGTGGGATAGGCATGCGGTGTTCTCCTTATTTGCCTGGCGCCGAAAAACCGGGCTCGCCCGGGCCGGGCGGGATGTCTGGGGCGCCGAACAAGATGCTCTGCGGCTGTTCATTGAGCGTGCTCATGGTGGTTTTCAGGGAGCGCATCGAGGAACGGGCCTCGCCGCTCAGCTCGATTACCTGCGGCAAGACTTCCAGCGACACGCCATTGGCCACCGTTTCCACCGAGCTGCCGACCCGGTCGACCGTGCCATTGACCTTGTCGAGCACGCCGCCGGGCGCCTGGATATCGTTGCCCAGCTTTTTCCACGTGGCCGTCAAGTCCGACACATTCTTGCTGGCCGTGCTGACGGCCGTCAGGGTTTGGCGCGTCTGTTCCGTCAGTTGCGGCAGTTGCGTCAGGGTCGGTTCCAGCTGCTGCGGAATGGCGCCGAAGGCCTTGGCTGCCTTGCCCACTTCCGTGAAGGCGCCCAGCATGGCCGCCTGGTTGTCGGGGCTGAGCAGATTGTTGACCTTGTTGGTGATCTGCTCGGCCTGGTCGAGGATGCGCTTGCCCCGCTTTTCCAGCTGGTCGAGCAAGCCCGCGCGCAGGGGAATCAGCGAAGGCTTGTCCTTGCTGGTGCCCAGCAGTTTCGAGCCCACGTGCTCATCGTCGAGCTGGATGTAGGCGATGCCCGTCACGCCCTGGTAGCCGAGGGTGGCAAACGTGGTATTGGTGACGGGGGTGTCGGGCGCCACGCTGATGTGCACGAGGATTTGCCCCGCCTTTTGCGTGTCGAAGTCGATGGCGTCGACCTTGCCCACTTCCAGTCCCCGGTAGCGCACGGTCGCCTGCGGATTCAGGCCCGGCACGGACAGGGTGGTGGCGAGCAGGTAGGGCACGCGTTCCACGCGGTCGCGGTTGAACCAGACGCCGAACAGGATGGCGGCCACCAGCAGGGTGAGTGTAAAAAATCCCGTCATCAGGGCATGTGATCTGTTTTCCATTACTTCTCCGCTTTCTTGTCTGTGCCGGCGTCGCCGCCCGGCTGCGCCGCATTGCCCGCCGCCTGTTTTTCATCGAGGACGGCCAGCGCGCGCTTGCCGCGGTCGCCGAGGAAAAATTGCTTGATGAACGGGTGGTCCACCTGGATGACTTCGCGCGTGGGGCCGATGGCGATCACGTGTTTTTCCGCCAGCACGGCGATGCGCGTGGACAGGGCGAACAAGGTGTCGAGGTCATGCGTGACCATCACCACCGTCAAGCCCAGCTCGCGGTGCAGCGACTGGATCAGGGCGACGAAACTTTCCGACAAGTCCGGGTCCAGGCCCGCCGTCGGTTCATCGAGGAACAGCAGCTTCGGCTCCAGCGCCAAGGCGCGCGCCAGTGCCACGCGCTTGATCATGCCGCCCGACAAGTCCGATGGCATTTTGAGCGCATGTTCCGGGCCCAGTCCCACCATATTCATTTTCAATAATACCGCGTCGTGCACCAGCGCCTCGGGCAGCACGCGCAATTCGCGCATGGGCTGGGCCACATTGTCGAACACGGTCAGGGCCGAATACAGCGCGCCCTGCTGGAACAGCATGCCCCAGTGGTTGCGCAACTGTTGCAGCTGGTCGGAACTTGCCCGGTTGATATCTTCGCCGAAGACTTTGACGCAGCCGCGCGCCGGATGTTCCAGGCCCAGCATCTGGCGCAGCAGCACCGTCTTGCCCGTGCCGGAGCCGCCCACGATGGACAGGATCTCTCCCCGTTCGATTTCCAGGTTCAAGTCCTGGTGCACAACGGTGCGGCCGAACTTGGTCCACAGATTCGTGATGTCCACCACGGGCGCGCTGCCGTGCAGGTTGAACTGGCCGTCCTGGCTCGTGCCGCAGGCGATATCGGTGTCGTCCGTCATCAGTAGCCCACTCCATTGAAGACGATGGCGAACACGGCGTCGGCCAGGATCACGACGGTGATGGCCGTGACGACGGCGGTGGTGGTGCCGCGTCCCAGGCTTTCCGTGTTGGCCTTGATGCGCAGGCCGAAGTGGCACGAGACCAGCGCGATCAGCATGCCGAAGATGGCACCCTTGCCCAGGCCGATCATGTAGTTGGCCAGCGGCACGGCGTCCGGCAGCTTCTGGATGAAGTAGCGGGCCGACAGGTTCAATTCCACCTTGGCCGCCACCATGCCGCCGATCAGCGCGGCCGTGTCCGTCCAGATGACGAGCAGGGGCATGGAAATGGCCAGGGCCAGCACTTTCGGCATGATCAGGCGGAAACCATGCGAAATGCCCATCACCAGCATGGCGTCGAGTTCTTCCGTGACGCGCATGACGCCCAGCTGGGCCGTGATGGACGAACCCGAACGCCCGGCCACGAGAATGGCGGCCAATAGCGGCCCCAGTTCGCGGATGACGCTCATGCCCAGCAGGTTGACCAGGTAGATGTCGCCGCCAAACGCGCGCAGCTGCTGCGCCGACAAATAGGACAGCACGACGCCGATCAGAAAGCCCACGAGGGCCGTGATGCCCAGCGCCTGGAATCCCGCATGGAAGATATTGGCGGAAATTTCACGCCACGGCCCGCGCATCGGATGGCGCGCGAAGCGGCCGATATCCTGCGTCACCTGGCCGACCAAGGCAATAAAGCCCTTCAAATGTTCGAAAAACAGCAGGATGGCCATGCCCAGTTTCATCACGGGCGTAAGGCGGTTGGCGCGCGAGGGCGGCGTCGTCAACGGCCCCGTTTCTTCGATGCGTCGGAAAAACTCTTCCTGCGATGGCGCCAGGGTCAGCTGCGCGGGGCGTTGCTTGCCCCAGGCATTCCAGAACAGCTGGGCGCCGATATGGTCCATGCTGTCGATGGCCGACAGGTCCCATTGCACCTTGGCATCGCCCTGCAAGGGCTTGAGCTGGGCGTCGATGGCCTTGATCGCATTGTCATGCGCGAGGGCGTGCACCTGCCAGGTGCCGCTGGCGGTCACGATGGCTCCCTGTTGGGGGCTGGTCTGGGAGAGGGTCAGTTTCGGCGATTGTACAGTCGGCATCGTGCCAGTTTAAGGGAGAATGGCGCAGACCGCCACCGCTGTTCAATCGCCGGCCTGTCAGGACGCCAGGTGGCGCGCCTGCCGCTGGGGCAGGGCGACGTCCGGGCGCACCTTGGCGCTGCCAGTACTCGCTTCGGCTGGCTTGGCATGCGCGGCCGCTTGCGCGCCGCCCGCATAGTCGCTGGCCACGAGGGCGTTGGCCTCCAGCGCGCTCATGCCGCGCGTCTGCAGCCATTGCGCCACCAGCTTGGCCAGGCGCTCCATGGCGATGCGGTGGGTGGCGTCCGTGTGGGCGTACAGCCAGTTCGAAAAATCCATGAAGTTTTCAAACGGCGACTCGCCCAGCATCCATTGCACCGTATTGGCAAAACGGCCAGAGTTGGCGACCAGGTCCCAGTAGCGGGCGAAGCGCACGAGACGCTGCATGCTCATGAAATCGAGCTGCTTGTTCGCCAGGATGGTGTAGGGCGGGTGCGGATCGAACACCATGCCATAGTTTTCCGTATGGCGGATGATGGGCGTGCCGCGCAGCCGTTTCAATATGCCGAACTGGATTTCATGCGGTTTCAAGGCCACCAGCTTGTTGAAGCCGGCCGCGAAGCTCGCTTCATCCTCGCCCGGCAAGCCGGCGATCAAGTCCACGTGCAGGTGGGCGTTCGATTCCTCGCACAGCCAGCGGATGTTGTCGGCCGCCTTTTGATTGTCCTGCTTGCGGCTGACCAGCGATTGCACGTCCGGATTGAAGCTCTGGATGCCGATCTCGAACTGCAGCGCGCCGGGCGGGAATTTGCTGATGCCTTCTTTCAAGGCGTCGGGCAGGTGGTCTGGCACCAGCTCGAAGTGGGCGTAGATCGGGTCGTCCGGATTCGCCTCGATCTTGTCGAGAAAGAACAGCATGATCTTCAGGCTGGTCTTGATGTTCAGGTTGAAGGTGCGGTCGACGAATTTGAACAGGCGCGCGCCGCGCGCATGCAGGGATTCCATCTCGGCCAGGAAGTTCTCGAGCGCGAAGGGCCAGGCCGTCTTGTCCAGCGCCGACAGGCAGAATTCGCACTTGAACGGACAGCCGCGCGACGCTTCCACGTAAATCGTGCGGTGGCGGATATCGTCATCTGTATACAAGGAGTAGGGCAGTTGCAGTTCCGCCAGCGGCGCTTGCACGCCCGCATGGATCTTCATCAGCGGTTTTGGCCCGTTGAGGATCTCGCCGCACAGCTTGGGGAAGGTGACGTCGCCCCAGCCCGTGATCAAATAGTCGGCCAGCTTGACGATTTCCTGCTCGCCCGCCTCATGCGACACTTCCGGCCCGCCCAGCACGATGACGACTTCGGGCGCCACGCGCTTGAGCATGGCCACCAGTTTGGTTGTTTCCTCGACGTTCCAGATATATACGCCAAAGCCGATGATGCGCGGCTTGTTGATGAGGATGCGCTCGACCAGTTCCGTGGTTTTCGTGCCGATGACGAATTCCTGCAGCCGCGTCTGCGCCTGCAGCGGGCCCATATTGGCCAGCAGATAGCGCAATCCCAGCGAGGCGTGGGTGTAGCGGGCGTTCAGGGTGGAGAGCAGGATGGTCATGGCGGCGATGAAAACGGCGAAACCGCTATTTTACGCTGTCGCGTCAGCTGTGCGCTGCGGCAACAAATGCCATGTTACCATTTGTCAATAATTACTAACTTGTCAATGCTGCGGCAGGCTAAAAGGATACAAGGTGCTGGCGAAAAAAGTACTCAATAAAAAAGTCCTGCTCGGGACGCTGGCCGGCGTGGCCGTGGTAGCGGCCGCACTGGTCGGCTACCGGGTTTTCGGCTGGGGCGCGATGGGACCGGTCAACGGCCTGAAGCTCGATTTATCCAAGCCCGACGCGTTGGTCCGCACGAAAAGCCTGTCGGCCTTGCCGCGCGACCTGCTGACGGTGCCGCTGGCGCGCGACGTGCTGCGCGAGGATTTCCTGTTCTATTACGAGCAAAGCGAAGACCGGCTGGGCCTGAAGGGCAGTTTGCGCCGCATCGCCTATGAACATGAGCTGGGCTGGGGCGACCAGTTGCTGCGCATGGTGCTGGACCAGCCGGCGGAAGTGGCCTTGTGGCGCGACGCCGACGGCTCGCTCAAGCATTTCGCGATTGCCGTGTCGCGCAGCCAGCTCACGCGTTTGCTCGAGGAAGCGGGCAAGATCGCCTTGAAGGATACGCAGATGCGCGTGGCCGGCAGCTTGCGCGTCGATGGCGGCCAGGTGCCCGTGTATGCGCTGAACTATGCCTACCAGCGCACCTTGCTGTTTGCCGCGCATGGCCAGCGCCTGGTCATCCTGTCCCATCCCGGCATGCTGTATGACGGCAGCGATGGCAAGCATGGCGATGGCACGGCCGAGAAAACCGTGGCCAGCCTGCTGGCGCCCGAGCCGGCCAAGCAAAACGTCTTTCATGCGCAATTCCATCTCGACGGCGCCGCGCCCGAAGGCCACAGCATCGCCGTCAAGGCGGACTTCCTGTCCTTCGGCTACCAGCCCTTCTTTGGCGCGTTAGAGGCGCTGCGCTTCGATTTTCAACAGGGTGCCTGGCAATCGAAGGTGCTGCTCGACGCCGACAAGCTGAAAAACGGTGGCTACGACAGCAGCGCCTTGTGGCCCGTGCTGCCGCACAACCCGAGCGCCTGCTTCAGCGTGCCGGTGGACTGGACCGCGCTGCAGCCTGTGTTGAAGCGCCTGGGCAGCAAGACCTCGGAGCCGGTGGCGCCGCTGGCCGGGCACCTGCAAGGCCCGGCCGCCGCGTGCTGGTACGGCAATTCACGCCTGCATACACCGGTGTTCGTGGCCACCCGCAGTGCGCAGGCCGGTGATGACACTGTCTATGGCAGCCTGTTCGAGGCGGCCATCGGCGGCAAGGACCCCGTGCGCAAAACGACAGGTAAAGATGGCGCCATTCGTTGGGAACGCAGCGTCGCCACGGCGCTGGGCCAGTCCACGCCGGCGCTGGCCGTGGCCGGCAACACGGTCGTCTTTTCGGCCGACGGCAAGCTGGTGGACCAGGTGCTGGCCGTGCGCCGCAAGCAGGCGCCGGCCGCCAGCGACCTGCTGCCCGATGGCGCGCGCACCATCGGCCTGATCGCGCCGGCGTCGCTGGCCCGGCTGATCCAGCTGGAAGCCTTCGATACCCTGCCGGCGAATAACGAACCGGTCTTGCGCGCAGCCGCCAACGAACACCTGGTGCCGCGCCTGAACGCCTTGAAAAAATATCCGCCGCTGCGCATGGTGCTCAAACGGCAGCCGGCCAGCGGCACGTCGTGGGAAGCGCTGGAATGGCAGGAGACTGCACGATGACGCTGTGGCATGGACGCCGTGCCGCCTTGCGATCGCTGGCGGCCTGCGCCGCCACCGTGGCAATGCCCGCGTGGGCCTTGCGCGCGGCGGCCGAGTCGCAAGTGCAGCTGTCGCAAGCCCAGAGCCGCGCCTTCCAGGCCTGGATGCTGCGCATCGTCAACGCGCAGATTGAACGGGGCCCGTCGCCGCGCTGGACGCACCGCGATTGCGCCGGCCTGGTGCGTTTTGCCGTCAATGAAGCGCTCACCGTGCATGACGCGAAGTGGCTGCATGCGAATGGCATCGCCAGCGACCGGCGCCTGCCGCCCGAGCTGGAACTGGACGCGAAGCAGGCCGCCTTGCGCAACCGCTGGGTGCAGACGGGCGGCAATGTCGGCCACTTCGTCACGGCGCTGGCGCTGGTACAGCACAACAGCCGTTTCATCGCCCGCGAAATCAGCCAGGCGCTGCCCGGCGACCTGCTGTTTTTCGACCAGGGCGACGAACAGCATCTGATGGTCTGGATGGGAGCGCGCATCGCCTACCACACCGGCACCGTCACCCCCGACGACAATGGTCTGCGGACCGTCGATATCAAAGAACTTACGAGCTGGAAGGACACGCGGTGGCAACCTGTGGTCAACAATCCCAATTTCGCCGGCGTGTTCCGGCTGGCGTTCCTGTCATGAAGCCTATTTCTGTCATGAAGCTGCTATGTTTGGGCCTGCTGGCGCTGTTCATGCTGGGCAGCGCCTCCGCGCAGCAGCGCGAGCCGAGCAACTACAGCACCTTCAAGGGCGAACCGTTCTTCCTGCTGTCGGACGCCAGCTATGGCAGTCTTGATGAAGCGCGCGTGCGCCTCGAGGTACCGGGCCGCGACATGGGACGCATGAATCTGGAAGCGTATTCGGGCGCCGACATCGTCGTCTACCGCGTGCCCGAACCGATGGAATTCCTGAAAAAGCAGCGTAATCTGCACCGCATCCAGGTCGAGGGCAATTACCAGGGCGAAGGCCTGGCCAACACCTTGAGCTTTTTGTGGGATAGCTGGTGGAAGCAGTCGCGCCTGGCCTGGCGCAAGCTGTTTTCCGGCGAGGCGCGCCTCGCGGTCACAAAAGAGCAGCCGCAACTGGCGACCAACGACGCGATCCGTCGGCGCACCGTGTTCGCCAACCATCCGCAGTACAAGCCGATCAAGGGCATGGAGCTGGTCGACAGCTTCCGCTATCCGATCTGGCAAGCCAAGGCCATCGCGCCACCGAAAGGCGTCAAGCTCGATGGCTCCAGCAGCGACTTCATCGTCGCTGGCGCCGGCAACGTGATGATCCCGCTGGGCAAACGCAAGCCGGGCCTGTACCTGATCGAAGCGATCATCGGCGAGCACCGCGCCACCACTTTGGTATTCGTGTCGGACACGGTGGCCGTCACCAAGGTATCGTCCGGCCAGATGCTGGTGTGGACGGCGCGGCGCGACAACAGCGCCGCCGTGGCGGGCGCCAATGTGGCGTGGACGGACGGCACCGGCGTGCTGCAGTCGGCTGTCACCGGCGCCGATGGTGTCGCCTCGCTCGAGCGCGGCAGCCCGGAACACACGTATGTGCTGGGCCAGGACCGCGCCGGCGGCGTGTTCGTATCCGAGAATTTTTACTATGACAGCGAGATCTACAACACCAAGATCTATGCCGTGACGGACCGACCCCTGTACCGGCCGGGCGATGAAGTCAACGTCAAGTTTTTGGGACGCGAATTTACCTCCGCACGCAACTCGCAGGCGGCAAGCGCGGCGCCGATCAGCTTGAGCGTGCTCAATCCGAACGGCACGCCGCTGCTGACGCAAACGCTGCAGCTGTCCGGCGACACGGGTGCCGACACGCGCTTCCGCCTGCCCATGGAAGCGACCGCCGGCGGCTATGAACTGCGTTTCAATTACAAGGATGGCGTGTATGGCGCGGCCTTCCGCGTAGCCGAATACGTCAAGCCGCACTTTGAAATCAACGTCCAGCCATCGAAGCCCGAATTCAAGACGGGCGAGGCGGTCAAGGGCAGCATCGCGCTGCGCTACCCCGATGGCAAGCCCGTGAAAAACGCGAAGATGACCTTGTCCTTGCGCGGCCAGCAAAACACCATGGTCGAAGGCGAACTGCGCTACAGCGGCCTGTTTCCCGTGGCCTTGAAGACCGAGGAGGTGACGAGCGATGGCAGCGGTAATGTGGACTTCAGCTTGCCGCCCGCCGCCGATCCCTCGCGCTACATTTTGACGGTGCTGGCGACCGATGGCGCGGCCTACCGCGTCAAGGCGACGCGCGAGCTGATGATAGAACGCTCGAGCAGCAGCTACCAGCTGAAGGCCACGCGGCAGTTTTCCGATCCAGGCCAGGCCGTGCATTTTGATTTGCTCGCCGATGGCCAGGGCGCGGCCAGGCCCCTGCGCTGGGAGATGGTGCAGCTGGAAAAACAGAGCAAGACCGACGGCGCGTTCGATCCAAACGCCAAGGGCTGGGACGTGACGTTCCCCGCATCGGGTTCGTACCAGTTGGCGCTGCGCGACGAGCGCGGCAACCTGCTGGCGGCCGCCAGCCACTGGGTGTCGGGTGATGGAATCCAGACCACGCCGGGCAGCATCGAGATCGTGCTGGACCGCGCCCGCTATCGTCCGGGCGACACGGCCGAAGCCTTGATCACGTTCTCCGACAAGGTCGACCAGGCGCTGTTCACGCTTGAGCGCGACAAGGTGGAGCACCATGGTCTGATGGCCGGCGCCGCTGACTGGTACCAGGCGAAGCGGGTGGCGCCGCGCCAGTGGAGAGTGCGCATCCCCGTAAAAGAAGAGCACGGCCCGAACATGACGTTTTCGGTGGCGTACACGCGCAATGGCGACTTTGTGTTCGAGAACGCCGGCCTGCAAGTGATCGAGCCGCGCATCGCGCTGCAGTTCAAGAGCGACAAGGAGGTCTACCAGCCGGGCGAGAAGGTCACGCTGGACGTCAAGGCCACCCTTGATGGCAAGCCCTTGAGCACGATGGTGGCGCTGGGCGTGGTCGATGAAATGATCTATGTACTGCAGCCGGAAATCGCACCGGACATCGGCGACTTTTTCTATCACCCGCGCCGTAACAACGTGCGCACGACGGCCAGCCTGTCCTTCATCAGCTACGACATGGCGCAGGGCCGCACAGCGGGCGCGCCGGCGCGCCACAATTACAACGAGCGTGGCGTGAAGGTGCTCGAACGTCCGCGCCGCGACAATATCGACACGGCTTACTGGGCGCCGTCGCTGAAGACCGACGCGAATGGCAACGCGCGCGTGAGTTTTACCATGCCCGATGCGCTGACCCGCTGGAGGATCACGGGGCGCGCGATGGATGAACAGGGGCGAGTGGGCCAGCGCACCGCCTATCTGCGTTCCGATAAAAATTTCTATGCCAAGTGGACGGCGCCCGACTGGATGCGCGCCGGCGATGCGCCACGCGCTTCGGTGGCCGTATTTAACCAGACGGGCAAGGAGCATACGCTCGACGTCGTTCTCTCCGGCGGGGCACAGCCGAAGACGGAAAAATTGACCGCCAAACCGGGTGTCAACTACGTTGAATTTCCGCTGGCGGCTGGCGGCGGACCGCTGCGCCTGGAGCTGAAACAGAATGGCAAACTGGTCGACGCCTTGGACACGGCCATGCAAACCTTGCCCGCCGCCTGGAGCAGCCCGCGCTCCTTGGCGTTGCCGCTCGATGGCGCCACCGCGGATATTCCACTCAAGCTGCCGGCGGATGCGCGCAATATCCGCGTCTCGTTCGCCCAGGGAGCGGCCAGCCAGTTCGCGCGCATCGCCGACGACCTGATCGACTATCCATATGGCTGCGTGGAGCAGACGGCCAGCCGTTTGATTCCGCTGGCGCTGGCCACGCAAAGCCTGGGGCCGGACGCTGGCGCGGCAAGCGAACGCCTGCAAACGCTGCTGACTGCGCAGCGCCTGCGCCTGGTATCGATGGCCGGCCCGAACGCCGTCTTCGGCTGGTGGGGCAATGCCACGGCCGGCAATGCATTGATGACGGCCTATGCCTATTACGCGGACTGGTACGCGGCGCGCGCGCTGCACATCGAGCTGCCGCCCGAGCACTGGAACAAGCTGCTGGCCGTCTACAGCGAACATGGCTTGAAGGATGCGATGGGCGACCGCGCGCTGGTGCTGTGGATGGCGCGCGAGATGGGCCTGCCCACGCAGACCCTGGCGGCGGGACTCGTGGACGACAGCGCGATCGCCGTCCTGGGCGGCAAGCCGCGCCAACCTGGCGACAGCGGTAGCCTGCTGCTGGGCGGGGCATCTGACCGCGAAGCGCAAGCGATGTCGCTGGGCCTGGTGGCGCTGGTGGCCAGCCAGAATGGCATCGCCTTGCCGCATGGGCTGCAACTGCAAGTGGCCAGCTCGTGGCAGGTGCTGCGCGAGTCCAAAGCGCCGGTGGCGCAGGCCCTGCTGATGCTGGCCGGCGAAGTCCCCCCGTCGCAGGCCGACGCCGTGCTGGCCAGTGTGCGCGCCGAGATTCCGACACTGGACCGCGCGATGACCTTGATGTGGGTGCAAAAGAAGCTGGGTGGCGTATCGTTCGGCAAGGGCCCGGCCGTCGCGCTGGACGGCGCCTGGCAAAAACGCGACAGCCGCAGCGGCCAGCCGGTCTGGCGCTGGACGGACGCCAAGGGCGCGCCGGATAAATTACGTCTCGCCGCACCGGCGCCGGCCGGCACGGTGGCCGTGCTGCAGTACGACAGCCACGCGGCCGAAGCGCAAACCTTGCCGGTCGCCGTCGAGCGCCGCATCCTGCGCATGAAGGCGGGCAAGGGCGGCTACACGACGGAGCTGGTCAAGCCGGGAGAGGCGCTCAGCACGGACGCGTTGTATCTCGATGAAATTACCTTGAAAGCGGCGCCGGGCGCGAAGCACCGTTTTGGCTTGCTGGAAGTGGCGCTGCCGCCGGGCGCCATGGTCGAATCGACTACTTGGGGCATGGTCATGGCGGGCGACAAGCCGGCCGCGCTGGAACGCGCGCGCCACACGGAGCGCCGCGACGGCTACGCTGTGCCGATCGAGCCTTTGGCCGGCGAGGTGACGGTGCGCCATTTGCTGCGCTTTGCGCAGAAGGGCAGTTACGTGCTGCCGCCGGCGCGCTTTTACCGCATGTACCAGCCGGAGCAGAAAGCCTTCGAAGGCGGCGGCAAGACCACGCGCGCACTGCAGGTCGAGTGATGGGCTTTGCACGTCCTGCATTGATGCTTGCCACGCTGCTGGCCATGCCTGCCTGGTCGGCTTCATTGGACGTGGCCTGGTGGCGCAACGGCAAGATGGAAGTGCGCCAGCTGCGCCAGAGCGGTGTCGCGCCGCCGCTGTTCGACGGCGCGCGGCAAGTGCCGCTGGCCAGCTTGTGGAAGCTGTTCGTGTATGTGTACGCGACGGATAACAAGGTGGCGATGCCGGACTACCGCTGCGGCGGCCGCGATCCGGAAGAAGTGTATTGCTGCGATGCGGGCCAGAGCATCGGCCACGATGCGGCGCTGGCGCAATCGTGTGGCCCATTCTTCTCGCCTGGGCGGCTGATGATCACGGCCACCCCATGGCGCAAATACTGGACCGGCCGCCTCGGTAGCGCGCCGGCAGGCGACTTTTCCTGGTTGTTCGACCCTGCGCAGCTGGCACCAAAGCGCATGGTGCGCCTCGATAGCCTGCTGCGCGCCCTGGACAGCATTCCGGCTGCCAGCCGCGTGGACGCGGAAGCGGCGCTGCTGCGCGTGGTGCTCGATGGACGCGGCGCCGGCACTGCCCGTTGGTTCGGCAGCCAGCTGCGCGTGAAGACGTATTCCTGGCACGAGCAGCGCCGCGAGAACGAACGCATCGGCGGCGCGGCCGGCTGGCTGGCCGACGGCACGCCCATCTGGTTCGGCGGCGCGGGCGGCAGCAGCAATGTCTTTGAACAGTGGGCGCCCAGGCTGGCCGCCAGCTTGCCGAACGTAGGCGCGGCCGACGATGGCGGTTGCGTGGTGGTCGATTATTTCAAGCGCTATCCGATCCGCACCGTGCGCGGCGAACGTGGCGTGGCCGCACCTGGCCCTCTGAATGGCCGCTACCATGTGCAATTCGACAATGGCCAGAACCTGGCCTTGCGCAGTACCGGCGAGCTGATGCTGCTGCAAGAGAAGGGCGGCCGCCCGCAATTGCGCGGCCGCTTTGGCGTCAATGAATATGTGGCGCGTGTGCTCGACCGCGAGGCGAATGCCAACGAGCCGGAAGCGGCCAAGGCGCTGGCGATTGCCGCGCGCACGTATCTGCAGCAGAACGCGGTGACGGTGGCGGGCTGCCAGCAGATCGCCGACAGCAGCGCGACCCAGCGCGTCAGTCCCAGCCCCGCCACGCCGGCGGCGCTGGCGATTGCGCGCTGGACCGACCAGCTGATCGTCGATGGCGTCACCGTGCGCTATCACAGTAACCAGGCGTCCGAGGGCACGATGGCGTGGAGCGAGGCGGTGCGCCAGGCGAAACAAGGCAGGTACTATGATGAATTGCTGGCGGCGGCCTATCCGGGCGGCGCCCTGAGCACCTTCGGCAATACGGGCGCGCGTTGCCGGCGCCTGGCGCAGAACGAGGATTGGCTGGCGCGGTCCGTGCCGCGCTGGCAGCGCGTGCTGCTGCGCGAGGCCGGTTATGAAGCGCCGCCGCAAGCGCCGCTGGTCTGCGCCTTGCAAAGCGGCGCGCCATATTCGGAGCAGTCGCGTAACCGCATCTACATGCGGCCGCTGGCCACGCGCGAAGACCGCATCACCCTGGCCCATGAATATCTGCACCTTGGCTTGCGCAATCATCCGCGCGGCCAGGACGAAGAATATGTCGAGCGGCTGGCCCGCCGGCTCGTCGACCTTAACCTGGAGGCCCTGTGAGTTTTTATATCCGTTGCGCGATTCCGCTAATGCTATTGCCACTATGGGCGCAGGCCCAGGTCACCATCGACGCACCGAAGAGCGGCTGGCGCAATTCGGCCGGCGCGCGCGAGGACTATACGCAAGCGGTCAATTACCCGGCCGCGTCGGTCAACCTGCAGCCGGGCCAGGCCGAAACGGCGCAGATACGCGGGCGCATCGCGGGCGCCGTCAAGGGCAAGCCCGCCACCTTGGTCGTCAACGGCGTGGCGATGCCAATGGAAGTGGGCGAAGACGGCAGCTATGGCCGCCCGTATGGCTTCGGCAGTGGCTCCAATAGTGTGGAAGTACGCTCGCCCGACGGCAGGAGTCGCGCGCGCACCCAGTTTGTCGACGGCTACCAGGGCAAGACCCAGGCGCGCCTGCGTGTCGTGCTGTCGTGGGATAGCGCCGGCACCGACCTCGACCTGCACGTGGTCACGCCGGACGGCGGCCACGCCTGGTACGGCAACCGCGTATTGAAAGATGGCGGCGCGCTGGACGTGGACGTGACGACCGGCTATGGCCCGGAAATCTTTTCCAGTTCGGCGCCCGTGAAGGGCAATTATCACGTCTACGTCAATTACTACGGCAGCGGCGAAAACACCTCCGTGCTGACGGTGGCCCGACTGTCCATCATCACCAACGAAGGCACGCCGCGTGAAAAATTGCAGAGCTTCCAGGTGCCGATGCGGGCCGCCGGCGAGCTGACCCTGGTGAAATCGTTCGTGTTGCCGTAAATGGCCCTTGCGCCGCCGTGGCGCCTTGGCTATAATTCGCCCCCTCGCTGAACGACGCATGCAAATGCTGAGAGCGGTGAGGAAAAGAAGGAGTTGACGGATTTAGCGAAATGCTTCATACTCTTCCTTCTTCGCAGCTGACAAACACAACGCTTTGTCGATAGCGCGAAAGTGGCACCGAATACAGTTCTTTAACAATTAACAGTCGATAAGTGTGGGCATTTGATGTAAGTGCAGCAGTGATCTTCGGATCGCTGTAAAACTTAAAATATCAAATGTTCACAAGAAATAATGAAATAGGCGCTACGAAAGTAGTGGCCTGTCAGTTTTTTGAGTGAGCGACCCGTCAGCAATGACGGTGCCAATAAAATGGCAAAGTAACAGAGATTAAACTGAAGAGTTTGATCCTGGCTCAGATTGAACGCTGGCGGCATGCCTTACACATGCAAGTCGAACGGCAGCACGGAGCTTGCTCTGGTGGCGAGTGGCGAACGGGTGAGTAATATATCGGAACGTACCCTGGAGTGGGGGATAACGTAGCGAAAGTTACGCTAATACCGCATACGATCTAAGGATGAAAGTGGGGGATCGCAAGACCTCATGCTCGTGGAGCGGCCGATATCTGATTAGCTAGTTGGTAGGGTAAAAGCCTACCAAGGCATCGATCAGTAGCTGGTCTGAGAGGACGACCAGCCACACTGGAACTGAGACACGGTCCAGACTCCTACGGGAGGCAGCAGTGGGGAATTTTGGACAATGGGCGAAAGCCTGATCCAGCAATGCCGCGTGAGTGAAGAAGGCCTTCGGGTTGTAAAGCTCTTTTGTCAGGGAAGAAACGGTGAGAGCTAATATCTTTTGCTAATGACGGTACCTGAAGAATAAGCACCGGCTAACTACGTGCCAGCAGCCGCGGTAATACGTAGGGTGCAAGCGTTAATCGGAATTACTGGGCGTAAAGCGTGCGCAGGCGGTTTTGTAAGTCTGATGTGAAATCCCCGGGCTCAACCTGGGAATTGCATTGGAGACTGCAAGGCTAGAATCTGGCAGAGGGGGGTAGAATTCCACGTGTAGCAGTGAAATGCGTAGATATGTGGAGGAACACCGATGGCGAAGGCAGCCCCCTGGGTCAAGATTGACGCTCATGCACGAAAGCGTGGGGAGCAAACAGGATTAGATACCCTGGTAGTCCACGCCCTAAACGATGTCTACTAGTTGTCGGGTCTTAATTGACTTGGTAACGCAGCTAACGCGTGAAGTAGACCGCCTGGGGAGTACGGTCGCAAGATTAAAACTCAAAGGAATTGACGGGGACCCGCACAAGCGGTGGATGATGTGGATTAATTCGATGCAACGCGAAAAACCTTACCTACCCTTGACATGGCTGGAATCCTCGAGAGATTGAGGAGTGCTCGAAAGAGAACCAGTACACAGGTGCTGCATGGCTGTCGTCAGCTCGTGTCGTGAGATGTTGGGTTAAGTCCCGCAACGAGCGCAACCCTTGTCATTAGTTGCTACGAAAGGGCACTCTAATGAGACTGCCGGTGACAAACCGGAGGAAGGTGGGGATGACGTCAAGTCCTCATGGCCCTTATGGGTAGGGCTTCACACGTCATACAATGGTACATACAGAGCGCCGCCAACCCGCGAGGGGGAGCTAATCGCAGAAAGTGTATCGTAGTCCGGATTGTAGTCTGCAACTCGACTGCATGAAGTTGGAATCGCTAGTAATCGCGGATCAGCATGTCGCGGTGAATACGTTCCCGGGTCTTGTACACACCGCCCGTCACACCATGGGAGCGGGTTTTACCAGAAGTAGGTAGCTTAACCGTAAGGAGGGCGCTTACCACGGTAGGATTCGTGACTGGGGTGAAGTCGTAACAAGGTAGCCGTATCGGAAGGTGCGGCTGGATCACCTCCTTTCTAGAGTTTGCACGAATCAGGTAACTGGTTCACGCATCAAATGTTCACACTTATCGGCTGTTTAATTAAGAAGAAACAGTAGTCGTAGTAGTTCCGCGTTGGGGCTGTAGCTCAGCTGGTTAGAGCACCGTGTTGATAACGCGGGGGTCGTTGGTTCGAGTCCAACCAGCCCTACCAGTCATTACCCAGGGGGATTAGCTCAGCTGGGAGAGCACCTGCTTTGCAAGCAGGGGGTCGTCGGTTCGATCCCGTCATCCTCCACCAAAGTTTTACTTGAAAGTACAAATGTAAGCCTCTGGGTTTAGATTTGATCTTTTAGCGATCAAAGCTGTTTCGTTCTTTAACAATCTGGAAGAAGTAAAGATTATTTATTGATCGGTTTGCCGTAAAAAGCGAATCGATGGGTAATGATTGTATGTATCAACAAACAAGCAACAACGTTGTACTTTCTTATCCCTGTAGCGCTCTTTGATGACTTCGGTCTTCAGAGGCTAACGTTATAGGGACAAGCGAATAAGTGCACATGGTGGATGCCTTGGCGATTACAGGCGATGAAGGACGTAGTAGCTTGCGATAAGCTGCGGGGAGTGAGCAAACACACTTTGATCCGCAGATTTCCGAATGGGGCAACCCACCCTTTTAGGGTATTGCAACCTGAATACATAGGGTTGCAAGGCGAACGCGGCGAACTGAAACATCTAAGTAGCTGCAGGAAAAGAAATCAACCGAGATTCCCAAAGTAGCGGCGAGCGAAATGGGAAGAGCCTGTACGTGATAGTCGGACCGATAACAGAATCCTCTGGAAATAGGAGCCATAGCGGGTGATAGCCCCGTATGTGAAATCGGACCGGTGGTACTAAGCGTACGACAAGTAGGGCGGGACACGTGACATCCTGTCTGAATATGGGGGGACCATCCTCCAAGGCTAAATACTCGTAATCGACCGATAGTGAACCAGTACCGTGAGGGAAAGGCGAAAAGAACCCCGGAAGGGGAGTGAAATAGATCCTGAAACCGTGTGCATACAAACAGTAGGAGCGGACTTGTTCCGTGACTGCGTACCTTTTGTATAATGGGTCAGCGACTTACATTCAGTGGCAAGGTTAACCGAATAGGGAAGCCGTAGAGAAATCGAGTCCGAATAGGGCGATCAGTCGCTGGGTGTAGACCCGAAACCAAGTGATCTACTCATGGCCAGGATGAAGGTGCGGTAACACGCCCTGGAGGTCCGAACCCACTAATGTTGAAAAATTAGGGGATGAGCTGTGGGTAGGGGTGAAAGGCTAAACAAACTTGGAAATAGCTGGTTCTCTCCGAAAACTATTTAGGTAGTGCCTCAAGTATCACCATCGGGGGTAGAGCACTGTTATGGCTAGGGGGTCATTGCGACTTACCAAACCATTGCAAACTCCGAATACCGATGAGTGCGAGCTTGGGAGACAGACGTCGGGTGCTAACGTCCGGCGTCAAGAGGGAAACAACCCAGACCGCCAGCTAAGGTCCCAAAGATTGGCTAAGTGGAAAACGAAGTGGGAAGGCTAAAACAGTCAGGATGTTGGCTTAGAAGCAGCCATCATTTAAAGAAAGCGTAATAGCTCACTGATCGAGTCGTCCTGCGCGGAAGATGTAACGGGGCTAAGCCAGTCACCGAAGCTGCGGATATTGTTCTGTGATTTATCACAGATATATATGGTAGGAGAGCGTTCTGTAAGCCTGCGAAGGTGTCTTGTAAAGGATGCTGGAGGTATCAGAAGTGCGAATGCTGACATGAGTAGCGATAATGGGGGTGAAAAGCCTCCACGCCGTAAGCCCAAGGTTTCCTGTTCAACGTTCATCGGAGCAGGGTGAGTCGGCCCCTAAGGCGAGGCAGAGATGCGTAGCTGATGGGAAGCAGGTTAATATTCCTGCACCGTCGTATGATGCGATGGGGGGACGGATCGCGGAAGGTTGTCTGACTGTTGGAATAGTCAGTTTCTGTCTCATAGAAGGCGCTTAGGCAAATCCGGGCGCGGAATTCAAGGGGATGGGACGAGTGAACTTGTTCACGAAGCAATCGGAAGTGGTTCCAAGAAAAGCCTCTAAGCTTCAGTCATACGAGACCGTACCGCAAACCGACACAGGTGGGCGAGATGAGTATTCTAAGGCGCTTGAGAGAACTCGGGAGAAGGAACTCGGCAAATTGGTACCGTAACTTCGGGAAAAGGTACGCCCCGGTAGCTTGATTGGTTTACTCCATGAGGGTGAAAGGGTTGCAATAAACTGGTGGCTGCGACTGTTTAATAAAAACACAGCACTCTGCAAACACGAAAGTGGACGTATAGGGTGTGACGCCTGCCCGGTGCTGGAAGATTAAATGATGGGGTGCAAGCTCTTGATTGAAGTCCCAGTAAACGGCGGCCGTAACTATAACGGTCCTAAGGTAGCGAAATTCCTTGTCGGGTAAGTTCCGACCTGCACGAATGGCGTAACGATGGCCACACTGTCTCCTCCCGAGACTCAGCGAAGTTGAAATGTTTGTGATGATGCAATCTACCCGCGGCTAGACGGAAAGACCCCATGAACCTTTACTGTAGCTTTGCATTGGACTTTGAACCAATCTGTGTAGGATAGGTGGGAGGCTTTGAAGCGGGGACGCTAGTTCTCGTGGAGCCAACCTTGAAATACCACCCTGGTTTGTTTGAGGTTCTAACCTTGGTCCGTTATCCGGATCGGGGACAGTGCATGGTAGGCAGTTTGACTGGGGCGGTCTCCTCCTAAAGTGTAACGGAGGAGTTCGAAGGTACGCTAGATACGGTCGGACATCGTGTTGATAGTGCAATGGCATAAGCGTGCTTAACTGCGAGACTGACAAGTCGAGCAGGTACGAAAGTAGGACATAGTGATCCGGTGGTTCTGTATGGAAGGGCCATCGCTCAACGGATAAAAGGTACTCTGGGGATAACAGGCTGATTCCTCCCAAGAGTTCATATCGACGGGGGAGTTTGGCACCTCGATGTCGGCTCATCACATCCTGGGGCTGTAGCCGGTCCCAAGGGTATGGCTGTTCGCCATTTAAAGTGGTACGTGAGCTGGGTTTAAAACGTCGTGAGACAGTTTGGTCCCTATCTGCCGTGGGCGTTGGAAATTTGAAGGGGGCTGCTCCTAGTACGAGAGGACCGGAGTGGACGAACCTCTGGTGTACCGGTTGTCACGCCAGTGGCATTGCCGGGTAGCTAAGTTCGGAAGAGATAACCGCTGAAAGCATCTAAGCGGGAAACTTGCCTTGAGATGAGATTTCCCAGAGCCTTGAGCTCTTTGAAGGGTCGTTCGAGACCAGGACGTTGATAGGCTGGGTGTGGAAGTGCAGTAATGCATTAAGCTAACCAGTACTAATTGCCCGTACGGCTTGTCCCTATAACCTTAGCAGGTACAGAGGATAAGACGGTACAACGTTGCGTGTGTGTTGATACTACCAGTCATTACCCCGATCTTTGCTTCTTCCCGATTCAGGCTTTGTCGCTCCATCGAGGACAAACGCCAGTACAAGTTATGCCTGATGACCATAGCAAGTTGGTCCCACCCCTTCCCATCCCGAACAGGACCGTGAAACAACTTTGCGCCGATGATAGTGCTGCAACCAGTGTGAAAGTAGGTTATCGTCAGGCTTGTTATTCGCAGTAAGAGAAAACCCCGCCAGCAATGGTGGGGTTTTTTTTCGTCTGGTGGTTTTGTCGGGCGCCGGTGGTGTTGTCGGATTACGGCCTGCGGCCTAATCCGACCTACGCTCATGTAAAGTCCGGTAGGTCGGATTAGCGTAGCGTAATCCGACAAGTCAGCAGTCAATACCACAGACGAAAAAAAAGCAGCGCTGCGCGCTGCCTTTGTCATATATCACAACATGTTGTGCACGGCGGGGATCGTCATGTTCTCTTCATATTGACACTGTACGATGACTTCCATTCTCATCAAGCAATGTGTGCACCCATGCTGGCCAAGCTTAAACTCCTCAAAACTCCCAAGGGCATCGATAGCGTCCTGATGCTGTCGGCCATGCTGATACTCTGGATCGGCAATTACAGCAACCTCGACCTCATGATCGCCGACAGCATGTTCGACGGTGCGCGTGGGAAATTCGTCGGTGCTGACAGCGCGTGGGCGAGCAGTTTCCAGCTCTGCATGATCTTGCTTGGCGCCGCCTTGATCTGTTTGGCCGTCTGGGACATCTTGCATCCGCTGGCCTGGCTGGCATCACGCCGCAGCGCCTTGCGCGTAGTGGCATTGTCGGCTATCTTCGTGCCATTAAGCATCTATTTGCTCTCTTCCTTCAGCGACGTGTCCTGTCCCACGGATTTGTTGCGTTACGGCGGACTGGAGCCGTACACGCGCCTGCTGGAAACGTTGCCGGCCAGCGCATCCGCCATGGCATGCCTGCCCGCTTCCCAGGCGAATACTGCCTGGTGGATGCTGGCCTTGCCATTGTTCTGCCTGCCTGGACGGCCACGCACGGCGCTTTTCTTCGCCGTCGTCATGCTGCTGTGCGGCTTGGCGGCAGGCTGGCAGCAACAGTTGCAAGGTGCACAATTTTTCACGCACACCTTGTGGTCGGCCTGGATCGCCTCTTTCCTGATCTATCTGCTGCATCATTTGTTCCGGGCCGGGGACGCGTTGGCCTGAAATACAAAAGTACGTCACAATCTGCCTGTCGAGTTGTCGTTTCATACAAAAACAGGAGCACCATGAACGAGCAGATTGCGAGAGAAGTGGTATTGGTCCGGGCTATCGAGACGGCCGACCAGAAAAAAGAAGTCCTCAGCGAGGATGACCGCATGTATGCGAGCCGCAGCGCGCGTGAGCTTGCGCAGTGGCAAGCTTCGGGCAAGCAGGCCGAAGTGACCGGTGACGATTTCCTGCAGCAGCGTTCCGAACTGATCATCAAACGCATCACCGAGCGCACTCCCGCCTTCGCCGCTTTCGCGAAACGCCGCAACGGCATGAAGACCCTGGCGCTGGCCTTGCCCCTGCTGGCCTTGCTGCTGGGCGCCGCGCTCGACCGCATCACGGATCCCCACCGCGTGGATCTGCTGTCGGCGCCCTTGTTGCTGATTATCGCCTGGAATGTGCTGGTCTACCTGGGCTTGCTGATCTGGCTATGCATTCCCTCGCACTCCCTCGGCTGGCCGAAAGCGGGACTGGTGCGCCACCTGAGCGTGGGCCGCCTGGCTCTGCCGCGCAAGCTGCCGCACGCCTTGTCTTCCGGCTTGCTCAGTTTCATGGGGGAGTGGGCGCACTTGAGCGCCAAGCTGACGGCCGCGCGCCTGAGCCGTACCATTCACCTGAGCGCCGCCATGTTTGCCATCGGTGCCGTCGCTTCACTGTATGCGCGCGGTTTCCTGTCGCAATACGCGGCCGGCTGGGAAAGCACGTTTCTCAGTGCCAGCCAGGTGCACAGCCTGCTTTCGACCCTGTTTGCGCCTGCCATCGCCCTGTTTCATTTGCAAGGCTTTTCGCTGGCGGAAATTGAAGCGCTGCGCTTCCCGCAAACGACGACCGTCGAAGGCGGCGCACGCTGGGTGCATTTGTATGCGGCAACGATTTTCCTGCTGGTCGTCGTGCCCCGCCTGATCCTGGCCCTGGTCAACAATTGGCGCGCCGCGCGCCTGGCCAGGCACTTTCCGCTGGATCTCGATCAGCCGTATTTCCGCAAGCTCAATGAAAGCATCGGCGTGGCCACGGGCGGCATGCTGCGTGTCTTGCCGTACAGCTTTACCGTCGATGAGGCGCGTCACAAGGGCCTGGGGCAAATCGGCCTCATGCTGTTTGGCGAACAAGGGCGCATGATGCTGCGTCCATCGACGTCGTATGGCGAAGAACCGCAGGACGTCTTGCGCGGCACGGACCTGAATGACCCGCAAGTCAATATCACTGCCGTGCTGTTCAATCTGACGGCGACGCCGGAAAAGGAAAACCACGGCGCCTTCCTCGATTACCTGGTGCAGTCGTCGGCACGCGGCATCGCCGTCCTGATCGACGAATCCAGCTACCTGGAGCGCGCGGGTGAGCAGGCGGACAACGGCGCGCGTCTGGCGGAACGAGTCGCCTTGTGGCAACAGTTTTGTCAGTTCCATAAAACCACGGCCACCGTGGTCAATTTGCTCAACCCTGCCTTGCACCCGCTCGATGCCGGTGTAGGGCTGAAAGTATCGGCAGCAGCATGAGTGTGAATGTGAATAAAGATGTGCGGGACGATGCGGTGCAAATACAGTTTGCGCTGATTTCGCACACGAATAATGGCAAGACGACCCTGGCGCGCACCTTGGTAGGCGTGGATGTCGGCGAAGTGCGCGACGCCGCCCACGTGACGGTGTTTGCGGAATCGCATACCTTGCTGGCTACGCCGCAGGGCGATGCCTTGCAATTGTGGGATACGCCCGGCTTTGGCGATTCCGTGCGTCTGCTCAAGCGCCTGGGGCAGTCGGGCAATCCCATTGGCTGGTTCCTGCGCGAAGTGCTGGATCGTTATCGCGACCGCCCGTTCTGGCTCAGCCAGCAAGCGCTGCGCACGGCCAAGGACTCCGCCGATGTGGTGTTGTACCTGGTCAACTCCTCTGAAAATCCCAAGGACGCCGGTTACTTGCCGGCGGAAATGAAAATTCTCGCCTGGCTGGATAAGCCCGTGGTGGTTTTGCTCAATCAGATGGGGCCGCCGCGTCCGGGCAATGAAGAACACAGCGAGCAGGCGCGTTGGCGCGAGCATTTGCAGCAGTATCCGATTGTGCGCGACGTCCTGGCGCTCGACGCCTTTGCCCGCTGCTGGGTGCATGAACGCGTGTTTTACGAAGCCGTGGGTAAATTGTTGCCGCAATCGCAGCAAGCCGGCTATGCGCGTTTGTTTTCTGCGTGGCAAGAGCAGAATACGGCGCGTTTCCGGCAAGCCATGCACTTGCTGGCCACACAACTGGCGGTGGCTGGACAGGATCGCGAAGCCATCGAATCCGGTTCCAAGGGCTTGCTGAAATCGGCCTTGCAAGTCGTGGGCATCGGCAAAAATGCGGAGCAGCAACGCCAGGAAAAGGCCATGGCCAGCCTGGTGGCGCGGCTCAATACGCACAGTGGTGTCATCACGCGTGAGCTTTTGATCCTGCACCAACTCGATCCCACCGATGCGCACAAGATCAATAGCCGGATACGGGAAAATTTCGCCGTGCGCGCGCCGATCGACAAGGCGCAAGCGGGTTTGCTGGGCGCCATGATTTCCGGTGCGGCGACGGGGCTGTCGGCCGACCTGATTTCCGGCGGCCTGACTTTGGGCACGGGTGCCTTGCTTGGCGGCGTGGTCGGTGCGCTGACGTTTGCGGGCGCCGCCTGGGGCTTTAATTCTGGCACGGACCGCAATGAGCCCATCATGCAATTTACGGATGCCTTCTTGCGCACCCTGGTGGTGGCGGGCGTGCTGCGTTACCTGGCGGTGGCGCACTTTGGCCGTGGCCGCGGCAATTTCGTTGAAAGCGAAGCGCCGGCCTTCTGGCAAGATGAAGTCGAGCAGGCGGTGGCGCGTCATGAGGGCGCATTGGCCGAGTTGTGGAAAGACGTGCGCCGCGAGAAATCAACTGAACTGGCGGCCGAGCGTGTACAGCCCATCATCACGGCGATCACTGCCGATGTGCTGGCGCGCCTGTACCCGGGTGTGGCGCAGCAGATGTAAATACGGGCTTTCATCGCCTATTCCAATAGGGCTTACATGAGCACACATAAAATCGCGGTCATCGCCGGTGACGGCATCGGTAATGAAGTTATGCCGGAGGGCTTGCGCGTGATTGAAGCGGCCGCGCGCCATTTCAATATCGACCTGCAGTTTACGACGATGGCGTGGGCCAATTGCGACTATTACCTGGAACACGGGCAAATGATGCCCTCGGACTGGTTTGCGCAACTCAAGGATTTCGACGCCATCTATTTTGGCGCCGTGGGCTGGCCGGACAAGGTGCCCGACCATATCTCGCTGTGGGGATCGCTGCTGAAATTCCGGCGTGAATTCGATGAATACGTCAACTTGCGTCCCGTGCGGCTGATGCCGGGCGTGCCGTGCCCGCTGGCGAATAAAAAACCGGGCGATATCGATTTTTATGTGGTGCGTGAAAACACGGAAGGAGAATATTCATCCGTGGGCGGGCGCATGTTCGAAGGGACGGAGCGCGAAACGGTGCTGCAGGAATCCGTTTTTACGCGCAAGGGCGTCGACCGGATATTGAAATACGCATTCGAGCTGGCGCAAAGCCGGCCCAAGAAACACCTGACATCGGCCACCAAATCGAATGGTATTGCCATCAGCATGCCGTATTGGGATGAGCGCGTGGAAACCATGGCGCCGCAATTTCCTGAAGTACGCTGGGACAAATACCATATCGACATCCTGGCTGCCCGCTTTGTATTGAGCCCAGAGCGCTTCGACGTGGTGGTCGCCTCGAATCTGTTTGGGGACATCTTGTCCTACCTGGGTCCCGCCTGCACGGGGACGATTGCCATTGCACCATCGGCCAATATCAATCCGGAGCGCACGTTCCCTTCCGTCTTCGAGCCGGTGCACGGTTCCGCCCCCGATATCTACGGCCAGAATATCGCCAACCCGATCGGCATGATTTGGTCGGGCGCCATGATGCTGGACTTCCTCGGTAATGGCGAGACCAATTACACGGCCGCACATGACGCGATAGTGCGCGCCATCGAGCAGGTGCTCGAGCACGGTCCGCGTACGCCCGATATGGGCGGCAGCGCCAGTACGACGGATGTCGGCATGGCGGTTGCCGAATTGCTGAAATAAAGCTTGCCGCCCGTGTGGGGCTTTGCTATAGTTCGCCTCCCCAATGAGACGCACTAGTTTGCGACACAAAAGGGACAGCCTTCAGGGGCTGGGTAGTAAAAAAGAAGGAGTTGACGGACGTAGCAAATTGCTTCATACTCTTCCTTCTTCGCAGCTGACAAACACAACGCTTTGTCGATAGCGCGAAAGCAGTAACCGAATACAGTTCTTTAACAATTAACAGTCGATAAGTGTGGGCATTTGATGTAGTGCAGCGATGATCTTCGGATCGTCGTCTAACTTAAAATATCAAATGTTCACAAGAAATAATGAAATAGGATACTTCTTCGGAAGTAGCCTGTCAGTTTTTTGAGTGAGCAAACACCTCGCAATGCGAGGGGTTTGAACTAGTTAAATAGTTCGACCATGCCGGTAAAACGGCAAAGTAACAGAGATTAAACTGAAGAGTTTGATCCTGGCTCAGATTGAACGCTGGCGGCATGCCTTACACATGCAAGTCGAACGGCAGCACGGAGCTTGCTCTGGTGGCGAGTGGCGAACGGGTGAGTAATATATCGGAACGTACCCTGGAGTGGGGGATAACGTAGCGAAAGTTACGCTAATACCGCATACGATCTAAGGATGAAAGTGGGGGATCGCAAGACCTCATGCTCGTGGAGCGGCCGATATCTGATTAGCTAGTTGGTAGGGTAAAAGCCTACCAAGGCATCGATCAGTAGCTGGTCTGAGAGGACGACCAGCCACACTGGAACTGAGACACGGTCCAGACTCCTACGGGAGGCAGCAGTGGGGAATTTTGGACAATGGGCGAAAGCCTGATCCAGCAATGCCGCGTGAGTGAAGAAGGCCTTCGGGTTGTAAAGCTCTTTTGTCAGGGAAGAAACGGTGAGAGCTAATATCTCTTGCTAATGACGGTACCTGAAGAATAAGCACCGGCTAACTACGTGCCAGCAGCCGCGGTAATACGTAGGGTGCAAGCGTTAATCGGAATTACTGGGCGTAAAGCGTGCGCAGGCGGTTTTGTAAGTCTGATGTGAAATCCCCGGGCTCAACCTGGGAATTGCATTGGAGACTGCAAGGCTAGAATCTGGCAGAGGGGGGTAGAATTCCACGTGTAGCAGTGAAATGCGTAGATATGTGGAGGAACACCGATGGCGAAGGCAGCCCCCTGGGTCAAGATTGACGCTCATGCACGAAAGCGTGGGGAGCAAACAGGATTAGATACCCTGGTAGTCCACGCCCTAAACGATGTCTACTAGTTGTCGGGTCTTAATTGACTTGGTAACGCAGCTAACGCGTGAAGTAGACCGCCTGGGGAGTACGGTCGCAAGATTAAAACTCAAAGGAATTGACGGGGACCCGCACAAGCGGTGGATGATGTGGATTAATTCGATGCAACGCGAAAAACCTTACCTACCCTTGACATGGCTGGAATCCCCGAGAGATTGGGGAGTGCTCGAAAGAGAACCAGTACACAGGTGCTGCATGGCTGTCGTCAGCTCGTGTCGTGAGATGTTGGGTTAAGTCCCGCAACGAGCGCAACCCTTGTCATTAGTTGCTACGAAAGGGCACTCTAATGAGACTGCCGGTGACAAACCGGAGGAAGGTGGGGATGACGTCAAGTCCTCATGGCCCTTATGGGTAGGGCTTCACACGTCATACAATGGTACATACAGAGCGCCGCCAACCCGCGAGGGGGAGCTAATCGCAGAAAGTGTATCGTAGTCCGGATTGTAGTCTGCAACTCGACTGCATGAAGTTGGAATCGCTAGTAATCGCGGATCAGCATGTCGCGGTGAATACGTTCCCGGGTCTTGTACACACCGCCCGTCACACCATGGGAGCGGGTTTTACCAGAAGTAGGTAGCTTAACCGTAAGGAGGGCGCTTACCACGGTAGGATTCGTGACTGGGGTGAAGTCGTAACAAGGTAGCCGTATCGGAAGGTGCGGCTGGATCACCTCCTTTCTAGAGTTTGCACGAATCAGGCAACTGGTTCACGCATCAAATGTTCACACTTATCGGCTGTTAGTCAAAGAAGAAACAGTAGTCGTAGTAGTTCCGCGTTGGGGCTGTAGCTCAGCTGGTTAGAGCACCGTGTTGATAACGCGGGGGTCGTTGGTTCGAGTCCAACCAGCCCTACCAGCTAATTAGTAAAATCTCAGGGGGATTAGCTCAGCTGGGAGAGCACCTGCTTTGCAAGCAGGGGGTCGTCGGTTCGATCCCGTCATCCTCCACCAAAGTTTTACTCGAAAGTGCAAACGTAAGCCGGTCAGTGACTCAGGTTTAGGTTTGATCTTTTAGCGATCAAAGCTGTTTCGTTCTTTAACAATCTGGAAGAAGTAAAGATTATTTATTGATCGGTTTGCCGTAAAAAGTAAATCGATGGGTAATGATTGTATGTATCAACAAACAAGCAACAACGTTGTACTTTCTTATCCCTGTAGCGCTCTTTCATTATGAAAATGATGAGAGGCTAACGTTATAGGGACAAGCGAATAAGTGCACATGGTGGATGCCTTGGCGATTACAGGCGATGAAGGACGTAGTAGCTTGCGATAAGCTGCGGGGAGTGAGCAAACACACTTTGATCCGCAGATTTCCGAATGGGGCAACCCACCCTTTTAGGGTATTGCATACTGAATACATAGGTATGCAAGGCGAACGCGGCGAACTGAAACATCTAAGTAGCTGCAGGAAAAGAAATCAACCGAGATTCCCAAAGTAGCGGCGAGCGAAATGGGAAGAGCCTGTACGTGATAGTCGGACCGATAACAGAATCCTCTGGAAATAGGAGCCATAGTGGGTGATAGCCCCGTATGTGAAATCGGACCGGTGATACTAAGCGTACGACAAGTAGGGCGGGACACGTGACATCCTGTCTGAATATGGGGGGACCATCCTCCAAGGCTAAATACTCGTAATCGACCGATAGTGAACCAGTACCGTGAGGGAAAGGCGAAAAGAACCCCGGAAGGGGAGTGAAATAGATCCTGAAACCGTGTGCATACAAACAGTAGGAGCGGACTTGTTCCGTGACTGCGTACCTTTTGTATAATGGGTCAGCGACTTACATTCAGTGGCAAGGTTAACCGAATAGGGAAGCCGTAGAGAAATCGAGTCCGAATAGGGCGATCAGTCGCTGGGTGTAGACCCGAAACCAAGTGATCTACTCATGGCCAGGATGAAGGTGCGGTAACACGCCCTGGAGGTCCGAACCCACTAATGTTGAAAAATTAGGGGATGAGCTGTGGGTAGGGGTGAAAGGCTAAACAAACTTGGAAATAGCTGGTTCTCTCCGAAAACTATTTAGGTAGTGCCTCAAGTATCACCATCGGGGGTAGAGCACTGTTATGGCTAGGGGGTCATTGCGACTTACCAAACCATTGCAAACTCCGAATACCGATGAGTGCGAGCTTGGGAGACAGACGTCGGGTGCTAACGTCCGGCGTCAAGAGGGAAACAACCCAGACCGCCAGCTAAGGTCCCAAAGATTGGCTAAGTGGAAAACGAAGTGGGAAGGCTAAAACAGTCAGGATGTTGGCTTAGAAGCAGCCATCATTTAAAGAAAGCGTAATAGCTCACTGATCGAGTCGTCCTGCGCGGAAGATGTAACGGGGCTAAGCCAGTCACCGAAGCTGCGGATATTGTTCTGTGATTTATCACAGATATATATGGTAGGAGAGCGTTCTGTAAGCCTGCGAAGGTGTCTTGTAAAGGATGCTGGAGGTATCAGAAGTGCGAATGCTGACATGAGTAGCGATAATGGGGGTGAAAAGCCTCCACGCCGTAAGCCCAAGGTTTCCTGTTCAACGTTCATCGGAGCAGGGTGAGTCGGCCCCTAAGGCGAGGCAGAGATGCGTAGCTGATGGGAAGCAGGTTAATATTCCTGCACCGTCGTATGATGCGATGGGGGGACGGATCGCGGAAGGTTGTCTGACTGTTGGAATAGTCAGTTTCTGTCTCATAGAAGGCACTTAGGCAAATCCGGGTGCGCAATTCAAGGGGATGGGACGAGTGAATTTATTCACGAAGCAATCGGAAGTGGTTCCAAGAAAAGCCTCTAAGCTTCAGTCATACGAGACCGTACCGCAAACCGACACAGGTGGGCGAGATGAGTATTCTAAGGCGCTTGAGAGAACTCGGGAGAAGGAACTCGGCAAATTGGTACCGTAACTTCGGGAAAAGGTACGCCCCGGTAGCTTGATTGGTTTACTCCATGAGGGTGAAAGGGTTGCAATAAACTGGTGGCTGCGACTGTTTAATAAAAACACAGCACTCTGCAAACACGAAAGTGGACGTATAGGGTGTGACGCCTGCCCGGTGCTGGAAGATTAAATGATGGGGTGCAAGCTCTTGATTGAAGTCCCAGTAAACGGCGGCCGTAACTATAACGGTCCTAAGGTAGCGAAATTCCTTGTCGGGTAAGTTCCGACCTGCACGAATGGCGTAACGATGGCCACACTGTCTCCTCCCGAGACTCAGCGAAGTTGAAATGTTTGTGATGATGCAATCTACCCGCGGCTAGACGGAAAGACCCCATGAACCTTTACTGTAGCTTTGCATTGGACTTTGAACCAATCTGTGTAGGATAGGTGGGAGGCTTTGAAGCGGGGACGCTAGTTCTCGTGGAGCCAACCTTGAAATACCACCCTGGTTTGTTTGAGGTTCTAACCTTGGTCCGTTATCCGGATCGGGGACAGTGCATGGTAGGCAGTTTGACTGGGGCGGTCTCCTCCTAAAGTGTAACGGAGGAGTTCGAAGGTACGCTAGATACGGTCGGACATCGTGTTGATAGTGCAATGGCATAAGCGTGCTTAACTGCGAGACTGACAAGTCGAGCAGGTACGAAAGTAGGACATAGTGATCCGGTGGTTCTGTATGGAAGGGCCATCGCTCAACGGATAAAAGGTACTCTGGGGATAACAGGCTGATTCCTCCCAAGAGTTCATATCGACGGGGGAGTTTGGCACCTCGATGTCGGCTCATCACATCCTGGGGCTGTAGCCGGTCCCAAGGGTATGGCTGTTCGCCATTTAAAGTGGTACGTGAGCTGGGTTTAAAACGTCGTGAGACAGTTTGGTCCCTATCTGCCGTGGGCGTTGGAAATTTGAAGGGGGCTGCTCCTAGTACGAGAGGACCGGAGTGGACGAACCTCTGGTGTACCGGTTGTCACGCCAGTGGCATTGCCGGGTAGCTAAGTTCGGAAGAGATAACCGCTGAAAGCATCTAAGCGGGAAACTTGCCTTGAGATGAGATTTCCCAGAGCCTTGAGCTCTTTGAAGGGTCGTTCGAGACCAGGACGTTGATAGGCTGGGTGTGGAAGTGCAGTAATGCATTAAGCTAACCAGTACTAATTGCCCGTACGGCTTGTCCCTATAACCTTAGCAGGTACAGAGGATAAGACGGTACAACGTTGCGTGTGTGTTGATACTACCAGTCATTACCCCAATCTTTGCTTCTTCCAGATTCATGGCCTTGTTGCTCAACAGAGAACAAGCGTCAGTACAAGTTATGCCTGATGACCATAGCAAGTTGGTCCCACCCCTTCCCATCCCGAACAGGACCGTGAAACAACTTTGCGCCGATGATAGTGCTGCAACCAGTGTGAAAGTAGGTTATCGTCAGGCTTGTTATTCGCAGTAGAGAAAAACCCCGCCAGCAATGGTGGGGTTTTTTTTCGTCTGGTGGTTTTGTCAGGCGCCGATGGTGGTGTCGGCTTACGCGCGCAGCGCTAAGCCGACCTACGTTTATTGGATGGCGGGTAGGTCGGATTAGCGTAGCGTAATCCGACAAGTTGGCAGTCAATACCACAGACGAAAAAAAGGCAGCGCTGCGCGCTGCCTTTGTCATTTATCACTCTTATTAAAAGTAATAAGCGACTTTGACGTTCATGTAATTGACGCCGCTATTCGGTTTCTTGTAGCCGCCGTTCGAGAAATGCTGGATCTTCGCAGCGACTTCCCATTTGTTATTGAAAACATAGCCGACGCCGATATGGTCGCCGAACTGGAAGTGGGTCGACAGGCGGTTATCGTCGTTATCGTACAGTTTCGACAGCATGTGCACGCCAATGCCGCCTTCCGCGTAGAAGCCCAGCTTGTTCGTGTTTTCAAAGCGGAAGACCGGGGTAAAGCCCAGGTCCCACAGTTTTTGATGCTGGCCAGGGACGTTGCGATAGCTCTTGCCATCCCAGCCGCCGATACTGGCATCCCAGTAACCGCTCAGCTGCGTGCCATTCGATACGAACCAGGCTTTATCCCAGTTCGAGGTTACGCCAGCACGCAACATCTGTACTTTGACGCCCTTGGCATATTCGCCGTAGACGGAGTCGATCAGTTTGCCGTCGGCGGCAAAGCCGGCATTGGCGGCCATCAGCGCGGTCACGGCGGCGATGGATTTGAGGAGATTCTTCTTGAAGGACATAGAGGCTTTCATCGTAAAATTGGCCGTCAGGCTCGTCTTGTTTGCGCAGACACCTAGTTTTGCATACCGCGCCCACCAGCTGTTTGATCTCAGAGGTTGAATTGACATTTTCTACAAAAATCGCATTTCTCGGTATAGGCCTGATGGGAGGGCCGATGGTCCGGTGCCTGCTGCGCGCTGGATATTCTGTCACAATTTGGAATCGCACGCACAGCAAGGCCGAAGTCCTGCGTACGGCAGGGGCGCGGCCGGCCGTTTCCGTGGCTGAAGCGGTTAGCGGCGCGGACGTGGTCATCTCGATGCTGGAAGCCGGTCCCATTGTGGCAACGGTGCTGCAGGAGGCCCTGCCGGCCTTGTCCACTGGTGCGCTCTGGATCGACATGAGTTCCACCAAGCAATCGGAAGCCCAGCAATTTCACGCCACCTTGCACGCTGCAGGCCATGGCTTCATCGATGCGCCCGTGTCGGGCGGTGTGGGCGGGGCACAGGCGGGCACGCTGGCCATCATGGCTGGCGCCAGCGCCAGCGATTACGCGCGGATTGAATCGATCCTATCGGCCATGGGACGCCCGACCCTGGTGGGGCCGGCCGGCAGTGGCCAGGTGGCCAAGCTGTGCAATCAGCTGATCGTCGGCGCCACCTTGAATATCGTGGCGGAAGCGCTGTTGCTGGCCCAGGCGGCCGGCGCCGATGCGGCTGCCGTACGGGCAGCCATCCGCGGCGGTTTTGCCGAGAGCAAGATTTTGGAGGTGCATGGCCAGCGCATGCTCGAGCGTAACTTTGTGGCCGGTGGCCAGGTGAAGAGCCAGATCAAGGATATGCACAACATCCTCGCGGCGGCCGAGGCGGCCCACGTCACCTTGCCGGTGACGCAACTGGTGACGCAGCGCTATGAAACCCTCGCCACCAGCCACCCGACGGCAGACCACGCGGCCGCCTTGCTGGCCCTGGAAGCGTTGAATCCGGGCCAGCGCCTGGGCACCGGTCCGGATCAACTGAGCTGAATCAGGCGACGGGCAGGCTCGCTTCGGCCAGCTTGACCCAGAAACTGGCGCCGATGGGCAGCAGATTGTCGTTGAAGTCGTAGCTGCCATTGTGCAAGACGCACGGACCGAGTCCGTGGCCGCCGTCGCGGTGTTCGCCGTCGCCATTGCCGATGAAGACGTAGCAGCCGGCTTTTTCTTGCAGGAAGAAGGCAAAATCTTCGGCGCCCATGGTCGGCTCGACATTCGCGTTGACCTTGTCCTCGCCGACCACGCTTTTCATCACCTCGACGGCAAACGCCGTTTCTTTCGCATGGTTGACCAGCGGCGGGTAGTTGCGCTTGAAGTGGAAGTCGACTTCCGCGCCAAAGGCGGCGGCCGTGTGCACGGCAATGTCGCGCATGCGCTCTTCGATCAAGTCCAGCACGGGCGTGGTGAAGGTACGCACGGTGCCGACCAGGCTGGCGTCATCGGGAATCACATTGGTGGCGCTGCCCGCGTGGATTTGCGTGATGGACAGCACGGCCGTGTCGAGCGGACTCTTGTTGCGAGTGATGACGGTTTGCCAGCTTTGCGCGATCTGCACGGCCACCATGACGGGGTCGATGCCCTTGTGGGGCTGGGCCGCGTGCGCGCCCTTGCCCTTGACGGTGACGTGGAACTCATTGCTGGAGGCCATCATCGGCCCTTCCACCACGCTCAGGGTGCCCGTTTCGGCGCCCGGCCAGTTGTGCATGCCATAGATGGCATCCATGGGAAAGCGGCTAAACAAGCCGTCTGCTATCATTTCACGCGCGCCGGCGCCGCCTTCTTCCGCAGGCTGGAAGACGAGGTAGACCGTGCCATCGAAGTTCCGGTGCTGCGCCAGGTAATGAGCGGCGCCCAGCAGCATGGCCGTGTGGCCGTCGTGGCCGCAGGCGTGCATCTTGCCAGGATGGCGCGAAGCATGCTCGAAGGTATTCATTTCCTGCATCGGCAAGGCATCCATATCGGCACGCAAGCCGATGGCGCGTGTCGAAGTACCATTTTTGATGATGCCGACCACGCCAGTGCGGCCCAGCCCGCGTACCACGGGAATGCCCCACTCCGTCAGCTTGGCGGCGACCACGTCCGAGGTGCGCTGTTCTTCGTAGCACAGCTCGGGATGCGCGTGCAGGTCGCGGCGGATACCTTGCAGCTCGGATTGAAACGCCAAGATCGGATCAACTAGTTTCATGGGACTCTCCTGTGGATGCTGGCACGCAGCAATGTATGGCGCGCCGGACCGCGTTTGTTTGATCAGAAACAGGCGCGGCTAATAGTGCATTGTAGCCCTTGTTTGCAGGGTAAATCCAGCGCACGGACGTGCTTGCCACGGCGCCAACAGCAAGCGCGCGGAATGGTTTACAGTATCGCCTTCCCCCAACGTTTTTGGATTGCCCCATGACCACCACCCAAGTGCGCGCCGCCTGCCCGCTCGATTGCCCCGATACCTGCGCCTTGCTGGTCACCGTGACCGATGGGGTGGCCACGGCCGTCAAGGGCGATCCGGACCACCCGACCACGGCTGGCGTGCTGTGCACGAAGGTGTCGCGCTTCACGGAGCGTACCTACCATGCGGACCGGCTGCTGCATCCGCTGCGCCGCGTGGGCAAGAAGGGCGAAGGCAAGTTCGAGCGCATCAGCTGGGAAGAAGCCCTGCAGACCATCGCCGCCCGCTTGAAACCGATCGCCGCGCGCGATCCGCAGGCGATCTTGCCGTATAGCTACTGCGGCACCATGGGCCTGGTGCAGGGCGAATCGATGTCCTCGCGTTTCTTCAACCAGCTCGGCGCTTCCTTGCTGGACCGCACCATCTGCGCCTCGGCCGGCGCCACGGGCTACCGCTACACGGTGGGCGCCAGCATCGGCACGGACATGGAGCAGTTCCAGAAAGCCAAATTGATCATCATCTGGGGCGGCAACCCGATCGCTTCGAACCTGCACTTCTGGATGCGCGCGCAAGAGGCCAAGCGTAACGGCGCCACCCTGATCGCCATCGACCCCTACCGCTCGCTGACGGCCGAGAAATGCCATCAGCACATCGCCTTGCTGCCGGGGACCGATGCAGCCCTGGCGCTGGGCTTGATGCATGTGCTGATCACGGAAGAGCTGGTCGACCATGACTATATCGCGCAGTACACCATCGGCTATGCGGAACTGAAACAGCGTGCCCTGGAATGGCCGCCCGAGCGCGTGGCCGAGGTGTGCGGCATCACGGCCGCCGAAGTGGTGGACCTGGCGCGCCTGTACGGTCAGGCTTGCCGCTCCGGCGAGGGCGCCGCCATCCGTGCCAACTACGGCGTGCAGCGCGTGCACGGCGGCGGCATGGCCGTGCGCAATATCGCTTGCCTGCCGGCGCTGACGGGCGCCTGGCGCCATCCGGCCGGCGGCATGCAGCTGTCGAGCTCGGGTTCCTTCCCCGTCAACCGCAAGGCCCTGCAACGCCCCGACTTATTGAAAGGCGCGCCGCGCACCATCAACATGAGCACCATCGGCGACGATTTGCTGAAAGAAAGTTCCGCCGAGTTCGGTCCGCAAGTGGAAGCCGTGATCGTCTACAACTCGAACCCGCTGGCCGTGGCGCCTGACTCCTCGAAAGTGGCGCAGGGTTTTGCCCGCGAGGATTTGTTTACGGTCGTGCTCGAACACTTCCAGACCGACACCGTCGATTACGCCGACATCGTGTTGCCTGCCACCACGCAGCTCGAACACGTCGACGCGCACTCCACCTACGGCCACCTGTACATGATGGCGAACAACGCGGCCGTGGCGCCGCTGGGCGAAGCGAAGGCGAATACGGAAATCTTCCGTTTGCTGGCGCAGCACATGGGCTTTGATGACCCATGCTTCCAGGAAAGCGACGACGCGCTGGCAGCCAAGGCGTTCGATACGACGGATGCGCGCGCCGTGCATTTCGACTGGGAATCGCTGAAGCGCACGGGCTGGCAAAAGCTGGCCATGGCCGAGGCGCCATTTGCCCACGGTGGTTTCCCCACGCCATCGGGCAAGTGCGAGTTGTATTCCAGCGCCATGGCGCAGGCGGGGCTCGATCCCTTGCCCACCTATATCGCGCCGCACGAATCGCCAGCCAGCAACCCCGCGCTGGCGGCCCGTTATCCGCTGGCCATGATTTCTCCGCCGGCACGCAATTTCCTCAATTCCACCTTTGTGAACGTGAAAAGCCTGCGCGCGGCCGAGGGCGAGCCGCACCTCGACATTCACCCTGACGACTGCGCCGCGCGCGGCATCGCGGCCGGCGACATGGTGCGCATTTTCAACGACCGCGGCAGCTTCGTGGCCAAGGCCAGGGTCACGGACAAGGCGAGACGCGGCCTGGTGGTGGGCTTGTCCGTGTGGTGGAAGAAACTGGCCAGCGACGGCAAGAACGCCAATGAAGTGACGAGCCAGCGCCTGACGGACATGGGCCGCGCGCCGACCTTCTACGATACGCTGGTCGAAGTGGAAAAGGCTGGCTGACCATGGCGCGCTGGCCGGCCCGCTTGCTTGTCGGTACCTTGTGCGTGGTGCTGGGCGGCTGCACGCAGTTGCGCTATTACACGCAGGCGGCGCAGGGGCAATATGCGCTGTGGTCCGGCGCGCGTCCCATCGGCGACTGGCTCGACGACCCGGCCACCGAGCCGCGACTGAAAGTGCGCCTGGCCAAGGCGCAGCAGATCCGCCGCTTTGCCGTCAGCGAGCTGGATTTACCGGACAATGGCAGCTACAAGAACTACGCCTCCCTGCAGCGCCCCTTCGTGCTGTGGAACGTGGTGGCCACGCCGGAACTGTCGCTGCAGCCCCTGCAATGGTGTTTTCCCATCGCCGGCTGCGTCAATTACCGCGGCTATTACAGCAAGGACGAGGCACTCGCGTATGCGGCCGAACTGCGCGCCCAGCATTACGACGTGCAGGTGGGTGGCGTGCCCGCGTATTCCACGCTGGGCTGGTTCGACGATCCCTTGCTGTCGACCTTTATCAATTACAACGATGCGGAACTGGCGCGCCTGATCTTCCATGAACTGGCGCACCAGGTCGTGTACGTGCCCGGCGATTCTGCCTTCAATGAATCGTTTGCCAGCGCCGTGGAAGAGGCAGGCGTGCAGCGCTGGCTGACGCGCGAGGGCAATGACGCGATGCGCGCGGCATACGCCCAGTACACGGCGCGGCGTCAGGATTTCCTCGCCCTGCTGCTGCAATACCGTGGCGAACTGGAGACCGTGTATGCGAGCGACGCCAGCGATGCGGAGAAACGCGCGCGCAAGGCGCAGGTGTTCGTGGCGCTGAAACAGGCATATCAATTGCTCAAGCAACACTGGGGTGGTTTTGCCGGTTATGACCGCTGGTTCGAGCAGCCATTGAGCAATGCGCACCTGGCTTCCGTGTCCACCTACAATGAATTTTTGCCAGCCTTCAAAAAATTGCTGGAAGAAAAAAAGAACTTTCGTGCTTTTTATGCTGCAGTGCACACAATGTCTCAACTCAGCAAGCCTGAGCGCAGGCATGCGCTGGAACAATTGTCCAGCCCCTGACCCGTAAAGATTGTCTGGTACGCCGAGCCGGACGATCCTGCAACAGCGTATTTATCATGCTGCAGTGCAGCACAAAAGCGTCCTAGAGTTGTCGCTCGAATACTGTTGAAAGCGCTTGCATGGAAGCGCGGCGCCCGATAGCATCGCATTAGTAGCATAGAGCAATTGCTCGTCAGAATGCTCAAACTGACTGCCGGACAACAGAATCCGCAGCAATGATCCGCGCCGGCAAGGTGCGCCGGCTCCCCCACGATTATTCGAGACAAGAGGCACAGGATGGAAAAAATTTGGCTGAAGTCGTATCCTCCCGGCGTCCCCGCCGACATCGATCCTGATCAATATCGTTCGCTGGTGCATTTGCTGGAAGAAGCGTTTCAAAAATATGCGGACCGCAACGCCTATGTCTGCATGGACAAATTTCTCACCTATGCCGAACTCGATACCTACTCGCGCCAGCTGGGTGCCTGGCTGCAAAGCCGCGGCCTGAAAAAGGGCGCGCGAGTGGCCCTGATGATGCCGAACGTGCTGCAGTATCCGATCGCCATTGCCGCCGTCCTGCGCGCCGGCTACACGGTGGTCAACGTCAACCCTTTATATACGCCGCGCGAACTCGAGCATCAGCTCAACGACTCGGGCAGCGAAGCCATCATCGTGCTGGAAAACTTTGCCCATACCTTGGAGCAAGTGCTGGGCAAGACGGCCGTCAAGCACATCATCGTCGCCAGCATGGGCGAGATGCTGGGCGGCTTGAAGGGCATGATCGTCAATTTTGTCGTGCGCAACGTCAAGAAGATGGTGCCCGCGTATTCCTTGCCGAACGCCATGCGCTTCAAGCAGGCGCTGGCGCTGGGCAGCCGCATGAAACTCACGCCCGTCGAGCTGAGCGTCAACGACCCCGCCTTCCTCCAATACACGGGTGGCACGACGGGCGTGTCGAAAGGCGCGACCTTGAGCCACCGCAATGTGATCGCCAATGTGCTGCAAAGCGAAGCGTGGTCGGGCGCGGCGCTCGACCAGAACAGTCAGGAGCAGATGATCGTCGTGTGCGCCTTGCCGCTGTACCATATCTTCGCCCTGACGGCGTGCGCGATGTGGGGTACGCGCGTGGGCGCGCTGAATATCCTGATCCCGAATCCGCGCGATATCCCGGGCCTGATCAAGGAGCTGGGCAAGTACAAATTCAATCTGCTGCCTGCGGTCAATACCTTGTATAACGCGCTGGTCAATCACCCCGATTTCGCCAAGCTCGATTTCTCGGGCTTGAAGATCGCCAATGGCGGCGGCATGGCGGTGCAGCAAGCCGTCAACGACAAATGGCTGCAAGTGACGGGCGTGTCCATCATCGAAGGCTATGGCTTGTCGGAAACGTCGCCTGTCGCCACCTGCAACCGCGCCGACAGCACGGCGTTTTCCGGCACCATCGGCTTGCCCGTGCCGTCGACCGAGATCGCCATCCTCGATGATGACGGCAAGGAAGTGCCACTGGGGCAGACGGGCGAAATCGCCATCCGCGGCCCGCAAGTGATGAGCGGCTACTGGAACCGTCCCGATGAAACGGCCAAGGTCATGACGGCCGACGGCTACTTCAAGTCGGGCGACGTGGGCATCATGGACGAGCGCGGCTACGTGAAGATCGTCGACCGCAAGAAAGACATGATCCTCGTCTCCGGCTTCAATGTATATCCGAACGAAGTCGAGGCCGTCATCGCGGCCCATCCGGGCGTGCTCGAGTGCGCGTGCGTGGGCGTGCCGGACGAGCATTCTGGCGAAGCCGTGAAAGTGTTTGTCGTGCGCAAGGATCCGAACCTGACCCAGGCCGTGCTGGCCGCGTATTGCAAGGAACAATTCACGGGCTACAAGCGGCCGAAATACATCGAGTTCCGCGATGAACTGCCGAAGACCAACGTTGGCAAGATTTTGCGTCGCGCCCTGCGTGACGAAACGAAGATAGCAGCATAAACAGTGCAGGGTGTGCGCATCAGGCTGCACACCCTTTCTACAGATAAAGATGAGGCATAGATGGACAAGATTTGGTTGAAGTCGTACCCGGACAGCGTTCCCGCAGAGATCGACTGCACGCAATACCGTTCCGTCACGCATTTGCTGGAAGAGTCGTTCCAGAAATATGCGGACCGCAACGCTTTCGTGTGCATGGATAAATTCCTCACCTACCGCGAGCTCGACAAGCTGTCGCTGCAGATGGGCGCCTGGCTGCAAAGCAAGGGCCTGAAGACGGGCGCGCGCGTGGCGATCATGCTGCCGAACGTGCTGCAGTATCCGGTGGCCATGGCGGCGATCTTGCGTGCCGGCTACACGGTGGTCAACGTCAACCCGCTGTACACGCCCCGTGAATTGCAGCACCAGCTGATCGACTCGGGCAGCGAAGCGATCATCGTGCTGGAAAACTTCGCCACCACGGTCGAGCAGGTGTTGCCGCATACCCAGGTCAAGCACGTGATCGTTGCCACCATGGGCGACTTGCTGGGCGGACTGAAAGGCACCATCGTCAACTTCGTCGTGCGCAATATCAAGAAAATGGTGCCCGCGTTTTCCTTGCCGAACGCCATCAGTTTCAACAAGATGCTGGCCGAAGGCGCACGCCTGAGCCTGACGCCGGTGCAGCAGGGGCATGACGATATCGTCTTCCTGCAATACACGGGTGGCACGACGGGCGTGTCGAAGGGCGCGATGTTGTTGCACCATAACGTGATCGCCAACGTGCTGCAAAACGAGGCGTGGATTTCGCCCGTGATGACCAAGGAGATGCGCGCCACCTCGATGGGCTTCATGTGCGCCTTGCCCCTGTATCACATCTATTCGTTGACGGTCAGCGCCCTGATGGGCATGCGCGTGGGCGGCTTGAACGTGCTGATTCCCAATCCGCGCGACATCCCCGGTTTCGTCAAGGAATTGTCCAAGCACAAGATCGTCGTCTTCCCGGCCGTCAATACCTTGTACAACGCGCTGCTGAACAATGCCGATTTTGCCAAGCTCGATTTCTCCAGCTACAAAGTGTGCAATGGCGGCGGCATGGCCTTGCAGCGCAACGTGGCCGAACGCTGGCTGAAACTGACGGGCTGCCCGCTGATCGAAGGCTATGGCATGTCGGAAACGTCGCCCGTGGTGACGGGCAACCGTGTCGACATCACGGAATTTACGGGCACCATCGGCTTGCCGTTCCCGTCGACGGAGGTGGCGATTCTCAACGACGATGGCGTGGAAGTGCCGCTGGGCGAGCCGGGCGAGATCGCCGTGCGCGGCCCGCAAGTGATGGCCGGTTACTGGCAGCGTCCGGACGAGACGGCCAAGTCGATGACGGCCGACGGTTACTTCAAGACGGGCGACGTGGGTGTCATGGACGAGCGCGGCTACGTAAAAATCGTGGATCGCAAGAAAGACATGATCATCGTGTCCGGCTTCAATGTGTATCCGAACGAGGTGGAAGACGTGGTCGCCTCGTGCCCGGGCGTGCTCGAGTGCGCTTGCATCGGCGTGCCGGACGCCAACGCGGGTGAAGCCGTAAAAGTGTTTGTCGTGCGCAAGGATCCGAACCTGACGGTGGAACAGATCCGCGAGCATTGTAAACATGAATTGACGGCCTACAAGAAACCGAAATACATCGAGTTCCGCGATGAATTGCCGAAGACCAATGTCGGCAAGATCTTGCGCCGTCAATTGCGCGACGAAAAGAAGGTTGCCTAGTTCGCCGCCAAGGCTGTGTCCGCCGTCAGGCGTCGCCCTGGCTGGGCGGGCAAGCCGAAGCAGGGGCGCAGCCAGTTGATCTTGCTGATCAGCAGCGATGTCCCCAGCCAGCAGGTCGCCACCGTCCCGATGAAGATCAGCAGTGGCTCCAGCACGGGGCCCAGTTTCAGGGGCACGAGCCAGTAGGCCAGCAGCACGATTGCGCTCTGGTGCAATAGGTACCAGGGAAAGACGGCCTGGCGCGCCCATGGCAGCCAGGCAAACGGTTTATTGAGCAAAGTGTGCGACCAGCCCAGGATGGCGCAGATGGCCAGCCACATGTACAGGTTGCGCATCGGCCATGAGCCAAACGAGGCCCAGGTCAGCAGGTTCTCCGAATAAATCTGGTCGAATGCCATGTACACGGCAAACGCGCCCAGACCCAGCCACAGCGTATGCCAGCGCAGGCGCGCCAGTTCCGCCCACAAGCCCTTGTCATTGCCCAGCCACCAGCCATACACGAACAGCGTGAAATAGATGCCGTGCGCATACCAGTCGCGCACTATCGCATGGGTTTCCGGATAGCGCATCTTCAGGAATGCCGTGGCGGCCAGGGCGGGCAGGGCCGGCAAGACCAGCAGGCGCCAGCCGCGCAGGCGCCGGAAGTACGGTTTTATCCGTCCCAGCAGCGGCTGCAGCGCCACGAGCACGATGGTGTACAGCAGCAAGTACACGAGATACCACAAGTGATTCCACGTAAAGCCAAATTGCCATCCGGCGAAGGCGCCTTCGGGCCAGGCATAACCGCCAAAGTAATGGAGCAGGAACTGTCCGTAGCCAGGCTCGATCAATCCCTTGCTGACGCCTTCGCAATACGGCTGGATGGGGATGATGACGGCCATGCCGAACAGCAGCGGCAAGAGCAGGCGCTTGACCCTGCGCCACAGGAAGGCACTGCGCGAGGCCTGCGTCATCATGGCGCACGACACGCCCGAGATGAGGAAGACGATTTCCATGCGCCAGCGGTTCAGGAAGACCAGCGGCATGTTCAAGGCATCGGTGGCGTAGCTGCTGTGCATGTGAAAGTTCCAGCCATCCATGTAGAGCAGGGCAGTGTGATAGACGATCAGCAGACTGAAGACGAGAAAGCGCAAGGCGTCGATATCGTGGCGGCGGGTGTCATGGCTCATGATCGGAAGGAAGTGGTGAAGGAGGCCCCAGCATAGGCAGCGACGGGGCTGGCAGCCAGCGAAATGGGATCAGCGGACGGCTGGCTGTGACGAATGGATGGCCTGGGACGGGTGTGGGACGTTACAATCGTGCAACTAATTCACCACTGAACCCATGCGCATCGCTTCCCCTGACTTGTTGCAACGTTATCAACGCTGGCGGCGCGTGGCCGAGCCTGGATTCTGGATCGCGCTGTATCTCCTGCAGGCCAGCGTGAACAGCTGGCTGGCGTGGACCGATTTGCAGCGCACCGGCGTTGACACGCCGTTCTGGGCAGTGGCCGTGTGGGAGTGGAGCAGCAATCTGGTGCTGCTGGCGCTGGTGCCCGTGGTGATCCTGGCGGGCCAGTACCGGCCCCTGCACCTCGTGTTCCAGCGCCAGAACCTGCGCTGGCACCTGGCCGCGTCGGTCGTCTACAGCCTCGTGCATGTGGCGGCCATGGTGGCCTTGCGCAAGCTGGCGTACTGGAGCGCCGGCAGCCATTATGATTTTGGCGCCTGGTGGCGCGAGCTGCCGTATGAATACCTGAAAGATGTGCGTGCTTACTTCCTTGTCTTGCTGGCCGTGGGCTTTTACCAGTTGCTGCTGATGCGCTGGCAAGGCGAGGCGACCTTGCTCGGTGAACCGGACGAAGGGCCGGCCGTGGAACCGGTGGAGCAGCCCGAGCGCTTCCTGGTGCGCAAGCTGGGCAAGGATTTTCTGCTGCCCGCAGCGGATATCGAATGGATACAGGCTTGGGGCAACTATGTGAATTTGCACGTGCGCGGCCACGATTACCCGCTGCGCTCGACCATGGCGGCCATCGAGCGCCGCCTCGACGGCAAGCGCTTTGTGCGCGTGCACCGCAGCTATATCGCCAACCTCGATTTCGTGCAGAGTATCGTGCCGCTGGAATCGGGCGATGCCCGTGCCGTGCTGTCCACTGGCGGGGAAGTGCCCGTCAGCCGGCGCTACCGCGATGCCTTGAAAGGGACTTGCTAGCTTGCTTGCAAGCCCGCCTTGCCGTCGCGCACGACAAAGCTGGCCAGTGTCGCGATGGTCGATGCGCTGTCGCGCACATTGTCCAGGCCCTGGAACAGGGTCGTGGTTTTCTCCGGCGTGATCTCCATCAACATATAGCCGCGCTTGTCGCTGCGCCCGTAGCGGATGTGCGGGTTCATCGCCACGTATTGCTCCGTGCGCGCCTGTGGGCGTGAACTCGAGGTGATCGAGGTGCCGCAAAACTCGGTGGCCAGCACGGGATTGTTCTTGCCGGTGGGCCGCATGGCGTTGCGGCTCAGCTCGCTCGCATAGAAAGTGTGCACGTCGCCCGACAGCACCAGCGGGTTGCTCGCCTTGCTGCTTTGCAGGGCGTCGAGCAGGTGCTGGCGCGCCATCGGGTAGCCATCCCAGCCATCGGTCCAGACGCGTTCGTCGCCGGGCCGCAATATGGGCACCTGGCTCGATTGCGCCATCAGGGTTTGCTGGGCCACAATATTCCAGCGCGCGGGAGAAGCATCGAGGCCCGCTTGCAGCCAGCGCTGCTGTTCCTCGCCCAGCATCGTGCGCTGCGGCTTCAGCAAGTCGGGGCAGTTGCGCGTGGTGACGGAATTGGAGCCCCCGCGGCCCGGCCTGGCGCACGCGTGATAGGCGCGGTATTGCCGGTCGTCCAGCACGTGAAAGCGCGCCAGCCGGCCCCAGTCGTAGCGCTGGTAGATGCGCATGTCGACAAAGCCCCGTCTGCCCAGCGGCAGCAAACGCAGCGGCATGTGTTCATAAAACGCCTGGTAGGCGGCTGCGCGCCGCTGCAAGAAGGTGGGCGTGAGCAACTCGTCGCGGTCCTTGCCGTAATCGTTGGCCACTTCATGGTCGTCCCAGGTGACGATCCACGGCGCGGCCAGGTGCGCGCCCTGCAAGTCGCGGTCGCTCTTGTATTGCGCGTAGCGGGCGCGGTAATCGTCCAGCGTAAAACTCTCGTGCGTGCGCACGGCCCGGCTTGGATGCTGCAGCTGGTACGGTCCCCACTCATAGATGTAGTCGCCGAGGAAGGCCACCAGGTCGGGCGCGGCCGCCGCGATGTGCCGGTGCGCCCCATACGCGCCGAATTCCCAGTGCTGGCATGAAGCGACGGCCAGTTTCAGCGAGGCAGGCATGGCGCCGGGCTCGGGCGCAGTGCGCGTGCGGCCCACGGGACTGACGGCGTCGCCCAGCATGAAGCGATACCAGTACCAGCGTCCGGGCGCCAGGCCGCCCGCGTCGACGTGCACGCTGTGCGCGAGGGCGGGCATGGCCGTGGCCTGTCCCTTGGCGGCAATGCGGCGAAACGCCTCGTCTTCGGCCACTTCCCAGCGCACGGTCAGGGCGATGGCGGGCGTGGCCGCTGCGTGCAGCGGGTCGTGGCAGATGCGCGTCCACAGCACGACGGCGTCGGGCAAGGGCGAGCCGGAGGCGACACCGAGCGCAAATGGATAGCCGGCGCCATTCATGCGCGTGGCGGCGCTCGCGCTGGAACCGGACAGCACGCTGCCGGCGGCGGCCAGCGCGGTGATGCGCGCAGCGCTCTGCAGGAAGATGCGGCGCTGGTTATCCATGCTGTGGAATTATTGCGACAATCAAGTCGACAGCAGGGTCTCGATCGGCGGCACCTTGCGCGGCTTGCGGTCGGAGTCCGTCGCCACGTAGATCAGGGTCGCTTCCGTGACTTTCACGATGCACGCCTGGAGGCGGTTGCGCTCGGCATACACCTCGACATTGACGGTGATCGAGGTATTGCCGACCTTGACGATATCGGCGTAGAACGATAGCAGATCGCCGACGAACACGGGGTTTTTGAAGACGAAGGAGTTGACGGCGATGGTGGCGACGCGGCCGTTGGCGCGCCGCGTGGCCGGCAGGGAGCCGGCGATATCGACCTGCGCCATGATCCAGCCGCCGAAGACGTCGCCGTACACATTGGCGTCGGACGGCGCGGGCATCATGCGCAATTCCGGCATTTTTCCGGCGGGCAGGCCGGAGGCGAGGCAGTTATCGGGGCGGGCGGAGGAGGTGCTCATCTTTTATTCTCATGAAAGGCTACAATTGCCCCGATTGAACCATAAAAAGCCGACCTTCGCCATGCGCCGCTCCCCGACTCCCCCTCCGCCCCGCTCGCCCGCTTCCGCCAGCCACAGCGATTTCGCCACCATCAAGACCTTGCTGCCGTATTTGTGGGTTTACAAATGGCGGGTGCTGCTGGCGCTGCTCTGCCTGGTAGGCGCCAAGCTGGCCAACGTGGGCGTGCCCCTGATCCTGAAAAAACTCGTCGACGCCATGACGATCACGGCGGCCCATCCGCAAGCGCTGCTGGTGCTGCCCGTCGGCTTGCTGGTGGCTTACGGCTTGCTGCGCCTGTCGACCACCTTGTTTACGGAGCTGCGCGAATTCCTGTTCGCCCGGGTCACGCAGCGGGCCGTGCGCACCATTGCGCTGCAAGTGTTCCGCCACCTGCATGCGCTGTCCCTGCGCTTTCACCTGAACCGGCAGACGGGTGGCATGACGCGCGACATCGAACGGGGCACGCGCAGCGTCGGTTCGCTCATTTCCTATACCCTGTTCAACATCTTGCCGACCCTGGTGGAAATCACCCTCGTGCTCGGCTACCTGGTCTTGCATTACGACATCTGGTTCACCGTGATCACGGCGGTGGCGCTCGTGTCGTACATCGCCTTTACCGTGCTGGTGACGAACTGGCGTACGCATTTCCGCCGCACCATGAATGACCTCGATTCCAAAGCCAATACCAAGGCCATCGATTCGCTGATCAACTATGAAACCGTCAAATATTTCGGCAACGAGGATTACGAGGCGAAGCGCTACGACGAAGGCTTGCAGCGCTATGAATCGGCGGCCGTGAAATCACAGACCTCGCTGTCCCTGCTCAACACGGGCCAGTCCCTGATCATCGCCACGGCCGTCACCCTGATTTTGTGGCGCGCCACGGTGGGCGTGATCGCCGGCACGATGACCCTGGGCGACCTGGTGCTGGTGAACGCCTTCATGATCCAGCTGTATATTCCCCTCAATTTCCTGGGCGTCATCTACCGCGAAATCAAGCAAAGTCTGGCCGACATGGAACGCCTGTTTTCCTTGCTGAACGAAAACCGCGAAATCGCCGATACGCCGGAAGCAAAACCGCTCGTCACGCGGGGCGCGGCCGTGCGCTTTGCGCACGTGGATTTCAGTTATGAAGCCAAGCGGCAAATCCTGTTCGATGTGGATTTCCAGATCCCCGCCGGCACGACGACGGCCGTGGTGGGCCACAGCGGTTCGGGCAAGTCGACCCTGTCGCGCCTGCTGTTCCGCTTCTATGAAGTCGATGGCGGCGGCATCACCATCGATGGCCAGGACTTGCGCGCCGTCACCCAGGATTCCCTGCGCGCGGCCATCGGCATCGTGCCGCAGGACACGGTGCTGTTCAACGACACCATCGAATACAACATCGCCTACGGCAAGCCGGGCGCCAGCAAGGAAGCCATCGTGGCCGCGGCGAAAGCGGCATCGATCCATGATTTTATTGAAAGCTTGCCAGATGGCTACAATTCGATGGTGGGCGAGCGGGGCTTGAAGTTGTCCGGCGGCGAAAAGCAGCGCGTGGCGATTGCCCGCACCTTGCTGAAAGACCCGGCGATATTGATCTTCGACGAGGCCACTTCGGCGCTCGACTCCAAGGCCGAGCAGGCGATCCAGTCGCAGCTGAAGGACATCGCCAAGAACCGCACCACCCTGGTCATCGCGCACCGTCTGTCGACGGTGGCCGACGCCCAGCAAATCCTGGTGCTCGACCATGGCCGCATCGTCGAGCGGGGTACGCATCCGCAATTGCTGGCGCTCGATGGCCTGTACGCGCAGATGTGGCAACGCCAGCAGGCGAACATGGACGATGAGGCGCAAGAGGACGAGTTGGCGGGGCTGGCGCCGGCAAAATAAATCGGAAATGTGAAATCAGTAGGAAAAATGCTACAGCCGCGCTGATTCCAGCGCACGTATAGCGCCTATTTGCGGGCAATCGCAGAAAATGGCTGGTCGGGTGCTGAAAATGAAATAAAATTAATTCCAATGGTGGCGTCTGCACCACAGTTGTTTCGTTCGGAATCTATCCGGTTTGTCCGCCCAGGAGAATTTATGAAATTGACCAAAATCATCGCCACGCTGCTCAGCGTTGGCGTCATCAGCAGCATGTCGCCAGTCCAGGCTCAGGAATTGACCGGCACCTTGGCCAAGATCAAGAAAGCCGGTTCCGTCACCCTCGGTGTACGCGATGGCTCCGTGCCCTTCTCCTATCTCGATGACAAGCAGCAATACCAGGGTTATTCGATCGACCTGTGCATGAAAGTCGTCACGGCCCTGCAAAAGCACCTGGGCATGAGCGAGCTGAAAGTGGTGATGAGCCCCGTCACCTCGGCCAACCGCATCCCGCTGATGGCCAACGGCACCATCGACCTCGAGTGCGGCTCGACGACGAACAACCTGGAGCGCCAGCAGCAGGTGGCATTCGCCCCGACCATGTTCGTCATCGGCAACCGCGTGCTGGCGAAAAAATCCTCGAACATCAAGACCCTGGAAGACTTGCGCGGCAAGACCCTGGTCGCCACGGCCGGCACGTCGACCATCAAGCAGATGACGATTTTGAACAAGGAAAAGAACCTGGGCATGACGATCGCCGTCGGCAAGGATCATCCTGAATCGTTCCTGATGATGGAAACGGGCCGCGCGGTGGCCGAAGCCAACGACGATATCCTGCTGGCGTCGCAAGTGGCCAACTCGAAAAATCCGAATGACTACGAAATCACCAAGGAAGCGCTGTCGGTCGAGCCGTACGGCATCATGCTGCGCAAGGGCGATCCGGCCTTCAAGAAAGTAGTCGACGATGCGCTGATCCGCCTGTACAAGAGCGACGACATCAACCGCATTTACGCGAAATGGTTTACTTCGCCGATTCCACCGAAAAACATCAACCTGAAGTTCCCCATGCCGCCGCAGTTGAAGGCCGTGTTCGCCAATCCGACCGACTCCGGCGACCCGGCCGCGTATGCGGCCGTGCCCGAAGCGCAGAAGACTTCGGACAAGCGGAAAAAGTAAATATTGCGTAACAAACCGGGGGGCGCAAGCCTCCCGATTTATTTGCGGGACGGGGGGCCGGCTGGCCGCTGTCCTCGGGCTGCATGCGAAGGATGATCATGAATTACAACTGGAATTGGCGCATCTTCTGGGAGATTTCTCCCGATGGCGTGGGCACGTATATGGACACCCTGTGGTCCGGTTTGATCTGGACACTGGCCACGGCCGGTGCGGCCTGGATCATGGCTTTGATGTTGGGCCTGGTGGTCGGCACCATCCGCACCCTGCCGAACAAATGGCTGGTGGGCGTGGCCAATGCCTACGTCGAATTGTTCCGCAACGTGCCGCTGCTGGTGCAGATGTTCCTCTGGTATTTCGTCATGCCGGAACTGCTGCCGCCCGACCTCGGTGCCTGGGTCAAGTCGCTGCCGAACGCGCCCTTCGTCACGGCCGTGCTGTGCCTGGGATTCTTTACCTCCTCGCGCGTGGCCGTGCAGGTGACGACGGGTATCGAGGCACTGCCGCGCGGGCAAAAGCTGGCCGGCACGGCGCTGGGCCTGACCCTGCCGCAAACCTACCGCTTCATTTTGCTGCCGATGGCCGCACGCGTCATCATGCCGCCGCTGACCAGCGAATTTTTGAACATCATCAAGAACAGTTCCGTGGCGCTGACCATCGGCCTGATCGAACTGACGGCCAGCGCGCGTGCCATCCAGGAGTTTTCCTTCCAGGTGTTCGAAGCGTTTTCGGCCGCCACCATCATCTACGTCGTCGTCAACCTGCTGGTGGTGGTGCTGATGCACCTGATCGAGAAAAAAGTCGCCATCCCGGGCTTCATCGTCGCTGGCGCCAAGACGGGAGGACATTGATATGTTCGGTAATTTCGATTTCGACGTCATCTCCCGCTCGTGGGTCTACCTGTTCCAGACCGGCATGGTCTTCACCCTGAAACTGACGGCGCTGGCCATGGTTGGCGGCATCGTGCTGGGCACCGTGCTGGCGCTGATGCGTTTGTCCGGCAACCGCATCGTCTCGGGCGTGGCGTCGAGCTACGTCAACCTGATACGCTCGATTCCGCTGGTGCTGGTGATCTTCTGGTTCTACTTCCTGGTGCCGTATATCGCCGCCTGGATCATCGGCGCCAGCGAGCCCGTGAAAGTGGGCGCGTTTTCTTCCGCGCTGATCACCTTCATCATGTTCGAAGCGGCATATTATTGCGAGATCATGCGCAGCGGCATACAGTCGATCCCGCGCGGCCAGGTGTGGGCCGGCCAGGCGCTGGGCATGAACTACCGTCAAACCATGGGCAACATCGTGCTGCCGCAAGCGTTCCGCAACATGATCCCCGTGCTGCTGACGCAAACCATCGTGCTGTTCCAGGACGTGTCGCTCGTGTACGTGTTGTCGATCCCCGATTTCGTCGGCGCCGCCTCGAAGATCGCGCAGCGCGACGGCCGCCTGGTGGAGATGTACGTGTTTGTCGCCGTCGTGTATTTCGTGCTGTGCTACGCCTTGTCGTTCCTCGTCAAACGCCTGCAGAAACGCGTCGCCATCATTCGCTAACCGTAAAAGAAAGAACAAGATGATTGAACTCAATAACGTCAGCAAATGGTATGGCCAATTCCAGGTACTGACCGACTGCACCACCAATGTCGCCAAGGGCGACGTGATGGTCATTTGCGGCCCGTCCGGTTCCGGCAAGTCGACCCTGATCAAGACCGTCAATGGCCTGGAACCGATCCAGCAAGGGCAGATCATCGTCGACGGCATCACCGTCAACGATCCGAAAACGAATCTGTCGAAACTGCGCGCGCGCATCGGCATGGTGTTCCAGAATTTCGAGTTGTTCCCGCATCTGTCGATCCGTGAAAACCTCACCATCGGCCAGATCAAGGTGTTGAAACGCAGCGCCGACGAAGCCAATGCCAAGGGCCTGAAATACCTGGACCGCGTGGGCCTGCTGTCGCAGCAGGACAAGTTCCCCGGCCAGCTGTCGGGCGGCCAGCAGCAGCGCGTGGCGATCGCTCGCGCCCTGTCGATGGACCCGATCGCCATGCTGTTCGACGAGCCGACATCGGCGCTCGATCCGGAGATGATCAACGAAGTGCTCGACGTGATGGTGGGTCTGGCGCAGGAAGGCATGACGATGATGGTCGTCACGCACGAAATGGGCTTTGCCAAGCGCGTGGCCAACCGCATCGTCTTCATGGATCAGGGCAAGATCATCGAAGATTGCAGCAAGGATGACTTCTTCAACACGACGCGCTCGGACCGCGCGCGCGATTTCCTCGCCAAGATCATCCATTGATTTTCCATCACGTTGAAGTTGAGTACGAATGCCTGACATGAAACAACTAGCCGGCGCCATGCTGGCGCTGGGCCTGCTCGCCCATGCCCATGCGGCCGACAAGATCGCCGTCGATATCGCCCTGCGCGGCGCCACCGTGATCGACGTTGCCGCAGGCAAGGCGGTCAAGGGCAAGACCGTGCTGCTCAAGGGCGACAGCATCGTCGCCGTCGTCGATGACGCGCAGCTGCGCAGCTACGCGCCGAAGCGGACCATCCGACTGCCCGGCAAATACCTGATGCCGGGCCTGTGGGATACGCACGTGCATTTCGGCGGCGGCCCCGAGCTGATCGACGAGAACAAGCAACTGCTGCCCTTGTACCTGGCGCACGGCATCACCACGGTGCGCGACTGCTCGGGCGACTTGCCCGACACGGTGCTGGCATGGCGCCGGCAGATCAATGCGGGCCAGCTGGAAGGCCCGACGATTTTCACGTCCGGCGCCAAACTCGAAGGCATCAAGCCGCTGTGGAAGGGCACCATCGAAGTGGGCACGCCGCAGGAAGTCACGCGCGCGCTCGATGGCCTGCAGGCGCAGGCAGTGGACTTCGTGAAGATCACGGAAAACACCCTGAAGCCGGAGCTGTACCTGGAAGCGCTGCGTCAGGCGCGCGAACGTGGCATGCGCACGTCGGGCCATATCCCCGTGCAGCTGACCCTGGAGCAGATGGCCGATGCGGGCCTGGGCACGATCGAGCATCAGTCGTATTTGCTGCGCGCCGCCACGCCGCGCGAGCAGGAGCTGACGGCCAAGGTGGCCGCCGGCGCGATGACGGGCAAGGAAGCCATGCAGGCCAGCGTGCAAAGCTATGACGAGGCGACGGCGCGCAAGGCCTTCAGCTACCTGGCCGCGCGCGGCACGGCCATCGTGCCGACCTTGTGGGGCTCGCGCGTGACGGCCTACCTGGACCGCGAAGACCATACGCACGACACGGCCCTGCAATACATCGGCAAGGGCTTGCGCGCCACCTACGACTGGCGCGTGCAGCGCGCCGCCAAGGATGGTCCGGAAGCCATCAATCAGCGCCACGCGCAGTTCGAGCAATCGGCCAAACTGCTGCCGATCTTGCAGCAGCAGGGCATGAGCATCATCGCCGGCACCGATGCGGGCTTCTTGAATTCCTTCGATTATCCGGGCCAGGCCCTGCACGATGAAATCGGCCTGTACGTGCAGTACGGCCTGACGCCGCAGCAAGCCTTGCAGTCGGCCGTCATCAACGGTCCCCGCTTCCTGGGCAAGCTGGACCGTTACGGCAGCGTGGCGGCCGGCAAGGCGGCCGACCTGCTGGTGCTCGACGCGAACCCGCTGCAGGATATCGGCGCCACGCGCCAGATCCGCCTGGTGGTCAGCCGTGGCACCGTGTATGACCGCGCCAAGCTCGACCAGATGCTGGCCGAACTCCGCGCCTGGGTGGCAAAGCAGGAGACGGCGCCGGCCAAGTCCTGATTCCTGTGCGTTCCCGAGATTGAAAACGGCTGGTGCGAACCGGCCGTTTGATCGTCCGGCAGCCATCGGGCAGCGGCTGCCGCAGCCTGCGAGGCTGCCCCGCGGCTGGTAAAATGGCGTTATTCGCAATGACCGCCTGAGAGCAGCCGCCATGTCCACACTCGATCACACCCCAGTCGCCGTTCCATCTTCCATCACCATCACCCGTCCGGATGACTGGCATTTGCACCTGCGCGATGGCGCCGTCATGGCCAGCGTGCTGCCGCACAGTGCGCGACAGTTCGGTCGCGCCATCGTCATGCCGAACCTGAAACCGCCCGTCACCACCACGGCCGATGCCAGTGCCTACCGCGAGCGCATCCTGGCCGCCGTACCGCAAGGCGTGAACTTCGATCCGCTGATGGTGCTGTACCTGACGAACAACACCTCGCCCGACGAAATCCGCCGCGCGCAGGACAGCGGCATCGTGCAAGCCGTGAAACTGTATCCGGCCGGCGCCACGACGAATTCCGACCTGGGCGTGACGGATCTGAAGAATTGCTACAAGGTGCTCGAAGTGATGCAGGAAGTGGGCATGCCCTTCCTCGTGCATGGCGAAGTGACGGATCCGGAAATCGACATTTTCGACCGCGAAGCCGTCTTCATCGAGCGCGTGATGCGCCCGCTGCGCAGCGCCTTCCCGGCCCTGTCCGTCGTGTTCGAGCACATCACCACCAAGGATGCGGCGCAGTACGTGGCCGAAGCGGAAGGCCCGATCGCCGCCACCATCACGGCGCATCATCTGCTGTACAACCGCAACGAGATTTTCAAGGGCGGCATCCGCCCCCATTACTACTGCCTGCCCATCCTGAAACGCGAAGAGCACCGCCTGGCCCTGATGACGGCCGCCGCCAGCGGCGACGAGCGCTTCTTCCTCGGCACGGACTCGGCGCCGCACGCGCAAGGCGCCAAGGAAATGGCCTGCGGCTGCGCCGGCTGCTATACGGCCCTGCACGCGATGGAAATGTATGCGGAAGCGTTTGAACGGGCCGGCGCGCTCGATAAACTCGAAGCGTTCGCCAGCTTCCACGGCCCGGCTTTCTACGGCGTGCCGCGCAACACGGACACCATCACCCTGAAACGCGAAAGCTGGACCTTGCCGGCTTCGCTGCCGCTGGGCGACAGCCATGTCATTCCGCTCAACGCGGGTGAGCAGATCAACTGGAAAATGGTCTAAGCGTTCATGCTGCCATCGATAGACTGGACCCGCCCCTGGTTTGCCACGGTGCTGCCGGCGCGACGGCAGCTGGATCTGCAGCGCGACACGGTGATTGCCGCGCTCAATGGACGGGCGCGGGCGCTGGACTTGCGCAATCCATCGGGCCTGCCGCTGGCCTTCGTGCCGCAAGCGGACCTGCCCGAAGGCGTCGCCTACGAAGAGTTCATCGGCGCGACGGGCGGCGTGCCCACGCGCGACAATCTGCATGATTTTTTCAACGCGCTCGTGTGGCTGACCTTCCCCCGCATCAAGCGGCAATTGAATGCGCTGCAGGCCGCGCAGATCGCCCTGTCCGGCGTGGGAAAATCGCGCGGTCCCGCGCGCGATGGCGCGACGATTTTTGACGAAAATTCCGCCTTGCTGGTGCTGCGCGACAGTGACGCGGGGCGCGCGCTGGACGCGGCCTTGCGCGGGCACGACTGGCGCAGCGCGTTCATTGCGCAGCGCGAGAAATTTGGCGCGGACGGCGACGCCGAAGTCTGGCTGTTCGGCCACGCGCTGATGGAAAAACTAGTGGCGCCGCGCAAGGCCATCACGGCGCACACGCGCGTGATCTTCGCCGGCGACGTCTATTTCACCCTGGACGATGCTGCACGCCGCGCCTGGCTCGACGAGCGGGTGGCGCAGGACCTGGCGCAGCAAGGCCTGACCACGGCGGACTTCACGCCGCTGCCCGTGCTGGGTTTGCCCGGCTGGTGCGAGAACCAGGACGACGATTTTTACAATGATGCGGCGGTGTTCCGCCCGAAGCGCAAGGTCGCTGGCGCAGAAAGAGATCAATAGCATGGAAAACACGGTCCGCTGGGGCATCCTCGGCACCGGCAAGATCGCCCGCGCGATGGCCAATGGCTTGCGCGATGCGCCCGGTGCGCAACTGGTGGCGGTCGCCTCCCGCAGCAGCGCCGGTGCGCAGGCCTTCGGCGCTGAATTCGGCATCGAGCATTGCCACGGTTCCTACCAGGCGCTGGCCATGGACCCGGATGTGGACGTGATCTACATCGCCACGCCGCACACCCTGCATGCGGAAAATGCCTTGCTGTGCCTGGCCGCCGGCAAGCACGTCGTGTGCGAAAAACCGTTCACCATGAATGCGCGCGAAGCGCAGGCCGTGGTCGACATGGCGCGCGAGAAAAAGCTGTTCCTGATGGAAGCCATGTGGAGCCGTTTCCTGCCCGCCGTGCAGGAAGCGCAGCGCATCATCGCCAGCGGCGAAATCGGCGTGCTGCGGCAGGTGCAGGCCGATATCGGCTTTGTCGCCAATTTCCCGCCCGAGCACCGCATGTTCAATCCGGAACTGGGCGGCGGCGCGCTGCTCGACGTGGGCATCTATCCGCTGTCGATGGCGGCCTTCTTCCTTGGCCCCGTATCGCAGGTGCAGGCGCTGGCCGAGATGGGCGCCACCGGCGTCGACGAACAGGTGGTGTTCTCGCTGCTGCACGCGGGCGGCGGCACTTCGTCCTGCGCCTGCAGCCTGCGCGCGCAGACGCCGACGGAAATGACCATTTCCGGCAGCCTGGGGCGCATCCGTCTGCCCAACCGTTTTTACAAGCCCGACCACCTGATCGTCGAAACGATGGATGGCGAACGCCGCGTCGTCGCCGCACCCCACCTGGGCAATGGCTACGCGCACGAGGCCATCGAAGCGATGCGCTGCATCCGCGCCGGCCTGCCGGAAAGCCCGCTCATGCCGCACGCCGACAGCGTGGCGCTGATGCGCAACCTTGACACCATGCGCGGCCAGATCGGCCTCGTCTACCAAGCCGACCAGGCGTAAACAGGAACTCCATGACATTGCAATCATCGCGCCCCAGCCTGAAAACCGTCCTCATCGCCAGCGGCGTCGTCCTGACCCTGGCAATGGGCGTGCGCCACGGCCTGGGTTTCTGGATGCAGCCGATTTCGCAAGCCAATGGCTGGACGCGCGAAACGTATTCGCTGGCGCTGGCCATGCAAAACCTGATGTGGGGCGTCTTCGGTCCGTTCGCCGGCATGGCGGCCGACCGCTTCGGCACCATGCGCGTCGTCATCGTCGGCGCCATCAGCTACATGGCGGGCCTCGTGTGGATGGCGCTCGTCACGCAGCCGACCCTGTTCATCGTCGGCTCCGGCATCTTCATCGGCCTGGCGCTTGCCTGCACGGCGTTCGGCGCCATCAGCGGCATCATCGGCCGCAGCGCGCCGCCCGAGCAGCGCTCGTGGGCCTTCGGCATCTCGTCGGCGGCAGGTTCGTTCGGCCAGTTCCTCATGATGCCCGTGGAACAGCAGCTGATCTCCGCCGTGGGCTGGCAAAACGCCTTTTACGTGCTGGCCGCGCTGGTGCTGCTGGCGATGATCCCGATGGCTTTCTACCTGCGCGAGCCGCCCGTTTCGCACGCCGGCGGCCCGCAGCAAAGCGTGGGCGCCGCCTTCAGCGAAGCCATCGCCAGCCGTTCGTTCTGGCTGCTGCTGGCCGGTTATTTTGTCTGCGGTTTTCAGCTCGTCTTCATCGGCGTGCACTTGCCGGCTTACCTGAAGGACCAGGGCCTGATGAACCCGAACGTCGCCGTCACGGCGCTGGCCCTGATCGGGCTGTTCAACATCGTCGGTTCCTACTATGCGGGTAAACTCGGTGGCAAGATCGCCAAGCGCTACCTGCTGTCGGCCATCTACGTGACGCGTGCCGTGGTCATCACCGCGTTCCTGCTGGCGCCATTGTCGGCGTGGTCCGTGTACCTGTTCGCCGCCGGCATGGGCGTGCTGTGGCTGTCGACCGTGCCGCTGACGAACGGCATCATCGCCGGCATCTTCGGCGTGAAGCATCTGTCGATGCTGGCCGGGATGGTGTTCTTCTCGCACCAGGTGGGCAGTTTCCTCGGTGCGTGGCTGGGCGGCTATCTGTACGAGCACCAGGGCAGCTACCACATCGTGTGGATGATCACCATCGGCCTGGGTCTGCTGGCCGCGCTGATCAACCTGCCGATCGACGAGCGCGCCGTCAAGCGCGTGGCGGTGGCCGCGTAATGGCCAGCTGGCGCACATGGCTGTGGCGCCTGGCCGGCGCCGCCCTGCTGGCCATCGTCTTCCTGGCCTATCTGCGCCCCGATTTCATGCTGGACCTGGCGAACCGCTTCTGGATGTGCATGTAGGCTGCGTGGGCGCAAGGCGGTTTGCGAAAAGTCGGATTACGCTGGAAGTCGGATTACGCTACGCTAATCCGACCTACCCGACCTACCCGGCCTGCCGCCGCGTATATCGCGTAGGTCGGATTAGGCCGAAGGCCGTAATCCGACAACACCCGAAAATAAACAATACCAGCGGCGCTTAGGCCGAAGGCCGTAATCCGACAACACCCGAAAATAAACAATACCAACGGCGCTTAGGCCGAAGGCCGTAATCCGACAACACCCCGAAACCATGCGATACCGACGCGCATTCCAGCCAGGCGGCAGCTTTTTCTTCACGGTGGTGACGGCCCATCGCCGGCCCGTGTTTGCCACCGCCAATGCCGTGGATTTGCTGCGTGATTCTTTCCGCGCCGTGCGGCATCAACGGCCGTTCGCTATCGACGCCATCGTCATCCTGCCCGATCACCTGCACTGCATCTGGACCTTGCCTGAAGGCGATGCCGATTTCATGACGCGCTGGAGGCTGATCAAGACGTGGTTCAGCAAGCATGCAGAATTTAAAGACGTTTGGCAGCACCGCTTCTGGGAGCATGTGCTGCGTGACGAGAGCGACTTCGCAAACCACGTCGATTACATCCACTACAACCCCGTCAAGCATGGTCTTGTGAGCAAAGTCATCGATTGGCCGTATTCCAGTTTTCACCGGTATGTAAGGCAGGGATGGTGTGCCGCGGATTGGGGTGGGGACGTTGTGGATATGACGGGTGTCGGGCGGGAGTGAGCAGCGCTAACAATGTTGTCGGATTAGCGCAAAGCGCGTAATCCGACAACGGCCCAAAGCATGCAATGTAAGACCTACACTTTTAAAAATTCTTCTTTCCCACCCAGCCAGCGCGCCAGGTGCGCTTCCACGGTGGCGGCGGCGGCGGCCGTGGTGGCGTGCAGCAGGTCGTGCGCCACGTCGCGGGCCTGGTCGACCAGCCATTGATCCGTTTCCAGGTCGGCGAAGCGCAGCATGGCCTGGCCGGACTGGCGTGCGCCAAGAAACTCCCCGGGGCCGCGGATTTCCAGGTCGCGGCGGGCGATTTCAAAGCCGTCCGTCGTCTCGCGCATGGTCATCAAACGCTGGCGCGCCACGCCGCCCAGGGGACCCTGGTACAGCAGCAGGCAGACGCTGGCCGCCGAGCCCCGGCCCACGCGCCCGCGCAGCTGGTGCAGCTGCGACAAGCCAAAGCGCTCGGCGTGCTCGATCACCATCAGCGAAGCGTTCGGCACGTCGACGCCCACCTCGATGACGGTGGTGGCCACCAGCACGTGGATATGGCCGGCGATGAAGGCGTCCATCACTTCCTGCTTTTCCGCCGGTTTCAAACGGCCGTGCACGAGGCCCACCTGTAGCGCGGGCAGGGCTTCGGCCAGCATCATGTAGGTGTCGGTGGCCGTCTGCAGCTGCAGCGCTTCCGATTCCTCGATCAGCGGGCAGACCCAGTACACTTGCCGGCCTTCCAGCGCGGCAGCATACACGCGGGCGATGACTTCGTCGCGCCGGTTCTGGTCGATGGCGCGCGTGACGATGGGGCTGCGCCCGGGCGGCAGCTCGTCGATCACGGACACTTCCAGGTCGGCGTAATAGGTCATGGCCAGGGTGCGCGGTATGGGCGTGGCCGACATCATCAGCTGGTGCGGCACGGCCGCGCTGTCGCCCTTGTTGCGCAGGGTCAGGCGCTGGCCCACGCCGAAGCGGTGCTGCTCGTCGACGATCACCAGGCCCAGTTTGGCAAACAGCACGTTATCCTGGATCAGCGCATGCGTGCCGATCACCAGCTGTGCTTCGCCCGACTCGATCAGGGCCAGCGCGGCCGTCTTTTCCTTTTTCTTCAGGCTGCCCGTCAGCCACGCCACCTTCACGCCCAGCGGTTCCATCCAGGCGGCGATCTTGCGAAAGTGCTGCTCGGCCAGGATCTCCGTGGGCGCCATCAGCGCGGCCTGGTAGCCGCTGTCGATGGCTTGCGTGGCCGACAGGGCGGCGACGACCGTTTTGCCGCTGCCGACGTCGCCCTGCAGCAGGCGCTGCATCGGGTAGGGCTGGCGCAGGTCGGCGCGGATTTCCTCGAGCACGCGCGCCTGCGCGCCCGTCAGCTTGAAGGGCAGGGCGGCGCCGAAAGCGTTCGACAAATTGCCGACGATGGGCAGCGATGCCGCGCCCTTCGAGCGGCGCGCGCGCTGGGCGCGTTTCAGCGACAGCTGCTGCGCCAGCAGTTCATCGAACTTCATGCGCACCCAGGCCGGGTGCGAGCGGTCCATCAGCGCGCTTTCATCGATGTCCTGCGGCGGGTAGTGCAGCAGGTGCACGGCGGCGCGGAATGGCGACAGCTGCATTTCGTGTAGCAGCTGGTCCGGCAAGGTGTCCTGCCAGTCGATGCGGCGCATGGCGTCGGCGATTTCGCGCCGCAAGACGTGCTGCGACAGGCCTTCGCCGGACGGATACACGGGCGTCAGGGCCGTGGGCAGGGGCGCTCCCTCGTTGACCACTTTATACGTCGGGTGCACCATCTCGGCGCCAAAAAAGCCGTGTTTGAGTTCGGCGCGCGCGCGTACCCGCGTGCCTTCGGCCAGCTGCTTGACCTGGCTGCCATAGAAATTCATGAAGCGCAGCAGCAAATTGCCCGTTTCATCGGCGATCGTCACCAGCAGCTGCTTGCGCGGCTTGAAATTGACTTCGCATTTGGTGACGACGCCCTCGACTTGCCACGACTCGCCGCCGCGCAGGCAGGCGTCGCGTATCGTGTAGACCTTGGTCTCGTCCTCGTAGCGCATCGGCAGGTGCAACACCAGGTCCATATCCGTGCGCAAGCCCAGTTTGGCCAGCCGGCTTTCCGTGCTGACCACTTTTTTGACGGCTTTTGGCTTCGCGGCCGGCTTGGCTGTGGGAGGAAGATCGGGCTTGGGATCGGACATATCGGAGATTTTTGTGCCGCTAGCGTAAAATAGAGGGTTGTCCGGCACACCCTGTGCGTACCGCAGTCGTAAATTGTTGCGGCGGATTATTGTAATGCCTGTATAGGCGCACAGTATAGTGCCAGATGTTCCATTGCGCACTCCTAATCATTTTTGACGTACTTTTGAAGCAAAACGCATGTATTCGCTTTCCGATTTCGATTTTAATTTGCCGCAAGAAAACATTGCGCAAACTCCGTTGGCCGAGCGCAGCGCCTCGCGCCTGTTGCATCTGGACGGCGAGACCCTGGTCGACCGCCAGTTCGCCGACATCGTCGGGCTGTTGCAGGCGGGCGACCTGCTGGTGATGAACGATACGCGTGTGCTCAAAGCACGCTTCTTTGGCGTCAAGGAAAGCGGCGGCAAGATCGAGGCGCTCGTCGAGCGCGTGCTCGATGACCGCACCGTGCTGGCCCAGGTGCGCGCCTCGAAGTCGCCGCCGCCCGGCTGCCGCATCCGCCTGGCCGATGCCTTCGACGTGACGGTCGGCCAGCGCGCCGGCGAATTCTTTACCCTGCACTTCGAGGCCGACGTGTTCGAGCTGATCGAGGCGCATGGCCGCTTGCCGCTGCCGCCGTACATCGAGCACGATGCGGACGAATTCGACGAGACGCGCTACCAGACCGTGTTCAACAAGGTGCCGGGCGCCGTCGCCGCGCCGACGGCCGGCCTGCATTTCGACCAGGCCCTGCTCGACCAGTTGAAGGCCAAGGGCGTCAACTTTGCCTATGTGACCCTGCACGTGGGTGCGGGCACCTTCCAGCCCGTGCGCACGGAAGTGCTGAGCGAGCACAAGATGCATACCGAGTGGTACACCATGCCGCAGGAAACCGTCGACGCCGTGCGCGCCGCCCAACTTGCCGGGCGCGACGTGGTCGCCGTCGGCACGACCAGCCTGCGCGCGCTGGAATCGGCCTCGCAAAGCGGCCGGTTGCTGGCGGGCAGCGCCGATACGGCCCTGTTCATCACGCCCGGCTATGCGTTCAAGACCGTGACGCGTTTGATCACCAACTTCCATTTGCCGAAGTCGACCCTGCTGATGCTGGTGTCGGCCTTTGCCGGCTATGCGCCGATCCGCAGCGCCTACGCGCATGCGATCGCGCAGAACTACCGTTTCTTCAGCTATGGCGACGCGATGCTGCTCACCACGCAATCGCGCGCTGCGCTGAACCTTGATACTCCCGTGAAAGACTGACATGCTGGAATTTACATTACTCAAGACCGACACGAGCGGCCTGACCAAGGCACGCCGCGGCACCTTGAAACTCAACCATGGTGTCGTGCAGACGCCGATCTTCATGCCAGTGGGCACTTACGGCTCCGTGAAAGCCATGTCGCCGCTGGAACTTAACGAGATCGACGCGCAGATTATCCTGGGCAACACGTTTCACCTGTGGCTGCGTCCTGGCAACACCGTCATGGAGAAATTCGGCGGCTTGCATGGCTTCATGGGCTGGAACAAGCCGATCTTGACGGACTCGGGCGGCTTCCAAGTGTTTTCGCTGGGCGCCATGCGCAAGATCACGGAAGAGGGCGTGCATTTCAATTCGCCCATCAACGGCGATAAATTGTTCCTGTCGCCGGAAGTGTCGATGCAGGTACAGCGCGTCTTGAATTCCGACATCGTCATGCAGTTCGACGAATGCACGCCGTACGAAATCCAGGGCCGCCCGGCCACCATCGAGGAAGCGGCCAAGTCCATGCGCATGTCCTTGCGCTGGGCGCAGCGCTCGAAGGACGAGTTCCACCGCGGCGAGAACCCGAATGCGCTGTTCGGCATCGTGCAGGGTGGGATGTTCGAAATGCTGCGCGACGAGTCGCTGGCCAAGCTGGAAGAGATCGATTTCCCCGGCATCGCCATCGGCGGCCTGTCCGTCGGCGAGCCGAAGGAAGACATGATGCGCATGCTGGCTCACGTGGGCCCGCGCTTGCCGGCCAACAAGCCCCATTACCTGATGGGCGTGGGCACGCCGGAAGACCTGGTGGCGGGCGTATCGAACGGCATCGACATGTTCGACTGCGTCATGCCGACGCGCAATGCCCGCAACGGCTGGCTGTTTACCCGTTTTGGCGACATCAAGATCAAGAACGCCAAGTACAAGGAAGACCAGGCACCGCTGGACGAAACGTGCAGCTGCTACGCCTGCCGCAACTTCTCGCGCGCGTATTTGCACCATTTGCACCGCTCCAAGGAAATCCTCGGTGCGCGTTTGAATACCATCCACAACCTGCATTACTACCTGGACCTGATGCGCCAGATGCGTGAAGCGCTCGATGAAGACCGTTTCCACGCGTTTACCCTGCAATTCCACGCCGAACGCGCACGCGGAGCTTAAGAAAACCTTAGCTTGCGCCCTGGCGGCGGCAAGGCCGGAAGTTTTGTGTATTGGTGCTTGGACGGGGGCGATAAAGCATTGCATAATGCCTTTTTAGCCCCATTTGAAGCTGCCATGCCTGCAATTGGAGGCTTGGCGGATTGCCAATGCTAGAATACAGCGCTATTTTTTCAAACTGATTAGAACTGGAGTCACCGTGTTTTTCATTTCCAACGCTTATGCGCAAGCCCCTACCGACGCCCTGGGCCTCGGCGGCAACCTGACCAGCTTCCTGCCGCTGGTATTGATGTTCGTGGTCATGTATTTCCTGATGATCCGCCCACAGCAAAAACGCGCCAAAGAACAACGGGCGATGATGGACGCGCTGGCCAAGGGTGACGAAGTCGTCACCGCCGGTGGCATGCTGGGCCGTGTTTCCAAGGTAGTGGACGCTTACGTCACCATCGAAGTGGCGACCGGCACCGAAATCACGGTGCAAAAGAGTTCCATCACTACCTTGCTGCCTAAAGGCACCCTGAAGGCGCTGTAATTTCTCGCTGTCATTGCCAACGCAATGATGACCGGGGCGGCTATCCGCCGCCCCTCGCGACGCCTCCGACGCTCAACACTGAACGCTGAATCAATATGAATCGCTACCCTGCCTGGAAATACATCATCATTGCCGTCGCCTTATTGCTGGGCGCACTTTATACGGCGCCCAATTATTTCGGTGAGTCACCGGCGCTGCAAGTAACCAGCGGCAAGTCGACTGTCAAAGTGACGGGCGATCTGATGACGCAAGTCGATCAAATATTGACGAAAGAGAACGTCAAGTCGGAAGGTGTCACCATGGATGGCGCCGGCAACCTCGCCTCCGTGCGCGTGCGTTTCGCCGATCCCGATACCCAGTTCAAGGCGAAACTGGTGCTGGAAAAAGACCTTAATCCCGATGCGAGCGATCCCGCGTACATCGTGACGGTCAACCTGCAAGCCAATACCCCGATGTGGATGCAAAAGCTGCATGCCTTGCCCATGTTCCTGGGCCTGGACTTGCGCGGTGGCGTGCACTTCCTGATGCAGGTCGATGCGAAAGCAGTACTGAACAAGAAAGTCCAGGGCGTCCAGTCCGCCGCGCGTAGCGTGCTGCGCGACAAGAATATCCGCCACGCCGGCATCGAGCGCGTGGGCGACAGCGTGCAGATCAACTTCCGCGACGCGGAAACGCGCCTGAAGGCAAAAAATGTCTTGTCCGACCAGATGAGCGAACTGGCGTTCGCCGATGCGGGCGAAGGCAGCGATTTGAAACTGAACATCACCCTGAAGCCAGCGGCCCTGAAGGCAACCATCGATGAAGGCGTGAAACAGAATATCTCCACCCTGTCCAAGCGCGTCAACGAGCTGGGCGTGGCCGAGCCGCTGATCCAGCAGCAAGGTCCTGACCGCATCGTGGTGCAACTGCCTGGCGTGCAGGACGTGGCCCGCGCGAAAGCCATCATCGGCCGCACGGCGACCCTGGAAGTGCGCCTCGTCGATGAAAGCATCGTGCCTGGCACCGAACTGTCGAGCGCCATCCCGTTCAACTCGGAACTGTTCACCGTCGGCAAGGGCGTACCTGTCGTGCTGGCGAAAGACGTGATCCTGACGGGCGACTATATTTCCAGCGCCACGGCCAGCTTCGACCAGAACCAGCAGGCGGCCGTATCGATCGACCTGAACGGCGACGGCGGCCGCAAGATGCGCGAAGCGACGCGCGAACGCGTGGGCAAGCGCATGGCCATCGTGCTGTTTGAAAAGGGCAAGCCGGAAGTGCTGTCGGTTGCCACCATCCAGCAGGAACTCGGTTCGCGTTTCCAGATCACCGGCATGGGCGGCGCGGAAAACGCGAATGAACTGGCGCTGCTGTTGCGCTCGGGTGCCCTGTCCGCACCGATGACCGTCATCGAAGAACGCACGATCGGACCGCAGCTGGGCGCGGAAAACATCGCCAAGGGCTTCCACTCGACCCTGTACGGCTTCATCGCCATCGCCGTCTTCATGATTGCCTACTACATGCTGTTCGGCGCCTTCAGCGTGCTGGCCCTGGCCACCAACCTGCTGTTGCTGGTCGGCTTGCTGTCGATGATACAGGTGACGTTGACCTTGCCGGGTATCGCCGCTATCGCGCTGGCCCTGGGTATGGCGATTGACGCCAACGTGCTGATCAATGAACGTATCCGTGAAGAGCTGCGCGCCGGCAATACGCCGCAAGCGGCGATCGCCGCCGGCTTCGACCGCGCCTGGGCCACGATTCTCGACTCGAACGTGACCACCCTGATCGTCGGCCTGGCGCTGCTGGCCTTCGGCAGCGGCCCCGTGCGCGGCTTTGCCGTCGTGCATTGCCTGGGTATCCTGACCTCGATGTTCTCCTCCGTGTTCGTGTCGCGCGGCGTGGTCAACCTCTGGTATGGCCGCAAGAAAAAGCTGACGACCTTGTCGATCGGCACGGTGTGGGTGCCGGGCACCAGCAAATAAGCGGCGTCCCAGACTCACTCCATAGCGACAACAGCGATCGCGTCCGGTGGCACAGCCGCCGGACGCACAGAATAGAACTCAGAGGATTTCATGGAATTTTTCCGGATCAAAAAAGATATTCCCTTCATGCGCCATGCGTTGATTTTCAACGTGATTTCGGCCGTGACCTTCCTTGCCGCCGTCTTCTTCCTGGTGCACAAGGGCTTGCACCTGTCCGTCGAATTCAAGGGCGGCACCCTGATGGAAGTGAAATACCCGAAGGCGGCCAATCTTGAAGGCATACGCGGCACCCTGATCAAGATGGGCTATGAAGAGCCGGGCGTGACCAGTTTCGATACGGCGCGCGACGTGATGATACGCCTGCCGGTGGAAAATGGCGTCAGCGCCGCCAACACGTCGCAGCGCGTGTTCGAAGCCCTGTGCAAGGCCGAGCAAGGCTCGACCAAGGGCATCGATACCGTCACCGAAAAAGGCGAGCACGTCATCAAGAGCGCTTGCATGGACGCTGCCGGCAGCGAAGCGGTCGTCTTGCAGAAAGTTGAATTCGTCGGTCCGCAAGTGGGCGAGGAACTGGCGCAGAACGGCTTGAACGCGCTCGTGATGGTGATTCTGGGCGTGATGATCTACCTGGCCATCCGCTTCGAGTGGAAATACGCTGTCTCGGCCATCATCGCCAACTTGCATGACGTGGTGATCATCCTGGGCTTCTTTGCCTTCTTCGAATGGGAATTCTCGCTGACGGTGCTGGCGGCCATCCTGGCGGTGCTCGGTTATTCCGTCAACGAATCGGTGGTGATCTTTGACCGTATCCGCGAAAACTTCCGCAAGCAGCGCAAGGCAAGCGTGCATGAAGTGATCGACAGCGCGATCACCAGCACCATTTCGCGTACCATCATCACCCACGGTTCCACCCAGATGATGGTGCTGTCGATGCTGATCTTCGGCGGCCAGACCCTGCACCATTTCGCACTGGCGCTGACCATCGGTATCTGCTTCGGTATTTACTCGTCCGTGTTCGTCGCGGCCTCGATCGCCATGTGGCTGGGCGTCAAGCGCGAAGACTTGATCAAGCCGGTCAAGGAAAAAGACGAAACCGACGGCGCCGTGGTGTAAGCGCAGGTTTTTTTTGCAGGTCGAATGGAAAAACGATCACCGTTTGCGGTGGTCGTTTTTTTTTGTAACGGATGATGATGAAGCGTATTTTATTGATGGGCATGATGGCGGGCGTGACGGCGCTGGCCGGCGCCGCCGATTTCAGCCGTGCCGATGCCGCCAGCATCGCCATGCGCGGCCCGATTGCCGAGGGCGACGTGGACAAGCTGCGGCTGCTGGCCACGCCGGGCACTACGCTGCTGCGCGTCAATAGCGACGCAGGCGATCCGCAGGCGGCGATGCAGCTGGGCCGCTATCTGCGCCAGCAGCAATGGCGTCTCGCCATCGACACCGTGTGCGCCGGCAGCTGCGCCCTGTATGTGTTCCCGGCCGCGCGGCACAAAAGCATACCCGACGGCGCCGTGCTGGCGCTGCAGGAATCGGCGTTCTTGCGCGCGCAGGTCGACCGGGCGCAGATGCGCCGCATCCTGGTTGATGCGGGTGTGGCGGCCGAGGATCTGGACCGCGAAACGGTGGCGCTGGCGGCCCAATTGACGGAGGCGGCGGCGCAGGAAGCGGTATTTGCCGCGGAGCTGGGCATCGCCCCCGCCTTTTACCGCGATTTCCGGCTGGTGGCGGCGCAGGCCGAGCGCGTGCGCCAGCGCTTTCCCGACCAGGAAGCGGCCGTTTACTGGTGGCCGGCCGCCGCCCGCCTGCAGCGCTGCTACGGCATCGGCGGTGTGCAAGAGCAGACGCGCGCGGCGCGCCTGGCGCCCGACGGCTATCTGTACGTGCCGGCCCTGTCGGCCCTCGTCATGGGCGACCAGGCCTTGCAGGCCTGCCCATGAGCCGCAGCGGCCGTTTGTTCCTGCTGATGGACGCCATGCGGGCCAAAAGGGTGCCCGTCACGGCGGCCCAGCTGGCGCAGCAGCTCGGCGTTTCCGAGCGTACGATTTACCGCGATATCCAGACCTTGGCCGAACTGGGCGCGCCCCTGCAGGGCGAAGCCGGCATCGGCTATGTGCTGCGCCGCGGCGCCTTCCTGCCGCCGCTGATGTTCGGTCCCGATGAACTGGAAGCGCTGGTGCTGGGCGCGCGCTGGGTGCGCCGGCAGGGCGATGCGGGCCTGGCGCAGGCGGCCAGCAATGCCCTGGCCAAGATCGCGGCCGCTTCGCCGCGCGACCTGCGCGACTGCATGGCCGAGACCAGCTTGTGGGTGCCGCTGGGGCGTCCCGCCGATGGCGCGCAGCCGGCCGACCGTTACGTGCAGCCCGTGCGCGAGGCGATCCGCTACGAACAGAAGCTCACGCTCGCCTATCAGGACGAGCATGGCAGCGCCAGCTCGCGCACGGTGTGGCCGTTCGCCCTGGCTTTTTTCGAAGGCAAGCGCCTGCTGGCCGCCTGGTGCGAGCTGCGCGGCGATTACCGGCATTTCCGCATCGACCGCATCGCCAGCGTGCAGCAGCATGCGGAGCGCTACCCCACGCGGCGCCATGTACTGCTCGACGCCTGGCGCAAGGCGCACGAGATTGACCCGGAATCCTGATATTCGCTCCTGACAAAAACTGTCAGTGACGGCGACTACGATGGTGGCTTCCTCACTCACCGGAGTTATGCACCATGCGCCTGTACCACCACCCCATGTCTTCGAATGCCCGCCGTGCCCTGATGACGGCGATCCACCTCGACCTGCCGCTGGAGCTGGCCGAAGTCGACCTGATGAATGCGGACGACCGCCGCCGCCTGCTCGAACTGAACCCGAACGGCAAGGTGCCCGTGCTGGCCGATGGCGATTTCCTGCTGTGGGAATCGTGCGCCATCATGCAATACCTGGCTGATCAAGTACCTGGCCAGACGATTTATCCGCAGGCGCCGCAAGCGCGCGCCGACGTCAACCGCTGGCTGTTCTGGGCCGCGCAGCACTTCGCGCCCGCCGTCAGCGTGCTGGCCTGGGAACGCGCCTGGAAAGGCATGACGGGCAATGGTCCTGCGGATCCGCTGGAAGAGGCGCGCGGCGAGCATGAACTGCATGAATGCGCCGTGGTGCTGGACGCGCACCTGGCGCAGCGTGAGTGGCTCTGCGGCGATGCCCTGACCCTGGCCGAGTTCGCCGTCGCCGCGCCGTTGATGTACAGCGAGGCCGTGCGCTTGCCGCTGGCGCAGTACCCGCACATCCAGGCGTGGTTTGCCCGCGTGCGGCAACTGCGCGCCTGGCAGGAAACGGACGTGGAATTGGTGCCGGGATAATCTGCGCGCTAAGTGAACCAGCGCACGGAGCCGGCGCGGCGCACCGCATAAGATAGGGCTGTCTCTTTCAGGACATCCCTAGCTTTGGACTTTACCCGCTTTCGAGCGGGTTTTTTTTGAATAGCGGCTTGATAAATTGATAATTGCTGCACAGATGGGGCACATCCCACTTCCAGCAGGTACGCCATGTTCACGCCACGCCATCCGAAACCTCTGTTGAGTACCAGGGCGGTCGCCACACAAGTTGTCGAGCAAAAGCAGGGAACGCAGGCCATGGACAAGCATGTGCTGATTGTCGATACGCCCAAGCCGGCGGCACCGCCGCCGGTCGTCAAGAAGCCGGCAGGTTAGTGCACGAGCACCTTCAGCAGCGACTGCACTTCATCGTCCGATTCTTCCATGATGCTCGACAAGGTCGCATCGTCGCCGATCAGGCAATCGATGCTGCGCGCGGCGCGGGCTGCCCGCACGGCGATGGCGGCCGGGCTTTCGTTGAGCGGTGACGAGACGGGCGCCAGGTCATTTGCCAGCAGCAGGGTGTCGCCCAGCGATTCGGGCGGAATGGCGCGCAAGCCTTCCCACAGCGCATCGATGGCGCCTCTCACGGCTTCCGGCACCTTCAGTTTGGCCAGGACGCCGTGGCCGATGGCCTGTTCGCCATGTTCGACCCAATCCTCCGGTTCGCCGTCGAGGATGCCGGGGAATTCGGCCGCGCGCGACAGCAGATAAAAGCCGCCCACTTCATGCATGATGCCGGCAAACAAGGCCGTATCGGGGTCCACTTTGGTGACGCGGCGGGCCAGTACCTGCGACAGGGCCGCCACGTGGGCCGTATGCTCCCACAGCTGGTTGGCCTTCGCCTGCAGCACGGGATCGGTGATGGTGCTGCCCAGCTGGCGCACGATCAGCGACGCCACCACCGACTGCAGGGTGCGCACGCCGAGCCGCTGCACGGCGTTGCGCACGCTGGTGATTTCATTGCCGGAACGGTTGAACGCCACGGAATTGGCGATGGCCACCGTGCGCGCGGCCAGCAGCGGGTCGGCCTGCACGAGCTTGGCGGCAGCCTCGATATGGCAGTCGGGATCGGCCAGCGCCTCTTGCAGCTTGAGCGAAGCGTCCACATTGGCAGGAAAGGTCAGCTCGCCACGAGCGGCTTGTGCGGCGATGCTTTTAAAGGCGTCGAGTCTGTTCATTGAAAAAATTATACTCGCAATATTTCCGTACGGAACTTTTTAAGCATGATCTTTTCGCAAACAGCTTGGCAAAAGGCAAGCAAAGCCCCGTAAACGGAAAAAGGCATGCCTATATCGGTGGCATGCCTTTTTTTAACCACAGCGATCGTCACAGCGCTGGACAGGACCATTGCGAGCGGATGGGATTTGTGGCCGAGAAGCGCAACCGTACTTTAGTACGGTGAGCATCGCCGGCCGCAAAGCGCACCGCGCAGCAGGTCCTGTTCAGCGCTACTACAGAGACTCGCTGAAGATCGCATCGCAGCCCTCGACGAGTTCATCGCTGTCTTCCAGTTCATCGGTCAAGCCCAGGTCGAACAGTTCCTCGACGGCATTCATGAAGCTGTTGTGCTTGGTGGCGCCGATCAGGCGGTAGATTTCGCCGTCTTCGTTGCGCACGCCGATGATCAGTTTTTCCTGGCGCACCAGTTCTGGCGTGCTGGCGTTGAGCAGCAGGTTGCCGATGATGTGTTTATCGAAATGAGCAGGCTTTTTGCCTTCGAGCAGTGAGGTTTTCAACTTGGTTTCCTTTGTCTTGTTTGAATGTCGGTGCCTGGTGTCTGGTCAGCCGTTGGCGATGGCCTGTTTCAAGCCCGCTAGGGTGCTTTCCAGACGTATGAAATCGTCTTCGGTATAGCCGTCGAACAGGCGCTGGCCCTGCGTTGTCAGCTTGGGGAACACGTCATGGAACACCTGTTCGCCCTCGCAGCTCAGGCGCACGTAATAGGAACGCTTGTCGCGTGGACAACGTTCGCGTATCACCAGCCCCTTTTGTTCCAGCCGCTCCACCACGCCCGTCAAAGTACCCTTGGTAATCAGGGTTTTCTGACCCAGTTCCTTGTAGGACATGCCGCGGGTGTTGCCGAGCGTGGCAATGATGTCGAATTGCGCATGCGTCAAGCCGTACTGGCGCACGAAGTCGCCAGAAAACCGCTCGAAGCCTTGCATGCATTCGGCCAGCAGCCGGATACTTTTTAAATATCGTTCACCCATGGAGGTGATTATATCCTTCCGCTCCGCTTTTTTCCGCCGCGCCGGGACGCGCCCTTGCAAGACGGTCTCGATGGGACGGAAGTCCGGTATCATGTGGGCAACTCAGCCCTTGCCTTTGGTCCGCCTCGCCGATGTCCTTCGCTAATCTTTCCCGTATCGGCCTCGACAAACCGCTGCGTTTGCTGCTGGTCCATGCCGGCGATGCCGAGTCGATCACCTGGGCCGGCCTGGTGCAGCCGCTGCGCCTTTGCGCGCGGGCGCTGGGGCCCGGTGCCCTGCAACTGGACGTGCGCACGCCGGAACAGGTGGCCGCGCAGGGCGGTAACTGGCATATTGCGCTGCTGGTGGCCGACGAGACGGAGGCGCCGCTGCGCGCCGAGCTGTGCCGGGCCGTGATCGAACGCTGCCGTTCGGCGCCGTTCTGGGGCGGCGTGGGCGCGGCCGTGCTGTGGCTGGCCGGCGCTGGCGTCATGGATGGCGTGCGCATCGCCTTGCCGTGGGCCCTGTACGCCGATGCGGAAGCGAAGGCGGAACGGGCCATCCTGACGCCGCATCTGTTCGACATCGACGGCCCGCACATCACCTGCTGCGGCGGCGCGGCCAGCATCGACTTTTCGCTGACCCTGATCGAGACCATCTTTGGCGCCGACGTGCAGGCCCTCGTCAAGGAAGCGCTGTGCGTGGACAAGGTGCGCGGCAAGGAAGAGCGACAGAGGGTGGCCCTGCAGGCGCGCTTCGGCGTGCTGCAGCCGAAATTATCCGAAGCGGTGACCTTAATGGAAGCCAATATCGAGGAGCCGCTGTCGACGGACGACATCGCCAGCCTGGTGGGCCTGTCGCGGCGCCAGCTCGAGCGGCTGTTCAAGCAATACCTGGGCAGCCTGCCGTCGCGCTACTATCTGGAGCTGCGCCTGCAACGCTCACGGCAACTATTGCTCGATACACATTATTCCATCGTGCAAGTTGGCCTGATGTGCGGCTTTTCCTCCGGTTCGCACTTTTCCACGGCCTTTGGCACCCTGTTTGGCAATACGCCCCGAGAAGAGCGGCAAAGAAAGCTGATGCCGCCTGCGTGATTAAAGCAAGCCCGGCTGTGATGAATTGTGAAAATCCTTGTCGCAGATTCAAAAGAGTTTTAGCATCCCGCTTTTTATAATGCAGTACACACGTAGCTGTCGTAGCTGCGGAGTACCTAACATATTGATGGGGAAATGCTATGAATGCCAAGCTTGATTCGACCGTAACGGCTCGTCCAGTCACCCGGGAAACCTTTGACCAGGTCCTCGTTCCTACCTACGCCCCTGCAGCCATGGTGCCCGTGCGCGGTTCCGGTCTGGACCTGTGGGACCAGTCAGGCAAGCATTACCTCGATTTCACCTCCGGCATCGCCGTCAACAGCCTGGGCCACTGCCATCCGGCCCTGGTCGATGTGCTGACCAAGCAAATCAATAATTTGTGGCATTTGGGCAACGGCTACACCAATGAGCCTGTGCTGCGCCTGGCGCTGGCCCTGACGGAAGCGACCTTCGCCGACCGCGCCTTCTTCTGCAACTCGGGCGCGGAAGCCAACGAAGCGGCCCTGAAGCTGGCGCGCAAGTATGCGCACACCAAGTTCGGCGCGCACAAGTCGCGCATCATCTCGTGCTTCAGCTCCTTCCACGGCCGCACCCTGTTTACGGTGTCCGTCGGCGGCCAGGCTAAGTACACGGAAGGCTTCGAGCCGCTGCCGCCATCGATCGACCACATCGCCTACAACGACATCGAAGCGGCGCGCGCCGCCATCGGCGATGACGTGTGCGCCGTGATCGTCGAGCCGGTACAAGGCGAAGGCGGTGTGGTGCCGGGCAATCCGGAATTCCTCAAGGAGCTGCGCGCCCTGTGCGACAAGACGGGCGCTTTGCTGATTTTCGACGAAGTCCAGAGCGGCATGGGCCGCACCGGCGCCTTGTTCGCCTACATGGGCTACGGCGTCACGCCGGACATCCTGACGGCCGCCAAGGCCCTGGGCAACGGCTACCCGATCGGCGCCATGCTGACCACGAATGAACTGGCGCAAACCCTGGCCGTCGGCACGCACGGCACCACCTACGGCGGCAACCCGCTGGCCGCCACCGTGGCCCTGACCGTGCTGGACACGATCAACACGCCGGCATTCCTGGCGCGCGTGAAAGAAGCGAGCGTCAACACCATCGCCATGCTGCAAGGCCTGATCACGGATTACCCGCAAGTGTTCTCCATCGTGCGCGGCAGCGGTTTGCTGCTGGGTCTGGTAGTCAGCGATGCCTGGAAAGGCCGCGCGAAGGACATCCAGAAAGCGGCCGAAGCGCAAGGCTTGATGGTGCTGATCGCCGGCATGGACGTGGTGCGCCTGGCGCCGGCCCTGATCGTCTCGGACGAGCAGATCGCCGAAGCGGGCCGTTTGCTGCGCGCCGCCATCGACGGCATGCTGAAAGCCTGAAGCTAGCCCCGCTCCCTGTTTGATCACCGGCCCGCCGCTTTGCTGCGGGCCGGCTTGGTTCTACCCGGGTATTCAGCCCAAGTATCGTCAGCATTGAAGGAGTACCCATGTATGTTGTCCGTCCGGTAGAAATTGCGGATATTGCAGCCCTCGAAGCGCTGGCCGCAGTTACCATGCCGGGTGTCCATACCCTGCCGAAGACGCGCGAAAAGATCGCCGCCTCCGTCGAGCGCTCCATCGCCTCGTTTGCCGCCCATGTCGACATCCCCAGCGAAGAGTCGTATCTCTTCGTGCTTGAATCCCTGCTCGACAAGAGCATTGCCGGTACGGCCGCCATCTTCGCCTCGGCCGGCTCGAACGGCACCTATTTTTCCTTCCGCAACGACGTCATCCAGCAAGTCTCGCGCGACCTGAACATCAGCCACAGCGTGCATGCGCTGACCCTGTGCTCGGAGCTGACGGCGTACTCGCAGCTGTCCGGCTTCTACGTGCGCAACATGGAGCAGGCGGGCCTGGAAGCGGCTTTGCTGTCGCGCGCGCGGCTGCTGTTCGCCGTGCTGGCGCCGCACCGCTTCGGCGACCGCTTCTTCGTGCCGCTGGCCGGCATCACGGACGCCGATGGCCAGTCGCCATTCTGGGATGCGCTGGGCCGCAAATTCTTCCAGATGGATTTCCTCGATGCCGAAAAAGTCATCGGCGGCGCCCGCAACCGCACCCTGATCGTCGAACTGATGCCGCACTACCCCGTGTACGTGCCGCTGCTGCCCGGCGACGCGCAGGCGGCCATGGGCCAGATCCACCCGAGCGGCGAACTGGCGTTCAATCTGCTGACGGAAGAAGGCTTCGAGGCCGACGATTACATCGACATCTTCGATGGCGGCCCGATCCTGCAGGCGCACAAGCATGCGCTGCGTTCGTTTACGGGTTCGCTCACGCGCCGCGTCGTCGCGGGCGTCACGCCCAGCCGCACGGGCCTGAAAGTGCATTACGCGGTCGCTTCCGGCGCCGAGCGCAATTTCCGCGCCGTCACCTTCACGTGCGATGCGCTCGAAGCGCAGGACACCGTCGGTTTGCCGGCCGACCTGCTCGAGGCGCTGGCCGTGGCCGAAGGCGACAGCGTCATTTGCGTGCGTATCTAAGGGAGTCAATTTTATGCTAGTAGTACGCGCCATCAACGCCAATGACCTCGATGCCCTGTATGGCCTGGCCAGCCAGGTCGGCACCGGCATGACCACGCTCAAGCCGGACATGAAAATGCTGGGCGACCGCCTGGCCATCGCCTGCGCCTCGTTCGCCGAAACCATCCCGCCCGAAAAGCGCGACTACATGTTCGTCATGGAGGATACCGACACGGGCCGCCTGGCCGGCGTGTGCGCCATCAAGGGCGCCGTGGGCCTGGACGAACCGTTCTATAACTACCGCATCGGCACCCTCGTCCATTCCAGCCGCGAGCTCGATGTGTTTACGCGTATGGAAACCCTGTACCTGTCGAACGACCTGACGGGCAGCACGGAACTGTGCTCGCTGTTTTTGCACCCCGATTACCGCAGCGGCAACAACGGCAAGCTGCTGTCGAAAAGCCGTTTTCTCTTCATCGCCCAGTTCCCGCAACTGTTCACGGAAAAGCTGATCGCCGAAATGCGCGGCTACCAGGCACCGGACGGCAGCTCGCCGTTTTATGAAGGCCTGGGCCGCCACTTCTTCAAGATGGATTTCCACCACGTCGACGACTTGACGAGCCTCGGTAAAAAATCGTTCATCGCCGAGCTGATGCCGCGCCAGCCCATGTACGTGGCCTACCTGCCCGACGAAGCGCAGGAAGTCATCGGCAAGGTGCATCTGAGCACGGCGCCCGCGCGCCGTCTGCTGGAACAGGAAGGCTTGCACTTCGAAGGCTATGTCGACATTTTCGACGCCGGCCCCGTGCTGCAGGCGCGCGTCTCCGAACTGCGCGCCATGCGCGACAGCATGCCGGCCGTGCTCGACGCGGCGACTGTGCCAGTGCCTGCGCCGGAAGCGTGCGGCGACACGGCCCAGGCCGAACCTTACCTGGTGTCGAACACCGACCTGAAAGATTTCCGCATGATCGTCACCAGCGCCAATCCGCACGGCGGCAAGATCACGCTGGACGACGATGAACTGCATCTGCTGCGCTGCCATCACGGCGACACCGTGCGCACCTTGTCACTCAACCCGAGGAAGCATCCCCATGTCTAACGTATTGAATCCATCTACCGCAGCATCGAACTTCATCAACGGCGCCTGGCTGCCAGGCACGGGCCGTGAACTGGTCACCATCGATCCGTCGAACGGCAAGCAGACCTGGGCCAGCCTGGAAGCGACGGAAAACGAAGTCGAGCAGGCGTGCCAGGCCGCCCGCGCCGCCTTTGAAGCGTGGGCCGATACGCCCGTCGACGAGCGCATCGCCATCTGCGTGCGCTTCCGCGAACTGCTGAAGGAACATGCGGAAGCGCTGGCGCTGCTGATCTCGGAAGAAGTGGGCAAGCCGCTGTGGGAGTCGCGCACGGAAGTGGCCACCATGGCCAACAAGATCGATATCTCGGTGCAGTCGTACAACGCGCGCACGGGCATCACGCAAAGCAAGATCGCCGATGGCGACGCCGTGCTGCGCCACCGACCGCATGGCGTGTTCGGCGTCTTCGGCCCGTACAATTTCCCCGGCCACCTGCCGAACGGCCATATCGTGCCGGCCCTGATCGCCGGTAACACCATCGTCTTCAAGCCGAGCGAATATGCGCCGCGCACGGCCATCAAAACCGTGCAGCTGTGGCAGCAGGCCGGTTTGCCGGATGGCGTCGTCAACCTCGTCAACGGCGGGCGCGACACGGGCGTGGCCCTGGGCGCCAATCCACACCTCGACGGCGTATTGTTTACGGGTTCGTGCCAGACGGGCATCAGCCTGCACCGCCAGTTCGGCGGCCAGCCGGGCAAGATGCTGGCGCTGGAAATGGGCGGCAACAACGCCCTCGTCGTATGGGACGTCAAGGATGTGGATGCGGCCGTGCACCACGCGATATTCTCCGCCTTCGTGTCGGCCGGCCAGCGCTGCACGTGCGCGCGCCGCCTAGTGGTGCAGGATAACGCCTTTGGTGCCGCCTTCGTTGCGCGCCTCGTGGAAGTGGCCGCGAAACTGGGCATCGGCGCGTCCGACGCCCAGCCGCAGCCATTCATGGGCCCCGTGGTATCGAGCGCCGTGGCCGCACGCCTGGTGCAGGCGCAGGCGGACATGGTCGCCAGGGGCGGCACCACCTTGCTGCAGATGCGCCAGTTGAATCCCGAGGCGGGCTTTGTCACGGCCGGCATCGTCGACGTCACTGATGCTGTCGGCATTCCCGACGAAGAATGGTTCGGCCCGCTGCTGCAAGTAGTCCGCGTAGCCGATTTCGACGCGGCCCTGAAGGTTGCCAACGCCACCGAATTCGGCCTGGCAGCGGCGCTGCTGTCCGACGATCCGGCCCTGTGGCAAACGTTCCAGACGCGCGCGCGCGCCGGCATCGTCAACTGGAACCGTCCGACCACGGGCGCGGCCAGCACGGCGCCGTTCGGCGGCATCGGCAAGTCGGGCAACCACCGTCCGAGCGCCTACTACGCGGCCGATTACTGCGCCTACCCGGTCGCCTCGATCGAGAACGGCGTATTGGAAATGCCGGCCAAGCTGTCGCCCGGCCTGAATTTTTAAGAAGGTTTCATAAGGAATACCCATGCACAGCACGCGCGAATACAACTTTGACGGCCTGGTCGGCCCATCGCATAACTATGCGGGACTCTCGTTCGGCAACGTGGCCTCGTTCAGCAATGTGAAAAGCGCCTCGAATCCGAAGCAGGCCGCCTTGCAGGGCCTGGCCAAGATGCGTGCCCTGGCCGCGCGCGGCTTTGCGCAAGCCTTGCTGCCGCCGCAGGACCGGCCCAATTTCCGCCTGCTGCGCTCCATCGGTTTCACGGGCACGGATGCCGAGGTGCTGGCGCGCGCCTACAAGGAATCCCCGGTGATCCTGGCTTGCGCGTATTCCGCTTCGCCCATGTGGACGGCCAACGCGGCCACGGTCAGCCCGTCGGCGGACACGCAGGACGGCCGCGTGCACTTCACGGCCGCCAACCTGAATAACAAGCTGCACCGGGCCTTCGAGCACGCGCAGTCGGCGCGCAGCCTGCGCGCCATTTTCAGCGACGACAAACACTTCGCCGTGCATGGCGCGCTGCCGTCGACGCCGGCCTTCGGCGACGAGGGCGCGGCCAACCACACGCGTTTGGGCGCCGGCCACGGCGCGTCATCCGTTGAAATGTTCGTGTATGGCCGGGTGGAGTTCGATCCGTCGGCACCGTCGCCGAAGCGCTACCCGGCGCGCCAGACCCTGGAAGCGTCGCAAGCCGTCGCGCGTCTGCATGGCCTGGATGCGAAACGCACCGTGTACGTGCAGCAGAATCCGGACGTGATCGACCAGGGCGTGTTCCATAACGACGTCATCGTCGTCGGCAACGGCAATGTGCTGTTCTATCACGAGCAGGCGTTTGCCGATGAAGAAGCAAGCCTGTCGCAGCTGCGCCGCGCCGTCGCCGCCACGGGCGCGCAACTGGATGCGCTGCGCGTGGACACGGGCCAGGTGCCGATCGCGGATGCGGTGAGCAGCTATCTGTTCAACAGCCAGTTGCTGACGAAAGAGGGTGGCAAGATGGCGCTGGTGATCCCGCAGGAGTGCCAGGAAAACCGCGCCGTGTCGCGCTACCTGGAAGGCCTGGTGGCCAGCGGTGGACCGATTGACGAACTGATACATTTCGACCTGCGCCAGAGCATGCGCAATGGCGGCGGGCCCGCCTGCCTGCGTTTGCGCGTGGCCCTGACGGAAACCGAGGCGCGCGCGATGCACCAGGGCGTGGTCATGACGGAAACGCTGTACCATCGGCTGGTGCAGTGGGTGGAAAAACACTACCGCGACCATCTGGAGCCGGGCGACCTGGCCGATCCGCAGCTGGCGCTGGAAGTGCATGCGGCGCTTGAAGAATTGACGATCATCCTCAACTTACCGGGATTGTACGACTTGTAGGCGATAGAAAACACACAGAAAAAATCCGAGACAGACTATCCGTAGCACAGACAGAATTGGACGGGCGACCCCCGTCTCTTGACACCGCTGCCGCCCAGCCACAAGCCCGAACGACAGCGTTGGACATTCACATTACCGTAATGGAGATGCAAGATGAATCACACGCCACAAGATTTGCGTACACAAACGCTGGAGTTGATTAACGCGGCAGGCAAGGCAGGCAAGGCGGCAGCGCCGGTCGTGCAGCTGGTGCAGGCCTGGCTCGATTCGCTCGACGCCGAAGACCTGGCCGATATCGCGCCCGACAGCCTGGCGCCCGTGCTGGTCGAGGGCTTCACGCAAGCGGCCAAGCGCACCGGTACCGGCTGCCAGATCGCCACGCTGCCGTATGCGGATGGCCGTGGCGGCACGGCGAGCGCCTTGCTGATCCTGAACGAAGACATGCCTTACCTGGTCGACTCCATCGTCATGGCCATGCGCCGCCAGCACCTGGCCGTGCGCGGCGTGATGAACACCGTGCTGCCCGTGCGCCGCGCTCTTGATGGCAGCGTCGAAGCGGTGCGCCAGCCGGGCGACCCGCTCGAATCGTATGTGCTGGTGCTGCTCGACGAAGAGCTGGTGCCGCAAGCCCAGGCCGCGCTGGTCGCCGCCCTGGAGACGGTCGCGCGTGACGCGGCCATCGTGCGCCGCGATAGCGCCGCCATGAGCGAGCGCCTGGCCACTGTGGCCACGGCGGCATCGCAGCATGGCGAAGAAGGCGCGGAAGTGGCCGCCTTCCTGGAATGGGCCCGCAGCGGCGGCTTTGAAGTCTTCGGCTACGCCTACTACCGCGTCAAGCCGGGCGTGCGCGAACTGGAACGCGACATCCCTAGCCGTGTCGGCGTGCTGCAGGATACGGCGCACCCCGTCTACGGTACCTGCCTGGCGAATATCCCGGGCGACTTCGATACCCTGGCCAAGCGCGAATCGGCGCTGTCCATCGTCAAGGCCGACGTGGCGGGCACCTTGCACCGCGATCAGCAGCTCGACTTCATCGGCGTGCGCGACATGGATGCGCAAGGCGCGATCCTGGGCGAGCACTGCTTCGTCGGCCTGTTTACCCGTGCCGGCAATTCCACCCCGCTGGCGGCGCTGCCGTTCGCACGCGGCCGCGTAGCCAAGGTTTTGAGCCTGGCCGGCGTGCGCCAGCAAGGCTTCCGTGCCGAGAAATTCCGCGAAATCCTTGAGTCCTTGCCGCGCACGGAAGCGCTGGAAGCGGATCTCGACTGGCTGGCGCAAGTGTGCGGTTCCGTCGTTTCGCTGTACAAGCAGCCGCGCACCAAGGTTTTTGCGCGCCGCGACGTGTACGCGCGCCACCTGAACGTGCTGGTCTACCTGCCGCGCGAGCGCTACAGCGCCAGCGTCGCATCGAGCCTGGCAAAAGCCCTGCAAGCCAGTTCCGGCGCCACGCATGTGAGCATGCAAACCCTGGTGGCCGACGGCCCCCTGGCGCGCGTCTACCTGATCGCCCACGCCGCGCGCTACCCGCTGGACCTGGAAACGGATATCGAACAGCCCTTGCTGGGCGTGCTCGATGGCTGGCATAACGGCTTTGCCGCCGTGGCCGACGCCGTGCCCGACGTGGGCCTGCGCACCAGCCTGCGCAAACTGTGCGCCACCCTGCCGCTCGATTACGTGGCCGCCACCGCGCCGGCCGTCGCCTTCCGCGACCTCGACACCATCTTGCGCAATACGGATCCGGCGCACGTGGCCGTGCGCATCGAGACGGGTGCCGTCACCACGATCCGCCTGTACTCGGCCAACAAGGTGCCATCGCTGTCGACCATCCTGCCGGCCCTGCACAATGCGGGCGTGGCCATCGACCGCGAACAGGCGTACTCGGTGTCGCTGGCCGACGGCACGCGCTATTTCATCACCAGCCTGACGGTCGATGCCGCCAGCGCGGCGAAACTGGCGCAGCCATCCGTCGTCGCCGTGGCGCAGGAACTGTTTGCCGCCCTGTTCAACGACACGGCCGAAGATGGGCGCTTGAATGGCCTCGTCATCGAAGGCGGCCTGTCGACGCGCGAAGTGCAGCTGGTGCGCGCCTACACCAGCTACTGGCGCCAGACGGGCAGCCGCTTCTCGGTGCGCTACATCGCCGAAAGCCTGCGCAAGCAGCCGGCCCAGGTCAAAGCACTGGTCGAAGCCTTCCTGCAGCGCTTCGATCCTTCGCTGTCCGGCGCGCAGCATGCGCAAGCCCTGGAAAGCATCGCCGCCATCAAGGCCGGCCTGCCTTCCGTGAACCACGCTGACACCGAGGAAATCCTCGGCGCGCTGGCCGACCTGATGGCCGCCACCTTGCGCACCAGCTACTTCCAGAACAATCAACAAGGCGACAAGATCATCTTCAAGTTCGACACCAGCAGCCTGGCGCTGGTGCCGGAACCGCGTCCTTACCGCGAGATTTTCGTCTTCTCGCGCCGCTTCGAAGGCGTGCACCTGCGCGGCGGCCCGGTCGCCCGCGGCGGCCTGCGCTGGTCCGACCGCATGGAAGACTACCGCACGGAAGTGCTGGGCCTGGTGAAAGCCCAGATGGTCAAGAATGCCGTCATCGTGCCGGCCGGCGCGAAGGGCGGTTTTGTCTGCAAGATGATGCCGAAGGACGCCGTGCGTGAAACCATCGCGGCCGAAGGCGAAGCCGTCTACCGCCTGTTCATTTCCAGCCTGCTGGAAGTGACGGACAACCGTTCGCTGGGCAATATCGTCCCGCCAGTCGACACCGTGTGCTTCGATGAAGCCGATCCTTACCTGGTGGTGGCCGCCGACAAGGGCACGGCCACGTTCTCGGACATCGCCAACGGCATCGCCGTGCAGCGCGGTTTCTGGCTCGGCGACGCGTTCGCCTCGGGCGGCTCGAACGGCTACGACCACAAGAAACTGGGCATCACCGCCAAGGGCGCGTTCGAAGCCGTGAAGCGCCACTTCTATGAAATGGACCACGACCTCAATACCACCCCGATCACCATGGTCGGCGTGGGCGACATGTCGGGCGACGTGTTCGGCAATGGCGTATTGCTGTCGCGCCAGCTGAAACTGGTGGCCGCGTTCGACCACCGCCACATCTTCCTCGACCCGACACCGGACGTCGCCGTCTCGTTCGAGGAACGCGCGCGCCTGTTCGCCTTGCCGCGTTCTTCGTGGGACGACTACAACAAGGACTTGATCTCGGCAGGCGGCGGCGTGTATCCGCGCACCGCCCGCACGATCGAGCTGTCGCCGCAAATCCGCGCCGCGCTCGATATCGCCGAGACCTCGCTGCCGCCGGAAGAACTGATGCACCGCATCCTGAAGTCGCCCGTGGACCTGTTCTATAACGGCGGTATCGGCACCTACATCAAGGCGTCGACGGAAACGCACGCGCAAGTGAAGGACCGCGCGAATGACCACATCCGCGTCAACGGCAATGAGCTGCGCGTGAAAGTCGTGGCCGAAGGCGGCAACCTCGGTGCGACGCAGGCGGGCCGCATCGAATTCGCGCTGGCCGGTGGCCGCATCTTCACCGATGCGATCGACAATTCTGCCGGCGTGGATTGCTCGGACCATGAAGTGAACGTGAAAATCTGGCTGGACGTGGAAGTCAACGCGGGCAAGCTGACGGAAGAAGAACGCAACCGCGAGCTGTATGCGATGACGGACGACGTCGAACGCCTGGTCTTGCGCGACAACACGCAGCAGACGCATTTGCTGGTGCGCGAGTTGCAGGCGCAAAGCGAAAGCGCCGTGCAGGATGGCTATGCGGCCCTGATCGCCAGCCTGGAAGAAGAGGGCGCCCTGTCGCGCGATCTCGAGCAGCTGCCATCGGTGGCCGAACTGGCACGCCGCAAGCTGGACAACCGCGGCCTGACGACGCCGGAACTGGCGGTGGTGATCGCCAACGTGAAGAACCGCTTCAAGCGCATCCTCTCCGCCCTGCCTTTGACGGGCGAAACGTGGGCCGAGCCGGTGCTGAAACCCTACTTCCCGTCCCTGCTGGTGGAAACCCGTTCGGCGCTCGACCACCCGCTGGCCAACGCCATCCTGGCGACCGTGCTGGCCAATGAAGTGATCAACCGCTGCGGCCCGCTGATGATCCGCAACCTGGCGGCCGAACACGGCGTGGACGAGTCGGCCGTGATCCTGGCCTGGGGCCAGGCATGGGTGGCCTTGAACCTGGCGCCCGTGTTCGACGCGCTCGATGCGGATGCCTTGACGATTCCGCGCGACGTGTCGATCAAGGTCGATGCGCAAACGCGCGTGCTGCAGCAGACGATGATCGCCGGTGTCTTGTCGGTGCCGGCCGAGCAGTTGCGCGGCGCCGGCCTGGCCGAACTGACCGGCTTGTTCGGCGCGGAATCGAAGCGCGAGCTGCTCAAAGCCGTCGGCATCAAGTCGGAAGCGGCGCTGGTGCCGGGCTTGACGCCGGCCTTCGTGCAGGCCTGGGATGCGGTCGATGCGCTGGAAGTCGTCGCCGGCTTCCTGTTCCCGGCCCTGTCCGTGCCGCGTCCTGCCTCGATGGACCTGGCTTCCTTCCTGCAAGTGGGCCTGGCCCTGCGCAGCCAGGCAGGCATCGACACCCTGGAGCGTGGCCTGAAGCTGGCCGCGCAAGGCAAATCGCAGGAGCAGTTGCGCAACTACGCGCAGCAAGCGCTGCGCCGCACGCAACAGCGTCTGCTGACGCAGGTGCTGGCGCGTGCCGAGCAAGGCAATGCGGGCCAGGCAGTCGACGCCGTGACGGGTGCGCTGGGCCTGTCGGCCTATGTGGCGGCGACGGAACTGGAGCAAGCCATGCTGGACGTATGGACCTTGTCGGAAGCCGTGAATAAAATCACGGCGAAAACCCCAGCGGAAGCGGCGGTGTAATGACGCAAGAAGTAACCCAGGTAGTAACACCTGTAGTGCAGGCGCTGGCGCAGGCCGATTTCAGCGGCGTGGCCCAGTTGTTTTCGGACGCCGGCTTCACGGTGGCCTTGCCGGCGCCCGGCATGCTGCAAGTGGTCAAGCCGGGAGCCGGCCGCGCCAGCGTGGCCGTCTCGGTGGGCGTGCATGGCGACGAGACGGGGCCGATCGAAGTGCTGGCGCATCTGCTCGACGCCTTGTCGCGCGATGCGTCCGCACTGGCCGTCGACCTGCTCGTCTGCGTGGGCAATGTTGATGCGATCCGGGCCGGCAAGCGTTTCATCGACGCCGACCTCAATCGCATGTTCCGTCCCGTGCGGGGCAGCCTGGCGCAAGCGGCGGAAAGCGCGCGCGCCGATGAAATGATCGCCGCGACAACCGCGTTCTTTGCAGCGGCCGGTCCCGTGCGCTGGCACCTGGATTTGCACACGGCCATCCGGCCTTCCGTGTATCCCACGTTTGCCATCGTGCCGGACCTGGTGGCCGACGACGCCAAGGCACAGCTGATCGATTGGCTGGGCCAGGCGGCCATCGGCGCCATCATCATGAACCCGCAGTCGGCCGGCACGTACAGCTATTATTCGGCCGAGCATTTCGGCGCGGCCGCCAGCACGGTGGAACTGGGCCGCGTGGGCACCCTGGGACAGAACGATCTGTCCCTGTTCGACGACGTGTCGCGGGCGCTCGACGGCCTGCTGCGCGGCATGCCTGCGCAACCCGTCAAGGCGCAACCGCACGTGTTCAAGGTGGCGCAGGAAATCATCAAGCACAGCGATGAATTCCGCATGGCGTTTGACCGCAGCACGCAGAATTTCACCTCGTTGCCGCAGCACGCCGTGATCGCCAGCGATGGCGACCATGTGTACACGGTGCAGCACGCGGAAGAGCTGGTGGTGTTCCCGAATCCGGATGTGCGCGTGGGCTTGCGCGCCGGTCTGATGGTGGTGCGCGTGTCCTGAGATTCACGCCATGCACGGCCACAGGCGCCAGCCGGGGAAACCCGCCTGGCGCTTTTTCATGTCAAAAATGCTGCATAGAAATAATTATCCATTAAGCAATCAATTGATTTAAAATATTTACCCTTTGCAATTTTTTGGACCGATCATGTTGAAACGCCTGCTGACAGCCTTGCTGTGCCTGACCCTCTCCGGCCTGACGGCTGCCGCCCCTGCCGAAGACAAGGCTGCCGTACCGGAAATGACGGCCGAGCAATTCCTTGCCCAGCTGCACCTGCAGCGCGGCAAGATCACTTTGCCGGGCGGCATCGCTACCCTGGATTTGCCCGCCAACTTCCGTTATTTGTCGCCAGCGGACGCCGAGCGCGTGCTGGTCGAGGCCTGGGGCAATCCGCCGGGCATGGAATCGCTGGGCATGATCGTGCCCGCCAAGACCAGCGTGCTCGAGCGTGACAGCTGGGGCGTCATTGTCACGTATGAAAAGGAAGGGCATATCAAGGATGACGATGCGGACAGCATCAAATACGACGAATTGCTCAAGGATATGCAGGCGTCCGTGCTGGAAAACAATGCGGAGCGCAAGAAGCAGGGCTATCCCGGCATCCATCTGATGGGCTGGGCGGAAAAACCCAGTTATGCCAAGGATACGCACAAGCTGTACTGGGCCAAGGATCTGATGGTCGATGGCGGCGAGCACTCGTTGAACTACAACGTGCGCGTGCTGGGCCGTGAAGGCGTGCTGAACCTGAATGCGATCGCCAGCATGCAGCAGATCGAGGCGATCAAGAAAGAGATGCAGCAAGTGACGGCGTTCACGGAATTTACCGACGGTAACCGCTACACGGATTTCGACAGCAAGACGGACAAGGTGGCCGAGTATGGCCTGGCGGCGCTGGTGGCCGGCGGCGTGGCCAGCAAGCTGGGCCTGTTTGGCAAACTGCTGGCGCTGCTGCTGGCCTTCAAGAAAGTGCTGATCCTGGCCGTCGTGGGCGGCGGCGCGGCCATCGTCAAGTTTTTCACTGGCAAGCGCAAGGACCAGCCGGCGCCGGTACCGCCGCAGGAGTCCGTTGAGCAGCCGGCGCATTTACCGGACGGCAAGGTCAACCTGGACAAGTAAAAGCAACTGGGCCGCTCGGTGCGCTGACGCACACGGGCGCGCTGCCGGAAAACAGCGCCTCGGGTACACTGGCTCATCGTTCACTATCAGGAGTCCGCCATGTCCGTGTCCATGTATCAGGCAACCATCCCCGTCTTCATCCGCGGCTTGCGGGTCGTCTCGGCCCTGCTGGAAAAAGCGCAAGCCCATGTGGAGGAAGATGGCATCGTGCCCGAGATTTTACTGGGCGCGCAGCTGGCGCCCGACATGCTGGACTTGACGGCGCAGGTGCAGCGCGCCAGCGATACGTCGAAGCTGTCGGTCGAGCGCCTGAGCGGCGTGCCGGCGCCGAAGTTCGAGGATAACGAAGCGTCGTTCGAGCAGCTGCAGGAACGCATCGCCAACACCATCGCCTACATCGACAGCGTGAATGCCGGGCAGATGGCGGGCAGCGCGCAGAAGGAAGTCGTGCTGAACTGGACGGACGAGGGGACGAAATTCTCGGGCGACAATTACCTGCTCAGCTTTGCCTTGCCGAACTTCTATTTCCACGTTTCCATGGTCCACGCCATCCTGAGAAACAATGGCGTGGCCGTGGGCAAACTCGACTATCTTGGTCCTTACGATTAACGTTGCGGTTGCTGCTCGACCTGGTTCTGCACCGCATTGCCCAGCATGCCACCGCCGATCACGCCGGCCACCGTTGCCAGCGCCTTGCCGCGGCCGCCACCTACCTGATTACCGATCAAGCCGCCGATGACGGCGCCCGTGCCGATGCCCACGTAGTTGGGCTGTGACGGTGCCGGCGCAGGCACCGGCTGCTGCTGGCGCGCCGGTTCGCGGTAGCCATCATTGTTGTCATTGTAGGCAGGGCGCGCTTGCGCCACTTGCGTGTGGTGCACGACGCGCTTGTGCACGACGGGTGCGGGGGCTGGCGCAGGAGCCGCTTGTGCGACGACAGGCGCGGCGACCGGTGCAGTCAAGGGCGCTGCCAAGGCGGCGGCGCCGGCCGGCGTCATGGCGGCCACGTCGGCAGGCACGGCCGCCGTGGCAGGCACATTCGCCCGCGAATTGGGCAGGATGCCGGCGATGGACGCCGCGCCGACCAGGCACAGGACCGTCACGGAAATGGCGGCGCCGGCCATCAAAGGGTGGATGCGGTTGGCGGTAGTCGTCGTGTTCATGTGTTCTCCTGGGGTGGTACTGCGGGTGTTATTGATGTGTCCAGATTAGCGGCCCCGCCCGCGCAAGGCTAGCCCTTGCGCTGTATCAAACGTAAGCAGGTGTAAGCCGCGCTTTTCAAAGCACAGTAGAATCGGTGCTTCCCCTTTTTCCGGAGTCCGCCATGAGCCAGCTATTCACGCCGTATGCCCTGGGGCCGCTGCGCGTGGCCAACCGCATCGCCATCGCGCCCATGTGCCAGTACTCGGCCGACAACGGCAACGCCACCGACTGGCACATGATCCACCTGGGCCATCTGGCCCTGTCCGGCGCGGGCTTGCTGATGACGGAGGCGACGGCCGTCTCGCCCGAGGGACGCATCTCGGCCGAAGACCTGGGTCTGTGGTCGGATGCGAATCAGACTGCGCTGTCCAACGTGGTGCAGGCCATCCGCCGCCACGCTCCGATTCCGCTGGTGGTGCAGCTGGGCCATGCGGGACGCAAGGCCTCGAGCCGCGCGCCCTGGCAGGGCGGTGCTTGCGTGCACCTGGCCGAGGGCGGCTGGCAAACGGTGGCGCCGTCCGCCATCGCCCATGCACCGGGCGAAACCGTGCCGATCGCCCTGGACGAGATGGGCTTGCTGCAAGTGAAGGGCGCCTTTGTCGCGGCCGCCCAGCGCGTGCATGCGCTGGGCATCGAGGGCATCGAACTGCATGCGGCGCACGGTTATCTGCTGCACCAGTTCCTCTCGCCGCTGTCCAATCACCGCACGGATGCGTATGGCGGCAGCCTGGAAAACCGCATGCGCTTTCCGCTGGAGGTGTATGAGGCCGTGCGCGCCGCCGTGCCGGCCAGCGTGGCCGTGGGCGTGCGCATTTCCGCCACCGACTGGGTCGAAGGCGGCTGGGAAATCGAGCAAAGCGTGCGCTTCGCGCAGGAACTCAAGCAGCTGGGCGCCGACTTCATCCACGTCTCCAGTGGCGGTATTTCGCCGCAGCAGCAGATTCCCGTAGGCCCGGGCTATCAGGTGGCGTTTGCCGAACGCATCAAGCGCGACAGCGGCTTGCCCACCATCAGCGTGGGCTTGATCACGCAAGCGCAGCAGGCGGAAGACATCATCGCCAACGGCCAGTCCGACATGGTGGCGCTGGCGCGCGCCATCCTGTTCGACCCGCGCTGGCCCTGGCATGCGGCGGCCCAGCTGGGCGCGCAAGTGCAGGCGCCGCCGCAGTACTGGCGCTCGCAGCCGCGTGAATTCAAGAACCTGTTCGGCGACACGACCTTGGGGCAGCGCTAAGGGAACGGCTCTGCTACACTGACGCTTCTTCCCCATTTCTCCAGGACGCTTCGACATGCGCCATTGATACTGCCGTGCTGTGCACGGCCTCGCCCATCCCGCCACAGCGCATAGCGCCGCGCGGGTTCGCCAGCCTTGCTCAAGGAGTATCCATGCCCGCATTACTACAACTCGACCGTCTGTCCTTCGTGCTGCCCGATGGCCGCGCCCTGTTTTCCGATTTGCAATTTGGCTTTGCCCCGCAACGTATCGGCCTCGTCGGCGATAACGGTGTGGGCAAGAGCGTGCTGGCGCGCCTGCTGGCGGGCCAGGCGCAACCGTCTTCCGGCGCCGTGCGCTGCGACGGCAGCGTGCATTACGTGGCGCAGGAACTCGATCCTGAGCGCTATCCCAGCGTGGCGGCGCTCGCCGGCATGGACGACTTGCTGGCCGCGCTGGCGCGCATTGCCGAAGGCAGCGTTGACGAAGCCGATTACGCGCTCGTGGGAGAGCGCTGGGATGCCCACGCCCGTTTGCGCCAGGCGCTCGATGCGCTCGATTTGCGCCATGTCGATGCCGCTACGCCAACGGCCAGCCTGAGCGGCGGCGAACGGCAGCGCATCGCCCTGCAAGGGGCCTGGCTGGCGCAGGCGGACTGGCTGGTGCTCGATGAACCGAGCAACCATCTTGATGCGCAGCAGCGCGCCCGCCTCGTGGCGCAGATGGCGCGCTGGCCGGGCGGCTTGCTGCTGGTCAGCCATGACCGCGGCTTGCTCGAGCACGTCGATGCAATCGTCGAGCTGTCGAGCCAGGGCTTGCGCAGCTATGGCGGCAATTACACGATGTATGCGCAGCAGCGCGCGCTGGAACAGGCTGGCTTTGCGGCCGCCTTGCAGGCGGAAAAGGCGGGCGCCAGACGCGAACAGCGCGAAGCGCAGCAGCAGGCCGAACGCCAGCAGAAACGGGTGGTGCGTGGCGAGCGCGAGGGCCGTGAAGGCAACCAAAGCAAGCTGCTGCTCGACGCACGCAAGGAGAAAAGCCAGGATAGCCAGGGCAAGCTGCGCGTGCGCGCGCAAGAGGCGCAGCAGGCGCGCCAGCACAGGGTGATGGATGCCAGCGCCCGCTGCGCGCCCGAGATGGAGCGCCTGCTGCTGGCGCCCGACAGTGCCGTGCCGAACGGCAAGCTGATCCTGGAATTGCGCGAGCTGGTCTTGCCCTATGGCCAGGCGCAGACTGTGGACCTGGTCATCAGCGGTCCGCGCCGCCTGGCCGTGACGGGCAATAATGGCAGCGGCAAGTCGACCCTGCTGCGCGTGATCGCCGGCCAGCTGGCGCCTGCCGGCGGCGAGGTACTGTGCCACGCACGGGTAGCGTGGCTGGACCAGCATGCGGGGCTGCAAGACGGCGAACGGAGCGCCGTGCAGCGCTTGCAGGAACGCAACAGCACCATGGCGGAAGGGGATTTGCGCACGCGGCTGGCGCTGCTGGGCATTGCCGGCGCGCGCGCCACCCTGCCCAGCCGTTTGCTCAGCGGCGGCGAGCGCATGAAGGTGGCGCTGGCGGCCGAACTGTATGCGCAGGCGCCGCCGCAACTGCTGCTGTTAGACGAACCCGACAATCATCTGGACCTGGCCAGCCTGCAGGCGCTGGAACAGATGCTGTTGCAATACCAGGGCGCGTTACTTGTGGTATCGCATGACCAGGCATTTCTGGAAGCGATAAACCTTGACCCCGAGGGCTTGACATTGCACAAGTGACAATTTAATGAAAAAAGTCACGGTCGATGCCTGTAGAGCATGCTTCATGAACTGATGCTGAATTTTGTTTGATTGTCGGTATAATCCACTGAATAACCGGGCCTATTTGTGAACTAAAACTGCTGGTTCACCAATATGATGACGTTTAATCTGGCACTGTTGTCGGTCACTACCGCGCTGCCAGGGCGTCATCCTCCGTGCCCTGCCGTGCATGAATTCTGGTTTCGCTTATATTGTTTTCTTGGAGAAATAGCATGTCGTTTTACGAAAAACTCAAAGCCCTCAACATTGAACTGCCAGTCGTTGCAGCGCCAGCTGCCGCCTACGTGATGCATGCGCGCACGGGCAACACCGTCTTCCTGTCCGGCCACCTGGCCAAGAAGGATGGCAAGGTCTGGGTTGGCCAACTGGGCAAGGATGTGACGACGGAAGAAGGCAAGATCGCCGCGCGCGGCATCGCCATCGAACTGATCGCCACTCTGCAAGACGCGTGCGGCGGCGACTTGAACAAGGTCAAGCGCATCGTCAAGGTCATGAGCCTGGTCAATTCCACCTCCGAATTCACGGAACAGCACCTGGTCACCAATGGCGCCTCGGAACTGTTCGTCGAAGTCTTCGGCGACAGCGGCAAGCACGCGCGCTCCGCCTTCGGCGTGGCGCAAATCCCGCTGGGCGCTTGCGTCGAGATCGAGCTGATCGCCGAACTGGCCTGACGCAGTAGCCTGACCACATGAGCATGCCGGCGCTTCTCGCCGGCGCGCCTTTTCCTCCTTTCCAGCAAGAGCGGAACCGCCATTGGGGTGGAGGGATCGGTGTATTCAAGAAAAAAACGGAGACACGTAATGAAAACGAGTGAACAAGGCTTGCACCGCGGCCTGGGCGAGCGGCAGATCCGCCTGATGGCGCTGGGCGCCGCGATTGGCGTGGGCCTCTTTTTGGGTTCGGGTAATGCGATCAAGATGGCCGGTCCCGGCATCATGCTGTCGTACATCATCGGTGGCGCGGTCATCTTCATGATCATGCGCGCACTGGGCGAAATGGCCGTGCACAACCCCGTTGCCGGCTCCTTCAGCCGCTATGCCCAGGATTACCTGGGGCCTTTGCAAGGCTATCTGACGGGCTGGAACTACTGGTTCCTGTGGCTGGTCACGTGCGTGGCGGAAATTACCGCCGTCGCCATCTACATGGGCATCTGGTTCCCCGACGTGCCGCGCTGGATCTGGGCCCTGGCGGCCCTGGGTTCCATGGGCGCCATCAACCTGCTGGCCGTGAAAGCCTACGGCGAGTTCGAGTTCTGGTTCGCCCTGATCAAGGTGGTCACCATCATCCTGATGATCGTCGGCGGCACGGGCATGATCATCTTCGGTCTCGGCAACGGCGGCGTGGCCATCGGTATCTCGAACCTGTGGACGCATGGCGGCTTCTTCCCGAATGGCGCGCAGGGCGTGCTGATGTCGCTGCAGATGGTGATGTTTGCCTACCTGGGCGTGGAAATGATTGGCCTGACGGCTGGCGAAGCGGCCAACCCGAAGAAATCGATTCCCGACGCTATCAATTCCGTGTTCTGGCGCATTTTGATTTTCTATGTCGGCGCCTTGTTCGTCATCCTGTCGATCTACCCATGGAATGAAATCGGCACCACCGGCAGCCCGTTCGTGATGACGTTCGAACGCCTGGGCATCAAGACGGCGGCCGGTATCATCAACTTCGTCGTGCTGACGGCGGCCCTGTCGTCGTGCAATGGCGGCATCTTCAGCACGGGCCGCATGCTGTACAACCTGGCGCTGCAAGGCCAGGCGCCAAAGGCGTTTGCGGAAACGACGGCCAGCGGCGTGCCGCGCCGCGCCATCCTCGTGTCTGTCTTCGCGCTGCTGCTGGGCGTGCTGCTGAACTACCTGGTGCCGGAAAAAGTGTTTATCTGGGTCACCTCGATTTCCACCTTCGGCGCCGTCTGGACCTGGGGCGTGATCCTCGTCACGCAGATCCAGTTCCGCAAGACCCTGACGCCGCTGGAAATCAAGAACCTGGCCTTCCGCATGCCGTTCGCACCCTACGGTTCCTGGATTTCGCTCGCTTTCCTGGCACTGGTGATCGGCCTGATGGCGTATTTCCCCGATACGCGCATCGCCCTGATGGTGGGGCCAGCCTGGCTGATCCTGCTGACGGTGCTGTACTACGCGCTGGGCCTGGCGCCGAAAGAGCGCCGTGATGACGTGCCGCAAGGCTATGAAGCGGGCTGGCCGCAGGCTGATGCGCCACACGGCAAGAAGTAATTCAGCTGAACTGAGCTGAACCAGAAGCGCGTCGCTGCCCCTGCAGCGGCGCGCTTTTTATTTCATATCGGCAATCTTGCACTCGGCTAGCGCCTATGCGCGTTTGGCGGCGCACGCCTGGCGTTGTTTCCATGCATCAAAGTTCTGTTTAGCTGAGCCGGTGAAAGCCCTATAATCGCTTAGTTTTGAAAATGGACGCGATCTTTCCGGTTTTTTACCAGGTAGGGCCGGAGCGCTATTTGTTTTTACCCGTCATACGAATATGTGTGCCTCATAAAGGAATATTAGTGAGCCAAACCCTGGTCCAGAAAATTTGCCGCACCAAGCCGATCGATACCACGGTCGAATATGGTGAAGGCCTCAGCAGCAGCGGCTTGAGCCGGTCCATCGGCCTGTTTTCCCTCACCATGATCGGCGTCGGCGCCACCATCGGCACGGGCATTTTCTTTACCATGGTCGAAGCCGTGCCCAAGGCGGGCCCATCGGTCGTCCTGTCCTTCCTGATCGCCGCCATCACGGCCGGCCTGACGGCCTTGTGCTATGCGGAGCTGTCGTTCCGCATCCCCGCCTCCGGCTCCTCGTATTCGTTTGCCTACGCCACCGTGGGCGAGTTTCTTGCCTTCATCATGGCCGCCTGCTTGCTGCTCGAATACGGCTTGGCGGGCAGTGCCGTGGCCATCGGCTGGTCGTCCTACCTGAACAATTTCCTGGAAAATGCGTTTGGCTGGCATATTCCCGAGATGCTGCGCACGCCGATGATCGTTTCCGGCCCGCATGGCATGGAGTTTCACGCCGGCCACATCAACCTGCCGCCGATCTTTTTGATCTGCATGTGCGGTTTCCTGCTGCTGCGCGGCGCCAAGGAATCGGCCCTGATGAATGCCATCATGGTCATCATCAAGCTGTCCATCCTCGTATTCTTCATTGCCATCGCCTTCTCCGGTTTTAACGCCGACAACTTCGTGCCCTTCTTCAATACCGACAATAGCAAGGGCTTTGCCGGCATGACGGGCGTGACGGCCGCGGCCGGCACCGTCTTCTTCTCCTTCATCGGCCTCGATACGGTGGCCACGGCGGGCGACGAAGTGAAAGACCCGAAGCGCAATGTGCCGCGCGGCATCCTGTATGGCTTGCTGATCGTCACCGTGTTTTATCTGCTGGTGGCCGTGGCCGCCCTCGGCGCGCAACAGGCGAAACTGTTCGAAGGCCAGGAAGCGGGCCTGGCGGTGATCCTGCAAAACGTGACGGGCAAGACCTGGCCCGCGCTGGTGCTGTCGGCCGGCGCCGTCATTTCCGTCTTCAGCGTGACCCTCGTGACGATCTATGGCCAGACGCGCATCCTGTTTGCCGTCAGCCGCGACGGCCTGATCCCGAAATCGTTCCAGAAGATCCACCCGCGCACCCTGGTGCCGGTCAGCAATACCATCATCGTCTGCCTCGTGGTGGCCGTGGTGGCCGGTTCCATCGATGCGACTTACCTGTGGGACATGGTCAGCATCGGCACCCTGACGGCCTTCATGGTGGTGTCGATCGCCGTGCCCGTGCTGCGCCACAAACAGGGCGCGAACCGCATCGAAGGCTTCAGCGTGCCGTTCGGCCCGTACGTGATTCCCGGCCTGAGCGTACTCGCTTGCCTGTACATCATGCGCGATTTGCCGCATACGACGTTTGTCGTGTTTAGTATCTGGATGACGGTGACGGTGGCCATTTACTTCCTGTACAGCATGCGGCATTCGCACCTGGGCAAGAAGGCCCGCTGATGCAGTCTGTTCCATCCAAAACCGCCGCGCTTGCCGGCGGTTTTTTTTATTTCTAACCGGAATTTACATGATGAAAATAACTGATCTGGCCGCCTGCGGCGTGCTGGCAAGCAGCCTTCTGGGCACCACGGCATACGCCGCAGCTGCAACCGGGCCGGCATTGCGCGATTACCGCGCCGTGGCCCTGTCGGCCGATGGCCGGCGCATCGCCGCCATCGAGTCGAGCAAGGCGGGCGAGCAAGCGCAGCGCCCGCATGCGGCCATCGTCGTGCGCGACGCCGCCAACGGCGTCATCGTGCAGCAATTCGATCCATGTGCCGTGTGTTCCTACGACAAGCCCAGCTGGTCGCCCGATGGCCGGCAACTGGCCTTTGTCGGCTACGACGCGAAGGCGGGCACGGCGCAGCTGTACCTGGCCACCCTGGCGCAGGCCCAAGCGCGGATGTTGACCAGCATCAAGGGCGTGGCCAGCACGGCGCGCTGGTCGCCGGATGGCAAGCAGGTCGCCATGCTCGCGACGGTCGGCGCGCGCAAGCTGGCCGGCGCCGTCGAGGCGGGCGCGCGCCAGGTGGGTGAAGTGGGCAACGAAGACGATGCCCAGCGCATCGGCGTCGTGCCGGCCAGCGGCGGCGAGCTGCGCTTGCTGTCGCCCGCCGACACCTATGTGTATGAACACAACTGGACGCCCGATGGCCGCGGCTTCGTTGCCACCAGCGCGCAGGGCAATGGCGACAGCAACTGGTGGGTCGCCAAGCTCAGCCATATCGATGCGGCCACGGGTGCCCTGCGCGTGATCGCGTCACCGGCCATGCAGCTGAACCTGCCTTCGGTCTCGCCCGATGGCAAGACGGTGGCCTTCATTGGCGGGCTGATGAGCGATTTCGGCTCCATCGGCGGCGACCTCTACACGGTGCCCCTGGCCGGCGGCACGCCGCGCAATGTGACGCCTGATTATTGCGGCACCTTCAATGGCGTCGTCTGGCGTGGCGCCCGCTTGCTGGCGACGGCCCTGATCGACTCGCAGCTGGCGCTGGTGCCCGTCGACGCGCAGACCGGCCCCAGCCAACCTGTGCTGCTCGGTGAGCTCAGCAGCAGCGGCAGCGATGGCCGCTTGTCGTTCAGCGCCGATGGCTCGCATGCGGCGGCCGCACAGGAAGACTTTACGCACGCCAGTTACCTGGTGGCGGGACCGGTGGCCCAGCTGAAAAAGATTACGCACGACAATGACGGCTTCGCGCCGCAGTTGGCGGTGCGGAACGTGGGCTGGAACAACGAGCAATACAAGGTGCAGGGCTGGCTGCTGGGGCCGCTGAAGACGGACGCCGGCAAGCGCTATCCGATGGTCGTCAACGTGCATGGCGGGCCCGGCGCGGCCGCCTCGCCCCGTTACGTGGGCGCGGGCACCCTGATCCACGAATTGACGCAAAAAGGCTATTTCGTCTTCCTGCCCAATCCGCGCGGCAGCTTTGGCCAGGGCCAGGCTTTTACGCGCGCCAACATGGCGGACTTTGGCGGCGGCGACTGGCGCGACATTCTCGCCGGCATCGACGCCGTGCAAACAGTGGCGCCCGTCGACGGCGAACGCCTGGGCCTGATCGGCCATTCGTATGGCGGCTTCATGACCATGTGGGGCGTCACCCACAGCGACCGTTTCAAGGCGGCCGTGGCAGGGGCGGGCGTGTCGAACTGGATCAGCTATTACGGCCAGAACGGCATCAACCAGTGGATGATCCCGTTTTTCGGCGCCTCCGCGTATGACGACCCGGCCGTCTACCGCAAGGCGTCGCCCATCGAATCGATCAAGGCGGCCAAGACGCCGACCCTGATCTACGTGGGCGAGCGCGACGTGGAAACGCCGGCCGCCCAGTCGCTGGAATTCTGGCACGGCTTGCGCGCCATGGGCGTGCCGTCCAGCCTGTTCATCTACGACGGCGAAGGCCATTCCTTCCGCAAGCCCGAGCACCAGCGCGACTTGCAGAAGCGCACCATCGGCTGGTTCGAGCGTTACCTCAAGTAGGTCGCTTATACATCCAGGCGCAGCTGCAAGCCCGTTGCCGTGTACGTCGGCGTCACCTTGAAACCATCGACGGTGATGCTGTCGAACTTGCCTTTCAGGCTGGCGGCCTGCAGCACGTTCAGCGTGTCGCCGGCGGCCGGCTTGTAGCCGTTCTGGAACGTCACTTTCAGGCTGCCGCCCGCCACCGTCATCTGGCCCGCCACGCTCAGGCGGCCTTGCTGCCCGCCGCCCAGCTTCAATTCCAGATTGCCGGTGGTCAGCTGCGTGTACTTGCCGGCCAGCGCCAGGCCGGACTGGGCATTGCTGACCAGGGTGCCGCCGCTGACATACACGTCGCCCTTGCCGAAGGCCGTGGCCGACAAGCCTTCCAGGCGTCCCCCTTCCAGCTGCGTGCCGCCGCTCCAGCTATTGTTGCCGCCCAGCTTCAGGGTGCCCGTGCCTTGCTTGTTCAGCTTGCCCGTGCCGCCGATGTCGTTGCGCCAGCGGTCGACGGCGTAGAAGCCGCCCTTGGCCGCATCCATGCTGACGACGACATTGCCCGTGAAGACGGCATAGCCATCGGCGGCGGCAAACAGGTTCAAGCGGCCCCAGCCTTCAGCATCGTCCATCACCGGGTAGCCCGACGGCAAGGCCGTTGTTTTCAGCACCACGCGGCGCTGCGCGTCGGACAGATACGGCAAACGCGTTTCCAGCAGCACTTCCGCGCCTTTCGGCACGATGGCCGGCGCATTGGCGGCGCCCGTCTGCGCGAAACCGAAGGTCAAACGGCGGATGTAGGCGGCCTTGGTGCTGGCGTAGTCCGAAAAGCGGTCGTTGGCGCTGCTGCCCGAATGGGCGTAGTCGTAGAAGTTGTCGGCCGTGGTGCCGGTTTTCGCCATCAGGGTCGTGTGCGCCTGCGTCACGGCGGCGGCCTTGGTGGCGGCCGTGGCCGGGTCGAGCAGGTTGGCGGCGACGATGGCTTGCGCCTGCATGCGGCCGCTGATCACGTCGAGCGGCGAATGCATGCCGGCGATGATGCGGTTTTCACCGAGCTCGAGGCCCCGCGCCACCATTTCCTGGTAGCGCTCGGGCAAGGCATACGCCATGCCCAGCGCGCCGCGCACGGCTTCGGCCGAGTGGCCGCTGGTAAAGCCGCCATCGGTGGCGGGCGTGGCGCTTCGGGCCGGCATCAGGGCCGGGATCACGGCCACGTTGCTGCTCCAGCGGAACGGCCGCGCATATTTGTAGAAGCGCTTGGCCGGTTCCGTCGAGCCATTGTTGCCCATGGCGTTGACGAGGCCCACGACGTTGCCGAACTCGGCGTTGGCGCTGCCCGCCACGCCCGTGTTGCTGCCGCTGTCGTTGTAGAGCTTGCTTGTCGCATCCGGCGCGATGTCGGTGATGCTGGTGGTCTGGCGTGCCGCGCTGCGCCAGGCGTCCGTCAGCGGACCCATGCCGTCGGTGATGCTGTAGCCCTTGCCGCGGCGGTCGTCCAGGTAGGCGGCCAGTTCCTGCGCCGGGGTACGGCTGGTCGTGGCCTTGACGACGAAATCGATGTTCGCATTGTGCACGCTGGCATTGACGATGGTGCCGCCCGGCGTGCCATCGTTGGGCACGCCCGTCCAGGCGGAAGGCACGACGGCGGGGAAGCCGTCCACGGCCGGCGCCGAGACGCCGGCATCGACGATTTCCGTCAACGGTTTCCAGATGTCGAGCATGCCGATCAGCACGCGCACGCCCGCATTCGTGGCGGCCGTGGCATAGCGCGCATCGCCGCGCTGGTTGCTGGCGATATTGTCGACAAAGGGAATGGCCGTGGCCGATGGCGGCGCCGTGTCGGGCGCGCCCTGGTCGGCGGGCGCGGCGGGAACGACGAGCGCCGTGTCCTGGTGATCGGAACCGCCGCAGGCGGCAAGGGCGAGGGCGGCGCTGATGGCCAGCGCCAGCGGCAGGCGCCGGCTCAGGGGAAATGCGTGCATGGATGACCTTGGCTGGAAGTGGAAAAACCATGGCAGCATAGAGAGGCCAGATGACCTCCTGATGACACCACTTGCGCCAGGGCGTCCCCAAAAAATTATCTGGGGGCCACGATATGCACGATCGCCGCGCTATGCACCACGATCTTGTCGGCATCGGCCTGCAACAGGCGAATGCGTCTTTTGACCAGCGGCCAGCCCGACCAGTCCACTTCGCTCACGGGCGGGGCGGCAGGAGCCGTCAGCGGGGCGCTGATGGCGGCCTTGTTGTCGAGCTGGTCCAGCGCGCGCGACAGGGTCAGACACACTTGCGTATGGCTATGGCCAAGCAGGGCGTTGACGGGCGTGACGGGCAACTGGCTCGCGTGGCGCCCCAGGATGGAGCGCAGCGCCGCCACGTGGGCCACCAGCAAGTAATTTTGCACGATGAACAGGTTGATGTCTTCCACTGCCCGCTGCTTGCTGGCCGGTTCATCGAGCATGCGCACGAGTGCCGAGCTGAGCGCGGCCAGGCTGTCCATCAATCGCTTGCGCTCGATACGGTAGGCGAAATCATCGAAACATTTTCCCTGCAGCAGCGCGAAGCTGGCCTGCATGTATGACAGGTTCACATTCAGCACCTGGCGCACGAGGCGCGGCAGGCTCTGGTATTCCCAGTTGGCCAGCACGAAGCTGAATACGGTGGCCACCGCCGCGCCGATCAGGGTATCGATCAGGCGTTCGCTGACGAGGTTCGGGTTGCTGGGCGCCACCAGGTGCATTTGCAGCAAGATCATCAGGCTCACGGCAATGGCCGTGTAGCGGTAGCGCAAATAGATGAAGGTGGGCGTGGCCACGATGGAGAGGAATAAAATGGCCATCAGCACGATATTGCTGTGCACGAAGCGGATGACGATGGCCGTGATCACGCAGCCGATGATGGTGCCGATGATGCGGTCGGCGCGGCGCTGGCGCGTCATGCTGAAGGTAGGGCGCAGGATGATGACGATGGTGAGCACGATCCAGTAGCTGTGCGCCGCATACGGTAGCCAGTGGCCGATCAGCAATCCGACGGAAATGGCCATCGACACGCGCAGGGCGAAGCGGAACACGGGCGAATCCAGGCGCAGGTTGGCCAGCAGGGTCTTCAGTTCATATTTCTGCTGCGACAGGAATGGCGCCATGTCCGCGCCGCTCCAGAACGGGACGTTGTCATACACTTTCTGGCTGGCCAGATGCAGCTCCGCGATCATTTTCAGAATGGCGCGTATCTTGTTGCGTTGCGCGCGCAGGGTCGCCAGCGCTTCTTGCGCGCTGTCGCCCTTGGCTTGCAGACGGACGATCTCCGCCTCGATGTCGGCCCATTCCTTGTCGTAGCTGATCTGCGCATACGAGGCGCGCTTGCGCGTGACGGCGTAGGCGACGGATTCGATGTCGCGCGCCGCCTTGTAGGCCAGGTCGTGCAGGGATTTCAAGACGTCGGAGTCGGCCAGGTGCTGGCGCAGCAGCGCGTAATCCGTGTGCGTGGAAAGGATCAGTTCATACAGATCGAGCATGCACACGTGCACTTGCACGACGATGGCGTCCTTGCTGTTCTTGTGGCTGCGCAAAATCAAATCGCGCGACGCCTGCTGGCGGTCGGCCAGGATGCTTTGATGGCGCACCAGCTTGTTGAACTGTTCCGTCAGATTGAAGCGCGTGTCGTAGAAATCGGCCTTGATGTCGATGTAGGCGGCCAGTTCGAACAGGGCTTCGGCCAGCACTTGCTGCTTGATGCGGTGGCGCAAGACCCAGGCGATGGCCATGGCGTAGGCCAGATAGATCAGGCCGCCCAGCATGAACAGGCCCGCGTGGTGGAATGATTGTTGCCACGTCATCTGATGCTCCATCGACATGGTCATGATGAACAGGGCGGCCAGTTGCAAGGGCATGGATTTCTTGCCGTACACCACCATCATGCTGGCGAGAAAACTGACGAGCACGAGCACCGTCATCAACAGCCACTGCACGGGGCCGCATAGGCTGATCAATAAGGTCACGGCGCTGCACAGCAGCACGGAAGCGAGCATTTCGTTGAACTTGTGGCGCAGCGGGCTGGGCATGTCCATCAGGGTCGTGCACAGGGCGCCGATGCACACCGTCATGGCGGTGGTGCTGTCGCTGATTTCCAGGGTCAGCAAGGTCAGGCCGACCAGGCCGATGGCCACGCGCAAGCCCAGGTAAAAATAATGGCTGTAAATAAAGGTGCGCAGGTTCAGTGCGTAGTGCATGGGATTACCTTGTGGGCAGGGCACAGAAAGAGGCGCCGCACCGGGGTCTCCGATGCGGCGCCAGGATGTTGCATTCGCTACAGCCCCGAGTTACATCAGGGCGATCACAGGGTAACGCCGCCATTCCGGCTCGGCAAAGCGCTGGCAGTGCGCAAAAATGAAATCGAGCACGGCTTCCTGATTGCTCAGCAAGGCCGGGTTGGCCGCTTTCCATTCGGCAAACTTGGCCGCCAGCGCCGGCTCGTCGCGCAGCAATTCGGACGCCATGTCTTCGAACACGTAATCGGAAAACGCTTCTTTCTTTTCCAGCACGCTGTTGAAGAAGCCCCAGCGGAAAAAGCTGTCGTGCGCTTCGGGTTCCAGGGTTTCCACGGCATAGCGCGCGTTGTCCTGCTCCAGGGACACGACGTAATCGCCCGCCTGCACGGTGAACTGGCCCGTGCGCGCTTCCAGTTCCACCGTGTCGTGGAACATGTGGCCTTCGTAGGCCGTGGCGCGCGTGCCGACGTTGGTGATGTGGTAGTAGCGCGCCGTTACCGTCTGTTCGGCGGTGATGCGGCTCATTTCGACGCCATTCCAGCGCAGGCGCTCGATGACTTCGCGCCACGCTTGGGGCACGACATAGGCTTTCGGCGCGGCCACGGTGACGTCCGCATCGAAGCGGTTGTAGTAGGCGATATCGCGTTCCCATGGCTGCGAGCGGTCATACGACAGGCGCTGGTAGTCGCCCAGGAGACTCGGCGTGTATGTTGCCGCATAGCCCTTGAAGGGAAAGGTCGACGGCTGCTCTTCGTTCATGGCCCAGTGGATGGGCCACTGGGCTTGCGTGCGGCCCGCCGCCTTGGCTTGCGCGCGCAGTTGCTTGATCTGTTCGCCGTGTTGCACCGTGAAGGCCATGGTGATGTCGAGCAGGGCGCGCATGGAAGCGTAGCGGTCGGCAAACGGTTTCAGCATGTGCGTTTCCGGCATGAAACCGATGACGTGGTGCAAGGCCGCAAAACCGGTCGAGAAACGCGGTACTTCGAGGAACTCGGCGATGCCGTGGTCGGGGCTGTCCTTGACGGGATTGACGTACGGGCAGGTGGGCCAGCCGGCGCTTTCCATCTGCGCAAAGATGTGCGGCAGCATGGTGTCTTGCAGGAAGGGACCGAGGCCATTGCCCAGCTTGTCCGTCTGCGTGTGGATCAGGGTCATCGTGTACGGGTAGTCGGCGCCGTTCGACGTGTGCGTGTCGACCATCACGTCCGGGTCCCAGCTGGCCAGCAGGCGGTTGAACACTTGCGCGTTGAGGCTGTCGCACTTGATGAAGTCGCGGTTCAAGTCCAGGTGGCGGCTATTGCCGCGGAAGCCGAATTGCTCCGGGCCATCCTGGTTCACGCGCGACGTGTTGGCGCGGTTCAGGCTGCCATCGACGTTGTAGATCGGAATGAACAGCAGCACGGTGCTGCCCAGCGCCGCCAGGCGTTCCGGCTGCGTGCAGAGGTCGCGCACGATGGCCATGCAGGCGTCGATGCCTTCCGGTTCGCCCGGATGGATGCCGTTGTTGTTGAAGAAGACGGTGCGGCCTTCACGCTTGATCTGTTCGCGGTCGAACACGCCGTCCGCGCTGACGACGCCAGCGTGGATGGGCACGCCCGAGTCGGACAGGCCGATCTGTTCGAAATGCAGCACGTGCGGGTAGCGTGCGGCGAGATCTTGATAGAAGGTGATGCATTCCAGCCAGGTCGTGGTCTGGTTGTGGTTACCGAGTTCGTAGGTCGTGCGCAAGTCTGGTGGCATAGCGGTCTGAGTCTGGGAGGGGGAAGGCGCGCTGGGTAAGTACGCCCGCTAGGCGCCAATTGTAGCACCGGCGTTGGCGCCTTGAGGCGCGGCAGAGGAGCCGGGGCGAACTTGTGTTATGAATACGTTTCACGCGCGAGGGGAGGCGGCATGGCGAAGACGGTGACTGCGACGGCGATGGCGGTGCTGCTGTGGTGGGCTTGCCTGGCGGCACAGGCGGCGCCATTGCGTTTGCCCGCAGGAAAGGAGCCTGTGGCGCCGGGCGGGTCCGTCACAGCCGCTGCACAGGGGGCGCTGATACGCTACCGGGGCTGGCTGCTGGCCGTCGATGGGGCCGTATCGGCGGAGCGGCCCGACGTCGTGCTGGCGTCGGCGCAGGCGGGCCAGGCGTGGCGGCTGCAGACCGGGGCCGCGCAGCGTCCCTTGCCCTTGTGGTCGGCCTTCGAACTCGTCAAGGGTAGCGCGCGCCTGCGCATCACGGCGCTGCCGGGGCCCGATGAGCGGCCCGCGTTGCTGCTCGATTTTGGCGATGGCGACTACCGCATCGTGATCCCCGCCGCCCCCATCGCGCGGCAAGCGTATCCGCTGCTGGCGCAGCGCTTTCCCGGCGCGGACCTGGCCTTGCTGCTGCAGGAGGGCCGGCGGGTCATGCTGCCGCTGGGAAGTGGCAGGGTGCAAGTGTTTGGCGAGGAGCAAGCCGTGCCCTACCGCTTCACCAAAGTAAAACGCTAGGCGAAAAAAAGCCACTCCCGCAGGAGTGGCTCAGGCTAAAGCGCCCGTTGCCGGGTTATTGCTTCTTGTTATTCAGCGCCCATTTCTTTCAGCAGGTTGTCTGCGTGGTCGACGTGTTTCATGTTCCACAGCATGTAGCGCAGGTCGACCTGGATCGAACGGGTATTGGCCTTGTTGTAGTCCCAATCGGAAATGATCGAATCCAGGGTGCCGTCGAATGCCAGGCCGATGAATTCGCCTTTCGAGTTCAGGGCAGCCGAACCGGAGTTGCCGCCCGTGATGTCCAGGGTCGCCAGGTAGTCGACCGGTACGGTTTTCAGCTTCGGATCGACGAATTTACCGAAGTCCTTGGCTTTGATCGCGGCCAGTTGATTTGCCGGTGCATTGAATTCGCCCTGGCCCGTGGCTTTGGCAACGACGCCATTGACGGTGGTGAAGGCGGTCCAGGTGGTGCCGTCGGCGCCATGGTCGCGGCCGGCCACTTTGCCGAACGTGACGCGCAGGGTGCTGTTGGCGTCAGGATAGACGGCTTGGCCCTTGCTCTTCATGAAGGCGATTTTGGCTTTCATGTAGTTGGCGTAGGCTTGCTGGATCTTGCCGGCCAGTTCTTCGTCTTCCGCTTCGTTTTTCAGCGAATCCGGGTACATGGCGACGGCTGCCTGGATGAAGCTGTCCTTGCTGGCCTGGAATTCGGCTGGCGTGCGTTTCAGCCATGCCGCGCGCTCGGCCTTGTCGGCCAGCTTGCTGCCTGCATACAGTTTGTCCAGGGCGGCGGACAGGTCGGCTGGCGACATGCCGTCCTTGATGCCGATGGCGGCGTCGAAGCTGGCGCGGCGCTGTGCTGCCGGTTGCGCGGCGTACTTGGTCAGGCTGTTCAGTACCAGCGCCTTGTCGACTTTTTCATCGTAGGTGCGTTCGACCGAAGTGATGCCCGCTTCCAGGCGCGGCAAGTCGCGCGACTGGTAGCCGGACTTGCGTTCCGTGTCGGCCTTGGTGCCTTCGTTGGCCAGGCGGTACAGGCTGCGTGCCGTATTGAGCAGGCGTGGCTGTGCGTAGCTGAGGAAGAAATCGCGCTTGGTGTCGGCATCGCGCTCGGCGATCAGCTTTTCCACTTGCTCGATGTCGCCGGCAAATTCCGCCTTGCGGGCAGGATTGGCGTTGACCCAGGTTTTCAGCGCTTCGTGTTCCGCCGTCTTGCGCGCCAGGAAGTCGCTGCCCGCGTACGAGTCCAGCATGCCTTGGCGGTTCTTGTAGTAATTGTTCACGCCGGCAACTTGACCTGCGTATTTCAGGGCAACATCCTTGTTGTCCTTGGTTTCGCGCGCGATGATGGCCAGGGTTTCGCCCGACGCTTTCACGAAGGCCGGGTAGTTCCAGTCAAACGTGAACGCCACTTCCGATGGCAGGCGGTGACGGTTGGTGCGGCCAGGGTAGCCCAGCGCCATGACGAAATCGCCTTCCTTCAAGCCATCCTTGGCCAGTTTCAGCACGTGTTTTGGCTGGTATGGCACGTTGTCCTTGCTGAAGTCGGCAGCTTTGCCGTCTTTGCTGACGTAGGCGCGGTAGAAACCGTAGTCGCCCGTGTGGCGTGGCCACATCCAGTTGTCGGTGTCGCCGCCGAATTTGCCCACGCCCGCTGGAGGCGCGTGGACCAGGCGCACGTCGCGGATTTCCAGCTGCTTGATCAGGTAGAACTCCAGGCCGCCGTAGTAGCTCGACACGGTGCAACGGAAACCGGCTTCTTTCTCGCATTCGGCGACCAGTTTTTTCTGGTTTTTCTCGATCGCGTCGATGCGTGCCTTGCCTTGCAGCTTGGCCACGTCGGCGGTGATGATCTTGTCGCTGACGTTGGTCACGGCCGAGGTGACGAAGATGCGGCTGCCTGGGGCGGCCGGCAATTCTTCAGCGAAGGTCTTGGCCAGGAAACCGTTGGCCAGCAAATCGCGCTCCTTGGTCGAGTTGACCGCCACGCTGTTGTAGACGCAATGGTGGTTGGTGGCAACCAGGCCTTGCGGCGAGACGAACGAGGCCGAGCAGCCGCCCAGGCTGACGATGGCGCCCATCGGGAATTCGGTCAGTTTGGTCAGGGTGGTCGGGTCCAGTTTCAGGCCGGCCGCTTTCAGTTCCTTGGCTACTTGTGGCAGCTGTTGGGGCATCCACATGCCTTCGTCGGCGTGTGCGAAATTGCTCAGGATGGCGAGCGCGATGAGAGATTTTTTCATTCGAGTTCTGTTCTTTTACATTGTAGGGAAGTCGGAATCAGCGGAGTACCCGCTGATTTGTGCAGCGGGCGACATAGAGTATCCGTATCGAACTCGCACTAGTCAATCACATTTTCCGGGTGGCATGTCCGCATGTGCTTGCTTGAATGGCATGATTTTTGATGATGTCGGGGCGGGAATGGCCTGCCAGAGCGCATTTTTCCGTGCGGCGGCTGTGGTATTGTCCATACAATTATCCTGGCAGCAATGAAAAATGGCCGGGCGCTTGCGCGGCCCGGCCACTTGCCGAGTGCTGCTGTTTGTCTGCTCAGCGTATTTTGCCGCGGCGCAAAAGATTCACGATGCCCAGCAGGATGACGGCGCCCAGGAACGAGACCAGCAGCGAAGCCAGGCTGAAATTGTCGCTGTTGATGGTGCCCGTGCCGAACAGGGGCGCCAGCAGCCAGCCACCCAGGAAGGCGCCGACGATGCCGACGACGATATTGAGGAAGATGCCCTGTTGTGCATTCGTTTTCATGACCATGCTGGCCAGCCAGCCGATGACGCCGCCAATAACGATCCAGATAATGAAATTCATGTAATCCTCCGCGCGATGGATAAGTGGTTGAGCCATGTCAGAACAACATCATGCCAATGGATAGTGATGCCGCACGATAGAAAAGTCCAGCGGATTCGCATGGCGCATGCAAAAGCCCGCCTGGCTGCGGGCAGCGAGGCGGGCTTGTCGCGCGGCAAGGCCGTGTTTAGTCGGCCTTGATCGCTTCCACCTGGATGGCCAGCTTGACTTCCGGCGAGAACGCCGGCATGCCGTAGTTCAGGCCAAAGTCGCTGCGCTTGAATTCGGCCGTGGCGTCGGCGCCGCACACTTCACGCTTGTAGCGCGGGTGCATGATGCACTTGAACTTGCTCACGTTCAGCTTGACGGGCTTGGTCACGCCCAGCAGGGTCAGTTCGCCATCGACTTCCACCAGCTGCTCGCCGTTGAACTTGAGCGACGTGCTCTTGTAGGTGATGGCCGGGAATTTCTCGACATTGAACATGTCCGCTTTTTTCGCGTGCGTGTTCATGGCGTCCAGGCCGAAGTCGATCGAATCGGCATCGATGACCAGGTCCAGGCTGCCCGTCCTGGCGGCGCGGTCCAGGGTGACCGTCCCCTTGGTCTTGTTGAACTTGCCGCGCCACACCGACATGCCCATGTGATCGGCTTCAAAGCTGGGGAAGGTGTGCGTCGGGTCGAGGTTGTAGGTGTCGGTGGCGGCCATGGCCGAACCCGCGCCGGCGGCTGCCAGCACGGCGATCATCAAGTGCGAAAATTTCATGCAGATCCTATAGTTGAACAGGTTTTGGGGTTGTTTTTGGTAACGCCTGAAAAACGTTCAGGGCAAGGCGCCTTGCCGAAGGCAGTGCGAATGTACGACGAGGCAAGAGCAACGCGGCCATGGACGTTTTCTCAGGTGTTATTGAGCGGCAACGTGGAATTTGATGGTGACCTCATCCGCGACCATGCTCGTGTCTTTCCACTCGCCTTCGCCGATGTTGTAGGTCAGGCGCTTGATCGGCAGGGCGCCGTCGAACGCGTATTTGCCGCCGTCGGCTCTGACCGCCAGGGGGAAGGTCACGTCGGTGGTCTTGCCTTTGATGCTCAGCTTGCCCGTCACCGTCAGCTTGCCCGCGCCGGCGGCCTTGATGCTGCTCGAGACAAAGGTGGCTTTCGGGAACTGGGCCGAGTTGAACCATTCTTTCTTGGCCACTTCCTTGTTGTACTCGGGGTCGCCGATATCGATGCTGGCCGTTTCGATTTCCACCGACGCCTTCGAGGCGTCCGGCGTGGCCGGGTTGTAATCGATGGCGATATTGAATTTCTTGAATTTCGCTTCCACCGGCACGTTCATTTGCTTGAACACGGCCGACACGCTGGTCTTGGCGGGATCGACTTTCAGCAGGGTGGCGGCGGTGGCGGCCACGGACAGGCCCAGCAGGGAAGCGAGGACGATGCGTTGGGTGGTTTTCATCTTGTTTTTTTCCTGTAGTTTTTCAGTGAGCAAGGGGAAGTCGGTGTTACGGCAACATGCGCTTGAGGACGCCGTCACGGTCGATGAACTGGTGCTTCAGCGCGGCCAGCACATGGGCGGCCACGGCGGCGGCCATCGTCATGTTCAGAACATAATGAATTTCTTTTAAAAGCGGCTTAAGTTCCGGGTTCGGCGCCATGATGACGGGCAGCTGGAACAGGCCAAGATAGACCACGGGCACGCCGGCGGCCAGCGTGTACAGGTAGCCGGAAACGGGCACGGCGAAGATCAGGATGTACAGCAGCACGTGCATGGCGTCGGCCGCCTTCTTTTGCCAGGCAACCATGCTGGCCGGGTGCGGCGGCGGCACGTTGGCCTTGCGCCACAGCAGGCGGATGGCGGCGATGGCCAGCACGGTCACGCCCAGCCATTTATGCCAGGAGAAATATTTGAGTTTGGTGGGCGTCAGGCCGGGAATGTCCGTCATGACCAGGCCCATGACGAAGGCGCTGATGATCAACAGGGCGGTCAGCCAGTGCAGGATGATGGCGGTGGTGGTGTAGCGTTGCATCGATGGCTTTCTTGAAAGTAGTACGTGTTAGGACTAATTAATCCTAATATACCAAAGAAAAGCAAATTGCGCTGCGTGCTGGAGATTCTACAAGAAAGATTGCCGGAAAAACCGCGGGGCGGCCAGCATTTGTATGCTGGCCGCCCCGCGGGAGTGGGATAGCAGGATCCCCATGTGGAAACTGCTTAGACGGCTTTGGCCAATTGTGCAGCGATACCGATGTAGTTGCCCGGCGTCATGGTCAGCAGCACGTCCTTGGCATCTTGCGGGATGGCCAGGCCGTTGACGAAGGTTTGCAGTGCTTCTTTCGAGATGCCCTTGCCGCGCGTCAGCTCTTTCAGTTGCTCGTACGGGTTTTCGATGCCATAGCGGCGCATCACGGTTTGCACGGGCTCGGCCAGCACTTCCCACGTTGCGTCCAAGTCTTGCGCCAGGCGCGCGTGGTTCACTTCCAGCTTGTTCAGGCCGCGCAGGCAGCTGTCATACGCCAGCAGGGTGTAGCCCAGGCCCACGCCGATATTGCGCAGCACGGTCGAGTCGGTCAGGTCGCGCTGCATGCGCGAGACGGGCAGTTTTTCCGACAGGTGTTTCAGCACGGCGTTGGCCAGGCCCAGGTTGCCTTCCGAGTTTTCGAAGTCGATCGGGTTGACCTTGTGCGGCATGGTCGACGAACCGATTTCGCCCGCTTTCAGCTTCTGCTTGAAGTAGCCCAGCGAGACGTACGTCCAGATGTCGCGGTTCAGGTCCAGCAGGATCGTGTTGGCGCGCGCGAAGGCGTCGAACAGTTCGGCCATGTAGTCGTGCGGTTCGATCTGGATGGTGTACGGGTTGAAGACCAGGCCCAGGCGCTGTTCGATGACGGCCTGCGAGAATGCCGGCCAGTCGAAGCCCGGGTAGGCCGACAGGTGGGCATTGTAGTTGCCGACGGCGCCATTCATCTTGCCGAGGATTTCCACTTGCTCGATGCGTTTCACGGCGCGCTGCAAGCGGGCCACGACGTTGGCGAATTCCTTGCCCAGGGTGGTCGGGCTGGCCGTCTGGCCGTGCGTGCGCGACAGCATCGGCACGTCGGCATTGTCGTGCGCGATCTGCGTCAGCTTGGCCACCAGGCCGTTCAATGCGGGCAGCATCACGCCATCGCGCGCGGCTTTGAGCATCATGCCGTGCGAGGTGTTGTTGATGTCTTCCGAGGTGCAGGCGAAATGGATGAATTCCGACGCCGCCACCAGTTCCGGCACGTCCGCCACTTGTTCCTTCAGCCAGTACTCGACAGCCTTGACGTCGTGGTTGGTGACCGCTTCGATGGCCTTGATGCGGGCCGCGTCGGCTTCCGAGAAATCGGCTGCCATCTTGTCGAGCAGGGCATTCGCTTGCGCCGAGAATGGCTTGATTTCAGCGAAACCGGCTTGCGACAGCGCTTGCAGCCAGGAGATTTCCACTTTCACGCGGTGGTGCATGAAACCGGCTTCGGACAGGATCGGGCGCAGCAGATCGGTCTTGCTGGCGTAGCGGCCATCGAGCGGAGACAGGGCCGACAGCGTGGAATACGGAGTAGTAGAAGTCATGAGAGCGGACGCAAGTTAAAGAAACGGTTGGCGTGTGGCGCGCGGGGAAGGGTAGGAATTGCGATACAGCAACACTGACGGCGCCACAGTAAAGGGCGATTTTACCACCGCTGGCCGCTGGCCAGCCGTCCGTCGGCTGTGGATGGCGCTCATTTTGGCCGAATCCGGCCCCGATGCGGCATGCCTGCCACACCCTGGGGCGCGCCGGGCGCGTGCTGCCAAACACCGCTGCCGCCGATGCTATACTGCCTGCTGCTCCCTTACCTTAAAGTACCTATGAAACTGATCGGTTCCCTCGCCAGCCCGTATGTCCGCAAAGCCCGTATCGTGCTGGCGGAAAAAAAGCTCGACTATGTCTTCGAGCTGGAAAACGTGTGGGTGCCGGAAACCCGCATCGCCCAGGCCAACCCGCTGGGCAAGGTGCCTTGCCTGGTGATGGAAGATGGCAGCACGCTGATCGATTCGAAAGTCATCGTCGAATACCTCGACACGCTCACGCCCGTCTGCAAACTGCTGCCGGCCGGCGGCAACGGCCGCGAGCGGGCCGATATCAAGAACTGGGAAGCGCTGGCCGACGGCATCCTCGACGCGGGCGTGCTGGTACGCCTGGAGCGCACGCAGCGCCCGCCCGAGCAGCAAAGCGCCGCCTGGATCGCGCGCCAGCTGGATAAAGTCACGCTGGGCCTGGCGGCTTTGGCATCGCGCCTGGGCGAGAGCGCGTATTGCGCCGGCAAGAACTACTCCTTGGCCGACGTGGCCGTGGGCTGCACCCTGGGCTGGCTCAGCTTCCGCTTCCCGGAAATCGACTGGCGCGCGGATCACCCGGCGCTGGCGCGCCTGTTCGACAAACTGTCCGAGCGGCAGTCGTTCAAGGACACCGTGCCGCAGTGAGCGCACGATGACCGGCAACGATTCGAAGGCGCAGCAGCGCTTGCAGATGGCCGATATCGCGCGCCTGGCCGGCGTGTCCACGTCCACCGTGTCGCGCGCGCTGAGCGGCAGTTCGCTGGTCAATGAAGAGACGCGCGAGCGCGTCATCGCGCTGGCCCGTTCGCTCAAGTATTCCATCAATATCGGCGCGCAAAACCTGCGCCTGAAGCAGAACCGCACGGTCGGCGTGGTGGTGCCGTACGACGCGGCCACGCGCCAGCACCTGTCCGACCCTTTTTTCCTCAGCATGCTGGGCAGCCTGGCCGATGCGCTGACGGAGCAGGGCTTCGACATGCTCATTTCGCGCGTGGATGCCGAAACGCTCGATGCGGCCGCCCAGTCCTTCGACAGCGGCCGCGTGATCGGCATCATCCTGATCGGCCAGTGGCGCCACCATGAACAATTGAACCAGCTGGCCGCGCGCCAGGTACCCATCGTCGTGTGGGGCGCGCAATTGCCGCAGCAGCTGTATTGCACCGTCGGCGGCGATAACGTCGCCGGCGGCAGGCTGGCCACGGAGCACCTGCTGGCGGCGGGGCGCCGGCGCATCGCCTTCTTTGGCGATACGCGGCTGCCCGAAGTGGCGCAGCGCCACGAGGGCTATGCACAGGCGCTGGCCGCGCAGGGACTGGCGCCCGATCCGCAACTGTACGTGGCCGGCTCCTTCCTGCCGCAGGGCGGCGCGACGGACGTGCAGGAACTGCTGGATCGCCAGCTGCCGTTCGACGCCATCTTTGCCTGCAGCGACTTGCTGGCCATGAGCGCCATCAGCGCCTTGCGCGCGCGCAGCGTGGCCGTGCCGGAGCAGGTGGCCGTCGTCGGCTACGACGATATCGAACTGGCCGCGTATTTCCACCCGCCGCTGACCACCGTGCGCCAGCCGATCCGCGCCGCCGGGCGCGCGCTGGTGGCCTCGCTGCTGGCGCTGGTCGATGGCGCGTCCGCGCCATCGCGGCAATTGCCAACCGAGCTGATCGTGCGCGCCTCTAGCCGCTAAGCCGTGTTTGCAAGGCTATGCAACCGATTGCAATAATTTCAAATTAACCGCCTTATTTTCATGCTGCACAGCAGCATGAAAAACCCTGCGCTCGCGTAAAACATCGCATTTTTTCCTCTGCGACGCCCGAAAAATTCCCTTAAAAACAACATAATTTTTATGTTGCAGTGCTCGATTGCAATCGATTGCAATAAATTCTTATTCGTTCAATAATGGCGTACCGGCTCAGCCAGCGCGCCACGGCATGCGGCGGCCAGTACTCATAACAAGGCGATACCTCGATGTATCGGCATACAACACTGGAGACAAGATGAAGACACGTACTGCTCAACGCGGCTGCATGGCTGCCGCCGTCGCCCTGGCCATGCTGCAACTGGGCGCCGCCCACGCGCAATCGGCAAGCGACACCGCCAGCGCCGCCCCCGCCGATGGCCTGAATCTGGAACGCATCGTGGTCACGGGCACCGCCGGCGGCACGTCCAAAATGAAATCGAGCAATTCCGTCAGCAGCATGGAACTCGACACCATCCTGCACAACGCACCGACCAGCGCCGCCGAAGTCCTGCGCTCGGTACCGGGCTTGCGGGCCGAATCCTCGGGCGGCGAAGGCAATGCCAACATCACCGTGCGCGGCCTGCCCATTTCCGCCGGCGGCGCGCGCTATGTGCAGATCCAGGAAGACGGCTTGCCCGTGCTGCAGTTCGGCGACTTCAACTTCACCACGCCCGACAGCTTCGTCAAGATCGATTCCACGCTCGACCACCTGGAAGTGGTGCGCGGCGGTGCGGCCTCCACCCTGGCCACCAACTCGCCGGGCGGCATCATCAATTTCATCAGCAAGAATGGCCAGGAGAAGGGCGGCAGCGTGGCCATCAGCCGTGGCCTGGGCTACGACCAGACGAGGGTCGATTTCGATTATGGCGCGCCAATTTCCGAACGCACGCGCTTCTTCATCGGCGGCTCCTGGCGCACCGGCGAAGGCATACGCCACAGTGGCGTGAACAGCGAAAAGGGTGGCCAGCTGCGCGGCAATGTCACGCATGAATTCGACAGCGGCTTCGTGCGCCTGTCGTTCAAGCACCTCGACGACCAGTCGCCCACGGCCTTGCCCGTGCCGGTCAGCGTGCGCAATGGCCGCATCGGGGAAATCGCCGGCATCGACCCGCGCAAGGCCAGTTTCTATTCGCCGTACTGGGTGCCCGACATGGTGCTGAACAAGGATAACCAGCGCGTGGCCACCCGCGTCAACGACGGCTTGCACGTGAAAAGCGATACCGTGGGGCTGGAAGCATCGTTCAAGCTGGGGCAGGGCTGGAGCGTGAGCGAAAACTTCCGCTACGCCGACAACTCGGGCCGCTTCATCGGTGTCTTCCCCTCGAATAACGGCAGCGACGGCAGCCATGTGTTTGCCAGTGGCCCGAACCAGGGCAAGCCCTATATCGGCCGCGCGTTTTCCGCCGTGGTGTTCAATACCTCGATCGACGACGCCAGCAATACCCTGAGCGACACCAAGCTGGCCAAGACGTTTACTCTCGACAGCGGCAAGCTGACCACCACGGCCGGCCTGTATTTGTCGCAGCAAAAGCTGGGCCTGACCTGGAACTTCAATGAATACCTGATGCAGGCCACGGGCGACCAGCCGGCGCTGCTGCAGACGGCCAGCGGCACGCCAGGCTACATCGGCCCGGCCTTCGGTGCCTGCTGCTCGCGCGCCGTCGACATGGAATACCGCACGACGTCGCCGTACCTGAACCTGGCCTGGGAAAGCGGCGCGCTGAATCTCGACGGCGGCTTGCGGCGCGACCGCCAGCATGCGAGCGGCACGGCCAACCAGGCCACCGGTGCGCAAACCTATCTGCCGTCGACGGTGCAGCAGGTCGACTACACCCTGGGCCACACTTCGTACTCGCTGGGCGCGAACTACAAGCTGCAAGCCAATCTGGCCGTGTTTGCCCGCGTCAGCGAAGGCGTGGCCTTCAATGCCGACCGCATCCTGTTCGGCACGCCCCTCGATGGCAGCGTGCCCGTGGCGATCAACACCGTGCGCCAGATCGAAGGCGGCGTGAAATGGCGGCGCGGTCCCCTGAGCACCTTCGTCACCTTGTTCCAGGCCAAGACCAAGGAAAGCAATTACGAAGCGACCACCCAGCTGCGCACGGCCAACAGCTATGAAGCGAAGGGCGTGGAACTGGAAGCGGCCTACAGCGCCGGCGACTTCCGCATCAATGGCGGCCTGACGTTCACGGATGCCGAAATCACGGGCACGGCGGCGGCCGACGTGGCGCTGATCGGCAATACGCCGCGGCGCCAGGCGCGGGTCGTCTACCAGATCGCCCCCACCTATGAATGGGGACCGGCCACCCTGGGCGCCAGCCTGGTCGGCACGGGCAAGTCCTGGGGCGACGATGCGCACACGATCACCTTGCCCGCCTACCAGGTGCTCAACGCCTTCGTCAATTACCAGCTCACGCCGCAAGTGCAGGTGGCGCTGACGGCGAACAATTTGCTCGACAAGATCGGCTACACGGAAGTCGAGGGCGATGGCCATGCGGCCCGCTCGATCACGGGGCGCGCCGTCAAGGTCAGCCTGAAATACGCATTCTAAGCAAGGATAGGATTCATGATGTCGATACGCAGCCCCCTGGCGCGCCTGCTCGCGCCGCTCCCCACGCACTTGCGCGACGATGCGGCGCGCCGCTATGCGCACCAGGAGGCGGTCTTGCTTGACCGCCTGGGCAGCCTGTATGGCCAGCGGCCGGACTTCCTGCCCTGGCTGGGCGACCTGATGGAAAGCGTGGGCCGGCTGTACGCGGCGCGCGCCCCCGAGCTGCTGCGGCAGGATGCGCAGCGCGAAGCGCAGCCGGACTGGTTTGCCAGCCAGTCCATGCTCGGTTACAGCGCCTACGTGCAGCGCTTCGGCGGCAGCCTGCAGGGCGTGGCGGCGCGCATTGCCCACCTGCGCGAACTGGGCGTGACGTATCTGCACCTGCTGCCGTTCCTGCGCCCGCGCGCCGGTGAAAGCGATGGCGGCTTTGCCGTCGCCAGCTTCGAGGAAGTCGATCCCGCGCTGGGCAGCAATGCCGACTTGCTGGCACTGACGGCGCAGTTGCGCACGGCCGGCATCAGCCTGTGCTCGGACCTGATCCTCAACCACGTGGCCGACGACCATGCGTGGGCGCTGGGTGCCAAGGCGGGCGATCCGCTGCTGCGCGATTTTTTCCATACCTATCCCGACCGCGCGCAGCCGGACCGCTACGAGCGCACCCTGGGCCAGGTCTTCCCGCAGGCGGCGCCCGGCAATTTCACGTTCGTGCCGGAGCTCGGGCGCTGGGTCTGGACGACGTTCTATCCGTATCAATGGGATTTGAATTACGCCAATCCGGCCGTCTTCGCGGCCATGGCCGGCGCCATGCTGGGCCTGGCGAACAAGGGCATCGAGGTGTTCCGTCTCGATTCGACGGCCTTCCTGTGGAAGCGCGAAGGCAGCGATTGCATGAACCAGCCCGAAGCCCACAGCCTGCTGCAAGCCTTGCGGGCGATTGCCGCCATCGTCGCGCCGGGCGTGCTGCTCAAGGCCGAAGCCATCGTGCCCACGCCCAAGCTGCCCGCCTATTTCGGCAGCGATAGCGCGCCCGAATGCCATATCGCCTATCACAGCAGCCTGATGGCCGCCGGCTGGGGCGCGCTGGCCGAGGAAAGCACGGACTTGCTGCAGCAGGTGATCGCCGCCACGCCACCGCTGCCGCCATCCGCCAGCTGGCTCAGTTACGTGCGCTGCCACGACGACATCGGCTGGAACGTGCTGCTCAACGAAGCGGGCGCGAACGGGCCGGCGCGCCTGGCGCGCATCGCGCGGTTCTTCGCCGGCGCCTCCGGCAGCTATGCGCGCGGCGCCGCCTTCCAGAGCAGCAGCGCCGACAAGGCGCATGGCAGCAACGGCATGGCCGCCTCGCTGGCCGGCCTGGAAAGCGCCGCCACGGTGCAGGAGCAGGAATACGCGTTGCGGCGCCTGCTGCTGCTGCATGGCCTGGCCTTGAGCTTTGGCGCCTTGCCCGTGCTGTACATGGGCGATGAACTGGGCATGACCAACGATTACAGCTACACGCAGCGCGCCGACCGGGCGATGGACAGCCGCTGGCTGCAGCGCCCCGCGTTCGACGACAGCCTGCTGGCCTGGCGCCACGACGGCGTGAGCGCCAGCGGCCGGCTGTATCCGGCGCTGCGCCAGCTGATCGACGTGCGCCGGCGCTTGCCGGCCCTGGCCGCCGCCGCGCCACGCAGCGTGCTGCCCGCCGACACGCCTGCCGTGCTGGCGCTGTCGCGCGGCGACGCGTTTCTCAGCTTGAGCAACTTCAGCGGTGCCAGCCAGCGTTTCACTTTACCGGCAGGCGAATGGCGCAACAGCCTCGATGGCAGCGTGCTGTCCGGCGCGGTGGGCTTGCAGCCCTGGCATATGCTGTGGCTGGAAAGGGAACAATCATGAGCGACGCCGGCGCGCACCGTCCGCATCTGTCGTTCTGGCAGATCGTCAACATGAATGTCGGCTTTTTCGGCATCCAGTTCAGCTTTGGGCTGCAGCAAAGCAGCATGAGCCCCATCTACAAATACCTGGGCGCCGACGAGGCGAGCCTGCCCTACCTGTGGCTGGCCGGTCCCATGACGGGACTGCTCGTGCAGCCCTTGATCGGCGCCATGAGCGACCGCACGGTGACGCGCTGGGGCCGCCGCACGCCATACTTCCTGATCGGCGCCATCCTGTGCAGCCTGGGCCTGCTGGCCATGCCGTTCAGTCCCACACTGTGGATGGCGGCCAGCCTGCTGTGGATACTCGACGCGGCCAACAACGTGACGATGGAGCCGTACCGCGCCTTCGTCAGCGACAAGCTCGACAAGAAGCAGCATTCGCTGGGTTTTCTCACGCAAAGCGCGTTTACGGGACTGGGGCAGACGCTGGCCTACCTGACGCCGTCGCTGCTCGTCATGCTGGGCATGAACAAGGATGCCGTCAACGGCAGCCATATCCCGCACATCGTCATCGCCGCCTTCCTGATCGGCGCCGTGTTCTCGCTCGCCTCGGTGCTGTGGACCTTGAAGACGACGCCGGAAAATCCGCTCACGGCGGCCGAACTGGCGGCCATCCGCAGCCGTCCGCCGGGCTGGCGCCATACGCTGGCCGACATCGGCGCGGCCCTGCGCGACATGCCGCCGACGATGAAGCAGCTGGCCCTCGTCAACCTGTTCCAGTGGTACGCCATGTTCTGCTACTGGCAATACATCGCGCTGTCGCTGTCGGCCACCCTGTTTCACACGACGGACCCCGCGTCGCAAGGCTTTCGCGACGCGGGCCTGCTGAACGGGCAGGTGGGTGCCTTCTACAATTTCGTCGCCTTTGTCGCCGCCTTCGCGCTGGTGCCGTTCACGCGCCGCTTCGGTCCCAAGCGCATGCACAGCCTGTGCCTGTGCGCGGCCGGCGTGGGCATGCTGGGCATCCCGCTGATCCACAGCCCGGCGCTGCTGTTGCTGCCGATGCTGGGCGTGGGCCTGGCCTGGGCCAGCATCATGGGCAATCCCTACATCATGCTGGCCGGCTGCATTCCAGCCGAGCGCACGGGCGTCTACATGGGCATTTTTAACATGTTCATCGTCATTCCGATGATCATCCAGATCTTCACCTTGCCCCTGTATTACCGCAGCTGGCTGGGCGGCAATCCGGAGAACGTCATCCGCCTGGCCGGCGCCCTGTTGCTGTGCGCGGCGGTGGCGGTGCTGTTCGTCAAGCTGCGTCCGCCGCAGACCGGCAAGGCTTGACGGCAGGCGTAAAAAAACCGGCAAGCCTGCCGGTTTTTTGTTGGGTGCTGAAGATTATTCTTCCACGGCCATTTGGCTCTGGAGATAATTCTGCAGGCCGATTTTGGCGATCAGGTCGATCTGCGTTTCGAGCCAGTCGATATGCTCTTCCGTGTCTTCCAGGATCATCAGGAACAGGTCGCGCGAGACGTAGTCGCCGGCTTTTTCGCTGATGGCGATGCCTTCCTTGACGGTGGCGTGCGCGGCGCGTTCCAGCTTCAAATCGCATTCCAGCATTTCCGGCGTGTTCTCGCCGATCAGCAGCTTGTGCAGCGCTTGCAGGTTAGGCAGGCCGTCGAGCATCAGGATGCGGTCGATCAGCTTGTCGGCGTGTTTCATTTCGCCGATCGATTCTTCGTATTCCTTCTTGCCCAGCTTTTCCAGGCCCCAGTGCTTGTACATGCGCGCATGCAGGAAGTACTGGTTGATGGCTGACAGTTCGTTGGTGAGCTGTGCGTTGAGCATGCGGATGACTTCTTTATCGCCCTTCATGGGATTTCCTTTGTTCGGTGTCGCGTTCGATGATGAAACCGCAGGCTGCTGGCGTTCACTGCCGGGTGGCGCAAGGCTGCCTGGTGGCGCGCAGGTTGCCGGTTTCGCTATGCCCGCATGATAGCGCAAAATGCCGGCGATTTCCGGTGCTAAACGGCATTATTCCGTCTTTTTAACGTAAATATCGTGCGAATAAAACCCATTCTCAAGTGGATTTCGTGATTGCGCCGTTTTTTATTTGTTAAGGAAAATGAAGGCCATTCTCATTCGCGTTCCTGGCGCCATTTTGCCGCCGCAGGCGCGCATGCATGGCCGTGCTGAAAAGGCGGGAAATGTTGGTCCGTTCTTGCCTTTGTGCCTACTTGGCCGCCGCCGGCGATGCGATAATCGGGCAGCGATATTTACTGAAAAAGGATAGCAAGATGATGCTGCATATACCCGGCGTGCTGACGCCGGAACAGGTCACGCATTTCCGCCAGCGCCTGGCGCAGACGGACTGGGTCGACGGGCGCGCCAGCGTCGGCGCGCAAGGCGCGCAAGTCAAGCGCAACCGCCAGCTGGCCGAGGGTTCGCCGCTGGCGCTGGAGCTGGGCGAGATCGTCAGCCGCGCGCTGATGGCCAATCCGCTGTTCTTTGCCGCCGTGCTGCCGCTGCGCATCCTGCCGCCCTTCTTCAACAGCTATGCGGGCGGCGAGCACTATGGCCTGCACATCGACGGCGCCATCCGAACGCCGAAAAACGGCATGCAGTCGATGCGCGCCGACGTCTCGTCAACCGTGTTCCTGAGCGAGCCGGACGAGTACGAAGGCGGCGAGCTGGTCGTGGTCGATTCCTACGGCACGCATGAAGTGAAATTGCCGGCAGGCGACGTGATCGTGTACCCGTCGAGCAGCGTGCACCAGGTGCTGCCCGTCACCAGCGGCGAGCGCATCTGCTCCTTCCTGTGGACGCAAAGCATGGTGCGCGAGGACTGGAAACGCAGCATGCTGTTCGAGCTCGATCAGAACATCCAGAGCGTGCGCGCGGAGCATGGCGATTCGCCGGCGACGGTGGGGCTGACGGGGCATTATCACAATCTGCTCAGAATGTGGGCGGAGATGTAAGGCTGGGGTCAGACCCCCGGCGACGTTGGCGCTGAACTGGGCGTTGGCGGTGTTGAGGGTCTGACCCCATAGCAGGCAAAAAAAAGTCTGCCTGGCCCGGGGATGTAGGCTGGCAGACTGAAACAAGCAAATCGCTTGACTAAAACGGGCGCAAAAAAGCAAGCAGGGCACGGGGTGCGATGCTTGCGGGCTGGCAGCGGCGCCGTGGCCGCCGGAAGGCTAGCTCAGTTGAAAGGTCAGCGGTACTAAAACGTAGACGGGGACGGGCTTGCCGTTTTCGATCATCGGCTTGAACAGCGCGCGCTGCGCGGCCTGGCGGCCCGCTTCATCGAGGTTGGTGTAGCCGGTCGATTTCTGGATCAGGATTTGCTCGGGCAAGCCCTTTTCGTTGATCAGGATGCGCAGCACCACGGTGCCGCTTTCGCCCAGGCGGCGCGACAAATTCGGGTAGATCAGTTGCGGCGCCTTGATGTATTCGACGCTGCTGACGGTGCGCGGCGTCGCTGGGGCCGGTGGCGTCGGCGACGGTGCCGCTGGCGCCGTCGGTGCGGCGGTGGCGACAGGCGCCGCTTCGGCGCGCGTCGGCTGCGGCGGCGTGATCGTCGGTTCGGTCGGCGCGACGGCGATCATCGGCAGCGGCGGGATCACGGCGCGCGGCACGGGCGCGCTCAGTTCCACGGTTTTCGGTACGGATGGCGCGGGCGGTTTCGGCGGCGCCGGCGGGGCGATGATGCTGATGGTCGTGATGGTCGGCATGGCCGCCGTGACGACGCGGCTCAGCAGGCCACTCTGGATGGCGTAAAAGCCGGCGATATGCAGGACGACGATGGCCATCAGCGGCGCGAATTTGTTGCGCTTCTTGTCGAAGTCGGCAAATTGCTGCACGGCCTGCACCGTTACGGGCGGGGGCATCATCGTCATGGCGTTCATCGCTTTCTTTAGTTGGTCAGTACGGCTCGCATCAATACAGTTTCTTGCAGCGCCACGGTGGCGTTCAGGTGATCGTTCAGCACTTCCCGCGCGCAGGTGTGGCATTTGCCGCAGCAGGTGGCCACGCCCAGGTCGCGGCGCAGTTCGGCCATGCTGGACAGGCCAAGATCGACGGCTTGACGGATTTCACGATCAGATATGTTGTTGCAGACACATACAATCATTGATGCACCTTCTGGCTGGAGGATGGAAATGCACTAGTGCCGCGAAGCATTGTTGCTAGTGTTTTAATGAGAATCATTATCATTACGTTTCATTGTCGCGCAAAGTGCGGGACAATGCAAGCGATTTTGATCAAGTGTGCGGCGCCTGGCGGCCTGGCGCGGCGCTTGGATATGTCGTTTTTTTGGATGGCGCAGCCCTTGACGGGGGCGGCTCTCCGGGCTAAATAAAAACTATTCGCATTCATGTTTATAATGCTGGTATTGTCTCGGACGGTCGCCGTCCGGACAGTTTGAAAGACCGCTTGTCGGTAATGCGCAACAGTTGCGTTTTACCTCACAACATCAGGGCGTGCGCCACGCGCAGCAGTCTGTCCCTGGTGTTCTTAATTTGAACGGAATTTGCTCATGACTCTAGTTCCACCCTTGATGACGCTCGACGCGCTGGCAGTCGGCCAGAGCGGCACGGTGTTGCATATCACGCCCCACGCGGCAGGACAGACGGAAGATGGCGTCGACCTCGTCCGCCGCCTGATGGAGCTGGGATTCGTTCCCGGTGAACGCATCCGCATGCTCAAGCGCGGCATTCCCGGCGGCGATCCGCTGGCCATCAAGGTGGGCAATGCCACGTTCGCACTACGCCGCTTCGAAGCGGCGCTGATTACGATTCAACCGCTGATTCAACCGGAATGACCATGGGTGCTGTCGAAACGATCATCGATGCGGGGGTGCACAAGCCGCCGCATCAGCCACAAATTGCCTTGCTGGGCAATCCCAACTGCGGCAAGACCGCCCTGTTCAACCGTTTGACGGGCGCGCGCCAGAAAGTGGCGAACTACGCCGGCGTGACCATCGAGCGCAAGGAAGGCCATTTCACGTCGCCCGCCGGCAAGCCCGTGCGCGTGCTCGATTTGCCGGGCGCCTACAGCCTGTCGGCCACCACGCCCGATGAAGCCATCACGCGCGACGTGGTGGGCGGGCTGCGCAAGGGCGACCCGCGTCCCGACGCCATCATCTGCGTCGTCGACGCCACCAATTTGCGCCTGAACTTGCGCCTGGTGCTGGAAGTCAAGCGCCTGGGCCTGCCCATGCTGCTGGCGCTGAACATGACGGACGTGGCGCGCAAGCGCGGCATGGTCATCGACACGGCCAGGCTGTCGGCCGAATTGGGCATGCCCGTGGTGGAAACCATCGCGGTGCAGCACGATGGCGAAAAAGCCCTGCTCGACGCCATCGATGCCATGCTGCCGCTGCCGGCCGTGGACGCGAAACCGCTGGCGGCCATCGATGCCGTCACCGTCGAAGAAACCCAGCGCGAAGTGCGCCGCATCCTGGCCGCCGTCAGCAACGACACGCAAGACAGCGGCAACCTGACGGAAAAGATCGACGACGTGGTGCTGCACCCCGTGTTCGGCCCCCTCATCCTGGCCGTGCTGATGTTCCTGATCTTCCAGGCCGTGTTTGCGTGGGCCGCCACGCCGATGGAAATGATCACCGATGGCGTGGGCCACCTGGGCGCCGTGCTGACGGCGAACATGCCCGACGGCCACCTGAAAAGCTTGCTGGTGGAAGGCATCATCGGCGGCGTCGGCAGCGTCCTGGTCTTCCTGCCGCAGATCCTGATTTTGTTCTTCTTCATCCTGAGCCTGGAAGACTGCGGCTACCTGCCGCGCGCGGCCTTTTTGCTGGACCGCCTGATGGGTGGCGTGGGCCTGTCCGGCCGCGCCTTCATCCCGCTGCTGTCGAGCTTTGCCTGCGCCATTCCCGGCGTGATGGCGGCGCGCACCATCCAGAATCCGCGCGACCGCCTCGTCACCATCATGATCGCGCCGCTGATGACGTGCTCGGCGCGCCTGCCCGTGTATGCGCTGATCATCGCCGCCTTCATCCCGCAGCGCCAGGTGTGGGGCTACCTGAGCCTGCAAGGCCTGGTGCTGTTCGTCCTGTACTTTGCCGGCATCATCTCGGCCATGGCCGTGGCCTGGGTCATGAAGCGCAGCATGGGCGTGCGCGGCAACCAGCCGCTGCTGCTGGAACTGCCGGCCTATCACTGGCCGCATCTGCGCAACCTGGCCGTCAGCCTGTGGGAGCGCGCGAAGATCTTCCTCACGCGCGTCGGTACCATCATCCTGAGCCTGATGATCATCCTGTGGTTCCTCAGCACCTTCCCCGGTGCGCCGGACAATGCGATCCATCCGCCGATCTACTACAGCCTGGCCGGTATCCTGGGCCGCGGCCTGGAAGTGATCTTCGCGCCGATCGGTTTCAACTGGCAGATCTGCATCGCGCTGGTGCCGGGCATGGCGGCGCGCGAAGTGGCCGTCGGCGCGCTGGGCACCGTGTATGCGCTGTCGCAAACGGGCGACGCGCTGGCCTCGACCCTGGAACCGCTGATCGCCCATTCGTGGTCGATGGCCACCGCGCTGTCCCTGCTGGCCTGGTACGTGTTCGCGCCGCAGTGCCTGTCGACCCTCTCCGTGGTCAAACGCGAGACGGGCGGCTGGCGCTATCCGCTGCTGATGGCCGGCTATATGTTCGCGCTGGCCTACGCCGCCTCGTTCATCACGTACCGCGTCGCCCTGCTGTTCGGCGCCTAGGAGAAAACCATGTGGCAAACTCTCATCGTCGCCCTGATCGTCGCAGCCGCGCTGCTGCATTTCTCGACCAAATACCTGCCGGCCGGCGTGCGCCGCGCCATCGTGCGCGGCCTCGTGCGCTGCGGCCTCGATGAGGCGAAGATGTCGGCCTTCTTCAAGGTGACGCCCGGTTGCGGCAGCGGCTGCGGTTCCTGCGGCTCCTGCGACAGCCCGCCGCCGTCAGCCACGCCACCGGCCGACGGCAGCAGCAAGCGCGTGATCCTGATGCAGGTGCGGCGCTAGGGTCAACGCCGGAGTAGCCACGGGCGCGCCCGTGGGCTACACTGGGCTTTCCGCATGGCAAGGAGTGGCAATGGCGATACTGTTGATCTTCATGTTTCTGTTTGCGGTCGCCACCTGGCTGCTGGCCAGCCGGCGCGGCCGCCACGGGGGACTCTGGTTCGGCATCGGCCTGCTGCTCGGGCCGTTTGCCTTGCTGGCGGTGGCGGCGTTGCCGCCCGTTGCGCCAAGCTGAATGAAAAAAACCCGCACATGCGGGTTTTTTTACGTCGCTAGCGCTGCGCCTACGCCTTGCCGGCCAGCTTGTCGACGACCGGCACGAGCGCGGCCGGGCGGCAGCCGAAGGCGGCCAGGCGGCCTTGCGCGTCGGGCGCCAGGTCCAGGTCATACGGCAAACGGCCCGCCACCAGCCACAGTCTGTCGTGCGGCAGGGCTTCGACCAGGCGGCGCTGGCCGTCGACGAACATGGCGTTATACGTTTGCAGCACGATCTGCCGCGCGCCCTGGGCAAAGGCGATCGCCTCGTTGACCTCTTCTTCCAGCGCCTCGGCCGACAAGGCGTACTCGCGCACGTCCAGGCCCGCTTCGAGCAGCGCCGGCAGCATCGAGCTGCGCGCTTCCTTGTTGCGGCCCAGCGCCACTTCGTCGATCTCGCTGCGCGAGCGCACTTCCACCGTCAGCAGGGTCACGGGCAGGCTGGCGTCGAGCGGGCGGTAGTCGCCCTGCACGCGCAAGGCCGCTTTTTGCAGCAGCTGCGACAGGGCCATCGCGGCCGGCTGCATCAGCGCCGGCGGATGGACCGGGCGTTCGC